>CALMYB010000013.1 GCA_937873515.1 uncultured Acidobacteriota bacterium
TTCCTCATTGCAAGAATCTCCTCCAATCTTAATTGATTCTTGCTTTCCTACTGGTGTAATTTTACGGGAGCAGGTCATGCCTTTCACCGCTGCACCCACGACTCCGACTGTTGTGCCTTACGAATATCACCTTCCAGGATTGAGCGACAATATTACTTATAAACTTCATTGGAAAAAACTCAAAGACACCACTCAGGAGACCAGTGCTTTGACGGAATTCTCCGACTCGTTGAAATACCTTACAAATGTGTATCGCGATAGTGGCGGAGGTTGGCATTACCGGGATCCGGGCACATTTCTGTTTCCTTCGGAAATGGCAAATCGTATCGCGCCGAGCGAGATATTCAATCCAATACTTTTGACTGAAATCGAACTACCCAATGGTCAAAGTTATCAATTCTCATACAACGTTTACGGCGAACTTGACAGGATAAAGTACCCTACTGGCGGGGTGGAACAATTTGTATATTCCACGGTTGCGGCCAATGCTTACCTTGAAGTGCCCTACGCAGCCGCAAATCGGGGAGTCACTGACCGGAAGGTCTATCGTTACGAAACTGACCCAAGTCCCTACCACTGGATCTATTCCAGTCAAACTGGTTCTACATCGACCGTCAATCCGGACGGGACTCGGTATGAGCGCTACATGCACAAGACTGCGGATACCGGTTCGTTTGGGTTTGGCGAAGCTCTAACGGGGATGCCTTACGAGGAGCGCACTTATTCGAGTGACAACAAACTGGTTTTAAGAAAGCTGACCCACTGGCAGGTAACAACAACGGGTAGCTACTTGATGCAATGGCATCCGCGTGTGGATTACGAAGAAGCAATTGTTTATGACTCCGCCGGAAATGGCCTTTCGGCGATTACCAAGCACGAATACAATGGGAACCTCAGCCTCCAAGACACGCCGTTGCTTGAGAGCAAGACGACGAACTACACATTTAGCGTTAAGACCGACGGCGCGTCATTTACGCCTGGACAGGGACCGTCCTCACCGACAACCATCCCAACGGTTGCACCTACCACATCGATCAGGAGCAGTGAAGTGACCTACCTGATTGACGATCCGAATTATTCTTCCGTCAAGTCGAACTATACCTCGCAGAATATCAATGGCCTTGTAACCATTGCGAAAGTGAAAGATGGTTCGGGAAATATCGTAAGCCAGAGCGAGACGGTCTATGACGAATCGGGCCGCTCACCGGGATACCGAGGTAATCCAACGACTGCAAAAGCCTGGGATAGTACAAAAGGTACGGCGACGAACCCCGCGGCGTATATCGCAGCCAGTGCAACGTTCGATCAATATGGCAACAAAGTGTCGGCCACCGATGCCCTTGGGAACACAACGACTACGACTTACGATACGACGTATCACGCCTTTCCAGAATCGGTTACGACTCCGGTTCCCGACCCGTCAGGACAGCACGGTTCGAGCACTGCGTTTACTACAACCGCAACATTTGACTGGGCAACAGGCTTGCCGCTTACGACAACCGATGTCAACGGCTTGAAAACGTCCATCGAGTATGACCCGGCGACCTTGCGGCCTCGATACACACGTTATTACGACGGCTCGACGCAAATCGGCCCGACGAACGAAACGATCTATCACGATGAGACAGGCAATGTTTGGGTAAAGTCGCGCGCTCAGATCGATACGAATAAATTTGCGGAAACGATTACGTATTTTGACGGTCTTGGCCGCGCCTGGAAAACCGAAACTACAGATTCTGGCGGCAATATATTCACCGAGAAGGAATTCGATTCGTTCGGTCGGGTCTCGCGTGTTTGCAATCCATACCGCGTTGGCGAAGCAAAGGTCTGGACGACGAATGTCTATGATACTTCGAGTCGCGTGGTAGAGGTCGATTTTCCCGATGCTTCGACTATCACAACGGCCTATGGAGTATCAACTTCGGGGATCGTTGGCCTGACCAAGACGATCACCGATCAAGCGGGAAAGAAACGGAAAGGATACACCGACGCGTCGGGTAATATGGTTCGCGTAGTCGAAGACCCGAGCGGCACGGCACTGACAACCGATTACACATTCGATACGCTCGGCAACTTGAGAAAGACGGCTCAGGGCAGCCAATATCGATACTTCTATCACGATAGTCTTGGCAGGCTTCTTTACGCGCGCCAAGTCGAGCAGTTGGCGAATCCTACGTTCTCCGGTGCAGCATTTACCGACCCGATAACGGGAAATAACCAATGGTCGGTGAAATATGAGTATAATGACGGTGGAAGCATCGTTTCGACAACCGATGCAAATAATGCGGCTGTTTCCGCCGAGTATGACCGTTTGAACCGAATAACAAAGAGAACTTACACGGGAACGACAACGCCTAATGTCGATTTCTACTATGATGGAAAGTACTTTGATGCGAACGATACAGCACAAACAGCTTCCGGGGCAGTAAAAGGCAAGACTACCGGCATCAAATCAACTGTGTCGAAGACGAATTTCACAGCATTCGATCTCTTTGGCCGTCCGACTTCCCATCAGCAGATAACGGACGGCACAACGTACACGACCGGCTACGCATACAATCTCTCCGGTGCCTTGATCGAGGAGACCTATCCGAGCGGACGGGTTGTCAAGAGTACGCTTGATGAGAACGGCGATCTTTCGCAGATCCAGAGCAAGAAGAATGCGGCTTCGGGTTATTGGACGTACGCCGACGCGATCTCGCGAGATTCTGCGGGGAACGTGACGAAGATGCAGCTCGGCAACGGACTTTGGGAAACGGCGGGCTATAACAGCCGCACCCAGGTGACGATGATCGGACTTGGGACTACCGATGCGGCCCAAAATCTTCTCAAGCTCGATTATTCTTACGCGACTACTGGTGTACACGATAACAACGGAAGTTTGCGCGAGCAAAAGGTAACGGTTCCAACTGTGGGAACGAACGCAGGTTTTACGGCGACGCAGAGCTACACGTATGACGATCTGAACCGGCTTGTGTCGGCGGCGGAGAGTGTTTCGGGGGCGCAGACGTGGAAGCAGACGTTTCAGTACGATCGCTTTGGGAACAGGCGGTTCGATGCGGCGAACACGACGACGCTTGGGAGTTGTTCGCAGGTGCTTTGCAACCCGATGATCTCGGCGGCGACGAACCGCATTTCCGAGAGCGGATATAGTTACGATGCGAACGGGTCATTGACGGCGAATGCGGCCGGGGAGAGGTTCGGGTATGATGCGGAGGGGCATCAGACCGAGTTCTTTAATGCGAATAATTCGGGTTCGACACCGGACGGGACTTATGCTTACGACGGTGAAGGCAAACGCGTGAAAAAGGAAACCTCATCTGAAACGACGATCTTTGTCTATGATGCGGCAGGAAAGGTTGTTGCTGAATATTCGACTACGCTTGCGACAGTTCAACAGGTCAGTTACCTGACGCAGGATCATCTGGGAAGCCCGCGAGTGACGACGAATGAAAATGGTGAAGTAACGAACCGCAAGGACTTCGCGGCGTTTGGCGAGGAAGTAGTCTCTGCCCAGCGCGTGAGCGGCAATAAATATGCATCAACGCCCGACGAAGTGCGTCAAGATTATACAGGTTACGAGAAGGACGAGGAGAGCGGTTTGGAGTTCGCACAGGCTCGCTACTACAACCCGACGCACGGGCGTTTCACATCCGTCGATCCGCTGACGGCTTCGGCGACCATCCGCAACCCCCAAACCCTCAACCGCTACTCCTACGCCCTGAATTCCCCATACAAATTCACCGATCCATTGGGGCTATTATCTCAATACACAACAGGAGCCTGCGGCGAAGGTTGTCCAAACTCCGACGGAGGCTCAGGCGGTTGGACGAGCGACTACTACAGCGGACAACTCAATGGAGCTCAGGAGCGAATGATAAAGGAATTTATCGGACTCTTCGGGCAAGCCGCTTGGGATGCACTCGTAACCGGCGAGCGGCAGCAAAAACCTCAGCAATCGCGTCAAGCTCCTGACATCTCCGACCCGAACGAACTCTGCAATCCATTTTTCGAGCCACCGACTGCTCCTGCACCACCGACGTTGACGGTTCAGATAGATGTTGGCCAGCCCGAACCCGTGGTTGAATATGACTCAAATGGTAGCCCGGTAAATAAGTGGCAATCTCCTGTGACCATGACATTAATTAACGACGCAAATGGTAGGCCGATTAAGAACTATGAGTACATAAATTATTTCCCTTCCTTCCTTGGACAATATCCATTGGGACGGGAGTGGGCGGAAACAAAGACAGTCCTTCTTCAATCGATCGACCTCGACGGACCAAACGGAATGCGAACGGATTACGGTCGCACTTACCGAGTAGACATCGTACTTTCAAAAGGGCCATTTAAAGTCAATTATCATGTTAGTTTCATGAAAGACAACTCAGTTCCAGAAGTAAAGGTTGTGCCCAGACAGATTGTACTCTCACCTTAGTGAAAAAATTCAGAGATTTTCAACACCGAATTTTTGGGAGGAGATTATTATGCTAAAAGACCTGCGACGGCAGCTAACGAAAAATATTCCAATCATTTTGCTCCTGCTCGCTTCGCTTTCTAGTTACGCTCCTGCACAGAGACGAGAGCAGGATAGCGATTTGTACGCTCTTAAAGACTTTGGCGAATTCCGTCTCCCGGCTTCTTTGCGACCGATGTTTGATTCACAAGTTTTGGCAGGACCAGTCAATCACGTGGATGCCGTGAGCTTTTTGGTGGCATCCTCGGCAAAAGCGCGGCTTTTGTCAGAATTTGGTGATGCATGGATCTTGATTGCTGTGGGACCGTGCGACAACCGAGTCTGCCGGAAGTTGACCGACCCGATCGATTTGAGCTCGACCGCTTACACGGAATCGAGCCGGCTCAGGTCGGTGTTTGCACAAAACTTGGCGCGATCGGGAACTTCCCTACTCAGTTGGCAACCGCTGGTATCCAGAAATATCGGCGGCGGAAAGGCCGCGTGCCTCAGTTACCAGACAAGTAGAGACGGCAATGACGGCCTGGCGGTAAATCTGACATGCAATATCGACAACTATGACCGCGAATATTCTATTGGTGTCACGTTTTCTGAAAAAGAGCGGTCTTTCTGGGAGCCGGAAATTGCGAAATTCCTTGAATCGATAAAGATCCTGGATCGGGCACCAAAGAGATAAGTTTCCGCGGCCGAAACCACCATTTTCGTATATGATGCATCTGGAGTATTGATCGCGGAATATTCGGGCGAGGTCGCTGCGGAGCCGCGAGTTAGCTATTTGACAACCGATCATTTGGGCTCGCCGCGTGTCGCTACGGATGAACGCGGCTCCGTTACATCGCGACGCGACTTCACCGCTTTTGGTGAGGAGAGTTTCACGGCCCAGAGAACGCAGGGATTGGGCTATCAGCCGACCGAGATCCGGCAGAATTACACGGGATACGAGAAGGACGAGGAGAGCGGTTTGGAGTACGCACAGGCGCGGTATTACAACGCGACGCACGGGCGTTTCACGAGCGTCGATCCATTGACGGCGTCGGCGACCATCCGCAACCCCCAAACCCTCAACCGCTACTCCTACGCCCTAAATTCCCCATACAAATTCACCGATCCGCTCGGCCTGCTCTCCCAATACACAACCGGCGCCTGCGGTAGCAACTGTCCAAACAGTGCATCGCGATGGTTCCAAAGCGGCAACGCGGGCTACACCGACAACTATGCCGCCTTCCTTTGCGGGGCTTTCGAATGTGAGCAGGAAAAAGCGCCGGTGGTTGCGGCAACTTCGCCGAATGCGAGCGAGCCTCAACCATCCCAGACTCCTTCGGAGATACCGCCACCTCCGACCCTCAAAGTTGAATATCTACCAGCACCCGGTGATACTGAAGCGATTATTAACCAAAAGACGTCGAGTCTCCAGGAGATTGCGAACAATCTAATTGCTGCAAATTGGCCCACCATTTATGCAGCCACAGTTGCGGAAACGGCGGCATCTCGGGTACCTAAGGGTGAAATGTCACAGCAAACGGATACATCCAGCGCGCAAGTCGGAGTAAGCGTCGGTACTGATGGTGCTGACGTTTCTGGACAAACTGGATCTTCGCGCTCTACTACAACCGAATTTCCACGGACTTTGGAAGGAAAAATTGCCGCAAATGCGACGGTGATCAATAACTCAGCGGTTGCCGTTGCCGCGTCAGATGCCGTTCCAATAAGCAATTCGGTGCAGTTTGTTGGCCTTGTGAATAAGACAATGATCGACCATGCGAGGCGACTCGTCACAAGAGCCGATGCAGCCTCTCCACCCATATCAGGAGGACTCCCGCATCGCAGAGCTGACCCAGCTAATATCCGAATCGTTCCGCATGTTAACCGGCCGATACCATGGTATATTCGGCAAAGAGCCTTAGATTCACCGTACTGAGATTTCGCAATATCGATTCTACAGATCAGCTTACGGGCGAGGGAGAATAATATGAAAGTTGGATTTTTCGTTTTGCTGGCGATTCTCGCATTTATTGTCATTGGGACCCCTTCTCCTTGGGGAATTCAAGAGCAGAAGAAGAATTCATTCGATGCGTTATGTCAGCAGTCCAGTCGCCCAGGAACATGCGATGAGGTCTTGTCCGTGATAACACGGTTTTGGAGGGCTGCTCAGAAAGATGATCTGGATGTTGCCAGCAAACTTCGAACCAATACGATGGAAGGGTTTACGATCGTTGTTAACGACGACGCGCATCCATGGGAGAGCGTCATTTTCGAGACAGGTTTGACGTATATTCGCCCAACCAATTTTGAGTGTAAGAGCGAAACTGAGTGTCGAGTTCTAGTCGTAGCTCGCAATCGGTATGGTAACGAGCTTCGACTTGTGCACACCGTCGTAAAAGGTGACGATGGGTGGCGGATTCGGTTCATCACGTAGCTTGAAAGTAGTCAATCCGGCGGATCAAAAAAGCTTCTGCCGACGAGGCCACGATCTTCGTGTATGATGCATCTGGAGTATTGATCGCGGAATATTCGGGCGAGGTCGCTCAAGAGCCGCGAGTTAGCTATTTGACAACCGATCATTTGGGTTCGCCGCGAGTCGTTACGGATGAACGCGGTTCCGTTGCGTCGCGACGGGACTTCACCGCTTTTGGTGAGGAGAGTTTCACGGTCCAGAGAACGCAGGGATTGGGCTATCAGCCGACCGAGATCCGGCAGAATTACACGGGCTACGAGAAGGACGAGGAATCAGGACTCGAATTCGCCCAGGCTCGGTACTACAACCCGACGCACGGCAGATTCACATCCGTCGATCCGCTGGTTGCGTCTGCAACGATAAGAAATCCTCAAACGTTCAACAGGTATAGTTACGGCCTCAACTCTCCCTATAAGTTCACCGATCCCCTCGGCCTCCTCTCCCAATACACAACCGGCGCCTGCGGAGGAAGCTGCTCTAACAGCGAATCGCGATGGACGCAGTCTAGTGGCGGTCCGATGACTAGCGGTGGAGTGGATTCGTCGTTCGATTTTTTGCTTGCCAGCGTCGGCCCTAGATCTCCCCAATCTGCACCGCCTTCGGCCGACCCGGTGTTGGCGGCCGCCGCTGCCGCAGGGCTCTTATGCGATCCGAACTTTGATTATGATGCGTTCGCAGCGACGATGGCGCCTTCAGTCCAATCTTCGCAGCCAGAAACTGAGGTCAGCGAATCCGCTGAAGCTCGTGCACTATATAACTGCATGGCTTGGGCCTTAGGTTTCACTGATCGCTGGATCGATCCAATATATTATAGAAATGGCGGCAGGGGTGGAGGCTATAGGGAGGTCCATGATCGTCATTACGATAGTTCCGGAACCGAACTGGGCGATACGGTGTATTTTCCGGGCGGCGAGGAATTCAAGCAGAATGGTTCGCCATACTCCATGGTTCAGGTTGCCGAGGCCTACGGGGCGAAACAATCCGTGAAGGTAGACGGCGTTAAGGTGACGGCGGGAGAAGGAGTTGCAACTCCGGCAGGATATTACAAATTGGTTGTCTTTGAAGGCAAGAACTATCTAAACACCCACGTTATGAAGCAAGAGTCTGATGGTACTTGGTCAAGCAAGAATGGAGATGGTTCTCGATTCAGCGGTATTAAGGACGCGAACGCTTTTTATCAGTCAGCTTACGGTCCAGCGAGTGTGAAACCAACTTACTTCTTTAGGAAGATTTCTAGGCTCGGAAGGCAGTAGGGAGACGAAAAATGCGTAGAAGTATGGTTATAGTTGCTATTGTTCTTGGTTGTGTTGTTGGCCAAGCTTCGCTTGGTCAAACTAGGGCGACTTATATGAAGCAAACAGGGTGCATTAAGGCTTCACTCGCACGCATCGATGGAAGAGCCGAACAGCCATTAATCAAGCCGAGTGATCTCAGGTTGACGATAGAGAATCAAACATCTGGATCGCTTTATATACATCAGCGCCCAGTTTTCTATTTGTGGAGGAAAGGTAGTGATGAAGCGAATCCGAAATTGTATGATGCCTTTATTGCCAGAATAGGCGATTTAGATCCAATACCGCCACTGCCTAAAAAGCTCGGGCCTCATCAAATGGTATCGATGCAGATTCATATTGATCAATTAGACGCGAAAAACACCATTGCAGCTATAGACGTCTGGAAACAGCTGTTGTTAGTAGTGCCCCCCGAACACTATTTGATTGAAGCTCAGCTTCTGTCGAATGAGGATGGCAGTTGTCTCCGCACGATCTCGAACCGGGTCGACATTGAGATTCTGCCAAAATGAAAGGTTTCGACGTCTGCCTGAGTTGAAAGTGTGGGGAATGAAGAGTGAGGAGCGAGGAAAGAGTGTTGTGAAGTTTGCGAGTCGGGCCGACGCGAAAGGACTACACGGGCTACGAGAAAGACGTGTCGAATGCAGAATTCGGAGTGCGGAATGCGGAATGGAAGAACCCAATCGCTATCGCTCCCGGTTCTGACAGGACGTACTACAACCCAACGCACGGGCGTTTCACGAGCGTCGATCCGTTGACGGCGAGCGCCACCATACGCAACCCACAACCCCTCAACCGCTTGGCAGGATGATGGCGGCTTTGGCTTCTTGTTCGGTGAGGCGGCCGTCGAAGATCATGATGGCGAGCCGTTCTTCGATCAGGTCGCGGAGATCGTACCGATTCGCGGGATCGTTGAGTTCTCGTTGCCGGGCGATCAGGAAGTCGGCGAGGTCGCAGCCTTCTCGCTTGTCGGCATTGTTCGCGTAACGTTCGATCAGGGTTGAGATCGAGATATCAAGGCCGTCCCGCCTTGCCGTGTCTCGAATATCCTTCCAACGGCCAAAGCCGTCCGCGTCGGGGTAAAGAATAATCTTGCGTAGGTATCCGAGTGTTCTGAGCCTTTCGATGTTCAGGTTGCTCTTGCCGCCCGTAGCGAGCCAGACAAGATCAGGGAACACGCCTTTGCAGATAGACGCGATAACAGCGGACTTTTCGCTTTCGACAATAGCAACGGGTAAGCCGGGCCGGTCGTGGAGAAGGTGTTCGCCGAAAAAGCATTGCTGCAACTCGAAGGATCCCAGAAGCTTTCCGGCCTGCTTCAAGGTCGAATGTATCCAACTCGGCGATCGATCCTTTCGCCGCTTCCCCGTCTTCGGATCGTAGGCGATCAGCTTGCCCGTGCGGATCCGCCGTTCCTGGTCTATCTGCCAGAAGATCGCCTCACCGTTGCGGCCCGTGCCGATCTTGTATTCACTCACCGCCGCGAGAACGGCTTCAGGATCGAAAGGAAAGAGTCCGAGAAGGAATTGCACAAAGGCGTTTCGGTCGTAATCTCGAAGCGAAGCGATCAGAAGCCGCTTGTCGATAAAGTCCGGCTTTCGAGTCGCGGTCCTTTGCGTATAGATCGCTTTTGAAACGTTTTCAGCATTAGAGCCTTGCCAAACTATGCCCGGTTTTCGTCTTGTCCGAACATTGCTGAAAGCCTGCAAATACTCAGGGCCGGAGTTCGCCGCGAAATGCTCGCCCGGCTTCAGGTGATAACCGCAAGATGATTCCCTGTCGCAGCGTCCTACATTGTCCGCGAGATAACGCCCGGTCTTCGTGTCGATATACCGCGTGAAGCGTTTCTTTGCCCCGCAAGCCGGGCAACGATGCCGCGAAGCCGAACCGCTGTATTTTTCGAGTGTGAGCATTTTTCTAAGCGTTCGAATCGTTCACGGTGTTCACAGTGTTCACGGTGTGAACGGTGTGAACGCTATGAACGCAGATACTTGTTGACCGTTCCAAGTGCTACGCCAAGTTCAAACGCGATCTCTCGCTGTGATCTTCCTTCCGCCGAAAGCTCTCTAGCTTTCGCGATCAGCCCTTCGCGGTCGCCGTCTGAAAGCTCGCGCAAGTGTTCGCGTTCCCTTCCGTAGCCGACAAACTCGAAATGAAGGAAGTTACTTGGCTTTGCTATCTGGCAAAGCAGAACATTGTCCGAATCGAAACGCCTTTCTGCATTGCGGACTTTGATCTGCTTCAAATAGCGAAGGCCCTGCTCTTTGCAGCTCTCACCTATCGCGAAGCTCGAATCGCAGAAATTGATCAGCATCTTCGAGCCTTGCAGGTCATTCCGGCTTATCGGCTTTGCGTGATCGCGTTTTGGCGTATGAGCTAAGGCAAGGATCGAAAGGCCGTATTTCTGCTTTAGGCTCTTTAAGAATTTCATCAAAGGCAAGGCATCCTTTGCCCGTTCGGTCTCATTCTTGAGATAGGTCAGGTTGTCGATAACTAGAACCTTCGCACCGCTCGAAGTGATCTCTCTCTCAAGTGAATAGTTCAGATAAGCCTCGAAGTCCTCGAAGCCGTGATCTATCTCGCCTTCAGGATCGATCTCGGCCCGTAGCAGATTCGGGTGAAACGCAAAAGGGTTATCGAAGTAAGCCGCATTGAGCTGCTTCTCTGAATACCTTGCCTCGAATTGCTTGTCGGAAAGCTCGAAGTCAAAGTAGATAACCTTTTGCGGTTCGGCTTCGAGTGTCAGCTCTAAGATAGAACGGCCGGTCGATATAGCGTCTGCGATCTGGACGGCAAGGATCGATTTGCCTACGTTCGTATCGGCAAATAAGATGCAAATCTCGCCCTCGAACCAAAATTCGCCGAACAACATCTTCGGCGCAGGCCGCTTCTGCGCGTCCGCGATCCATTGGCCCGCCGTCTGTATCTTGAATAGACTTTTGAAGCCGTCCGGTTCGGGATCGTTCTCGGGGCCGGGCCGCGCAAGCATCGCTTCGGCATCGGCCCGGAACGCTTCCGCGTCGATCTGAAACGGGTTCGACACCTCGTAGGTCATGCTGCCCTCCTGCGTTCCAGGAGCCGCTCACGCTTAATATATTCAACACGCTGTTGGCAACTCTGGCAGTAGCCGTCGAAGGCGAACCGCATATAATCGGACCGGCATTTCCGGCATTGAATCGGGAAGGCTTCTGGCGTATAATGACCAACAGAAAACCGGTGCCTAGAATGTCCGTTCAGGTTTGGTTTTGAGCCGATGTGTCCAGCATCGGCTTTTCTATTTCGTCTCATCGATCTCTGCCCTCCCTTTTGTTTGGTTCAGCCGGAGCTTTCCATGACCGGGGCTTGCTAAAAAATGCCTCAAGGTCTTCCGGCTTGTAGCAGACATAGGCTCCCAGCCGGACGAACGGCAAGCCCTTCTTCCGCGCCCTTATCAAAGTTGCCTTGCTCATCGGCCACACTTCCAAAACATCGATCTCGCGTATGTATTCAGTCAGCTTCGTTGATCTCATAATTCCTTTTTCCTTTTACTTCCTTGCGTAATCCTGCACATTTTGCCGTGAAACAACGTGAAATCCTCGGTATGTGCGTGTTCGTTTCGTGTTCATTTTCGTGTAAGTTTTGTGTTGCTGTCCGTGTCAACCTCGTGTCTTTTTCTTGTGCATTTCTGACTCCACTTCTCTTCGTATTTGGTTGTCATAGTGCAATGTTCCGTATTTCTATCGTGATATGGAATGCAAAAAAAAACACCATGGCAACCTGAGCCATGGTGCTAATTGAATACTATTTCCGAATTCTTACCCGAATTTGTACTAGGTACAACTTTTCTTGCGCCCTCGACCGCTTTTCATAAACCTCTGCTTCCAGTACTCCACGAGCCCTTCGCACTCGGACATCCTCAAATGACTGAACTCCTGTGCGATCTTCTTTCCACCAGTATAGGGCGTAAGCCGTACAATGAACTCAGCCTTGACGGTGTTATCGGCTTCTCGGAATTGGGGGATGAATGCGGTAAGCAAGGCCATTACCTCCTTACGTTTGAATTTCGGGGCGGCCATTGACGCAACTTTGCCCATAGCGTTTTCTGGGGCCATCTCTTTCTCTAATCCTGAAATGAGTTTTTCGTGTGCTCTATAAAAAAGTCCGCCCCTTGGTTGTGCATAGACCTTTCTTCTTTTAAGCTCTGCGATCTGGTCGACCAGTGGAAGGCTCGTGAATTTTTTTCCAAGTGCAAATCCAATACGCGCAATCGTGTTCCGCAAGAGTACGTTAAGGAACTTCTGTTCAAGCAGCGAAGCTACACCCTGTTCAGATCGAGGCTCTAGGTGTGCATACAGGCGCTCCCAAACCACGTTCGAAGCCGTTTCATCGAAGTTGCTCAGAGAGAGAACCACGTTCATGCTGTGAAACAAGTTAACCGGAGACAGCTTGCCTGATAGATCAGAATCCAGCTGCGCAATCACTGACTCAACAATAATATCTGCTCGTCCAATTGCCTTGGTGCCGACATTTAGGGGCGTGTCGTGGGGCATGAGCAGAATTCGATCAAGTACATTCTTGAATTTGCCAAGATCAGTCCCATTCAATTCGGCAAGGTTTACTTGAGTTCCATTTGTCAGTTCCTTTTTTTGCGACCGCCTTGGCTTATTGGAATCTGACGACGCCCCCTTTGAAGGCACCGTTGCCTTGTCGCCGTTTCCAAGGCCCCTCTTGCGTGCTTTTTTCGCCATATTCTGGAGCTCCTGTTGCAGGTTCTCGTCAAACCTGCAAGCAGATTCAGCGAGTTTCCGAGTAATCCTGTTGTAAGTAGGCATGAGTAATGCTGCTCAAGCCGCTCTTAATTCACGAATTCTCCGTCTGCATCGACCGCTCTGGTCGGTGCATCGAGCCTTTCTCTCACTTCGTCGATGATCGCAAGGTCGTCGGTCGAAACGTAATGCTTCTGCGTCGTCGCAAGCGTGCTGTGGCCCGCGAGCTTTCCGGCAACCGCAAGCGGCACGCCCTTAACGCTCAATCGAGTTACGAAGGTTCGCCGCAGGTCGTGAAAGGTCAGCCCTTCTATCCCTGCAAGCCGCAAGGCCGTCGCCCAACTTCGCTTGAAGTCATTGAACGGGAATATCCGCCCTTTCTCGCCGAAGTTCGGCAATGCCAGAAGCTCAGCTTTGAGCCTGTCCCGGAGCGGAACATTGCGTCCTCGCTGCGTCTTTGTATGAAGGCTCTGAACGTGTATGAAGTTCCGGTGGAAGTCGACGTTCTGCCATTCGAGCGTCAATACTTCATTGCGTCGCAAGCCTGCATCAAGCCCAAGCAATATCGCGGCCTTTAGATGCGGATTGTTGACGTTTATAGCCGCCGTAACGGGCTTTCCGCGTCGAAGGTATGTAACCGCTCGCGTTCCTTCGCAAGACGCTAAAAGAAGCATTTCTTCGCTCTCGGTGAGAGTTCGCGTCCGAGCCTTTTCCGCGTCGGGGTCGATCGCCTTCGAGCCAAGCGTTATGTCCCGGCTTATCCAGCCTTCCGCGTATGCGAATTTGATCAGGTGTTTGAAGATCGCAAGTGTCCGGTTGACGGTCGAAAGTGATACACGCTTTCGCTCGCTCGGCTTCAACTCGCCTGCCTTTCCGCGTCTATCGCCCTGCTTCAACCGCCAGGTCTTGAAACCGTTAAGGTCGTTGCGAGTGATACTCGCCAAGCGTTTCTTGCCGAAGTATTCTTCCAGCGTGTCCATAGCTGTATAAACCGGCTTAGTTGATCGAATGCCAGCAACCTTTCGCCCTTCTGCGATCTCTGCCGGACGGTAGAAAGTTCGCTTGGCATACGCCGCTAGATCACTGAATGTCATTTTGTCGCCAACAACACTCTGCCCTTGCGTCTTGGAAAGTTTGCCTTCGAGTCTCGGCCTGGCATCAAGCGCGTCGTTTCTTGTGGCGAATTGGTAGGTCTTGCGTCGGGTGTTACCGTGTTCGTCCGAAAAGGTAAAACGTAGCGTCCAACGGTTCTTGTATGATCCGGCGTCGTCAGAGCCCTGCTTCCCACGTCGGAAGATAGAATGCTTGATTTCCATAATTCCTCTTTGAAAAAAATTAGGACTCAAATTAGGACTCGCCACTAAGTCCTAGTGGGAAAAAGTATGCCATGCGAGGAGAATTGATGCAAACCTGTGATTTAAGTAGACGCTAATGTTTATGGGACGTGGGCGAGCTTCCGATCAATGTTTTCGGGCGTAGCTGTGAGTTAGGGCAACTCTTTCGTAATCGAAAGGTCGTCGGTTCAAATCCGACGGGTGGCTCCAGAATATCCCTGATCCTTACAATTGGTTACGATAGATCTCACAGGACCACTTTGACCAACTATGTTTTTCTGTTGGACTCAACGTTGGACCGTTTCGGATACTATGAGATCGATCGTTCTTATCTTCCTATTGATATTTCAATCGGTTGGCTGTGCTGTCCCCTTGTCGCCGAAACCGGGTGCACTTCCAGATGGTTGGGTTGAAGTCAGCGAGGTCGGCTTTCGGCTTTCCATCCCCGCAACCCTTCTAAAAGAAGATGTTACGGCCATCGATACTTTCTATCAAAGATATTCGGACGTAAATATGTCTCTCACAATAGAGGCCGAAACTGGCGTTGAGGAACTCGATAGAAGGTTGACCGGAAAGGATATAACCGATGTCAAACGAATGGTCGTTGAGAACATTGGCGAGAAAAGCCTCCTCGCAAGCTACACTTTCGTGTCCGATCGCACCAACTACCAAGATCCCGACAAACATTTTGCGATGGAACTCGCGTTTGATTGTAGACCGCTGAGCCGAAGCATGTCATTCCTCGTCCTTTACTCGACCCCGGAACAAGCCTCCGTCGCCGAGAAACTTCTGCGGTCAGTTATCGCTGATTGTGGTTGAACTGCGTACCGAAGATAAAAGAATGGCTGCCGGAGAATTGCTTCTTCGGCAGCCGTGCAGAGACGATCAACAGGAGATGTTAGGAGTTTCAGCTCCAGGCTACGAGGCGTGGATTCGCCTTTTTCTTCAAAAGACGCTGCAGTTTTAGCCTCGCCTTGTGCAGCTGTGATTTCGACGTGCCGACCGAGCAGCCAAGGATCTGTGCGACCTCTTCGTGTTCGAAGCCCTCGACATCGTGCAGCACGAAAACGCTCTTGTATCCATCCGGAAGCTGTTCGATCGCGGCTTCGAGGGCGATCCTGTCAACGACCTGCATCTTCATCGGGTTCGATGTACCGGTGACGATCTGATCGGGCGTTTCGCCTTCTTCGGTGACCTTTTCGAACTTTACCGTTCGCTTTCTAAAGTGCATCAGGACCTCGTTAACGGTCATACGATGCAGCCATGTCGTGAAGGCGGAATCGCCACGGAAACTGCCGATCTTGCGATAAAGCTGTATAAAGACGTCCTGCGTAAGGTCTTCGGCCTCGGAAGCGTTTTGGAGCATCCGCAAACAGATCGCATACACTCTGCGATGGTGGCGGTTGTAAAGCTCTTCGAAGGCCGGCATGCTGCCCTCGGCCGCTTCCTGTGCGAGGTCAAAATCCTTCGCTTTCTTAAGATTCGCGGCCGGTGCGGTGTCAAACACCACGTTGTCCGCGCTTACACCGTTGTTACTATGAAAAACCGGAAAGTTTAATGCTTCTGTTGTCATTGCTCTCCCCTCCTGACCTATTCCTTAAACAATTGCCGTGCCAAACCGAGCATTTTTACCGTCAATTCACTTAAACACGCCGTTTTGTCTGATTTGTTCAACTTTTTAGGCATATTTTTTGTATTCGCCACGCATCAAATATCAGTTTCGGCTGTCTAATGAACGAGCGAATTCGACCAAACTTGCACGAAATGGTGCATTCGGGTCAAATCCCGTGGCGAGGCTCGCTAATTCGCGTGTAAATGCTAGAATCTGCATATTAATTGGACACCGCCGACGCAAATCGGTTCGTTCGAAAAGCCGTGAAGAAGGTTTACCGACCAGATCTTATATTTTCCCTTCTGCTCCTACTGTTTGCGGGCATACACGCCCATGCGCAGGACGCAAAAAAGCCTGCTGCACCGGTTGAAGACAAGACTCCGGCCGTTTTGCTGCACCTTCCTGAATGGGAAACGGTGCGAAATTCGGCGGTCTATGCCAGAAATGCGGCCGAACTCACGAAAGCGACCGGCGAAAGGCCCGAGCTCGCCGTGATAGATTTTACGAACGGTGTTGAGGCGGCAACGGCGATGTATCCGGCGGGAAGGCTCGTGATCGTTGAGTTTCCGACGCCGCAAGTTTCGGTCTTTGAGGATCAAAAGATCACCGAAGCACTCGCTTCCGGAAGTGCAACCGCCTATCGCCGAATCGGAAATTACAGCGTCTTTGTCCTCGATCCGAATGACGCGGCAGCAGCGAACGCCTTGCTCGATCAGGTCAAATACCAGAAATATGTTCAGTGGTTGGGCGAGGCTCCTGACCTTCCGACACAGGCAGAAAGGGATTTTACGATCACGACGGCCGGCGTCTTCCTCTCGACGTTCTTTGCGATCATGATCGGGATCGGCCTTGCTTGCGTGTTCGGACTGTTATGCGGGCTGCTTTACTTTCGCTATCGAGAGCGCGAACGAGCACGAATGCCCACATTCTCAGACGCGGGCGGAATGATACGGCTTAATCTCGACGGCCTCACGCCGGAGATCGTCGGCGAAGAAATAAGTTAGATCAAAGCGTCGATCAGACGATCGATGTCTTCCTGGTTGTTGAAGAAATGTGGTGCGATCCTTATGCGGTCGAGCCGCGGGCTGACGACCACTTTCTCTTTCTCCAACTGGGCCGCGATCTCATTCGGTGAAAGGCCGCCCTTGTGACGAACGCAGACGATCGCCGAGCGTTCGCCTTCTTTTCGCGAACTCAAGATCTCATAATTCTTTGAGCTGATCCGCTCGCAAAGATACTCCGAAAGTTCGTCAAGATAGGCTTCGACCTTTTTGAGGTCCGCTTCGATCAGGAGCTTCAGGCTCGCCTCGAGCCCGTAGAACAATGCGGACGGGCCGGTCCCAGTTTCCCACGCCAATGCGTTCGGTTTGTAATTCTGCTCCCGATCCGCGAAATCCCACGCATCCTCGACACTGATCCAACCGACGAGAGTCGGCGAAATGAGTTCGCGCGCACGGTCGGAAAGGTAGATGTAGCCGATGCCTTCCGGTGCGCAGAGCCATTTGTGCGATGCTCCGCACGCCGCATCGACGCCCAATGCGGGCAGGTCATAGGCGTGTGCTCCGAGGCCTTGGATGAGATCGACGCAGAATAATGCGTCCACTTTGCGCGCGGCCTCGGCAAGGCGTGCAAGATCGCTGCGGAAACCGGATGCGAACTGTACCGAACTGATCGAAACAAGGCGTGTATTCGAGTCGATCAAGGAGATGAGCTCGTCGAGATCTATTCGCCCTTCGCGCTCCGGGGCGAGCCGTAATTCAACGCCGTGACGATCACGTACATTTCTCCACGCATAGAAATTCGCCGGGAATTCATCGGCAAAACTCACGATATTGTCGCTTGTCCGCCACTCGATCCCGTTGGCGATCGTCGAAAAGCCGTCCGACGTGTTTCGCATAAATGCAACCTGCTCGTCCCTTACGCCGAGAATGCCGGCCATCAACGTGCGGCAGCGTTTCTTTGTGTCCACCCAAGCTCCGAAGCGAAGACCGGCGTAAACTGCCGCATCTTCAAGCTGCGATAGGATCGCGTCGATCGCAGCCCTTGGCGGCGGTGCTACAGCCGCACTGTTCAGGTATGCAAAGGTCTCTGTTGCTGCGAATTGGGATCTGATCGTGGGATTCATTTTTGTTCCGGCTCCTCGGTCTAATGCGTTTGGCTGCTGCTTTTGGCAAAGATTTCCTTTGACAACCCGTAGCCTCTCCCTTGATTATAAATACTTGTGAGGCTATCTCGATAGCAGGGAGCCTAGACGAGTGCAACTTTTTCGCGCGTTTTTACCGTCCAAAGCTTGGCATGTTCGATTCGGGAAAGAATAAACAGATCGCGTTCGGCGAGGTCCATCCGCAAGATGACACCGATATCGCCGTTACGTCACTAAAACGCGAATCGCGGCAGGGCCTCCTTTCGGAAGGCTTTAAGCTCGCGCGCGACATCTTCCTGATCATCGTCGTTTTCATCCTCTTCGGCGTATTCTTCGTCCAACCGGTCGTTGTCGAGGGCACGTCGATGCTGCCGGAGCTGCACGACGGCGAGCGTCTGCTCGTCAACAAACTCGTTTACTACAAGATCCAGGGCTACAGTTGGGGCCATATCGAACGCGGCGACATCGTGGTCTTTTGGTATCCGAACGACCCTGACAAGAGCTTCGTCAAACGCGTGATCGGACTCCCGGGCGAGACGGTCGAGATACGCTCGGGCAAGGTCATCATAAACGGAAATACGTTGAATGAAGACTATTTGGATTCGGCTCACAACAGCTCATTCCCCAACCTTTCGCCGCGAATCGTCGAAAAACATCATTATTTTGTCCTCGGCGATAATCGCGACAACTCGCTCGACTCACGTTCGTGGGGGCTTGTCCCGGAGAAATACATTTACGGAAAGGCATTTTTCCGCTATTGGAAGCCTGCAAATATGGGCTTTCTGGAACACGGCGAATACCCAAACCAAATTCCTTCCCCGACCCCAGCATCACTAGCGGATGACGACGAGCTAAGTCGCTAGCTTTCGCAAATTCTCACCCTCAGCTTCGCCAAGAGTTACCAAAGTCAGTTAAAATTAAACTTAAATGCAGGAGCAGCGTGTAAAAGCGATCCTTGTCCTCGAGGACGGACGTGTTTTTGAGGGAATTTCGTTCGGCGCCGTCGGCGAGACGTTCGGCGAGATCGTGTTCAATACCTCGATGTCGGGCTACCAGGAGATCTTGACCGATCCGTCTTACGCCGGTCAGATCGTCACGATGACGTATCCCTTGATCGGCAACTACGGTGTCAATTCCGAAGATGTCGAAAGCCGCAAAACGTGGGCCGAGGGCTTCGTCGTTCGTGAATCGAGCCGCATCGTCTCGAACTTTCGATCGACAATGTCGCTTGACGAGTATCTTAAGGCCAACAACATCGTCGGCATCGAGCACATCGACACGCGCTCTCTCGTCCGCCACATTCGCGATAAGGGTGCGATGCGAGCCGGCATTTCGTCAGTCGATACAGACAAAGGATCGCTGCTCACAAGGATCCTCGCTCAGCCGGAGATGCAGAACCGCGAGCTCGCAAGCACCGTTACGGTTGAAACTTCATTCACATATGAGCAGGCTCCCGCATCGGAGAGATACCACATCGTAGCGTATGACTTCGGCGTAAAGACCAATTCCTTGCGTGAGTTCGCAAAATTCGGCTGCCGCATCACGGTCGTCCCGGCCGAAACCACCGCCGACGAAGTTCTTGCGTTAAAACCCGACGGCATTTTCCTCTCGAACGGCCCCGGCGACCCGGCCTCGATGAAAGAGACGATCGAGGAGATACGCAAACTTGCGCAAAGTAAGACGCCGATCTTCGGCATCTGCCTTGGTCATCAACTTCTTGGCGAAGCTTTCGGCGGCAAGACCTACAAGCTCAAATTCGGCCATCGCGGCGGGAATCAGCCGATCAAAGACCTCACCACCGGCAAGATCGAGATCGCCGCGCACAACCACGGTTTCGCCGTCGATGCCGATTCGCTTCCCGCCGATGTCGAGGTTACGCACGTCAATCTCAACGACAACACCGTCGCCGGCCTGCGACATCGAAAGCTCCCGATCTTCTCCGTCCAATACCATCCCGAATCCGCCCCGGGCCCACACGATTCGGAGTATCTGTTCGAGAGATTTGTTGATTTGTTGGATGCGAGGAGTAAGAATTAGGCTCCAGAGAGCTACCTCTTCTCCCTACAGCAGAATGATGAGTATCGACGGTTCACAACCTCGTTCCCATTCAAATACATCTGGAAACTCGGCATAAAGCTTGGAGCAAAATTCTGACGCCGCCACCCCGGGAACACGTTGCGAAAACGATCCTGGAGCTCGGCCCCGATCCGTCGGGGCATCGAGCGACAAAACGGCCTTTTCCTGTCGGCGACTATAGCCGCCTCCGAGAGGTTTGGCGATGGCGTTCTATTTCGGATTCCAGATTTCAGATTCTAGATCCAACCAGCAGGCCCGCTTCCTGAAGTTTGCATTTCGTGCATTTCGTACATTTCGTGCATTTTGTGCATTTTTATACATTCTGTGCATTCTGTGCATTTTTATACATTCTGTGCATTTTGTGCTTCCAAGCGCCAAGGCGGCTTCGGTATGCTTATTGGTGGTTGGTTGTGGATCTTTGAAAATTTACGCCAAACATTCGGCCCCTACGGAGCCAGACGATCCCCGCGTTTGCGTCTCGGAGTCTCGGCGGTGCGATGAGCCTGACCGAGCGGCTTACGCAGGCGGTTCTGACATGATGCGGACGAGGGCGTCCGCCGCTCCGTAGCGGAACCCTCACTGGCCGATGCCGAAGATATATGGGGCGATGATGAGCGAGACGATGGACATCAGCTTGATAAGAATGTTCATCGACGGGCCGGACGTATCCTTGAACGGATCGCCGACCGTGTCACCGGTAACCGATGCCTTGTGCGGCTCAGAGCCTTTATAAACCGTCTCGCCGTTGATCTCGACGCCCTTCTCGAATGACTTCTTGGCGTTGTCCCAGGCACCGCCTGCGTTCGACTGGAAGATGCCCATAAGCACGCCCGAGACGGTCACGCCGGCCAGCAGGCCGCCAAGAACTTCGGGGCCGAAGGTGAAACCTACGACGACCGGAGTAACAAGTGCGATAGCACCGGGCAGGATCATTTCGCGTATCGAAGCCTGCGTCGAGATGGCGACGCATTTCTCATATTCGGGCTTCGCCTTGTATTCCATGATGCCCGGAATTTCGCGGAATTGACGTCGAACTTCCTGCACCATGTCCATCGCGGCGCGTCCGACGGCCTGTATGCAAAGTGCGGAGAAGATGAACGGGATCATACCGCCGACGAAGAGGCCTGCAAGAACGTTCGCTTTGTAGATATCGATTCGGTCGATGCCGGCGATCCCGACAAATGCTGCGAATAGCGCAAGGGAGGTCAAGGCCGCACTTGCGATCGCAAAGCCCTTTCCGGTGGCCGCAGTAGTATTTCCGACCGCATCGAGATTGTCTGTGCGTTCGCGAACCTCCGGCGGAAGTTGGCTCATTTCGGCAATTCCTCCAGCGTTGTCGGCGATCGGCCCGAACGCATCGATCGCGAGCTGCATCGCGGTGGTCGCCATCATTCCGGCGGCCGCGATCGCGACCCCGTAAAGGCCTGCGAAGTAATACGAAGCCATGATGCCGCCGGCTAGCGTCAAGATCGGCACTACGGTTGATTTCATTCCGACGGAGAGGCCGCCGATGATGTTGGTCGCGTGCCCGGTCGAAGATTGCTGGATGATCGAGTTCACCGGAGCCTTGCCCATCGCCGTGTAGTATTCCGTGACGAAGCTCATTATCGCGCCGACGACTGTTCCGACGACGATCGCGCCGAAGACGCCTTCACGCGTGAATGTTACTGAACGAAGGGCGAGCGTGCCTTCCGGCAGCATCCAGTTGACGACAAAGTACGACGCGATGACCGTCAGGATCATCGAGAGCCAATTGCCTAGGTTCAGTGCGTTCTGGACGCTCGCGTTCTCGTCCTTGATCTTCACGAAGAACGTGCCGACGATCGAGAAGACGATGCCGAGGCCGCAGATGATCATCGGGAGCAGAATGGGCGACATTCCGCCCATCGCGTCACGAACTATGACCTCTTGTCCGAGCACCATAGTAGCAAGTATCGTCGCAACATAAGAGCCGAAAAGGTCGGCGCCCATTCCGGCGACATCGCCGACGTTATCGCCGACGTTATCGGCGATCGTCGCGGGATTGCGGACGTCGTCCTCGGGAATTCCGGCCTCGACCTTGCCGACGAGATCGGCGCCCACGTCAGCAGCTTTCGTATAGATCCCGCCGCCGACGCGTGAAAAAAGTGCGATGGATTCTGCACCGAGCGAGAAGCCGGTGAGGACCTCGATCGCCGTTCTCACCTGATTGGATTCGAGATGAGCGAACATCGCAAGAAACGCGATGAAAAGGCCGCCGAGCCCGAGAACTGCGAGACCCGCGACGCCAAGTCCCATGACCGTGCCGCCTGTGAACGAAACTTTAAGAGCCTGTTTTAGGCTGGTTCGGGCGGCCTGTGTCGTGCGGACGTTCGCTTTTGTCGCAACACGCATCCCGATGTAGCCAGCCGTCGCAGAGAAGACGGCACCGATCACGAACGCTATGCAAATGACCCAGCTTGAATGGATTTGGCGGCCGTTCACTTCGTGCACCGTGCCCGAATATGCGAGCAATGCGGCGGTAAAAAGTACGAAGATGCTCAGCACTTTCCACTCGGCACGCAGGAACGCCATCGCGCCGTCCGCGATGTGCCCCGAAAGCTCGCGCATATTGTCGTCGCCCGCGTCCTGTTTGCCGACCCAAGCCGACTTATACGCCATCACGATCAGGCCCAAAATACCGAATGCCGGCACCAAATAGATTACGTTCTCATTCATAGTATGCTCTTAAAAGATCGGCGTCTTGCCGCCCTTAAAACCGCAGCGGGCGAACTTCGCTTTCGTTGCGCACCGCTCAATTTTACGCAATGCGTAACCGGATCTTCTTCTCTTTTATATCGATGTTCTTACGCCGCTCAACGACGCAATTCTCAAAACCAATAATTATCGAATAATCGAGCAAAAATCGCAATTTGACGGGCGAGAAATGTTATATCTGACATCAAAGGGTCCGTGAGTGCGGGGCAAAATAAGAAGCCACGAATTCACGAATAAGACGACCGCCGACCACCGATTGGCCACTGCCTTGCTCTTGACAAGATATTGCATAATGCAATATGCCGTGAGCTGCCGCATGTAACGCTAAATTACTGCAAAGTATAGCACTTATCGCATTTCATCGCATTTTGCACGGAAACGGTGATTTTCACGGCGTTTCTTGACGGTACCTTCAAAAATAGGCGTATTTTTGCACTTGGATCCGCGCAAAACGTGTAAATTCCGCACGGTTTTTTCTCATTTTCAGGAATATCGCCGCTCTATCGCCGGGGTCCGCCACAGTGCCGAACTCGCCGGCCGCCGCGAGTGCCGCGAACGCCGCAGGAAAACCGCCGTCGCCGTTAATTCGCCGAAGGGTGGCCGCCACGCAATCGTCCCTTTAGGGGACTTGAGAAAATAGCCCAGGGTAAGGCCGCCTCGGCCGCCGCCCTGGGTTAGTTCGGTATCAATGATCCCCCGGAGAGCGCGGAGCACGCGACAGAGCCTTTGTCGGCGGCACAGCCGCCTCAGATCGATTTTGAGAGCCGTGCCCCCGGTCTAAAGACCGGGGCAATTCAAAGAGGAGGGCAGCGGCAATACTAAGAAGAATGGCGAATTGATGATGTCGCGTACCGTTACCGCAGGAGACGCTCAGGTTCGTTACTCCGGATATCGATTCCGCAGGCCGAATGTTCCTAAAGCTTACCGAAACCGTCATCGTGACCGGCCCACCAAGAAAGCGAAAAGGAAAAGCGTAAACCACGATAGCGTTAAGCCGTGTCGGATCGCGCTTCTGGTCGCCGCAATCGAAACGATGGCCGTATCGGAGCCAAAAGGTCGCCGAAGGTGACGAATAATATAGCGTAGGGTGGAACCCTACGTTGTTACGCCGAATTGGATCTGTCCCTGAAAGGGACAAACAAAATACGCGTTTGCCGCTCCCTTACAGGGAGCATTTTGTTCATCGTCCAGGTCGTAGGGATGCGGCCTTCGGCCTTTCCCTACGCTATTGTATTTGTCCCTTTCAGGGACACTAGAGCAGCGGAGCCGCCGGGATGTGCCGGCGACAGAAGAGAAGAACCCAGTCGCTACCGCTCCCGGTTCTGACAGAACTCGGCGTCTCTGCGTCTCGGCGGTGAATGGATGACAACGAGCCGCCTTACTCGCGTGCGGTGTTGCGGCAACGAACTCACTACTTACTGCTCACTGACCACTGCCCACTGACCACGGCTCAGTCACACATCCAGCGGTTGTTGATGCGTTTGGCGAAGGCGCCGTCGGTGCCGGCACGGCCTTGCGAACATTCGCCTCCGCGTCGGCAGTCCTTGCAATAGACGAAGGCGCCGTCCGAGACGGGCGGACGGCCATCGCCGCCGCGAGCCCATTTCTGAATATCGCTAAAGGTGATATTCGGGTCGTACTGGAAGAGTCCGTCGGTCAGCTCGACGTTATAGCCGAAGCGGTTGGGTTTGCCGTCGATGCGTGTATCGCCCGAGCCTTCCGGCAAACGGCCGGTCTGGAACATCATTCTGCCGCCCTGGAAATTCGGGCGTCGGACGAGCTGGCCGGACGTGTCCTTGCAGGCGAAGATGCGCGAATCGTAGCAAAAACGATCGCCGGTCGATGTGATCGAAACGCCGGGGTCGGCCTTGATCGTATCGGCGCCGAACCAGTTGCCTGTCGAGATGAAATTCGCCGAACCGTGCAGTTCGATCGGGTCGCCGAAGACGCTGCCGATCATGATGAGATTAACGTTCGTGATCATTCCGGCCGGGTTCGTATAGAGCGTGCGTTTACCGCGTTCCGAGCCTGAATTGATGACCGTCAAGGAACCGATCGTGTCCACGTTGATGAACGTTCCGCCGATCGCCGAAGCATAGTCGTAGCCGCCGCCGAAGGTCTGCTGTATGAGCATCGAACCCGCGGCCTTTACGCGTATGCCGTCGCCCGGGCCGTTCGTCGCGATGTAGGAAAAGACGGTGTTCGCGATCGTCCAATCCGTGTTGTACGTATCGATCCAGATGCCCGTCCTGTTGTTCACGAAGAATCCGTGATCGACCTTGATGTAATCGAAATGCCATGACTTGCAGACCTGCTCATTCGCCTTGCAGTTCTCGTCGTTGGCATTGTGAACGTAAATTCCCTTGTCGAAATCCTGGAACGTGATGTTCTCGAATTTGAAGACCTGGCTCGAGTTAGGCGATTCGCGGCCCGTGCGGGAATCCTTCTCCCATTTGCCGAGAGCTTCGATGCCGTACGTCCCGGTCGAGTCGCGTTTTGCCTCGGCCATGAGCGACGAATTGCCCATCAGTTCGAGGTCTTTGACCGTGATCTGATTCGTACAGCCGCCGATGCGGAAGATCGTTTGGTTCGGGTAACGCAGGCGAATGCGCGTCGGGCTGAAACGCCACGGAAGGTTCGAGTTCGCGACCGAGGCGTTCGAGCCCGCACCGATGATGTTCAGTCCGGAAGTAAGCGTTATCGCCTGATAGTTCGGGTCGCGTCGGACGCCGTCGAGCGTGCCGACGACATAATCACCGTCCGGCACACGCAAGGTTCCGCCCTGTCGCGAAGAGATGTATTGGATCGCGTTGCGGAATGTCGAGGTGTAGTCCTTCGGCTCGTCAAACTCGTATTTGCCGAGCTGCGTCCGACGTACCGGACGGAAATCCTTCAGGTTGTAGAAGCCCGTGTTCTCGTTCGTCGGGTACCAGAGATAGCTCGCACCGTTCGTCAGCTTCACTTCGTACATCGGCTCCGGGCCTTGGAAACACCATCGGCCGATGCCGTTCGTGTATGTCTTGCCGTCGCGGACGTCGCTGCCGTCGCACGGCGAGATATTCGGCGCCTTTTGCCGCAGATCCGTGCCGGCGATATAGACCTCGATCGCATTCTTTGCTCCCGTGCTCGGCAGGTACGTGATCGGGCAAGTGCCGCGTATGTCGGCCTCGAGCGTGAAGGAATAGCCTTCGAATTTATTCTGTGCGGCGGCAAAGCTGATGCATCCGAAGAAAATGAGCGTTAGGAAAGATACGAACTTGAACGATTTTGACATCAGGCGAAAATACTCCCTTTTTTGCATAACCGTATTAGAAAATGCTCTCCGGTTTTGCCTTTTTGCTATACTCAACAAAATACCACATACGGCGAAACTAAACTGTCAGCATCAAGACAGAACCGGCGAGTTGATGCGTCGGCAACACACGAAGAAAATTAGACGAGATTCTAAGAATAATCTATGAGCGATCCGATCTTAGTTGCAAAGACCAAAGAGAACGAATATTTCCTTCTTCCGCAGATGGCGAACCGCCACGGCGTGATCACCGGAGCGACCGGCACGGGCAAGACCGTGACGCTGCAGCGGATCGCGGAAGGATTCAGTAAACTCGGCGTGCCCGTCTTTATGGCAGACATCAAGGGCGACCTGACCGGAGTTACGCAGGCCGGCGGCGGCAACGCGAAGATAGACGAAAGGAACACGCTGCTAGGCGTGACGCCGGCATTTCAAGGTTTTACCGCGACGCTTTGGGATGTTTTCGGTAAGCAAGGCAGCCCGCTTCGCGCGACCGTTTCGGAAATGGGCCCGATCCTGCTTGCACGTCTCCTCGATCTGAACGACACGCAGGAAGGCGTGCTCGCGATCGCGTTCAAGTACGCAGACGACAACGGAATGCTGCTGCTCGACCTCAAGGATCTGCAGTCGCTTATGCGTTGGGTCGGCGAGAATGCCGCGGAATTGACGACGCAGTACGGCAACGTTTCGGCCGCATCGGTCGGCGCGATCCAACGCGGGCTTTTACAGCTAGATGAGCAGGGCGGCTCGATCTTCTTCGGCGAACCGGCCGTCAAGCTCGATGATTTTATTCAAACGGTCTCGGGCAAGGGTGTGCTGAATCTGCTCGCCGCCGATCAGCTCATAAACGCTCCGCAGCTCTATTCAACATTCTTACTGTGGCTCTTGAGCGAGCTCTTCGAATCGCTCCCGGAAGCCGGCGATCTCGATAAACCGAAACTCGTATTCTTTTTCGATGAGGCTCACCTTTTGTTCAGCGACGCCCCGTCCGCCCTTATCGAAAAGGTCGAGCAGGTCGTGCGTCTCATCCGCTCGAAAGGCGTCGGCGTTTATTTCGTAACGCAAAATCCGGCGGATATCCCTGAGAAGGTCCTGGCGCAGCTCGGCAATCGCGTGCAGCACGCGCTTCGGGCATACACGCCGCAGGAGCAAAAGGGCGTGAAGGCCGCCGCGACCTCGTTCCGCGAGAATCCGAAGATCGATACGGAAAAGACCATCACGGAACTCGGCGTCGGCGAGGTTCTGATCTCGACGCTCGATGAAAAGGGCATTCCGACCGTGGTAGATCGCGCGTTCGTCGTGCCGCCCGAGGGTCACATCGGGCCGATCACGCCGGAACAGCGTCAGCAGCTGATGGCGAATTCGCTTGTTGCGGGAGTCTATGACACGGCCGTTGATCGCGAATCCGCTTTCGAGATGCTTACCGCAAAAGCCGAAGCGAAGGCTCAGGAGCAGGCCGCCGCACAGGCGGAAATTGACGCCGCAAAGGCCGCCAAAGAGCAGGCAAAGGCCGAACGCGCCGCCGCACGAGCTCCCGATTCGATGTGGGAATCCATCGGCAAATCCGCCGCACGCTCCGCAAGCTCATCCATCGGACGACAGATCGGCAACTCGATCGTACGCGGCGTCCTCGGCGGCATCTTCGGCGGCGGCAAAAAGAAAGGAAGCTGGTTCTAAGGAGCGATGACCTCGACGGTCGGGAAGTAGCGGCGGAATCGTCGCGGGTCGCGTGTTAGGATGCTGAAACCTGAGACAGCGGCGTGAGCACCGATGTAAAAATCAGAGAGCGGCGACGTTTTGACACCGCCTCTTTTTCTAAACGCGGCGAAGGCTTTGCCCGCCAGGAATCCGGCCTCGAAAGGCAGCGGTTCACGACGGAACATTTGCTCCGGGAAGGCTTCATCGAGAGCTTCGGGTGACTCGAAATGTACGGATATTTCCGCGTATATGAGAGGATTGATCGCGATCTCTGTGACGTCCGCAAGTGTTGCGACCGCGTTCGATGACCACTCGAACCAGAATGGATCGACCGTGAAGAGGTCCAACAAGACCGAACTATCGATCAATATCATCTTCGTCTCCCCAACCTCTCATCAAACGCATAATTTGGTCTGTGGTCATCGTTCCGGTGCCGCGGCCCTTTAGATGAGCGACGATCTCTTCGCCGCGGGTGCGTTCGCCTGGCTTTCGCTTTGCCTTAACGAGACGTGCATAGTCACCTTTTATTACAAAATCGACCTCTGTGCCGGGACGGATCCCAAGCTTTGTCCGAACCTCGATCGGGATCGTCACTTGTCCTTTACTTGTTACACGCATAAGTAATACTCCTACCGGTAAGAGTATTACTTTTGGAAGATGCTTGCAAGGGGATTTGGGGTTTGGGATCTGCGATTATGGCTCTGAGATTTTGGGATTCGGTTGAGTGTGCTAACGCACACGTTAATAGAAGTCGCAAATCCCGGTCCGAAATCCCAAATCCCCAAACCCCAGGCCGAAACACACTCCCTACCGGTCGTGTTTCCGCCTCGTATCAATACAACAAATATTTCTTCCGGGCCTCGCGGAACTCGTCGAGGGCGGGCTGCCAGGCGGCTTCGATCTCGGTGAGGGCGGTGCCGTGTTCGATGGCTTTGCGGATCTTGTCGGTGCCGCAGATAACGTCGAAAGGATTCTTGTCGAATTCATATTCATACGCGTTCTGCCGCCACTGGAATTTCTCAGGATACATCTCGTACGCGGTCTGCGTCATAGCGATCCCGAGAAGGACGGGCGTGAACGCATTGCGGTCGGTGATGTGTATCTGGATGCCCCCGCACGTTTGGCCGGCGAATTCGCAGAATGTCGGGCGAAAGTAGCTTTCCCGGAACGCAACGCCGGGAAATTCGTATTCGCGAAGTTTCGCGGCCCACTCGTACGGATTGATGAAGGGTGCACCGTTCAGGAAAAAAGGCAGTGTCGTGCCGCGGCCTTCGCTCAATTCGGTGCCTTCGAGATGCACCGTCGCGGGAAAAACGCTACAAGTATCGACATCCGGAATGTTCGGCGATGGCAACACCCACGGCAGACCCGTTTCGTCGCCCCACAATTCGCGGCTCCAATTCTGCATCTTAACGACCTCGAGCTCGCAGCCGATGCCGAAATGCTCATTGAACATCATGGCAAGTTCCCCGATGGTCATTCCATGGCGCGTTGCGATCGGAAATTGTCCGACAAACGACGTGAATTCCGGTTCCGTGACATTACCTTCGACCGCGATACCGTTTATGGGATTCGGGCGGTCGCAGACGATGACGCGCTTGCCGTATTTCTTCGCCGCGCGCATACAGTTCGCCATCGTATAGACGAACGTGTAGATGCGGCAGCCGACGTCCTGCAGATCGATGACGATGTCGTCAACATCCACGAGCATTTCCTCTCGCGGTTCGCGAACCTCGCTGTAAAGCGAATAGACCATCAAGCCAGTGTGCTTGTCGCGGACGTGCGGCGTCTCGATCATATTGTATTGAACGTCGCCGCGAATTCCGTGCTGCGGGCCGAAAAGGGCGGTCAGCTCGATATCAGGATGTTCGTAAAAGACATCGGCCGCGTGGCGAAAGGTTTCGGGCAAGACGGACGCCTGATTGCAGACGAGGGCGACACGTCGCGCCTCGATCATCTCAAGCCGGCTTCCGGTAAGAGTTTCGATACCAAGAATTGTTCGCTGCATAAAATAGGAAAAACCAAATAGTGTCGATCATCAAAAAAAGAAGATGCCCGAAACTCTAAGACAGAGCGTCGGGCATCAGCCGGTAATTAAAGTGATTTTACGGTGCGTGTGATCAATCGTTTCCTCGAACCGGTCTAGGTGAGGTCGCTGGTCTCTGCGTCAGGAGCGTTCTTCTTGACGGATTCGATGCCGTTGTCGCGGCCCGATTCGCTCTTATACATTTCGCTGCTGCCGATGATCTGGCCGTTGCCCGCCTTGAGGTTGAAAAAGAAATCGCCCTTGGCCGAGGTCTTTTTCTCATAACGAGCGTCGTCAGAAGCGTTCTTCTTTACGGACGCGATACCGTTTTCGGCAGCGGCCTTCGTTTCATACATCTCGCTTCCCAAGATCTTCTCGCCGTTACCGGCCTTCAGACGAAAAAAATATTTATCGTTACTCGATCTCGCAAGTTCAAATTTGCCTGCCATAAGTTCTCCTTTTTCTTATAAGTTCTTCAAACACAATACATTGTGGGGAAGAGCAAACGCTTTTATTAAGGCTCAACAATGTGTCAATTATTCTATCTCATATTTCAAAAAAGTGAAGCCAAAAATACACGACAAAAATGGCGTCAGGCTCCGAATCGTGCGTCGAGGAGGCGGCCCATCGAGCAAAGACGGATGTATAGATCGGCGGCGGCGAGGATGATGAGTGTTATCGCGATCACGCGGCTTCGATTTCGGGAGAGCCGTCCGAAGCGGCCGGTCGGGCCGGAAAAGAGTGCCGTCAGGCAGATGAGGACGGAAGGGCAGCTTGCGGCGAGCATGATCGTCCCGCCTCGAAACCCGAACGAATTCACGCCCAAGTTCGAAAGGAACCACATCGAACTGTATGCGTCATACAAGAGTGCCGCGAAATAGACAATGCCCACGAATGCGAGGAGCCGCTCGACGATCAGCAGGATGAAACAGTCACACTCTTTTATCGCACGCCTTGCAGAAGCAAGCGCGATCAGCCACAGGAACATGAGAGCCGGTGAGCCGGACAGCCACCAGGGCATCCAACTTCCGCGGCCGCCAAAAAACCCCTGCGGCGAATCGCCCACAAGTTCCGGAGCAAAGAGCGGCGAGAGGTAGTTTGCTCCGCCGCCGAGAAAATAATAGTGATCTGCCTGAAGAAGAGCCCAGATCGAATAGACGAAAAAGGCCGCAATGGCGAGCAGCGTTGCGAACGAGACCGCTCGGCGTTCCTCGCTCTCGAGAACACCTTCGGAGGGAGCGTTGGGCTTCTGATCCATAAGGTTATCCTAGCGGACTTCGTGCGAAATGTCGTCTCGTGCGGCAGATTCCATTTTGGCCGGATCCAAGTGTATAATCCGCACGTCAGCGAACGAGAAAAGTGGGCAAGAGGATCTACAACAAGCTTGCATGGCTGAATGAACTTCCGCGTGAAGAAGCGGTCTATGTCTTCTCAGAATGCAGCGACTCGCCGCAGTGGGCCGAGGCGATGGCGGATGCACGGCCCTTCCCAATGCTCGAACACTTATTCGCGCGCGCCGAAGACCTTGCGATTGGGCTCGACATTTCGCAGATCGAGAAGAAACTTGAGGCGGTGCTCGAGAGATGATCGTGAGGCCGCAAATTGGTTTGTTCTGCAGATCGGAAATATCGCTAACAGCTATCGGCTGACAGCTATCAGCTAGATAATTACCTGCAAAAGAATGTTTTAGAAGCTCAGTCATTCGGCAGAAGAATCTATGGATCGAAGGGAAATTTTGAAGGCTGCCGGAGCGATCGCGTTCGCGGCAGGTACAATGAGTGCGGGACAGGGACGCGATCCTCAGGATCGGTCACGTCGCATGAAACCGCGAATGATCAAACCGAAAGCGTTGAAACAAGGCGATCAGGTCGCCGTTATTGCACCCGCGAGCGGCGTTGCGCCGGAATCTTTCGACCGGGCGTTGGCGAGCCTGACCGAGCTCGGCTTCAGGCCGAAGGCCGGAGAGCACGCCCGCGGACGAAAGGGCTTTCTTTCGGGAACGGATGCCGAGCGTCTCGCCGATCTTCACGCGGCCTTCGCGGACAAAGATATAAAGGCCGTCTGGTGCGTTCGCGGCGGCGGCGGATGTCCAAGATTGCTGCCGATGCTCGATTTCGAATTGATACGAAAGAATCCGAAGGTCTTCATCGGATTTTCGGATATCACGGCTCTACACATTGCGATCAGCCAACGCACGGGCCTCGTTACCTTTCACGGGCCGGTCGGGACCTCGCAATACACCGACTACACACGCGGCCGCGTGATGGAATTGCTTACGGCATCGGAACGACCGCCGATCATCGTTGAACCTTCGCCTGACAATCTCAAGAAGGAAGCCGCACTATTTCACCCGGCTACAATAAAGGGCGGACGTGCAAAGGGCGAACTCACGGGCGGCAACCTTGCCCTTCTTACCGCGCTCTGCGGCACGCCGTACGCACTCAAAGACATCGCGGGCAAGATCCTATTTATCGAGGACATCAACGAGCCGCCGTATCGCGTCGATCGGATGCTGACGCAGCTGCGGCAAAGTCTCGATCTGCGTTCGCTTGCTGGCGTTGCGTTGGGTGTTTTTGACGACGGAGCGAACACAACGAAAGACGCGGAACCGCTGCTCGATGTCTTTCGCGATCGTCTGGGAGACCTCGGCGTGCCGGTCGTTTACGGCCTTTCGTTCGGGCACATCACCGACAACATGACGCTGCCTTACGGCATAAAGGCTGAGCTTGATGCCGATACGGCAAGCCTCACTTTCCTTGAATCAGCGGTCAGCTAACGCCGGTCAGACCCGCCTGCACTCGCGTCCAACGTCCAAAGTCCATCGTCCAATGTGTCTGTAGCCCGCACAGATCCTAGAGCTCGGCCCCTATTCATCGGGCAGCGAGCGACCGTCTTGGGCTTGCCCTTTGGCAGTGCGGTCGGGGTTCTTGGGTCATAGATCCCCAAGTGTTGCAAAAGACGCAACCGATCCCGACCGATTGCAAGTGCAAAGGAGATTCCTGGAGCCCGCGTGGCGGGCGACAGAAGGTTTGTCGGCGGCTACAGCCGCCTCCGGGGAAATCATTTTTCAGCTTGCCGGTCGGGCAAGCCCGACCGCACTGCGATGCGGCAAGCCGCCTCGAGGAAGTTACGAAGTTACGGAGTTTACAGAGTTGCGATCCCGCGGATCTCCGTTAGGAAGAAGGTCTCACTGGGTACGTAATTTACGTCGAATGCGGTTGAATTCGCCGATGCTCCATGCCTGTGCAGCGGCGCCTTTTGCTGCGTGCGGAGCGTCGCCGTCAAAGATCTCCGACAACGAACCGAGCATCGTGTCCTGCAGGTGAGATTCGAGACCTGCGAGCATTTGCTTTGCGTTTTGAACGGCATCCTTCTCGCCCGAATGCACCCGCAGATACGCGTCGATGAAGTGTCCGATCAGCCACGCCCAAACTGTGCCCTGATGATACGCAGAATCGCGTTCGAATGGGCCGCCTTCGTATTTGCCGATGTACTTTGCGTCGTATGGCGCAAGCGTTCGCAGACCCTTCGGAGTGAGAAGGTCTTTCTCAACCTTATCAACGACAGCTCTCGCGCGTTCGCCTCTTAAGATCGGATAGAACAAGCTCACCGCAAAGATCTGATTCGGGCGAACAGACGCATCTTTCGTCTCGCCATTGATGACATCGTAATGACAGCCAAGTTCCGCGTTCCAGAATTTTTCCTCGAAGCTTTCCTTCGCACGAGACGCAAGATCCGAAAATCTTGTTCTCGTTCTATCTTCGTCAAAGTGCTCCGCGAATGATTCCATCACGCGGAGTGCGTTGTACCAAAGGGCCTGGATCTCGACAGCTTTGCCGAGCCGCGGCGTGATAACGCGGTCGCCTATCTTCGCGTCCATCCACGTGAGATTCTCGCCGGGAACACCGGCGGAAAGAAGGCCGTCGTCATCGACGCGAATGCCGTATCGCGTGCCTTCAAGATGCCATCTGATGACGTTGACGAGCTTTAGGAAAAGATCGCCTTTTATGAGGTCGAGATCGCCCGTCGCTTCCGTGTAAGCGCGTATCGCCTCGAAGAACCAAAGGGTCCCGTCAACCGTGTTGTAATCCGGCGTTTCGCTTCCACTCGTAAAGCGATTGGGCAGCATCCCCTGAGAGATGTAGTTGAAATATTCGAGGATTATTTCCCTTGCGATCTCCGGCCGGCCGTTCGCGATCGTGAGTCCGGGCAACGCGATCATCGTGTCGCGTCCCCAATCATCGAACCAATGATAGCCGGCGATCACGGTCTTGCCCGTCCCGCGGGCGACGATAACCTGATCTGCCGCAGCGGCAATAAGTTCGTCCGTTTCATCTTTTGGTTCTGAGAGGGCCAGAACCTGGTTTCGGCGCTTCAGCTCATTCTGTTCAAGTTCGGCAGCGTCTTCAAACTTGTGCTTCTCGGTCGAAGCAATGACGACGGCAGGTTTTGCAAGATCAAAACCGAACGTACAAGGAGCAAAAACATCCTCGGTAAAATCAAAGCCGCGTTCTTTCTCGATCGTATATGCAAAGTCGCGATACCATACGCCGAGTTCGTCGATCTTGGCGGCATTGCACGCAAGATTCAACGCCGGAAAGCCGTCAAAGCCAGCAAATCTGACCGTGCCGATATCGACCTGATAGTCGTATGGAAAGTTTGCGGTTTCGTGCCGCAGGTGATGATGATCGCGAAAGGCGAGCATCGGAATGAGTTCGAGGCTCGCATCGGTATTCGCGTTCAGAACCGCCCAGCTCATTACGGCCGTATTCTCGCCGTGCGGCATAAAGATACGGCGTTCTATCTCGATGCCGTCAATGGAAAAGGTCCAGATCGGATACGGGTCGAGACGAAAATCTTTTAGCAGTTTATAACCTTCAGGCGAGACGGCGTTCTCATAGCGAGCGGTCGAAAGCGGAAAGCTTTTGCCCGCGATCGTGATCTTCTCATCAAAACCCGAGAGAAGCACGGCGCGTCCCAACGGCGGCCTTGTCGCCGCGACCAAGAGTCCGTGATAACGACGTGAGCGGATTCCCGAAACTGTTCCGGAGGCGTAGCCGCCGATACCGTTAGTCTCGAGCCATTCAAGGCGTTCGGAACTTGCGAGGTCGATGCAGCGATCGCGTGAAACTGAGAGCATTTGTCCCTATTCTACAAGACCACACGCGATTCCGCGAGATCGGTAATAGGCGGGGCGAATGTCTCTTCCCTAGAACGCCAACGCGCTTTCAATGTTCTTGAATCGCTGATCATCCCGGACAAAATCGAATTTGGCGAGATACTTTATTCCGCCGACTGTGGTGTCGCCTTCCTCGACCGCTCTATCAAGCCAAAACAAAGTCCTTTCGCCATCCTTCACGGTCGCGGCCCGCAACGCGATCTCAAGAGCTCCTATGTGCCGAGACGACCGCGCCTTAACGCTTTCATTAAGCCAAAAGTGGTTTGCCGCGTCTATCCCTTCCGCGTCTCGGATCTTTCCAAGTCTTTCGGCAAGCTCGTCCGATCCATCGATCTTTAAGGCCCGTAAGTTCGTTTCAAAGGCCTTTTCAGGTTCTCCTGCCGCTTCGTAGGCCAACCCGAGAAGCCATACCGGATGCGAAAACTGCGGGTTTTCGACGGTGACCTTTTCAAGCTGTCCGATGGCATCGCGGTCTCGCCGCGCGCAAATATATGTCAAACCAATGCCCGATTGCGTAAGGGCTCCGAGTGGATTTAATTCAAGAGCCTTTTCATATTTGCCCAATGCTTCGTCGAATCGGCCCAATCGCATCAAGAAATAGCCGTATCTGTGATATGCGTCTGCATTGCTCGGATTAAGATCGATCGCTTTTTTGAGACTCTGTTCCGCCGAAGCCCAATCCTTATCGTACAAGAATTGAATCAGCGCCAGAGAATTATACGCATCGGGCAAATTGGGATCTATTTGAAGAGCCCTATTCACGGCCGCCCTCGCCTCGGGTACCGCATTCTCTGCAGACAATATTCCGAAATTGTATTTCAACACGGTCGCGTCGGCGATCCCGGCGTACGCTTCGGCAAAATTCGGATCAAGAGAAACGGCTTGCCGGTAATATTCGAGGCTTCGGTCAAAGCCTCCGGCTGTATTCTGCGCTTGGTAAAAGCGTCCCTTAAGATATTTTTCGTAAGCTTCGGGATTTTCCGTACTCCTATGGAGCAGGCGGTCGCTGTCCGCTTTGGAAAGCTCGAACGCAAGCGTTTTCGCAATGCTTGTCGAGAGTGAATCTTGCAACGCGAACAGTCCCGCTGACGGCTGATCGAATTTTTCCGCCCAGATCTGCTCACCCGTTGAGGTTCTTAAAAGTCGTGCGTTTACACGCAGGCGCCCATCGGCCCGTTGGATAGTGCCGTCGAGAACCGCATCAACGTTCAGGCGTCGGCCCACTTCGAGCGGATCCGCCTGATCTGACAACGAAGCGACCGTACTCAATGGCCGTACTATGACGCGCCTCAGGCTTCCGACCTTTGTTATCAACGCATCGGTCAACCCGAGCCCCAAAACCCGCGTGTCCTGGTCGTCTTCGAAAGGCCGGAGCGGAAGCACGGCGATCGTATCGATCTTGACCGTCGCGCTCTTTGCACGCCCATACCAAACCCAGAACATGCCCGATGCGAGTGCCACCGCGAAGAACGCGATCGCCACGCGCGGGAATGTGACGACCGACTTCCGGTGCGGAGGCAGTTCTACAGGTTCGTTCTCGGTCTCGACAATGAGCTTGACGCGATCAACGGTTCTTTTCTCGAGGATCACAGGCGCTTCGGAAACCGAAGCCGTCCAGCTTATGTCCGCAGCAAAACGATAACCATGCTTAGGGATCGTTTCGATGAACTCGTTCCCTTCGGAATTGAGGACTTTCCGAAGGCGCGATATCTGCTTTGCCAGGTTGCTTTCCTCGACGAAAACATCCTGCCATACGGCCGATATCATTTCTTCTTTCGAAAGGGCCTTGCCGTTGTGCTCGACAAGGAGCAGAAGCGTCTCGAATTCCTTTGCGGGAAGGTGCACAGGACGCCCGTCGGCAAGCAGCAATCTCTGCGCCGGGTCAAGAACGAACTTGCCGAACCGGTAGGTAACTCCCCTGTTTTCAAGTACTTCCATCGGGTCAAGAAAAAGTCAAGAAAATACGAGAAAAACCGCAAGACTCGCCGAGCCGCCTTTGCGGATGATCAATTCAACGGCCCAAAGACTCGGAAAGGATACCGGGTAATTCTAACGTAGAAAGCTCGATTGCGGCAATGTTTTTTGAACCGACGGCGGGTCGCCATAAGAGCCGAAACGAAGTCCGTAATGGTTCGGACCGGCCCTAGACCCCGAAAATGTGATGGCAACCCAAGCTCATATAGTTTTCGAACAAGAAGAAACGCTTTTTTTGCGGCAGAGTCCGGCGACGATGAAAGAGTACTGCCCAGTCTGCGAGACGTTCGCCGTTATGGTGACGCCAGAAGCGTTGGCGATCGTGTCGGGCGTGAGCGAGCGAAGCATCTTCCGGCTCATCGAGGCCAATGAGATCCACTTTCTCGAAGGGCCGAAAGTTTACGTTTGCATGAACTCACTTAGAGTTCAAAAGGAGCGGAAGAACCAAAACAGGAGTATAGAAAAATGAGAGTAATTGGATTATTCGCGTTGACAATATTGGGGATGGTTTTACTTTCTTCTGACGCGGCTGCGGCGACCTATACCGTAAACCAGCCTGGCGATTCCGGCGACGGCACTTGTGATGCGACCTGCACATTGCGAGATGCCATCACAACTGCAAACGTCACCGAACCGCTAGACGACTTTATCGTCTTCGATTCGTCTCTAACCACGATCACGCTGAACAACGAAATTGCTATCGACCAAAGCGGGAGGCTGTCGATAACCGGTCCCGGAGCGGATCGGCTCACGATCAATGGCGGCCCGGGATCGAACCGGATCTTTTACACGTTCACTTCACTTCCGTTTACTTCTGAATTGAACATATCCGACCTAACGCTTACCGGCGGAGACGGGGGCGGAGCGTTCGCCAGCGGTTATGGCGGCGCGATATATGCAAATGCTTCAGGATTGAGATTCAATCGGGTTCACATTACAGGAAACACAGCCTCCTCGGGTGGCGGCGTCTATTACAATGCCACTGGACTAGGTGTACTCGATACCACTTTTTCGAATAACACTGCTACGGGCGACTGCGGCGGTTTCAATAATCGCGGCGATGGCATGTTGATCCACAACTCCACGATTTCCGGTAACACAGCGGGAGGAGACGGAGGCGGTTTTTGCCATATCAATTCTGGGAGCCTTTCCAGCTCGACCATCACCAACAACACAGCACTAAGAGGAGGAGGTATCGCATTTCTTCCGCTAAACGGCACGTTAAATGTCACCAATTCAATAATTGCAGGAAATAATCCTACTAATGGCGGCAACAGTCCGGAGATCTACAAGAGTGATTCCTCCGCGATGTTCATTTCCGACGGATATAATCTGGTCGGCGAAAGTCCTGGGGATTCGGCCAGTACAGTTTTTCCGATCTCTTATCAAGCCACCGACATACTCGATACACCACCGCAATTGATCGCTCTCAGCAATTACGGTGGGCCCACGCCAACCCACGCGCTTCAATACAGCTCACCGGCAAGGGATGCAGCCGATCCGCTGCAAGTACAAGACTTTGACCAACGTGGCTTTGAGCGTGACGCAGGCGAATGGGATATCGGAGCGTTCGAGCTCCAAGACAATCGAACCTGGTATGTTACCGAAACTGCTGACACAAACGGCATTTGCGACGAAACCTGCTCCCTCCGGGAAGCAATAGCCGCGGCGCCAAGTGGCGGCATTGTAGAATTTGCACCTAACTTTACACCGGCAACGCCGATCATCGTTAGCAGTGAGCTCGTCATTGACAAGGATCTAACGATTTCAGGCTACGGCGCGAACAAAATTGTTATCGGCACGGATATATCGAATCACCGTATCTTTTTTGCGAATGCGTTGCATGTCAATATTTCAGGCGTTACTTTGACCGGGGGAGCTGCCGACAAAGGTGCCGCAATATACGTTCTTGGCGGCTCGCTGACGGTTGACGGAGTTCATTTTCTCAGTAATGGCGCATCGGGAAATGGCGGAGGAATCTATTTCAGTCCGGGTGGCTTCAATCATGTGATACTAAATTCCACTTTCTCCCAAAATGACGCACCCGGAGGCGGGTTTGGATGTGACAGCACCGGCACCAGTACTATCTTGCAGGTGACGGTCGTCAATTCAACCTTTACCTCAAACTTCTCTATCACGAACGGGGCAGCGATCTACAACAACAGATGTAACATTACCGCTCGCAATATAACCGTATCGGGGAATACCGGGATAAACAACGGCGGCATCTTTGTTACATCCAACGGAACCTTCAATATTGGAAACAGTATTGTTTCCGGCAATTCGGCAACCTCGCCGAATCCTGTGCTAAATCAGCCGGAAATCAGTCTTTTTAGCGGTGGATCCGTCACATCGACCGGAAACAATTTAATTGGAGATTCGGTAGGCGACGCGACAAATACTTATTTTCCGATCACGTATCAACCGTCTGATATCCTTGATACACCTTCGTTACTCGGGCCGTTGCAAAACAACGGCGGGACTACGCCGACAATGGCGTTGCTCTTGGGCAGTCCCGCGATAAATAGTGGTGACAATGCAAAGGCAGTAGATCCGAGTAACAACTCGCCGCTGTTGACGGATCAGCGTGGGGTAGGCTTCAACCGGATCGTTAATAGTGTCGATATCGGTGCACTTGAAGACCAAACCGCTAACACACCTACAGGAACGAATGTGTCGGTATCGCCGGCTCCGAATGTTACGGTCACTTTCGCACAGGTGACTGCTGCCGGGGACACTCTTGCGACGCCGATTGCCGGCCCGCCACCGCCAAGCAGCTTCCAGGTCGATGGCGTTGTTTACGACATAACGACAACGGCAGTTTACGTGCCGCCGGTCACGGTCTGTCTGGCGTATAACCCATCGAATCCTTCGCCGGGTATCTGGCATTACGAGGGCGCGCCTCCGGCCTGGGTCAATGTGACCACATCGATCGACGCGGTTAACTTCATCGTCTGCGGACAGGTTGCTTCGTTGTCGCCCTTTGCGGTAATGCAGCCCGTTCCGACGCCGACGCCAACTCCGACGCCAACGCCAACCCCGACGCCCGCTCCTGACGCTGACGGCGACGGCGTACCTGATGCAGTCGACAATTGCCCGATGACGCCAAATCCGAACCAGGCGGATAACGACAGCGACGGCGAGGGCGATGTTTGCGACACCGACGACGACAATGACGGCCAGACGGACGCTGACGAGATCGCCTGCGGCTCGAATCCGTTGAGTGCGGCAAGCACCGCTCCCGATAACGACGGAGACAGTTCGCCAAATTGTGTTGACCCTGACGATGACAACGACGGTGTGCTCGACGGCGTCGACAATTGTCCCGTAACGCCAAATCCAGGTCAAACCGATTCCGATAATGACGGCATCGGCGATGCCTGCGACGCTACGCCGAATCCGACTCAGACGATCGTCTTTTCCAAGCTGGACGGGTCGAGTTTCAAGATCTTCAAGATGAATGCTGACGGCACGAACGAGACGCGGCTGACGAACGGGAGCCTTTTGGGCGATTACGAACCGGCATTGTCGCCGGATGGAAGCAAGGTCGTTTTCACGCGTGCGAGCTTCTCCGGCATGGACATTTACACGATGAACATTGACGGCAGCGGCCTGATACGACTCACCGGCCGCGGTTTCGGACTTGATTCGAATCCCGCATGGTCGCCCGACGGAACGATGATCGTTTTTTCCAGCTTCCGTTTTGCGAGCTTTGGCAGTTGGAATAATGCCGAGATCCTGTCGATGAATGCGGACGGCACGAACGTCGTCAGGCTGACGAATAGCCCGGCAACGGACATCACGCCCGCGTGGTCACCCGACGGCACGAAGATCGCTTTCACGAGCGGCCGGTACGGGAATTTCGAGATCCTCGTGATGAACGCGGACGGCAGCGGCACGCCCGCACGTCTGACGGTAAACTCCGCGGTCGATCGCAACCCTTCCTGGTCACCCGACGGAACCAGGATCGCCTTTGAGACGAATCGCGACGGAAATTTCGAGATCTACTCGATGAATGCTGACGGCTCAGGTCTGCTTCGCCTAACGAATAGTGCCGGGAACGACAACGAACCGTCCTGGGGAGCGAACGATAAAATATTGTTCAGCTCAGTGCCAAGCGGTTCGGGCGATCGGCACGTTCTGGTGATGAATGCCGACGACACCAGTGTCGTTGTGCTGCCGCAAGGCTTTTCGCCGGATTGGTAACCGAAAAAAAGATCGAGAGGTTCTTTACGAACAAAGGGTTGTCAGATCAACCGAACGCAGCGGCGGACGATGCAGTATCCGCCAAGAAACCAATGCAGGGAAATTCTCCCTGCATTCAGGAGGATGAAAATGAGAACGATCCTATTAGCATGCGCAGTCGCATTGTTGGCGTGGGGAACCGCTTTTGGGCAGTCCACGGCGTTTACCTATCAGGGCAAGCTGCTCGACGGCGGTGCGGCGCCGACGGCGACGTACGACCTTGAGTTCAAGCTCTGGGATGTTGAGACGGGCGGTACGACGCCGCTTGCCACGCAGACCCATTCCGGAATACAAGTGACGAACGGCATTTTCACCGTCCAGCTTGATCTCGGAGCGAACTTCCCCGGTGCGGCAAGATGGCTCGAGATCTCGATAAAGAAACCCGTTGACGCGACGTTCACTACCCTTTCGCCGCGTCAGCCTATCTCTACAACACCGTACGCCTTACGCAGTTCAAGTGCAGCAAATGCGGATTCTGCAACAAACGCGACCAACGCCGTGAACGCCACAAATGCGGTAAACGCCACCACGGCAACTACGGCAAACAACGTCAGCGGAGTCGTCGCCATCGCCAACGGCGGCACCGGAAGCACAACTCAGAATTTCGTCGATCTAACAACAGACCAGACCGCCGCAGGCAATAAGACCTTCACCGGAACACTGAGCGGCAATGTCGTAAACGCAGCGACGCAATATGATATCAATGGCTTCCGTGCGTTAGCCATGGACTTAAATACGCTTAGCCTGTATGGCGGCTACACTGGCAGCACCTTGCCTTCCGGCGATCTCAACACATTTTTCGGAGTCTCCTCGGGAACTGCCAATATCGGCACTCGAAATTCATTCTTTGGCAACCGCTCCGGGACTGCGAATTCGACTGGTTCGTTCAACTCGTACTTCGGCGCCGGCGCCGGCGAGAATAACATTGCCAGCAATGACAATTCGTTCTTTGGGTTCCTTGCGGGAAACGCAACCACCGGCGGCTCGAATAGCTTTGTCGGTGCAAATTCTGGCCTTGGAAATGTCGGAGGCAATAACAACACGCTGATCGGAGCAAGCACGAACGTTCTGTTTCCAAGTCTTTCATTTGCGACCGCGATCGGAGCCGGCGCAACGATCAGCCGCAGCAACCAGATCATTCTGGGTAGAAGTACAGGACAAGATGAGGTAGTAGTCCCCGGCCCAACCAGCGTTAACAATTTGAACGCCGGTTCGGTGACCACGAGTCTTCTCGGCGTCGGCACAGCATCGCCGACTCAGCCGCTTCACGTTGCAGGAAATGGCTTGATCACCGGCGATCTCACCGTGACGGGCACGTTGAATGCGACCCTTCCGGCCGGGAGCGGAAATTACATCCAGAACTCTACATCGCAGCAAACAGCGAGCAACTTCAACATCAGCGGCAACGGCACAATCGGCGGCACATTGAGCAGCGGTATCGTAAGTGCGGGAATTCAATTCAACATCGGTGGCAACCGTGTACTCACAGCGGCGGGACAGAACGTATATGCTGGCATAGAAGCTGGGGGTACAAATCCAATCGGTGACTATAACTCCTTCTTCGGAGCGCGAGCGGGTTTTTTCACGCTCACCGGCGAGCAAAATTCATTCTTCGGATACAAAGCTGGAGATGTCAATACAGACGGAATTGCTAACTCATATTTCGGTCAGTCGGCTGGTGCCAAGTTCGTGCATGGAGATGCCAATTCTTTGTTTGGTTCGTTTGCAGGGGGAGGCGGCATTTTTATCACGGGCAACGGTAATTCTTTTTTCGGCGCCGCCGCTGGAACGCAGATGACTTCCGGCGACTACAACAGCTTGTTCGGAACGGAAACCTCTGCGGCAGCGGGTATTACAAACGGCACAGCTATCGGCTTTAGAGCCGCTGTAGCTCTCAGCAATTCGCTCGTGCTTGGCAGCATTGCCGGTATTAATGGTGCGTCGGCCAGCACAAATGTCGGAATCGGGTTAATAAACCCAACTCGCAAACTGCATATTATTGACGAAGGAAATTCGGGTCTTCGCGTTCAGACGAACACTGCTGGCGGAACTGTCGCCTCGTTCGGGGGACTCGGCGCCTTTCAAATAGATGCCGCCGGTATTGGCGGCGGCAGATTACAGATATCGGAGAACGGCAACGTCGGAATCGGAAATAACAATCCCCTTGAGAAACTGAATGTAAATGGTAACGTCGCGCTTCTCCTTTCGTCCGGAGGCACCACGAACGTTTGCCAAAATAACCTGTTTCGTCTCGCAACCTGTAGTTCGAGCATTCGCTACAAACAAAACATCAATACATTCGGTTCGGGCCTTGATCTTATAAACCGCCTTCGGCCCGTCAGCTTCAACTGGAAGGCAAACAACAAGCCAGATATGGGCCTCGTCGCTGAAGAAGTCGCCGACGTTGAGCCACTGCTTGTCACGCGCAACGAAAAGGGCGAGGTCGAGGGCGTCAAATACGATCGAATTGGCGTTGTATTAATAAATGCCGTCAAAGAACAGCAAGCTCAGATCGACGAGCTGAGGACTCAGATCACTGCACAAACGACGATCGATCAAAAATTGAAGGAACAGGTCAGGAAACAACAGGCAGAGATCGATGCCCTGAAAGATTTGATCTGTTCACAAAACAAAGAAGCAAAAGTGTGCAAGAAGAACTAGATCGATGGCATTAAACACAGCTCGCAGCGAAGCGAATCACGGTCAAGATCCATAAGGCCGTCGGCGAACGAGCAAGTTTCCGGACCACGAATGTCGGAAGCTTCCGGCACTCCTGCGATTCAACCGACGGCTTTGCTGATCGCGACGACGTTCGTTCCCGTCGCGGTGCGGATCGCTTCGCGAAGGTCTTCGACGACGTCTTCGACGCTTTCGATGCCGACGGAGATGCGTATAAGATCACGCGGCGGAGCAAGCTCGGCTCGAAGGCCGGCGGGAATGCTCGCGTGCGACATATAGCACGGCAGGCTGATCGTGCTGTTGACCGAACCGAAACTTACGGCGATCGAGCAAAGCTTCGTAGATTCGACGATGCGGCGGGAAAATTCGGCATCGCCTGTCGTGAATGCGATAACGGAACCGCCGCCAGAAGCCTGCCGTTCGTGGACGAGACGTGCCTCATTGCTTGCGAACGCCGGATGATAGATCCTCGTTACCGCAGCTTCGGAAGAGAGGAAGTCGCCGACCGCGAGTGCGTTCGAGCATTGCTTTTCGACGCGAAGATCGAGCGTCTTTATGCCGCGCAGCAGCAGCCACGAATCGAACGGCGCAAGTGCTGTCCCTTCCGAGTTCTGCACGAATGCGATCTCCTTTGCGACACTCTCGTCTTTCACGACGACGACGCCCGCCGTCACATCGCTGTGGCCGGAGAGAAATTTCGTTCCGGAATGATAGACGATGTCGGCCCCGAGCGTGATCGGGTTTTGGAGGCACGGCGACAGCATCGTGTTATCGACGACAAGCACGACGCCGTTCGCGTGCGAAAGCTCTGCCAGGACAGCGATATCCGACACGCGCTGGAACGGATTTGTCGGCGTCTCGATCAGCAGCATTCTCGTGCGGTCCGAGAGCGCCGCACGAACATTATTCACATCGGTCGTATCAACATAACGAACGTTGATGCCGAGCCGCGGGAGGCGTTCGAGCAGGCGAATGCTGCCGCCGTAGAGGTTGTCGCCCGCGAGTATCTCATCGCCGGTCGTGAGAATTTTCAATATCGCGGAGAGTGCCGACATCCCGCTCGAAAATGCGAATGCGTGACGGGCGTGCTCGAGTTCAGCAAGCTTTTTCTCGAGTTCGCTGCGGGTCGGATTTCCAGATCGCGAATAGTCGTATTCGCCGAACTCGACGGCCGTCGGCTGGCGGAATGTCGCGGTCTGATAGATCGGCGTCGAAACGGCTCCGAATCTCTCTTCTTCTGTTAGGCTGACGCATCGTGTTGCGTTCTTCATATCGCTGCTCCTTGTACCCGACAGCTCACGTCCGGCTGTACGGCCAAAACGGGGCGGCTCCGTTCGATAGTTTCGTAATAGATGTCAAAGATGTCGCCAAGGACGGCCTCGGCTGTCGCATATCGCCCTGCACCGCGTCCGCGGACCACGTGGCGTATTCCTCCCTCGGTCTCGAACTCGAGCAGGTTTTCCGCACCGTGAACGTTTGCGAGCGGGTCCGACATGTCGAGCGAGACAGTGGAAACGGTCCCAATGACATCTTTGCCTCGAGAACGAAACTCCGCAACGACACGGTACGAACGGCCGGCATTCTTTGCCGCGAGTGCCTCTTCTTCGCTCTCCGCTTCGAGGCCTCGGCGTGCGATGTCATCGAAATCAATGTCAGAACCGAAGGCCGTCCGTGCAAGAAGCACGAGCTTTTGTGCGGCGTCCGAGCCGTCGATATCGAGCGTCGGATCGGCTTCGGCAAAACCGGCCGCCTGTGCCGCCTTGATCGAATCAGCGAAGCCTTCGCCGTCTTCGAGCCGGCCGCAGATGAAATTAGAAGTGCCGTTTATGATGCCGCGAATGGCAGTCGGGCGAGATGTCCTTGCCAGGCGGCGAGCGGTTTCGAGCGCCGGAACGACGCCGCCGACCGCGGCACTATAACGCAGCGACACATCCGCCGAATCAGCGAGTTTGTGCAGATCGGTGTCGTTCTCGGAGATGAGGGCCTTGTTCGCCGAGACAACGGCTTTCCCGCTTGCGAGTGCATGGCGGATGAATTTGTGCGCGGCGTCCTTGCCGCCGATGAGTTCGACGACGACGTCGCAATCGTCTTCTATCAATTCGATCGCATCGCTGCGGATCAAACCCGGCTCGATGCCGCGTTCTATCGCACGCTCCCGCCGCAAATTAACCACCCCGGTGATCTCGAACTTTTGCGGCATCGCACGCAGCCTTTCATACACGCCGAAGCCGACCACTCCGCAGCCAAGCAGAGCAACTTTTAGCGGACGGCGAAGATCTTCAGTAATATCGCTCGCGAACGTGTCTTCATATCCGCCGACGAAAGTCGCAACGCCCGAACCGAGCGATGCGATCTCGAAATCGAGCCCGGCTTTCGCGGCAAATTCGACGGCCTTCGGCTGGACGAGTTCGCCGCCGCGTTCGAGCGTCGTTTTGTAGCTAACGGTCGAGAATCTTCGCGGACGCGTGGTCGCGTCTGCAGGGTTCGATTCAAAAAGCCCATCGACGTCCTTTACAAGAACACAGCGGGCGGAAAGCTCGTTCGCAAGATAGAGAGCCGTTAGGTCGGTGCCGCCGCGACCAAGGAGCGTCGTATCGCCGTCGGCATTTACGCCGACAAAACCCGAAACGATAACGATCGAATCGTCTAGGGCTTGATCGACCGCCTGTATATTCGCACCTGTGATCTCACCATCGAGAGGATCACCTTCAGTGAGGATCGCGACCTGATGAGGAGCGAGTATCTTTGAGTGGATCCCAGAACGCTTCAAGGCCGAAGAAAGCAACGCGGCCGATACGGCCTCGCCGGTCGCGAGCAAGGTCGCGACGGCGTGGTCATTCCCGTCCGGGCCGTACTTTTCGGTGCGAGAGAGAAGCTCATCCGTCGTACCCTCAAATGCGGAAACAACTGCGAGCACGCGATAACCTTGCCGCCAATGTCGATAGATCTCGTGCACGGCAAGCGGCAGATCGGCCTCGTCGCGAAGGACGGAGCCTCCAAATTTCAATACGATCGTTCGTTTGTCGGACATTGCGGCTAGACTCCTTTAACAAATCTTTGTGAGAGTGCCCGATCGAGATCGGCGATGATATCTTCCGGATTTTCAAGACCGACCGAGAGTCGGACAAGCCCGTCGGTGATGCCTGCTTTCTCGCGTGCTTCGGGTGCGACCGAACCGTGGGTCATCGACGCCGGATGCGTGATCAAGGTTTCGGCCGAACCGAGATTTTCGGCGAGCGAGCAAAGCTTGACGTTGTTCATTAGAGCGATGCCGGAATCGATACCGCCGTGAAGTTCGAACGAAAGAAGCGCACCGCCGGCTGTCTGCTGCCTGCGTGCAAGCTCATATTGGGGAAAATCAGGAAGGCCCGGATAGTTCAGATTCTTTACACGCGGATGATCCTTTAGAAATGCCGCGACCGCGAGTGCGTTCTCCGATTGCTGCCACACACGCAGCGGCAGCGTCTTCGAACCCTGCAGCGTCAGCCACGCGTCGAACGGGGCCTGTATCGAACCGATCGTCTTTCGTGTGAACTTGAACGCTTCGTCCAGCTCCGCGTTCGAGGTCGCAAGAGCACCGCCGATCGTTGCATTATGGCCGTCAAAGAATTTCGTTGTCGATTCAAGAACGATGTCTGCACCAAGCTCGATGGGTCGCTGAAGTGCCGGAGAAAGGAGCGTATTATCGACGGCAAGCAATGCACCTGCGTCGTGTGCAAGTCGTGCAGCGAGTGCGATGTCGGTGAGCTTCAGGGTCGGATTCGCCGGCGTTTCGATAAAGACCAACGCCGCGGGCTTCTGCAGGCTTTCGGCTAGTTTTGCTTCGTCCGACGTATCGACAAAGTCCGCCTCAACACCGAATTTCGTGAGAATCTGTTCGAGCAGCCGAACCGTACCGCCGTAACACACATCCGAGACGACGACGCGGTCGCCTGCCTTTAGCAGCGTCAGGAAGAGCGCGTTAGTTGCGGCAAGCCCGGAAGAAAAACACGTCGCATGCTCAGCCTTTTCAAGCGTCGCAATGCGGTCCTCAAGGGCCTTGACCGTCGGGTTGCCCGCCCGGCTGTATGTGTAGCCTTTATCACTGCCGACGGCATTCTGGCGATAGGTAGTCGTTTGATATATCGGCGTCAGGATCGCGCCGGTCGTTGGATCGGGTTCAGTTCCCGAATGGAGCGCAGCGGTCTCGATCTGCGCGTCGTCTGGTACATACGAATTCAATGGCATTTGCAAAACTCCTCTATTTCGGTCGCGCGTGGCGCCGTGTTCAGCAGAAGAATTGCTCAGGCCTCAATGAAAATTGCGTATTTGTAAGGGCGGAAGGTCGAAACCCAAAATGAAAAAAAGGATCCGACACCCTCGAAGAGTGCCAGGATCCCTTTTTAAGATATCGCAGACAGCTCTTTAGCAGTTTTTATCGTGGAGCAAGTTGCCTTAAATCGCCACGCTTGATTTTTCAACAACACTCAGAAGCTCCGCTCCTAAGCGTTCATTCGACACTACAGGAGAATGCCCGACCTTGTCAAGCTCAATTCACGAAGAATGTGCGGACTCCTCGACAGATATGCCCCTTCGTCGCAGTTCGGCGAGGAATTTCGTTGGATCGACGGCTTTCTCTTGAGGCGTTGCCCCACGCGTAAGAACGTCGCCTTCGGCCATCATTTGGGCGATGATCGAAGCCGGAAAGGCGGTCGTGCGCATCATTGCCGATACGCCGTTCGCTTCGTCCTGACGATCAACGATGTCCATTCGAAACCGCTTTCCGCCGTCGCCGACTACATCGACGCGAACGAGCACGTAGTCCGGCCCATCGGCCGGAAGGTTTAATTCGAGCAGTTTTCCGAAGGCTCTGCGGGGAACAAAACTCCCGTCCGACGTTGCAACCTCCTCGCTCGAACAGAGGCCGAGGTCGATCATCGCTTTGAATTTCGCGCAGTGTCCGGTATATCGGATCGTCTTGTAATCAAGCTCTCGAAGCCTGTCCCGGAACGTCTCCGGCAGTGTCGATGTGCCGCCCGATGTTTGAAAAGCTTCGAGGGGCGGAAAACCGTCGAATGCAATTTCCTCGATCTCTGTCATCGATTCGACCTCGACGATCTTTCCGCCGCGTATGACGCGAGCGGGTTCGATGTATTCGTTGATCAGGCCCTCGACGCTAAAGACAAGCTGATAGTCGAGCGGCGGTTCGGGCTTCTGCGGAAGGCCGCCGACACGTATGTGTATCTCCTCGACCTCGTCGAACTGCGCAGCACCGTGCATAGCCAGGATCGATACCATCCCCGGAGCAAGGCCGCAGTCCGGGATGATGCTGATGCCCGCATCGCGAGCTTCGGCGTCGAGCCCAAGCTGTTGATCGACTATCGTATTGTTGCCGCCAAGATCGCAGAAGTTTGAGCCGGCGGCGATCGCGGCCTGCGAAAGCGGCACGTTATACCAGTAGTTCACACACGAAATAACAGCATCGTGCCCGCGCATCAACTCTATGGCCGCGGCCTCGTTCGCTGCTTCGAACGGAACTGCTGCAACCGGTTTTTCCGTAAAGCTCCCGGCGACAGTCTTCGCCTTTGCGAGATCCGCGTCGGCTATCGTAACGGCCGAAACATTGGGCGAATTCCGCACGAGATCAAAAACGGCACCATGCCCCATTCGGCCGGCACCGAGTACAAGTATCTTCATAATGTCTTCAGGTACTAACCTTTGATCGCAGTTTACCAATCGTCCGAATCTTCGGGCGTCTCGGCGGCGATAACCGCTCCTGCAGCCTCCCACACCTTTTTCTTCCAGACACGGACTCCGGCCTCAAGCTGAAGGGCGGCCTGCGGGTGAGCGGCATTCCGCTCAAGCCGAATGACAGATGCCGTGACAGAGACCTCGTCTCCGGGATTCTCCGTAACGGTGAGCTGCACCTTGCTCCCGACGCTCGGCAGCGAACGCGGCAAATAAACAAGGGTGCCCTCGGGCCCGACGTTCTCTGTCAGGCCGTCCTGGACGACTTCCTTGCCGCTCTCGTCGCGCCATTTCACGCGGATCGGGAACGAGATAATGTATCGAGAACCGTGGCGTTTATCCTGCATGATCTGCTCAAGGCCGGCCGCAAACGTGGGCTGCGAGGGAGCCGGTTTCGATGCAGAATATACTCGAAAACACCCTCGATTGTCCAGAATTATGCATATTTTTCGCCCTGCTAAGTGCTTTTATTCGCAAGAATTGAACAAAATTTGCCGTTTTTGGGCCTTTTCGAGCCTTGCCACCCCTATTTTGATGATGCTAGCCTTTTGAAATGTTCGCGCGCCGCGGTCGGTCGCGAAACAGGCGGAATTGGCCGCCGAAACCAACTTCGATACTGCTGTGCTTGCATCGCTTCGCATTTTGGAGGGATGTATGGCCGAGCTTGGTCGCTTATAGGTCTTGTTCAGGTTCGAAGTTTGATTTTGGAGTTTGAATAATGAGAAATCTCGTTCGAGGAGGCTCGCTTCTCTTGTTAACGAGTTTGTTCGTGGTCTTTATCTACGCGCAAACCCGGAAAGAGACGCCGTCATCCGCAGCGATAGATTCGCAGTCAGAAATACAAAATAATTTAACAGCAAGTAATACAAATAAGACTAAAGCAGTAAAGAAGGTTAGAACAAAAGATGCGGCCGGCAAGACAAAGCCCGCAGCAGACAATAGCGAACAGACGACCGAAACAAACGAAGAGGAAAAAGCAGCCAACTCAGGCGACCAGGGCAAGAGGCTTGTAAAGAAGACCGCCTCGGTCAAGGCCGTGGCAACCAGCCGCGGATCGTTCTCGGCTACCGCCTATTGCCTTTCGGGGCGAACTGCAATGGGACACAGCGTTCGCCGTGGACTTATTGCGGCCGACCCGCGAGTCCTGCCGCTTGGATCGACCGTTGTTATCGAAGCCGGCCCGTGGAGCGGAACCTACCTGGTTTCCGATACAGGCGGCGGCATCAAGGGTAAGGAGATCGATATTTGGGTGGCGAGCTGCTCGGAAGCTCGAAGGTTCGGACGACGAACTGTCCAGATCTCGGTTCTCAAGTAGATCTTTTCCGATACACAGCAAAAAGGGCCGCACATAGGATCAGATTCTGTGTGCGGCCCTTTTCTGTCCTTCTATCTAGTATCTCGGCAGGATCAGCTTGACCACATCGAGCTGTGCGAGAGCCTCGATCTTATCAACGGCGATCCGCGCCTGAACCTTGTCACCGGACACGGATACGACCTCGAGTCCTGCAGCCTTTAGCCTCTCCAACGTGCTTGCATCGGCCGGATCGACGAGCACGGTCACATCGGCACTCGATCCGCGGACATATAAGGCGTCGAGCTCGTTAGGCGTGCTGATGCCCTTTTTCCTCCGCTCCAGAAGATCCGCGAGCCAATTATGCAGCTTCATTGTAATGCTAAGAAGCCGCAGCTCTTCCGGCGTCGCGGGGATCATCTTGATGTCGCCGATCTTTGCGCTTACCGTGTTGTCCTTGTTGGCCGAATAGTAAAGCGTCGCGGTGATTCGAGACGGTTTATTCCTTGAGGCGACGGGAAGGAACTTTGTTGCAAGAGCCGCACGAACGGAGCTTTCGGAAAAGGCGGTGTCTCCGCCCGTACCGACGGGCAAGGCGCTGACGACACGTCCGTGAATATCGACCAAGATTGCAACCTTTGCCTCCGCGACCCCGACAGTTCCGTTCGGAGCTTTCGGCCGATCCGGAAGGATAAGTTTGCTAACGAGATCGGCGAGATCAACTTTCTTGTCCCTGTAAGTTGAAACCTCCTGCCCGTCAATGACCCATACGGTCTCGGATCCGCTTGCACCGTCGATCTGAAATCCGCCTGACAGACCTTCCGGTCTTACGCGCGGAGAGACCTTCAAGAGCGACGTAAATGACGTACCCTTCGGAAGGCTATTTATGAGCTTAGACGTCAGATTCGTTTGGAGCTTGCTTTCCGTGGGGTCGATGGTGACACCGTCCCCGCCGGTCACATACACATCAGTGACCCCACCGCCTGCTGCCCCTGTCGTCCCTTCCGGAGCGGCAACGGGTACGGCCACGGAAGTTGACGTGCCGGAAGGATTCGCCAGCCGATCTTCGATCGCGACGAACGACGTGAAGCTGGTCACTAAGCCGAATTTGAGTCCGAGATCGCGGATCTCGCTGTTGATCTCGTCTGCTTTCGACCCTTCGGCCTTCAGGGCGGTGTTGCTGAGTTCGTCGATCCGTGTTCTTGCCCACATTGCGGCAAGCGAGTCGTTCGCAGCATCGTTTTCCGGCAAATTCACCTTTATTTCACGCTCGTAAGGCTGGCCTCCGATCTTGCCGCGGAGTCTAATGGTTCCTGTTGCAGCAGAAGCGTACCTTCCGAAGACGATGACCGGTTTTGCCGCAAAAAGGTCGGTCAGCCGCGTCGGATAGACATCCGAAACAGGAAGGCCGTTCCAATCTATCGACAGATCGGTCAGTATGGGCGTCCTTACGCGTTCGTAGAAACGTCGTGCGGCGGCCGAGCCATCATCTTCGAGCGAAACGTATTCCGCCTCGCCTTTGCCTTCGCTGGCCATCCGATCAAGAAGAGAGCGGTTGACAGAACTTCCTATTCCGAACGTAAAGACGCGGGCCCTCGGATGACGCTGGATCTCAGCGACGATCTCGTCGTCGTTGCCGATCTCACCATCGGTCATAAAGCACACGATACGCAAATGATCCTGAGCGTCCGAAGGGTCTAGCGATGCCTTTACCGCTTTCATCATTTCCGTACCGCCGGAACCCGACCGCCCGGCCAGGAACTTCTGGGCGGCGTCGAGATTTGCACGCGTTGCGGGAACCGGCTCCTTGAACAGGATCGCCGTATCGCCGGCGAATGTGATGAGATTGAATGTGTCCTCCGGGTAAAGGCCTTCGAGCGAAAGTGCTATCGCTTCCTTGGCCTTTTCGATCGGAAACCCGTTCATCGACCCCGATGTATCGAGCACGAAAACGATCTCCTTCGGGGTCCGATCTTCTGAGCCGAGCCTATCCGGCGGCTGGAGTATCAGACTGAAAAAGCCTCCTTTCTCGGTTCGATTGGCAAGAACCGCGTCCTCGATGCGCTTTCCTGTCACATCGTACCGCAAGACAAAGTCCTTGTTAGGTATCACAGCCTGATCGCGAAGCGAGACGCTTGCTTTCGTGGGAGAAAAGTTCGTTTGGGCTATATCGTGAGAGGTCGAACGGATCGCTTCGATCGGAACGCCGGAGTCTATATTCACGTTGATCGATATATCGTGTCCGGGACGCGATACGGCCGGAGGCGTGATCTTTGCGGCGTCCGCGACGCCAACAGGATTGTATCGGGGGCCGATCGTCATCGGAAAGACGAACTGATATTCGCCGTCCTCGTAGGCAAGGGTCTCGACGTACGAGATCTCAACGACGACCGTCTCACCCGGCAGAATGTTCGCAACGGACTGCGTAAATATGTTCGCACGTTCCTGATCGAGCAACGCGGCGCGTTTGCCCTCGTTGCGGGCGGCATCGTACGCGGCTCGTGCTTCTTCGCGTTTCATTATTTTCCCGCGGATCACTCGGTCGCCAATGGTCATCGTCATTCTATCTACCGCCCCTCGTGCCGCGAGCGGAAAGACATAGACGGCCTCTATAGGCTCCGAATACGTGTTCAGGAACTCCTGCCGTACATTGACGCGGGCGATGAACCCGCTAATGTCGGCGGAAACGGACGTACCCTTCAGAGGACAAAGACCGAGATCTTCCCCGGTTCTGCCCGTTGCGTAGAGACTTCCCTGAGTCGGGTTTTGAGCGAGTGCGGCGACGCTAAGGCACACGAAGAGCCCGAGCAGTAATACAAACTTCTGCATAATCATCCTTCCTAAAACTGATCTTGCTCGTACGGGAGAGTCGAGGCTTTTACCTCTTAGAGTCGGCAGAAGGCAAAAAGGTTACCTCGGCCGCAAAAAAAATCTTTGGAGAGAAATAGTTGATGCACCTTCTAGGTGCAGATGAAAGATCAGGCTTTCGGTTCTAGATCTTGTCTTCGAATGTAACAGCAAGGACACTTGCCATCTTTGGCCGATGGAGAAATATCGTGAGTGCGGCAAGCAGCAGGAAGATGACGAAATACTGAAAGTCGAACACGAACGCAGCGACAAGGCCAAGCAGAGAGACGCCCTCAGCCATCGCCATCCCCGTGATGTGCGCGGACAAGAGCTTCTCGATGTTCTTGCTTCCGATCGCCTTCGCGGTCAGCTGCTTTCGTACGACGAATGATGCGGCGATCAAGGACAGAGCGATCACACCTAGAATGAGAATAGGCAGCGGTTCGGCACCAAGGACCGGCTTTGAAATATCCACGTACAGAAGTGCAGGCTTCGAGGTGTAGCCGACGACAAGAAAGAGAAACTGTGAAAGCAGCATTGCTCCCCAGATGACGAACATCGTCCGGTAGAGTTCATCGGATTTTGTTTTGTTCTTCATAACTGCAAGACTAGTCGGCGGCGTCCAGTTCCTCCTCAAGCCGCTGACGTTCGTAAAGATCGGCGTATTCGCCGTCGAGTGCGAGAAGTTCCTCGTGCGTACCTCGTTCGATGATGCGTCCGTGGTCGAGCACACAAATCAGGTCTGCGTCCTTTATCGTTGAGATCCGATGCGAAACGATCAGCGTAGTGCGGCCTTCGCGAACATTGCGCAAATTGCTCAATATCTTGTCCTCGGTCTGTGTATCGACCGCAGAGAGCGAATCGTCAAGGATCAAGATGCGCGGCTCCCGCATTACTGCACGTGCGATCGCGGTCCGCTGTTTTTGGCCTCCGGAGAGAGTAATGCCGCGTTCGCCGACGAGTTGTTCAAAGCCGTTCGGAAAATCCGCGATATCTTCGGTCAATGCCGCAATGTCTGCTGCGTGTTCGACGGTCATTGAGCCGTTAAGATTCGCATCCCCGCTTCGCTTTATCTCGTTGACGCCGAACGCGATATTCTCTGCGAGCGTGTCCGAGAAAAGGAATGTTTCCTGCGGCACGAACCCGATCGCCTCCCGAAGCTGTTTGAGCGGGTAATCGCGAACTGAACGGCCGTCTATCAATACGGTCCCTTCCGGAGCATCAAGCAGCCGCGGAACAAGACTTACGAGCGTGGATTTGCCGCTGCCGGTCTTCCCTACAAAAGCGTATGTCTCACCCTTCGGGATCGTAATATCGATATCCGAAAGGACAGGCTTTCCGTTATATGCGAACGTCAGGCCGCGAAACTCGATGCCGCCTTCGATCGCCGGCTGCTCACTGGTTTCCGGAAGATCCTTGATCGCCGGTTCGGCTTCGAGCACTGTGTTGAAGCGCTTCAGCGACGCCGTGCCCCGCTGCCATAGGTTGACCACGTAACCGAGCGCGATCAGATACCAGATCATCCGCTGCAGATAAAGGATGAATGCCGTAAAATCGCCTGCTGTGATCTCGCCTCGGGCGGCCATCGGTACGCCGACGGCAACGATGATGACGAACCCCAGACCGATAAAGAACGAAAGCAGCGGACGCATTCCGGCAGCGAACTTCACGAGCCGCAGGTTCTGCTCGGCGTATTCGAAATTGAGCACCTGAAAGCGGTCGATCTCCGCCTTTTCCTGTGCGTATGCACGCACGACCCGCACACCGGTAAGGTTCTCCTGCGCACGTGCGGTAATATCGGCGAAAAATTCCTGGATCTTCTCGAACCGCTTGTGTATCTGCCCGCCGAGATACTTGACCGTGATCGACACGAGCGGCAGCGGGATCAGCATTATCAGCGTGAGTTTGACCGAAATATGCAGCATTATCGGCAGCGATATGGCGAGGGCAAATATCGCCTGAAACGTGTAGAGGATCATCGGCCCGAGTATCTGCCGAATAGCCGCAAGATCGTTCGTAGCGCGCGCCATCAGGTCGCCGACGCGATTCTCCTGAAAATATTCGAGCGGCTGATCGACCAGGGCAGCATAAAAATCTTCCCGCATATCGAACTCGATGTGCCGCGATGTGTTGATAAGCAGTCTTCGCTGCAGGAAGAGAAAGATACCGCTGGCTCCGTTGATGCCGAGAATAATGAGCGGATAAAAAATGACCTTGTTCCACGTGATGCCGCCCGTAAGATCGTCAACTGCTTGGCCAACGAGATACGGGATCAAGAGCCCGAACGACATCGACACAAGAATACAGCCGACGCCGATGAGGATCGTGCCGCGATAAGGCCTTACATAGCGCCAAAATTTCTTGAGCGGTGTCATTCGTAGATCAGATGATCGTATAGGTCGACAGTCCGGTCGCGATGAGTTTGCCATTCTCCTGCGAAAAGACGTCTGCGGATACGCTGAATATTCGTCGGCCGGCACGCACGATCTTTGCCGTACACGTAAGCGGGCCTTCGATGTGCGGCCTTAGATAGTGAACAGTAAGATCGATGGTCGCAGTTGCCGCCTCAGGTGCGACCCGCGTCCGAACTGCGAACGCCATCGCCGTGTCGATCAAAGTCGCGGTCACTCCGCCGTGCAAAATGCCGCTCGGCTGCCGGAGGTCGTCCCGCATAACGAGCTCGAACGTTGCCTCGTCCAGCTTCATATCGATGAGCTTCATCCCAATCAATTTTGCGAAGGGTAGCTCTGAAAGGAGCGTTCGTGCCCGTTCGAACAGGTCCTCGATCGGCATCGGTGCCTCATTGTCCATAAAAACGAAAAAATTATGCCGCCCGAAAAAAGCGGCGGGTTTGACAAACAAACTCTAGTATTTGAAGTTTAACATATCACTCACGATGGAGAGCGACAGCCAAATTTTGCAACAACTTCAGCGGCGCTTTGTGTTGGGAGCCTGTGCTCTTCTGCCTATTTCGCCGTTCTTATACGTCCAGGGACAGATCACTCGCTGGAAGATCGGCGTGCTCCCCGGTGCGGCCGGAGAGACCTCGGGCAGGACCGGCGGCCAAGATGAAGAGGCCGTCCGCCTGCTTGTGCTTGGCGAATCGACAGTTGCCGGCCTCGGTGCCCGGGACCACGAACACGCTCTCGCCGGACGATTTGCCCATTATCTCGGTCAAGCCATCGGACGGCCCGTCGAATGGCTGGTAATCGGAAAGAACGGTGTCACGGCACGACGAACGATCGAGGATCTGATGCCGCTTCTGCCTGAACAAAAATTCGATTTCGTGCTCCTCGGTATCGGCGGCAACGACGTTCTTAAACTCTCGAGCCCGCGGAAATGGCGCCGCGATATGCTCGAGCTCCTTTCGCTCCTCCGCAACCGGAACGATGCATCCGATATATTTATCACGAACTGTCCGATGATCGTCGAATCTCCGGCATTGCCTGAGCCGATCAAGACGCTCCTTTGGCAGCTATCGCAAATGCACGACCGGAACATTCGGGAATTCAGCCGCGGCCTTGAACGGATCACATACTATCCGCAGCCCAAAACAATAGATTCGGAGAATTTTTTCGCCGACGGAATTCACCCGTCCGAAGAAGGTTATGACCGTTGGGCACGGGCGATGATCGAATATTTTTCAGCGGACCATAAGCTTTGGAAATAGACCGCCTCAAAACAAAGCTCGCGATCTTTAGCGAATGGCTGCTCGTTAGCCGTCGCGGCAAGGGCTTTCCCATCGCGAGCGGCGAGATCGAGCTGGAGATTGACGAAAAGGCCGTCTTTATCAGCTTTTTTGACGATACCGGCAAGCATCGTTGGCGACTGAATGGAGTTGAGTTTGATGGTGAAGAGATAGCCCTCGACGTTGCCGGGCCGTTCGGACGAGAACAGCAGACCTTGAAGCTCGTGCCAAGAACACCGGCGTCTCAGCTTGCCGCCGAGATCGAGGCGGCTCGGCTTGCCGCTGCCCAAGCCGCAGCGGAATTGGCTGTTCGAAGTTTTCCGAATACAAAGATCTCGCGCGTCTCCCTTGGCGAGAAAGGCGGACGCCTAGCACACATCTTTCTTGCGACGCCGACGAAGACAGAGATCGCGGCGATCGCAGACGTTACCAATACCGTTACGCACTCGGACCTTCTGGCGAGCTCGATCCTCTGGAGTGAAAAGCTCGGCCGACGCAAGAAACCCATCCACGACCTGCTGATAATGTGCGAGAAGCGTCGTTTGACGCCGCTCCGTCGTCTTCACGCGATGCTGAACGATCATTGGAGGTCGCGCCTTTCGATCGCGAGCATTGACCGCCGCGAAGAGATCCCGGTCCTGAAGTTTCACGACGGATTTAGGATGAGCGAGCTTTGGCGCGAAAAGCCGAAGCTCTTTGTGCTGCCTCAGACTCAGATCCACTCTAGAACGGCAAATGCGATCCGCGCTCTCGCTCCCGACAAGATCGATGCACTTCACGTTGCAAAAGGAGACACTCTACGCTTCCTTGGGATGCCTTTCGCCCGCGTCCGAACGCTCCAACGAACGGAGGCCGCATGGTTCGGCACCGGACGCTCGGAGAAACATCCGTTGACCGACGCGAGCTGGGACAAGATGGAGAAGCTTGTCCGCAGCCTCGACGCATTTCGCAGCCACGAAACAGCAAATAAACATCATGCGTTTTACCGCAGCGACACCGAATCCTGGCTCGAATCGATCCTCCGCCGCGACATCACAAAGCTCGATAAGAACTTGCGGCTCTCGCCTCTCTATCACCAATTCCGCTCCGGCCGCAGCGAGAAGATCGATCTTCTTGCGATCCGCAACGACGGACGTCTCGTGGTCATCGAGCTAAAGGCGAAACCGGATCGCAATATGATCTTTCAGGCCTTAGAATACTGGCGGAACGTGGAGATCAGACGCCGGAGCGGTGCCCTTGCGGAAGCAAAATTATTCGGCGAGCAGAAGATCGCTGACCGACCCGCGATCATCTACCTTGCGGCTCCGGCGTGGAGTTTTCATCAGGAATTCGAGTTCTTCGCGCGAACGGTCTCGCCCGATATCGAGATATGGCGTTTCGAACTTCACGAGGAATGGCGGCGTGAGATCAAGGTCGTCTCGCGGATCTGCTATTCGCCCTTGGGCGAAAATCTGTAGCCGACCCCGCGAACCGTTTGTAGAAGCTGTGGTTTGTCGCCCGTGTCACCGATGATCCGTCGAAGCCGTACTACAAAATTATCGATGGCCCGCGTGTCCGTATCCTCGGCGAGATCCCAAACCTTTGTAAGTATCTCGGTACGCGACACCGCTCGTTCCGGGTGGTCGTTAAAATATCGCAGAAGCTTTGCTTCAAGTATTGTGATGGCCGTTGTTTCACCCTCGAACTCGACCTTCAGCTCGCCGAGATCGACCATTCTGCCATTGACCGAAATAACGCCGGAACTTTCGGCTTTCTTTTCGACAAGCCAATCGCGCCGACGGATCAGGCCATTGATCCGCGCAAAAAAGATATTTAGGTCAAAGGGTTTTGGAAGGTAGTCATCCGCACCGGCCTCAAAACCTTTCAGGACGTCCTCAGCCTGGCCGAGCGCGGTCAACATAAGGATCGGTGTATAATCTTTCTTCTCGCGAAGGCGTTTTGCGACCTCGAAACCATCGATTCCCGGCAGCATCACATCAAGTACCGCCGCATCAAAATCACCGGCGTTGAATTCTGCGATCGCCTGCTCGCCATCTGCGGCGCAAACTACGTCATAGCCCTCCGCTTCGAGGTTAAATCTCAGGCCGGTGGCAATATGCTCTTCGTCTTCGACGATCAGGATACGTGCTCTCATGATCTTGGCAGCCTCACACGAAATGTCGATCCGCGTCCTTCACCGCGACTCTCCGCGGCCGCACGGCCGCCGTGCTTTTCGATGATCGCACGAACTATCGACAATCCCAGGCCTGTGCCCTTCACCGCCGGAGCTGAACGCGTATTCGACGACCGATAGAACCGCTTGAAGACGCGCTTCAGATCCGCACGCGCGATACCGATGCCGCTATCCTTGATGAAAACTTCGGCATATTTTGTCGAACTTGCGGTCAGGCGAATACTGATACGAACTTCATCCGGCGAATATTTGACCGCGTTATCGAAGAGGTTCAAGAACGCTGTTTGGAGTTCGCGGGCATCGCCCACAATAAAGATATGTTCTTTCGGCAGCGACAAGCGTACGGCCGCTTCATCCAGATGGTGCCGCGACCTGAGAATGCCCGTGGCCTCAGCGAGCACCTCGCCGAGATCGAGTTCATCAAGATCGAGCCGTCGTCCTTTTTCACGCGTCCGGCTTGCCTGCAGAACCTGCTGCACGGTCAACAAGAGCCGATCGTTGTCCGCGCTCATTATCTCGTAGAATTCCCGCCGCCTTTCCGGCTCAATATCTCGAGAGAGGAGCGTGTCGAGATAGAGTTTGATCGATGCAATCGGCGTTTTAAGCTCGTGCGTTACGGCGTTCAAGAAGGCGTCGTGCTGTTCGTTGCGTCGGATCTCGCGAAGCAGAAAGATCGTGTTCAGCGTCAAACCCGTGATGATCAGGGCAAAAAAGATGATGCCGAAGATCAGCAACGCGACCTCGCGTACGTTCAAAAGGATCCAGCCGACATTCAACGCGACGGTGATAACGAGCAGGCAGATGCCAAGGATCAAGAAGAATATGGTCGTCCGCCGTCGCCGCATTGCTAAATGTTAGTAGAAAACCACGCGGTTCCAAAGAGAAATGCCGCGGAGTCGGTGCTGCCGCGGCATTTTTGATGTTCGATCGCGGACCGCTGGTTATGCGGCCTTCTTCATCGCATCCTTAGCGGCCTCAGCCTTAATGTCGTAACCATAAAGGTCTTTCACAAGCCCGACCTTTTCAAGGGCCTTCAGCTGTATCCAATTCACATCAACTTCGGCAGCGGTCATACCGTGCCGTGCGGAACGCGGGATCGCGTGATGGTTATTATGCCAGCCTTCTCCGAATGTGATCGCAGCGATAAGAGCGTTGTTTCGCGAAGTATCACGCGTATCGAACCTTCGGCTGCCCCAAAGGTGTGTTGCGGAATTCACGAGCCAGGTCGAATGCCATCCGATGACCGTGCGTAAGAAGATGCCCGCCAAAACCATCGACCACCCGCCGATCGCAAAAAGGACGCCGCCGACAAGGATCGCTGTCACGTAATAGTACTTATCGATAAAGACGAGGAACGGATCACGAAGCAGATCGGGCGAATATCGTTCGCGAACACTCTGCGGCTGAACCTGAGCTGTGCCGCGGAAGATCCAGCCCATATGCGCCCAAAAAACGCCATTGAAAGGGCTGTGCGGATCGCGGTCGGTCTCCGTGAACGCGTGATGCAGGCGGTGCGTCGTAACCCATGAGATCGGGCCCGACTGCAGGGCAAGAGTACCGCAGACCGCCAAGAAGTGCTCAAGCCAACGCGGCGACTTGAATCCGCGGTGGGTGTAAAGGCGATGGTAGCCAAGGCCGATGCCCCAACTGCCCGCTATCCACCACGTTGCAAGCAATGCGACAAGATTCGCCCACGAGAAGGTAAAGATCGCCCAGATCGCAAAGATATGAAAAAGAGCTACAAAGAACATCGTGTTCCAATGCCATTTCTTGCGATCGACCGGTTCGAAATCAATAATATTTTCCACGTTTATCAGATCTAGTCCTGTGTGTATATAATGCTGGCCTAAATAGTCCAAGGCTTTTTCGACCTTTTCAAGCGTAACACCTTGAAGGGCAATAGTTTGTAAGAGTTTTGTAAGCCTTCCGGCGATGGCTGCCGATGCCGCTCGAAAGAGTCAATTCTGGCATTTACCCGCGACAAAATGTATCCTTTTTGTTCGACGCTCTAAGGACGGTCATTAACGCCCGCACCTTGCGTGTTTCTTAAACTAAACTCATTTTGAGAGGATCGTTGCCGTGTCAGAAGGAACCGTTGCAGACCGTGTAATAAAAGTTTTTGCGGACTTTAAGAAAGTGCCTCGTGAAGAGATCACGATGGATACTACCTTCGAGGAGCTAGGTCTTGATTCGCTCGACGGATTGAACCTCATCTTTGAGCTTGAAGAGGAATTTGACCTTGTCGTCCCTGACAATAAGGTTCAGGAAATGAAGAGCGTTCGGCAGGCCGTCGAGGGCATCGAAACGCTGCTTGATATGAAGGCAAAGGGCATCGATCCCGTAGCCGCCGCCGCGGAAGAATTTGCCGCCCAGCAGGCAAAACTAAAAGAAGATAAGGACGCGGCCTCCTAAAATAGATGCGTAGAGTCGTTGTAACCGGAATGGGTGTCATCTCGCCCATTGGAAATGATGTAGATAGTTTTTGGAGCTCGCTTCAAGAAGGCCGTTCCGGCATCGGCCCGATCGAGAAGGTCGATGTTTCGCACCTTCGCTTCAAGAACGCGGCCGAAGTCCGCAATTTCGATCCGGCCGCCCTTTTCGATGAAAAGCTGCTTTTCTGGCTCGACCCTTTCGCTCAGTATGGCGTGGCTGCTGCAAGGCAGGCCCTTATCGACAGCGGCCTCGAACTTACCGATGCGGTCAAAGACCGCACGGGCGTGATCACCGGCTCGTGTCTCGGCGGCAAAATAACTGAGGATGAGCTCTACAAGAAACTTTATGCCGAAGGAATTCGGCGGCAGCCGCCCGTTGCTATCCCAAAGGCGATGAGCAACGCGGTCGCAAGCCAGGTTTCGATGGAGTTCGGCCTGACGGGCGCGACCTTTACGACATCGACCGCATGCGCATCTGCGAATCACGCGATGGGGCAGGCGTTCTGGCTCATTCGCCAGGGCACGCTCGACGCCGCATTCACGGGTGCAAGCGAAGCTCCGATCTGCACCGGCAGCCTGCACGCCTGGGAGACGATGCGTGTCGTTTCGGCCGATACTTGTCGGCCATTCTCAAAGGACCGCAGCGGAATGATACTCGGTGAAGGCGGTGCGATGTTCGTCTTTGAGGAATTGGAGGCGGCAAAAGCTCGCGGAGCGAAGATCTACGCAGAGGTAGTTGGTTTCGGGATGTCTGCCGATGCTCACCATTTGACGATGCCCGCATCGGCCGGAGCTTCAAAGGCGATGCGGCTCGCGCTGGAAGATGCGAACCTTGCACGGGAACAGATCGGCTATATCAACGCCCACGGCACGGCAACGCAGGCAAATGATTCGAATGAATGTCGTGCTATCCGCGATACGTTCGGCCCGCACGCAGACAAGCTTGCCATCAGCTCTACAAAATCAATGACCGGTCACTCGCTCGGCGCCGCCGGTGCGATCGAGGCGGCGGCAACGATCCTAGCGATCAAGAACGAAGTTCTGCCGCCGACCGCAAATTACAATATTCCCGATCCCGAATGCGACCTCGATGTCATCCCGAACGAGTCGCGGCCGCGGGCTGTCGATGCAGCACTCTCGAACTCCTTTGCTTTCGGCGGCCTCAATGCCGTACTCGCTTTTCGCAGATTTGACGGCTAGGAGACTAAACTCTATTCGCAGATGGCGAAAAAGGCGACCTTTCAGATTTGGGCCGAATATGTGCCCGTGCGGGCGATCTTGGGGATCCTTTCGATCCTCCCGCGAAAGCTCGCTGTCAGAACGGGCATCGCTCTCGCAAAAGCGTTCTATTCGCTGACCGGCGGGCGCAAAGAGATCGCGCTGAAGAACCTCGCGATCGCCTTTCCGGAGAAGGACGAAGGCCAATGGCTCGCTCTTCTAAAAGCATCATTCGCAAACCTTGGCCGGGTTCTCGGCGACTTCAGCCAGTTCAATAAGATGACCAGCGAACAGCTCGAGGCTCTTGTAGAGTTCGAGTTTGAGCGGCCTGAATTCGTCAACTCACCCGAACGGGCGCATATAGACGAGCAGCGTTCTAAAGGCCGCGGAATGATCCTTGTCGGGCCGCATTTAGGGAATTGGGAGATCGGCGTCTTCGCCTATTCGGCCGCGCGCGAACCGCTCACTTATCTTGCGCGTCCGCTCGATAATCCAAAGATCGAGGAGTTTGTCGCCCGTCTGCGGTCGCGTTTTGGAAATCGGTCTATAAACAAAACGAATTCGGTCTCCGCTGCCTTCGAGATACTCCGCTCCGGCGGTATCCTCGGCGCATTGCCGGACGTGAATATGCACCCGAAGGACGGCATTTTCGTACCGTTCTTTGGCGTCGAAGCATGTACGACATGCGGCCTTGCGATGCTCGCGATGCGGACGAATGCAATGATAATGCCTATGTGCTGCGTCTGGAATGATGAGAAAAGTAAATATGTTGTCCGTTACGGTTCGGTGATCGAACCCGCGGCGACGGCGATCACGGACCGAAACGCCGAAATTTACCGTCTGACCGCCGAAATGACCGCCGAAATGGAAAGGTTTATCCGGCTTGCTCCCGATCAATGGATCTGGACGCACAAGCGCTGGAAGACGCGTCCGGCCGGAGAATCGCCGATCTATTGACCTTCCGACCGCATCAGCTCGCTTTGATGCCCCGCGAAGTCGAGTGTTAGACTATTAGGTTTCATAGAGGCAACGGAGATAAACCGTTGTGTTTGCTAATATGTCTGACGCTTTTGTAACTGGGAATGATTTTGAGCTTGGTATTGCCGGGTTCGCCTTTGCCGACCTTTTTAACGCCTACAAGCTCAAGGAACTCGCCGAGATTTTCTACGCGGACGTTGTCGAAAAGGAACCTGTGATCGGCGAAGCTCTGCAGAAGTACATCGCAGCACGCGGGCAAGGTTTCGAACGAAAGGTCGAGTCAAAGATCCTCACCGATGCAGCCCCGTTCCTCTCAGAATTCATAGCTCGCCTATTCAAGATCGGGCCTGACCGCGAAGACCTCGCACACGACATCACGGTTCAAAATCCGGTTTGGCGCTACAAGTTCTTCGTCCAGCGTCGCGCCGTAAAGAAGTTCAAACCGGAACAGCTCGCCGAACTCAACGAGGCCGAATTGTGGCGTGCAGTTACCGAATTGCGAAACACGGCGTTCGACGAAACCCTAATACATGACGAGGAGCTTTCAATTTCTGAGATAACGTGCCGTCTGCTTGACGCAGAAGAGTTTTTGAAAAAGGAGCACGAGGAGACGCCTTCGTCGATCAGCGACACGATCGCACACGTCAAAATGGCGTACGAAGCTCACAAAGATTCGGCTTTCGGAAAGGCGTACGCAAGCTTCGTTATCGGAGAGGATGCGGCCGGCGACCTGCTTGCGGTAAAGGCCGCTCTTTCGCTTATTGAAGCGTGGACGGCAGCAGCATTCGCCGGCAAGAGCCGAAAATGGTACAGCTTCAAGGTCCCGCATGCCCTCAATTATCAAAACCTTGTGCATCTGATCCATCCGATGCCGAACTTCCAGAACGTGATCCAAGGCTCGGAGGATGAGCTGCGTCGTCGCGACGGATTTAAGCTGACCGACGATCGCGGCACGATGCGAGATGCATTGTTCGAGATCGATTATTGCCTTATCTGCCACGAACGGGGCAAAGACAGCTGCTCGACCGGACTTCACGAAGCAGATGGGTCGCTCAAACGCAATCCGCTCGGCATCTCGACCGAAGGATGTCCGCTCGATGAACGCATCTCCGAGATGCACCTGGTCAAGAAGCAGGGAGATTCGATCGGTGCCCTCGCTCTTGTAGCGATCGACAACCCGATGTGCGCAGGCACGGGCCATCGTATCTGCAATGATTGTATGAAGGGCTGCATTTTCCAGAAGCAGGATCCCGTGAACATTCCGCTTGCGGAGACATCGGTGCTGACGGACGTACTAAAACTTCCCTACGGATTCGAGATCTACAATCTTCTCACGCGTTGGAATCCGCTCAACGCACGCAGGCCGTACCAGCTTCCATACTCCGGCAAGAACGTACTCGTCGTCGGCCTCGGGCCCGCGGGCTATACGCTTGCGCATTATCTCTTGAACGAAGGCTTCGGCGTCGTCGGCATTGATGGACTGAAGATCGAGCCGCTCCCCGATGTTTGGACGGGCAAGCTCGGCCGCGAATGCCCAAAGCCGATCCAGGACATCGAAGAGATAACGCAGCCGCTCGACGAGCGGATCCTGTCGGGGTTCGGCGGAGTGTCGGAATACGGCATCACCGTCCGTTGGGACAAGAATTTCTTGACGATAGTTCAGCTGATGCTTTCGCGGCGAAAACGTTTTCGTGCCTACGGCGGCATTCGGTTTGGCGGAACCGTAACCATTGAAGACGCTTGGAATTACGGGTTCGACCACATAGCGATCGCGACCGGTGCCGGCCGCCCGACGATCGTCCCGATGAAGAACAATCTGATCCGCGGCATCCGCCAGGCCTCGGACTTCTTGATGGCATTGCAGCTAACAGGAGCCTTCAAGAAAGATACGCTCTCGAATCTGCAGGTAAGGATGCCTGCGGTCGTCATCGGCGGCGGTTTGACCGGGATCGATACCGCGACCGAGCTTTTCGCATACTATCCGATCCAGTGCGAGAAGATGCTCGACCGCTATGAAGAGGTCGCAGCAGAGTTCGGCGAAGAGGCGGCTCTCGCGATCTTCGACGGCGAGGAACGCGGCACACTTCAGGAATTTCTGGATCACGGACGTGAGATCCGCGCAGAACGCATGCGTGCAAAAGAGGCAGGTGAGGAGCCGAATTTTGTACCGCTAGTCAGATCTTGGGGCGGCGTCTCGCTTGTTTATCGCAAACGCCTTCAGGATTCGCCCGCTTATCGGCTCAATCATGAAGAGGTTCAAAAGGCGCTCGAAGAAGGCATCGAGTTCGTCGAATGCATGAATCCGACCGAGGCCGTTCCCGACGAATTCAATGCTGTGAAAGCGATCAAATTCGAGCGGCTCGAACACGACGAAGAGACCGGCAAATTCAAACCGACTGGTGATATTCACGAGTTTCCCGCTCGCACCGTTTGCGTCGCCGCCGGCACCTCGCCGAACGTGATCTACGAGAAGGAGAAGCCGGGAACTTTCCAGATGGACGAGTGGCGGCAGTTCTTTAAGCCGTTCAACGCGATCGAGAACGACAAAGGCAAGTTTGAACTTGTAGAGGCACCGAAAGGCAAGACGGGCTTTTTCACTTCCTACGATCACGACGGCAAGTTCATCAGCTACTACGGTGATAACCATCCGAAATATGCCGGGAACGTCGTCCGCGCAATGGCATCCGCAAAGCACGGGTACGAACACGTTGCGCGTCTTTTCCAGAATGAGATCGCGAGCCGCGGCGAGATGCCGCAAGCGGAACGCGATGCCATTTTCGACCGCCTGGAAGCAACGCTTGATGAACAGCTCCGAGCTTTTGTCGTGAAGGTAGAACGGCTCACGCCGACGATCGTCGAGATCATCGTTAAGGCTCCGGTGCAGGCGCGAAAATTCGAGCCGGGCCAGTTCTATCGGCTGCAGAATTTCGAGACGACGGCGCCGATCGTTGACGGCTCGAAATTCATGATGGAAGGCCTCGCGTTGACCGGTGCGTGGGTCGATGTCGGCAAAGGACTGCTCTCGATGATCGTACTCGAAATGGGCACCTCTTCGCGGCTTTGCTCGCTTCTTAAAGAGGGCGAGGAGGTCCTCGTAATGGGGCCGACCGGAACGCCGACCGAGATCCCGACCGGCGAGAATGTGCTTCTCGCAGGCGGCGGACTCGGCAACGCCGTGCTGTTCTCGATCGCGAAGGCAATCCGCGATAACGGCAACAAGGTGATCTACTTTGCCGGCTACAAGAACGGCAGCGACCTCTTCAAACGCGAAGAGATCGAGGCATCGACCGATCAGATCATCTGGGCGACAGATTTTGGCGATGCGATAGTTCCGGCTCGTCCCCAAGACGCTCATTTCCGCGGGAATATTGTGCAGGCGATGATCGCCTACGGCGAAGGCAAATTGGGCGGAAGATCCGTCGAACTAAGCGGCGTTGACCGCATCATCGCGATCGGTTCAGACCGCATGATGAACGGCGTACGCGAAGCTCGCCATACAACGCTCAAATCGTATCTGAAGGCTGACCACGTCGCGATCGGCTCGATCAACTCGCCGATGCAGTGCATGATGAAGGAGGTCTGTGCTCAATGTCTGCAGCGACACGTCAATCCGCACACGGGCGAAGAATTCTTTGTCTTCTCATGCTTTAACCAAGATCAGGCACTCGATTTTGTTGATTTCAAGAACTTGAATGAACGCCTAAAGGCCAACAGCATTCAGGAAAAACTGACAAACCTCTGGCTCGATAGGGCGTTCAGCAAGGATGAGTTCAAGGTCGCCTACCAGCTGACGAACTGAGCATCCATAGGCATCAAGGCATCAAGAATTTGATGCCTTGATGTTGACCCCATTTTATCCTTTCAGCTATAATTGAGTTGCTATGAGAACGACACTCACGATTGATGACGATAATGCTTTCGGCCTGAAAAAGATCCAAAAGGAGTTCCCCGAGCGATCATTCAAGGAAGTCCTGAACGACGTCATCCGAAATGGCCTTAAGGCGAACACCAGAAGGCAGAAAAAGCAGGAACGCTTCGTGGTGAAGCCTTTCAATCTCGGTCTTAGAGAAGGCCTTAGCTACGATAACATCGAAGAATTGCTCGATATAGTTGAGGGTCCATTTCGTCGATGATCTTTCCTGACGTAAACATACTTCTTTACTCTTACGATCAAGGCAGCAAGTTCCACGCCGAGGCAAAAAAGTGGCTTGAGGACAATCTTTCTGATAACGAGGTCTTCTTTTCGTGGCACACGATCACAGGCTTTCTCCGCATCGTAACGCATCCGAGTATCCTAAAGGATCCCGCCCCTTTGTCCGAAGCAGTTCAAAGAGTCAGCTCCTGGCTGGAACGCGAAAACATTCACTTAGTCTCGTTCGAGAAACGAAACTGGCCGCTTTTTGCTAAGACGCTTGTCGAGGGCCAGGCGACGGGGAGTCTTGTGATGGATGCACATATCGCCGCCCTTGCACTTTCGTGCGGGGCGAACGTGGCGAGTACGGACCGCGACTTCTCACGTTTCCCGGGTCTGAGGGTGTTTGACCCGATCAACAACATCTAGGCAGAGGCGTCCAGGTTCGATTCCTCGAATATCGTCGTGTCCGAATCGCCGCGGGTAACGAACCACTGTGTCGCATCGAGTGCGATCCCCTTTGCTGCGTCAGATTTAACCATCAATAGCAGCGGGCTTTTTGTCCGGAAGAATCCTTGCCTTCGGAGCACAGCCTCGGCTTGGGCGTTGAGCACGTCTGTTACGACGCGGCCAACTCTGCGTTCAACCGCGAGCTTTAATGCAGCGTTGACCAGCGCATCGGCGGTCTCGGGCGGTGCTTCTTCAAAAAAGATGTCGCTGATCGCTGCCTTTTCAATGACGCCGTGCGAATTCGGTGCCCGGAAGTAGAGGACAATGTAACCAAGCAGCTTTTCTGCATAAAAATACCCGAGCACCTCGAATCTCTTATTCGGCTGTTCAAAATACTGCCAATTCAAAAACTCTGAACGGCGAACAGCGATACAACTTCGTGTGGCGGACGCATTCTCCCAAAGTCGATCGGCCGTATCATCGAAACGCTCAATCCGTCCTATCTCACCGTTGGATGGCCTGGTCTTCGCGACAGCTTGCCGCCGCAATGAATACAGCGCGTTCGCGGCCTTCCTAACCAACGTCTTCAGCCCGGAGCCCGAAAGGAATGCATTGCCGGGGAAAAGAACGCGTGTATATCTTGGGATCGACGCGACGATCTTCCAGCCGCGAGCTTCGAGCAGCTCCGGTGATTTCTGTTCGTGCGTATTTATGCCGAGCCGTATCGGGCGAAATTCTTCGGCGAGGCCGACGAGTCGCTTTGCGATCCCGCGGCGGCGGTAATTCTCGTCAATGATCAGATCGAGGATCCAGATCGTCTTGTGCGTCTCTTCGCCGATCTTGATCTTGGTCTCGATCGCCGCAAGGTGCCCAACGATCCTTTTGCCGTCAAGAGCGATCCAGATCGGCAGGTCGCTCGAATCAGTTAAGGGGTTCTTCAGGTAATGCCATTCCCAAAAGTCACGATCGCTTCGCCGCAGGTCGTTGGCATACACTCGACGCAGGAAAGCAAGCAATGCGCCCAGGTCACCGAGCGTGAATTGTCGTGCCTGTAAGCCCTCGTCCATTAAAGCTCGACCGCTTCGACCCGGCCGACAATGTCGCCGCGTCGATTCTTGATCGGCATCGGCGAAAGGTCCGGCATTGCGTCGCTCTCGAGGATGCCAAGTTTCTTGAGGATCGCAACCGCCACGACCGGCCGTGCACGCAGATCGTCTCCGTCCGCGATCTTCATTGCGATGCCGAGCCCGCTCGGATATCGTTCCGAAGGCAGGATGCCGCAAGACCAAACACCGTCGGCGCCGATCTTCGACACTAAGGAGGCGTTCCCCGCGCGCATCAACGTGGTATCAAGCCTCGTCGAACCGCCGACGAGTTCCGGGTACTCGGTCATTGCGGCAACGATGCGTCGGCAGGCGGCTTGCGTGATCTCAGGAAAGCGTGCCGGGTTAACGAGATTTGCATAACACTTTGCCATCGCAGTGACAGGAAGACAAAAGTTCGGAGCGGCGCATCCGTCCGTCCCGAGCGAGATCTCCTCAGTTTCTCCGAAATCCTTTACGCACCGAATTATGCGTCCTTGAATGCGGTTGTCGGGCGATTCGTAGTCCTCGGTTCCTGAACCAATATGCCTTGCGAAAGCGAGCATCGCGGAATGCTTCCCCGAACAATTGTTGTGCAGCTGCGTCGGCTCTTCGCCGGCCCTTTTCATACGCGAAGTAGTTGCAGAATCGAACGGAAAATGTGAGCCGCAGCGAAGATCGCTTTCTACGAATCCCGACTTCTTGAGCATCGATGCAGCGATCTCAACATGTCGGTCTTCGCCTGAATGCGAGGCAACGGCGAGGGCGACCTCCTGCTCGTCATAACCGAATGCGTCGGCTGCACCGCTCGTCAGATTCGGTATGAATTGGAAAGGCTTTGCTGCGGACCGAAAATACGTTGAAATCGAAGGATCGCCGATCGAGAGCACAAAACCGCCCGTTCCATCGATCACCGCCACGTGGCCGGTATGGACGGATTCAACATTTTCGCCGCGGTAAACATTTGCGAGAATTTTAGAGTTCATCTTCGTCTATTTTGCGGCGGCGAGCATTGCCTTTGCATTCTCGCGAGCAGCGTCTGTGATATCCCGTCCGGCGAGCATCCTGGCAACTTCGTCTATTCGCTCAGCATTGCTCAGTTCGCGGACAGCAAGCCTTGTTCTGTCGGACGTTGTCGTTTTCTCGACAACAAAATGGTGGTCGGCAAGCGATGCGATCTGAGGTTGGTGAGTTACGCAGAGTACCTGCTGCGTCGCCGCAAGCTTCTGCAGACGCCGTCCAACAGCCTCGGCCACACGGCCGCCGATCCCTATATCGATCTCGTCAAAGACGGCTGTTCGTTGAGTTTCTTTCCCTCCGCTAAGCGTCCTTAGCACGAGCATCAAACGTGAAACCTCGCCGCCCGACGCGACCTTTGCGAGCGGCCGCACAGCTTCGCCGGGATTTGCAGAAAAATAGAACTCAGCACGCTCATTTCCCTCTGCAGAAAATCCTTCGCTTTCGACAAAACGAACTTCGAACGCAGCTTTTTCAAGTGCAACAAAGGCAAGTTCCTTCACTACCGCCGACGTGAATTTTACGGCACCTGCGGCGCGTTTTTTTGAAAGTTTCTCCGCGTACTTTTTATATTCGATCTCGGCAGCGGCCAACCTCTCGGCCAACTCTTCTTCTCGTTGGCCGGCCATCTCGATCGAATCTACCTTTGATCGCGATGTCTTAAGGTGATCAAGAACTGCCTCGACGCTGTTGCCGTATTTACGCTTTAACCTCGAAAGTTCGGCGAGCCGCGTTTCGATCTCATCAAGGCGCCCGGGAGCGACCTCAAGCTTCGAACGAAAATGTCGTGCCGTTGCGGCAAGCTCTTCGATAACAGCTCTCGCCGTTGCCACTCCTTCTTCGAAGTCCTTGAATTCACTATCGAACTCGGCAAGCTCATGCAGGCGACGAGATGCTCGATCCAGCGTCGTGACCGTAGAAAGATCCGAGTCGTATAGAACACTAGCGAGCTCATCGCTCGCTATGGCGAGCTTTTCCGAATTTACAACGCGAAGCTTCTCCGCTTCGAGTTCTTCTTCCTCGCCGATCTGAACGCCGGCTCGTTCGATCTCATCGATCTCAAAACGCAAAATATCGAGCGAACGAAGCTTTGCGGATTCGTCCTCGTTCAACTCGTCCAATTCACGACGAATGGACGCCCACTCGAAAAATGCGTCTGCGGTTGCGGCCAGCTCTTTGTCCACATCCACGACAGCATCAAGAATGGCAAGATGGTTGCGGGCGTCGTAGAGCATTGCTTGTTCGCCTTGGCCGCTGATGTCCGCAAAAAGGTGCCCGATGCGCTTTAAAAAACTTTGCGTAACAAGCCGATCGTTGATGAAGACGCGATTCTTACCCGATGCCGACAGTTCACGCCGCACGATGATCTCTTCATCTTCGATATCGACTCCGGCCTCGTCGAAGATCTCGGCCGTATCCGGTGAGGGCACAATAGAAAAGACGCCCTCAATGCGAGCGGTGGTTTCCCCTTGTTTTATAAGATCTGCGGATATGCGTTCGCCCGATAGGGCGCCAAGTCCGTCGATAATGATCGATTTTCCCGAACCTGTTTCGCCTGTCAATAGATTCAGCCCGTCGCCGAACTCGATCTCGAGGTCGTCGATCAAAGCGATATTATTGATCTTGAGCAAACGCAGCACAGCTAATACTTTATCTTTGGCAGCAAGCCTTCACCTTTGATCCAAATGCCTCCTGAGAAGATCGCGTCCGGTTCAAACCTTTCCAAGAGATCGTCCGATTTCCAGTCGATCGATCGATCGATCCTATAAAACGCCAACTCAGCGAGTTTGCCGGGTGCCAAATTGCCAAATTTTTGAACTACGTAGAATCCGCTCGCGTCAAATTCCTCCAACCCGCGGATGCCATAGATCTTGCCGACACGCGAAATTCGGATCGAACTCGTAAAGCTCGCACGCCTTCGTGCCGCAACGGCGGCAACATCTACTGTCGCGGCCCGCGGTCTCCCTATCGGCGGCAACTGAGCATTCCTGAACATGTAGTTTACCAAGGTTCCCGATCCGTTATGCGGCAGATTTTCGTACGGAGCGGACGAGCCTGTTGCCTGTGAACCTGTAGCAAGCGATGAGAACGCTGTCATTATCGCGATAAAATTGATCTTCGCCAAATACAGTTCCTTTTGCCCGATGAGAGCACCTGTCTCGATCAGTATCACAGGTGAACCCCAAGCCGAGAAATTGTCGCCGAAAGCGGTCGGTGTCCACTCATCGCCGTAACGGGCGATGTGGCCTTGAATGAAAGGCTCGATCGCCTTTATCATCGCAGAAGCGACACGCTTATTCCGCCGCATTCCGTCCGTCTCGGTCTTTGCTTCATCGCCATAAACCACAAGGAATGAGATCGAAGCCTGCTTGCCCGTCTGACCGACCGCCGTCAATTCCTGCTGATTGTGAAGGTTGAACCCGATATTCGGCTGCCATTGGTTCTGGAGCTGTTTTAGAAGGCGGGCTTCAGGCGTTGCAAGATTTAGTGCGTCTCGATTGATGTCGATCCCTTGCAGGTTCCGGCGTGTGTAGAGTTCTGCGCCGTCGGGATTCAACATCGGGACGGCTCTGATCGTCAACTTCTCAGCAAATTCTTTGACCCAGGGCTTGTCGCCATGTGTCGCAAGATACGAAAAAATATCAACGAGTGCAGACGTTGCTGTCGGCTCGTCGCCGTGCATCTGCGACCATAGAAACACTTTTAACGGCCCGCTGCCGAACTCCATCTGGTAGATCTCGCGGCCCCCATTGCTTCGGCCAACCTCGGCCATCTTTACGCCTTGAGAGCGAAGCTTTTCAAGGTAAAGTTTCAGGTCAGAATGTCGAACGTCCGACGGTTCCTTGTCCGTAATATGCGTGGCGTCCCATGCATCGGCAAGTTCCTGTGGTGTTTGGGCAGCAATGTTTATTGACACAAAAAGTGCGATCAGGGATAAAAGAATCGCGTTCCTCATAGGGTTTTCAAGGTATGACCGAAAGGTCCAGTTTCAATCTCGCCCAACGCCCTCTGAGCGGGTATTGAGCAGTTCATCATAAAGCCTTTGATGCCCGTCAATGAACCTTTCGAGGGAAAATTCCCTCTCAGCACGGTGTCGCAACCTGATTCCGGCTTGCTCACGAGCTTCAGTGTTTGCAAGCATCTCGGAGATGGCCGTTGCCAAGGCGACCGGTTCGTTCACCGGAACAAGAAGCTTCGGATCATCGATCAGCGTCTTTGCACCTTCGGTTCGCGTCGCAATTACGGTCTTTTGCGAGGCCATCGCCTCCAGCATCGCAAGGCCAAAACTTTCGGAGTGTGAAGGCGAGACAAAAAGGTCGGCGGCCGCAAAGGCAGGACGAGTATCTTCGACCCAATCGAGCCAGGTGAAATGGCGTGCTATGCCGAGCGTCCGAGAAAGCCTTCGCAGTTCTCGGCGAAAACGGCTGCCGCTCGAATTATCCACACCCGTGATGCAAAAATGCGCGTTAGGGATCTTTTTGATGACCTCGCCTGCGGCCAAAACCAGATCGATCTGGCCTTTGAGCGGCTTCAGTTCACCGACCGCAAGCACGAGCGGCGAATCGAGCGGGATCTTGTGAAACGTTCGGAACTTGCGGCCGATCTCGGCAATATTCTCGGGCAAGGTAACGTCCAGGCCGTTAGGGATCGTATGGATCTTATTACGCGGAAAGATCTTTTCAAGCTCGGTCGCAACCGCCGGAGAGACGGCCACCGCCGCATCCACATTCTTCAATGCGATCTTGTGAAATGGCTTCAACGGAAAGAGAACGTGCCGGGTAATAACAAGCTTTGCCCTTTTTGCGACGCGAGCCGCTACGGATGCCGCAAGGTAATCACGTGCGACGTGGGCGTGCACGATGTCGATATCGTTCTTCTGAATGAAGCGCGCCATACGCTTTGCGCTGAACATACCGAACGAATTCCGTATCGAAACTAAGAGCGTATTCTCCTCTGCCACGAATTCCAGCCGATCACGCCACTGATTCGTTGGTCGGATCGCCACGAACACGTCGTGGCCCCGCTCCTTCAGGCCGAACGCGAGGTCGCGAAAATGCCGCTCGCCGCCGCCGAAATTCTTTGCAGATGTTATTTGCAGGATCCGCATATCGAGAGACAAAGAAGTATAGCAAGCGTGCAAGAACGGACAAAAAGACGCTGCCCGGAGCACTGATGATGCGATCCGAGCAGCGTGGATGAAGAATGGATCTGCAGGCAGTTCGCCCGCAAAGCCTTGCTTAGAAGTAGAGCCGAGCTCCGAGCTGCATCTGGAAGACCTGGCTGCCGGGGTTGAGGCCCGAGAGGTTCAGTTTTCCGTAGTTCGATGACGAATTGCTCTGCTGCAGGATCTGCATGAAGTTAATATTCGTAGGGCCGCCGAAACCGCATGTCGAGGTCGACGATGAACAGAAGTTCGTCGTTGCCGACCCACCGAACTGAAGATTCGACAGATTAAGAATATTGAAGAACTCCGCTGAGAGGGCAAGCCGACGGGTTTCGCCGAACTTGAAGCTCTTCTGCACACGCATATCGACATCGTAGATCGGACGATTCGTGTAGTAGTTCCTCCTCATTTCTACGCCCTGAGCGACCATCGGGCGTTCCGTCGAGTTGCCGTCTCCGTTCAGGTCCGAACCGACGCGAGCATCGATCGGCGTACCGGAACGCAGCCTGATAGCACTCGAAACCTCGAAATCCCAGGGCAGGAGAAGGATCGGATTCGCAACGAACTGATGCCGACGGTCAAGACGCGAATTAAAATATTCGCCCCTCAGGTCATAGGGATTCGAGTAGAGCACACCACCCGAATCACGTTCGTTATCGTCGTCAGAAAGCGAACGGGAGAAGGTGTAATAAAGATTGACCCTCATCCATTTCTGCTTGTAGTTGGCGCGGAACGTAAGAGCCCGATAAAGCGAACGCGCTGACGAATCACGCATTTGAAGCGTACCAATTCCTCGAAGGGGCCGATTGTTCCTGTTGACAAGGACACGTCCTGTTACGGGATCGACACCGGTCGGGGCCGGGAGGTTGATATCACGATTACGCTGCAGGTGGATCGTGTTCACCTGAGAGTAATCTAGACCAAGGGTCAAGTTCCGGTTGAACTGATGCTCGACGCCAAAGCCGAACTGGAAAGACTCAGGGTTCTTGAAGTTCGGAGCGATACCAATAAAATTGGCTCCCTGGAAGATGCCGAGGTTTGTTGGCGGGTTTGTCGTCGCGGCCAGAATAGCCGTTTGGATCGCCGCCATCTGAGTCGGGCTGATGATCGGCATGGAGCTGAGCGAAGACGTATTCAGATCGATTCCCAAGATCGCGAACTGGCGATACACGGTGTTCGGCGTAAAGCCCGTTCCACCCACGATCGAAACGTACTGCGGGTTCGCGGCATCAAAGGCAGCCTGGTTAAAGCCGGTAGCACTAAATGCAGGCGATCCGAGGGTCACCGAAAGGTCGCCCGCCGGGTCGCGGAAGTTATTGAACGGTGCCGCAAGAACGATAAGCGGCGTGCGTGCAAAATAACGGCCTGCAAAGCCGCGAATTACGGTCCTGCCATTACCCAACGGATCATAGGCGAACCCTACACGCGGACCCCATTCATTTTGGCTGTCCGGAATATTCGCGGGATCGATACCCTTTCCGCCAAGCATCGGGAACGATGTGTTGCGGATCAAGGTAAGGATCGGGTCGTTATTGGCTTCCGCCTCCGGATTGAACTGCTTCTCGAAACGCAGGCCGAGGTTGAGCGTGAGTTTGTTGTTCACACGCCACGAATCCTGCGCGAAAGCAGCAACTTCCGTGACGCCAAAACCGGCCGCGAGGTTACCGACCTGTCGGTTGTAGCGTGCCGTCGTCGTATCGAACCTTCCACGGAAGGTCGCGGTACGCGTGACTCCCAAAGCGTCCAGAATCGCGGTCGTCGAGCTAAGCCCTGAGAACGTATAGACACCCGTTTGGTTGAATCCAAAGGTTTGCTCGGCCCTGATCCGGCTGAACTCGCCGCCGAACTTGAACGTGTGAGCTCCCTTGAGATAGGTCAGGCTGTCCGCAAATTGAAGACGCTTGTCGAACTGAGTCGTAGGAAGGAAGTTTCGTGTGCCGTAGGTACCGATCGAGGTATTGATATCGGCGACAAGTTCATTCGGGATTCTCGGTCTTTCTTCGTAGGCCCACTGTCCGCGAAATTCGTTAATCCAGTTCGAACTAAGGGTCGAAATAAGCTGCGCGACCACAATGTGGTTCCTATCGTTTTCAGTACCGTTGGTCGAGAGCGAATTTCCCGTCGTCGGGTCAAGGGCCGTCTCACCGGTCGAAACTGCGTTCAACGCTTTATTGGTCGCAAAGTTGTAGCGAATGTTGAAGCGATTCGCCTGATTGATGTTCCAGTCGATCTTGCCCAAAACCGCGTAAGCGTCGTTGGTCTGTTGGAACTGCACCTCGTTGCCGCGGTAAAAATCAAAAGCTTCCTGCTGCGAAGGCGTGACAGATGCAAGGCTGATCAAGTTCTGATACAAGACCTGACGCGGTGCGCGGAAACGCTGCTGTTCGTAGCTTGCGAAATAGAAGAGCTTGTCTTTGATGATCGGCCCGCCTACGGAGCCGCCAAACTGATGCTGGGTCGGTGCAAGCGTTGCCTCAAGACCGAGAGCATTCAGCCGCTGCTCAGCAAGAGCTTTTGCAAAATCATTCGCTCGGGCAAGCTGTTTTGGCCTGATCAAGTAGAACGCCGAACCGTGCAGTTGGTTCGTTCCCGACTTCGTTACCGCGTTGACGATGCCGCCGGAGCTGCGGCCGAACTCAGCGGAATATCCCGCTGCGACCACCTGAAACTCCTGGATCGCTTCCTGCGGCAGCGTGAACGCCGAATTCGAACGCTCGCCGCCGCGGATACCACCGAAGAACGGCTGGTTGTAGTCAACACCGTCAACGTTGATATTCGAGTTGATACCGCGTTGGCCGCTCAACGAGATCTGGCCGCGTGAAGGATCGACCTGAGCCGTCGGCGTCAAGGTTACGAAATCCTGAAAGCGTCGGCCGTTGATCGGTAGATTCTGGATCGCTTGTCCGCTTTGGACCGCGTCGAAATTACTCGTCGTGGTCTGCACAGCGTCATCGGAAACTGTGACGGTCGCAGAAACTTCGCCCGCGGCCATCTTGATATTCGCGTCAACCGTCCGGCCGACAACAGCCGTAACTTCGGTCTTCGTTTCACCGAATCCGGTTGCGGCCGTTTTTAATTCATAAACGCCGGGCTGCAAAAGGACGAATTTATAAACTCCGTCCGAACCCGTCGTTGCGGTCTGTGTTTGATTGGTGGCCTTGCTCGTCAAAGTAACGGTCGCGTTCGGAATGACCGCGCCGTTCGGATCTGACACTGTGCCAGTGATCTGGCCGGTGCTTGCCTGCGATTGGGCAAATGCCATCCCCGCAAACGAAAGCACTGCCAGTACTGTCATAGCAAGCAGCTTGTTAAATAAAAGTTTGGACATTTTAATTTACCTCAGTGAAGGTATGATCTGATCTAGATAGCACACTCGCCTTCCGCCGTCTAAAAACTCGGAGGACAAAGAACGAAATTATGGATACTTCTTTCGATTTTTGGATACCGGCCGGTTAGCTCAGCCCTTGCCAAAGATCACGTATCCGCACACATGGAACATCCGATTATCAGCTTTTAAGCCGCCTTTGTGAGACGACCCGGGAGCTGAAGATTCTACATTACGTTCAGTGTTCGTTGCAGAACAAGGCGCAATGCCTGTTTTTGTAACACTTATGCAACCTGAATACCGACAATGTAGAACCAAACGAGTTAATTTTCAAGCTGATTGCAGCATTTTTTTTCGTCCGCAAAATTATCTCAGAAAAATGGCAAAAATAGGCTATTGACTTCTGTAATCATCCGTGTTACAAACATACTCGTAATTGGGTAGGTTGCTTGACAATTTGATAAGAACAAGGTGCCAGTAAAGGATACTTGACTTTTTTGTAATAATGGATAAGATTGTTCGGCGCGGTTCGGTTGATCTTTGACCACCAATTACTTACGAACTGTGTTTTTATAGGGGGAAATAATGGCAGACGTAGATTACGCTACTTCATCATACAGAACGCCATTGCACCATCGCATCACGGCAAGCATGCCTGTAAGGGCAACTTGGGTTGACGCGGAAAGTGGACGGACGATCAAGGTTGAAGGCTTGACGGAGAATGTGGGAGAGGCGAGTGCGCTCGTCAATCTCGAGGTTCTTCCGCCGGTCGGAAGCAAGGTTCGGTTGAAGATCCTCGGTGACGATAAACCGATCATCGATGTCAAAACCGAAGTGATTCGTGTCGAACGCGATCCGAGCAAACCAATGGCCGCTCTTTCGATTCTTGAGAATTTGAAGAAATGGAAAGAAACGGCGATGTCCGAGGCTCAGGCTTGGGTGACGCGGCATTGGCAGCTTAATTACGAAGAGGAGTGGGTTAATTAGCTTTTCTTTTTCGTTATCATAAATAGGAGCGGAAAGGTCATTTTGATCTTTCCGCTTTTTTGCTTTCTGCCGCATACTTTTTGTAAAGCCAACTCTTGCCCGTAGATTTGGCATCATTACTCAGAATGAGAGTTTTTATCGTCTTCGCCATCCTGCTCTTTGCCGTTCCTTCCTCGTTCGCGCAAGAGGCTCCACTTACTCAGGCCGAATATGTCAAGATGCTCTACACCTTGCAGAAGGATCCGGCCGAACGCGATCGGATAGTTGATGCATTGCGCAAACGCGGCATCGCGTTCGAGGTAACCGACGGCATCCGCAGCCTGACAAAAACAAAGGCCGGCACTGACGAAGAGTTGCGGCGGGCCCTTGACGAGGCCGGCCGGCGGCGGCTCGATCCCACCGGCTCGCAGCTGCCTTCAGCGAAAGAATCTGCCGGACTTCTCGAAAGAACACGACAGAATACTATGGCAGCGGTCGGTGATATGCCCGATTTTGTCGTAAAGCAGCTCATTCAGCGTGGAATGGCGTTCTCAGGTACCAATACTTACCGCACGCTTGACCGACTCGTCGTAGGCGTAAGCTACCGTTCCACCGGCGAGGAAGATTACCGCTTACTTTCCATAAACGGCGTACGGCAGACAGACCCGAAGCCGCAAGGTTCATACTCTCAAGCTGGCGGCACGAGCTCGACGGGCGAATTCGTCACGGTCCTTTCGACGATCTTCAAGCCCGAGAATGAAGCGACGTTCCGCATGCTTGATACCGATCAGATCGATATGCGCAAAGCGGTCGTATATGAGTTCGCGGTCGCTCAGGACAAGGCACGTCAACGCGTGAGCGTCGGCGACCTTCCGGCAGATCAGGTCATTACCGGGATGCACGGCAAGGTGTGGATCGACCGCGAGACGGCTCGTGTCCTACGCATCGAGAGCGAAGCGACGGACATTCCGCCCGGCTTCATCGTTACTGCGGCACGACGAATAATCGACTACGGTTGGGTGACGATCGACAACGAGAAATATTTGCTGCCCGCGCGTTCCGACGTCCGGCTCACCTCACGAAGTAACGGCAAGCTTTTCGACACACGGAACATCATCCTGTTCAAGGAGTATCAGAAGTTCGGGACCGACGTCGTCATTCGTGATGATGACCTAAAGGATGAGACAGTGCCTCAATAAGGCTATTTCGTAGCAAAATAGGCTCCCGCCGCAAATACGCCTAGCCATATAAGGCCTTTGAATAAAAAGAAGAGGAAGCCGGCGATCCCAAGACGCTTTGTCCACTTTCGGGCCGGGCATAACATTTTGCTTTTATCTTTTAGCATCGCTTAGGTTTAAGATACCTATTCGATGATCGCTGCTCAACGTCATGAGTTCAAAACGGGATTTACGGCGGCTCTTTTCTGCCTTATTCTATTTTGCGGCGTGCGTGCCCAAGACGGCCCGCCGCACGAAGATAACAAGCGAGAGGCCGATCTGGTAGAACTCACAAAACTAAGCAAGACCATCAAACTCGATATTCGCTACGCTCGGACCGATAATTTCACCGGTCAGGCCGTTTATCCCGAAGCTCGCGCGTTCCTCCAAAGGGACGCTGCCAAGGCTCTCCTCCGCGTACACAAGAAACTCAAGAAGGACGGCCTCGGGCTGGTCATCTTTGACGGCTATCGCCCTTGGCGGATCACAAAGCTCTTCTGGGACGTCGTAAAACTCGACGAGCGAAAATACGTCGCTGACCCTGCAAAGGGTTCGAAGCACAATCGCGGCTGCGCGGTCGATCTGTCCATCTACGAGCTGAAGACCGGCAGCCTGATCCCGATGCCTTCAGATTTTGATGAATTCACGGAACGTGCGTCGCCTGACTACACCGGCGGCACCGACGAAGAACGTGCGAATCGAGACAAACTCCGCAGCCTTATGGAAACTGAGGGCTTCACCGTCAATCCGAACGAATGGTGGCATTTCGACTATAAGGATTGGCAGGATTACGCGATCTACGACATACCTTTCGACAAGATCGGAAAAGCCAGTACTCACTCAAAGCAAACGAAATGATATCTGACGGCGAATCTCTGTTTTCACGCAAAACACTCGTCTGCGCGATCTGCATCGCCTTGCTTGCCGCGATCATTCTCGCAACTCAGGGCCGTGTGCTTTGGTGCCAGGCGGGTGATTACGTCCCTTGGTCGTTCGACATCTGGTCAACGCACAATTCACAGCATTTGCTCGATCCATACTCGTTCACGCACATGCTGCACGGCGTCGCCGAATTCTGGATCTTGTTCGTCCTCTTTGGAAAGGTGCCGGTCAGGTGGCGTCTGGTGATAGCGATCGGGATCGAAGCCTGCTGGGAGATCGCAGAGAACTCATCGTTCGTGATCGAGAGATACCGTGCGGCGACGATCTCACTCGACTACTTCGGCGATTCGATACTGAACTCGATGTCGGACATCGTGTTCTGTGCGACCGGTTTCGTGGTCGCGTCGAAGATACGCTTTTGGCGCTCCCTTGCCCTCTTCATCGCAACAGAGGCGGTCCTGATCCTTACGATCCACGACAGCCTCTTGATCAATATTCTAATGCTTCTGTACCCAATCGACGCCGTAAAACACTGGCAAATGGGGATATGAGTCGCGAGAGTCTGGTGAGTCGACTGAGTCTTTCGCGTCAGACTAGCTCGACCCGCTAGACCCGACAGACTTGGTCCTAACGCTCGCCGCGAGCGATCTCGACCTCTGTTTGGAGATCGACAGCGAGCTTTCTTGCGCCGGGCTGGTCGAAAGGCTCGATCCATCGAAGTGCCGCGTCGAGGATGCGGCGCTGATACTCGCTATGGTCTGCGGTGCCTGCGACCGAACCAAGTTTGCCGTCGTAAAACGCGGTCCGCGGCGGACGCACCTTGTCGATTATCTCCATATCCACCGCAATGGTCATCGTCGGGATGCCGGCATTCTCGATGCCTCTCGCGATCACGCCGGCCGTCTGATGGCAGAGCTTTGAGGCCGGGATGATGAGCGCGGCCTGCACGTCATATCGAGCCAGCCTTTCAGCGAGCTTAGGAGCCGTCTCATCGGCGATGCGGCCCGCGTTCGGGATGTGGCTTGAGAGCGACCACCAAACGCTGTTGAGGGAGCCGATAACGGTATTCTGTTGATATTCGAGCAGACGGTCGATCGGTATCTGGCAATTTCGATCAGAAATGACGCTCGCAGGATCGTAGCCCTTTGCGGCATATTTCAGATCACCGGCCTCGACCTCGATCGGGATCTCGCGAAACCCCAGATCGCCATCCTTCGATGAAATATCGAAGGCCTCCGTACCATCGATATATGCTCCGGTCGTCGAGATGAGAGCCAGGTTCAGCATCGGAAGGGCTCGTCGAGCAGGTGTAAAAGGCGCATGAACATTCACGACCCACGGATAACGCCCAAAACCGTCATCTTCTTTTACCCAAGCGCCAAAACGCTTCTCCCAATCCCATTTATCTTCAATGACGTCCATAACTTAGAATTTGAATTCCTTGTCGATATCGAAACTTGCGAGGTCGTCCGTCTTTGCCGAGGAAAAGCGGCGATTCGCGATGATAAAAAATGTCAGCAAAGCGGCGATCATTGCCGCCATAAGCGTCCATTCTGACCAGTGATGCAGCTTGTCGAACTGGATCCTCAAAGGGTTATCTGCGGCAAGAGCATCGATCGGCCCGCCCGCTTGGCTGCGTATCGTCGCCATCCAACTGCTGATCACCAATTGCCCGCCGAGGCTAGCCGCCGCGATCACAAGAAGCAGAAGCCGCTCGATCCAGAGCCAAAGTGCGTTCGCCCGCCGAATGATGAAAGACGTCGCTATTAACAGAAGAGCGATGGCCGCTCCGGCGTAATTCAATATCGCAAGCGAGCGTCCCACGACGGCTCCGGCGAGTTCACGGTCGGGCACGACAGAGAACGCGGTCTGTGCCACGCCAATGAAAAACACGGCTCCACCGAACCATACAGCAAGCAAAAGCAGCCTGATATCCGAGAAGAATTTCATCCTAAAACGATAATCCGCAGCCTAAACGAATAATTATGTAGCCTTTCGCCGCAAACGGCAATCGCACGGCCTACTTTCGACCCGAAATGGCCTGTAATGCGGCCCGATAGGCAAACCTTGGGTTAAGTATCAAATACCGTTTCCAAAGCCGTCTCGGCTCCTGTACGAGCCGGAAAAGCCATTCCAACCCCAACCGGCCGATCCATGGCGGACATTCGGCGACATTTCCGGCAAAAAAATCGAAAGATGCTCCGACGCCGAGCATTACGGCCCGCAGCCGCGGGCGATGCGCGTTCATCCAACGCTCTTGTTTTGGGCAGCCGAGTCCGACGAACAGGAAGTCGGGCGCATTTTCTACGATCTCAGCCGTAATTTCGGCGTCTTCTTCATCCGTCAGCGGCCTGAACGGCGGTGAATACGCGTATGCGACCTTAAGGTCCGGAAAATCGCGTGCCGCACGTTCCTTGATGCCTTCGATCACGGCATCCGAAGCTCCATAAAAGCCGACCGAAAAGCCCTTTTCTTCAGCAAACCGGCAAAGGCCGATCATCAGGTCGTTCGCACGGACCCGTTTTGCATCGCGTCGCCCTTCGATCTTCTGCATCCAGACGAGCGGCATTCCGTCGGGCACTATGATATCTGCGGAATTCACCTTTTCGGCGTATTCGGGCTCATCGAACGATTCCATCACCATATGCACGGTCGAAAAGCAGACGTATCCGCCGCCATCGGCACGCAGGGCGTCAATGCGTTCAATTAGGCGCCGGAATTCGACAACATCGACATCCAGACTTACAACACGCACTTTGTCCGCCATTTCGCTCATCTGTTCAGCGCCTTTCCATAGATCTCGTCGAGCCGTGCAAGATAATTCTCAAATGAATATCGCTCAGCGATAGTTTCGCGCGCCGATCGGCGCATCGCAGAGAGATCACGGCCTTCGTCGAGCAAATAGGCTAACCGTTCGACGATCTCGTCCCTATTTTTGATATCGACGACGAAGCCGGCGACACCTTGCTCGACCGCGGCGGCGATCGCATCATTTCGCCGTACGACCGGCACGCAACCCGCAGCCATCGCTTCCAAAAGGGCTATCGGAAGGCCTTCGTGATCCGACGGCAGCAGAAAGACGTCGTTTTCGGCAAGTGCCTGCCATTTGCTTTGCCCGTCCGCCACGCCGCAGAATTCAAACTTTTCGCCGCAGACGGCGCGCATCTCACGCAAGAAACTCTCGGCATCCGGCCCCGCACCGTAGGCATTGAATCTGAAAGGGATCTCGCGTTCGATCAAGCCGCGGCAAGCTTCTACTATTCGGTCAAGGCCTTTCTCTCGGTTGAGCCTTCCAAAATAGATGATCGAACGCGGACTTTTCTCCGCCGAACGCTCGACCGATTCATTCATCGGCACCGCATTCGCGAGCACGTTCGCACCTTCTCGCAGATGACGTCTTGCAAGCACATCACGTTCCTGCTCGCTCAAAACGATCATCTCGGCAGAATACTTGACCATCGCAGCGACACAACGCCTAAGCACCGGTCCGGGTTCGTCCTTCAAAAAGAACGGCCCGCCGTGAATATGGAGCACGATCGGCACGCCCTTGCCGGCCGCTGCACGAACAAGCACCGCGTCACGCAGCATCGCAAGACGTGAGAACGATGTATTCAGGTGAATGATGTCGGGGCGTTCGCGATCGATCGTCTTTCGGAAGTCACGCACCATTCGCGGCTGCGACGCGATCCATTTCGCGCCCTTTCCCGCACCGTCGCGGCGGCCCGCACGAAAGTGGACATAGTCGTTGCTCGACAGCCTGATGATGTTCGCAACGAGGGTCGAAATGCCGCTCACGTTGTCTTTTTCCTTTAGGCTTGGTGCGGTAATAAGCACTTTCATCTTACAATCGAGTGGAATGTATCGTTGCCGCAAAGGCAAATGCAAAAAATGGGAATTGAGACCGCGACCGCTAAGCGAACATTGCCGCCGACAAACCTAGCGACTATGCCGCGTTGGGTAATGCCGCTCGTCCGCTCTTGCGTCATAAGCGCGGATGCCATTCTCGCTGCCGCCGGCTTTATTTTTGCCTTTTGGCTTCGTGAAGGCAAAGGCGCCTTCGCGGCCGGCCCGGCCATTTGGAGCGAGAGCTTTCTGCCATACGTCGGCATCCTGGCGTTCGCCGTTCCCTGCCGCGTCATAACGCTCGGCATTGCAAGAGTTTACAGATTTGACGGAGCTTTTGAGTACTCACGCGAGCTGGCGCGTGTTGCCGGCGCGACCGTCATTTCCTCGCTATTGATCATTGCGTGGGCATTTATGTTCCGCGGCGGATATTTGTATCGCGATTTTTCATATTCTCGCGGCGTGTTCGCACTCGACCTTGTCTGCACGCTTGTGCTTCTCTGCACATTCCACCTCGCCGTCCGTGCGGTACAATCGGCGGCCCGCGGCCGAGGCATCAATCTGATTCCGACGATCATCGTCGGGAGCACTTCCGAGTCCGAGCAAACGATGGCGGAACTCGGATCGCGCCGTCATCTAGGCTATCGCGTCGTCGGTTATGTCGCTGATGTCGAGAACGAGTCAGCAAATGCCGAAAGGCTTGGCGAGATCGGCGAACTTACCGATGTGATCCGCCGCTATGACATCAAGGAAGTGATCATCACGGACGATTCGCTTGCCGGTGAAAAGCTTTTCGAGGCGATGATGGCGTTGGGACGAAAACGTCGTGTCGAGTTTCGTTTTGCACCGACCTTGTTCGATCTTCTGCCGCAGAAGACCAGCGTTGATCGCATCGGCGTTCTCCCGATGGTCCGCCTCTTCCGCTCGCCGCTCTCCGATGGTCAGCGTTTCGTAAAACGCGTTTCGGATCTTGTCATCGCACTGGGAGCAACCGTCGTGACGGCGCCGATCTGGATCGTTGCCGCTCTTGCGGTAAAGTTCGACACCCCGGGAAGAATAATGTTCCGCCAGGAACGCGTTGGCATGGATGGCCGCGTCTTTCTCTGCTACAAATTTCGCACGATGCGGTCGGACGCCGACCAAAGCGTGCATCGTGCCGCTTACGAGCAGAATATCGCGGGCGCGAACGCCGCAAATTCCGGGGATGAAGACAGGCCCGTCTTCGGCAAGGTAAAAGACGACCCGCGGATCACGCGCACAGGCCGTTTTCTACGACGCACGAGCATCGACGAATTGCCTCAGCTCTTGAATGTTCTTCGCGGCGAAATGAGCATTGTCGGACCGCGTCCGCCAATTCCCTACGAGGTCGAGGCTTACGAAGTTTGGCAGCGAAAGCGGCTCGATATGAAGCCCGGAATGACCGGCCTTTGGCAGGTCTCGGGCCGCAGCCGTTTGACCTTCGAAGAAATGGTGCGCGTCGACCTCTACTATATCGAGAATTGGTCGCTGCTGCTTGACGCAAAGATCCTCGCGCTCACGATCCCGGCCGTTCTGCGAGGCGACGGTGCGCGATGACCATCGCTGAGGTTCTAAAGGATGCTGTCCCACGGCTGGCCGCGGCTGGCCTAAAGGAAGCGCAAAAGGATGCGAGGCTGCTCTTATCGTTTGCCGTTGGCCGGCCCAAAGAATTCCTTTTCGCTCACCCCGAATATGGGCTGTCGGAAGAAGAGCAAAGTTCGTTCATCGATGCCGTTCAACGCCGCGAAACCCACGAACCTGTGCAGTACATCACGGGCCGCACCGAGTTCTACGGCCTGGAATTCACCGTCTCGCCCGCCGTTCTGATACCGCGGCCGGAAACTGAGATCCTGGTCGAAAACGCCGTTGATCAACTGCGTGGCAAGACGGCACCTCGAATTTGCGAGGTCGGGGTCGGCTCGGGCTGCATAAGCATTTCGATTCTCAGCGAGCTGCCGGACGCGGCCGTGATCGCTGTCGACATCTCGGCCGCTGCCTTGGATATCGCGCGCCGAAATGCCGAACGGCACAACGTGCTCGATCGCCTCGGCCTGAGGCTCTCGGACGTATTCGATTCGGTGGCAGAAGACTCTTTCGACGCCGTCGTTGCTAACCCGCCGTATATCTCGCTTGAAGAGATCGCCGGCCTGGACAGCGAAGTACGCGATTTCGAGCCGGAAATGGCTCTGACCGACGGTGCCGACGGCCTCGCCGTAATACGAAAGATCGTCGAAGATTCCTACCACAAACTCGCGGCCGGCGGTGTTCTATTTATGGAGATCGGTCATTGCCAATCGGAAAGTGTACGGACGCTTCTCTCCCCTGAAAAGTGGTTCGATGTGCGGCTTTTCACCGATCTTCGGTCCATTCCGCGCGTTTTACGGGCTTTTCGCCTATAAGGTGCGTCAAAACCTTGCTTTCAATATCTGTTGGGAGTAAGATGTGGGTGTTTTGAGACAGTTGCGTTGAAATCTCATTTAGCGCATCGTGCCATCTGGTTCGATGGTCACGCCGGAAGCGTCCGGTCTGTTCACCACTGACTAATAAATTTTTCGGAGGTGAGTTGTTAATGGGTTCTCTTAACGGCATTTTGGCAGTCCTTGCCGCGATAGTGGGTGCTTTCTCGATCTATAAATATATGGCCAGCGCCGATAACAAACTCTGGATCGTTATCGGAGTGATCGCGATCATCGCGTTTTTGGCTTTTGCGGCGATGTTCATGTCGGGCCGTATGAATAAGACCGATGATATCCACATCACGGAATAGGCTTGACGAGTTTTAGCTCTTTGCCTTGTTCTTTGTTCGGAAGTCTCTGATCTTTTTAGGGCCCGGCGAAGCGGGATATTTGTTGCCCCGTTCTCCGGGCCTTTATGATGCCTGGAATGTTGACAAAAATGTAATGTTTCAACATACTTGAAGTTGAGCTTTTGAAGACAAGAAGCCATTTATTACAAGGAATGCCGAAGATCTCAGACATACAGGAAACCCCGAACCCGAACGCCGTGAAGTTCATCTTGCGCGAACCCATAAGCTATGGGACGTCGCATTCGTTCCCGAACGCTGAGGCTGCAGTTGATGATAAGTTTGCCAAGTCGATCTTTGATGTCGGCAACGTCGTGTCCGTTTTTTATATGGACAAGATGGTAACGGTCGAGAAGACCGACGATGCCGAATGGGACGAGGTGCTTCCGGAAATGGCGGTGCCGATCCGTGCGGCCGAGGCAGTGGCAGTTAGGCCGACGAACGGTAATGGAAACGGCTCGGCTGGCAAGGTTGGAGGTGCGATCGCCGCGGCGGGTTCGGACGACGATCCGAAACTGCGAGAGATACAAGCCCTTCTTGATGAAAAGATACTGCCTTACCTTGCCGGCGACGGAGGCTGGCTTGAGATCCTTGAACTCAACGGCAGCGAGCTGAAGATCCGTTATCAAGGCTCCTGCGGCAGCTGTCCGAGTTCCATCAGCGGAACTCTCGCAGCCATCGAGAATATGCTTCGCGAAGATATCGACCCTGATATCGAGGTCATCGCGGTCTAGCGAACGCTTTGCGTCCGAAGCCAGGAGTGCGTTATCATTCTTGTTTGACCTGAATTTAGGAGACAAACACTTAAGTGATCGAAGATCTAGATAAGTTAATAGAATTACAGGAGACGGACACAAACCTTCGTCGACTGAAGAAAATCGTAGAGACCGCAGAAGCAAGGCGTGCAGAGATCGAACAAGAGTTTGAACAGCACGCCTTTTCTATACGCGAAATTCAGAACCGACGGGATTCCATCAGTGAGAAACGCACCGGTTACGAACGGGAGATCGCCGACAGCAAAACCTATCTCGAACGCGCGGAACGAAATCTAAAGCACGCGCAGAACCAGAAAGAATACGAGACGGCAATGCGTGAAATGGATGCGCTTCAAAAGGCGATAGGCCTGGCGGAGACTTCCATCGTAGAGCTTCTTGAGGAAAGCGAGACCGTCGAAAAAGAGCTTGCCGACCGCGCCGACGAGATCTCAAGCTTAGACAGCCGCCGTGACACCGCATTGAGCGAATTCGACACGGCGCTTGCAGCCGACAAGCAGGAATTTGCGACGCAAACGACGCATCGAGCTGCCGCTTTCGCTACGCTTCCGGAACGGCTCGCCGCAGTCTATGACCGGCTCGCCCAACGCAGCCGCGACGGCATTGCGGTCGCCGAGGTCATCAACGGCTCATGCAACGCCTGCCATATCTCGCTGCGGCCGCAGGTTCAGGTCGAAGTAAGACGCGGGAACGAGATCATCACTTGCGAGAATTGCTCGCGCATTCTCTTTCTCCGCCCGGCAAGCAGCGAAGCGGCGGCATGAGGTTCATTTGCTCCATTCATCGGAGATGGAGAGATCGACCTTCACCGGCACATCTTTTAGGAATTCACGGCCCGCTTTGAGCATCGAATCTTCGAGCTTGCGGGCCGTTTCGTCTGCTTCCGAAGCATCGGTCTCGACAATGATCTCATCGTGAACGATGTTCACGAGCATTGCAGAAGTGCCTTGAATGTCATCGTGGAGCAATCTTAACGCACGCTTCAAGATGTCCGCAGACGTGCCCTGGATCGGCATGTTCTTCGCGTAACGCTGTGCCGCTCCGACCTCTGCACGGTCGTTCTCGTTGAACCTCAAACGAGCGATGCGTCCCGTCAGCGTGCGTGCCGTACGCTCGGCCAATGCCGCCTTCGCCTGTGTTCGGAGCCAATCGTCCATACGCGGATACGTCGCAAAATATCGTCGCAGAGTATCTTCGGCCTGCGATTCTGAAAGGCCTGTCATTTTTGCGAACCGCTGCACGCCGATCCCATACACGACTCCAAAATTCAGCCGTTTTGCGAATGATCGTTGATCCGACGTCACGGCATCCGCATTGATACCAAAGATCTGCGCGGCCGTTGCCGCATGGAAATCGGCCCCTGATCTGAACGCGTCGATGAACGCCTTGTCCTTTGAAATGTCGGCCAGGATCCGCAGCTCTATCTGCGAGTAATCGGCAACAACGAGTTTCCTTCCCTTCGGCGCCGAGAAACATCGCCGATATTCGGCTTCGTGCGGTATCTGCTGCAGATTCGGATTCGAACAGGAGAAACGCCCTGTCGGTGCACCGATCTGCCGAAAATCAGCATGAATGCGGCCCGTTGTAGGTTCGATGAACCCAAGGATATTCTCGCCAAAACTCTGTGTCGCTTTCGCCATCTGCCTGTATTCGAGCAGTTTTGCGACAACGGGATAGTCATCGGCGAGCGGAAGGAGCGCACCGGCCCGCGTCGTGCCTTCGACCGGCACGCCAAGATTCTGCAAAGCGCTCGTCACCTGATCGATCGAATCGAGGTTGATCTCGGGCCGCCCGAAGAGCGACGCCTGAGCGACACCAGCAGCGAGCATTCCCTGAAGTTCTTCCGCTGCCGCAGCTTGTTTCTTCGAGACGACGGCAAGCTGCTCTCGCCAACGCGTTTCATCGAGATAGATGCCGTTCAGCTCCATCTGAGCGATCGGCACCACACATTCATTTTCGAGTTTCAAAACCTGTTCAAGGCCGTCGCCGACGATCCGCTCATGCAGCCGGTCGCGGACCTCTCGCATTATGACGGCATCTTTTGCCGCATATTCGATCTGTGATGCGGTCAGTTCTGCGGCGCCCCAATCGCTTACCTGTTCGGTCTTATCGAGCGTTCGTCCCAAGAAGAACTGTACGACGTCCGCAAGGCCATGCCGCCGCTCGCCGTCCGCAGAACCGACCAAAACGCTCGCTAAGTACGTGTCGTAGATATTCTCTGTATCGCAGCCAAGGTGATGGCGAACCCATTTCGTATCAAATTTTGCGTTGTGGGCGATCTTCGTCTGCTTCTTTGATGAAAGCAGGTCACGAAGCGGCTTTAGTGCCTCCGAAGTTTTAAGTTCTTTGCCGCTGCCGAAGGCACGCACATCGACGACCTTCGTCTCGCGGCCGTTCGAAAGCTGCACGAGCCTCAGTTCGCCCTTGTACGGATCGAGGTCGGTCGTCTCGACGTCGAATCCGATGAATTCCTCGCTGCCGAGTTCCGAACAAGCCTTTGCGAGCGATTCCGCATCGCTCACGAGTTGAAAATATAGTTCCATATATCGGCCGTTCCTCATTGTATCCGCTGCACGGAAGCGGCTCAAAACCAGCAAAAAATATCTGCCTTTGTTCGATGAAAGGTTTACATTCTAGAAATCATTCCGATATACTTATTCACAGGTTTGCCCCGTTAGGAAACGGGAGAGTAAGGCAAACGGTTGAAAAGGATCTTTAACGCTGAGTGACAGCGAAGAACGGATTTGCCGGGTTTCGAGCACGATCGATATATGAAGGTATGTGCTCCCTGGTTTGAGAAGCGGCTCGTAATGAATTTTGTCGGCCGCAAGATGAAGGAATTTCCCTCATAGAATAAATACGCTTGTATTTTGAATATTCGGAATCTGCCTCTACCTCTCTTTATCCTGTTAATTCTCGCCTGCTCATCGAAAAAAGCGATCATTTTATGTGATCTAAAAGAAGCGTGTGCCGACCGAAAGGTTTCGGCAGGCATTTCTGAATAAACCGACCGTCCTGCCGCATCTTCAATTCCAAAGCGAACCGGGATCAAGCCTCAATTTAGAATTTTTGCGGGTAATTACCCGATCTCTATGTCAAAAGAAATGATAGTCAGCGTCAATGGACGCGAAAAGAAAATTGCAATTCTCGATAACGGTAAGGTGACCGAGTTCTACATCGAACGCGGCCAGGAAAACGAAGGTGTCGTCGGGAATGTTTACAAGGGGCGCGTTATGCGCGTCCTTCCCGGAATGCAGTCCGCATTCGTCGATATCGGCCTCGAACGCGATGCGTTCCTTTATGTTTCGGACTTCTTCGATGAAGAAGAAGAGATCGAGAAGGTCGTGCTTGAAAAAGGCAAAAAGGGTTCACACGAAGATGCAAAACGCGAAGCTAATGAGCGCATCGACCGCAGCCGCATCGAACGTGAGAAGCAGATGGACTCTGCTCAAGAATTGAGCGAGCCGCTTGCCGAAAGCATCGGAACTTCGGGCGATGAGCCTGTCGCCGAAAAACCGTCAGGACGCTCCGACAGGTCGAAGCGTTCACGCGGCCGCAAGGAAAAGGAACAAAAGGAGGAAGTCAGTTCCGTCGCCGAACCGATCGAGATCGAGTTCGATTCGAACGGCTTCGAACGTATCGCAGATGACGAAGAGGGCGATACCGGCGATGCTTTCAAGGACGCATATCGCCAGCACGCGATCGTCGCACGCGTTCGTGCGGTCGAGTTCGACGAAAGCGATAGCTCAAGCGTTGCCGAGGTCGGCTCTCTGCTTGCCGAAGTGTCGAACACCGGCGATTTCGAACGCATCGCCGACGAGGAAGAACCCGTCGCTGAAGCTCCAAAGAAAGGCCGCCGAACAAAGGCCGCTGCCGAGAAGAAGCCGGCAAAAGAAAAAGCTCCAAAGAAAGAAAAGGCCCCTAAGAAAGCCTCGACTCGCGGCAAGAAAAAAGCTGCCGCCGAAGCGGAATCCGCTGAGACTTCGGCCGAGGAACCGCTTGCCGATGCAGAGGCATTCGAACGAGTTTCGGATGATACGGCTCAGATGGCCGTCCGCCGCGGCGGACGCGGACGTCGTCGAGGAGGCAACAGAAAAAAGAACTCCGGTGAAGATTCGCACGATAGCGAAATCGGAGCAGAGAACTCGGAGGAAGGCGAGATCCACGAAACCGATCCGGGCGAGTTCGTCGCCGACGCGGAAGCACCGGTAGAGGCCGCTGAGGAAACACATTCGGAAGCCGAGGCTGCCAAAGATGATAATGAAAAGCCGGCCGAGAAGACACAAGGCCGTGAGCGTCGGGGTCGTCGCGGACGCGGCGGGCGAAGCCGCGAGGAAAAAGAAGAAGCCGACAACTCGGAAAATGCTGAGCGTGCCGAAAAACCTGAAAAGAAAGAACGCAGTGACCGTAAAGATTGGAATGACCGCGGCGGCCGCGGCGGGCGTGACCGCGGTCCGCAGCCTACGATCAGCGACCTTCTGCGCGAAGGCCAGGAGATCCTCGTTCAGATCGCAAAGGAACCTATCGCAAAGAAGGGTGCGCGTATCACGTCGCACATCGCCCTTCCCGGCCGCTATCTCGTCTATATGCCGACGATCGAGCATCTAGGAGTCTCGCGAAAGATCGAATCTTCAAGCGAACGCGGCCGTCTGCGAACGCTGATCCAAAAGATCCGTCAGGACGATGCGATCCGCCAAGGCGGCTTTATCGTACGCACGGCCGGGATCGGAATCTCTGAGGAAGACCTTCGCAACGACGCGATCTACCTTGCACGGACCTGGCAGGATGCGAAGAAAGCTTCTGAGAAGAAAAAATCGCCGGCCTCGATCCATCAAGATCTCGACCTCGTCCAGCGTCTGCTTCGCGATCAGCTCTCGGATGACTTCACGGCGATTCGCGTCGACAGCGAGGAAGAATATCTACGCACGGTCGAGTTCATGAACCGAATGGCGCCGCGTATGGTCAATCGCGTAAAGCTCTACACACGCGATGAACCCATCCTCGATGCATACGGCGTTCAGGAAGAGATCGAGAAGGCACTTAAGCCCCGCGTTTGGCTCAAATCGGGCGGCTATCTCGTCATCAACCAGACCGAAGCTCTCGTCGCCATCGACGTCAACACCGGTAAATTCGTCGGCAAAGGCAACGCCCGCCTCGAAGATACGATCACGAAGACGAACCTCGAAGCCGTCGATGAGATCGCACGCCAGATACGTCTCCGCGATCTCGGCGGGATCATCGTGCTCGATCTGATCGATATGGAAGATCGACGCAACCGGCACAAGGTCTCGCAGGCCCTGCAGGAAGCTCTCTCGCACGACAAGTCGCCGACGAAGGTGCTCTCGTTCAATGATTTCGGGCTCATCATTATGACCCGCAAACGAGTTAAGCAGTCGCTCGAACGTACGATGTGCGCTCCTTGCGAATATTGCGAAGGCGCAGGCTGGGTAAGATCGCCGCAGACCGTTTGCTACGAAATTCTTGCAGAAGCACGTCGGCTTGCGCGCACGGTCGATGACATTCGCCATACGACACTTCGCGTTCATCCGGAAGTCGCGACGGCACTTCGCAATTCCGAACGCCAGGTGATGGAGGAGATCGAAGCACACCTCGGCAACGTCGATCTATCGTCCGACAAGACCGTCCACCAGGCGCAATTCGATTTCGCGTTCGTTTAGGACTTGGTAAATTTCAGTTGTCGCAAGATCTCTCGAAATCGCTGCAGATCGCGCAGTGTCTCAAATTCGGGGGCGGCGTAGAACCACGTCGTCCATGGATGGTGTTCGGCGACAGACCGCTCGACCCAGTACATTGCTTTCTTCCGTTCGCCGATCATGATCGATAGATACGCGAGGTTGTGCGGGTTCGTCCCCGGCGGGTTGTTCCTCCAAGCAAACAAAAGCTGACGAATGACGTCGTCGGGAGTGCCAGTCTTTGCAACAGCGTTTAGCTTGTCGGCGAGTGCTTGATTCCCGTCAAGCTCGAGTCCTAGTTCTATCTCCTTGACGGAATCATCGCGGCGGCCTTCCAGCCAGAGCGAACGAGAGAGCATCCAGTGAACACCGCCAACTTTATCGTTGATGGCAAGTGTTCTTTTGTATTGCTCGTCCGCAGCCGAAAACTCTTTCTCGCAGAAGAAGACCGTGCCGAGGTTCGCATTCCCGACGATCGAGAGCGGATCAAGCTCGATCGCCTTTTCGAACTCGGCCTGAGCCTCGTTGAATCGGGCAAGCCTCAAAAGCAACGCACCATAGCGCATCCTTGCTGTCGCGGAATTGGGTGCCGCGGCGGTCGCGGCCTTGAGCGAAACCTCGGCAGCCTTCCAATCCCAGTCATAGCCCATTTGGATCGTGCCGAGGGTCGTCAACGCATCGGCCGAATTTGGCTTTAGCTCAAGCGCTCGGTGCAGATTCGTTTTTGCATCGGCGATGAGTTCGGGGTTGAGATCAATGTTGTAGTTGAAAAGAAGATGCTCGGTGTCGGCGATGCCCGTGTAAGCTTCGGAAAACTTCGGATCGATCTCGGCAGCCTGCTTAAAATACTCGATTGCTTTTCGCAAACTCGCCTCGTCACGCTTGCTCCAGAAATAACGTCCGTTCAGGTACGACTCGTAGGCGTCCGAACTCTCGGTCGGCCGCTTTGGAATTGCAGGCTGCGGCACGGCATTTGGCGAAAGCTGGCGTGCGACCTCGTACGAAATGTGGTCTTGGAGGTTCAGTATCTCGTTCGCCTTCCCGTCAACCTGATCCGACCAAATTTGCTCGCCCGTAGGCACCCTTATAAGCTGCACTGTTACGCGAAGCTTATCGCCTTCTTGCTGCAGCCTGCTTTCGATAACGGCATCGACGCGAAGCTGCTTCCCGATATCGATAGCATTCTCTCCACTAGTTGCAAAAGGGAGAACGGCGCTTGTCGGACGCACGGCGGTTCCGTCCAATTCGCCTAAGCATGTGATCAATGCGTCAGTGATCCGCATACGCAGCTCTTCGTCGTCGGCACTCTCAGAGAACGATCTGACAGGCAGGACGGCTATCGATCGAATGTCGGATGGCGACGTTTTCGTATAGACCGGAACGTGCCGGACGAAGAAGAAGCCGGCAGCGAGTACGACGCAGGCGGCGAGTGCCCATAACATCGCCCGGCGCGGACGCGTCCACACCGTAAGACGCACTTCCGTTTCTTTACCTGCAGCCGGAAATGATCGAGTGTCATCCTCTCCTTGAAACTCGATCGTAGTCCGCTCAACCGTATAATGTTCGAGAATGATGTCGCCGTTAGCGATCTCGTGGACCTCACCACAAAAGCGATAACCGCGACGCGGCACGGTCTCGATCACTTTCAGGTGTCCGACGCCCTTGAGAGCCTTCCTGAGAATATAGATATTGTGCGTGAGATTGCTTTCCTCGACGAAGGAATCATCCCAGACCTCACGCCAAATTTCGTCTTTTGTGATCACCTCGCCGCGGCCATTTACGAGCACGCAAAGGAGCTCGATCGCCTTCGGCGGGAGTTGAACAAGGTGGCCGTCGGCCCACAAAAGTTTTCTGTCGGCGTCGAGCCGGCAATTGCCGAATTCCAGTAAGTTGTTGTGTCCATTGGACATAACCGCAGTCATAAATAAATCACAAACAACTTAGAAAAAAATCAAGACTCTTTTCATCGTCTGCGCCTTAAATGTCCGCATAGAGAACGGGAGCTTCGTCTCGTGAGACCGGCAATGCCTGCCGGTGGAAGAAAGGTGAAGGTTCCGGATCAGCCCTGATTGTAAACCAGAGAGCAACGAATTCAAAGAAAAAGTTTGAACCGCGCCGCAGAACGACCGAAGGAGAACCTCAATGAAAAGTAAGATCATCAACCTTATACTGACAGTAGCATTTATCATCGCGGCGACGTTCGTCGCTTCCGCTCAGACGACCGAATTCACCTACCAGGGCAAGATGCTCGACACAGGGCTGGCGCCGACCGCCCTTTACGACCTCGAGTTCAAGCTCTTTGACGCCGCGACAGGCGGAACGCAGTTGGGTTCGACCCTTACCCTCACGAATGTCCAGGTAAGAGAAGGGATATTCACCGTTCAGCTCGATTTCGGTGCGAATTTCCCGGGTTCGGCAAGGTTTCTTGAGATCGCGATCAAAAAGCCGGCCGATGTCGGATTTACACTGCTAACGCCGCGTCAGTCGGTAACGACGGTTCCCTATGCCGTACGCAGCATAAATACTTTCTCAGCAAGTAGGCTTTCGCCAGCGTGTGTAAATTGCGTAACGGCCGGACAGATCGAAAGCGTTAACGGGAGCACGGTGACAAGTGCGATACCTGTGGCGAGCGTTCCATCAGGAAGCTCGAATTACATCCAGAATGGCACCGCACAGCAGGCTTCGAGCAACTTCAATGTCAGCGGCACGGGTACGGCGAACATCATAAATGCCACCACGCAATTCAACATCGGCCCCGCTCGTGTGTTGAGTATGGATGGACAATTCAATCTTTTTGTCGGCCAGTCCTCCGGTTTCAGCATCACGACGGGCCGCAACAACATTTTTGTCGGCCAATCCGCAGGCTTCAACAACACGACGGGCAACAACAACGCCTTCTTCGGCTCCGGTGCAGGCTTCGCCAACACGACGGCCGACAACAACGCCTTCTTCGGCTTTCAGGCTGGCAGCGCGAACTCGGGCGCGAGCAACGCTTTCTTTGGCGCACTTGCAGGCCAATCGAACACGACGGGCGCGAGCAACGCTTTCTTTGGCCCACTTGCAGGCCAATCGAACACGACGGGCACGAGCAACGCTTTCTTTGGCTCCCGTGCAGGCTTCGCCAACACGTCAGCCAACAGGAACTCTTTCTTCGGCAATAGCGCGGGCCAATCCAACACCCAAGGTGCCGACAATGCCTTCTTCGGAGCGTTTGCAGGCTCCGCCAACACGACGGGTGGCAGCAACGCTTTCTTCGGCAGTAGTGCGGGCGCACACAACACTATAACCTTCAACAACTCTTTCTTCGGCTCTAAAGCAGGAGAGGCAACCACTGCCAGCGAAAATTCGTTCTTTGGCAGCGGAGCGGGCCAATTAAATACCGTGGGCACCGGCAACGCCTTCTTTGGGGTCTCTTCTGGATCCCGCAACATCGATGGCACCCACAACTCGTTCTTTGGAAGCGGCTCGGGCTTTATCAATACGACGGGTGGCAGCAACGCTTTCTTCGGTGATCACGCAGGCGACGCGAACACAGCCGGTTCAAATAACAGTGCACTTGGTGCTGGAGCGAGTTTCGCTGCCAATAACCTGACATTTGCGACCGCCATCGGGGCCGGTGCAATTGTAACGGCAAGCAATCGAATTCAGCTTGGCCGCAATGGCCTAGACGCAGTTTCGATAGGAAGATTAGCGGCCGGGAGTTCGACCCCGGTGTGCCGCAACGGAAACGTACTGGCAGATTGCTCTTCAAGCCGCAGGTACAAGGAGAACATCGCGCCGTATGTCTCCGGCCTGGATCTGATAGAGCGGCTGCAGCCTGTAACGTTCGATTGGAAGGACCGTAAAGAACACGATCTCGGACTGATCGCCGAAGAGGTCGCGGAAGCCGAGCCGTTACTTGTTACGCACAACCGGAGCGGCGAGATACAGGGCGTCAAATACGACCAGATCACCGTCGCCCTCATCAATGCGGTCAAAGAGCAACAAGCACAGATCGAAAAGCAGATGGCAGTGAGCCGTGAGCAGGCGGCGACGATCAGCCGTCAGGAAGATGAGATCGCCGACCAAACTGCGATCAACAAGAACCTCCAGGAACAGCTGAAAGGGCAAGGGACAGAACTTGAAGCATTGATGAAACTCGTCTGTTCACAGAACCCTGCGGCCGAGCTGTGCAAGCAATGACGAGGGGAATTGTGGAGAGTTTGCGGCTTACAGGCGATAACTGGTATCGCGGGCTTCTCGATATGGGGAAAAAGGCGAAGAGGATCGTTATCACGACGGAGAACCACGAAACATTCGTGCTCCGCACAGACGGTCGGGAGCACGCCTACGGCCGATACGGTAGATGCGGCGGCGAGGTCGAGATACTCACATTCGACCAGGCTGTCTCACTCAGCGGCATCAGAATGCGCGAAATGGTCCATCTAACCGAAACGAACGAGCTTCACGTTATCGAAACGTCTTCCGGGCATTTACTGATCTGCAAGGCATCGTTGGATGGGACGGGCAGCAACACTCTTGAAGAAGGAGGTGATGAGGACGTCAGCCCAAAGAAGATAACGTAGGTTCCGACTCGAGTCGAAGCCCTTCTTTACCAGTATTGCGTTCGCTGACTTTTGGCAAACAAAGCCGGGGAACGCTGCCGTTGAATTCGACCGATTCGCAGTTTATGCGCGAAGCGTGAACGCCATTCTCGAACCGGTCGATGATCAACGGTACCTTATTCCGATAAAATTCGAACGACCGGACTTTTCGGCGATCAGAGCTTCAGCTCCTTCTTCAGTTCTTTTGGGTTGGAGGGTTTTGCGAAGATCGAGTCGGGGAACTTCTTGTTGAATTCGATGGATTCGTAGTTGATGCGTGAGGCGTGGTCGCCGTTCTCGAAGCGGTCGATCACAAGCGGTACCTTTATTCCGCTGAACTCGACGAATTGAGCGTAATGGTCTTCTTCCTTCATCTCGTCGCCTGAGACCGCTTTGCGCGTATAGATAGCTTTTTGCGGCAGGTGATCGTCGGCCGAGAATTCGAACTCGACGCTGAAGCCGTCTTTGTAAGTGAGCTTTACGACTTCGTTACGGCGGCCGAGCGTTGCAGGGCGCTTGCCGACGTACGACAGTTCGGCCTCTCCCTTCCAGTATCCGCGAAGCAGATTGTCGAGGCTCACGCGCAAGCCCTGCTTGAATGCCGCGACCTGTTCTTCGGACTGATCCTGCAAGATCTCCTGGTCGCCGTCATAGACCCAGCCCGTGCTGCCGGAATTTGCTTGAACGGTCCGCATTCCGTTCTGCTTGAACTCGGTTCGTTCCATATCCGGGAATCTGATCACGTCAAGAAAAGATTGGAACGCCGCGAGCTGATTCTCGCGCATCACGCTGAATTTACCCCGCCCGATCTGCGTCTTGACCGCGAGATAACGGTCGCCGCCGAGAGCCTCGACGGCCTTCGAGATGATCGAGCTTGCTTTTTCCGCGTCCGGATTCGAAGAGGTCTTTGGTTCGACTGCATTGTTGAGATCGCCATCGCCTGCGATCCAACCGTTGTAAAAAGCATAGAAGATCGTATGCGTCACGGAAACGGCCCGGCCGGCCTTTTTCTCCGGCGTGAACTCGATGTTCTGGGCTGCAGCAACTGCCAATTTCCCTAGCTCACGAGTCGGAGTTGACAGCACAGTCACATCGCCGATCCTTCCAGTATCGAGAAACTCAACGCGCAGCACCACCTGGACGCTGCTGTCGCTAACGCCCGTTTTGGGACTCTCAGGCATCGGCCTCTTCGTTATCTCAAGCGCAGAGTCCTGTGCCTGCGCAAACGCGCCAAAAAGCACCAACATCGAGAAAATAAGTAGGCAGGTTCTTTTCATCCGAATAAGAAAGGCTTCGCGTGAAATATATCACCGAAGCCTTTGATGCACGAAAGTTGAATTTCGTTCCCGTTAGTTCAGGCTGAAAGTTTCGGCGGTTTTCACGACGACCGAACCGTTCTCGACATCGACCACAAAGTTCATCGCCGTCTTCCATTGATTCGTGATCGGAAGTTTGACGGTCTGGTCGATATGCCGCTTTAAGAAACGGGCTCCGTAAGCCGGGCTAAAGCCCTTTTCGGTCAGCGCGTCAAGGGCCGCGTCGGTGATCTCGACGATCTTTCCCTTACGCTCCATGCTCGCCTTTAGCTTAGCGAGGTAAAGGCGGGCTATCTCACGAACCTCATCCATCGTCAGCGGCGAGAACACGATGATCTCGTCAATGCGATTACGAAATTCAGGCGTGAAGCGTGTCTCGGCGGCCTTCATCACATCGCCCTTGATCGCGTTCACATCGCCGAGCGATTTCGTGCCGAAACCGAGCGGCTTCTCGTACTTCTTGAAGTTCTCCGAACCGAGATTCGAGGTCATAATGACGATCGCATCCGAGAGATAGACCTTCTTGCCGCGGCCGTCCGTCAGCCATCCCTCATCAAAACCCTGAAGGAAGATGTTCATCAAGTACGGCGAAGCCTTCTCGACCTCATCGAGCAGCAGCACGGTATATGGATTGTCGCGAAGCTGTTCGGTCAAAATGCCGCCGCGTTCGCTGCCGACGATCCCACGCGGCATACCGATCAGCTTTTCGATACCGACGGTGCCGTCGCCGTATTCGCTCATGTCGATTCGGATCATCTTCGACTCGTCGCCGAACATGAATTCGGCAACGGCCTTCGCGAGCTCCGTCTTTCCGACGCCTGTCGGCCCAAGGAATAGCAGTACGCCGTCCGGCGCGTAATGATTCTCTTTGAGCGGGCCTTTGTTTAGCCGCAGACGTTCTGCAACGGCCCGAACCGCATCCTTTTGCCCGATGACGCGGTCTCCGAGATCGATCTCCATCTGCGAGAAGCGGTCGGCGGTATCGCGGTAGATCATATCTTTCGGAATGCGCGATTCCTGCGAAATGACGTCGATAATGTGTTCGGGGCGAACGATGAGCGATGAAGGCTCATTGATCTCGACCTTCACGGAAGCCGTATCGAGCCAGCCGATCGCCTTGTCAGGCAAATGGAGATTTCGTATATACTTCGGCGACATCTCAAGAGCCGTGTTGATCGCTTCGTCAGAGATCGTAACCGAATAGTTCTTCTCGAGCCGCGGCCTTAGACCCAAGAGGATCTGCTTCGTCTCGTCGATCGAAGGTTCATCTACTCTTACGAGTCGAAAACGCCGGGATAGAGCTTCGTCTTCGCCGATATACTCTTTGTATTCGGTCATCGTCGTCGCACCGATGATGCGAAGTTCGCCGCGAGCCAACGCGGACTTGAACATATTCGCCGCGTCCGAGGTCGTGCCCATCGCCGCACCGGCACCGATGATCGTGTGAGCTTCGTCGATGAAGAGAATGATGTTGTCTTTTTCCTTGACCTCGTCGATGATGCCCTTAATGCGCTCTTCGAACATACCGCGGAGCATCGTGCCGGCAACGAGTCCACCCATCTGAAGCTGCACGATGTGCGAATCTCGCAGACGCGCCGGAACCTTTTCGGGTTCGAGCTCGATGAGGCGTGCCAAGCCTTCGACGACCGCCGTCTTCCCGACGCCCGGTTCGCCGACGAGCATCGGCGAATTCGATCTTTCGCGGTGCGACAAGATCTCCATCATCTGCCTTATCTCGCTTTCGCGGCCGATCGTCGGCGGGATCTTGTCCTGCCGTGCGAGTTTGTTCATCGAAATGCCAAAATGGCGGAGGAAAGACGGCAGTTCGTACTTTTGCCTTACTCTTTCCTCCTCTTTTTCGCGTTTGCGAATGCGGGTACGCGCGATCTGCGCGACCTCATCGGACGGCACTCCCAGATTTTGCAGGACATCGTTGAGAACACTGCGTTCGTCGTTAGAAAGTACGTAGAAAATATCGGCAGCATCGATCACGCGTCTGCCTTGCGAACGCGCGCGATCCATTGCCCGCTTGAAAAGTTCTGTGGTCTCGGGAGCGATGCGGAAACCTTTGCCTGTATGCTGACGGCCGGATTCCATACGCTTTTCGATCAAAAGCCTGACCGACCGCGGATCGACCGACAGGTCGCGCATCGTCGTCGAGAAAAGATCCTCTTCCTCGAATGCAACTGCGTGAAGAATGTGTTCGACCGCGACGTAATTCTGGTCGCGTTTGCGAGACTCGGCCAGTGCACTCTCAAGCACGCGGCGGCCGCTGTCGCTGAATTTGTCTTTATATGAATCAATATCTGCCATAGGACCCCATGAAAACCGCAAAATCCAAGGAAGGAGAAACCGGCAAGGCTTCAGACCCGGTCTGATTCTAAATCATAACACTAACGTCTGCTCCCCGAAAGGAAAAATCGCCCCCGTCTGCCTCCCTTTACACGTGTTACTCTCCCTTTCCCACCTGCACGCGGGCCGGCCGCAGGAGTTTTCCGTTAAGTTTATAGCCGCGCACGTACTCCTGGATCACTTTTCCGACGTCCTCCGGGCCGACCGGGACCATATCGACCGCCTCGTGCAGTTCCGGGTCGAAAACTTCCCCGACCGCAGGGATCGGTTCGACGCCGACCGATGTCAACGCTTGCTCGAATGAACGCGCCGTACCGATGACGCCATCTCTAAGATGCTCCAACGAGCCGTCGGTTTGGCTAGCCTGCACGGCCAGGTTAAGGTTGTCGAGTACTGGCAGGAGCGTCGTCAGAAAGCTGAACTGCGCCTGGGTCGCTCGATCCTCAAAAGAACGCTTCATACGCTCGCGCATTTCCTGCGTTTCCTTCTCGATCGTCGCCTTTGCCTCTTCGAACTTTGCCTGTACGCCGATGAGCTTTGCCTCGGCCGCCTCACGCCGCTCGATCTCCGCCTTGAGCTGCAGTTCAAGCGCGGCCTCGGCCGCCGACTTTACGGCCTCCGCGGGCTTTGCCGCCGCAGCCTCGCCTTCGGCCGTACGGGAGCCGTCGGCATTGAATCTGCGTTTATCCATGACAGGTATCTTCCCGTCGAACTCATCGAATTCTTCCACTTTTTCTTGCGTCATTTCGTATCAAAGGTCCTTGTATCTATGCCTTCGGGCTTGTCGCCGCACTCTTAGTGTCGGGCGATGAGAATCTCATTTCGCCGTTCTCGGCAGTAACATTCACAGTGCTGCCGGATGCGATCTCGCCGTTCAAAAGCCTGATCGCGAGCGGATTCTGTATGAGCGATTGTATCGCACGCTTCAAAGGCCTTGCACCATAGACGGGGTCGTAACCCTGTTCGATCAAGAGATCTCTCGCCGAATCGTCCAACACGAGCGTGATGCCGCGTTCATCGAGCATTGCGCGAAGCTTCTCAAGCTGAACGTCGATGATCGAAGCGATCTGCTCCTTGCTGAGCTGATCGAACACGACGATGTCGTCGATGCGATTTAGGAACTCCGGCTTAAAATGATCGCGAAGTATCTGCACGACCGCCTCGCGGGCCTGTTTCGAATCTCCTTCGGCCGCCTGTATCTCACGCGAGCCGAGATTCGACGTCATTATGAGCACAGCGTTCTTAAAATCGACCACGCGGCCCTTGGAATCCGTAAGGCGTCCGTCGTCGAGGATCTGCAAGAGCACGTTGAAAACATCCGGATGCGCCTTTTCGATCTCGTCAAAAAGAACTACCGAATACGGCCTTCGTCTGACGGCCTCCGTCAACTGTCCGCCTTCTTCATAGCCGACATATCCCGGAGGAGCGCCGATCATACGTGCGACCGCGTGCTTCTCCATATATTCGGACATATCGAGCCGCACCATCGCACGCTCGTCGTCGAATAGAAACTCCGCGAGTGCTCGTGCGGTCTCGGTCTTTCCAACTCCTGTCGGTCCGAGGAAAATGAACGAACCGACCGGCCGATTCGGATCCTGCAAGCCTGCGCGTGCACGCCTGACGGCGTTCGCGACAGCGCTCAATGCCTCGTCCTGGCCGATCACACGTTTTCCGAGGTTCGTCTCCATCTGAACGAGCTTCTGCATCTCGCCTTCGAGCATCTTCGAGACCGGCACGCCAGTCCAGCGAGCGACGACCTCGGCAACGTCCTCTTCGTCAACTTCTTCTTTTAGGAAAACGCCGTCGCTCTGGATCTCTTCGAGCCTCGTCTGGTCAGCATCGAGACGCTTCTGAATGTCCGGGATCTTGCCGTACTGCAGCTCGGCCGCAAGATTGAGATCGCCCGACTGGCGCGCCCGCTCAAGCTCGAGTTTTGCTTCCTCAAGCTCTTCTTTTGCCGACCGCATTTTCTCGATCTCTTCCTTTTCGGATTGCCATTTCGCCTTCATTCCGGAAGAGCGCTCTTTAAGGTCAGCGATGCGTTTCTCAATATCGTCGAGACGCGCCTTCGACTTCTCATCGGTCTCGCGTCCAAGGGCCTGGCGCTCGATCTCGAGCTGCAGGATCTCGCGTTCGAGAACGTCGATCTCCTGCGGCAGCGAGTCGATCTCGATGCGGATACGCGAAGCTGCCTCGTCGATCAGGTCGATCGCCTTGTCAGGCAGAAAGCGGTCGGTGATGTAGCGGTTCGAGAGTGTCGCCGCAGCAACGATCGCTGCGTCCTTGATGCGTACGCCGTGATGCACCTCGTAACGCTCTTTCAGTCCGCGAAGGATCGCTATCGTATCTTCGACCGTCGGTTCGCCGATATAGACCTGCTGAAAACGGCGTTCGAGGGCCTTGTCCTTCTCGATGTATTTCTGATATTCGGCAAGCGTTGTAGCACCAACCGCACGCAGCGTACCGCGTGCGAGTGCGGGCTTGAGCATATTCGATGCGTCGATCGCGCCTTCGCTCGCACCGGCGCCGACGAGCGTGTGCAGCTCGTCGATGAAAAGAATGATGCGGCCTTCCGCGTTTTCGATCTCTTTGAGAACCGCCTTCAGCCGGTCTTCGAATTCACCGCGGTATTTCGCCCCTGCGAGCATCGCGCCGAGATCTAGCGAAACGAGCCGCTTGTTCTTCAAAGTTTCGGGCACGTCGCCCGATACGATCCTTTGCGCAAGGCCTTCGACGATCGCCGTTTTCCCAACGCCGGGCTCGCCGATAAGAACGGGATTGTTCTTCGTTCTGCGCGAGAGAATTTGAATGGTTCGACGAATCTCGTCGTCTCGCCCTATCACCGGGTCGAGCTTGCCCTTGCGGGCACGCTCGGTCAGATCCATTGCGTATTTTTCGAGAGCTTGGAAATTCTCCTCTGCGTTCGGATCCGTGATTCGCGAACCGCCGCGCATATCCGTAACGACCTTTTCGAGATCCTCACGCGTCACGCCGTTCGAGCGCAATATTCGGCCCGCATCGCCTTCCTTCTCTTCGGCGATGCCCATCAAAAGATGCTCGGTCGAAACATATTCGTCCTGCATCGACTCGGCGATCTTCTGAGCCTTTTGGAAAAGAGTATTCGTCCTCGAGCTAAAGAACGGCTGGCCGCCCGAGACCTGCGGAAACTTTGCGATCGCCGCTGTCACGTCCGTCAACACGGTCTGCGCGTTCGCACCGATCTTCCCCAGGATCGGAGTGACGACGGTCTCCTTCTGCTCGAGCATAGAAGCAAGGATATGTTCCGGCTCGATCTGCTGATTCTGATTCTTTTCGGCGATGCCGATCGCCTGTTGTACGGCCTCCTGGCCGCGTATCGTGAACTTCTCGAATCTCATAGCAATGGGTATTTTACCACTAGGGCGAAAAACGCAGTGTGCGGACGAACACGGCCTCGCTTTGCCGTATTGCGTGTTGCCGCACGCTGCGTGTCTTATGAATCAAGCTGAATAATGTATCGGTCGTAAGGTCCGACCTTCCATTACGCACCTGCAGACTTGGTCGCGTCGATCGTCTTCGGCGTCGCATCGGTACCCGTGATCTCGATCTTGCGGGCCTTCGTCTCCTCGCGCTTCTTGAGCGTAACGGTCAGCATCCCGTTCTCGAACTCAGCCTTCGCATTCTCGACGGTAACCGTGTGCGGCAGCGTGAATGAACGTGAGAATTCGCCGTAAGCACGCTCCACGCGGTGATAATTGTCGCCGTCGTCGTGCTTTTCGAATTTACGCTCGCCCTTGAGCGTCAACACGTTGTTCTCGAAAGAAAGGTCAAAGTCCTCGCTCTTCATTCCCGGAAGCTCTGCTTCGAGCACCATCGATTCCGCATTCTCGTAGATATCGATCTTCGGGTTCCACGCCGTGCCGAATGCTTCCTCACCGTGAAAACGGTCCGAAAACATCCGATTCATCTCACTCTGCAGCCCGCGCATATCGCGGAAAGGGTCGTATTTTGCAATGAACATTTATGTATTACCTCCTAAATCCTTGAAAATACTCGACTAATCACTTAGCCAACTACGATAATAAAATATGAGTGTGAGATTGTCAACTCCTGAAAATCCGGTCTCGCTCCCGTAGCGGTCCAAGCACGCGACACAGATAAAAGTTTACGCCCGGTTTCGATCTCCGGGTAGCACAAACCGCACAAAACGTATCAAACCGCACAAAATGTATCAAAGTGCACGATTTGCACGATCTGCACGATTTGCACAAAATCGAAACATACGCTCGTAACGGTCAGGCTCTGCCCACCGAGAGACGGCCGCCGCGGCGTACGGCGCGGCAATATGTGTGCGTAATGAGACATTGTGCAAAGAAAAGTTCCCAAGGTGCATCCAACCATTTCGAGATTATGCGTTTTATTGACCCGAAGATCGTCTTTGTTGGCGTTTTGCCGGTAATTTTGCTCATCGCAGCGGCGGCGTATGGGCAATCGGGGCGTGTGTCTGCAACTCCGGTACCGACGCCGACGCCCGAACCCGAACTCAAGATCTCGACGCAGGAGATCAAGCTCAACGTGCTCGCATTTGACGAACGCGGCAGCTTTTTCAAGGGCGTTACGACAGACGATCTTGTGATCCGCGAGGACAACATCCTGCATCAGGCCGCAAGTGTCAGATACATTCCTGCGAACGTCCTGATCGTGATGGATACGGGCGGCGAGATGCGTGTCGTCAAAACGCTTGACAGAACCCGGAAGGTCGCACTTGCTCTGATCAACGCCCTGCGTCCGGAAGACAAGGTCGCCGTCATGGCCTACGCAAACAAGCCTGTGATGCTCTCAAGCTGGACGCAGGATCGCGTAAGCAGTCGTGCGGCCGTAAACAGCGCGAATTTCGGCACGAGATCCGCATTTGTTGCGGCTCTTGATCTGGCAGCGGCAACGTTCGGCCGTACCGAAAGCGACAATAACCAGCTCGTACTCATAACAGACGGAACTGACAGTTCGGCGACGCCGGCCCAAAAACTCGCGGCATTTGACAGGCTGCGAGCCGCGAACATCACGGTCCACGTCTTGAGCTATGCCGCAATGGAAGCGGCCGACATCGAGCCGCGTACAAAAGGCGTAACGAATTCGCCGCCTCCAAAGGCGATGCCGGACCAGATCGCCAACGACCTGCCCAATGGCGCCCGCGATGTAGCAAGAGCGCCGAAAGCAAAGACATTCGTTGTCGATCGCCCGTTCTTGAAGAAGCTAAAGGACCGCGAGAATGCCTTGACCGCTGCAGAAAAGCAGCTCGAAAAACTCACGGAAGATACGAACGGCGAGTTTATCGGCCCTATGTCGCCGGATGAGATGGAAGACAAAACGATTCTTGTCGGCCAGATGATCGACTCGTCCTATGTGGTCACATACGTACCGAAGATGCCCGTAACAGCGGAACACGGCATCGCCGAAAGGCATATCGAGGTAACGTCGAAACGTCCGGGCCTGATCGTCCAGGCAAAGCGCAACGTTCTGCTGATCGAACCGAAAACTCCGTAACTCCCCCGAGGCATAAGGAAAGATTTCGCAACAACTTGCCTCAACCACGCGTGAAAGACATTGCTTGGTTTTTCGTGCTAAACTGCACGCTTCGCCCGGCCTCGACAAGTTTTGTAAAATGTACGGGCGAAAGTTTGCAGAAAAGGGTACAAGGTTGTCTCGCATTTCCGATCTAAATCTGGCGTCAAAGCCGTTCCGTAATCGCCTTCTGCCATATTTGGCGGCCGCCGCACTTTTGCTCGCCGCGGGCTTGCTCGGGATCGTCTGCCTCGTAAAGCTTAAGCAAAATTCGGACACGAACAAGATCCTTGCCGCACACATTGAAGCCGCAAATACGGAAATATCACGACTTAAAGGCGAGGGCGAAAAAGTGCGTCAGCAATTGACGCCTGAACAGCGAATGGTCTTGAGCGCGGCTCATCGCCTTGTTGCGAACAAGGCCTTCGGGTGGTCGAAGCTATTCGCCGACCTCGAAGCCGTAATGCCCGGAAGCGTGTCCGCATCGAGGATCTCGGTTCAGCATATCTACACTGACAGTGCGAAAGTACGTGCCGAACTCGAGCTTGGCGTTATAAGCCGCGATTACGCAGGCGTCCAGCAGATGATCCAAAATATGCAGAATTCGGGCCTTTTTCTCGCAGAATTGCGCGGCCAGGATCTGCAAAAGACCGATCTCTCGGTTTACACGCAATACACGCTGCGCGTCGTGTATTCGCCCGGCTATTCCTATGCCGCTCCGCAAACGCCCGACATCGCACAAAATAATTCGGGAGGTGGTGAATAATGGCCGAGATCGAAGTTCAAGCCGAACAGGCCGCACCCGAACCTGCAACGCAGGACCCGACACTTTATTCGCGTCGTCCGCGAAAGGTTTACGCCGGAATGTGGGGCCCGCTGGAGATCGCTGCGGTCGCGGTCGGTGGCTTCTTTCTACTTGCGGCGATCTTGGCGTACACGTTCTTCATTGTGCCGTCGGACAATTCGGTCGTAAAAAACCGCGCCGAGGCTGACCGGCTCGAAGCCGAGAAGATCACCGCTCAATCGAAATACGGCGAGATCACGACGACCGAGGGCCAGGTCGCTAAGCTGCTCGACAGCGCGGACAATTTTGAACTCCGTTACCTGCCCGCGGCCGACAACGGGCGCGGTGCCCTTTATCAGCGGCTAAACGGCCTGATCGCCGCATATGGCCTGGTCAACACGGCCGGCCCGGACTATCAGCCGCTTGAGCCGATAACGGAAGCCGCGTCGAACAACCAGTCGCAGGAGGAACGCGGCCGCGAACGTTTTCGCAGCCTGTTTCCCGGCGTTTACGTGACAACAACGCTCGAAGGTTCCTATCAAGATCTGCGTCGGTTTATTCGCGATATCGAGACCGGCGGCGAATTTGTCGTCATCAGCGCGATCGAGCTTGCTCCGTCCGATACTCAGCAAAAGGCTGATACGACCAAGCAGCCTGTCCAAGGGCCCGGTGTTCCGACGGCCGTCGATCAGAGAGGCTTTCCGATCGCCCAAGATCCAAACGAAAAGGCCCAGCCGGACAAGCCAAAGGGAAAGACGCACGGCGAGATCGTTTCGCTGCGCATCGAGATGGCAGTGTATTTCCGGCGAGCGAATTTTGCTCCGCCGCTTGCGAATGAAGGAGCGACGCAATAATGGTGGCTCGTGCTGTATCTGACCCGAACGAACGGAAGAAGCTGATCGCGGCGATCGTGCTCGCGGTGCTTGCTGCCGTTGCTCTGTTCTATGCGTTTGGGCGCGGACTGTTCGCAAGCACCCCTTCGACTAGCTCTAAAACAAATGTGACCCCGACACCGAAGCCGTCGCCTGCAGCCCCCGGAGCCTTTACCCTGCCGACGGCCGACGAACAGAATTTTACCGACACGACGACGCCCGTTGTGATGCCGGCGAATATTCCCGCTCCAGAGCCCGGCCGAAATATATTTGCGTTCTACGAACCGCCAAAGCCGACCCCGTACAGCCCGACACCTTTCGTTCTCGTTACTCCGCCGCCGCCTTCGCCGACGCCCACGCCGGCGTATGAAATGAGCTCGATCAGCCCATCATCGGTCTATGCAGGCACCGACGGAATTCGGCTCGAAGTTACGGGCGATCGTTTCGAACCCAACGCACACATCTATTTCAACCAGACAGAATTCCCGACGCAGTTCATCAGCCCGCAGAAGCTCGTTGCGAACATTCCGGCTAATCTGATCGCGACCGAAGGCTCACGGCAGGTAATCGTCCAATCGCCCGACGGAAAGAAGTATTCGACTCAGTTCATGCTCACCGTCCAGACGCCGCCGAAGCCGACCTTTACCTATCTCGGCATGATCGGACGCAAACGGTTCAACAACGACACCGGATACTTCATCGACGGCGTAAAATCGGACGCAAAACCGTTCGGATTGCGGATAAATGATGTGACCGGCGGACGTTTCAGACTCGTAAAGCTTACGCCCGGCGAAGCGATGTTCGAGGACACTTCGCTTGGCTTCAAACATCGGATCCCGATCGCTCAGGCCGCTGAAGTTCCCGCGCAAAGTTTGCCGATGGGGCAGCCGCGGCGCGGAGGATTTCCGCAGATGGGCCAGCCGTATCCGAACTATCAGCCGCAACAGCAGCAGATCGATCCAAATGCCTGCCCGCCGGGTATCCCTTGCAACAATATTCGGCCCCAAAGAACGCCGGGAGTACCGCAGAACGCGAACCCGCAGAACGGAGAGAAAGGCTCCAAGGAAGATGTGGACGACAACGATCAGTGATCGCCGACGGGAAAGCGGGATGACGCTGATCGCCGTGATGGCGATAATGGCGATCTTCGCTGTCGCCCTGCTCGCCGTCGCACCGATGGTCGCGACCGAAATTCAGCGGGAGCGTGAACTCGAAGCAATCGCCCGCGGTGAAGAGGTCGCGGAAGCGATCCGCCAATACGTGGAATTCTACCGCGGCGCAAAGCTCCCGAACTCGATGGACGATCTCCTCGAAGGCCTCCCTGAAGGAACAAAGACGCGACAGATCCTGCGTCCGTCGGCCGCGATCGATCCGCTAAGCAAAGACGGCAAATGGCGGCTCATTCCAGCAGACGGCAAGTCTTTGGCTCCGTTCGCAAAAGCGGTTCAGGCATACAACGGCGGCTTGCTTCCCTCAAGTCCGAGCCAGGTGTTCGATCGCTGGGCCGTCGTGATCGTCAATTCTTTGAATACCGAGACGGAAGAGGACAAGACGGCGCCGATCAGCGAAGACGTTGAGATTCAGACAGAGGACACGCCATTCATTGGCGTTGCGAGTCAAGATCGCGGCAAGTCGATCGTCGCCTATTACGGACTTGAAAATCATTATAAGTGGATATTTACACCGCTCTTTCGCGGCACCGGCGTAAGCGTACAGCCCGGGCGGCAAATGGGAAATGCAGCAAATTCCGCGTGGAATGTCGTGAAGTAAGAAGTAAAGGGTGCAAATTATCTTCGAGGACAGTTTGACAATCAGGGTGGTCTCCTTTAGAATTATTCTAACTCTAAAGGAGGAGTGAATATGCATAACACAAAGATCGATATTCCAAAAGACGCACGTGAAAAACTTATCGCAATACTTAATCAGCGGCTCGCCGACGCCGCAGACTTAAAATCACAGGCAAAACAGGCGCACTGGAACGTAAAGGGAATGAGTTTCATCGCTCTTCATGAGCTGTTTGACCGCGTGGCGACCGAAGTCGACCCAATGGCGGACGACATCGCCGAACGCATCACTTCTCTCGGCGGAACCGCACTTGGAACTGTTAGGGTGGCGGCGCAAAACTCAGAACTACCCGAATATCCGCTCGAGATAAGCGACGGCTCTGATCATGTTGACGCACTATCGACCGCGCTTGCGGAATTCGGCCGCTGGGTTCGGGCCGACATCGACCGCACTGACGAGCTTGGAGATAAGGACACCGCCGATCTTTTTACCGGTGTTTCCCGAAATATCGACAAACTTCTCTGGTTCGTCGAAGCACATCAGCAGAACTGATCGCGGCCTTTCGCAATATGACAAGAAAGCCGTTCCGCTTCATAGGCGGAACGGCTTTGTTTGTTAGTGCGAGCAAGTAAGCTTTTGGCTCTTATTTCCAATAGTTCTTATCCACGCTCATCCATTTCTCTGTGTCCCAAAGATCGTCGGTCAACTCTACATCGGCCTTAATTCGTGTGTATTCCTCGCTGGTCGTGTGCCGGCCGTCAACATAAAAAAGAACTTCTGCTGCAACCCAGCCGCCCTTTGCTTTTACGTACTTATTGAACTGTGTTTCGCTGACGCTTTTCTTATCCTTACCCGCCAGCTGTATCAAACGGACAAAAACAAGGCGCTTCTTATCGACCCACAGCTGAGGCGACTTTAGGTCACCTTTCTGGGCACCCACAACATAGACATCACGGCCCTGCCATTTTTCTGTGTGGATGACCGAAAGGTCGATGCCCATCTTCTTAACTTCGGCGATCGTGGTCTCGACAGGCTGAGCATAGACGTCGAAGCCAACGACCATCAACGGATGCACAAAGTCGCGGCCACCCTTTGTCTTACCTTCTTTGAACGAGAATGCCTTGCCGGCAGCGAATAGGATACCGTCGCCTTTCTCGGCCGGGGCGAAGTCTATTCGGAGGTAGCCCGGCACCTTCATCGCTTCGTACCACGTAGCAACATCAGCTTTTCCGTCGGGCGAATAATTCGTCGTTTTCTGCTCAAAGGTGAGCGTTTTGTACCACTTGCCTGCGTACTTTGCGTTCATCGCCGCAATAAGGTCTGTTCCGTTCTCAATATCGACCGCAAAAACAGAAGCGGCCAGCAGCATCGTTACCGAAAGGGCATAGATATATCTCATTTCAAAAAGCTCCTCGAGATTCGTTTGGCTGTTTTACGATGAGGGCGGGCGTTTTGTTTACGAAAAGTTACCGCTATTTCGATTCATACTCGAAGATCTTGTAGAGATCTTGATCCTGCGGATCGGCGAGATCACGGCGGACCAGCAGCATTAGGTCAACGCCGGGGCGAAGGGGATAAACGCCAACGAATTTATAGTGTGCGGAATATTTCTCGACGACCTGCGTGTCTTGGTCATTCTTCTTTGCGACGATCATCTCGGCCGTGTTGGCATCGACGAGGCTGCCGTAGAAATTCGCGTGCGGGTAATCGTTCACGTACCAGGTAAGCGGCCAGTAATCCGGCGAGACGATCTCGATGGTCGCGTCTTTGCCCTTTGAACTTTTTTCAGCGTAATGCTCTATCTGTTTGACAAGGTCGAGCATTCCGCGTTTGGTATGAGCGTAAACGTAGCCCATTTCCTCATCGTCATACCGCACGAAATTCAGGTCGTATGCTTGATACGTAAGCAAGGACGAAGCAAGGATCAGAGTGAGGCCGCCGGAAAGGCGCGTCGCGAGAAATTTGGACGAAAGGATCTCGTTGATGCCGTAACCTGCGATCAGACACATCGGAAGAAAGAAACTCAATGCGAGCCACGGCGTTTTATAAGGAATGATCGTGTAGGCAGCGAACATTCCAAACGCCCAGAATGCCGAAAAGACAGCAAAGCGGTTCCTTGGCCGCAGGAATGCGATCGCACCGCCAAGAGCTGAAAGCAGCAGAAGCGGTGATTCGACCTTCATCCCCCATTTCACATAGGCGAGAACGCCGTTCTGCGTATGGTCCTTTGTGCCGGTCTTCGTCCAGAGAATGTACGCTTCGACAGCACGCGACAGGCCATCGGGAAAGGAAAAATAGGACGAGAAAAAGACGGCGAGAACAAATACAAAAGTAACTGCCGATGCAGAGATCAAAAGAAGCCTGTCAGCACTCGACCCGAATGCTCCGAAAAAGCCCTCGTAAGTGAGTTCCGGTTCCGAGTACGCGGTAAGTTTACCTTTTTGGTACGCAGTAAGAAACATCGCCCACGCCGCGATCGTCGCGAGCAACAGAATGCAAAGCGTGTAGAATGCGAACGGTTCCTTTACGCTGTTCTCACCGAGAAAATATGTGTGTACCCACTTCAGTGCATCGATCGTATAGCGATAGAAGAAAACGGCCCCGGCAAGAACCGCAAAATGTGCGAACCCGACCGCGAACCATTTCGAGCGTGTCGGACCAACAGCGACATTCTTTTGCCAAATGCGCGTCGCGGCCGTCGCGATCACCATCGTGCCGATCGAGATGAACGCGGTCTCTTTTGTAGCAAAGAGCAACGCCGCAGACGCCGCAGCAAGTATCAGATAGATCGGCCGTCCTTCACGCCAGTCGAGAAGGCCTTTTAGAAAGAAGTATATGAGCGCAAGTTCTACGATAACGACGGCTATCCGGAACGTCCAAAGCGCGGTCGCGTTGCCATCTGAGAAATACGTCGCTATATTCAGCCCCGAGGGGATAAAGCATACGGCAAGCAATATCGCGAGCCATACCTTCGCGAGAGGGCCGGCCGCCTTCCGCTCGATGAAAAGCACAATGGAGACGACGATCGCGAGTGTGCAGAAAGTAAAGAAGGTCTCGTGTATGAAGTACCGCGAGATATAGACCATCCCCGGCGAGAGCGCGAGAAATAGTGCGGCAGAAAGACTCCCGATGCGGCCTAGATAACGCGATAAATAGAGGACAAGGACGACCGTCAGTACACCGAAGACCGCCACGCTTGCCCTCACGGCAAACGTATTCAGCCCGAAGATCTTCGAGAAAAAGAGCGAAATGTAATAGAGCGTCGGGCCGTGGTAGTTCGCGGGATCGTATTTGTAAACGCCGGTACGATAGAGCGTCGTGAGGAAAAATCCGTTGACGCCTTCGTCATGATGAAGCGGTTTGAGCGTGAGGTCATAAAACCGAAACCCGAATGCGATCACGGTAATGGCGGCAGAGCAGCAAAGCCAAACTATGTCCGGCTTTGTCCGCCCTTGCTCTTGTTCAGTGATCTTTGTTTCGGTCATCAACAGGCGCTTTGTTCGACTATTTTACTTTATAAAGACGATACTGTCCGCTTGCTGCAACGAGCGGGAATTTCCCAAAGTATTCATCGTTCGCTTTCAGATCGTTCCGCTCGGGCGGCGACACCAGTACATAATCTATCCCGTATTTCTTGAGTAGAATATCAGCGACACCACCGCCGAGGTAGATCGCCTTAACGTCCCTTTCGCGGCCTTCAAAATCGATGCCGTGCGATGACAAATGCCCCGTGTACCGCATCAGCGACTGCCGGCCTGAAAGTACGACCGCAGAATTATACGTTGGCGCGTTCAAGATCAAGGCCTTCGGTGCGGTCTTCTGCTTGATCGCGTCGGCGATCTTCACGCCGTCAGCATCAAAGACCTTTACGACATTCTGCCCGCTCGCTGTGCGGTAAACATCCAATGCTCCGGAGGCGATCAGTGAGAGAAAGACGAGTGCGGCCGTCGCTTTGAGCCAAACCGATCTTTTCTCCCACGTCCAAACGATCGCAAAGGCGATGAACGGTATCGAACCCGCGAACCAATAGATCAGGATCTTGATATTATCCCATTCCCACGGGGCGAGCTTGACGATATTTGCGATCACAAAGATCAGCGCGAATGGAATGTAAAAAAGGGCCGCGCGTCGAAGGTGCTTGTGCTCTTCCTTAGATCCTTTTGTCCACGCAAGATAAACGCCGGCGACGATCAGCGGAATCACAAGGCCTGTGTTCAAGAGCCAGAAGTAGAAGAAATTCTTGTCGCCCTTGTCCCAGCCAAAATTCCAGCCAATGAACTTCGAGGCGTCCGATGCCTCGCCTGTCGTCAGCCATGCGAGGATCGGCACGGCAACGATCGATACGCCGACAGCGAATGTGAACCATTCCTTCCATCGCCGCATATACAAGAGCAGGCAAACTGCCGCGACGATGAAGACCACCAAGAGGCTATGCAGATGCACAAGCGGCAGCGTTCCGACGAGCGTCCCCAAAACAAAAGGCGGCACGAATTGCGGGCGGCCTTCTTCGCCGTCTTGCCCTGAGAACGTCGCCCATAGCCGGTCGATCGCCATTATCGCAAGCGGCATCCCGAGAAGCAGGCTTCGCTGCGTGATAAACAGCACGACCATCGAATTGCCCCAGCGGAAGAGATTCGTGATCGTATAATCGCTCGGCAAAGCGGAAAGAAAATCGAAGAATCCTTTCTGTTGCTGCCAAAAATCACGTGCGAAGAATAAGAAACCAAGCCCACCGCTAAAGAAGAGCAAAAATGGAGCGATGCGGCCGGCAAGCTTGCTCAAGGTGACGCGAACTGTAAAACGTTCGAGAAGAATGAGCAGCGAAAACGCCCACGTGATATCCTCAACGACCATCGCTCCACGCACTGATCCGCCAAGCTTTATCGTCAACGCCGTAAGAAGATCGGCGACGAAAGGATAGGCGAATTTCACGCCCGCGAATGACGGATTCAGCGGCGGGAAGTTCGCTCCGTCGGTAAAGCTGAAGATCGCGCCGAGATGGAACGGCAGGTCGCCTAGATTCTGCGATCCGCCCGTAAAGATACCGTCTGGCGTCTGATAGATCGCCTGCGAAAAGAATAGGCAAAATAGAACAAAAAAGAATGTGTAAAAAATGAGACCGCCGATGCGCTTGTTCCCGTGCTGGAGGTTGGAACGCGCACGCTGCCAATCTCTCGCGAGCTTGGTTCGTACATCTGGCTTCAGCAAGATCGCTGCGGGCAGAAGAGCCGTGAGAATCGAAAGAGCCGCCGTCGTCGGATCCAATCCAAAGAACAGCGTAATGACGAACCCTGCAACGCCCGATATCGCACACGAAACGATATTGCCCGCCGCAAGCCGCCACAAAAGCCGCTCGTCATCAAAGAACAGATAAGTAAAACAAAGCCCGCCAAAAAGAAAGACCGCGAGCACTATGAGGGCAGCGAGCATATCGATTCAAAAACCAATATTACTCGAAATTACGTGCCAAGAGCATCCGCTCGACATACTTTGCTATGACGTCGGCTTCGAGATTGACGCCTTCTCCGGGCAATAGTCTTGAAAGGTTCGTCATTTCCCACGTCTTTGGAATAACGGCAATGTCGAACTCCGATTCACGCAACGCCGCGACGGTAAGCGAGATACCCTCGACGGCGACGGAACCCTTAAAGACCAGATAATTAGCAAATTCAGGATCGAAACCGATCGTTACCGTGTGAAAATCGCCTTCGTCTTTCGCTACAAGAAACTCACCTGTCGAATCGACATGCCCTTGAACGATATGACCGCCGAGTCGCTGTGTGGCGAGAAGAGCGCGTTCGAGATTCACTCGCGAACCGATCTTAAGCTGATCGAGCGTCGTTCGGTCGAGGGTTTCCGGTGAAACATCTGCTGAGAATCCGTTCTTGTCGATATTGAGCGCCGTTAGGCAAACCCCATTCACCGCGATCGAATCTCCGTCCGCGATGTCCGACGCGATCACCGACGCGCCGAGACGAAAGATCGCTCCGGCCCCGCGTCGTTCAATGCTCTCGATCACGCCGAGTTCTTCGATCAGTCCTGTGAACACGTTAATTTGTTAATAGCTAAAACCAACCTTTCTTGTTGACGATGTAGGTCTGCACGAACTCTTCGTCCGATTTCGTCAGGTACATGATGCCCTCAATGACCCCTATCACGGCCATGACAAGCGATGGGATACCGCACAAAAAAAGCACGCCGACCGCCCAGACGGCGAGCATAATGATGCCCTCTGTGTTGTAGCCGAGAATGAATTTATGAATTCCGAGGCCGCCGAGAACTATGCCGAGGACTCCGGCGAGAACCTTTTTATCGGCTCCGGGAACCGCAGGCCGATTCTGCGGCTGCATCGGGCCGGCGTTGTAAGCCGGCAGCATTGCACCGCAGCTCGAACAAAGGCCTCCGCCTGCAACATTCTGAGAATGACAATTAGGACAGGTTACGTATTGTGTCTGCATAGCTCCGAAAAACGGCCTCCTTGACCGCTGTTACCCAACATCTACGAATTATATTCCAAATCGTTCATAGATTGTAAAAGTTTGCCGCCGCGTGGAATAATCTTTCCTTCGACCCTTATGGCAGAACCAGAACAAAGCAATTCACCGCCCGCACTAAAGATCGCCAACGGCGTACCGGAAACCGCTTCGCTTGCCGACCTTGTCGAATGGTTCATCACGTACGATGAACGCGTCGGAAGGATCCGGCATCCTTTTGCAGACGAACTCTTTCGATGGAAACAAGAAGACGATACCGCTAACGGTGTTGCGATCTATCCATTCGAGAATGCTGAAGCTCGATTCGCTATCGGTGTCATACAGGCGGTCGCAGAAAACAAGAATGAAGAAGGATTGAAGTTCTGGATCACGGATATCGTCGAGGCCCTTGGGCGAGCACGCGAAACGAAGACTGAGATGACCACCGCCTACGATCTTGATTCCGACGCAGAAGCATTCGCTCTCGCAAAAGCGGAGAAACTGCCGAGCACCCTCGAAAAACGACTTTATCTATCGAGCTGCTGGCTCGAACTGCTCTGCACGGCCGAAGCTCGTATGCTTGGATGGGTCTATCAGGAACTGTACGGAAAGCCGTTCGAACCCTAGCGGAAGGTTTGGCAGTTCGCCATACTCCCCGATTTCATTCCGCGTCCGAACCATTCGACACGCTGCTGCGAACTGCCGTGGGTGAATGAATCCGGCACGACGTAGCCTTGTGTCCGCTTTTGGATCATATCGTCGCCGACAGCACTTGCCGCACGGATCGCTTCTTCCGGGTCGCCCGTGTCAAGGCGTCCCTGAGCCGCGGCGTAGTTTGCCCAGATGCCAGCATAGCAGTCCGCCTGAAGCTCAAGGGCGACCGAGCCTCGATTGCCGGCTCCCGATGCCTGAAGGCGATCCATCGTTCCCATCAGGTTCTGAATGTGGTGCCCGAATTCGTGAGCGATCACATAGGCTTGTGCAAAATCGCCGGGCGCGCGAAACTCACGTTTGAGTTCGTCAAAGAACGCAAAATCCAAATACAAATTCATATCGCCCGGGCAATAGAACGGACCCATCGCGGCATCGCCTAGACCGCACGCGGAACGAACTTGTCCGGTATATAGGACAAGCTTCGGATCCTGATACCGAACGCGGGTCTGCTTCGGCAGTATCTGCTTCCATGCATCCTCGAGGCTCCCCATGATCGCACCGGCAAACTGCTTGTTTGTGTCCGGCTGCACGGGATTCGCGGAATTCGACGCAGGGGCCTGCACCTGCTGGCCGTCGATCGGACCGCCCGTTTGCAGGAGCGAGCTTGGGTCGCCGCCGCAAAGCAGAACAGCCAGGGCGATCACGAGCACACCCAGCCCTCCGCCGCCGATAGCGATGCCGCGGCCTGAGATGCCGCGTCTATCCTCAACGTTCGAACTTCTTCTTAGATCCTGCCAACGCATAATGTTTTGATTCTAGAGCCTAACCGGCAAATCAGGAAGACTGAATCTATTTTTGTTGCCGCACCACACGCTAGGAAAGCACCGAGAACCGTCGATTTACTCCCGCAAAGCTATTGCTTGCATAAGTTAGCTTCGCAAAAGGCTTGACAGCCGCGGTGATTCTTAGGTATTCTTTCTGGGCATTACCGTTTCGCCTTGAATCTCCTTCGTTTCCAGATCACTTGGAGGAAAAATGATCAAATTGGACATCGTCAACCTCGTTGCCGACAGGACGGGAGTGCCAAAACAGAAGGCCGAGCAGGTCGTCGATTCGCTTTTTGAAGCGATGAAAGAAGCTCTGGCAAAAGGCAAGAGGATCGAACTTCGCGGTTTTGGCGTTTTTGTCGTAAAGGCGCGTAAACGCGGCGTCGGACGCAATCCGCGAACTGGTACGGAGGTACCCATTCCGGCGGGCAAGACCATTCGATTCAAGCCCGGCAAGGAGCTTTCTGCAAAGTCTGTCTAACTGAAGATCAGTTTGTTTTAGATCAAGAGGACCGCAAAACTTCCGCGAATCAAGTGCAGTAATACCGCGGAGATTTCGGTTCTTTTCGTTTTTCGCAATGAGAGCGTAGAATGCAAGACGTCGAACCGGTAAATCAAGATTTTTTCTATGGCCGGGATCTGCCCCGACCCTCTGCATTGGTTCTTGTTCGGCACATTCTTCTGCTTGCACTCACATTCTGCACAACTACGATCGCGGGTACTCTTTATCCTTTCGGCCCGGTGAACGATTTTGTGGTCGGAAGCGACCCGCAGACCTTCGACGAGACGGTCGCGTTCTTTCTCAGCCTGCCGGAGAAATACATCGGAGTCATAGGCCACGCGATCGAGCTTTTGTTCACGAACTCGTACGTACTGACCTATGGCCTCGAATTTTCACTTTCTCTTCTTCTGATCCTCGTCTCGCACGAAATGGGACATTACATCGCGTGCCGCATTTATAAAGTTGAAGCGACACTTCCGTTCTTTATTCCGACTCCGCCGATGATCGGCCCCGCGGGTACGTTCGGCGCGTTCATTCGCATCAAGTCTCCAATGCCGTCGAGAAAGGCAGTCTTCGATATCGGTGTTGCAGGGCCGATCGCTGGTTTTGTGATAATGCTGCCGATCGCTATCGTCGGGATCTCTCAAATGGAGATGACAGCGAGCCAACCCGTTTCGACCGGCGGACAGCTCGTCTTCGGCGACCCGTTGATAATGCAGTTGATCGGCTTGGCTTGCGGCAAAGACCTTGCATTCGGCGTCGGGAATGCCTTCTATTATGCCGCCTGGATCGGAGCCCTCGTAACCGCAATAAACTTGATCCCCTCGGGGCAGCTCGATGGCGGACACGCCGTTTACGCGGCGTTGGGCGAACGCGTACATTACTGGACGGGCAGGATCGCGTTTCCCGTGATGGCGGTCATCTCCGTGCTCGGCGCATATTTTTACAGCAGCCCAAGCGGCTTTTTGATCGCTGTGATCTTGGGTTTCATGCTAAAGGTCGGCCACCCGCGGCCCTTTGACCAAACACCTCTCGATACAAAAAGAAAAGCAGTGGCCATTCTGACCCTGCTCATCTTTATTCTTACCTTCCTGCCTTTTCCTGTGAAGCTTGTTTGAACATCATGACGCGATATTCGGCAGAAGCCCTTTTATCTCATTCACGACACGTTCAGCCTCGTCATTTCCTTCAAGCGCGATCATAAAAAAGTCGTAGCTGGTCTTAAAGCAAACAACGCCATTTCCGAAAAACCATACGCCCTCGAGCAGCGGATTTCCGCCGAGGATCGTGCCGATCGGAAAGCCTGTAACCTCCGTCGGGTTAAAGACCTTTGTCATCATCACGGCACCCGAAGCGAACGCAAACGCTCCGAGCATCGGTGCTCCAACGCGTTTTGCGATGTCGCGTTCGAATTCTATCCTTTCGCGCTCGGCATCATTGAGCCGGCCTTTCTCGATCAGCGTTTCACGTCGCTTCAAGTAGCCGTCAAAGCTTTCGGCGAGTTTCTTGACCGACCACGCCGGTATCGCCGAATTCAAAAGCCAATGCGAGTTGATGCCGGTGAAAACGATACCGAGCCCGGCCCCGACCATCATCGAAGCTCCGGTAACTGCGGCCTTTGCCGGGTCTTCTTTTGCGGACGCCGCCGCATTCTTCAGAGCAGTCAATATCGTATTGGTCGTTGATGTAAGCGACGCACCGAATCCCACGACCTTTGTTACACGTTTGGCGTTCGTGCCGATCGATGAGGCCGTGTCGCCGAGCGTTTCGCTTGCCTTGCCGGCAATGTCTGCGACCGCCTCGCCGGCCTTTGTGCCGACATCGACAGCGGCATCTCGGAGCGGTTCGCTCACATTCCAAGCGGTCTTTGCGGCATCTCCCGCGGTCGAAGCGGCATCTTCGACGACTTTCACCGCCTTTCGTCCGATGTCGGACTTCTCAGCCTGCGTCCTGACCGCAGCGGCACCTTTCTGGGCCGTGTCAACGACAACGCGTGCACCTGTCTCGATCTTGTCCTTTAGGCCTAGCTTCTCGTCGATGCCGTCCAATGTCTCGGTAGCCTTTTTCTGCCAACGCTCAAAGATGTCTTTTCCTTCACTCATACAGCTAGTTTTACCACAAATCCCCCTGTCCGGAATACGCTTTTACTGCATCGAATGTTCGGATCGTTAGATGCTAAAATCTTTCGAGTGGAGAAATTATGCCCAAGATTAAATGCCCGCAATGCGGCAAGGAAACTGAGTTTTCGGGAAATGAATTCCGCCCATTCTGCTCGGAGCGATGCAAACTCTTGGACCTCGGCGCCTGGGCAAATGGTGATTATGCCGTCCCTGCCGACCCGGCGAATCTGACTTCCGAAGACATTGCAAAGATCGAGGCTGCTCTCGAAACGAAGGACGAATGACACCACTTTTTTCGATCAGCATGTTTGAGGCCGCAGGTGTTGCGGCGGCTGTCACCTTTTTCCTTGCCTTGTGTGTCGTTGCGTATCTCGCCTTTCGGCTGCTCAAAAAGTCAGCAAAAATGGCCGTCCGCCTGATCGTCGTACTCGTGATCCTCGCGGTCGCGGCAGCCGGCAGCCTAGCGATCTATTCATTTCTCAAAACGCCAGCGAAACCCGCATCCAAAAGCCGACCGACGCGTTCGAACCAATAAAAATGGACGATCCGCACCTGCAGATCGCCACAAAGTTGGAGACAAAACAATAAGAACCCGCAAAAGCCGCTACTTTCGGCCGCCGCGGAGAAGAAGGCCAAGTACGACGCCGATCGCCGCCGAGATCAGGATCGTCTGGCCGGGTTTCTGTCGTGCGAATTCCTTGGCGTCCTCGATAAGCTCTTTCGGATCTTTAGAGGTAAGCTCCTTGAACTTGTCGCCGGCCTGCCCAAGATTCTCTCTTGCAAAATCATAGGCTTTGCCCGCTGCGTCCTGGACCTTCTTTCCGTATTCCTGTGCCTGCATCTTGATTTCTCCTAAAAACTCGTCGCTCTGATGCTCTGTGTACGTCTCTTCACTGCCAAGCGTGATAAGGCCCTGTTCAAGCTCCTTTTCCGCCTTTTTTACTTCATTTTCAAATTCTGACATCGTAAGATCAGTCCTCCAAAAAAATATCGAACCCCATGAACACTCCGGTCGTAAAAGCTCTCGACCGCTCGCATCAGATTCAAAACGGCCTCTGAGGGTTGTAACGAAATTCGGCCGAAATTTGTTCCGCGAATGATCTGATCCGAGTCTTGACTCAAGGTTGACAACAACTTTCGGAAAATGCAAACTTATTCGGTAAGTAAGCACTTACTTAGGCGAGGATGAGTTGATAGAAAGTTTTTTTAATTGTGATCCGAGCGCCCGAATGTCGGGTGATGAGCGCCGCGGCGTGATCCTGCGAGCGGCGGTGGAGCTCTTCTCCCAGCACGGATTCAAGGGCGCAACGACAAAGGAGATCGCAAAGGCGTCGGGTGTGTCGGAGGCTATGCTTTTCCGGCACTTTGAGAATAAGGATGCTCTCTATCAGGCGATCATTGAAACAAAGGGCTGTCGCGAGAGCGCGACGAAATTTGCCTGCGAGGACGATGACGTTCTTAAAAGTGCTCTCGACGCAAAGGACGACGAGGCCGTCTTTTACCGACTCGCCCTGACGGTTCTTGAGAAGCAGCAATCGAACGTACCGTTCGTACGCCTTCTCTTATACTCTGCCCTCGAAGATCACGAGCTTGCAGAGAAGTTTTTTCACGAGTTCATCGAACGCGTCTATGTTTTCATCGGCGGCTACATCCAGGGAAGACAAAAGGATGGAGTATTCAGAAAGATGGAAGCGAGGCTCGCGGTAAGAGCATTTCTTGGGATGCTGCTTCACCACTCGCTGAACAATGTTTTATGGGACAAGAGCAAGCACCTGCTCAAGATCTCGAATGAAGAGGCGGCAAAAGGATTTGCCGACATTTTGCTTAAAGGGTTAGAGGCCGAACGGGCTTAATTTTGTAGAAATGTTCTTAACAACTCAGCGTATTTTGCCTGCATTATTACTTTGTGGAGCCGTATCCGTGGTGTTCTTCGGGGCAGCCTGCGGACGATCTTCGGCGAACGCAAATGCAAATGCGGACTCGCAGTCGCAGGTCATCGACGTAACGACCACTCGCGCGGTCGTTCATCAGATCCCTTCTTATTTTGAGGCTACAGGCAGCCTTGCGAGTGATGAATCGACGGACGTTGCTCCGACGATCGCGGGTAAGATCGTCGAGGTGAATTTCGACGTTGGTTCCTACGTAGCAAAAGGCAGCGTACTCGTACGCCTCGATGCTCGCGATGCGAGGCTTCGGCTCGAACAGGCTCAGGCCGGCGCCGAACAAGCAAGAAAGGCGGTCGATTCCGCTACGGCGGCCGTCCGTCAGGCTCAGGCAAAGCTTGGTGTGCCGGTGGGCACTCATTTTTCGGTTGAAGAATTCCCGCAGGTCCGGAGTCTTAAGGCGAATCTTCTGCTCGCGGAAAAGGAGTTGACGCGGGCGGAGAACCTGTTCAAGACGGGCGACATCTCGCGCTCGATCCTCGATCAGCGGCGAGCGACTCGCGATTCACTCGCAGGCCAACTTGCAGACGCGCGAGCTAACGCGCAGGTAGCAGAAAAGGCCATTTCGTCGGCTCAGGCTCAAGAGGCCGCTGCAAAAGCGGCCGTTGCGTCCGCAGAAGCTCAAGTAGATCAGGCAAAAAAGGCCGTTAACGACACGGCGATCCTCGCACCGATAAGCGGCTTCGTTTCCGAGCGGACTGCGGACCCGGGAGAATACGTGAGTCCGAGCGTCCCGAATTCGAAGATCGCGACCATAATGCGGACATCGACCTTACGAATGAAGATCGAGGTGCCGGAACAGTCGATCGAGCTTGTAAAGCAAGGGCAATCGATCTCGTTACAGACAAGCGCCTATCCCGAACGAAATTTTACGGGTAGAGTGACGCGCATCTCGCCGAGTTTGAACGCAACCGCTCGCACGTTGACCGTCGAAGCTGATGTTCCGAATCCTGACGGCGCACTTAAACCCGGACAATTCGCGACGGTTCGCATCACGAAATCAACACCTGAGAATGCTGTGATGATACCGGCGGCAGCGGTCAAGACCGACGGCGATGTAAGCAGGGTTTTCCTCGTCAAGGACGGTGTTGCCCGTGAAGTTCTCGTCCAGCTCGGCCTGCTTGAGAATGACCTGATCCAGGTCAAGAGCGGCTTGGCTGAGAACGACGTAATTGCAACCAACAATCTTGCCGCCCTTTATGACGGCATCGCCGTAAGGCAATAGGTTCAAGGTTCGAAGTTCAATGTTCAAGGTTTCCGATGGCGAGAATTGAGAGGTTTGAAGACATTGAAAGTTGGAAGGTGGCGAGAGAGGCGGTGAATCTCGTTTACGAGGCAACCAACAGTGAGAAATTCAGGCGTGACTTTGCATTATGTGATCAGATCCGTCGAGCAGCGATCTCGATCCCGTCGAAAATTGCAGAAGGTTTTGAACGAGACGGGAACAAGGAATTCTTGCAGTTTCTTGCAGTCGCAAAAGGCTCGTGTGGTGAGGTAAGAGCTCAGCTATATGTCGCCCTCGACCAGAACTATGTTGACCAAGCGGTGTTTGATCGTATTTACGAGAGGCTCTTGACAACGAGCCGCCTTATCAGCGGAATGATGAGGTATTTGAGGCAATCAGAACTTCGAGGCAGCAAGTTTCAATAGCTGCTTTAGACTTTGAACCTTGAACTTCGAACCTTGAACTAGTTTTTTATGCAGTGGTTAGCAGAAATATGTGTTAAGCGGCCGGTCTTTGCGACGATGTTGATAATGTCGCTCGTGGTCGTAGGCGCCTTTTCGTTCTTCAGTCTTGGCGTCGATCTTTTTCCGAAGATCGACTTTCCGACGATCACGGTCACGGTCGTGAATCCCGGCGCTTCGCCGCAGGAGATCGAGACAGAGATCACCGACAAGATCGAGGAATCCGTAAATACGATCAGCGGTATCGACGAGCTTCGTTCAACCTCGATCGAAGGTATTTCGCAGGTCTTCGTTCAATTTGTTCTTGAGAAAGACGTGAACGTTGCCGCCCAAGAGGTCGAAAATCGTGTCCAGACCGTCATTCCCGACCTGCCTGACACAGCTGAGCAACCGACCGTGCAAAAGCTCGATACGGACGCGGCTCCCGTTTTGCGCGTAACGATCTCGGCGCCGAAACCGCTTCGTGAAGTTACAGAACTTGCGAAGAAAAAGATCAAAGAGCCGATGGAATCCGTGAGCGGCGTAGGCCAGATCACGATGATCGGCGGCCAGGAAAGGCAGATCAACGTCTGGGTCGATCCGGATAAGATGCGCTCGTATGGCGTAACGCCGGCCGAGATCTCTGCCGGGCTTAGGATACAGAATATGGAGTTCCCTTCGGGCCGTCTAGATGAGGGTCAGAAGGAAACAAGCGTCCGCACTATCGGCAAAGTTCAAAAGCCCGAGCAATTCGAGAACGTCGTCGTAGCGACCCGGGGCAGCTATCCCGTCAAGATCCGCGATCTCGGATACGTTGAGGACGGTGCAGAAGAACTCCGTAGTGAGGCCCGCCTGAACGGGCAGCCGGCCGTTACGCTCATCGTCGCAAAACAATCCGGCCAGAATACCGTCGCGACGGCCGAGGGCGTAAAGGCAAAGCTCGCCGAGATCATGCCGACGCTTCCAAAGGACTATACCGTTCGGATCATCGGTGATAACTCGATCTTTATCGAAAGTTCTCTTAATTCTATCGAAGAACACTTGATAGTCGGTTCGATCCTCGCCGCGATCGTCGTATTCCTTTTCCTTTGGAGCTTCAGATCGACCCTCATTGCGGGTCTCGCGATCCCGACATCTATCATCTCGACCTTTGCATTGATGTATGCCATGGGCTACACGCTCAACGTCATTACGATGCTCTCCCTGACCTTAATGGTCGGTATCGTGATCGACGACGCTATCGTTGTGCTCGAGAATATCTACCGGTTCGTCGATGAGAAGGGAATGAATCCGTTCCAGGCGGCCATAGAAGGTACGCGTGAGATCGGCCTTGCGGTTCTCGCAACCTCATTGAGCTTGATGGCGGTATTCGTGCCTATCGGGTTTATGCAGGGCATCGTGGGCAGGTTTATGTCGTCGTTCGGCCTGACCGCCTCGTTCGCGGTACTCGTTTCGCTGATCGTGTCCTTTACGCTTACGCCGATGCTCGCCGCACGTCTCATCAAGCGAAAACCTGAGAGCAGCGAAAGGATCATCGACGAGTTGAAAGGCGACGGGATGATCGAAACACCGGCATCTCACGATACTAAACACACAGGCTGGTTCCGTTATGTCGATGCCATCTACGCGTCGATGCTTCGGTTCTCGATGGCTCACCGGTGGGTGATCATTGGACTCGTGATCCTCGTGTTTTTGAGCATCATCCCGCTCTTTATGTTCGTCGGTAAGAACTTCTTACCGGTCGATGATCAGTCGCAATTCGAGGTGACGCTGCGCGTACCTGAAGGCACTAGTCTTTCAGCATCCTCGCTCGAGTTCGAAAGGATCGCAGCGGAAATACGAAAAATGCCCGGCGTAACCGATACGCTAGCAACCGTCGGCGGCGGTACACAGCAGGTTGTAAATGCAGGAACGATCTACGTAAAACTCTCGCCGATATCCGAACGCCCTAAGGGTCAAGAGGAACTGATGGAGGAGACGCGGGCTATGATCACGAGCAAGTTCCCGCCGAACCTACGCTTCGGTGTCCAGCCTGTTCAGGCTTTCTCCGGCGGCGGCTTCCGAAATGCGAACGTCCAGTTCCTGATCGCCGGCCCGGATATGAAGAAACTTGAGGAATACTCATCGAAGATCCTCGAGAAAATGAAATCGATACCCGATGCCGTGGATGTAGACTCCACACTGATCTCCGGCAAGCCCGAAGTTCAACTCGAGGTCGATCGGGATGTCGCGGCCGAACTCGGCGTACGTGTTGGCGACGTTTCGCAGGCGCTAAACACTTTGATCGCAGGCCAAGAGGCGACCTCCTTTAATGAAGGCACCGATCAATACGAAGTACGCGTTCGGGCGATTAATCCTTTTAGGACGAGCGTCGAGGGATTGAAGCGCGTCGTTGTTCCGTCGTCAAAGATCGGGCTTGTCACGCTCGATAGAGTTGTAAAGATCGTTCCGGGAACGGGCCCAAGCTCTATCGACAGAACAAATCGGCAACGACAGGTAACCCTGCTCGCTAATACAAAGCCAGGGGGCTCTGCGGCGAACATCACTTCGGCGATCGATAACTATGTAAAGACCCTTGATATGCCGACGGGCTACTCTACCGGATATGTAGGGCAGTCCAAAGAAATGGGCAAAGCAGGTTTCTACTTCATACTCGCATTTATGCTGTCGTTCGTCTTTATGTACATCGTGCTTGCGGCGCAGTTCGAATCGTTCATCCATCCGATCACGATCCTTCTGACACTGCCGCTCTCGATACCTTTCGGCATCTTCAGCCTCCTGATCACGGGCCAGACCGTAAACATCTTTTCGGGCCTTGGCCTGCTGCTGCTTTTCGGCGTCGTAAAGAAGAACGCTATCTTGCAGATCGATCATACAAATCATCTGCGCTCGCAGGGGATGTCGCGTTACGATGCGATCATTCAAGCGAATCGCGACCGGCTTCGTCCGATCTTGATGACGACGATCGCACTTGTTGCCGGTATGCTTCCGCTCGTCGTAAGCTCCGGCCCCGGTTCGGGCACGAATCGTTCGATCGGCGTCCTTGTTGTTGGCGGCCAATCGCTGTGTCTCTTGCTGACACTGCTAGCGGTGCCGGTGTTTTATTCGATATTTGACGATATTTCCGAGTTTAAGATCTTTAGCCGGATAAATCGCTTTGCATCAAGGCTTTTTGGCGGGGCTAAACGCAGATTCTCAACTGCGGCCAGCTCGATCATAAGCAAATTTTAATGCACTCTTACGAAATTATTTTATGAGGCGGCTCTTACTCTTGTTTTTAATAACGTCGGCGTGCGGTTGCGCGGCCCTTGGCCAAACTCCGTCTCCGACACCTACGCCTGACAATTCCAAGCAGGTCGTCCTTCCGGACGATCTAAAGAATGTTCCCGATGTGGCGCCGAACTATAAGAGCCACGATCTAAACCTTCCCGATCTTGGACGCGTCGGAGTGGATACCACCAAGGAACGCCCGTTGACACTGGGCGAAGCCCTGCGGATGGCTCTCGACAATAACAAGGACATCGAGGTCGCCCGCAAGACGTCCTCAATGGCCGAGTTCGATCTAAAGGCAGCACGCGGCGTGTATGAACCCAAACTTTCCGGCCAAACGTACTACGAACGTGCAACTGCTCCCAACGTAAGCATTTTCAGCAATAATCCAAAGACCACTCAGGGCACGGTGGTCGCGAACGCCGGCCTGACAGGCTTTATCCCGAAGTTCGGCACGATCCTGACCGGCACCTTCAATAATTCGCGTGTTACCACCGACAACCCGATCAGCATACTGAGCCCGCAATACCTTTCGAGCTTGAGCTTCAGCGTTACGCAGCCGCTTCTTCGCGGCCGAAGATTCGATGCCCAGCGCCGCGGCATCGAGATCGCGAAGCGGAACATCGAGCTCACAGATACTCAATTCCTTTCGCACACGATCGATACCGTAGCGAACGTCGAGAAGGCTTATTGGGATCTGATCTTCGCTCTCCGGAATCTGCAAGTTCAACGCGACGGCGTTACGATCGCAAAAGCGCAGCTCGAACACAACAAGCGCCTCGTAAACGAAGGCCAACTTGCGCCGATCGATATAGTCGCTGCCGAGACACAAGTGGCGACGTTCGAACAGGCGGTTTACGACGCACTCAATGTGGTCAACACTTCGGAGAATTTGCTGAAGAATCTTATTGCCCCGACCCGCAACGATGCGATCTGGGGACAGGCGATCGTGCCCATTGACTCGGTCGAGCAGACGGTTCCTGCTACAACGCTCAGCGACGCTCTGGATTCCGCGATGAAGAATCGTCCGGAGCTTGAAGTAAGCAACACGCAGATGGCAATCAACAAGATCGACCAGCTCTACTATAAGGAGCTCAAGAAACCGCAGATCGATCTCGTTGCGAGCTACGGCACCTCCGGCGTCGGCGGAAGCCAGAATCCGAATTTCAGCACCTCGTTCCCTACCGCCTGCAACGTCGACCCCACGGGCCCAGCCTGCGCGCAGCAGCAGGCAAATCTCGCTCTGCTGACGGGCAATCCGTTCCGCGGTGTTTTTACGAACCGCTACCCGACATACAAGGTCGGCTTGAACTTCAACGTGCCGCTCTTTGGCGACAAGACCGATGGAGCGTTGCTTGGAAAAGCGAAGGTCGATGCTGAACGTCTCGAAACCCAACGCGAGCAGATCGAGCAAGGGATCCAGGTCGAGGTTCGTAATGCAATGCAGTCCGTAAAAAGCGGTGAGGCCAGGCTTAGAGCGGCTGCCATCGCCCGCGAGAATTCCGAAAAGCAGTATGCGTCCGAGCAGCGAAAGCTCGACGAAGGCCAGTCGGATATATACCGCGTCCTCGAACGCCAAACGGCTCTCATCGCCGCAAAAAGCGCCGAGCTAAAGGCTAGGACCGATCTGAATAAATCGATCGTCGACCTTGAACGCGCGACCGGCAATGCGCTAAAGGCTCATGGCATCACACCGCTGAAATGAAGACAGTCTGGATAAGCGAATTTATCGGCGTTGACGGCGTTGGACTCAATGAGGTCGATGCTCCGAAACCTGACGTCAACGAGGCTCTGATCCGTGTTCGGGCAGCAGGCCTAAACCGCGCGGACCTCCTTCAGGCCGCGGGACGGTATCCGCCGCCCGAGAACTATTCGCCGAATATGCCGGGGATGGAATTCGCGGGTGAGATCGTCGAACTTGGCGCGGAAGTAAGCGGATTTGCAGTTGGTGACCGTGTCTTTGGAATCACCGTCGGCCATGCGCAGGCCGAGTTTGTCGTCTCAAATCCTTCGCTCCTCGCAGCTATTCCCGACAATCTTTCTTATACCGAAGCGGGCGGCATTCCAGAAGTCTATATAACCGCGCACGATGCCGTCTTTACACAGAACTGCCTTAAGGAAGGCGAGACCCTGCTCATTCACGCCGCTGCATCCGGCGTCGGCCTGGCAGCACTTGACCTGGCTAAGGCCGCAGGGGCCAAGGTCATCGGTACATCTCGAACTGCCGACAAGATAGAAAGACTTGCCGGTCTCGGGCTTGAGCACGGCATCCTCGCTGTGGACGGCAAATTTGCGGAGAAGGTCCTCGACATCACAGATGGGAAAGGGGCCGATGTGATCTTGGACCTCGTCGGAGCGGGTTACTTTACCGAGAATATCGCGTCTCTCGCACAAAAAGGCCGCTTGAGCATGGTCGGCTTAACGAGCGGCACAAAGGCGGAATTCGATCTCGGGGCAATTTTAAAGAAACGAGCGACGATCCGCGGGACGACCCTGCGAGCACGGCCTTTTGAGGAAAAGGCCGCCGCGAACGAGAATTTTATTCGCGAGGTCATTCCATTGCTCGATTCAGGAGAAGTGAGGCCGCACCTCGATCGAGCCTTCAAGCTCGAGGACGCGGGCGAGGCCTACGGATATCTTGCGTCAAATAAGAGTTTCGGAAAGGTCGTGATCGAATTTTAACTCGTCCCGCGTTGAGCGGCTTCGTCCGTAACGATGCAAAGTCCGGAGATATCGTGTTTTTCGAGCTCGTCAATAAGCGCAGTTGCTTGTTTGTAAGTTAGCCCGCCGGCCTCGAGCCCCGAAAAGGAGACGACCGACCAGCGAGGCTCTTCGAGGTCCGAGAGGGCCGCGAGCTCAGTTTGTCCCGGTTCGGCCATAACTCTCCCGAAAATTTCATCGATGTCGATCTCGTCAACCCGCTTCGGAAAGTGAGCGAGACCGGACCGCATCTCCTGGATACGCATACCCTTCTCTCAAGCCTTTTACCGAAACCTAACACAATGAAACGATGTTGTAAACGTTTTTCTGTATTCGGCCGATAAACAATGTTTTGCGATTTAATAGGATCTGTCGCCCGCGAGCGGTCGCAGGCGACATAATTCATTCCGCAGCATTCCGGAACTACCTGCCGGTTTGGAAAGTGCTTAACATCCGATTGAACGCAGCCGAATATCGCGACGATTCGCCCGACGGAACGACCGTAACGAGATAGACAAAGTTGTTGTTATCGTCGTACGCCATATAGACCGCGACAGACTCGGTCGCTCTCGTTATCGGTGACTGTCCCGAAAGCGTGGTCACATAACCCTGATAGTTGCCGAGGTAGGCATCCCGAAAACGCGTCCGCTGTCTAAGATAATTGTTGCTGTCAAGGATCTGGTTGACGTAGGCTTGCGCATCGCGCGAAAGGTCGCCGTTGCCGCGAAAAACACCGATCATCGCCCCACGCGTAATGCCGTCCTTGCCGTAGGCACCTTCGGGAGCGAACTGAACGGAGCCGTTGCTTTCAAAAGCCTTCCAATTCGACGGAATGCTAACCTCCGCAAGGCCGCTGTATCTGCGGCTTGTTCTCGAGGGATATGGCACGCGACTCGAATACACGCCTCCGGCCGTCGGGTTTGCACCTGCGCCGCTGCCTTGAGCTCCCTTTTCGATCTCAGCCATTGTCCTAGCGGGCGGTAGGGCACGGAGTCGTTCCTGTACGCGTCGGAACTCGCGTTCATTCGATGGGCGCGGATTCACGTTCAGCATCTCAGCCTCCCGCATTATCTTTTCGTAGCGGTTCCCCGGATCGGGGTGGCTCGAGAGCCATTCGGGTGCACCGCCTTTGCTCTGCGCCTGAATGGTTCGAAACATATTGGCAAGATCACGCGGATCGTAGCCCGCTTGGGCCATTATCTGTGCACCGAGCGTGTCAGCCTGCGTCTCGTATTCACGACTGTATTTCGTCATCCAGGCCGTCGCCCCAAGGGCGCCAAGTTGGGCACCGGCCTCGCCGCCTAAGATCGCACCTCCAAGGATAAGGCCGATCACGCCGAGTTGATTGCCAAGGCTGCCTTGCTTGGTTGCCTGTGCCGTTGCGTGGCGTAGCGCAACGTGCGAGATCTCATGTGCCATAACGCCCGCCATCTCTCCTTCATTCTTTGCCGCTTCGATCATCCCGCGGTTCACGAACATCGGGCCGCCCGGCAGGGCGAATGCGTTAATATCGCTCGCGTTTACTATCTCAAATCGATAATCGAACGCCGGTTCGCGAAATTGCGACGGTATCGCCGCAACCAACCTTTCGCCAACCTGCGAAACATATCTGGTAGCTTCGCGGTCATTCAAGATCGGAAACTGCTGCTCGATCTTACGTGCGTTGTCATCGCCGAGCTTAACATCGTCTGCGACCTTGTATTTATTCTTCGGCCGCTCGATCCGCGTTTGTGCAAATGCCGTAAACGGGGCCGCGGCGATCGCAAAGATAGCCAAATACGCTGCTAAATGTTTTTTTATCGTTCGTTGCATAAATTCTTCTTGTCGAGATGTCAATGTCCGCGATTTTGCGATGAACCAAACAGATACCGGGTTGACCCAAAAATCTAGTGCCGTTTCGTTGGTTCGCCCTTGTTGTGTTACAAAGATGTTACGCGAATCTTACGATAACCCATTCTTGATCGGGAAGAGAAGTATAATCTTACCAGAAATCGCAGGAAGACTTCTGTATTGCAGAGCGCATATAGAAGCCCGAATGCGTCGAAAATATGACCGTGCATCCGACAGCCTCAGCCGAGATCGACGCTATTCGTGACCGCGTGCTCCTGCTTGGCGGCAAGACAGAAGAAGCTGTAAGTCGTGCTATCCGTTCACTTACAAGTCGAGATAGCGAACTTGCTCTACGTGTCTGCGAGGCGGATAGGCTAATCGATCAGATGGAACTCGAGATCGATCAACTGAGCGTCGAGATCCTGGCAAAACAAAAGCTGGCGCCGCACGACCTTCGCATGGTCGTGTCTGTTTCCAAGATCACTCCGATCCTCGAACGCATCGCCGATCACGCGGCCAGCATCGCCGAAGCCGCGATCGCCCTCAATAACGAACCGGAGATAGATAACTATTTCGACTTCTCGCAGATGGCTGAGATCGCATCCGGAATGCTTCGTGAGGCGCTCGATGCTTTCACATCTGAGAATGCGGATGAATCTCGACGCATCATCGCACGCGATGCCGAACTCGACACGCGATACGCACGTGTCTTTGATCAGCTTCTCGGCCGAATGGTCGAAAAGCCGGCAGCATCGGGCGGTGCTGCAAGGTTGCTCTTCGTGGCAAAACATCTTGAACGCATCGGCGATTACGTCAAGGACATTTGCGAACTGAACGTATATCTGACCGAAGCGGTATTTATAAAGCATAGTCCGCGGTGACCTATGAAGCCGGCAAAGCAGTTCGGCATTTATTGTTGGGGATCGTTCGTATTTTTTAATTGGAGAAATCAAGAATGGGCTTTAGTTTATTGCCGAAGGAAGATCAATACTTTGCATTGTTTTCGCGGATGAGCGGAAAGCTGCAGGAGGCGGCCGGAGCATTGGAGGAGATGCTTGCAGGGCCGGATACACAATTCGATTCTTTTGCGAAGAGGATCAAGAGCATTGAACACGAATGCGACGAACTAACACACACGGTAACGACACGACTGAATAGCTCCTTTATTACCCCGTTCGATCGCGAGGATATCTATACGCTTTGCGTGGCTCTCGACGACGTTTGCGACTATATAGATGGCTCAGCAAGAGCGGTGGTAATGTACGACATTCACGAGATCCATGAGAACGCCAATAAGCTTGCGAGCGTTATCAGAAGACAAAGCGATGAAGTAAAGGCTGCCGTCGACCTGCTGGAAAAAGGTAAAGGACTCGGCCCGCATTTGCTCGAGATCCAGCGCCTCGAGAACGAAGCGGACGATGTCTATTTTGGGGCAATGGCCGACCTTTTCAAAAACTCGACCAACCCGGTGAACATCGTCAAGTGGAAAGAATTCTACGAAATGCTCGAGGCCGCGACCGATAAATGCGAATATGTCGGCAACATTATTGAGAGCATCGTCCTAAAGCACAACTAAAAGATAAAAGATCATGGACGGAAACTCTGCAGCACTCGGCCTAGTCGTGATCATTATCATCGTGGCGTTGGCGTTCGATTATGTCAACGGATTCCACGATGCAGCGAATTCCATTGCGACCGTCGTGGCGACCCGCGTCCTATCGCCCGGTGTCGCCGTGGCATGGGCGGCTTTTTTCAACTTCATCGCATTCCTTGTTTTCGGCACCGCGGTCGCAAAGACCATCGGCGGAGATATGGTCAACATAGCGATCATCCCCCCGGAAGATCGGTTATATGTCCTTCTTGCCGCGGTGATCGGGGCCACGGTTTGGAATCTGCTGACCTGGTGGCTTGGCCTTCCTACATCGAGTTCACACGCTCTCGTCGGCGCCTACGCCGGATCGGCGATCGCTTCGTATTTCTGGCACTTCGGCTTCAAGGATCCGAGCGCCGTACTCGTAGCGGCCGGGTGGATAAAGACGATAAGCTTTATCATTCTCTCACCTCTGATCGGCCTCGCCCTCGGCTTCGTCCTGATGGTGATAGTGTATTGGGTATTTCATCGTGTTGCGGTTCATCGCGTGGACAAGGTGTTTCGTATCGGCCAACTCTTCTCGGCCGCCGCATTCAGCCTTGGCCACGGAGGAAACGACGCACAGAAAACGATGGGCGTCATCACCATAGCTCTCGTCGCGGGCGGATTCCTCTCAATGACGGCGGATGGCAAGCTGCCTGACGTACCGCTATGGGTGGTTCTCGCCGCACACACTGCCATCGGGCTTGGAACGCTTTCGGGGGGATGGCGCATCGTCAAAACGATGGGAACAAAGATCGTCAAACTCCAGCCGGTCGGCGGATTCTGTGCAGAGGCTGCGGGTGCTGCGACCCTCTTTTTCGCTACCCATACAGGTATCCCGGTCTCAACTACGCACACGATCACGGGAGCGATCGTCGGCGTTGGATCCGCCAAGAGGCTTTCGGCCGTAAAATGGGGCGTTGCGGGCCGCATCGTTTGGGCTTGGGTTCTGACGATTCCGGCGGCCGGGGCAATCGCAACGGCCTCTTATGGCTTGCTGCTGCTAATCGAGAAGATGTTGGGCGTCATTTAGAAGGTTCGGAGTCCACAGGCGTAGCTCTCGTCGGCTCCGAACCTTGCTTCCACTCGTCGAAAGTGCAATGATTTTTCTTTGGTCGGCTGCCTTTTTTGCACCCGATCCAAAGGAGTGTTTTGCAATGCCGGCCGTTCTCGAAGAAGTCATCCCACTCGATAATTACCTAGCAATGCCGGAGACGGAGCTATCCGAACGTATTGAGGCCGCACGCAAGGAGCTAGGCCCTCGGGTCGTCATCCTCGGCCATCATTACCAGCGTGACGATGTCGTCTCCCATGCTGACCTGACCGGTGATTCTTACCAGCTTTCCGTAATGGCCTCAAAGGCCGAGGCCGAATTCATCGTCTTTTGCGGCGTGCATTTTATGGCGGAATCCGCCGATATCCTCGGCCGCCCGACGCAGCGTGTGATCCTGCCGGACATGGGCGCGGGCTGTTCGATGGCGGACATGGCATCGATCGATCAGGTCGAGGATGCATGGGAGCAGCTCGAAGAGATCGGCGTGCTCGAACAAAAGGTCGCACCGATCACGTATATGAATTCGAGTGCGGCCATCAAAGCGTTCTGCGGCCGCAACGAAGGCGTTGTCTGCACGTCATCGAACGCGATACCGCTCTTTGAGATCTACCTCAAGAATTTCGACAAGATGTTCTTCTTCCCGGACCAGCATCTCGGCCGAAACACAGGTGCAAAGTTCGGAATTCCGCTCGATAAGATCGTCCTTTGGGACCCGCACAAGGAGCTCGGCGGCAATACCGAAGAGCAGCTTCTTGGCGCAAAACTCATTGTCTGGCGTGGACATTGTTCGGTACACGGACGATTCAAAGATTGGCAGGTCGACAAGATCCGCGAAGATCATCCGGAAATGAAAGTGCTCGTCCATCCCGAATGTCCGCACGAGGTCGTCGTAAAAAGCGATCTCGACGGCTCGACAAGCTTCATCATAAAGACCGTCGAAGAGTCGCCAGCAGGTTCTGCATGGGCGATCGGCACCGAGGTAAATCTCGTCAACCGCCTCGAAAAACGCTTCCCGGACAAGCATATTCGACTGCTTGCACCCGACCTCTGCATGTGCGCGACGATGTTCCGCATCGCACCGCAAAACCTTGCATGGGCTCTCGAAAATCTTGCTGTCGGCAACGTCGTGAACGAGATCGTTGTCGAGCCGGAGACAAAGCGTTGGGCGAACGTCGCTCTTAGAAGGATGATCGACCTCACAGAGAAGAAAGGCTAGGCACAACAGCACCAAATGAAGATCGCCACCTGGAATGTGAACTCGATCAACGTCCGTATGCCGCAGCTTCTCGAATGGCTTGCGAGAGCGAATCCGGACGTCGTATGTTTGCAGGAAACAAAGTCGGTCGATGCCAACTTTCCGGAGTTTGAGCTAAAAGCGGCGGGCTACGATGCGGCCTTCGTAGGAGAGAAATCTTACAACGGCGTTGCGATCCTTTCGCGTCTGCCGATCGAGAATGTTCAGCTGAATTTTCCGGACGACGGTGCTGAGGCTCCAAAGCGTCTGATCGCAGCGACCGTTGGCGGCGTCCGTATCGTTAATACATACATACCGAACGGCACAGAGCTCGGCTCGGACAAGTTCGCTTTCAAGCTCGATTGGCTCATGCGTTTGCGTCGATATTTTGACTCGACCTGCGCGCAAAGCGATGATGTGCTGCTTTGCGGGGATTTCAACGTCGCTCCGGAACCGACCGACGTCTGGAACCCCGCGGCATGGGAAGGCAAACTTCATTTCTCAAAGCCCGAACGCGCCGCGATCACGTTCGTGAAACAGTGGGGCTTCTGCGATCTCTTTCGTAAGCTTAACGGCGAGGTAAAGGAATTTTCCTGGTGGGATTATCGCGCCGGTGCGTTTCAGCACGACCACGGCCTTCGGATCGACCACATATGGACATCGCCGAAACTCACCGCCCGCGGCACGTCCTGCGTCATCGACCGCTCGACGCGGAAGCTCGAAAAACCCAGCGACCACGCTCCCGTCATTGCGGAATTCAGTTGAAGATCGCGACCTGGAACATCAACGGCATCAACTCGCGGCTCGAGCACGTCGTCAAGTGGTCGCTCGCGGTGCGTCCTGACGTGCTCTGTCTGCAGGAAACAAAGAGCGTCGATGCGAAGTTCCCCGTGTCCAAGCTTCAGGCTGCCGGGTACGAATATATTGAATATTACGGCGAAAAATCCTACAACGGCGTCGCTATCCTCTCAAAGGTTCCGCTCACCGAGGTTCGAAAGGGATTTCCGAACAACAAGGCTGACGCTCCGACACGCCTGATCGCGGCGCGGGCCAACGGCGTTGCGATCGTCTGTGCATACTTCCCGCACGGGACGAAGATCGGAAGCGATAAATTCCGATTCAAGCTCGATTGGGTCACACACCTTCGCAAATATTTCGACGAGCTGTACGAACGGGAAGACCTCGTTCTCCTCTGCGGAGACACGAACATTACGCCGCATGAAATGGATCTCTGGAACGTGCGTTACTGGGCAACGCGTATGCACTTTACGCGCGAGGAACGGGATGCTTTCCTCGAACTCAAACGCTGGGGATTCGTCGATGTCTTTCGCCAGGTCAACGATCAGCCGGGCGAATACACCTGGTGGGACACGTTCCGCGAATCGTCTTTTGCGAAGAATCGCGGCCTGCGGCTCGACCACATTTGGGCCTCGGAACCTCTCGCCGAATTGTGCACCGACTGCTGGATCGACCGCGAACCTCGCGGTTGGGAACATCCGTCCGATCACGCCCCCGTAATCGCAGAATTTATGCTTTGACCGGAAATTGGACAATTCTGCTCGTGCGCCCGTAGAATATAGGTTTGACGGCGGTATTATGGATGTACGCAAGGCATTGTTGATCTTCTTGGGCACGGTCTGTGTTGGGCTTGGTGTGCTTGGAATGTTCCTGCCGCTGATGCCGACGACGGTCTTCCTGCTGCTTGCGGCCTACTGCTATTCGAAGAGTTCCGACCGCTTCCACTCGTGGCTTCTTGGCAACCGCTGGCTCGGCAAGTACATCACGACCTATCGCTCTGGCCAGGGCATTACCGTTCGCCAGAAGGTCACTACGCTCTTGACCCTTTTCGCATCGATCGGCTTCAGCATCTGGTTCGTCGGCGGAAGATTTTGGGTGACGCTCATCTTACTCGCCGTCACCATCGGCGTTACGATCCACATCCTTTGGCTCAAGACCTATCGCGCCGAGACCGCGGCCGAACCGCTCGTTGTCCAAGCAGAAGAAGCTTGAACTAACCTACTTCGATTTCCTTATCTCGAAAATTCTCTTAAGAAGCTGCGGTAGGAGCGTAACTGTCCTAAAGAACGATCCGCTCGCAAACTTCGTTGCAAAGCCTCGAAACGTTTTGACCGCGTTCGCGGAATACGGCATCCACCACGCGTCCGGCAATATAGGCAGAAGATTCTCGTGGATGTGCTGCATCTGTACGAGCTCCATCAGGCCTTCGACGCCGTGCGTTCGCCCTCGGCCCGAATTCTTGAAGCCGCCCCACGGAGTCTGCCCGATGCCGTGCGTATATAGAACTTCGTTGATCGTAACCGTCCCGGCGTCGATCTTTGCAGCAACACGTCTCGCCTTTTGTTTATCGCGACTCCAGACGCTCGCCGTCAGCCCAAATTCACTATCGTTCGCGAGGGCGATAGCTTGGTCTTCAGTCGCGAAAGTCGCGATCGGCAGCGTCGGACCGAATGTCTCTTCGCGCATTCCGAGCATCTCGTTCGTCGCTCCGGAGATGACCGTCGGCTCGTAGAACAAGTTTGGAGTCAAGTTCGGAATCCCGCCTTCAGGCGGCTTCCGAGTTCCCCCGATCTCGATCTTCGCACCAGAGCGTCGAAAATCTTCGACGTGGTCTTCGACGACCTGTATCTGCCTCTCCGACGACATCGCCCCGACCGAGACATCGTCATCTGTGCCGACGCCGAGCTTGAGCTTTTTCGTTTCTTCGACGATCAGACGCGTGAGTTTCTCGGCGACAGACGATTCGACATAAAGCCTTTCGACGGACGAGCAAGACTGTCCTGCATTGCAGAACGCACCCCACACGGCCGCCTTTGCCGCAAGAGCGAGGTTCGCATCCGCAAAAACGACCATCGGGTCCTTGCCGCCGAGTTCGAGAACCGTTGAGGTGAGATTTGTTGCGGCCGTCGCAGCGATCCTCTTTCCCGTCGCGACCGAACCCGTGAACATTATCTTGTCAGGCGGTGCGGCAACTAACGCCGCTCCGGTCTCGCCCGCACCGGTAACGATCTGCACAGCGTGCTTCGGAAACCCCGCTTTAGCGAAGATCTCGCCGATCTTTACGCCCGTTAGCGATGTCGATTCGGCGGGCTTGATGACAACGGTGTTGCCTGCCATCAGCGCCATCGCGGCCTCTCCGAGCGGGATCGAGAAAGGATAGTTCCACGCAGGGATGATCCCGACAACTCCCCACGGTTTATAGATGATCATCGAACGGCGGCCAAGCAAAGTGTAGAGCCCGATCGGGATCCTTCTCGGTCGTAGAGATCTCGCGGCATTCCTCGCAAAGTGATTCATCAGATCGATGACCGGTGCGATCTCCATCGAAATGGCTTCGCCGACGGGTTTGCCTGTCTCTTTTGAGATCAAACGCGCGATCTCATCCATCTCGTCGGTCACGATCCCGCAAACTTTCTCGACAAGGCGGCGGCGTTCTGCGAATGATGTTTTCGACCAGAGCGACGCTGCTTCGCGAGCCGAGTTAACTGCCGCCTTGACCTTGCTTTCGTCGAATACAGGTACCCGTCCAACGAGTTCGCCGGTCGCAGGGTCGAACACGTCGATCTCCGTAGCGTTCCGAGCTTGTTTTGATACGGTTTCGGTCATTTTTCTTTGATGATAAGCGTCCCGCGGGCACAAACGCAAAAGATACGTCAGAAAATACCTAAAACCGACGAAAATAGTGCTTGACAAGGCATTTTTAGTTCGATATTCTCTCAATGTGGTTGAGAACCGAATGATTGATGATATTGACGCTCAAATTCTGACGATTCTTCAGAAGGATGCCCGAACAACGAACGCTGAGATCGCTCGGTGCGTCGGACTTGCTCCTTCCGCGGTACTTGAAAGGATGCGAAAACTCGAGGAAAAGGGCATCATTCGCGGCTATCATGCTGACATTGATCCGCGACAACTCGACTTCGGGCTGACCGCCTTTGTTGCGGTGCGCACGAGTGAATGCGGCGAGGAACCGCAACTGAACGCCATCCCCGAGGTACTGGAAGTACATGACGTTGCCGGTGAGGATTCCTTCCTTCTCAAGATACGAGCGAAGAATACCGAGCATCTCGGCCGCCTGCTTCGCGAAAAGATAAAGGCGATCCCGAACGTTCTCGGCACGCGAACGACCGTCGTACTCCAGACATTCAAAGAATCGACGATGCTGCCGCTCGAAGCGAACGCGGCTAAAGACAAGAAACGAAAACCGGGAAAAAAGAAGTGACGCCCGGGGTTGGAGGTTATTTGCGATGAAAAAGTTGACTGGAATGAGCCGCAGCACGGCTCTTTTAATTTTGGCTTTTGCGGCCGTGTATATTCTCTGGGGCTCGACATATCTAGCGATCCGATATGCGATCGAGACTTTGCCGCCGCTTCTGATGGCGAGCGCGCGTTTTCTTATTTCCGGAGCGATCCTCTTTGCCATCGCAAGATTCACCTCTGAATACGAACGGCCGACCGCGAAGCATTGGCGTTCAAGCCTTATCATCGGGACGCTCCTACTACTAGGCGGTAACGGCGGTGTCGTGCTCGCCGAGAAATATGTTTCATCGAGCGTTGCAGCCCTTCTTGTTGCATCCGAACCATTTTGGATCGTGCTGCTTAGCTGGCTGTGGCTAAAGAATGCCCGCCCGACGTTCCGCGTAGCAATGGGCCTTGTAGTTGGTTTCGTCGGCGTCGCGTTGCTCATCGGCGGTAATCTTCAGGCGATCGCAGGCGACGGTTCAACGACGGGAATTCTCGCAATGGGGCTTCTCCTAGTTGCAACATTATCGTGGGCGCTCGGATCACTCTACGGCCTCAAAGCTCCCGTTCCGAAGTCCGCAATTCTTACGGCGGGAATGCAGATGCTCGCTGGCGGTGCAGTTCTCGGCGTGGTCGGGACGCTTCGCGGCGAAGCGACGAATTTCGATCCTTCGCAGGTCTCTGCGGCTTCGCTCTACGGGCTTGCGTACCTGATCGTCTTCGGCGCGATCATCGGCTACACGGCGTACAGCTGGCTATTGAAGAATGCGAAACCCGAGATGGTCGCAACATACGCGTATGTAAATCCGATGATCGCAGTCCTTCTCGGCTGGTTCATCGCCGGCGAAAGTTTGTCGCCGACAATGCTCGTCGGAGCCGGCATCATCGTAGGCTCGGTCGTTCTGATCACGGTAAAGGAAAAGCCGGAAAGGCCCACCGAAGAACTAGTCCGTGGCGAGATCCACTGCACGGCATCTGCTTGAAAGGCGGTGGACCTTAAAATTCCGGATAAAAACCGCGAACAATGCAGCCAGAATCGTGCATTTTGTCGAACCACTGCGTGCGTCCTTGTTTATTTGTCGCCTCCAACTGAAGAATCTGCGTTAAGACTTTGGGAGGATATGTAGTGTTGCCTCGCTCATAGTTATCTTTCAGATTACGGAGAAATGTATCGAATTTGGTGCGCGTCTCGTACGCGGCCTGCAACTTGGAACAATCAAGCGTGTTAGACCGCCGATTGACCTCGGCGAGGGCGGCCTCGTCGCTTTTGGCGACCATCCTCGAATAGACGTTTGTCCGCACGGTGTAATAACTGGTAAATTCCTCTTTGGAAAGCTTGAGAGTTCCTGAGCTTAATGCTTCTTTGATGCGGCGGACGATTCCTTCCTCATTGTTTTGAGTGATCTCAAAGTTCCGATCGATAGCTGATGCTTGCATGTATGCGTACAATGCCTTCACCAGCTCGTTCTTTTTTGCAAACATCGCTCCGACATTGTTTATCGCAACCACAAACTTCGGGTCCATCGCAACCGCTTCCCGAAACGCCTCCAGAGCGTTGTCGATATCGCCCTTATTGTTGAACTCCATTCCGGCGTTGAACGCGGCCATCGCATCGGCGTATTTTTTGCCGGTTGGATTTGGGTTGGTCGGTTTAGTCGTCATGCCTGACACCGGCGGCGGAATTCTTACCGTCACACCGCAGTATTTTTGTACCAGTCCGCTATATTTCGTGAATAATTCCTGATCGGCCGCAAGAGTTTTCAGCACACTGTCATATTCTAGCGGTGTTAGATCGAGCCATTTTGTGTCGGCGTCCATTTTCTTTTTTCGCAGCAGATCGTCGAGCTGAACGTTCAGGTCATAACCGTGCCGCATCTCTGTACACGAGGCTGGCGAACTGAGCTGTTCATTCGTGAACTTTGCCATCGCATCTTTAGACACTTTTATCTCCGTTAAAAGGCCGCCGAACTTGGTGCTGTAGGCAAGAGCAAGCCGGTCGCCGCGAAGGTCGCTGCCAAGCTGGTTCTTAGATTTCAGCGAAAGCTTTTTTAGGTCTTCATAGCTTATCTTGCTGTTGAGCACGCTGTTCAGCTCAAGCTTTTTAAGGGCTTCGGTGCTATCGGGCGTCGGTGTCGGTTTAGGGTCGATCTTGAACCCGAGTTTCTTAAGGTCGGTCTTGTCATTCAAGAGGCCTTCGGCGGTCGAATTGTTTTTTTCAAGATCGGCTAGACGATCTTTTACAAGCCTAAAATTCGGGTCGAGCGCGAGGGATTTTTGATAGTCGGCCTTTGCAAGATCGTATTTGCCCTGCTGTGCATAGATCAGACCGCGATTGGCGAAAGCGAATTTGTTCTTATCCCAGATCTGTATCGCCTTGTTATTGTCGGCAAGCGACCGATCAAATTGCTTTAGATTGAAATAGCCGCACGCACGATTCGAATACGCGTAACTATCGTTCGGCTTGAGAGTGAGATACTTGTCGAAGTCTACGATGCCTTTTGCTGGTTCGTTCAGCACGAAAATATACAAAAAGCCGCGTTTGAAATAAGCATCTTCCAATTTCGGATCGAACTGTATCGCATTTGTATAATCGCCGAGTGCGCCTGCGTTGTCGCTGCTGCTGGCTTTGGCTATGCCGCGATGATAGTAGGCGACAGCACACGAAGCATCTTTTTCAATAGCCTTGCCGAAGCTCATGATCGCGGCCGGCAGGTCCTTTTTCGCTTCTTGCACCTGTCCGAGGGCATCGTAGATATCACATCCCGCAAACAAGCTGTTGACACCGATATTTGCTACTTGCTCAGCCTTGTCAAGATTGCCGAGATACATTAGAGCGATGGCGCCCGAGGCGAGAATGCGCGTGTCATTGCCGTTCAACGCGCGAGCCTGGTCGAGCAGGGGCAAAGCGTCGCGATCCTTGCCCTGTGCGATAAGAACGTTCGCCTGCACAAGAAGTTTGTTGGCTTCGGCGGCATCCTTTTTCTGCATTTCGGACACAGCGTTGATCGCATCTTCGTCGGACATTTCCGGTGTCGGTGTCGGCGTTTGCGAGAGAGCGACGGCCGCAAGCAGCGTCAGAAATCCTGCCGTCGTAAGGTAACGGAATAATGTGTTCTGCATTCTTTTATCATGCGGCCGGGTTAGGCCATCGTCCTTTCAATGAAAGTATTCACAGCATCGAGCGCTTCTTGTAGTTTGGCGACATCGGGGCCGCCGCCTTCTGCCATATCGGGTTTGCCGCCGCCTTTGCCGCCGAGGATCGGTGCGATCTCGCGAATGATATCGCCAGCCTTTACGCGACCGGTCAGATCGCTCGAAACGCGGACGATCAAACCGGCCTTTGCTTCGTCGCGTCGGCCGACGATCACGACGCCGCTCTTCAAACGCGCAAGCAGCGTGTCGGAGAGCTGCCTCGTGCCATTTGCATCAATGTCCTCAACTATTTTTGCGAAAACTTTGATGCCCGCTATTTCGCGAACTTCGTCATTCGAGTCACCGGCCGCACCGCCGCCAGTCGCGAGCTTGAGCCGAAGGTCGTCGATCTCCTTTCGCGACTTTTTCAAGTCTTCCTGCAGGCGCTCGATCGCATTCGCGAGGTTGTCACGCTGCGTCTTCAGCACGCCGAGCGAAGCGTCGATGAGCCGCTCGTCCTCGCGAAAACGGTTGAAGGCATCAAAGCCCGTGATCGCTCGAATTCTACGCACGCCGGACGCGATCGCTTCATCGGAGACGATCTTGAACGAACCGATATCGCCCGTCGCCCGCACATGCGTGCCGCCGCAAAGTTCTCGCGAGAACTCGCCGTTGCCGATACTCAAGACGCGAACCTCAGCGCCGTATTTCTCGCCGAACATCGCGACCGCACCGGAACGCATCGCGTCCTCGATCTTCATCCGATCGGTCGTAACCGGTTCATTCTGAAGGATATAGCGGTTCACGAGGTCTTCTACTTCGGCGATCTCATCAGCGGTCATCGGCTGATAGTGCGCAAAGTCGAACCGCAGATAATTCGGCGCAACGACCGAACCGGCTTGCTTCACGTGCGAACCCAAGACCTCTTTCAACGCAGCGTGCAAAAGATGCGTCGCCGTATGATTCCGCCTTGCGGCATCACGTTTCGCGACATCGACGAATGCCGACACTGTGTCGCCGACCTTGACCGAACCCTTCTCAACCTTAACCTTATGGACGATCAGACCGGCGACAGGTGAATAGGTATCAGTGACCGCCGCCTTCATCTGGCTCCCCTCCTTACTTGAGGAGCGAGGTGTCGCCGCTTCAGCCGCGAGGTGGCTCTCCGTGATTTCGTCCCCGTGCAACCTGGAGTGATCTTCGCCTTGCTTGGAGAGAACCACCCCGTCACCCGAAGCGGGTGCCACCCCTCCTTCGTAAGGAGGGGAACCGAATGAGCCGACAAGCATTCCGACATCGCCGACCTGCCCGCCTGATTCCGCATAGAACGGTGTGTTATCGAGAATGACGCTACCTTGCTCGTCCGCAGTCAAGCCATCGAGCCGCTTGTCGCCGTCAAGGATCGCGACGACCTTTGCATTCGCAAACTCTGTGGCGTCGTAGCCGTGAAAAACGTTCTTGCCCGTCGCATCCAAAACCTCCGCATAGACAGGCGAGATCTCGCTCTTCCGCTCGGTCTTGCCAATGCCCGACTGCTTTTGCAGCTCGGCCAATGCGGCCTCAAACCGTTCGTTAAAATCATCCTCTTCAACTTCGACACCTTTCTGTTCGAGGAATACGCGAATAAGGTCACGCGGCGTGCCAAAGGTGTCGTAAAGCTTCGCGATCGAGGCAAAGAGTGCATCGTCCTTCGCGGCTGAAGCGGTTACGCCGAGTTCGTTCAGTTTGCTTAAGCCGACGACCATCGTCGTCCCGAAACGCTGCTCTTCGAGCTTGACCATCTTCGCGATGAAATCCCTTTGAGTTTCGAGTTCCGGGAACGCGCCGTGCATCTTATCTACGACCGCATCGCAAACTTTATAGAAGAACGCGTCCGTCTGCCCGAGGTGTTCGCGGCCGTGGTAGATCGCACGCCGCATTATCTTGCGAAGCACGTAATTGCGGCCTTCGTTGCCGGGAAGTATGCCGTCGGCGATAGCGAACGCCGTCGCCCTCGCGTGATCCGCGATCACGCGACACGCAAATTGCTGAGTTTCTGAAAGTTCTTCGTAAGCCGCCATAAAGGTCCTATTGTATTACAGCCTTGAGAAGTTGCCGAAAGGCTACGTTGCCGCAAGCCAGTACATTAGTAAAAGATGTTTGTAGGACGCCGCCGACAAAATTCGCTCGTACGCGGATCAGTCAGAACCGCCTGCGTGAGCGGGCGGTCAGTGCCGTGAAACACCTTCTTGGCTCCGTCGCAACCGCACGTTTGTCGCACACCGTTCCATAAAGTTCGGTCATTTTGTCCCACGAAAAAGGCTCTGGGACAAGGGTGGGACAGCCTTTGGGACAAATAAGTTCTGCGTTATCAACGGGTTACATAAAATTCGGCAAAATTCCGCTCAAAAAAAATACTGCCGTCGGATGCAACGTCTGTTGCATCGTCATAGGCAATTATATCACTCCTGTCAAGCCCGCAGTAAGCGGAGTGCGGTGCGGATATCCGCACGCTAAGGGCATCGGTCGGTTTTGAGATACTTTCCTTGCGGCGATACTGTAATAGCAGAATGTCTTCCGGCTTGAACAACCTTACGATCTGGACGATCGGGCATTCGACGCGCACGATAGAGGAATTCGTCACGCTTCTTACATCGAATAATATCGAGCTGCTCGTCGATATTCGGCGACATTCGGGGTCGAGGAAATTCCCGCAATTCAACCCCGAGGCGCTTGCGGCATCGTTCACCGCGGCCGGCATCGAATACCGGCAGATCGAGAAACTCGGCGGCCGCCGGAAAGCCGCCTCCGATTCGCACAACACCGTCTGGCGCAATCTCTCGTTTCGCGGTTACGCCGACTATATGGAGACTGTGGATTTTGCTGAAGGGATCGACACGCTTCTTGCTCTCGCCGCAAAACAACGCACCGCGATCATGTGTGCTGAGGCCGTATGGTGGCGCTGTCACCGCGCACTCGTTTCAGATATTCTAAAGGCGAAAGGCATTCGCGTTCTGCATATTTTGAGCGAGACTTCAGTGAAAGAACATCCGTTCACAGCCGCTGCAAAGGTTGTCGGCGATACCGTGCGTTACAGCGAGGCGTGAGAGAATAATGTAAGAAGCATTCCGGCGCAGAGCAGTACCGAATTCGACAAGGCGTCTATAGGATTCTTTATTCGATCGAAGATGAAAGTTGATCGTAATTATTGTCAAGGTCGGGCATCGGCGCGAGGTTGATAAGCGATGAAACGCGTAATGTGGATCGAACATAAAGTCGGTGCTGGACTCTCGGGCCCAGCGCGGATCGGATGGGTTAGCGTTTCCGACAAAGGAAAGCGCCTTGATTACGGAGATCAGTCATTTCGTACACTTCGAGGCTCGGGTTTCAAATCTAACTATTACGACATTGAAACTCATGACAAATATTGGATTTCAGGTTGTAGAAAGGATGGGCGCGATGCTCTCTACGGCACTACTGTCGAAATTGACGAAGATGCCTTAGAAGAATATTGGGTCAACATTCGAAATCAGCCTGAAAACAAATCAGTCTGCCGAATGTCTGCTGCAGGAAAAAATAGATAACTGAACTAAACTAATTCCTTCGCATTTTTTATCACGTTCTCAACTGTGAAGCCGTAGTCGCGGAAGACATCTTCGGCGGGTGCGGACTCGCCGAAACGATCGACGGCGAGGTTCGCTCCCTTGTCGCCCGTGTACTTCGCCCAGCCGAGCGAAACCCCTGCTTCTATTGAGAGCCGTGCGGTAACTTTTTGTGGGAAAACGCTCTCTTTATAGGCGGCCGTCTGGTTTTCAAAGAACTCCCAGCACGGCATCGACACAACACGTGTTGCGATGCCGTCCGCCTGGAGCTTTTCGCGGGCGTCAAGAGCGAGGCCGACCTCGCTGCCGGTCGCGATCAGGATAAGTTTCGGTGTCGTGTCCTTTCCGGCTTTGGTCGCGGCTTCTGCAAGAACGTATGCGCCCTTATGCAGGCCGCGCGCATCTGCGAATTTCCTGCGGTCGATGACGGCGACCTTTTGTCGTGAAAGAGCGAACGCGGTCGGGCCCGTCGAGTGCTTAAGCGCGGCACGCCACGCTTCGCGGACCTCGTGTGCGTCAGCCGGACGGATCAGATTCAGATTCGGTATCGCACGTAATGCGGCGAGATGCTCGACAGATTGATGCGTCGGGCCGTCCTCGCCAAGCCCGATGGAATCGTGCGTATAGACAAAGATCGTGTGTACGTCCGAAAGGGCCGCGAGCCGAACGGCCGGCCGCATATAATCCGAGAAAGTCTGGAACGTTCCTCCAAAGGGAATCGTGCTGCCGAACAATGCCATTCCGTTCATCACGGCCGCCATTCCGTGTTCGCGGATGCCGTAGTGAATATTTCGATTCGCGTAACTTCCGGGCTCAAAATTCTTCGATGATTTGATATACGTGTTGTTCGACGGGGTCAGATCGCCAGAACCGCCGATCAACGCAGGGATCGCGCCGGCGATAGCGTTGATAACTTCGCCGGAGTACGCGCGCGTCGCTTTTGATTCGACGCCTTCAAAACTCGGGAGAGTTCTTTCCCATCCGTCGGGAAGTTCATTCGCGCGTATCGCCGCAAATGCCGCACCGGCATCCTTATTCGCTTTTTCGTAACGTTTGACAAGTCCGTTCCATTCCTTCTCGCGTTTCGCACCTTCTTTTACCGCTCTGCGGAAGTGCGCGAGCGCCTCTCGCGGTATGAAGAACTTTTTGTTCTCGGGCCAGCCAAGGTTGCGCTTCGTTTCGCGAACTGCGGCATCGCCCGGCGCATCTGAGTGCGCTTTGCTCGTGCCTTCGGCCGGCATCCCGAAGCCGATGATCGTGTGGACGCGGATAAGCTTCGGCTTATCCTTTACTTTTTGCGCCCGTCGTATCGCCTGCTCGATCGCCTTCAGGTCGTTGCCGTCCTGAACTTCATCGACATACCAGCCCAACGCCTCGAAACGCTTCGTTCGATCCTCGGTGAACGCGAGGTCGGTCGAACCGTCGATCGTGATCTGGTTATCGTCGTAAAGATATATTAGGTTCGACAGCTGAAGGTGGCCGGCTAGTGAAGCAGCTTCATAAGAAACGCCCTCCATAAGGTCGCCGTCCGAGCAAATGCAGTAGATCCAATTATCGACCACCGGAAAGCCGCGCTTGTTGTACGTCGCGGCCAAGTGCCGTTCGGCTATGCCCATCCCGACACCGTTCGCAAAGCCCTGCCCAAGCGGTCCCGTCGTGATCTCAACGCCGGCGGTACGCGTATTCTCGGGATGCCCCGGCGTCTTCGAATGAAGCTGGCGAAATTGCTTGATGTCATCGAGCGAAAGGTCGTAACCCGTCAGGTGCAGCAAGCTGTACAGCAACATCGACCCGTGTCCCGCGGATAGCAAAAAGCGGTCGCGTCCGAACCATTTCGGGTTCTTCGGGTTATGCCGCAGGAATTTCGTCCACAGCACATAAGCCGCCGGGGCCATCCCGAGCGGAAGGCCGGGATGTCCGGAATTCGCCTTCTGAATCGCATCAAGCGACAGCACTCTTATAGTGTTTATGCAAAGTTCGTCGAGATTTTTTGGGTTCTTGTTAGCCATTTCTCAATAAAAGTTTTCAGTGAAAAGATCGAATGTCCGGTCGTTATAACTCCATTTTGCCAAGTCTTTCGAGCGCAAGCAAAACCGTGCCTCTGAGCGACGACTCGCGCGTGTTCGAAGGCGTGATCGCCTTTCCGAGTTTTGCCTCGATGATCTCACGCCAAACCGGATACTCACGCAGCGTGCCGCCGGAAGCCCGAATCGACACGATCGGGGCGAAACGCTCAAGCCTTTCGGCGATATCTGCAAGCCTGTCCGCGATCGCATGCATCGCAGCAAGAATAACGTCGATCCCGTCATGCCGATCGTCAAAACCCAGGATCTCGCCCTTTGCATCTTCGCGATAACCTGTGCTCCTTTCGCCAAAAAAGAACGGCTCGACGCGAAGCCTCTCATCACGCTTTCTGTGAGCAAGTTCTTGGTTGATGTCGCCGCGGACGGCATATTTCCTTCGAAATAAAGTGATCAAATTGCCGCCGTCCGAAAGAGCTCCGCCGACAACGACGCGATTCTCATCGAGGCGATATGACCAAAGCCCCGCAGGCAGATGCTGCGGTGGCTCGCCCTCGTACATCATTCGCATGCTCGCCGAAGTCCCGATCATCAAAACGGCCTCGCCTAGTTTCGTGCAGCCCGCACCGACGGTGTCCGCCGCACCGTCACCTATGGCCGGCAAGAGTTCCGCATGGGCAAGCTGCGGCCAGCGTCTCAACGCACTTTTCGAAGGGCGAATGACGCCCTCGCGCGTCACGATCTCCGGCATTTGGCTCTCGTCGATGCCGATGAACCTGAGCAGTTCTTCGTCCCAAGTGCATCTCGCCTGATCGAATATTCCCGTCGCCGACGCCATTGAGACGCTCGTACGTGCGTCGCCGAAGAGATTCAATTGGCAAATGTCCGAGAACGACATCCAACGCGCCGTCCGCTCCCAGATGTCGGGCCGCTTTTCACGTACCCAAAGCATTTTCGCGGGCCAGAAACTCGAGTGAAAATGAGCTCCTGTCCGCTCATGGATGCTCTTTTCGTCAAATTTCTGCTTCAACATCGGCGAAAACTCGCGAGCTCTCCCATCCGCCCACCCTAGTATCGGCGTTGTCGGTTCATTGTTCGAGTCCAAACCGCACAAACTGTGCCAAAACGCACAAAATGACACAAACCGCACAAAGGCGTGAGGATGTTCGGCGAGCAGAAGATCTATTGCATTGCGGGTATGAATTGTTGCAGCTAAAGGGTTTAGCTCAGATTCGCCATTCGGCCCATTTTGGAACCGCCGTTTGAGCTTAACGATCTCACCCAACGGGTGTCCCTCGCCGTCAAAAAGTCCGGCGCGCACGCTCGATGAACCGTTGTCGATGGCCAAGATCAGTGGATTCTCGTCGGTTTGCAAGGGAAAATTCTAGCCGAAGGTCTTTTTGAGCCACCAGCGAAGGCCGACGAAGAGGAAACGATAGTCGCGCATAAATTCGGGCGGCTTGCCCTCGTAATAGTGTCCAACGAACTGCAGGATCCAGCCGAGGACAAAGAGTATAGCTGCAGCAAGCCAAACATGATTCACAAAGAAGCCAAAAGGCAGTAGGATGATCGCGAGTGCGATCATCGGTATGCCGAATGTGTGAGTAAGGCGGTTAACGGGGTGCTCGTGCGCCTTTTGATATTCCTCGATCCAGTCGTCCCAGCTTCGGCCGCCCATCATAACATTTTGCTCCTGTAAATGACGTTATACCACAGAATGGCGGAAATAGAGGCGGAAAAACGACTGGTAAGAGGCTGTACCAAAACTGTCCTAAACTCCGGAGCAGTGGCAGAATTTAGCCACGGGTGGAGCGAAGCGGAACCCGTGGATAGATAGAAAACGAGACTCCGGCCCGCGTAGGGGGCGACAGAAGAAGTATTACAACATCCATTGCGTTCAATAATTTAGCGTCCGACCTGCCGACCGCAACGCGGGCTTTAGAGTGTCATTCGAATCTTAGATCAGGATCTGATTCATTCCTTCGCCCGCTGCCTCTCGAGAACGCTCACCACGAGGCCGTCGGCGAGATCGAGCTGCTCAACCTTCTCAAACCCGTCAAAAAGTCCGTCAGGCAGGAATGTGTCGGCGTCGTCCACATTCTCGGGAATGTAGGTGACGATCCATTTCTCGATCACGTCCTTGAGGCTCGAGAAGACGCTCGCGCCGCCTATCACAAAAACATCCGCATCGAGCCGCGCCGCAAGTTCCAGCAGCTCACCCTTGCTCCGGATGAGTCTAACTTCCGGCGGCAGTTCGATATCGCCCGTCCGGCTCAGGACAATGTTCAGCCTGTCGGGCAGCGGCCGGCCGATGGACTCCCACGTTCGCGAGCCCATTACAACAGCATTTCCCATAGTCGTCCGCTTAAAGAATTTTAGGTCGGCGCTGTAATGCCACGGCAGTTTGTTGTCCCTGCCGATCGCCCCGTTCCGCGCAACTGCCACGATGCCGATGATCATATCGAGATATTTTCCCCCTTAAAGACCGAGATCTCCGAGCCTTTCGCAAGCAGGACCGAATGCGGCGCTCTCTTATTCAGAATGGCGAACTCCTCGCCGTAGGTGTAACCAAAATCGACATCTATCGCCTCGTTTCGGGTTGCAAACAGCTCCCACTTCGGGTGCTCGACCTTGTATTCGTCGATTCGCCAGTCTCCGCGGCGAGTGTAACCCCAATAATGTTCGATGATGAATTCGCCTTCGCTTCCGGCCGGAGGAACGCCCAGATCATCACCGACCTCGACACGGACAGAACTCGTTCGATCATCTTTCGACCACGAGTAGCCAACTTCGTGTCCGTTACGAATGTGAGCCATCTCCCAAGATTCGTAAGGCTCGCCGTACAGCGTCCTCGCAACAAAGGCTATGGCCCAACGCGGCACGATCTCCTTGACAAAGACGACACCGCGCCGAACTTCATCACCGACCTCGCGTCGCACGTAGAAACGCAGATTCACTTCCTCAAAATTAACGTGAAAAGGCACCGGCAAGCCCAGAACACGCGTATTTAAGAACATAAACCCAACAAGGCTCACGAAGCATTTCCCGTCATGAAGATCGAGTTCGCAGCCCGCAGGAACGAGCGGTTCGAGCAACGCCGGATCTATTTCGTAGTTCGCCATTACGAGGTCGCGCCACTCTGCTGTCAGAAATCTTTTCATAACGTGTCACCTCGATCAGATCACGACGCGAGTGCCGTCCTTTTTGCGTGCCGTTACTTTCTCGCGATCAAAATATTCAAGAATCGGGATGGCATACTTCCTCGAAACACCCGCGATCTCTTTGAACTTTGACACATCTATCTCACGTGTCTGCAAGGTTTGCAATCTCGCAGCGAGAGCGTCCATAACCTTCCGCGAAAAATAGAACTCGTTCGAAACCTTTACGACTCGCGCGTCGGATATAAGAAGCCGCACAAGCTTTTCCGCCGTAATGGCCGAAACGCTTCCTTTTACGGTCAACTCAGATAAAAGATCTGCGTAACGGGGCACTTCAAGACCGGCCGCCTCAAGCCTGTGCAAAAACGCATCCTTAAATCGCTGTTCAGATGAAGAGAGCGAGACGCCCATTGAGGCAAGGCGAATGAGTTCGGCCTCGACAGCGATCTTTCCTCTTTCCTCGAGCCGCGAGATAGCTTCGTGCACGATCGAGGGTGCAATGCGGTCGCCGAGTTTGCCCAGATCTTCCTGCCGAAAGCCACTTGCAAGCGGTTCTGCGGCGTGCCGCTCTGCCAGACGAGCCAGAATCTTCGATTCGATGCTTTCGACGACCGCTGTAATTGCAAACATCTCACCGCATCTAACAACCTCGCCCGCCGCAGCAAGCTTGTCCATTTCGGCTCGGATCTCGGAAAGAAGGTCGCCCGAAAATGCCGCGAGTTCCGTCAGCATCGCACCGCCCGCTTCCTTAGAGGCGACGAGCGTCCGCATCCGATGCGGAGTATCAGAAAGAGCGCCCTCAATGGCTGTCAAGAACTCGGCCGGCTTGTTCAAGCGACGCCGCGAAGTTTGAGGGTCAAGCACCGTTCCGCCGGCAATGGTGCCTACAGGAGAATACGACCGCACGATAAATCGCTCGCCTGCGAGCAACGCCGTCTTGCCCTCAAGCCTGAATCTTGCAAAAGCTCGTCCGCCCGCCAGAATCTCCTTTTGCGATCCAAACAGCGAAACACGAGCCATCAACTCTTTCGTGCCGATATGAACGCGAACTCGCTGCCGCTCTTTCAATGGCCTTGCTCCATGACAAACTTCGACCGACGCATCGAAGACGTTCGCCGTTTCAAAAGCAGCGACCGCACCAACGACCATACCGCGCGCAAGATCACTTCGTTCAACACCAGCGAGGTTTACGGCAAGGCGCATCCCAGGCGACGCTTCTTCGATCTTTCGGTCGTGATTTTGAAGCCCGCGAACGCGTGCCTTTTTATCGAGCGGATATAGCTCAACCTCATCACCTTCGCGGATGCGGCCTGCGGCGATGGTGCCGGTAACGATCGTGCCGAAACCCTTTTGACTAAAAACCCTGTCGATCGGAAGGCGAAAGGCTTTATGCAGAGCCGCCGTTCGGTCACACGAAAACTTGAGCAGATGCTTGCGAAGGTCGTCGATACCGCGCATCGTCTGCGCATCGGTCACAAAGACATTCGCATTTTCAAGGAACGATCCCGCGATGAGTTCATTTACCTCATCACGAACAAGATCGATCATTGCGCTTTCGACGAGTGATGCCTTTGTGATGACGATCACGCCTGCCTCCGACCCCAAAAGACGGCATATCTCGAAATGCTCGCGTGTCTGCGGCATAACGCCGTCATCGGCCGCGACGATGAGCATAACGACATCGATGCCGGATGCGCCAGCGAGCATATTCCGCACGAAACGCTCGTGGCCGGGAACGTCGATGAACGATACACTTTCGTCTCCCGCCCGCAGCTCCGCGAACCCAATATCGATCGTGATGCCGCGGCGCTTTTCGTCCGGCAGACGGTCGGTGTCAACTCCCGTCAACGCTCTCACAAGAGTTGTTTTTCCGTGGTCGATATGACCTGCGGTTCCGATGACAACGCTCATTCAGGCTGCAGCTTCTTCTTCGTATTCTTCGAGCCTGCGATACAGGGTCTTGCGGCCGATGTCCAGCAAACGCGCCGCTGCGGATTTGTCTCCGGCCGTCATCGCAAGCGTAGCCTCGATCAGTTCGCGTTCAACATCTTGCAGCGTCGCGGGAAGTACGAATGAGATGCGCGAACCCTCGCTTACCCTGTGTGAATCGGCCGCGGCCGCCGCACCTATCGACGGCGGAAGGTCTTCGACCTCGATCCGGCGGCCTGACGCGATGATCACAGCGCGCTCGATCGCGTTCTCAAGTTCTCGAATGTTCCCGGGCCATGTGTGTTCGGAGATGGCCGCGAGCGCCGCCCGCGAGATCCCGGAAATATATCTGCCGCTCTTTTTCTTGTATGTTTCGATGAAATGCGTCACGAGCAGCGGAATGTCTTCCCGGCGTTCGCGAAGCGTCGGGAGCTGGATCGGAAACACCGAAAGGCGAAAGAAGAGATCGCGTCGGAAGGCTCCGTCAGCGACCGCCTTTTCGAGATCGACGTTGGTTGCAGCAATGACCCTGACATCGGTCTTAACCGTTCGCCGCCCGCCGACTCTCGTGAACTCACCATCCTGCAAAACACGCAATAGACGCACTTGAGCCTGCGGCGACATTTCTCCGATCTCGTCCAGGAAAAGCGTTCCGCCGTCAGCTTCTTCGAACCGGCCGATGCGTTGCGACCTTGCGTCCGTGAACGCGCCTTTCTCGTGGCCGAACAATTCGCTTTCGAGCAGGGTTTCTGGGATCGCACCGCAATTGATCTTTACAAAGGGCTTATCCTCGCGGCCTGAGCTGAAGTGGATAAGGTTTGCGATCAATTCCTTTCCTGTCCCCGACTCGCCGCTGATCAAGACCGTCGTCGAAGCGTCCGCAACGCTTAACGCAAGTTCGATCGCACGCCGAATTGCCGCCGCCTGGCCGATGATCTCGCCGTGCTTTTGGTGAAGCTCGCTCTTTAACCGAAGCACCTCTGCCGATAGTTGGTCGCGCTCGAGCGCGGTGCCGATCTGGTCGGCGATGCCTTCGATCAACGCGATGTCGTGGGCCGCGAAGGCGCTTCCGGCACTCCACACAAACCCCAAAAGGCCAAAGACGCGGCCGCCGACCCGCACCGGCGTAACAAGGGCGGCCTTGCCGTGAAGCTGCTTGTTAAAGAAGAGTCTGATAGCGAACGGCATCTGAGAATCGACGAGCTTCACCGTCTTCCCATCGCGTATGATGTCGCCTATCGCCCTGAAACTCTCTACGCTCAGAGACTTGTCATGCTGCTCGATCATCTTCATGACCTTGCCGAGCTTAATGCCCTGCGCCGATTTGAAAGATGCAAGCGAAATGCGCGTTTCCGAGGCATCCAACACGCCTAGCGCACCGTAATCCGCACCGACAAGCCCGATCGCCCTTTCAAGTACGTCGGCAGCGACTTCCTTGAAATCCGAATGACGATTCAAGGTATTCGCGATCTCAAGAAGCGAGGTCGTGCGGTGGGCTTCCTTTTCCTGTGCGGCAAAAAGGCTTGTGTATTGATATCCGATCGCCAGCTGACGTGCGATCGATTCGATCAGTTCGACCTCATCATCGAGCCAAACGCGCGGATTCCGTGTATCGTGCAGTCCTAGCAGGCCGAGAACCTCTTCGCCGCGTATTACCGGAATGATCAAAAGCGAACGCGTATTCAGTGCCGATGCGAGCATCTTTACGCCTGGGTCCTTCACCTTCGACGTGTCGTTTATGCGTATGGGTTTTCGGATGTCGATACGTTCGGCAAGCTTGGCCGCATCGATCGGAAGCGTCAGCCCTTCGCTCCGCGGCACGAGCGGATCGCGTCGCCATTCGTGGCCGATGGTCAATTGCTTATCGCTGTTGAGTTGGATCAGGTCGCAGCGATCCGCGTCGGTCATGCGGCCGATCTCAGAAACCACTACATTCAGAAATCGCTCAAGATCGATCTTTGTCGGAAGGTCGTGTGAAAGACGCTCGATGATGCCGTCGCGGGCACCCAGCATTTTGCTACGGCGTTCGCTGCTCAGGGTTTGCGGTTCGACTCCTTCGGCCATTTTCGGAAGCAACAAGCCTTTTTTCGGCTCGGGAGGGATGGAAATATCCTGCCCAATCCTAGTTTGGCGCCGAGCCACAAAATGTCAAGTTGACACACTACGAAGCTTGTGATCTGTGTTGTATTGGCTCATTCGTGCCGTTTCGACGCAGGTGGCGATGAAGTTTTCTCATCCTTTACGACGCGCGGCCGGTCACCTGGATCGGAGGTTTTTGTGTTCGATTGAGGAGTTTTCGAATTCGCGGGCATCGAAGAATTTGCGTTCGCACCGTCAACGTTCGCATTTGCGTTGGCGTTCGCATTGCTATTGGTCGGTTTTGAAACGTAATCGACCCGCTTGGCACCGGCCTGTGCGTCTTCAAGAAGTTCTGCCGCCTCGACGTTGTCTGCATCTAGCTCGACTGCCTTCTTCAGCGCCGCGATCGCCTCGTGGTATTTTGCGAGCTTTATGCGGATCGCACCGAGCTCCGTCTGGTAGTCGCTGTCATCGGGCTTGAGCTTTACGGCCTTTTCCAAGGCATCTTCGCTCTCGGTGTCCTTGTTCAGCTTGTTGTAAGCTCGACCGAGAGTGTAATAGGCCGCCGCATCGTCCGGCGAAGCCGCGACCTGCTTCTTGAAGACCTCGACGGCCTTCTCGAACATCTTCACGGAATTTGTCTTCTCTTTTGCCTCTTCTTTTGGGATCGGGTCACCCGGAAGCCTTTCGCTTGTCCCGCTATGGCGTGCTTCGACCTCAAGCAGCGAATATGCAACGCCCATTTTGAAGTATGCCTCGCCAAGATTCGGATCGAGCTCGACAGCACGCTTGAAGGCTTCAATAGCGTTCTCGGTATCGTTCTCATCAAGGAGTTTATTCCCCTCGGCCAGAGCTGCCGCAGGATCTGTGACGTCAGCGAAAGAACGCAGCTGCGCTGCATTGGAATTCGCATTGGCTCCGTCGGCGCCGGGCTTGCCGCTGCAGCCTAAGATCAAAAGCGAAAGAACAAATATAGTTAGGAACCCAAAAACACTTCTCATAAACTAACCAGGCGGAAAAATGAACGGCCGGCCCGCAAGCAAATGTACGTGCAGGTGAAAGACCGTTTGTCCGCCGTCCGCGTTCGTGTTTATCACCGTTCGATAGCCGGCATCGGCAAAACCTTGCTTTCTTGCAAAATCCGCTGCCGCTATCAAGAGCCTTCCAAGCAGCTGATCTTGAGCACCAGACGCCTTATCGAGCGAATCCAGATGCGTCCGAGGCAGAACGAGCACGTGTGTCGGCGCCTGCGGTTCGATGTCGCGAATTATCACGCAATCATCGTCCTCATAGAGCTTGGCTGCGGGAATTTCACCGGCAATGATCTTGCAAAATAGACAGTCCATCAAAAACTCCTTGTTTGATGCTCAAATGGGGAAATTCCGTCGCCTCGAAAAAAAATTCTGGGACTCAGGCAGATTCCGCATCGACGGACGACCCCGTGATCCGCTTGATATCCGCCCCCAGCGAGCCCAATTTTCTTACGATCGTCTCATAGCCGCGGTCGATGTGATAGACACGGTCAATGATGGTTTCGCCCTCGGCGCACAATGCTGCCAGGACAAGCGAAGCACTTGCCCGCAGGTCCGAAGCAAGTATCTTCGCTCCCATCAGCTTCGTCGGCCCGCGAACGATCGCGGCATGGCCGTTGATCGTGATGTCGGCCCCCATTCGAATGAGTTCCGAAGCGTGCATAAACCGATTCTCGAAGATCGTCTCGACGATCTCCGATTCGCCCTCCGCCTGCGTCATCAGAGCCATCACCTGTGCCTGCATATCGGTCGGAAAATCCGGATGTGGTTCGGTCGTTACATTCACAGCCTTGAGGCCCGTGCCCGCCCGGCGTACGCGAAGCGTCGTCGGGTTAACTTCCTCGATCTCGACGCCTGCTTCGCGGAGCTTGTCGATCACCGCGACAAGATGATCAGGGCGGCAGCCTCGGATCTCAAGCTCTCCGCCGGTGATCGCGGCGGCAACGATGAACGTGCCGGTCTCGATCCTGTCGGGAATTATCGTGTGCTCGGCACCGCTGAGGCTCTCGACGCCTTCGATCGTGAGTTCGCTCGTGCCTGCGCCTTTGATGCGTGCTCCCATCTTGTTGAGAAGCTCGGCAAGATCGTCGATCTCGGGCTCGCGCGCCGCATTTTTGATGACCGTCGTGCCATCGGCAAGCGAAGCCGCCATCATCACGTTCTCGGTGCCCGTAACGGTGACCTTTTCAAAGTCGATGACCGCTCCTTTCAGACGTCCTTTTGGTGCCGTGGCGACGACATCGCCCGATTCGAGCGAAACGTGTGCCCCTAGGGCCTCGAACGCCTTTAGATGAAGGTCTATCGGCCGCGTTCCGATAGCGCAGCCGCCGGGAAGGCTCACTTTCGCCCTTCCGAATCGCGCAAGCAGCGGCCCAAGCGCAAGGACGCTCGCGCGCATCGTTTTGACAAGCTCGTATGGGGCTTCGAAAATATCGACGTTCGCGGCGTTGACCTTGTGCGTGCGAAGTTCGGGCGTAAGCACCGTCGCACCAAGGTCCTCGAGCAGGCGCCGCTGCGTAATAAGGTCTTTGACGTAGGGAACATTGTGAAGAGTTACCGTTTCAGCGGTCAGCAATGTCGCCGCCAAACACGGCAACGCAGAATTCTTCGCCCCGCTGATCTCGATCTTTCCTCGGAGCGGAGCGCCGCCCCTGATCAAAAATTTATCCATTCCGTAAACTCTAAGGTATTCTTATACGTATCAGCAAAATAAGTTATCAAAAGTAACCGCGTTTTTCGAGGCGGGCGATCCGATTGGGTGTTAATATCAATTGTAATTACATCAAACTCGCCGCTGGCGCGAATCATCCAAATATCAGGTTCAGGTAAGGTCTAGAGTGTGGTTAGCTTTCGACCATGTGTCGCCCGAACCACTCACGCCGGCGGGTTGCCCTCCTACCCGCCGGCCTTTTATTTTTAGCGGATCTTTCCGAGAATTGCCCGAGCCTGGGCAACGTGCCGCATTTCGTGCCCGTTGCGGATAACCATCCATTCCGGGGCGGTTAGGTTTCCCAAATATGGATGCGGGATGTGATGTTGGGAAAGATCGGCTTTCTCTATACGCTCCCGAAGGCCGATCAGGCCCAAGAGCGAGTCTTCGAGCCGCCGAACGCTGTCAGGGATCGGGATGTCGCCCGACGGTAGAACCCGATCAGGCGCCGTTAGCTTTGATGATGCAAACTCGCTGAGCGTCGCTGAAAAACCGCTTGAGATCGCTAGCGGCGGCAATGCATCGCCATTCGTGGCCTTCTCCGCCTTTGCCACAAGCTTCTCGACGACCCACAGGATCTGATCATCAACGAGCGACATATGCTCAAATACGCTGCGCAGCGTCCAAGTCGCGCCGTCGGCAAGCACGGCGGATTCTTCTGCCGAGATCGAATCTGCGAGTTCTATTGTGTCTTTTCGCACGGTATCGGCCGTTGCGTAGATATCCGCGATAGAGTTGAATCGCATAGCTATTTTTGCTGTGCGGCTGTGGGCTGGCCGGAAAGGATGAGGCGATGCCATCTGGCAAAGCTCGTAACGCTTTCGGCATCATTCTGCATACGCTTTATGAACGCCGTTCGAAAATAGATGAGTTCCGGCTGCGGCCATTCCACCTGGACGATCGGGTTGAACGACACCAAAGTCTTTGGATCCGGCAAAGTCGTCGTCGAAAGATCCGGAGTAGGCGTTTGGGCCGCATTCGCGTTCGCATTTGCCTCCTGTCCCTGGAGCTTTAATTGCTGTTCACGGTCGAAGGCCTGCGAAGACAGAAGAAGCTGATTCCGGAGCGGTATAGCCGCTTGGGTCGGCGTCGTGCCGACCACATCATAGATCCGTATCTGCGTGTCAAACGCCGTAACGACCTTTGTCGAATCTGGCGAGAAGACAGGCCGCACGGCGGTCAAATTGTCATCAAGGCGCCGTTCGCGTCCGTTGGTCTCAACAACACGGAGCCTTCCGACAGGTGTCCATGATTCCCCTTTCATCGCCGCCAAGCCGTCGAAATATTCCCATTCTCGCGACGTTATGGCAAGAGCCGCAACCATCGAGCTGTCCGGGGCCCAATCATAGTAGAAATAGATCAAGCCTTCGGTCTGAGTGATCGGCTTTACGCCGGTTCCGTCGGCCTCGCTGACATATATCTGCTCAGTGCCGAAGGTGAGGATGCCTTTCGGGGCTTCGGGTGTCCCGCCTGCAGCAGGTTGTGTCTCTGGCGTCGGAGTTGCCTCGATCGTAGGTTCCAGTGCGGCGCTCGGCGAAGCTTCCGGATGTGGCGACTTTGCCGTGCTTGGGGAAGCCCCCGGAGAAGGCGAAGGTGTCGGCGCCGCACGCCGCGTCATCGCAACGAATGCTGCCTTTGCCGAGTTCGGCGACCATGAGATCGCGTCGGGAAAATGCACCGCCATCGAATCCGACGAGATCTTGCGGACAAGCTTGCCGTCGGGTGCGTAAACATCCAGCCGATACTCTGATGCTTGATCTGCTGCAGCTCGATAAACCGCCAGAACGTGCTTCTTGTCAGGCGACGTGATCGTGCGATCCAGCGATTCGCCCGGTCGGTTCTGATCAAAATCTGCCTGCACCGCTGCGTTCTTCTCTTCGGCGGCATTGACAGGAAGCTGCGGTGCCGGGACATCGGCTTCGTAGCGATAATTGAGTCTTACAGCAGGAAGATCCACGATCGGGGATACAGTTGCACCATTCTTTGCGGCGGGTCCGCCACACGCTGCAAAGATCGCCGAAATGGCTGCCAAAGCAGCAAGCGGCTTAGTTTTTATTACCCAACAATTACTGAGCCGCATTTAGGTATTGCTTTTCGAGCGTTTGCTGCTCGGCAGTCGGATTCGCCATTTGAGAAATGCTGTACATCTTTCGCGGATCCGAACCAAGCGTGATCTCGATATCGCGCAGTTTATCGAACCGGAAGATCGTCAGCTTGATCTTATCTCCGACCTTCTTGTTCGCCGTCCACGTCGAAAGGAATGAGTTCGTCGCGCGATACCCGTCAACAGCAACGATCTGATCGCCCGTGTTCAGGCCCTGTTCATACGCTGGCGAACCTGCCGGGATCGCTTTCACGGTCAAATTACCGTTCGCCTCGCTCAATTCGGCTCCAAGATAAGGCTTGCCGCCGCCGCTCGCTGCAAGCGACAGGCCGATGCCGTTCAGGAATGAGTTCCAGTCAACTTCGGCCGTGCCGCGGACGTACTTCGAGAAAAAGTCGTCTAGCGAAACACCGGCCGCAACTTCGGCCAAATGCTGATAGTCTGCCGGAGTGTAATTCCTCCCCTTCTTATAAAAGTCGTTGTAGAGGGCACGCATGACATCGTCGAGCGACTTCGTGCCTTTGCTCGCCTCACGGATCTTAAGGTCGAGCATCATATTTACGAGTTCGCCCTTATCGTAGTACGAGATCTGATTGTTCACCGAGTTCTCGTCTTGACGGTAATATTTGATCCATGCGTCAAAGCTTGAGTATTCCAGGCTCTGTTCGAAACGGCCCGGAATTGCCTCAAGACGACGGATCGAATCGGCCTTTCCGGCCAGATATTCCTGCGGCGAAATAAGGCCGGCTCGCAACAACAGAAGGCCCGAAAAATATTCGGTCCCGCCTTCGGCGACCCAAAGCAGCCGCGTGTAATTTTCATTCTCGTAGTCGAACGGCCCTAGAGCATCGGGGCGAATTCGTTTGACGTTGAACGCATGGAAATACTCGTGTGCCACGAGGCCGAGAAAGCCTGTAAGCCTTGCCTGCGGCTTGAAGCCCCAACGGTTGAACTGCAATGCGGTCGAGTTCAGGTGTTCGAGGCCGCCGCCGCCGCGAAGATTCACGATGAACGTGTAATTATCGTACGGAAGTTCGCCGAAGATCTTATAAGCTTCCTCGACGATCTTTGTCACGTCTGCCGCGATCGCAGGACCGTCATAATTTCCTTCACCGCTGAAAACGAGCCGATGCGGCTTGCCCTCGACCGTGAAATCGAACTCCGTGAAGTTGCTCACCTCGAACGGCGAATCGAATAGAACGTCGAAATTCGGCGCCTTGAACGTGTTCTTCGACCCTGCGGCCTGCGGCAGTCCGGTCGCGATCTTCCAGTCGCCATAAGGGTTCACGGTGATCGTCGATGGAGCCGCAAGCTGGCCTTTGATGAACATCAGCGTAGCGGCATTGTTCCAGAAGGCATGATCGCTGTTGACCTCGTTCGTGCGAACCGTAAGCTCGTTCGCATAGACGCGATAGGTCGCGTTTATCTCTTTTGCACCGTTGGTCTTGACCGTCCATGTATTCTTCGATGTTTTCTGCCATGCGAGGTCTCCACCGGAGCTGCTCTTTACATCAAAATCCTGAACGTGCCTTGCATATTCGCGGATCAAATAGCTGCCCGGAGTCCAAACGGGCATCTTGAGGTCGAGAGCTTCGGGCATTTGGTCCCATTTGACGTTCACCTGGACTTCGAGCAAATGCGTCCAGGGCTTTGACATGCCGACCGTGAAGGCTATTTCCGGCAGAGCGGCGGCCAAGGCCGTTGTCGCAGGCTTTTCTTGTGGTTTCTTCTGCTTCTTTTGTGCGGTTACATCGTGCTGCATAAAGAGAATTGCTAACGAGAGAGCGGCGACGAACGTAAGAGTCGCTTTTTTGATTTTTTGCGCCATGATTCTTCGAAGATCCATTTTGGGTGCTAATGTAGTTTGTGTAGTTTACAATAATCAGCCCGAAATGGTCAGCTTGCCGCGACAAGGTTTTGCAGGCGAAGGGCAAAAGAACTTCTTCAAATGACACAAGACCCGCGGGCGCAAACAGAAAGGGCCGAGTCCGAAAAATTCCTCACGAAGCCGATCCTGATCATCTTCCTGACGGTCGTTGTCGACCTTATCGGTTTCGGGATCGTGATCCCCGTCCTGCCATATTATGTCGATGGCGACCTTTTTAAGGGAACGCCGCTCGATTACGGCCTGATCGTGGCCTCATACTCGATAATGCAGTTCATCTTCGCACCGATCTTCGGGGCCGTCTCCGATCGGTATGGGCGGCGAATGATATTGTTCGTAAGCCTTTTGGGAACAGCTGTCGGCTTTGTCGTCGTGGGCCTCGCGACAGCCCTTTGGATGGTCTATGCAGGCCGCATTCTGGACGGCATCACAGGCGGCAACATTTCGACGGCCCAAGCCTACATCGCCGATGTCACTTCCCGCGAGAATCGTGCTCGCGGCATGGGGTTGATCGGTGCGGCTTTTGGTATCGGCTTCGTTCTCGGTCCTGCTCTTGGAGGTATCCTTTCGACGTTCGGGCCGCATGTGCCTTTCCTTTTTGCGGCAGGAATGGCCGTCCTCAACGCGATAGCGGTCTATATCTTCCTGCCCGAATCACTAGACGTTTCGAAGGCCCGCAGCCAGCCGCGTGAACTCAATCGCTTCGCGATGATATTTCATTCGCTAAAGGACATTGGCTTTCGCGGCATCACGATCATCTATTTCCTGATCACGGTCGGGTTTACCATCATGACGACCGCCTTTGTACTCTACACGCAGGAGCGTTTTGGGTATGATGCACACGCGAACGGCTGGCTCTTCTTGTTCATTGGTGCGTTGGCCGTCGGGCTTCAGGGCGGCGTTTTCGCACGGCTCGCCAAGACCTTTGGCGAATCGAAACTCGCCGTCACAGGCACGGTTCTTCTGGCCGTAAGCCTCTTTGCCGTTCCATTCGTCGGCCCTGCGACGGGCGGACTGATAGGCTTGCTTGTCGGCATCGTCTTCTTTTCGGTCGGCAACTCGATCGCGTCGCCCGCCCTTACTAGCCTCGCGTCAAAGAACGCTCCTGATCACGAGCAAGGCAAAGCTCTGGGAATAATGCAGTCCGGTGCGAGCCTTGCGAGGGCGATCGCGCCGGTCGCGGCCGGATTTTTATTGAATAATGCGTTTGGACAGGTTGATGATTCGACGCTGCAGCGTACGTTCTGGACCGCTTCGGCAATAATGGTCGCGGCATTCTTTGCCGCTGTTTACTATTTGATCCGAAGGGGTGATGAGGTTATCGTCTAACTGACCGCACGGCGACGCATCGCGTGGGCCGCAGGAAGAATGAGCCGAAATGTAGTGCCGTCGCCATTCTTGCTTAACGCTTCGATCGAGCCGCTGTGCTCTTGGACGATGCCGTAACTGACAGCAAGCCCAAGGCCCGTGCCGTTGCCGACGCCTTTCGTCGTAAAGAACGGGTCAAATATCTTCGTCAGATTCTCTGCTGGAATCCCTTCACCCGTATCCGACACCTCGACAACGACCTGATCGTCATCCAACACGAACGTGCGCAGCTTGATCGTGCCGCCCATCTGCATCGCATCGCGGGCGTTAAGAATGAGGTTCGTAAAGACCTGTTGAAGCTTGCCGCTGTTGGCGTGAACGGCAGCGAGCGGCTCGGCGTATTCCTTGACGATCGAAACGTTCGATTTGCGAAGCTGCGGTTCGAGAAGCTGCAGCGTGTCGTTCAGAAGTTTGTTCAGATCGATGTCCAAAAAATCGGTCGAATTGCCTGTTCGTGAAAAGTTAAGCAGATTGCCAACAATGTTCGATGCACGCTCGGTCTGCCGCTGCATCTTTTCAAGCAGTGCGTGTTTCGGGTCCGTCTCAGGAATCATCCCGAGGAGCATCTGAGTATAGCTCGAAACGCCCGTTAACGGCGTATTGACCTCATGAGCGACACCTGCGGCGAGCAGGCCGATGCTTGACAGCTTCTCGCTCTGTTGAAGCGTTTCTTCGAGCTTGACACGGCCCGTCACATTCTCAAGGACAAGGATCGCGCCTGTTTGCAGATTTGAAACCGATCGCAGGGGAGCGACCGCGATATTCAGCATCAGCGAACGCCCTGCGGAATCGAACGCGTGCATCTTGTAAGCATTGCGAACTTCGGTGAGATGCCAACGCGATTTGCCCAAAATGTTATCGAGGTTGCGTGCAAAGCTTTCGTCAAAGACCTGATCTATGGTGTTTCCGACAACAGAATCCCGATCGAGCCCCATCATCGTCTCAAATGGCGAATTGCAGCGAATGATGCGGCCCTCCTCATCTACGGCAAGAAGCCCGACGTTAACCGACTCGACGATCGATTCGTTGAATTCCTTGAGGATCGCAAGCTCTTCGGTATGACGCTGCTGCTCTTCGTAAAGGCGGCTGTTCTCGACGGCGACGGCAACGTAACCGGACACCGTCTTCAAGATCTCGAGGTCTTCGCTTGAAAGCAGCGATCCGTCATTCGCACGTCCCAATCCGATCACCGAGACCATCTTGCCGCGTGCCACGCACGGGACGAAATAATGAAGCTCCTTACGAGCTCCATCGATCTGCGCAAGCGCAGCGTTGTCAGATTCAGGTGACTCGATCTCGTCCGCGCGTACGATGCCGCGTCCCGCCGCACGCTGTCGGATCATTGTCCGAAAATCGGCAGGGATGCGGTATTTGGCAGAAAGGCCCGATGAGCGAGCAATGCGATAGTGTGACACGGAGGTCGCATCCTCAAGAAAGATCGCGACCTTCTCGACGTTCAGGACCTGCTTTAGGCGGTCAACAAGCGAATTCAGCAAAGGGTCGAGGCTCGTTGTAGCCGAGATCGTCTTGCCGAAATCGACGAGACCTTGACGCATATCATAACGCTCGCCATAAAAGAACCTATCGGCACGCTCCTGAAGGAATTTTTTGAGTGGTTCGCTAATGAGGACGATCGCCGCCATCGCAACTATCGCGATGACTGCACGCAGCGTGATCTCAGTTGTTGAAAGGTTCTCGCCGACCGCAAGAAAAACAAGCCCGAGAGCGACGGAGCCGATCATCATCGCGATGGCAAGCGTCGTAAGGGCATAGACCAGCGCTCGCCTGACGACCACGTCGACATCCATCAAACGATAGCGTACGACCGAGTGGCCAAAACTCAGCGGAATAAGTGCGAGCGGCAGGGTCCGAACCGCGCTCGCTGATATATCGTCCGGCCCGATCGACATCCCGAAGCGAACGGCGACCTCGATCAGCAATATCGGCGCAACAGCCGCCACCGTGCCCCAGATCGCCCATTTGAGACGTTGCCGAACGATCGTCTGGTGATTCTTGACAAACCGCCAGATCAGGAACACTGCACCGCCTGAAATACCGGCGATGAAGTGGAACAGGAGGACCTTGTCAAGCAGCGAAAAGAGGCTGATCGAATCATCGATACGTGCCACAAATGCGGCAAAGCCGGATTGCGGCAGAAGAGCCGGGACGACTGAGATCGTGACTAGAACGATCGACAAGATAGCGGCCGGCAGATAGAGCAGGTAAGTTGGCCATCGATGCTCATCAAGCACTCTGACCCTAACCGGGTATCGTGTACAAAAATGTAGAAATAGCGGAGCGAAAAAGGCGAATGCAATGCTGTCCACCAACTGGATGGCAAGGTCAAGATCCTGACCGGTGCCCACTGACCGGTACGTGTGGAACACGAATGCGGCGAGGCAGACCCATGCAAAATGCATCACGAACGGCGACGAACTCCCCTGTTTGAACAAGACAAATCCGCCGACCGCAAGCCAAACAAGGCCGACGATCGAGAGAAAGATTATCGACGGCGTCCAACGCGGCACGCTGTCAATGTGGCTGAGGTCGGCGTAGTAATAGTTGTCTGCAAAGGTGTAGCTTGGCCGCTGATAAAGGTAGGTTAGAGAGCCGTCAACTCCGGCGGCATCGAGATAGATCTGAACGTCCGCAAGGGACGTGACCTCCTCCGTATTGTCTCCGCCGTTCAGGCTGACGCCGATGAGTTTGTCGCCGGGAGCAATTCCCGCTCGGGCACCGGCAAAATTCGGAAGAATGCGTTCTGCGTAAATACCGTCGGCCCGGTGTACCCATTGAACTCCGTCGGTCGGAGGCAATTTATGGAAGGCCCGCTGAGAAAGGTTAAGAGCCGTTCCCGACACAAGCAGAACTGCGGCGACTAGCCACATTAAGCTCCAACTCGTCAGAAACTTGCCCTTCATTGGCGATCGATACACCTCACCGAGGATATTTCAAACGCAAAAGGCGTTCCGAAGGCCCTTCTGCGCACGATCTGCGCAGAAGGCTTGGATTACCGCCATTCTGCTTTTGCAAAGACCCATCCCGTACGGCTATTTTATTCAAAAATCTAAGAAAATGGGCAAAAAATCCGAAATTTCGGACAAAAAAGTCGGCCTGCAAACCTGCGGCCGACCGACCATTTGCTTTACTTTACGGCTCTTGCGACTTGGTTCACTTATCTAGAACCTCACCATAATACCGCCTCGAATGAGTCTGCCTTGGCCATCGAGGAGCAGACGGCCTTCGCCTGTCGCAAGCGAAGTTTGGGAATCAAAAATGTTTCGGGCATCGATGATCGCCTTTGCATGAACCGGCAGGCCGAACCGCGGCAAAGGCTGTGTCAACAAAACGCTAAGGCCCGGATCGTAGATAGCAAGCCGGCCTTTGAACGGATCGATCGCGAAGATCGTCGCATCGGGTGAGAGGCGGTAGATCGCCTGTACACGCGTTCCGTTCCAAAGGTCTGCGGTCAATTCGGCAAACAGCGTCTGGAACAGCCCATTGTCAAAGACCCTTGAAGGATCCGTGATCGCACGCTGCGAAAGCTTCTGACCAGTGCCGAATGAATATCCGGTCGAAGCCTGCAGCTTCGAAGAAAGCCGTCGCGAATAAACGACCCGTCCGCCGACGGCCCGTCCCCTTTGATTCGACACAAAGGCGTCAAAGCCGTCATCCTCGAGCGTCGCAAATGGAAGTCTTGCAAGCCCGACGCCCCGTGAGAACGACGTGTCCCCGAACACTGTCGCCTCAATGCTCGATGCGTTATCAAGCACGCGTTCGATGCCGAATTCGAGCCGTGCCGAGCGGTTCATACGCGGCTTGTTGTCCTCGACGACTATATCTTCGACCGAAACAGGCTCTGTGAAGGGAACCGAAAAACCCTCGAACTGAGCGACGTTAGACCATGCACGCTGATCGTTCGAAGAGGTGAACCCTGCACGAAAGCGTGTCTTTGCATCGACATCAAGTTGAACGCCGACACGCGGCATCAGCGATGAGTCGCTGCTGGCTCCCGCAAAGGTCGAATAATCGAACCCAAGAACGAGAATGACCCCGTCGCGAACCTTCCATTCGTCAAAGCCAGAGATCGAATATTGTCCAAGCGTTCGCTCACGGCCATTAAGCTGAACCTGCCCAAGCGACGCGGCCGAACCTTTGACTGAAAATTGATGGCGGCTGTTCGCCCTGAACCTTAGGATCGATTCGATGCGCTTTGCGGTTCGCGAGCCCGGAGCGAATTGTCCCGCGACCACGACGTCCGTACGGGAATTAATTGGCAGCAGTGTTGCAAAGTTAATGCCCGAGTATGCACCGCGTTTATCCGATGTAAAGAAAGTTTCTACAACGCCAGTCGGACGAGCCGCTGTCTTCGGGTCATTCTCGGCCGTTTCTGCGGTCTCTGCTTTCTGCTCGACAGGTGCTTTGCCCTCTTGATTCTGATAGATCGAACGGCCAATAGCGGCGGCGCGGATCCGCCATTTCGAACTGTTGTGATCGACACGCTTCTCGGGCAGCGTATTTCCTGCGCCGGATTTTACGAGCTTGAAACCAAAGTTGATATCAGCGGAAGAATTTACCTTTACGCTGTCGAGCGTTTCCGGATTAAAGCCTTCGGCGACCGCAAGGATCGTGTATGTGCCCGGCAGCATCTTCAGCACGTAGGCTCCGTTCGCCGTTGTATCGACCTGCTTCAGCAGCTTGTTCGTGCCGAGCTTGAAGATCGCGACGGTCGCATCGGCGATCGGGCTTCCGAATTCGTCCTTGACCACGCCGCGAATCGTTGCAAGCGTTCCCGCTCCGTTGAGATCCGCCTGTTCGGAGCTTGTCGCAGCCTTGTCTGAAGGCGCGCCAAAACCTGACATCGCCAATGCACCTAAAAAGGCCAGCAATGAGAGCGAGAGCTTAACGGAATGTCGAAGATTTATCATAAAAGACAAAACTTCCCACGCAATCAGGTATTGTGTTCGCTTGTAAAAAGCCTGTCAAGCTGCCAAATGGGCATCTCAATGTGCATTTGATGCCCTCAACCTTGACAAAGTTTGCCTCGTCGCTAGAATTGGATACTGTCTTTAGCACTCATCAGGAGACGTGGCTGAGTGGCTGAAAGCGGCGGTTTGCTAAATCGTTGTACTCCAAAAGGGTACCACAGGTTCGAATCCTGTCGTCTCCGCCATCAACTTCAATTGATCGAAAAGGCCGTCAGACCTGAGGTTTGACGGCCTTTCTAAAAGTTTTTATATCGGGCCGCAACTAGCCGATGAACATCTCGTCTTCAAGATAAACTCGATCTATCTGCTTCGGCGCCGGTGCAAAGAGAACCTCTAGGCCTTTGCGTACGCCGGCCATTATCGCAGCGATCTCGCGGGCCGGAACTACGATCTTCTGCTGAACGAATTCGGTCGTATCGACAACCTTAAGCTGAGTGTCGTCGATCGTTCGGCTGACAAGCGCAACCTTATCCTTCGCCGTCAAAGCGGTGTCGCTGACGAGCGATTTCAGTTCGGCGACCTCTTCCTTGATCAGCTCGGTCGATTCTGCGAGGTGACGCGTGGCAACGGAAAGATTGGCGGAAATATCGTTAAAGTGGACAGAGATCTCTTTGCCCTGTGCACCGATCGCATCGACCTTCGTGATGAGCGGCTCTACCTTTTCCTCGACACGTCGCACCGTGCCGACGACCTTGCGAACGATCGTCGCTATCCAGATCAGCGCGATCGCCATCACGATAAAGCAGATCGCAATGACGATCGATGCCACCATCATCCAGAATTGAGGTTCGGCCGGATTCATCTCTTACTTGTCGTCCTTTTTATCGACCGGATAGCTCGCCCGGCCTTCGGTTATGGCGTTGGCCTCGCCGCGGCGTTTTTCAGCGGTGTAAGCATCCTTGCCGGCTTCGATAGCAGCCGTAAAAGGGTTCGCGGTGCGAGCTGCTGCGGCCTTTGCCTTATCGCCGAGTTCACCGGCCTTTTCTTGTGCGGTGTGATAGAGTTCGCCGGCTTTCTCCGACGCGGTCTCGTAATACTCACCAGCCTTTGCCTGAAGCTGCGTGGCCGCCTCTTTGCTCTTTTCGATCCCTTTACGCGTCGCATCAGCAATGTCGCCGCGAAGCTCCTCACCGGATTTCGGAGCAAAAAGCAGAGCAAGAATGGCCCCGATGCCGCCGCCAACCAACAGATATGTCAACTTTGTCGAAGCGCTTGTGCCTTCGCTATCGTATTCTCGTCTCATCGTTTCTCCTCGTCTCCGGCGATAGGTCCGCCGGGCACTGCCTATTAAAGTATCTTTGACCATAACTATAACAAAAACAAAACTTTTAGGGCAATTTTTATTTTTTTCGCCCCGAACACGGGCTATGCGGACGAGCGTTTTTCAGGTGATTTGCTACAATGCTCGTTTGTCTTTGAGTGTTTTTGATGGACCTATCGCGTATTCGTAACTTTTCGATCATTGCCCATATCGATCATGGGAAATCGACCCTTGCCGACCGCATCCTGCAGTTGACCGGAGCGGTCGCCGAGCGCGAAATGGAGGACCAATTGCTCGACAATATGGACCTCGAGCGTGAACGCGGCATCACGATCAAAGCCCACGCCGTTCGCCTCGATTACAAAGCGAAGGACGGCAAAGAGTACGTCCTGAACCTGATCGACACACCCGGCCACGTCGATTTTACATACGAGGTTTCGCGTTCGCTTTCTGCCTGTGAAGGAGCGTTGCTCGTCGTGGACGCCTCCCAGGGCGTCGAAGCTCAAACCCTTGCGAACACGTATCTTGCGATCGAGAATGACCTTGAATTGGTGCCGGTACTGAACAAGATCGACCTGCCGTCCGCCGAGCCGGAACGGATAAAGGAGCAGATCGAGACGATCATCGGCCTCGATACATCGCATACGGTGCTCGCTTCGGCAAAAACGGGTGTCGGCGTCGATGACATTCTCGAAGAGATCGTGCGCGACATCCCGCCGCCAAAAGGCGACGCTTCAGCACCGCTAAAGGCTCTGATCTTCGACAGTTGGTACGATTCGTATCGAGGCGTCATCGTGCTTTTCCGAATCATTGACGGAACGATCAAGAAGGGCACGAAGATCCGTTTTTTTAATACCGGCCGTGAGTATCTTGTTGAAACACTTGGAGTTAACCGCCCGCGGCCGACCCCGATCGCTGAACTAGGGCCGGGCGAGGTCGGCTTTCTTACAGCCTCGATCAAAACCGTCGCCGATGTGCAGATCGGTGATACGATCACGGACGCTGCCAAGCCTACTAAGGAGCCGTTTCCCGGCTTTCAGGAAGTAAAACCAATGGTCTTCGCAGGGCTTTATCCGACGGATTCGGCTCAATATGAAGACCTTCGCGATGCGATGGACAAGCTGCGGCTCAACGACGCGTCGTTCTTCTACGAGCCTGAAAGCTCGACGGCATTGGGCTTCGGCTTCCGATGCGGCTTCCTCGGCCTTCTGCATATGGAGATCATTCAGGAGCGGCTTGAGCGGGAATTCAACCTCGACCTGATCACGACAGCTCCGGGCGTGCGTTATCGCGTGACGACGACCGACGGAACAGTTCACGAGATCGATTCGCGGTCTCAGATGCCCGACCCGGGACGCACGACAAAGATCGAGGAACCTGTCATCGAGGCTACGATCTTGACGAATGACTCATTCCTCGGCGGCATTCTGCCGCTTTTGGATGAAAAACGCGGCGTGCAGAAGAAGTTCGAGTATGTTACGAAAGACCGCGTAATGCTTGTTTACGAACTGCCGCTCAACGAGATCGTGCTTGATTTTTACGACCGGCTCAAAAGCGTTTCGCGCGGCTATGCGTCGCTCGATTATCATCTTTCGGGCTACAAGGAGAGCAAGCTCGTCAAACTCGACATCCTCGTTGCAGGCGAACCCGTCGATGCCCTTTCGCTCATAATGCACAGCGAAACCGCCGCCGCGAAAGGCCGCCTGCTCGCGGCAAAAATGAAAGAACTGATCCCTCGGCAGCTTTTCGAGGTGCCGATACAGGCCGCGATCGGCAACAAGGTCATCGCCCGCGAGACCGTAAAATCGATGGGCAAGAACGTTATCGCCAAATGCTACGGCGGTGATATTTCGCGTAAACGAAAGCTGCTGGAAAAACAAAAAGAAGGCAAACGCCGAATGAAAAAGGTCGGCCGCGTCGAGATCCCCCAAGAAGCATTCCTCGCCGTGCTGAAAGTGAGCGAAGGGTAGATTTACGGTGTGTGGACGATATTTATTAAAGGCACTGAGTGCCGAGATCATACAGCATTTTGAGCTTGTCGACGGGCTTGATTATTTTGACGAGCACGGATACAGGTTCGACCGGGAGGTTTTTCCGGGCGAGCCGATACTTGCGATCAATAAATATCACGTTCCTGAGGAACTTTGGTGGACGATCCGCGACCGCACATTCGAAGGAAAGATGACGAGCGCGATCAATGCGCGGAGCGAGACCGTAGCGAAGGTCGCGATGTTCCGCGAGGCGTTCAAGAGCGACCGCGTTTTGATCCCCGCGAGTGCGATCTATGAATGGCAGCATCGCGCCTCGGGCGTAAAGGCACGTTACGAGATCTCATTCGACACGCCGCTTTTTGCTCTTGCGGGTATTGCGAGAGATTGCGACATCAAGGGCGAAATGCGCCGTTCGACCGCGATCCTGACTACCACGCCGAACGAGATCTTCCGCGAGATACACAATACGAAACAGCGGCAGGCCGTCGTCATTCGCGAAAAGGATTACGAACGCTGGCTCGACCCGAAGACTTCGCTGGACGAGCTAAAGCCGCTGATGCAGCCGCTGCCGAACGAACTTACACACGCTAGAGAGGTCGCGGAGCCGTCGGCAACCGCTTTGAACAGGGACAAAATCGACGATCGCGACGAAGATTCTTCAGATACGCAAGTTGACCATCCCGAACAGCCAAGTCTATTATTTTAGTTCGCCCTTGCCAGCCTTGCTCTGAGGCCGGCGAACACACCCCGGGCCGGAGTGGCGAAATTGGTATACGCACCAGACTCAAAATCTGGCGGGCTTAACGCCCATGTCGGTTCGAGTCCGACCTCCGGCACCAAATTCCTTCAAAAGAGCTACACCTCGAACGTTACTTCTGCGTTCTGTAGAAAGTTCAGATCGTTGCGTGCGACGCGTTCGAGGAGTTTTTCGTCATCGAACATCTTCACAAGGCCATTGACCACAGCAAGACGCGGGTCGTCGGCGACGGTTACGGCGAGGTTGATGTAATTCCGCATATACGGTTCGATGCCCGTGAGCAGAGCCCCGCCGCCCGCGAGGATAACACCCCGATCATAGATATCCGCGGCGACCTCCGGGCGGAGTTCCGTTAACGTATCCTTCACGAGCTGGGCCGCTCGGCGGACGATGCCTTCGACAACCGGATAAAGTTCGCCGGTCGTCACTTCGACGGCCGCAGGACTGCCGGTCTGGATGTCGCGTCCGCGGACCTCCGTCGTTTGAGAGATGTCATCCGGCAAATAGGTCGAGACAAATGTGGTCTTCAGCATTTCCGTCGTCTCGACGCCGACCTGAAGGCCGCGATGGCGACGCAGATGTGTGGCGATGCCTTCGGTGATAGAGTTGCTGCCGAACCGTTCCGAACTTGAATGAACGACGGAGCCTTTTGCGACCACCGCGATGGTCGTTGTGCCGGCTCCGAAATCGACGATTGCCGAGGCCCGCTTGTCCGTCGGCAAAACGCCCGCGCCGAAGGCGGCCGCGAGTCCTTCCTCGACCATGTAGACCTTACCGATGCCGGCGTCTTCTGCGGCGTTGTGAAGAGCACGCTGCTCGACCTGCGTAACGTCCGAGACCATGCTCATTATCGCTGAGATCGAGATATTCGAGCCGCCCGTTTTTGCCTTCTTCACAAAATGGGCGAGCATCTTCTTCGTGCGCTCAAAGTCGCCGACAACTCCGCCCGTTAGCGGAGCGATGACGGTGATATCACGCCCTTCGCGGCCGCTCATGTCCGCGGCTTCCTGCCCGTAGGCAACGATCTCTTCGGTCCTTTCGTTGATGGCGACGAGCGAGGGTTCATCAAGAACAACACCGCGGCCTTTGACGGCGATCAGGCTGTTCGCGGTTCCGAGATCGATAGCCATCGAATCGGTAACGAGCTTTTTTAGTGACGAAAGCATAAAGATACTGCTAAATTTCTTTTAAATTTTGATCCTGGTAGGTCAATTATAATATCTTTGGCCGATAGTTAACAGAAAAATTTAGCTCCATCGAAGCTCAAATAATTCAACGGGTTGGACGCGATTTCTTACGACCAACGGTTCCTTGGCAACGACGGGAAATACGCCGCCGGCCGCAGCCGCTGAGGCTCGGCTTAGGAGTATCTGGCCGCCGACGGCATTGGATTCGAGCCTTGCTGCAAGATTCACAGTGTCGCCGATCGCCGTATATTCCGAACGTTTTTCCGAACCGATGTAGCCGACCGTGGCCTCGCCCGTGTGCAGGCCGATGCCGATAGATATAGACGGGAATCCGTCGGCCTGATTGTCGGCGTTCAGTTGGAGTGTCCGCTTCTGCATCGCTACCGCCGCCTTTACCGCGTTAACGGCATCGACAGGTGTCGCGGTCGGTGCTCCGAACAGCGCCATCAATCCGTCGCCGATATACTTGTCCAGCGTTCCGCCGTGGGCAAAGATCACTTCCGACATCGCGGAAAAATAGCGGTTCAGCAGATTGACGATCCGTTCCGGTTTCTCGCGTTCTGAAAGTGCGGTGAATCCGCGAATATCCGCAAACAGAACGGTCACCAACTGATTCACGCCGCCGAGTCTGAAGCTTTGTGGGTCGTTCAAGAGCTGACGCACGACGTATTCCGGCATAAAGCGGCCGTAATTCGCACGCGCGACCTCCTCGCGCGCGAGGCGCTTGTGCGATTTCACGGTTTCGACCGTCACAGCGGTCTGAGCTGCCACGGCGCTGATCAGTTCGAGATGATCGGGCGAGAAGGCCGCAAAGGGATCGAGTCGGTCGGCGTAAAGCACGCCGTGGACATTCGCTTCGGTGATCAGCGGTGCGCAAATGGTCGAACGAACGCCCTGCGACACGATCGACTCGGCGCCGCGAAACATCTCATCCGTTCGCGCATCCTGCGAGAGCAGCGCCACCTTCTCGTGCATCACCTTGTTCGTGATCGTTCGGCTTACGGGCAGCTTATCGCTCGATTGGGCGACCGACGTATCGCGCACCTTTGCGCCGACCTGAACGAGGCTGTATTCGAGGATCTTGCCGTCGGGCGTCTCGTCCGCTAGCAAAGCGACCACACGATCCGCGGGCGTTCCGCGAAAGATCAGTTCGGTCGCCTTGTCAAAGATCTCTTCGAGGTCGAAGACGCGCCCGAGCGTCTTGCTCATTTCGTAGAGCAGTTCGAGGTTGCGTGCCTTTCGGCGAAGAGCCTTTATCTCTTCGGCGGTCGCCGGCGTGGTCTCGACAGAAAGGTGCGATTGCCTGCCGATGATCTCGCGTGCTGAGATCTCCATCATCGTGTGGCCGAGCGGAGCATCTTCATAACGGATCCCGACCGGCGCGGGAACGGCCTGCGTCGCATCCGAGGCGAACGCGGCCGGCGTCGGCTGAGCCGAAAAGTGCTGCGATGGCTGAGGCACCGAGGTCGGCAGCTCGCTCGACGGCGCCTTTCGTTCTAGACCAACAAAGCGAAAACGCAGCTTTGATTCACCGATCGTTATCTCGTCTCCGTCGGCAAGTTGAGTTTCGACGGCGGCGGCTCCGTTCACAAAAACATGATTCACGCTGCGGATAAGACGGCCGTCCTCGATGTAACCGTCTATAAGCCGATAACCCGTCTCAGAGTCGATATACGCATGCCGACGCGACACGCGCCTATCGTTAAGGACAATGTCGTTCTCTTTTGCTCGGCCAATCGTGAATTGGCGCTTTGGCACGATGCCGTACTCGAATTCACGGCCGTTCGGTTCAGTAATGGTAAGTATTGCGTTCAAGGCGTTTGATGATTGTAAACCTATAGGCCCGAATGATAAATTGAGAGTTCGCTCCCCTCCGATCCGTACCTGCTCAATATGATATATCTCGATTATAACGCAACGACGCCCGTTGACCCCGAAGTTTTGGCGGCAATGCTGCCATTTTTGAGCGAAGAATTCGCCAACTCGACCTCGGCGCACTCCGCAGGGCAGCGTGCGGCGGCCGCGATCGAGGATGCTCGTGAATCTGTCGCGGCGTTCCTGGGTGCGGATTCGCCGAGTGAGATCGTGTTCACGTCCGGCGGCACCGAGGGGAATAATTGGTCGATCCTCGGCACTCTCGCGAGGTCGGGCGGCAAGCGCCACATCATCACGACGCCGGTCGAGCATGCGAATGTCGCTCGGTTGTGCGCAAACCTTGAGGCCGAAGGCAAGGTCAGCATCTCGCGGCTAAATGTCGATGCGAAAGGTGCCATAGATCTCGACGAACTTCGAACGATCCTCACGCCCGAAACCGCCTTGGTTTCGATGATGCTCGCGAACAACGAGACGGGCGTTATCTTTCCTGTGGTCGAAGCGGCACACATCGTGAAGGAGAACAGCGACGCTGTCTTTCACACGGATGCCGTGAACGCGATCGGTAAACTGCCGTTTTCGCTAAAGGGCTCAGCGATCGATCTTCTCTCAATTTCCGCCCACAAATTTTACGGGCCGAAGGGCATCGGGGCACTTTTCATCCGCGAAGGCGTAAAGCTTCCTCCATCGATGATCGGCGGCGGCCAGGAGATGGGGCGTCGTGCGGGAACACCTCCGACGCATCAGATCGTCGGGCTCGGTGTTGCGACGGAGATAGCACGCGGCCTCGATGGACTCGAACGCACCGCCGAGCTTCGCGACCGTCTTGAGAATGCCATCCTCGAGCTGCCTTCGACATGCGTGAATGGCTCGCGTGATCCCGGACGGCGCGTGCCGAACACAACGAACATCTCCTTCGAACATACGAACGGCGAGATGATCATGCACCGGCTCGACGAGTTGGGCACATACGTCTCGACCGGCTCGGCCTGCCACACGAAGGGCCAGGCCGCAAGCTCCGTATTGGAGGCTATGCAAGTTCCGTTCTCCTACGCAATGGGATCGATCAGATTCTCCATCGGCCGACACACGACCGACGAAGACATCGACACCGTCATCGGCCAGGTCAAAGACGTCGTCAATTCCCTCCGATCCCGCGCGGCCGTTACTGCGTAACGAGACTCGGTCAGAACCGCCTCCGCCGAAGCGGCGGACGCCCCCCGTCCGCATCATGTCAGAACCGGGCGGTCACGATGTGTTCGTGGCGGAAGCCCGCACGCGAGTAAGAGCACTCTTGTCAGAACCGCCAGCGTAAGCCGCTCGGTCAGTTCTGCAGAAAGTCAAAAGTAAAAGGTCAAAAGGCAAACCCTAGCGGAGCTCCAGTATCCATATTGCTGGCGGTTGCTACAAACATTTCGCTCCTAACGGAGCTATGAACCCCCGCCTTGTCCAACCCAACAAGCTCTGGGACAGCCTTGGGACAGCTCTGGGACAAACAAGTCTATTGATGTCAACAGTTACGGCTTTTGTCCCAGAAAAATCAAAAAAAATATTCTTTCGTCCCGAGAACCGATCGTTCTCAAAGAACAATATACGCCACGTGTGTTGCGTATCCTGCTATGAGTATAGCACATCTGTCAAGGATCGGTTCACGCCGGATCGCCGTATTGAGCGTAATGTAGATGCGGCTGTCTTGGCTCCGTAGGAGCCGAATGTTTGTAGGACGCGATCATCCGCAGCCATTTCGGAGGCAGCTTGCTGCCGACAATGGATTCGCATAGCCACGTCGTTTACGGCGTGGTTTAGGACGGAAAATGAATTCCCGGGAGGCGGCTTGCCGCCGACATGTCTTTGTCGCTCCTAACGGAGCTCCGGGATTCATTTTGCGACCTCTTTCCCAGGGTTGCGGCCGCGACGGCCTTACCCTGGGCTATATTCTCCCGTCCCCTACGGGGACTAAATCAGGTGCACGCCTCAAGGACCGTCGATGCAGCCGGAATGCACGGATCGAAGGCTTTATCTGAAATCTCAGATTTGAAATTTGAAATTTGAAATCGAAAGCCTTTGCGGACTTTGGCGGGTTTCGCATCGCGTACTTTGCGTTTCCAACCCGAAATCTAAACGCAAAGAACGAAAAGGCGACGCAAAGGACGCGAAGGTTTGGATGCGGCGACCGAGGCGGAAACACGACCGGTAGGGAGTGTGTCCTTGTCGGCGGCAAGCCGCCTCCGGCGAGCCGCAAGAACGGCCGATCGGTCCAAGAAGTCGCCAATCGGAGGCCTATCTAAAATCGCAAATCTGAAATTTCAGATTCTAGACATGAATCCCAGACCTGAAACCTTACCTTACATTGTCAAAGAACAAACGGCCGTCTCGGCCATGTTGTCATCATAGCGAAACGATGCGCCTGTTTGAAGCACATGTATCAAACCGCACAAAACGTATCAAAGTGCACAAAATGCACGATTCGCACGGTTTGCACGTCGGCGTTCTGGATCAGGCGGCTTTTTCGATGCCGTACCGGGCAAGTTTTAGGTAGAGACCGCGTCGCGTGAGGCCGAGTTCGACGGCGACGCGCGAGATGTTCCAATTATTTCGGGCGAGGGCATCGCGGATCAGCGACATTTCGAGGTCCGAGACCGCATCTTCGAGCGTCGTTCCGGGTTCGAGGTTCGCAAATGGGGCGATCGTTGAATTGTAGGACGCGATGGGCCGCGGGCCTTGCAGCTTGCCGCCGACGGGCATTAACGGCCGCGCAGAACGTTTTAGGCTGGGCGAAAGATGTTCCGGCGTGATCGTCTCGTTGGACTCGGCCCGCGCAACGATCCTTTGAACCTCGTTGCAAAGTTCGCGGACGTTGCCTTCCCAATCCGAGACCATCAGCATATCGATCGCCTGCGGCGTGAAGGTAATGCCGGACTTGTTGAAACGCTCGGAATATTTCGTTACGTGATAATTTACGATCGACGGGATCTCCGCCCGGCGATCGCGAAGCGGCGGAATGCGGAGGCGTATCACATTCAGGCGAAAATACAGGTCCTCGCGAAATGTGCCGTCCGCGACCTTCTGTTCGAGCGGCATATTCGTCGCCGCGATGATCCGTACATCGACCTTGATGGGCTTCTTTTCACCGAGCGGCTGCACCTCGCCTTCCTGAAGAAAGCGCAAAAGTTTCGGCTGAACGTCGAGCGGCAGGTCGCCGATCTCGTCCAGGAAGAGCGTGCCGTGGTCGGCGGATCTGATCACGCCCGGCGAATCGTTCATCGCGCCGGTGAACGCGCCCTTTTTATAGCCAAAGAGCATTCCCTCCGCAAGATCTTTTGGAAGCGTGGTGCAGTTGAACGGCACAAAATCCTGATCCTTGCGATTCGAGAGCGCGTGGATCGCTTTTGAGACAAGCTCTTTGCCCGTTCCGGATTCGCCGGTCACGAGGACCGTCACGTCCGAATTTCGGATCCGGTAGATCTCCTCGACCAGCGTCGTCATCCCGGGCGATGAATGAATAAAACCCGGCATAAGATCATTTGACGTGTACACGCCCGCAGGCTGATCGTGCGGCTGTGAGCTGTCGCGTTCACGAAGCGCGATGACGTCGATCCCAAGCTCAGTAACGCTGAACAGGGGTTTGAGCGACGAGCCGTCCGCTAAAGAAGCTCCAGATCGCGGGCTCAGCAAAACGTAGGCGGGGCGACCTGCCGTCGGTCTTAGCTCGATCACCTCAACATCCTTGCTTTGCATAAACGATCGGAGTTCGCTGCGACGAACCGCAGCATCGAGTTTTCCGACAAGTTCGAAGCTTTCATTGGTCGAGTAGCCGTGCGTAATGAATGGAGCCAGCGTTTTTGTGTCGCTGAATTCCGCAACAGCTATCTTTTCCGCGTTGCTTTCCTGTTGAAGCACGGCGACGAGTTCGCGGAACAAAAGCTCTCTCGAGGCTGTCGCTTCTGCAAGCCGAACCGTTAGCAGCTGTGATATTACCGCGTTCTTACGCCGTTCGCCCTTCGGCCTAGCGGGAAGCGATCTTGAAGCGGCATCAAGCTTATGGCCCAGTTCGGCCGCGGATCGAAGCTCCTTTTCCAGCCCAAGCTGCTTATACGCCTCACTGGCTGCGGCAAGGTGACGCCGTGCCCGCACAAAGTTGTCGCTCCCGAGATTTTCCGCCAGGAGCATGTGCATCTTCGCTTGATGGAACGGATCCAATCCCGCCTCGAAGGTCGTCAATGCGCGGCTGAAGTAATGGATGGCGATCTCGCGCTCGTCATTTGCAAGGGCTATGCAGCCGCGAATGCGTTGAATGTTGCCAAGCACGAAGTAATCCGATCTCGGCTCGTTGGCCTCGATCTCGCGCAAGGCGTTCTCGCTCTCTTCTGTATCGCCTTCGAGCAGCAGGGCTTCGGCGAGAACGATGCCGGCCATGTTGGCATAGTGGCGGTCGCCTGCTTCGTGTGCCTGCTCTATGGTCGCCTCTGCCGTGGTGATCGCGGCCGCGGTGTCGCCTTTCAGCAGATGACATCGCGCGATATTGCGCAAAGCCTGAAGCTTGTACCACCGGTTGTTCCTTTTTTCAGCGATCTCGACGGCTTTCTGCAAATGCTCTTCTGCTTCATCGATCTCTCCACGAAGAATGTAGAGCTCGGCCAGCGAATCATAGATCCCGGCGACGTGACTGTAATTTTCCCGCAGCCCAAGTTCGAGAGCCCGGCGGATCATTTCCTCCGCACGCTGCCATTGCCCAAGCAGCGTCAAATTGATGCCGAGATTGTTATAGGCGATGAGCATATTGAGGGCATGCTCGGTCTGGTCAAAATACTCGATGGATTTTTCGAGACACGCGATGCCGTCGTTCGGTTTGCGCAGGAACCAATATGCTCCCGACATATCCGTATAGAATTTGCCGAGCATGAACGGCGCGGAATTTGATCCGATGATCTTGATCCCGAGTTGGAAATTCTCAATCGCCTTTTCGCTGTTGCCTTCCTGGTTATGAATATTCGCGATCTCGCGGTACGACTCCGCCATCCCAAGCCAGTTGCCGGTCGAGCGGTAATGATCGAGAGCTTTCTCGGCAAAATCGCGGCTGATCGGGAATTCGTTGAGTTTCCGATAAACGCGGGAAAGTGCGATATCGATGGTACCGAGAAGATGCGTGTGAGAATCGGCCCTTGCCTTCTCCAACACCTCCTTCAGAAGCGTGACCGCCTTCGGGTATTCGCCGCGATTGCTGAACGAGATCGCAAGCTGCGTGACCACCCGGACCTGTGATTCGCTAGAGAGATTTGCGAGGTTTTGAATATCATCGTAAGGCCGCACAGCCTCAAGAGATTCCTTGTATTTGCCGACGGTCTCGAGCGTAAACGCGAGCAGACGCAGAAGATTTGCATACACGTCGGGTGTAAATCGGTATGCGGGCGACGTCCTGCGAATCAAGGCTTCTGCTTCGGAAGACCGTCCGTCCCGCAGATGCCGGCCGATCGAAGAGAATAGCCCGTCGATCGCCTTCTTACGGGCGACAGGCGCGTTCTTGCGTCCGATCATTTCGCCCGTCAAGGAAACGGCCGTCAATTCCGGCGTTGAGCCGGCCTCGGTCTTTGCTTTCTTCATTGTCGGATTCTCGTCGGGGACAACGAAACTGGGCCGAAATTACGGCCAAATGCAAAATAGTGAATACTTAGTAAACAACAGCGCATTTGAAATCTAACAAATAATGTCCGCGTCGTCCACTACTTTTGTTATCGCAAATGCAGAAGAAAAGCGGATATGGCCGCTATTATCCTTACCGACAGGGCCGGCATTTGTGGTTAAATCCAAGCTATGCCCGACTTTCCTGAAAGAGCCGACGACGCAGAGGTTTTATCCGAGACCGTCTCAAAGCTCGAAAAGCCGAAGCTCTACAAGGTGCTTCTGCACAATGACGACTTCACGACGATGGACTTCGTCGTCTTTATCTTGTCCCACGTATTTGCTCGTTCAGAGGCCGAGTCGATCACAATAATGCTGAAGGTCCACAACGAGGGCGTCGGGGTCGCCGGCATCTATCCGTACGAGATCGCGACAATGAAGGCCGACAAGACCACGAACCTTGCCCGCTCGAGAGAATTTCCTTTGCTCTGTACGATCGAAGAAGAATGAGCTTTGCAACTTGCCCGACAACCGAGAGCGGTCAGCCGGCATCAATGCGATTTTGGATGATCTTGGAAACCTTTTCCGGTCTATTTTCGTGAACCTGTCCGTGCCCCGGCCTTCAGTTGCCGGCCGACAACAATTTATATGAGTTCTTCCGAACCAGCCCCCGACCGTCCCTCGGTCTTTTTTGACGAAAAGGGCCGCCGCCGAAAGGTTTTCGGCATTATCGGCATTCCGATCGCAATAGTATCGACCGTTCTTTTTGCGTTCTTTGTTGTCAGCGTCCTTGTAAATCCATTCCTTCCGCAAATAAAGCTAAAACCGCTCAGCGTCCTGCCCGAACGCCAGGATACGGCCCTTGCGATCCCGGACAAGCCTGCCGCTCCGCGCGATCCCGTCCTGCGACGCGAGACCGAGAAGGTCAAGCAGGCGAAAAAAGACCGCCTCGAACGAAAACGAGAAAGAGCTGCGGCAAGGGAGATGGAAAAGGCGGCGCGGCCTGCTGCCGCTGCGGGTCCTGCCGTATCGGGCAAACCGCTTTCTGTCGGTTTTTACGTAAATTGGGACGATTCGAGCTTTGCGTCCTTGAAGCAGAACATCGATTCGCTCGATTGGGTCGTACCGGAATGGATACGCCTTTCCGGTGATGCGGATAACCCGCTCGCACTTGATATCGACGACAAAGCTCTCGACTTCATTCACAGCGAAAAGCCCGATATGCCGGTCTTGCCGCTGCTTCAGAACTATAAGAACGAGCAGTGGAACACCGACCTTTTGCGCAAGACAATTGCGACCGAGGATTCGCGGCAAAAGTTGATCGCATCACTTCTCTCAACGATCGACCGATTCCATTTTGGCGGCATCACGGTGGATATCGAGGAGGTCCCAAAAGACCTTCAGCCGGCATTGTTCCTTTTTGTAAGCGAACTGCACACGGCATTTCAGGTAAAACATCTTGTGCTTGCGCAGACCGTGCCGTTTGATAATCCCGATTGGAATTATCGGTCGTATGCCGCGGTTACGGACTACGTGATGCTGATGGCCTATGATCAGCATTGGTCCACGGGCGAGGCCGGCCCGGTCGCGGGACAGGATTGGTTCGCAGACGGCCTAAAACGCAGAATGGCAGAGCTTCCACCTGAGAAGACTATCGTCTGCTTTGGCAACTACGGCTACAATTGGGGGCAAAAGGGCACAGAAGCGGAGACCGTCTCCGTACAGGAAGCCCTCCTTGCCGCAAAAGATTCGCTCGACAGCCCGTCTGAAATAAAGTTCGACCCTGACTCAAAGAATCCGTACTTCACTTACACTGAGGACGACGGCGTCTTCCACAGCGTTTGGTTCCTTGATGCCGTAACGGCTTACAACGAGATAAAGGTCGCAAAACCCTACAATGTCGCCGGCCTCGCTCTTTGGCGGCTTGGCAGTGAAGACCCGTCGCTCTGGACCGTCTTCGGATCAAAAACTGAAGAACTTTCGCCGTCGAAGCTCGACGCGATAAAGTACGGCTACGACGTTACGTTCGAGGGAACGGGCGAGATATTGCAGGTAAAGGCAGAACCACAGGACGGTGCCCGCGACCTGAAGTTTGAAGCCGAAAACGGACTAATCTCCTCCGAAACCTACAAGCAAATACCTAGTTCTTACGTCATCCGACGCACCGGCGACAAACCCGGCGAGATCGCCCTCACGTTCGATGACGGCCCCGATCCTGTTTGGACCCCGAAGATACTTGATGTCCTAAAAAAGGAAGGCGTAAAGGCGACCTTTTTCATCGTCGGAGAGAACGGCGAAGAGAATCCGGAGATCCTTAAGCGAATTGTCGCCGAAGGGCATACGATCGGCAATCACTCGTTCACTCACGCAAATCTGGCCGAGGTGCCGAATCGCGTCGCCTTGCTCGAATTGAATACGACGCAGCGTTTGATCGAGTCGCTCACCGGCAGATCGACAAGGCTTTTCCGGGCTCCATATTTCGGCGACGCAGAACCGCGCACACCCGATGAAATGGAACCCACGGCCCGCGCGCAGGATCTCGGTTACATTTCCGTCGGCCTACACCTTGACCCCGATGACTGGAAACTCGTCAATGACGACGGCACGCCACACACGGCCGAAGAGATCACGAACCAGGTCTTTGCCGCCGCCGCGATCAAGACACCCGAAGAACGCGGCTCCATCGTCCTGCTTCACGATGCAGGCGGCGACCGTTCGGCGACCGTTGCCGCACTTCCGGGAATCATCGAAGGGCTGCGTGCCAAAGGATACAAGTTCACCACCGTCGCCGACCTTGCAGGGCTTTCGGAAGACCAGGTAATGCCGCCTGTCCAACAAGATCAATCGGCGTATGCCAAAGCCGATTCGTATGTCTTCTATTCGATCGCCGTGGCAGCCTGGCTGATGAAATGGATATTCCTCATCGGCATCATTCTCGGCATCGGGCGAATGGTCATAATCGGAGTTCTGGCGTTCGCCCAATATCTGCGTTCCCGCCGACGCGAACACGAGAGGTTCGGAGCGGGCTACGAGCCATTCGTCTCCGTGATAGTTCCTGCTTACAACGAGGAGAAGGTCGTTTGCCAAACGATATCGAGCCTTCTCGAATCGGACTATCCTTCGCTGGAGATCATCGTTGTTGACGACGGCTCGACGGACGGGACATTCAAGGTTGCGACCGACGCATTTCCTGACGAACCGCGTCTGCGGATCATCACAAAAGAGAATGGCGGCAAGGCGGCCGCCCTGAATCTTGGCTGGAGGCAGGCAAAAGGCGAGATCATCATTGCTCTCGACGCCGATACGTTGTTTACGTCGACGACCGTGTCCGAACTCGCCCATAGATTCAAAGATGAAAGGATCGGTGCTGTTGCAGGCAATGCAAAGGTCGGCAACCGGCTTAACCTTGTGACAAAATGGCAGGCCCTCGAATACGTTACCTCGCAGAATTTCGATCGGCGTGCCTTCGCCTCGCTCAACTGCATAACGGTGGTTCCCGGTTCGGTCGGAGCCTGGCGGCGGAGGGCTTTGGAAGAGACCGGCGGGTTTTCTTCCGATACGCTGGCAGAAGACCAGGATCTGACGATCCAGGTGCGCAAACTCGGACTCCTGATCGGATACGAAGAGAACGCGATCGGATTTACCGAAGCGCCGGCCACGCTTCGCGAGCTCGCCAAGCAGCGTTTTCGATGGTCGTTCGGAACGCTTCAATGTATGTGGAAGCATAAGAACGCTCTCTTGAATCCGCGTTTTGGAACGCTCGGCTTCATCGCAATGCCGAACGTCTGGATCTTTCAGATCCTGTTCCCTCTGATCTCGCCGCTGATGGACCTAATGTTCATTTGGTCGCTTATTGCCGCCGTAATGAACCATTTCGAGCACCAGGAGGAATACGCCCATAGCTCGTCAAATCTCAACAACATTCTCTTCTATTACGCCCTCTTTCTTGCCGTGGATTGGCTCGGCGCGCTCGCAGCATTCTTGATGGAGAAAAGGGAGCAAAAGAAGCTGCTTTGGTGGCTTGCGGTACAGAGGTTCGGCTATCGGCAAGTGATGTACTGGGTGATGGTGAAGTCCGTTTATATGGCGATCAAGGGCGTGGTCGTCGGTTGGGGCAAACTCGAACGCAAAGCAACTGTCGAGGCCGCATCACCGTAAACCCCGAATGGAAAATAGGCAAAAGGAGCTCCTTCGGCGGCCGCCTGCACAAGAATCGCCCAGTTTTGACGACATTTTAGTGCTGCAAGTGCTAAAATTTTCCTTTTATGTCCGAGGAACTTGATCTTAAGAAAACCGTCAACCTGCCCAAGACAGACTTCTCTCAGAAAGCCAATCTTGGGCAAATGGAACCTGCCCGATTGAAGAAATGGCAGGATGCAGGCCTTTATAGAAAGGTTCTTGAAGCGCGAAAGGGCAGCGAGAAATTCATTCTCCATGACGGCCCGCCGTATGCGAACGCGGACATTCACATCGGAACAGCACTCAACAAGATCCTAAAAGACTTCGTCGTAAAGTCCCGTTCGATGATGGGTTTCGAGGCTCCGTATGTTCCCGGTTACGACTGCCACGGCCTGCCGATCGAGACGCTCGTCGAGAAAAAGCTTGCCGCCAAAGGGAAGAGCAAGAGCGAACTTCCCGTCGCAACATTCCGCCGCCTTTGCCGCGAACATGCTTCGACTGCAATGAACAACCAGACGCGGGATTTTGAACGGCTCGGCGTACTTGGCGAATGGCAGGATCCTTATCTGACGATGTCGCCGGAATACGAATCGGCGACCGCTCGGCTTTTCGGCAAATTCCTCGAACGCGGCTGGGTGGCAAAAGGACTGCGTCCCGTCTATTGGTGCATTCACGACCAGACTGCGCTCGCCGAGGCTGAGGTCGAGTATCACGACCACACATCGCCATCCGTTTATGTGAAGTTTCCGATGCTGACGGATCCGGCTGAGATAGATCCTGCCCTTGCGGGAAAGAATGTGTTCGTTGTCATCTGGACGACGACACCGTGGACACTGCCGGCAAACCTTGGAATCACCGTCCATCCCGATTTTGATTATTCGGCCATCGAAGCAAATGGCGAAGTTTACATCGTTGCAAGCGAGCTTGTGAAGGGTTTTGCAGAAACCTGTGAAGCCGGCGCGATCACCGAACTTGCACGTTTCAAGGGCAAAAGGCTTGACCGCATGCAGGCCCGTCACGCGTGGCTCGACCGACCGTCGCTTTTGATGAACGGCGAACACGTAACGCTTGGCGAAGCGGACGCCGAGGTCGAGCTCGATGTACGATTCGAAAGCAAGACGGCCGCAAAAGCAGGAACCGGCTGCGTTCACACGGCACCCGGCCACGGCGGCGACGACTTTCATATCGCCAAAGAATACGGCCTCGACATCTATGCACCGGTCGATGCGGCTGGCAGGTTTACAAGCGATGTCGAAAGATTTGCCGGGATGACCGTAACGGAGGCGAATCCAAAGATCGTCGAGTTTTTGCGTGAGAGCGGTGCGTTGCTCCATTCCGAAAGCTATTCGCACCGTTATCCGCATTGCTGGCGTTGTAAGAACGCCGTCATCTTCCGTGCGACGCCGCAATGGTTCATCTCGATGGATGAAGAAGCCGCAGGAACGAGCGAAACGCTGCGCGGCCGAGCTCTTGCCGAGGTCGAGGACGTGAAATGGCATCCGTCTTGGGGCGAAGGCCGCATGGCAAATATGTTCAAAGGCCGCCCCGACTGGTGTGTTTCGCGGCAAAGGTCGTGGGGCGTTCCGATTCCGGTCTTTTATTGCGGATCTTGTGACGAGGCGATCGCGGACAAGAACGTTGTCGATCACGTCGCAGATATTTTCGCGGTCGAGACGGCTGACGCGTGGTATGCCCGTGAAGCGATCGACCTTTTGCCGGCGGGCTTTGAATGTCCGAAGTGCGGCGGGAAAGATTTTAGAAAAGAGACGGACATTCTCGACGTCTGGTTCGATTCCGGATCGAGCTGTGTGGCCGTTCTCGAGACGCGCGATGAGCTGCGATTTCCTGCCGACGTCTATCTTGAAGGCGGCGATCAATACCGCGGCTGGTTCAATTCTTCCTTAAGCTGCGGCATCGCCGCACATAATTCGTCGCCGTACAAACAGATCGTCACTCACGGCTGGGTCGTCGATGGCGAAGGCCGCAAGCAATCAAAATCGCTCGGCAACGTGACGGCACCGAAGGAAATAATCGACCGCTCCGGCGCAGACGTTCTGCGGCTCTGGGCCGCCGCCGTCGATTATACGGAAGACGTTCGCTGCTCGGACGAGATCCTTTCGCGTGTTGTCGATGCGTATCGCAAGATGCGAAATACGCTTCGCTACGCACTCGGAAATATTGCGGGGTTTGATCCGGAAAATGATTCCGTCGAACCAGCATCGATGTTGGAGCTTGATCGTTGGGCACTTGCTGAACTCGATCGCGTCACCGCAAAGACGATCGCCGGGTATCAGGCGTTTGATTTTCAGGCCGCGTATAACGCTCTTTACCAATTCTGCACCGTTACGCTTTCGGCCCGATATTTTGACATCATCAAGGATCGTCTTTACATCCTTGCCCCAAGGTCGGTCGAGCGGCGTTCGGCTCAAACAGCTCTCTATAAGATTGCCGGTTCGCTGATCCGTTTGCTCGCACCGCTGATGGCCTTTACTGCAGATGAAGCCTGGGAAGCCTTGCCTTCGAGCAAATTATCATCTGTGCACCTGGCTGAGTTTCCGACAGTTAGCGAAAGCACGGAAAGTTCGCTTTTTGAAACTTGGGAACGCATTTTTACGATCCGCGATGAGGTGCTGAAAGCGCTCGAAACAGCTCGTACGGAGAAGAAGATCGGTTCATCGCTCGAAGCAAAGGTCATCCTGAGTGCAGACAAAGACACGGCGCGATTTCTGCTCGATCATTTCACCGAGCTGCGGTACATTTTTATCGTCTCGCAGGTCGAGGTGCACGAGGGCGATGGCATTACCGTGAAGATCGAGATTGCCGATGGACATAAGTGTGAGCGATGTTGGAACTATTCGACCAGAGTCGGCGAGTTTACCAGCTATCCGACCGTCTGCGAACGATGTGCTGCTGCCTTGGACGATATCGTCCCGCAATTGGGAGCACACGCCTCTTAATCTTAAAAGGAGAAAGGTATGAAACTCGCGATCCTTGTTTTTGCAATGACACTTGCGGTGATGTCTGCCGCGGCTCAATCCGTACATACGCCGGAGAAAGGAACGCCGGAGCGCAAGGCCATTCTCGATACTCTGCGCGTGCCGATAGAACGCGAACTGAAACAGCAGATCGTGTTCGTTGCCGATACATTTAACGTATCAGGCACTTGGGCGTTCGTAAGCGGAAGTCTCCAGGGAGCGGACGGCAACGCTCCTGATTTCTCAAACACGCAATACCGCGAGGCAATGGAGGCCGGTGCGTTCGATAACAACTATTTTGCGCTTCTTAAAAGAAGCTCAAACAAATGGAAAGTCGTTACGTACCAGATCGGGTGCACGGACGTTTGCTATCTGCCGTGGCCGGAACAATACCGAGCGCCAAAAGCGATCTTCCCGTATGTTGAATAGACGTTTGTAACGATCAGATGAAATACACATTCTTTGTTATCGCTTTTGTTGTTTTCGCATCTTCAGCTTTTTCTCAGGAGTCGGAGAAGGCCGCCGTTCGCGTTCCGCTTGAGAACTATCTGAAGGCACACGCAACGGGTGATCCCGCGTACGCTCGAAAGGCGTTCAATTCCGTCGGAAATATGATCTGGGTCAAAGACGGGAAATACTCGATCGAGAGCTTCGATCATTTCATCACGAGAGCGTTCACCGGCAAGCCGGCGGCGGACGAGGCACAGCGTAAGGATCATCGGAAGATCGAATCGATCGACATCGCCGGAAATGCGGCGATAGCCAAGATCGTGCTTGATTACCCAACCGTGAAGTTCACCGATTATATGACGCTCCTTAAGATCGACGGCGAATGGAAGATCGTGAACAAATCCTATTTCGCCGAGCTCAAACCTACGAAATGAACGCACGCAGCATTCTATGGAAGGTCGCATATCTAGGCGTCACAGGCGGCGTCTTTATGATCGACCAGACGACCAAGGCTTGGGCGGCAAGGGTTTTGCGGTTCGGCGGTGATAGGCCGATCATCAGCGGTTTCTTGAACTTTGCGTACACACATAACACCGGTGTCGCCTTCTCAATGCTCGACGATCACGGCAGCACCGGCCGCTGGGGCCTTTCTGCGGTTGCGATGGTCGCGGCCGTCCTTGTGCTCTATTTCTTCTGGCGTACGCCCAGGACGGACGACCGCATACTCGGTGCTCTGGCATTGCTTCTTGCGGGGATCGTCGGCAACGTTACCGACCGTCTAAGGCTCGGGTTCGTCATTGATTTTATCGATGTGCAGTTCGGGAATTGGCACTATCCGACCTTCAACGTCGCCGATATGGCGATCGTCATCGGCGCCATACTCTTGATGCTGGATATGATCCTCTCGAAAAAAGATCAAAATTCAAAGGTCAAGAATCAAAATGGCGAGGTTTCCACACAGTGACTGCTCCCCCAAAAAGTTTCGAAGATGTGGATATTTGGCAGAAAGCGCACGACTTCGTACTCGGTGTTTATCGACTGACGGATGAGTTCCCAAAACACGAGCTGTTCTGTCTTACATCGCAGCTTCGACGTGCCACCATCTCAATTCCTGCAAATTTCGCTGAAGGTTTTCGAAAAGAGAGCAAGCGCGATAAGGTGCGATTTTACGGCATCGCAATCGGTTCGTTAGAAGAGTGTCGATATTACTTGCGACTAGCCAATGACCTCGGATACGGGGATACTAGATTCTTGAAAGAGAGTCTTGAAGAGGTCAGCCGAATGCTAACACGCTATTCAATGGCAATTCGCTCAAGCTTTTAGACAGGCGGTTTTGATTTTTTGTTTGTTGAATTTTTATTTTTCCTCAAATGTATCCTGAACTATTCCACATCGGCAATTTCCCGATAACGACGTATGGCATTTGGCTGACGGTCGGGATGCTGCTCGCCCTTTTCGCAGCATCGAGACTCGCGGCAAGAGACGGCATTTCAAAGGATCGAATTTACGACCTTGGGCTTTGGACACTGGTCGGCGGCCTTGTCGGGTCGAAGGTTCTGATGATCCTTGTCGAACCGGACGTACAGATCTTCACGCTCGACTTTTTGCGTTCCGGCGGCGTCTTTTACGGCGGCCTGATCGGCGGCTTCTTGACCGTCGTCGGGCTGATGCTCTATTACAAACTGCCGTTCTGGAAGGTTACGGACGCTTTTGCACCTGCGGTCGCTCTTGGCCAGGCTTTTGGGCGGCAAGGCTGTTTTTCAGCAGGCTGCTGTTGGGGAAAGGAGACGAGTTCCTTCCTCGGCGTCCATTTTACCGAGCTTGGCCATGAATACACCGGCGTCCCCATCTACGGCCCCGGACACACGGACCTTTTTCTCTATCCGACGCAATTGATCGAATCATTCACGATGTTCGCGGTCTTTGCTTTCCTCTTTTGGCTGCACAAGCGCAAGAAATTTGATGGGCAGGTGCTCGTCGCCTACGGAATCATTTACTCGATCTTTCGCTTTCTTATCGAATTCATTCGGGACGATCCGCGAGGAGACCTTTTCGGCTTGACGACGCTCACGGGCCTCTCGACATCACAACTCGTAAGCCTCGTGGTCGCCGCCGCATCGATAATTTTTATGATCGTTCGTCTGCGTTCGCAAAAGCAGGCGACAGAGTGAGGACCACCTAAATTTCTTTGCAGATAATTAATAATTTGTAATTCATAATTAGTAATTAGTCTGGCAATAACGTGGAAAAGAATTGTCAGAGCAAGAAGAGACCATTCAACTAACGGTTCCGGGCGAGGACGCAGGAAAACGCCTCGATGCGTTCCTTGCCGAAAGGATCGATGGCTGGTCGCGGGCCCGTCTGCAGAAGCTGGTCGAGAACGAAGACGTGCTTGTAAATAGCAGGCCGACTCGCTCTTCGTACAAAATGCGGGAAGGCGATGTTGTTGACATCGAACTGACCGAGGGCAATACCGCGAGATTCGAACCTGAGAACATACCGCTTGATATCGTTTTTGAGGACGACGATCTCGCCGTGATCAACAAACCCGCCGGAATGGTCGTGCATCCCGGAGCGGGTATTTCTAGCGGCACACTGGCGAATGCCATCGCATGGCATTTCAAGTCAGAACCACCTGCGTTTGCGGAGGGTCAGAGTGTTGGAACGGACTCAGGCAAATTACCGGCTGCTGACGCAGGCGGTTCTGAAAGGGTCGGCATCGTGCACCGGCTCGATAAAGACACTTCGGGGCTGATCGTTGTTGCAAAGAATATTGAGACTCAGGAAGCCTTATGCGCTGTATTCCGCGATCGCAACGTCCAAAAATCCTACATAGCTCTTGTGCACGGCAGTCCGCGTGAAAATTCCGGAACGATAGATCGCCCCATCACTCGCGACCGCTGGCACCGAACGAAAATGACCGTTGCCGCGAATGGCCGGCACGCTCTCACCATCTGGAAGATCCGTGAGCGGTACGAGAAATTCGCCCTTCTTGATGTTGAGATCAAAACCGGCCGCACCCATCAGATCCGTGTACATCTCGCATCGATCAACCACCCCGTCGTCGGCGATGCGACCTACAACGAAGGCCGCGATAATTCGATCGCAAATAACGAGGTCAAAAAGGCCGTCGAGCACCTCGGCCGCTTCTTCCTGCATTCAGCACGGCTCGCCTTCGACCACCCAAAAACCGGCGAACGGCTATTTTTTACTTCCGAACTCCCACAAGAACTGGCACAATTACTTAAAACACTACAGGCCGGTTGACGAATGTGCAGAATCTTTCCTGCACAGCGTCTGAGCCGAACATACAAATATGAAACTTCTCTTTGCGGCCATTGCCATCGCAATTGCGTCGAGTCTTGCGGCGTTTGCTCAGCCAAACCAGATAAACATTATTCCGAAGCCAAATTCGTTGACTCCCGGAAACGGCACGTTTACGCTATCGGCGGAAACGCGGGTCGTTGCCAAGGATAAGGAAGCAAAGGCGTTGGCCGCGATGCTGAATGGCGAGATCCGGAGCCGATATGGCCTTTCGCTAAAGATCAGCAAGAAAGAAAGCGGTGAGAGCTCGATCGTCTTTGGGCCGGCCGACACCGGAGCAGACGGCTCCTATTCGCTGAAGGTTGAGGGCTCAACGATACAGATCGGCGGTTCGGCCGCCGGACGCTTCTATGCCGCGCAGTCGCTCCTTCAAATACTGCCGCTTAAAGGCTCGACCAAGATAGCTATCCCGCAGGTTGCGATCTCCGATTCACCCCGTTTCCAGTATCGCGGGATGCATCTTGATGTTAGTCGGCATTTTATGCCGGTCGAGTTCGTCAAGAAGTACATCGATCTGATGTCGCAGTATAAGTTCAATGTATTTCATTGGCATTTGACGGACGATCAGGGCTGGCGGATCGAGATCAAGAAGTATCCGAAGCTCACGGAGATCGGTTCTAAGCGAAGCGAGTCCCTTCTTGGGCGGTATTCACCGACCTTCAAGGGCGACGGTGTGCCGGTCGAGGGTTTCTACACGCAGCAGCAGATCAAAGATGTCATAGCTTACGCAAAGGCTCGCTACATCACGATCATCCCGGAGATCGAGCTTCCCGGCCATGCTTCTGCCGCACTCGCGGCATATCCGGAACTGGGGAAAGGCTGTGCGGCACCCGATTACAAGTTCGAGGTGAAAAAGACTTGGGGCATCTTCAAAGAAGTGTTCTGCCCGACCGAGGAAACTTTCAAATTCCTCGAAGACGTTCTCGACGAGACGATCAAACTTTCCCCCGATTCGCCGTACATCCACATTGGCGGCGATGAAGTTCTGAAAGATTTTTGGAAGGATTCGGCATACGTTCAGGAACTAAAAAAGCGCGAGAACCTCAAGGACGAACACGAGGTTCAGAGCTATTTCATTCGCCGCATCGAGAAATTCACAAATTCGAAAGGCAAGAAGATCATAGGCTGGGACGAGATCCTCGAGGGCGGCGTCGCACCGAACGCGACCATAATGAGCTGGCGTGGCGAGAAAGGCGGAATCGAGGCCGCCAACGCTCATCACGATGTGATAATGACACCGAACACATACGTATATTTCGATTACGGGCAAGGTGACCCGTCGTATGAACCGCTGACGATCGGCGGCTATATTCCGCTCGAAAGGGTTTACGGCTGGGATCCTGTGCCGAAGGAACTTGCGCCGGACGAGGTCAAGTACATTCTCGGCGGCCAGGCGAACATCTGGACCGAGTATTTGAAAAAGCCTGAGAATGTCGAATATATGGCGTTCCCGCGAATGCTCGCGTTGTCTGAGGTGCTGTGGACATTGCCTGCGAATAAAAATTACGCAGATTTCAAACGGCGCCTTGGCGCAAATCTCGAGCGTCTCGAAGCCGAGAATGTAAATTTTCGCATTCCGGAGCCGGAAGGCCTTAAGAACACAATAGTAAGCCCGGATGGCAAGGCAACGCTCGATATCAAGCCGCTTGTTGCCAGCTACAAGATCTATTACACGCTCGACGGCTCAACACCGGACGTGAATTCAAAACTCTACACACAACCGGTCACTTTTGAGGTCGCAAAGGGCGAGGTCAAGACCGTAAAGACGATCGTCGTCATCCCCTCCGGCAGGAAGAGCTCTGTTTATGCGGCCACTTATATCAACCGCGAACCGCTGCCTTCTGTAGAGCCGGAACAGAAGCGGCCCGGCGTCGCGTTTGAATTCTATTTGCCGGAAAAGGATCCGGTCAAAGGCGAGACGAAATCGATAATGCTGGAACAGTTCGCAAAAACATACGACCTGAAGCAAAACTTCGGCGTCTCTTTTGACGGCTATCTGAAGGCTCCGGTCGATGGAATTTATGAACTCCAGGTCGATGCGACTTGGGACGTAACCGTTTTGGTCGATAATGAGCGGCCAATTGACGATGCAGGTACAAATGACCGCAAACTGCGTTCGGCGATCATCCCGCTAAAGGCCGGTTATCACAAGATATCACTTCGCTATAACCATCGCGGCGGCGATGCGATGTTCCGTGTGCTTTGGGGTTTGAAGGGCCAAGGATTGGGCCGTGTGTACGGCGGAGAGTTTGTTCACTAAATAGAATATTGGAGGAAAGACGATGAGCGACATCACAAGACGAGATCTGTTGAAAACCGGCGTTGCGGCGACGATCGCAACGGCATTGGTCGGGACCGACAGTGCCCACGCTGCCGTACCGGCAAAGTCGATGATCGGCGTGCCTTTTGAGAGACGCGATCGCGTCCGGCTCGGCGTCGTCGGCGTCGGAAGACGCGGACAATCGATGATCAACGATTTTCTCGGCGTCGATAACCTGGACATCGTAGCGCTTTGCGACAACGTGAAGGCCAATGCGGAAAAGGGCAAAGCGCAGATCGAAAAAGCAGGCCGGCCGTCGCCTGCGATGTACACTGACGGCGACTACGCTTTCGAGAAGCTTTGCCAACGCGACGATATCGATTTTGTCTTTTCTCCGACGCCCTGGGAATGGCACGCACGCGTCGCTCTTGCTGCAATGAACAACGGCAAGCATGTCGGCGTCGAGGTCCCGATGGCGACGACGATGAAGGATATTTGGGCTCTCGTCGATACATCAGAACGCACGCGAAAGCATTGCATTATGATGGAGAACTGCAATTACGATTTTAACGAGACGATGGTGCTCAATATGGTGCGTGACGGGCTTTTCGGCGAGATCACGCATGGCGAAGGCGCGTACATACACGACCTTCGCGAGATAATGAATGAGAACGACAGCGAAGGCCTTTGGCGTCGCGCTTGGCACACGCGTTTGAACGGAAATCTTTATCCGACACACGGCCTCGGACCTGTTGCGAACTATATGAACATCAATCGCGGTGATCGGTTCGACTATCTCGTTTCGATGTCGTCGCCTTCTCGTTCGCTCGATGTCTATCGCGAAAGAACGGTTCCGAAGGGCAGTCCGAAATGGCGTGAAAAATATATCTGCGGCGATATGAACACCACCCTGATCAAGACCGCGAAAGGCCTCTCGATCAAGGTGCAGCACGACGTCGTAACGCCGCATCCTTACGACCGCATAAACCTCATCCAGGGGACAAAAGGCGTATTTCGCGACTATCCGCCGCGAATCTTTGTTGATGGGCAGGAAGGCGGACATAAGTTCGCGACGATCGACAAGTACAAGGAAAAGTACACGCATCGCCTCTGGAAAGAGCTTGGGGCAAAGGCGAGCGGCCATGGTCACGGCGGCATGGACTTCATCATGGCATGGAGACTCGTGCAGTGTTTCCGCGAGGGACTCTCGTACGATATGGATGTTTATGACGGAGCAGCGATCTCCGCACCGTTCCCCTTGAGCGCACTTTCCGTCACACGCGGCTCCATGCCGGTGAAAATTCCCGATTTCACACGCGGCGGCTGGCAGAAGAAACGTGAGAATTTAGTATGAAAAAGCTGTTGTTTGTTGTGATTCTGCTGCTATGCAGCACGACTCTTTTTGCTCAAAAGCACACCTTCGCCGTTGAAGGCGAGCATTTTGTACTCGACGGAAAGCCTTTTATCATTCGCTCCGGCGAGATGCATTACCCGCGTGTGCCGCCCGAGCATTGGCGCGACCGCTTTCGCAAGGCGAAGGCGATGGGCCTCAACACGATCACGACCTATATCTTTTGGAATGAGCACGAGCCGCAGCCCGGCAAATTTGATTTCGCGGGCGGCAAAGACATAGCACGGTTCGCAAAGCTTGCACAGGAAGAAGGGCTTTTCCTTATCATTCGTCCCGGCCCGTACGTCTGCACCGAGTGGGATTTCGGCGGACTTCCCGCATGGCTGCTCCGAGACAAGAAGATGGTCATCAGGTCGAAGGATCCAAGCTTCCTTGCGGCGGCAGATCGCTATATGAAAGAGGTGGGAAAGCGTCTCGCACCGCTCCAGATACAGAACGGCGGCAACATCATAATGGCGCAGGTCGAGAACGAATACGGCTCTTTCGGCAGCGACAAGGAATATCTGAATGCAGTTAAACAGAGCCTGATCGACGCGGGCTTTACCGTTCCATTTTTTACCTCGGACGGCCCGAGCGATTCGATGCTGAAGGGCGGCACATTGCCTGACGTGCTTCCCGTCATCAACTTTGGTTGGGGGCAAGACCCGGCGAAACAATTCGAGACGCTCGCAAAATTCCGCAGCGGCATTCCGCGAATGGTCGGCGAATACTACACGGGCTGGTTCGATCACTGGGGCGAGAAACACCACACCGTCGATACCGCGTCCGTCGCAAAAGGCATCGACTATATGCTCGCCAACGGCATCTCGTTCAACTTCTATATGTGGCACGGCGGGTGGTCTTTCGGCTATATGGCCGGTGCGAACTATTCGAATCAGGTTCCGTACCAGCCCGACACGTCCGATTACGATTACGACGGCGTTCTCGACGCTGCCGGTCGGCCGTCCGAAAAATATCGCGTCCTTCGCGACGTGATCAAAAAGTATTTTCCGAACGAAACGTTTCCTGAGATCAAGGACGAACCGAAGTTCATCGACTTACCGGCGTTCGAACTGAAGGAAACCGCCGGGATCTTCGATGCCGCTCGGACACTCGGCAAGATCCACAGGTCGCGGGATGTCCTGCCGATGGAGAATCTTGGGCAGAACTACGGTTTCGTGCTTTATCGACATCGTTTCGATGCGGACGCAAAAGGCACGCTTGAGTTCAAGGAGCAGCACGATTACTCGCACGTTTTTCTGAACCACAAATTCATCGCCCAACTCGACCGCGGCCGCAAAGAACAATCGATCGCGATCGATGCGAAAAAGGGCGACGTACTCGAAGTTCTCGTCGAGAATATGGGACGTCTGAATTACGGTAACGACTTCATTTTCGACCGCAAAGGCATCACGGAAGAAGTTCTGCTCGACAACGCGGAGTTGAAAGACTGGGAGATGGTCTCTCTGCCTTTCGATAACCTTTCGCAGCTGAAGTTCACAAAGAAAGAGATGCCGAATGCCGCGTTCTTCCGCGGGTCGTTCACGCTGAAAGAGGTCGGCGATACGTTCCTCGATATGCGGGATTGGGGCAAAGGCCACGTCTGGGTGAACGGCCATCATCTGGGAAGATTTTGGAGCATCGGCCCGCAGCAATCGCTCTATCTGCCCGCAGGTTGGCTCAAGAAGGGCGCAAACTCGATCATCATTCTTGACCTCGAGAACAAAGGGCAGCGTACCGTAAGCGCTAGCCCGCAGATCCTTTACGGTAACTGAACCACCTCTAAAGGGAATGTATGGCAAAGTTCTGCGTCAGTTTCCTTCTTACTGTCCTGTTGGCGACATTCGCCGCCGCTCAGGAGACAGTCGTTTTCGAGAGCGGCAAGGGCGGAGCGGCGAGTTACCGCATTCCCGCGATCGTTAAACTGCGGTCGGGCAAACTGCTTGCATTCGCCGAGGCGAGGCGAAAGGGCGCAGGCGATTTCGGCGACAACGATATCGTTCTAAAGACAAGCAGCGATAACGGCAAAACATTTTCCGAGCAGATCGTCGTTGTTGACAACGGCACGCTGCAGGCGAGCAACTCGGCGCCGGTCGTCGATGAACTCGACCCGCGTTATCCGCTAGGGCGAATTTTCCTCTTTTACAACACGGGCGATAGAACGGAGCGGGAAATTCGCGAGGGCAAAGGCACCCGTGAGGTTTGGTACATCACATCCATTGACGGCGGCAACACGTGGTCCGAGGCAGTGAATATCACTTCGCAGGTGAAACGCAGCGACTGGCGTGCATACGCGAACACGCCGGGCCACGCGATCCAACTCGCGAAAGGCAAATATCGCGGCCGTATATTCGTTCCCGTTAATTACTCAAAAGGCGAACCGCAGCGGGATTTTACGGATTATATGGCCGCCGGTTTTTACTCGGACGATCACGGCAAGACGTTCCACATCGCGGGCGACATCGGCATTGCAGGGAGTAACGAGGCGACCGCTGCCGAAACGTCGAAGGGCGACATTCTATTGAATGCTCGCAATCAACGCGGCGATCAAAAATATCGCATTACGGCACGGAGCAGTGACGGCGGCAAGACCTGGAAAGACGCAGGATTCGAAAAGAACCTGCCCGATCCCGTGTGCCAGGGCAGCCTTTTGCATATTAAGGGTAAGATCTTCGCGTTCGCGAACAACGCGGATCAAAAGGATCGCAACAACTTGACGCTCAGGATAAGCTACGACAATGGCGAGACGTGGAAGAAGAGTTTTCTTGTCGATGGCACGAGCGATCCAAAAGGGCGGGACTTCACCGCGTATTCGGATATCGTGCTGCTCGACAGCAAGACGATCGGCGTCCTTTACGAACACGATGACTACAAGCAGATCGTGTTCAAAGCGGTAAAGTGGCGGTGATCTTGTAGGAGGCACCCACGAAACACACAAAACACGCGAAAGAAGGTAAGGGCGATATTCTTATTCGCGTTATTCGCGGCCAATTTCTCGTTTTCCGTTTTTTTCGTGTCTTTCGTGGGCAATAGATCCGTGGGCAAAACTATGAAAAGTAAACCTTCTTTCTCTGCGACTTTGCGTCTCTGCGGGTATCTTGTCCTTATCGCTCTCTGCTCACTGCTGACAATCAATGCGCAGACGCGCGACTATACGCAGTTCGTCAACCCGTTCATCGGCACGGGCGGCCACGGGCACACCTTTCCGGGTGCGACCGTCCCGTTCGGAATGGTCCAACTCTCCCCCGACACCCGAATCGACAACTGGGACGGCTCTTCCGGCTATCACTACTCCGATGACATCATCTACGGCTTCTCGATGACGCACCTATCCGGCACAGGCATCCCCGACGGCTGCGATATTTTGCTGATGCCGACGTTCGATCCTTCTCTCTCCACATCGCATACGTACGAGTCCAAATTCTCTCATTCGAATGAGAAGGCAGAACCCGGATATTACTCAGTGAAGCTGGATGATTCTGGGATTTTTGCCGAGCTGACGGCGACAAGACGAGTTGGCCTGCATCGATATACCTTCCCGAACGGTGGCCGAGCGAATATCATTCTGGATCTGAAATGGCGAGATCGAGTATTGGATTCAGACATCAAGGTCGTGGGTAACAAGATCGAAGGCTTCCGACGCTCACGGTCTTGGGCAGAAGATCAGACGGTCTATTTTGTCGTAGAGTTTTCTCAACCATCTCGGTACAAGATGGCCGTCGTAGAAGACAAGACAGCTCTAAAAGAACCGACTACGCGGCCTGACGGCTCGCAAACTCGCCAGAACATAAAGACAGCGGTCCAATACGACACGAAACCCGGTGACCAGATCATGGTCAAAGTCGCGATCTCCTACGTCTCGATCGAAGGTGCGCGGAAGAATCTTGAGGCTGAGATGCCCGGTTGGGATTTTGACAAGGTGCGCGCCGATGCAAAGGCGGCTTGGAACAAGGAACTCAGTAAGATCGAGGTTTCGGGCGGGACGCCTGAGCAGATGGCGAACTTCTACACGGCTCTCTATCACACCGCGATCCAGCCGAACGTCTTCAACGACGTTGACGGCAAATATCGCGGCCGCGACGGGAAGATTCATCAACTGCGGAACGCGGACGCCCCCGTCCGCAATTCGGACCGCCTCGGCCCGAAAAAACCTCGCACGGCTTCAGCTCCCGGGAAATCTAAGTCAGCGTCGCCGGAGAATCCGGCGATTGCGGACGAGGGCGTCCGCGTTCCGTCCGACCAATACACCGTCTTCTCGCTTTGGGATACGTTTCGGGCGGCGCATCCGCTCTATACGATCATTGACGAGAAGCGCACGGTCGATTTCATCAACACGTTCATACGCATTTACGAGCAAGGCGGGCGTTTGCCTGTCTGGGAACTTTGGGGTGAAGAGACCGACACGATGATCGGCTACCACGCCGTCTCCGTGATCGCCGACGCGATGGCAAAAGGCATAAAAGGGTTCGATTACGAAAAGGCCTACGCCGCCGCGGTACACTCCGCCGAACTCGACCATTTCGGCCTCGCGGCATATAGACGTCGTGGTTACATATCGATGGAGGACGAGAACGAATCCGTCTCAAAAACTCTCGAATACGCATACGACGATTGGTGCATTGCTCAGATGGCACTAGTTATGGGCAACGAGCGAGCTAAAAAGATGGATAAACGTCTCTCGATGTGGACAGTCATTGACGACGAAGTTGTCGGCAAGCTGAAAAACGATTATCACGCTTTCTCGAAGCGCGCCCGCTATTTCGAAGACCTTTTTGATCCCGCGACCGGCTTTATGCGGCCAAAGCGGAACGGCGGCTTTGTCTCGCCCTTCTCGCCGAACGAAGTAACGTTCCATTTTACGGAAGGCAACAGTTGGGTCTATACGTTCTTCGTTCCACAGGACATCGACCGGCTTATGGAGTTGATGGGCGGACATGCGAAGTTTGCCGCAAAGCTCGACGAACTCTTCACGACGACCGACAAGCTCACAGGCCGCGTCCAGCCCGACATCACCGGTCTCATCGGCCAATACGCACACGGTAACGAGCCTTCGCACCACATCGCGTATCTATACGATTACGCGGGCGAGCCGTGGAAAACGCAGAAGTACGTGCGTCAGATCCTCGACGAATTTTACAAGCCAACGCCCGACGGCCTCATCGGCAACGAGGACTGCGGCCAGATGTCCGCGTGGTACATACTGAGCGCAAGCGGCTTTTATCCGACGGCTCCCGGCAATGCGAAATACGACCTCGGAACGCCGCTTTTTAAGGTGATGAAATACAACCTCGAGAACGGCAAGACGTTCACCGTAAAGGCGCCGAACGTCTCGGCGAAAAATATTTACGTGGCCTCGGTCAAACTCAACGGCAAGCCTTACCGCAAAACGTTCATCACGCACAGCGATATCGCTAATGGCGGCACACTCGAATTCGAGATGTCGCCTGTGCCTGTGAAAGACTGGTTCACGGAATTTTCAACAAGCAAGATCGACGTTGATCTTGTTGCAGTGCCGTACGTTGATGGGCCAAGGACGTTTGAGAAAACGGCAGTGATAGCATTGCACAGCATCGATCCAAAGGCCGAGATCTTCTATTCCATCAAGACCGATAACGGCGAGACTACGCCCGAAGCTCGATATACAAAACCGATCACGATCACAGCCACCTCGACCATAACCGCCTACGCAAAAAGAGGTGACACGACGAGCAAGGAAGTTACCGCCAAGTTCGTAAAGAAACCGAACGACTGGACGGTTTCGATCGCTTCAAAATACAGCCGGCAGTACGACGGCGGTGGTGACGGAGGTTTGATCGACGGCATTCGCGGAACTGAGAATTTTGCGAGCGGCGAGTGGCAAGGTTATCAGGGGCAGGACTTCGTCGCGACGATCGACCTCCAGCGTCCGGCAAGGATCAGCGAACTCGGCGGCGGATTCCTGCAGGTCGCACGCTCCTGGATCTGGATGCCTACCAAAATAGAGTTCGAAGTCTCAGACGATGGCGTGAATTTCCGCAAAGTTGCCGAGATCGCAACCGATCTCTCGCCCGAGGATATGACTCCGACCGCTCGCGATTATGTAACGAAGATCTCGCCCGTTACGGCCCGATACGTCCGTGTACACGCGAAGAATTTAGGCAAGATTCCCGCCTGGCATCCCGGCGCAGGCTTCGACGCCTACATCTTCGTCGATGAGATCATCATCCGGTAAGACGGTAAGCTACGAATACGAGAAAGGGAGATGGAGATCTTATATCTGTTACGGGAGGAGGAGTGTGCTACAACACACTCCGGAGAATTACTGGCTGTTTGCGGTCTATCAACATTTGCCCCCTAGCGGTACCAAGACACGGCACCCCAGGCCGGTTTCTGCCTCTGGGTGATCTGTTAACTCGGGAATAATTTACGTCCTTCTGTCTTTGTGGCGGCACCCAGAGCATAACCCGCGATGCGTTTTGCCGTCTCATACGATTTGCACTCGACCGTAACTACGTAGACACCTTCTCTGATAACTAAACCTAAGAAGCCGACGAACTCTTTAGTATCGGAAGCCTTGCGGCCCTCCCACATCTCTATGCCCTGCTCGCCACATCCGTCGCCCCGGCAGGAGACGATCTCGCCTCGAGAGAGATGAGTTACAAAACGACTTTTCGCCTTATCTAGAGTCCTAGCCTCAATGATATCTACAATTACTTTCGCGTCAATATCGGCGTTAAAGACGAGGGTTGCAGCGTTCACTCGTTCATCCTGATAGTAAGACATATTGGCCAGAACCCAGCCGGGTTCTTTGTCAGACACAGTGTCTACGAAATCGCTGACGATGCTGCTCCATCGAACTTTCTTAAGAAGCTCGTCCTGATCAGGGGTCGGCGTCGCTGTCGCTTGGCTTTCAGGTTGAAATTGAGCTTTCTGAGCCTCGCTCGGGAGGAAAGGATAGCCAATGTGGCCACAAGTAACACCCCCACGCCTACCAACGCTGCATTTCGAATATTCTTTCGCATCACGTTTTTCTCCTTTCAAAGAACAAATCTCACCGATTAAACGCTGACGGAACCGGAATATCCCCGTTACTACTGCCGCCCCAGTATTCTTCCATCTGCGTCGAGTCGCTGCTCTTTAAGATACGCCACCGTCCCGTCGCGGGTGTCCAAACCGCCGCATCGGTTCTGTCGTAATCGCCCTGTACAGGCCGGTCTCCGCTCAGTCCGAATTGGGCTGTGCTATAGACGGCAGCAGAGCTTCGAAGCCATGCCAAGTACCGTTCGATGCGCGGAAAACTGCTACATCTGTCTTTCCGTCACCGTCAAAGTCACCAGACACCGGTTTGTCATCCGAAAGGCCAAATGAAAAAGCGGACATTTCCAATGAGTTATATTATATGACATTTCTAAAGAGTTCTGACAGCTTTTTTTCCAACCTTTTGCTAAAACTGCGGACCGCTTCAATTTTGCTAAGAACACACGTTCGTTTCACGCATTTAAGTGCGTCCGATTAAAATTGTCCGAAAATAGACCGTCTAAAGTCGCGACGGCTGCGTCTAAACTTTGGTTGGTGAGGTTTTTTGTATGGATAGACGTTATTTTTTGAAGGCAACTGGAATGGGTTTGGCGAGCTTTGGCGTTATGGCCGCTGCTCCGAATTTCCTGCATCAGTTTGCAGCGGCGCAGACAAAGAACGGCAGTAAAGGCCGCAAAGTCCTCGTTACCATATTCCAACGCGGTGCTGTTGACGGGCTGAATATGCTCGTGCCGTACGGTGATAGTGAGTATTACAACCTTCGACCGACGATCGCTGTTCAAGCGCCGGGCAAAACGGACGGAGCTGTCGATCTCGACGGGCATTTCGGCCTTCATCCGAGCCTCGCACCACTCGCACCATTCTACAAAAGCGGACAGCTCGCGGCTATTACGAGCGTCGGTTCGCCCGACAACACGCGTTCGCATTTCGACGCTCAAGACTATATGGAATCCGGCACGCCGGGCCGTAAATCTACTCCAGACGGCTGGCTCAACCGCGTGCTTCAATCTGCGCCGAAGAAAGACGCATCGCCATTCCGTGCAGTCTCGATGACGCAAACTTTGCCGCGTTCGCTATACGGCAAAGCGCCGTCGGTCGCGATGGCGAACCTTTCGGATTTTACGATCCAGGCCGGGCTATACACGACCGATCTCAAGGGCGGTTTCGAAGGCATCTACGACCAGAACGTAAAGGACACGCTCAACAAAACAGGCAAAGAGACGTTCGAGGCGATGGACTTTTTAAAGCGTGCCAATCCCGCAAAGTATCAGCCCGCGAACGGTGCCGTCTATCCGAATACCGATCTCGGCCGTTCGCTAAAGCAGATCGCGCAGCTCATTAAGGCTGGTGTCGGCCTTGAGGTCGCGTTCACCGATACCGGCAACGATATTCGTTGGGACACGCACTTGAACGAAGGCGGAGCACGCGGCCAGCTCTCGAATTTCCTGCGTACATTCGCTCTCTCGATCGCGGCGTTTGCGACCGATCTTGGCAAACAAATGGACGACGTTCTTGTGCTTACAATGAGCGAATTCGGCCGAACTGCCCGCGAGAACGGCAGCCGTGGAACCGACCACGGCCACGGCAACACGATGTTCGCACTCGGCAATTCCGTTCGCGGCGGCAAGGTTTACGGCGATTGGAAAGGTATGAAGAACGACCAGCTTTACGAAGGCCGCGACCTCGCCGTAACGACAGACTTTCGCGATGTCTTTGGCGAAGCAGCCGCAAAACACCTCGGTGCAAAAGACCTCGCAAAGGTCTTCCCGGGCTACGCCGCAAGCGCGTCGAAATTCAAGGGATTTGTGTCCTAAAGCAGGTACTCCTCCAGGAGCTTACGCTAGACACAAAACGGTCCGCGAATGCACGAATAGAGCATTTATATTCGTGCATTCGCGGCTAACTTTTGCCTGCTTTCCGAGTTCTATTTTCGATAGACCTCGCTCCGGTGCCCAACCTTGATGACTACGACGACCGCTCCGGTTTCCTCCATTGCTATTCCTTATCGGTCATTTGCGCATAAGCTTCGGATATCTGTCGGGGTCAAAACATTTTTTTCCATCCTTTTCCATCGACCAAACGTTACTAAGTTCTCTGAGTTTTGGAAACACTTCGTCCCCGTCAAAGCGACGCAAGACCATTCGGAATTTACGGCGGTAACAACGATTGTAAAGTCGTTTGTCTTTTTTTTCGCTGGCGGCTTTTGTTATGCCAGTGATTGAAGTTCTTTTTCTTGATCTGCTCATTTTCATTAACGCTTTCAAGCGCTAATGAAATGGCGGTTCTGAGAGTCTCTTACTAAACTTCATAACAACCATCTAGACCATCTGTGTTCATTTGGATGCACTCCACTCCTCGTCGTGGTTCCGCGTCTTTTACTCCATATTTCTCAATCTTAACCGCAGAGCTTGGAGTTTTATGAAGCCTTCGGCGTCTTGCTGGTCGTAGGCGCCGGCGTCGTCCTCGAAGGTTACGACGCGTTCGCGATAGAGCGAGTTCGGCGAACGGCGGCCTTCGACGATGACATTGCCTTTGTAGAGTTTGAGGCGGACTTCGCCGTTCACTATCTCTTGCGTCTCGTCGATCATTTTTCGGAGGATCGTAAACTCGGGAGCGAACCAGAATCCGTAATAGACACTCTCAGCGAACTTTGTCCCTAAGCTGTCACGCAGACGCATAACTTCGCGATCCATCGTGATGGATTCGAGAGCGCGGTGTGCGGTTTGAAGAATAGTGACGCCTGGCGTTTCGTAAACACCGCGGGACTTCATCCCGACGAAGCGGTTCTCGACGATATCGATGCGGCCGATGCCGTTCTCGCCTGCGAGGTGGTTGAGCTTTGAGAGCATATCGACTGCTCCGTACCGATCGCCGTCGATCGCAACGGGCTCACCTTTCTCGAAAGTCAAAGTTATCTCGGTCGGGCTGTCGGGTGCGTCCTTTGGCGACCTCGTCATCAGAAAAATGTCTTCGGGCGGCGCGGCCCAGGGATCTTCGAGGATGCCGCCTTCGTATGAGACGTGCATCAGATTGCGGTCCATCGAATACGGTTTCTGCGTGGTCGCGGTGACGGGAATGCCGTGTTTTTCGCAATACGCGATGAGGTCGGCACGTCCCTTGAAATCCCAATGCCGCCACGGCGCAACGACCTTGATGTCCGGCTTTAGAGCGTAGTATGTCAGCTCAAAACGCACCTGATCGTTGCCCTTGCCGGTAGCTCCGTGAGCGACGGCATCGGCACCTTCCATTTGAGCGATCTCGATCTGGCGTTTCGCGATCACTGGGCGAGCAAGGCTCGTTCCCAAGAGATAAGTGCCTTCGTAAAGTGCATTCGCTTTTACAGCAGTCCAGACAAAATCTTTTACGAATTCCTCACGCAGGTCTTCGACATAGAGCTTTGATGCTCCCGTCGCGAGTGCCTTTTCCTCAAGGCCGTCGAGTTCATCGCCCTGACCGACGTCCGCCGTGTAGCAGATGACCTCGCAGCCGTATGTTTCCTTGATCCAAAGCAGCATAGCGGACGTGTCCAATCCGCCCGAATACGCAAGAACGAGTTTCTTAATATCTTTTTTCATCACAAAAATCTGCAGTTTCTCGGCCTGGAAATGCCGTATGTCCGCCAAAAGAAGTAGAATACCGTAAAACTCAGGTTTTGGTATGGCCGACGACAAGAAACAACTTTGGGGCGGGCGGTTTACGGCTCCGCCGGACGAAACATTTGCCGAATTCAACGATTCCTTCCGATTCGATCAGCGGCTCTTCGCAGCGGACGTAGCGGCGAGCGGCGCCCACGCGAATGGGCTTCAACGTGCCGGAATTATCTCGTCTGAGGAGGCCGACAGCATCGTAACCGGCCTGAAAGCTCTATTGAATGAAGCGGGCGAACGCGCCGACTATTTCGCGACGGCGAAGGCCGAGGATGTGCATTCATTCATCGAGGCAAAGCTCATCGAGAAGATCGGCGACACCGGTAGAAAGCTGCACACCGGCCGCAGCCGAAACGATCAGGTCGCGACGGCTTTTCGGCTTTGGTGCCGCGATGAAGTTGACGTCGTCATCGCACTAATACAGCGTGCGCAAGAAGCTCTCCTCGCTCTTGCGACGCGCTACGAGAATGCGGTAATTCCCGCTTACACGCACTTGCAGCGTGCGCAGCCCGTGCTTTTCGCACACTGGTGCCTTGCGTATTTCGAGATGCTCACGCGAGACGTCGAAAGGTTCCAACAGACCCGAAAGCGGGTCAATGTAATGCCGCTTGGTTCAGGGGCTGTCGCCGGAACCGGATTTCCGATCGACCGCGACGCGGTGGCAAGAGAGTTGGGTTTCGACAAGGTTACCGCGAATAGTCTTGACGGGGTTTCGGATCGTGATTTTACTGTCGATATTTGCGCGGCGGCGGCGCTCCTGATGGTGCATCTTTCGCGGCTTGCCGAGGATATGATCCTTTACGCATCGACGGAATTCGGCTTCATCACGCTTAGCGACGCGGTGTCGAGCGGTTCGAGCCTGATGCCGCAGAAGAAGAATCCCGACGCGCTCGAACTCCTGCGAGGCAAAGCAGGCCGTGTCTTCGGGAATAGCTTGTCGCTGCTTGCGATGCTCAAAGGCCTGCCGCTCGCATACAACAAGGATATGCAGGAAGACAAGGAGGCGGTCTTCGACACGATCGACACGATAGGCATTTCGCTGCGGGCCGCCGCGGTTATTCTGGACAATACTTCGTTGAACGAAGATGCAGCTCGCACGGCCGCCGCCTCCGGTTATCTCAACGCAACAGACCTTGCCGATTATCTTGTCGAGAAAGGAATGCCATTCCGCTCCGCTCATGAAGCAGTCGGAAAGGCAGTTCTTTTCGCCATCGAAAAAGGCTGCGAGCTGAACGAACTCGCTCTTGGCGATCTCAGGCAATTTTCTGACCTGATCGAAGAAGATGTGTTTGATCGCCTGAGTATTGATGCCTCGCTCGCTGCTCGTTCAGCAGTCGGCGGCACGTCACCCGAACGCGTACGCGAGGCTCTTGCTGCTGCAAAAGCAAAACTTGAAAGATGATCGATCGAGAACGTCTGCTTAAAGACACTGCAACCAATGAACTCTTCGTCTTTCTCGGGATCGAGATCATCGAGGCGAAGCCGGAACGCGTCGTTCTTTCGATGGAAGTTACGCCAAAGGTGCATCAATACACGGGCGTTATGAATGGCGGCGTCTCTGTGCTTTTAGCAGAAAGTGCGGCGTCGGTCGGTGCCGTCGTCGGGGCGGATCTCGAAAAGGTAACGCCTGTCGGCATCGAGATCAATGCAAATCACGTACGCGCCGTCTCGAAAGGGCTTATTACCGCCGTTGCTGAGCCGATCCATTCAGGCAAAACGATCAGCATCTGGAAGATCGAGATCACGGACCGCCGCGGAAAGCTTATCTCAACATCGCGGATCACTATCCTTAACCAAAAAAGGGCCGCATATCAACAGAACTGACAGGATCACCGCCAACGCAGGTGATTCTGACCTTTTGTGCAAATCGTGCAAATCGTGCATTTCGTGCACTTTGATACATTTTGTGCATTTTGATACGTTTTGTGCGGTTTGTGCTATTCGGCGGCCGAAAACGTGAGTAGAATTCTTGTTGGTCGAGGGGTTTTATGACGTATTCGCGCAGACAACAGAATGGCCGCAGGTCGGAAGCGGGAGCGATCGGCTAGTGCATCGATTCGAACGAAAATTGATCACAGAATGGCGGCGTCTCTCGCTGCAAACGGACGGCGAAGCCGTCGTTGTCGGCTGTTCGGGCGGCGCAGATTCGACCGCTCTGCTCCTGGCATTGAAAGTTTTGGCAGACAGAAAAAAGCTTGGCCACCGGCTGATCGCGGCGCATTTTGACCATGCGTTGCGAAAGGACAGCGGCAAAGATGCGGAGTTTGTCCGCAAACTTTGCGAAGAACGCGGTATCACGTTCGTCCTTGGGAATTTCCCGATCGCAAAACGCGGCAATCTCGAGGAAAATGCACGCCTCGCCCGCTATGAATTTCTCGCCAAAACTGCAGAGAAATTTGATGCTTATGCTGTGCTGACCGGCCACACGATCAACGATCAGGCTGAGACGTTTCTGTTGAACCTAATTCGCGGAAGCGGCCCGTCAGGCCTTGCTGCAATGCCTTCCGCACGGCCTTTGGAAGGCTGTCAGGCTCAGCTCATACGGCCGATGCTGAGCATCGCTTCTCGCGAGGATACGGTCGAATATTGCGGTGATCTTGGCGTCGATTTCCGCTCGGACCCGATGAATATGGATCTTCGCTTTTCCCGCGTGAAGATCCGCCGAGAGGTGATCCCGCTGCTTTGCGAGCTTAATCCTCGCATTGTGGAGACCTTGGCCCGGACGGCCGGATATTTTTCACAGGAGCCGTCACCCGCACGATCTGCAGGGAAACTCCGGTCAGCCGACCTCCTTGGGCTTGCCGAGGCTGAACGTCTAACGCTTATCCGCAGCTGGTTGGTCGCCAACCGCGGCCACGCGCGCAAGTTGACAGCCGCACACATAAAGGCGGTCAGCGACCTTGCAAAAAGCCCTAAAAGCGGCCGGATCGCGGAACTTCCCGAAGGCGGAGTTGTCGAAAGAAGCGGCGGTTGGCTCGCTTACCGTACTAAATAAGGTTGAAAAAGGCGGCTGGCGCGCCTAAAATTAAGGGTTGGCGCTGTTCGTACCCTATTTTTCGGGAACAACGCGCCAATAGCCGACTTTCATCCTAAGATGACTGCCCTTTTTGGCCTGTCATTTTGGCGGCAACAAGCGAAAGGTTCAGGCGGAGGCTTTTTATTTTGAGTTCGAAGGCACGACAAATTCTTCTTTGGATGATCATCATCACTGGTGCTCTCGTTTTTGTGTGGTTTTTACAGACCAAACAAAACAAACCGGCCCAGGATCTCAGCATTGATGCGGCGATCACCCATATCAACAACAAAGAGTTCAAGGAAGCTCTGTTCAGGCAGTCGCAGGTCGAGTTCACCGACGTAAACAACGCAAAGTACGTCACGAATATCGGCAGCGACGCGACCATCAAGCTTTTGAAGGAAAAGATCGCCGCCTTTAACGAACAGAATGCCGGCACAAGCACGCAGATCGTTGACCGCGACGAACAGAAGAGCGAAGGCTGGGGCTGGATCCTCTTGATACAATTCCTGCCGATCTTGCTTATTCTCGGTGTGCTTGCCTTTACCTTGCGCCAAATGCAGGCGGGCGGCAATAAGGCCCTTAGCTTCGGTAAATCCAAGGCAAAGCTTCTCAATAATCAGCAAAAGCGCGTGACTTTCAAGGATGTCTCGGGCGTTGACGAAGCAAAAGAAGAACTCCAGGAGATCATCGAATTTCTAAAGGATCCGCAAAAGTTCCAAAAACTCGGCGGAAAGATACCGAAGGGCGTTCTGATGGTCGGACCTCCGGGAACCGGCAAGACCTTGCTCGCAAAAGCTGTCGCAGGTGAGGCGAACGTACCGTTCTTCTCGATCTCAGGTTCGGATTTCGTCGAAATGTTCGTTGGTGTCGGCGCGAGCCGCGTGCGCGATCTTTTCGAGCAGGGCAAAAAGAATGCACCGTGCATCATCTTCATCGATGAGATCGACGCTGTCGGACGCCATCGCGGTGCAGGCCTCGGCGGTGGGCACGACGAACGTGAACAGACACTCAACCAACTTCTCGTCGAAATGGACGGCTTCGAGTCTAATGACGGCGTCATTCTGATGGCTTCGACGAACCGGCCGGACGTCCTCGACCCCGCACTTCTGCGTCCCGGACGCTTTGACCGACGAGTGGTCGTCGGCCGACCGGACGTTCGCGGCCGCGAGGGCATCCTGAAGGTACACACCCGCAAGATCCCGCTTGACGAAGGCGTTGATATCAGCGTGATCGCTCGCGGAACGCCAGGATTTACCGGTGCCGATCTTGCGAACATCGTCAACGAAGCTGCCCTGAATGCGGCCCGCTTTAATAAGAAGGTTGTGACGATGGCGGATTTCGAGATCGCCAAAGACAAAGTGATGATGGGCGCCGAGCGTAAGTCGATGGTCATCTCGGACGAAGAGAAACGCATTACGGCCTATCACGAAGCCGGCCATACGCTCGTCGGCCTCAAGGTGCCGAATATCGACCCCGTCCACAAGGTGACGATCATTCCGCGTGGAATGGCTCTTGGCCTGACGATGTATCTTCCCGAAAAAGATCGTCTTTCAGCGTCGAAGGAATATCTTCTCGGCCAGATCGCAATGGCGATGGGCGGACGTATCGCCGAAGATATCTTTATCGGCTCGATCACGACCGGCGCTTCGAACGATATCGAGAAAGCGACCGAGGTCGCGCGTGCGATGGTCTGCGAATACGGAATGAGCGCTCTTGGGCCTCTGACCTTTGGTAAAAAGGAAGAACAGATCTTCCTCGGTCGCGAGATCGCACAGCATCGTGATTATTCGGAAGACACGGCGATCAAGATCGATGCTGAGGTCAAACGGATCGTCGCCGAACAATACGAACGCGCCGAGAAGATCATACGCGAGAATCGCGACGCAATGGTCCGTCTCGCTGAGGCTCTGCTTGAGTTCGAAACGCTTGACAGCATTCAGATCCGACGCGTCGTCGCCGGTCTTCCGCTTGATGCAGAACCTGCTTCAAACGATGATGACGACGGCTCGCCGGAAAGCGAAGGAAAGGCGGATTCGCCTTTCAAGAAGCCGATCCTGCCGCCGATAACCGGTAATAATCCGGCGACGGCGTAAAGCTTGACAAGAGCAATAAGAAAACGGGGTGAAGAGCATTGTCTTCATCCCGTTTTTTTCTGCCCGATCTGATAACAGTCATCTTCATGAAACAGGAAGTCCTTGCAGGTAAGCTGTTATTTCGTCCTTAGGCTGCTTCACAACCCAATCGGTCGGAAAGCTCTCCTTTGGCGCACCCTGTTCCAGGTTTTTGTTTTCGATGGTCTTTTGTGCAAAAACCGTCATCGTTTTATAGTCAACAAGGGATATCTCGCACTTGCTGGAGAATTCGGTAACATTGCCTACCTTCCCTATTTGGCTTCCTTTCGCACATACAATATTTACAAGTGTCGTCACGTCGGAGCTACGCGTTGCAAGTTTTTCATAGCCAAACCCATAGTTAATCCCAAGGTCCGAATAATCTGTCGTCGTAGGGTTAAATGGGTCAATGTTGCCGTATTCTACCCGCTGAGCAAACATTACCTTTCCTTTAATGACCGGTGCTGGGTCAATAGAGACCTGTAACGGAACACGCAGAAGCTCCTTTGCGCTTAACGGGTAATCGGACCTTATCTCTTTATCGACCTTAAAGCTGTCAATATATCGGATGATGTCGGCAAGCGGCCTCGGCATCAGATACTCGTCTTTGGCATCAGGCTCGATCGACCTGATAACTTCGGGCGGTTTCGAATTGGAAAAGTTCTTCTGGGCTATAACTGCTGGTGCCTTATAGTCGATAATCGAAACTTTGCAATTGCTCGTGAAACCCGTCGCTTTTCGGTCGTCTTTACCTTTGTAAACCGCGACCTGGCCGCCTTTTGAACAAACAACTTGTATTATGGTCTCGAGTTCGTCAATGCTTTTTGCCAACCGATAGTCGGCCAATCCGCGACTCAACATACTGTCATCGGTGGAACTCTCAAGTCCTTGACTGACGACGACCACTTTCCCTTTGATCACTGCCTTAGGGTCGATCTTGACCGGCGGCGTCATTTGTACAAATTCCTTCTTTCTAGCCAAAAGTTCCGAGTACTTACCGGAATCAAAATTTGTAGAAGAGTTATTTACCGCATCTGTATTTGACGCGTTCGTGTTCACATTTGACGTTTGGCCGCGTTGCGGGATGAACCGTCCGCATGACATCACCAATAACAATATTGTCAAAATAGTCAGCATAACAGAAATATGTTGGGCCAACGGCTTATGGTTTGAAAAACGATCTTTCATTTCTCCTCCAGGTTTGCTTCTTTTCGCAAGGCTGTTAAGTATAACATCGCCATCCGCTTTCAAGTTAGCAAACGGATCTCAGGCCATTTCGCTTGACGCTTAGTATTAGAGCCTTTAGAGGATTAAGATTTCAGTTATGATCCTGCGAACTTCTCAGAGAGATCTGTTTGTGGACAAACCATTGTTGATGGGCATATGCAATGTCACGCTAGACAGCTTTTCCGATGGCGGTGAGGCCTTTTCGGCGGTCGATGCCGTTCGACGCGCCGAACGCTTGATCGACGAAGGTGCCGATATCATCGACATCGGCGGTGAATCGACAAGGCCGGGCAGCGAACGGGTTTCCGAGGCCGAAGAAATTGGTCGCATCATACCCGTGATTGAAAAGCTGATCGCGTCAGGATGTGAGGTTCCGATCTCGGTAGATACGAGCAAGGCCGCGGTCGCAACGGCCGCACTCGAAAGCGGAGCAGAGATCGTGAACGATATTTCCGGCTTAAGGTTCGATCCGACGGTCGCGGATGTTGCGGCCGCCAAGGGTGCGGGACTCGTCTTGATGCATTCGCGTGGTGAATTCAGCGAAATGCATTCTCAGGCTCCCGTCGCTGATATCTTCGCCGAGGTCGAAAATGGCCTTCGCGAGAGCATTCAGAATGCCGTCTCCCGTGGGGTTGTACTCGACAAGATCGTTCTCGATGTCGGCATCGGTTTTGGCAAAACCGTCGAGCAGAACTTATCCCTGATCGCAAATCTTGCTAGAATCATCGAAAAGTTCGAAGGGTTTCCGATGCTCGTGGGCGCATCGAGAAAATCGTTCATTGGAAAGCTCTGCAATGAGCCCGACGCGGGAAAACGCGTTGGCGGGAGCCTTGCCGCCGCGATCGCTGCCGTAAAGAATGGCGCAAAGATCATTCGAGTTCACGATGTCCTCGAGACGCGCCAGGCACTCACGGCCGCTCAGGCCTTAGGCTTACTGGAATAACAAGATCTTATGTTTCTGCTGCTTTTTCTATTCGATATTCCACCCGGGCCGGAGCCCTCAAGCCTCAGCTGGCTCGACATCTTGTTCGGAGCTGTTTTTGCTTTCCTTGGCGCACTCTTGTTCGTTTGGCTCGGCCGGAGGTTTTTGAAGAAACGATGAGAACGAAAGCACGAACAATAGTATTTATTTGCCTCGTCTTTCTCTTGGCGAGCGGCTTCACCGAATGCTATAAGCCGGTAACGAACTCCGGCCTTCCGAAGGACATCAAGATCGTCGCGGTCCCGGTCTTTCAGACCGAGGCGAAGGGGCTGCATTACAAGGTCGAGTCACGCTTTACCGAGGCCGTCTCTCGCGAGATCATCCGCCGCGGCAACGGCCTCGTTGTCCAAGGTTCACGCAGCGGTGCCGACGCTGTTGTCGAAGGCACGATTCGCGATTTCTTTTTCACCGGCGTCCTGCTCGATAAAGAAGGCCGTGCGCGCGTCTATGAAGTGACTATTGTCGGCGCGGTGACGATCCGCGATCTGCGGCGCGAAAAGATACTCTACGACAATCAGAACTTTGTCTTTCGCGATTCATTCGAATTCTCCGAAGATCCGCGTTCATTCTTTAACGAGGAAGATCCTGCGGTCGAGCGAATGGCACGAGCCTTCGCCGAATCTGTCGTCTCTGCGGTCGTCAACGGCCTCGGCGTAAGAGAAGAAAAGAAGTAGTGAGTTTTTGGAATGCTGCTTACCCGCGAACAACTTTGGAATCAGGTGCAGCGGCATGAGTTCGCTCCCGTCTATGTACTTTACGGTGAGGAAACTTACCTTCGCCAACAGGCAGTAAAGGCGATCGCCCAACATTGCTTTTCCGAAGCTGACGCTCGCGATTTTAACGAGACGGAATTCAGCCTTGCAACGCATGAGAACTTGAGACGTGCTCTCGAGGCGGCTGAACAACTGCCGCTGATGTCGGAAAGACGGCTTATTCGGATCACGGATGTCACGGTCGGAGCAACTGCCGCACGCGACACGTTGAAGGAGGACCATGAGCCGCTGCTCACCGCATATTTTAAGAAGCCGTCGCCAACGAGCGTCGTGATCTTCATTGCCGACGATCTTAACCGCAACCGCAAAATGATGAAGCTGCTTGAGAAGTTTGCGGCTGTGGTCAAATTCGACCAGCTTGGTGAAGCCGGGCTTCGCTCATGGGCAGAAAGGATATTTAAGCGGCACGGCATCGCGATCGATAAGCCGGCCATCGCCCTGCTTGCGTCACTTTGCGGCGGCAACGTCGCTCGTCTTGAGAACGAAGCCGAAAGGCTAATGACGGCGGCTTTGCCCGACAAGGTCGTTACGATCGAACTTGTCGAAGAGTTGGTCACGGATCATCGAGAACTTGATAACTTTGTCCTCACAAATGAACTAAATCGCAACCGTCCGCAGGAGGCTCTCAAGGCTCTCCGGAAAATACTCGCAGACGGGGCTGAGCCCGTAGTTATTCTTGGTTCACTCGGTTTCTATTTTCGAAAGCTCGCGATCGTAAAAAGCCAGACGGAACGCGGTGTTGACCGTGGGGCGATCACGCGCACCTTGGGCGTCAAATACGACCAGCACGATGCGTATTTTGCCGCTGCACGGCGGACAGAAGCCGCTCAGATCCAATATGCGGTCAAGCGAATCGCAGAAACTGACCTTGCGATCAAGACGTCAAAAGGGGGCACTGACGGCCCCCGAAAGCAGCTGGAAATGCTTGTGTCCGAGATCGCTTCCCGATCAGAAGATCTCCGCTAGATCGCGGCCAAGCTTGACGCCCGATTAAAGTGCATATACAGGCTGTTGTAATCGGCCAGCGTACGGTTCAAAATGAGCGGCAGCTGCGGGAGATCTGCGTAGTTTACGATCAAGTTCAGGTTTCGCAAAAACGCTTCGTTCGCGTTCATCGTTGCACCGGACTCTTCGAGCGAAATGAAGTAAAGCCGCCTACGCTCAGCAGAATACATCGCGTTTACTCTCTGCTGTATGACAGCCGCGCCGCTGTGCTCAGGTGCAAAATCCTGCGAAAACATCAAGATCTCGACCTTGCCCTCGCGAAGCCTTTCGTTCGCCTGCGCCGGTGTTTGAGCGACATAGACCTTGTAGCCCGCGTCGGAGAGCAGCTTTGCGGCCTGCTCTAGCTTTGCTCCTAGACAAAGCAAAATTCGACGCGGTTTCTCAAGGTCGTCATCACTGGATTCCATCTGAGTATTGTCTTTCTTCAATGCCTCAAGCAGCGAGCGAAGCGCGCTGTTGATCTGCATCTCCGATTCTTTGTGTGCGAACTCCTCTTGATTGTTGCCGGTCGCCGGCGCCGGTTTGTTGTCGGCAAGCTGCTGCACGGTTGACGAGCCCTTTCCCGAGGTGTCCTTTTGGACGCGAAGCATATTCTGGCAACGCGGACATCTAACCGTAAAGTTCCCGGCGGGTACTTTCGATTCGTCCAATTGCAAAACGACGGAACAGTTATCGCAGCGTATCATCATAAAGATCTCTTTCTCCTACTCGATCATGCTAAGAACCGAATCGGGATTCGATTCGGAGGTCGGTGGTGCGACCGTCGCACTGATGCCCGAACCCCGATGCTGATTCACATAATCTTCGGTCGAAGCGAGGCCCTTGAGCTGAAGCAGCAGGTTGTTCTGATTTGTCGCGAACGAGAGGCCGTCTTCCATGCTGATCTCGCCGCTTTCAACGAGTTTGCGGATCACGGTGTCGAAGTCCTGCATTCCGTCAAGTTCGCCGTCACGGATCGCGTCAAGCAGCGTCTTGCCTTCGGTCTCGCCCTTCTCGATATACTCCCGAGTTCTTGGATTGGAACGCATCACCTCAACCGCCGCGATACGGCCCGAGCCGTCGCCCTTCGGAATGAGACGCTGCGAAACTATGTAACGGAACGTTTGCGCGAGACGCGTTCGAATGATCCGTTCCTCATTCTTCGGATAGAGTCCGATGATTCGGTCGATCGTTTTTGATGCGTCGATCGTGTGAAGCGTTGAAAGCACAAGGTGGCCCGTTTCAGCTGCTTCGAGAGCGATCTCGGCCGTTTCAAGGTCACGCATTTCGCCGACGAGAATGACTTTCGGGGCCTGACGAAGAGCCGCACGCAGTGCGGTAGCAAAATCACGTGTGTCGGCACCGACCTCTCTCTGGTTGATCGTCGACATCTTGTGGTTATGCAGGAATTCGATCGGGTCCTCGATCGTAACGATGTGATAGGCCTTTGTTTCGTTTATTCGGTCGATGATCGCAGCGAGCGTCGAGCTTTTGCCGGAACCTGTCGGTCCGGTAAGCAGAACGATGCCATTGCGGATATCCGCTATCTCTTGAAGGGTCGGCGGCAGCCGCAGATCATCAAAACTCGGGATCTTATGCGGAATTAGACGCATTACGATCGACCAGGAGTTTCGCTGCTGAAAGATATTTACGCGAAAACGGCATTTGCCCGGAAGCGCATAGCTCAGATCGGCCGTCCGATACTTTGCGAGCTGCATTGCCGCGTCCGGATTGTCGCGGACCAGCGACATTGCGATCGTTTCGGTCTGATACGCGGTCAACCGTCCGAGGCCGAGCGGCGAGGCCGGATGCAGTCGGCCGTTGATCTCAACCTGCGGCTTCTGATTCGCAGAGAAGTTCAGATCGCTAATGTTGTCGGATACGAGCAGCATCTGCTCGATGATCGGTGCAATGTCTAACAAACTCATTGTGGAAACGCAGCTCCCCTATGTTGGCTAAAGTATTCGGAGGGATCAGGGAACGTAAGGACGGCCGCTACTCGAGGCAGGCAAGCCCGCGAGCCTTTGCCGCGTAATCATTATCACCAATGTTTCCTACAAATGCAAGACAATTTTGGTATTTGTTTAACATTGCGAGGCAATTTGGCTGTATTCGTGGAACCTTTCTGATATTCTGTCCGGATCTGCCAACAGAGCGCCAATGATCGCTGCGGACGCGGCACCGGCGGATATGATCGAGGAAAGGTTGTCGGCTTTGATGCCGCCGATAGCGACCAATGGCATCATTCCCGACGTTTGGGCGGCCTTTGAAAGCATTTCTATGCCAATGGCGGGGTCAGGGTCGGATTTCGTCGAGGTGTCGAAAATGGGCCCGATCGCGAGGTAGTCGACCGGTTCACGCAGGGCGGCCTCAAGCTGCTCGATAGAGTGGGTCGAAAGCCCGATGATCTTCCCGCGGCCTAAGAGCCGTCTTGCATACGCGACAGGCATATCGTCCTGCCCGAGATGAACGCCGTCGGCGTCAATCGTCAAGGCGATATCGACGCGGTCATTCACGATGCAAGTGACGCCGGCCTCGCGGCACAGTCTGGCGGCCTCTAGAGCATCCGGAAACCAATCTCCTGCGGCTTTTTGCTTCTCACGCAGCTGGATGAACGTCGCACCGCCCGCGATCAGCCTTCTGACCTGTTCGGTGTGCGAAAGCCCCGAAACCTCGCTATTTGTGATCGGATAGATCTTCGGAAGATTAAGGTCCAAGGCACGTCTCCGCAGGCTCTAAAAAAGGGCTTTCACCATCAAGAAGCAGTCTTCACCGTCGGTGTAGTACTTGTTCAGCCGCTGAACGACATAAAAGCCCTTTTGTCGATAAAGATCCTGTGCGGACGTGTTCTTTACGCGAACCTCGAGAACGAGCGTGTTGATCGACCGTGCACGAAGCGCGCTCTCAACGTGCAGAAGAAGGCGTTTTGCTAGTCCGCGGCGGCGGTGCTTGGGCGAGATGCCGATCGTCGTCAGATGCGCCGTTCCGCCTTCGTTGACCATCACAAATGCGAAGCCGACCGTCTCGTTATCTTCGGTAACGATGCGGTAAGAGAGCGTCGTCGGCTGGCTTAGAAGATAATCGAGCGTGTGCCGCGTGTAGCTGTCTCCGTTCGGAAAGCATTCGGCGTTGAGCAGCGTAACGTCCCGAAGATGTCTTTTCGTAAGCGGACGAATGATGTATTCACCCGCTGGCGCAACTTTAACCTTTGGCACCAAGGGGCGTGCAGTTGGCCCGAACAGGTTCTTTATCGAGTCTATAAGCTGCATTATTTCACGAACATACAGTCGCCGTAGCTGTAGAACCGATAGCCCTCACGAACGGCGTGCCTGTACGCCCTCATTATAAGTTCGTGTCCGCCGAATGTGGAAACGAGAATGAGCAGGGAACTCTTCGGTAGATGAAAGTTCGTAACGAGTGCGGAGACCGCCTTGAATTCATACCCCGGCGTTATGGTCAGGTCGGCAAGCGAAGCGCCGGCGGAAAATCTGCCTGTTCTGCGGATCGCGGATTCAAGCGCACGCGTTGTTGTCGTGCCGACGGCGACGATCCGTTTTCCTGAATCTAGAGCATTATTGAGCCTTGCCGCCGAGTCTTCGCTAATGGAGAATCTCTCGGGCAGAACACGATGCTCCGATAGTTCCTCGACCCGAACAGGTTCGAACGTTCCATACCCGACGTGAAGCGTCAATTCGATGATCTCGGTGCCGTTCTCACGTATCCTACCAAGTATCTCGTCAGTAAAATGCAGTCCTGCTGTCGGGGCAGCGATGGCTCCGCGCTCGGCGGCAAAGACAGTCTGATAGCGTTCACGGTCGTACTCGCGCTTTTCCTCTTTCGGTGTGATGTATGGCGGCAGCGGAGTTCGCCCAAGGCGGTCGATCTCGTTATCGAGGTCGCCATCGGCTTCAAAGAGAAATCGCACCCGCCCGCTCTCAAGCTTTTCGAGCACAACGGCCGACATCCTTTCGTCAAAATTGACCCGCTTTCCCGGCGCAAGGCGTTTGCCGGGCCGCGCGACGGCTTCCCACACCCGAGGCTCGACCTCTTCGATAAGCAAAAGCTCTATGGCCGCACCGGTCTCGAGCTTTCCAAGCAGCCTTGCGGGAAAGACCTTCGTGTTGTTCAGCACTAGAACGTCCGCAGGGCCAAGTTGACCAACCAGATCGGTGAATTTTGCGTCTTGGAACTCGCCCGTTCTGCGGTCGAGTATCAGCATTCTTGATGCCGAACGACTCGTTAGTGGAGATTGCGCGATCTGTTCGGGAGGCAGTTGGAAGTCAAAGTCGTCAAGACGCATAAAAATGTTGATACAAATACAGGATTTTACTATAATTTACGCGATTCAACCTTTTTCGTTCCGGTGCTTTGATTGCAACTGAAATTGCATCTTTGCGAATCGAAATACGTGAGAGATCGCTTTATCTCTCCGAAATTGGCCCCACGGGTGCCGGACGTTCTGACCCTATTTTTAGGAGGATCTAACCAATGACCAAACTAGGAAAATTATTTTCACTATTTGCTCTTGCGATCTGCGCCGCGGTCGTTTTGCCGACCATTGCGAACGCACAGCTTCGTAACCAGAGCCGTTATTCAAAGCGAGATGTAAGCAACATAATCAAGCGTCTTGAGAACAGCAGCAACACGTTTCGGCGTGATTTTGACCGCGCTCTCGATCGAAGCCCAATTAACAATACGCCGCGAGAAGATGAGTACAACGGATATGTCCGTGATTTCGAGAATTCGCTCGATAGACTTCGCAGCAGTTTTGACCGCTCAAGAAATTGGTGGGAGGTTCGCAATGATGTTCAGGATGTCGTGCGAAATGGCCAGCCGGTGAACAACATCATCAACCGCCTGCCCTTCCAACGCGACATTGAAAGGCAGTGGCGGCAACTGCGCAATGATCTGAATACGGTCGCAGATACCTATGACCTTCCCGGCCTTGAAGGCGGCGGTTGGAATGGCGGCTATCCCGGCAACCCGGGTTATCCGGGCAATCCAGGCGGCGGCTGGGATGACAATTGGCAGATGTCGCGTCCGCCGAGCTGGGCGGTTGGCACATACTACGGCGTCGGCCCGCGTGGTGAAAGGATCACGCTTGCGATCCAGGCAAACGGCCGAGCAACGTCGAGCGTTGACGGCTCGCCGATCAGCTATGGCCGCTACTATCGCGGATTGCTCACCTTTGGACAGAATTCAGCGACGCTTGTACGAACACGTAATGGTGTTGACACTGTTAGCACTCTGAATCGCGAAACGATCAGCTATAGCAAACAAGGCTGGACGGATGGCGGTAATGACGATTGGAACAACGGCTCTCGGCCTCCGTCTTGGGCGGTCGGTACGTTCTATGCCAACAGTCCGCAGGATGGTTCGCGCATAACGATGACCGTTACACGCGAAGGCAATGTAACCGTCGTTATGGGCAATGGTGCTCCGTCTTACGGCAAGATGAACGGGGGAACATTGCGAATGGGTCCATACTCTTCGCGTGTCTATCGCCAGGGCAACGGGTTCCGTACCGTCTCGGATACCGACGGTCAGACGATCGCCTATACGCGTTACTAAACCGCAAACCGGACATTTTGTTCGAGACAATAAGATCCTGCGAGACGCTAAGTCTTGCAGGATCTTTTATTTACGATGTGACCGAAGCCAAAGGGGATCATGCCTTGATGAGGCTTTCGACCGCTCCGCGTATGGTTGCTTCGATCTCGTCTAGGTGCTCCTGCGAATCAGCCTCGCAGCGAAGAACAAGGATCGCCTGCGTATTCGAGGCCCTAACCAATCCCCAACCATGCGGAAACCTGATCCTGGCGCCGTCGATCGTGTTGACTTCGTGATCCGCGGCAAAACGTTCGGTTATTCGTTCAACGACATCGAATTTCGCATCGTCGGGGCAATCAACTCGGATCTCCGGCGTTGAAAAAGTCTTCGGAAGATCGGCAAGCATTCCCGAAAGCGGCCCGTCCGCCTTTGAAAGAATTTCCAACACTCTTGCGCCCGCGTAGGTCGCATCGTCAAACCCGTAAAATCTGTCAGCAAAGAAGATATGACCGCTCATCTCGCCTGCTAGCGCAGCGTCGGTCTCCTTCATTTTTGCCTTGATGAGCGAATGTCCGGCCTTCCACATCACGGCATTGCCGCCATGAGCACGAATGTCGTCAAAGAGCGTTTCGGAGCATTTAACTTCGCCGATGATGGTCGCCCCTTCCCTTTCTGCAAGTACAGCACGGGAAAGAAGCACCATCAGTTCGTCGCCCCAAAGTATGCGGCCGGTTTCGTCCACAACGCCGATCCGATCGCCATCTCCATCGAACGCGATCCCGATGTCGGCTTTATTCTCACGGACGGCACGGATGGTGTCCGACAAATTCTCAACGACGGTCGGGTCAGGATGATGATTGGGAAAATTCGAATCGGGCTCGATGAACAGTTCGATCATTTCGACGCCAAGCAGATCGAACACAGGCACGGCCGTAATGCCCGCCATTCCGTTGCCCGCATCGATAACGGCCTTTACCGGCCTGGCGCCCATCGAAATTCGCCGTGCAAGGTCGTCGCAGTATTTATCAAGAACAAAGATCTCTTCGAACGTCCCGCTGCCCGCAGCAAACTCGCCTTTTTCAGCGATCGCACGTATCTCCTGTATCTGGCTGCCGAAAAGGGCCGCGTGGCCGAGGCATATCTTGAAGCCGTTATGATCAGGCGGATTGTGCGATCCTGTGATCATAACTCCGCCGTCAACATCGCGCGTAAAGACTGTGTGATAGAGCACGGGCGTCGGCACCTGTCCGACCGAAATGACGTCGATTCCCGAGGCGTTCAGTCCGTCCGCGAGGATCTTTGCAAAAATTGGCGAGCTTTGGCGGGCATCATAGCCGAGAGCTATCTTTCGAGCGCCATTCTGAGCGAAGAAGGTCCCGATCGCCCGCGAAAGCTCTCGAACAACATCCTCGTTCAAATGCTCGCCTACGATGCCGCGGATGTCATATTCTCGAAATATGTTCTTATCGATCACGCTTCCAATAGTTTGGCCGAATATCGCGTGCGAATCAACACGGGACGTTCAACGCGGCCAAGTCTTTGATATACTGTCCCGAAGACACTAAAAGGCAACCGCCGGCTCGTGTAAACGCATCGAAACCCTTGTAACAAAAGCGCGTCAGCTATTTCTCTATGCACTCTGTTCGTCCAATTCTTGCCCCTCTCTTTGTTTGCCTCGTCGTTCTGGCTGCGACGGCATTTGGCCAAACACCGGAGCCGACCCCAACTCCTGCCCCGTCAGACGATCTCGGCACGTCGAAGGTTTTCGAGGTCAGGCTGCCGGTGACAGTGACGATGGGCAAAAAAGAGCTCGTCAGCGGAATGGCGCGTGGTGATTTTGCGGTTTTCGAGGATGGCGTGCGGCAGGAGATCACGTATTTCTCCGACGAGAAGACGAATCCGCCTGTTTACGTCGGAGTGTTGATGGATACGTCGCCTTCAACCGCCGGCAAGTTGAAGTTCGAGAAAGAAGCCGCCCGAAACTTTATCTATACCGTAACTCGGCTTAGGAAGGACAAAGCAGCATTCATGACCTTCGACCATGAGATCAAACTGCTGCAGGATTTTACCGATAAGCTCGATATGCTCGATACGGCCGTCGATAAGGTCAACAAAACGGGTTCTCAGACGGCCCTGTATGACGCGATATGGGAGTTCTGCGACGAGAAGATGCGGAACGTTCCCGGCCGGCGCGTGCTTGTCATCATCACCGACGGCGACGATACATACAGCCGGGCGGTCCTTGCAGACGCGATAGATATTGCTCAACGTACAGAGACGACGATCTTCGCGATCTCTACGAAGGCTGGCTTTCTCGGCACAGTTCCGGGCGTCGAAATGGGAATGGATCGCGATTCGGGCGACAAAGCGTTGAACAAGCTTTGTGAAGAAACGGGCGGCGATGTTTTTTATACGGGCGATATGCTCGCACTCGAACGCTCATTCACGAAGATCTCAAAGGAGCTTCGATCGCAGTACATCATCACCTATAAGCCTTCGGATCAGAGCCTGAACGGCCGGGTTCGAAAGGTCGAGGTGCGATTCACAGATCCGAAGAAAGCGGATAAATACAAGATCAGGACAAAGACAAGCTATCGAGCCGTAAGGGACAGCTTGAGATAGATGGAAAAGGGGGGGTTGTGATGCTTCGCAAGTTGTGCTTGGTTTTAGCGTTCGGGGTGCTTTGTTGCGGACTCTTCTTTGTCGGCGACGCTGACAAGGTGTTTGCACAGCCGAGTTCTGCGGCGCCTACACCGACGCCATCTCCATCGCCGACACCGCCGCCGATCATTGATGACGAGGTTTTGAAGATCGATACGGAGGTAGTGAATGTTCTGTTCACCGCGCAGGACCGCAACCGTCGCCTTCTGACCAACCTTACGCAAAACGACATCAAGCTGCTTGAGGACGGCGTCCCGCAAGAACTCTCGACATTTACTCGTCAGGTCGATCTGCCGCTAAGCCTTTCGATCCTGATAGACGTGAGCGTTTCGCAGCAGCGTACGCTTCCCGACGAGAAGGACGCTGCGATCTCGTTCCTAGAATCGGTCGTCAGGCCCTCAAAGGATGAAGTTTCCGTTCTTAGTTTCACCGGCGAAACCACGCTCGAACAGGATATGACGAGCAACCTCACTCGCCTAAGGCGAGCGGTCGAGAACGTCAAATTCGTACCGCCTTCCGGCTATATCGGCGGCGGCGTCGTTGTTGGGGGATCTGTGCCCGGCACTCCGCCGATTTCAGGTCGAAATCAGGGAATTCAGGGTTCGACCGCTATTTGGGATGCGATCTGGGTAACTTCGCGGGAAGTTCTGGGCCAAGCTCCTGAGCGAACGCGTCGTGCCATTATCCTGCTGACCGACGGACAGAACACATCAGGCCAAAAACGCCTTGACGATGCCGTGGACGCCGCGGTTCGATCCGAGGCGATCATCTATTCGATCGGCATCGGTGATCGATATTATGGCGGCGTTGATAAAGGCACGCTTAACAAGGTCTCGGAACGGACAGGCGGCCGTGCCTTCTTTCCAAGTGACGAAAATGAGCTGCGTCAAGCTTTTGATCAGATCCAGGAAGAGATGCGTTCGCAGTATCTCATCGCATACGAGCCAAGCAATCAGAACCGTGACGGGTCGTTCCGAAAGATCGAGATCGAGATCGTAAATCCGCAGCTCAAGAACGATAAAGTGAAGCTAACGCATCGACAAGGCTATTTCGCACGATCGGATAAACCCGACAAGAAATAGCGATAATGACCGCCGAGGTTCGCCGCGATCAGCTTACCGAGGTGATCCACCAAACATTCCCGCTGGGATCTTCGACCCCGCCGCTGCGGCCATAGTCCTGGTCGGCCATTTCGGTTATGCTTTTGCCGCCTGCGTCAAGAGCTTTTTTGTAAGCGGCGTCCGCGTCGTCAACATATACGAAAAGATTAGCGGTCGCAGGTTTCCATTCGTCGCGACTCTGCGAAAACATTATAGTGCTGCCGTTGATATTCGCCTCGCAATGGCCGATGATCTCGCCGCGCATATCCTGATGCGTCATCTCAGCGTTGAAAACGCTCTTAATAAACTCAATAAAGCCGGCAGCATCTTCCATCATCAGATACGGCATTACGGACTGATGGCCAGTCGGAATATTCATTTTCTATTTGCCTCCCAATTTTTATCTGCGGGCGTGATGTGAGAGAGCACGCAAAGCCACTTGCCTTCGCGTTCGACGAATACATCAGTGCTCCATTCGTCCTGATCGAAGGTCTCACCGCCGAAATGGGCGGTATTCACCACTCGGCCTGTCAGGACGGCTGTCTCGCCGTAAACCTTGACCCGAGCTTCGCCGACCATCTCGAACGAGCTGTGCGTCAATGCGCCCGAACGGACGAATTCAAGAAAATGCTCCTTGGTCGCGACGCCGCGTTCCGACACGATCACCCATTCATCGGCCATAAAAGCCCCGATCCGGTCCGCATCATTCGCAACCATCGCCTCCGCCCAATCCGCACCGAGCTTTAGGAGTTCTTGTTTTACGGCTTCCTTATCGCTCATACCATTGCGTCAAACAAACATCTTGCCGGGGTTGAGGATGCCGTTCGGGTCGAAGGTATGTTTGATGCCTTTCATTACGGCGAGGGTTGCGTCATCGACGGCGTAGCCTAGATATGGGGCTTTGACGTAGCCGATGCCGTGTTCGCCTGAGATCGTGCCGCCAAGCTCGACCGAGAGTTTGAAGGTCTCGCTCACGCATGTTCGTGCGCGTGCGACAGCGTCGGCGTCATCCCGATCGACGACGAAATTCACGTGAATGTTGCCGTCGCCCGCATGACCGAAATTCGCAACGAAAGTGTCATGCCGCTTCCCGATCTGCTCGACGCCCGCGACAAGCTCCGGCACACGCGAACGCGGCACAACGACATCCTCGTTGATCTTCAACGTGCCGTATTTCATCAATGAAGGCGAGATCGCACGCCGAACGTCCCAGAGCTTGTCCTCTTCTTCCTTTGAGCGTGCACGAATGATGTCAAAGCCGCCGTTGTCCGCGATTATCTGCTCGATGAGACGAGCGTTCTTCTCGACCTCTTCGCGTGAGCCGTCAACGGCGACGAGTAATATCGCCTCGGCATCACGCGATAGGCCGAATGCGAATTGCTCCTCGACGGCCGCGATGCAGAATTTATCGATCGCCTCCATCGCCATCGGCAACAGGCCGTGCGGCGTGAATTTCGTCAAGACCTTGCACGCGGCCGCCATCGACGTGAAATTTGCACGCACGGTCGAGGTCGCCTCGGGCATCGGGAGCAGCTTCAGCGTCGCTTCGGTGATGATGCCGAGCATCCCTTCCGAACCGCACATCAAGCCCGTCAGGTCGAATCCGACGACATTCTTGACGGTGCGGCCGCCCGTGCGAATGATGTCGCCCGTGCCGGTTACGACCTCGAGGCCGAGCACGTGATGCTTGGTAACGCCGTATTTCGGCGTACGCATTCCGCCGGCATTCTCGGCGATGTTGCCGCCGATATAAGAGTCCTTATAGCTCGCTGGATCAGGTGCGAAAAGCAGGCCGACCTCGGCCGCTGCCTGCTGCACGTCGTAGGTGGTAAGACCCGGCTGACACGTCATATAAAGATCATCGACGTTCAGCTCAATGATCGTTCTCATACGGTCGGTTCCGACGACGATGCCGCCTTCGACAGGAACCGCACCGCCCGTGTATCCGACGCCGCCGCCGCGTGCCGTTATCGGGAAGAGGTATTCATTGGCAAGCTTAATGATCGCCGCCATCTCTTGCGTTGTCGCCGGGAAGACAACAGCCTCGGGCGGGAATTTCTCCTTTACGGCATCTGCACCGTAAGGCTCGACGCGGTCGGGATCGACGACCACGTTCTCATCGCCCACGATCTCGCGCAGCTTCGCCAAGACCTCGGGCTTCGACGCGCTCGTCGTCTTCCGCCCCGCAGAATGAAAATGGATCGATTCGAACATCGCTTGATGCTGGTTCAGGCGACCTTTTTTGTTCCTCGGCCAGCGGACTTTTGTCGGGCAGTTTGAAGTGAGACGACTGGATGGTCGCTTTTACTCTGCTTCTTGCGGGATGCCTCGAGGAGCTTTCGAATGTTGTAGTCGAATTCCTTCGCAATGTCCTCACGGGTCTTGTGAATATCGTCAATGATCTTATCCTTCATCTAGTCCGTCCTCCTTGCCCACCATCTCTTGAGGCGTGCAAAAAATTGGCGCCACAACCCCGAAACAACGGCATATTCGTTCAATGCGTCGGTAGATGAACGCGTTGGCAATATGCTTACAGTTCAAAGTTAGCAAAAAGTCCACTTCATGGACAGCAGCGATTTCGATGTGCGAGATATCTGCAGCAGCCTTCGCCGGCAAGATATTGTTCCGAAGTATCTCTTCGGCCAAAACGATGACGTCTTCATTGACGTCAAGTAGCGGGATATTCGCTGCTAACTCTAGGCGTCTCCGAGCCATAACAACATCACCGCGTCCCGCCTCTTCAAGCACAAGCTCGGAGATATATAGGTCAAAACCGTTCCTCTTTCGATTCCACCACTCGTGGGCGACCAACTGATTGGCGCTTGTCACTAGGTCCTTGCTCGGCTGCGAGGTGAGATAACTAATTATCGATGTTTCCACATAGACCGACGGCTTCATACCAATGAGTCAATTCTACGATATCCCGTCGTTGATTTGGGCGGACAATCTATCAAACCACGAACATTTCTGCTAAACTCTTCCGAATCGACTTCTAAATTTCATTCCAAGCAGCAAAGGTAAACGCAAACGATGGCCGAAAACGAGAAACTTCCGCCCGACAACTACGAACGTGAATTGACGACCGATCTCGACGACGAAACGCCGGACAAGCCGAAAGGCATGGCGCTGCATACAAAGATCTTCATCGGGCTCGGAGTTGGCGTCTTTGGCGGCCTGATCGCAAATTACGCGGTCGGCGGCAAAGACCCGTGGCTCGTTTGGACGGTCGATAATTTCACGAAACCGATCGGCACGCTCTTCTTGAATCTGCTTTTGATGATCGTCGTCCCGCTCGTCTTTTCGTCACTCGTCGTCGGCGTCGCCGGGATCGGCGATATCCGAAAGCTCGGGCGGATCGGGGCGAAATCATTCGCGTACACGCTCGTGATCTCGGCGATATCTGTCGTCATCGGATTGACGCTCGCAAATACCATCCAGCCCGGCAAACGCATCAGCCCGGAGACGCAGGCGGTCCTCAAAACCGAGTTCTCGAGCGGAGCTTCCGCTGCCACAGACGCTCAAAAGAAAGCTGCCGAGACGGCAAAGTCGGACTCGCCGATGATGCAGGCGGTAAAGACCGTCGTGCCGAGCAACATATTCAACTCGCTCTCGGGTGCGAGCCCGAATATGCTGCACATAATGTTCTTTGCCTTGATCATAGGCATCGCCATCACGCTGCTGCCGGCGCCGGTCTCTGAGCCTTTCGTAAGATTCAACGAGGCATTGTTCGCGATCACGGCGAAGATCATTGACATCGTGATGAAGCTTGCTCCGTATGCGGTCGCGTGTCTGCTGTTCAACAACATCGCGCAGTTCGGGCTTGAGCTGCTCGCATCGCTCGGCTGGTTCGTCGCGACCGTGCTGTTGGGGCTTGCGATACATTTCTTCGGCGTCTATTCGCTCGCGATCTATTTCCTTTCGAAGATCAACCCGATCGACTTCTTCCGCCGCGTTCAGACCGTGATATTGACGGCGTTCTCGACCTCGTCTTCGAACGCAACGCTGCCGACGGCATTGCGTGTGTCGAATGAAAACCTCGGCGTGCCGAAGGAGATAAACAACTTCGTTCTCACCGTAGGTGCGACAGCGAACCAGAACGGCACAGCACTTTACGAAGGCGTTACGGTGCTCTTTCTCGCACAGCTTGCCGGCGTCGATCTGACATTGGGATTGCAGCTCTCGGTCGTTTACCTTGCGATCTTGGGCGGCATCGGCACAGCGGGAGTACCATCGGGTTCGATCCCGTTCATTATCGGGATCCTCTTTATGATCGGTATCGATCCCGCGTTGATCGCGATCATCATCGGCGTCGACCGGATCCTCGATATGTGCAGAACGACGCTGAATGTCGTCGGCGATCTGACGGCCGCGACCTACGTCGCACGCAGCGAGGGTTACGAACTTCTGCAGACGAGCGAATCCGGAGGCATCGGTTAACAGAGAGTATGTTTCCGATCGGCGACGACAATTCCGACCGCACTATCACGCCCTTTGTGAACTACGCGTTCATTGGGCTGAACGTCCTCGTCTTTCTTGCTTTTCAGCAGCTTGGTTCTAACGAGCATTTTACGTATGCGTTTACGCTCGTTCCGCGTGAAATAACGACAGGGCAGGACATCATTGCGAGCATCCCGATCATCGGCCCTGCCGGGAAGGCCGTCGGCGAGATACAGAATTATGCGGCTCCGTTAGGAGTGTATTTCAACGTTATCTCGTCGATGTTCATGCACGGCAGCGTAATGCACATCGCGGGAAACATGCTGTTCCTTTGGATCTTCGGCGACAACCTTGAGAATCTGCTCGGGCACGTCCGCTATGCCGCCTTCTACCTTCTTTGCGGGGTCGCGGCGGCGTTTGGCCAGATCCTTATGGGACCTGATTCGCTCATTCCGATGCTTGGAGCTTCGGGTGCGATCTCCGGCGTTCTTGGCGGCTATGTTCTGCTTTTCCCGAAGCGGCAAGTACGCGCGATAATCTTCAATTTCCTGACGACGGTGCCTGCGTTCGTGGCGATCGGTATCTGGATCGTCTATCAGCTGGTTTCAGGTTATCTTACGGATCCCTCGACAGGCGGCGTCGCTTATGCCGCACACATCGGCGGCTTTGTCGCGGGTGCGGCGACAGTTCATCTCTTCGCACTCGGCAGAAGCCGTTAGGCGTCGATATCAAAAGGCTCGCCGTCGAGCGAAAGGTTCGGGTTGTAGAACGGGTCGTGTGCAGTTTCCAACGGCCACATCTTTTGCAGAAGTTCGAGTTCACTTGACGATATCTCTCTTCGAATTTCACGCACGTTCTGCATTACGACATATGGCGTATAGATAAGTCGCAGGCTTTTCTGCCAAAGTCTTAAACACAGATCAACATCAAAAAGGCAGTTTGGAAACTTGTCCGCACGAAAACCGCCAAAACTCTCGAACACCTCTTTTCGGATTGCGAGCGCACGCCACGAGACCGCCGAATAGTTACCGATCAATCCGGCACGAAAAAAATAGCCGTTCGCGTCTTCCGGATAGCCGTGATGTGCCTGGCGCACGACGCCGTCGCCGCCGAGGATCAGGCCGGTTTCGTCGACCGCTCCGTCCTTGCGCAAGATCTTACACCCGACGGCACCGATCTCTTTCTGTAAAGCAAATGAAGCTAATTCCGCAAGCCAATCATTCGTATGCGATGCGAGGTGGCGATCGACAAAGATGATGACATCGCCCGTCGCGCGTTCACAGGCGGAGTTCAGATCCTTTGCAAGTTGGTTCGAGCCTGCAACATAGATAGTTTCGCAGCTTTCGATATCGAAATGCGCTTCCTCGCCAACGGCGATAAGCGAAGTTTCTGCCCGCGTATGTGGATATCGAACCCGATTGAGTCCATCCGCCGCCTCGATCACGTCCGCTTCGACACCTTTGCGCTTTAGATGATCCGCGATCGCAACGCGGGCCTTCTCGAACGCGTAAGGCTTTGCCCCGCGGCTCGCAGCAACGCTCGTGTCAACTGTCCGCCAATGGTACAGGATCCGCGGAATATGGCGTATCTCGCGAGGCGAAATTCGCTCGATCACACGAAGAGCAAGGTCGTAATCCTGACTGCCCTCGAGCCCGAGGCGAAAGCCGCCGATCGCACGCAAAAGCTCCGTTCTATAGCACGAAAGGTGCGTTACCATATTGAGCGAAAGCATCAGATCGTACGAAAAGTCGGGCTTGAATTTCGGGTCCGAACGACGCCCTTGCGTGTCGATGACGTCTTCGTCGCTGAAGATCATCTTTGCGTCAGGGAACTTGTTCAGTTCGGCAGCTACATAATAGAGCGCGTCCTCGGCGAGTTCGTCGTCATGATCGAGCAGAACGCAAAATTCGCCGGTTGCCAGTTCGAGCGCGGAATTCGACGCCGCTGAAATATGGCCGTTCTCTTCGCGGAACGCGACCTTTATGCGAGGTTCGACGGCTGTGAGCTTTTCGAGAAAGGGGCGAATGTGCGGCTTTGTCGATGCGTCGTCAGCGACGCAGAGTTCCCAATTCGGATAGACCTGTCGCCGAACCGAATCGACGCATTCCGACAGCCAGATCTCGTCTATATTGTAAACGGGCAGAATTACGGAGATCTTCGGTTTTTGCTCAAAGGTCTCGATCTCATCTCGCATTTTCTTGCGCTTTGCATCGTTCAAAGATTCGCGGGCAACAGATCGTTCGTAAGCTCCCGCATTCCTTCTCTTACGCGCAAAAGCTCGGAGAATGGCGGCAACTCCGGCCACACCGTTCTCTCGGAACGCGGCAGCTATTCGTCCGAATTTTCCCCCGTTGTTGCTCATCTCTTTTGGAGGTGCATCTCCCAGCCATCCGGGTTTATCGGGATCGTAACGATCTCGCCGGGCTTTGCGTTGTCAAATTTGCGTGCATGTGCCGGGAAATCGAGGTCCTTGAATCTCGGCTGTTTCCAGTCCGCAACAAATCCCCAGATCATCAAAATGGCGGGCAGAATAAAGAGATAGCGAATCTTGCCGACTCGAAGATTCGTTGCGAGAAAGACCAAACAAACCAAAAGCGTAAGCCCCGGGAAAAGCCAATACCGCGACCCTGTGAGAGGCGTTTCCATTGCGATCCATTGCGGTTCAAGCTTTGTGACGGCGGGATTTACAAGTGCCGTCGCACACACAAGAACCGCAAAGATCATCAGCAAACGCAATTCCTGCTTTCCCCAGATAAAGGCTAGAACGAGAACGGCGAGGCCTCCCGCTGCGATGGCCGAAGCGGTGACGTCCGTCCACCACTGCGTACGGTGCAGAAGGCCGTAATTCTTCGCGCCGACAAGCGGACTAATAAACCATTGCCCGGCAATTATCCGAACTGCTCCGAAAAAACTCGCCCCGAGTGGCTGGCTCGACGGCCTTTCGTAAACAAAAAGGGCCGACATCTGTACGGCAACGCCGATCATCAAGATCGAACCTAGAATGAGCAGCCGCTTCTCCCGACGGTAGAAGTATTTGATCGCGGCGATCGGCACCAAAAGCAGACACAGCGGGCCGCTGAATGCGGACAAAGCGACCGCCGCATGATCAAATATCTTCCAGGCGACATCTTCTGCAGGCTTTGCCAAAATTATCAATAGGACAAGCAAACCGAGGTGCCATTGCGTGTTAGTGAGATTCGCTGACGTTTCGTAGGAATTCGGGAGGGCAAGATAGATAAAGGCCGCCGCGAATCGAAACAGGCGACTCGGCATCGCGTGCGACATTCGGTCAGACGCGATAAAGAACGCGTTAAAGGCCTGCACGGCGATCGCAAATAGATTTAGGACAAGCGGTGCCCACACCAACGGAAACAGCAGCGAGAAGGCCGCTACGGCTCTGGAAACCGTCTGATAATAACCGGCTTCGGGCAGCAGAAAGGCTCCGAGCGGGTCGAGATTGTAGGCTTGGGCATACCAAACGCGGCCGTCTTCGGCCCAGAATTGAGGATTCGTTACAGCATCCGGCCTGTGGCTGATGACGATCAGAGCCGCTGCGATCACAAGAAGGACGTACCATACACCCCACGGTACGCTTCGCAACACGCGGGCCAAGCCTCCTCGGTCTGAAAAGAATGTCGTCAGTTGTCGTTTCACTAATTGCCGGCGTTTCGCATAATCTTTTTAGAAAGAGAGACGAGATGAACGCTGCATGCCTGATCTGCCAGAACGCCGAGCATAATCGTATCATTACGGCCCGCGAAATGATGTTCGGGCTAAGGAAAGAATTTTCCTATCTAGAATGCTCAAATTGCGGGACGATCCGACTTTTGGATGTACCGGAGCTCGACGTTTACTATCCTCCCGAGTATCTTTCGATGCGCAGGATCGACGATATCGACATCGCGGCCACGACATCGCGAAGGATCGCGGCGAGGTTCGCAGGCCGATATCTTCGCGGGGAACATTGCCTGATCGGCAAGACCGTTCTCGCCCTAAAGCCGTGGGTCGCGGATCATTACCCCCCGTCTCTGCGGCCGCTCAAGCTGAAGTCGAAGTCCCGCATTCTCGATGTTGGCTGCGGCACAGGCCGCCTGCTCGAAACGCTGCATTACTTCGGCTTTCGCAAGTTGTCGGGTGCGGATGCCTTTGTCTCCCGCGAGATCATGACACCTAGCGGGATCAGGATCAAACCGCAAGGGCTTTCTGAGATCGAAGGTGAATACGACCTCGTGATGCTGCACCATGTTTTCGAGCATCTTCCGGACCCGAAAGCCGCACTCTGCGAAATTCACCGGCTTCTCGCCTCCGGCGGTACAGCTTTGATACGTATGCCCATTGCGTCCTTCGCGTGGGAGGAATACGGCACGCATTGGGTGCAGCTCGATCCGCCGCGGCATCTTTTCATCTTTCGCGAAAAAACATTTGTCGATCTTGCTAAGTCAGCCGGATTTGCCGTAAAGGACGTAATTTTCGATTCGACCGCGATGCAATTCTGGGGCAGCGAGCAATATCGCCGAGACATTCCGCTAAATGATCCTCGCTCGCACGATCATGGCCGCGAAGGCACCGTTTTTCCGCCTGAGAAGCTCCGCGAATGGGATGCTGCAGCAAGAGACCTCAACAAAGAACAACGAGGCGATCAGGCGTGTTTTTACCTACAGAAGGCCTAGGGTCTATTCGTTCGTCCACTCGAGCACGGGACGGACGATGCCCGGCAGAAGACCTGCATAATCTCCCCGTGCAGAGTCGCCCTCGAGGGTGTCAACGACCGTGAAAGAAACGGCATCCGTTGCGATGAAATGCACGATCAGCGGCTTGTATGTCGAGACGGCGGCGGTGACCGAGATAGTTCCTTCAGCAAGAAAGTTGCCAGGTATCCAAGCGGTCGCTTTGTGCCGGCCCGCAGGCCTCGGGTTTTTACGCCAACCGCTGTTCCAATCGTGCGAGATGAAGATGCACGCGCCTCTTTCGTCAAAGAAGTGCAGGTTCGGGATCAGCACCTTGCCGCCCGTTAGCGCGTCAAAGACGATCTCGACACCGATGCTTTCGCGAATATCAGGCGACGGGGTGGTCTCACCGTTCTTGTCCACGACGCGAAGACTCACGATGCGCGCAACGTCGTTCCCCGGAGCTGACCTCGCATCATCCCACATGCGTTCCGCACCTGTGAGAGTTTGTTCGTGAAGATATGCAGCGACGGTTTCGACGGCAGCATCATCTACGGCGATCTTCCCGTCGCGCAGCCAGATCGCCCGCGTGCAGAGCCGCGAGATCGAGTTCATATCGTGCGAGACAAATAGAACCGTGCGGCCCGATTCACCTAAGCTTTTCATCTTGCCCAAGGATTTCTTTTGAAACGCAAGGTCGCCGACCGCGAGAACTTCGTCAACGATCAACACCTCCGGCTCAAGATGCGCTGCAACCGAGAAAGCAAGCCGCATATACATCCCACTCGAATAGTGTTTTACGGGTGTGTCGAGGAATTTTTCGAGCTCGGAGAATGCGACGATCTCGTCAAAACGAGCATCGATCTCGTGCCGCCGCATCCCGAGTATCGCTCCGTTCAGATAGATGTTCTCGCGGCCTGTCAATTCGTTATGAAACCCCGTTCCGACCTCGAGGAGTGAACCGACGCGGCCCGCGATCGACGCTATTCCGCGCGTCGGCGGCGTGATCCGCGATAGGATCTTGAGCAGCGTGGATTTGCCTGCACCGTTGCGGCCGATGATGCCGACCGATTCACCTTCTCGGATAGTGAACGATACGTCGTCGAGCGCGGTCAACGTCTCGCGAGAGCTGTTCTTTCGAGTGAAGATCGAAGTCACTGCATCGCGGAGCGAGCGGCTGTTGCTCGCACCGAGTTGGTAGATCTTCGTGAGTCCTCGCGTTTCGATCATTAGATAACGTCGGCGAAATCGTCCTCCATTGACCGAAAGACCACGAGCGACACCGCCGTGATAACAAGCAGCGACGCAGTAGAAACGCCGATCAACGTCCAGTCGAACGGTTTGCCGAAGACCGCCGAGCGAAAGCCTTCGAGAATGCCGGTCATCGGATTGAGGGCAAAGACGAGCCGCCATTTTTCCGAGATCATTGATGCGGGATAAAAAACGGGCGATGCGATCATCCAAACCTGCAAAAAGAACGGCACGGCGAATTTCACATCGCGAAATCTAACATTAAGAGCCGAGAGCAGTGTGCCGACCACGGCGGCAAGCACGACCGCAAGGACCAGAAATACAGGTACGAGTAAGGTCTCGGCAGATGGTAGGGCGTGGTAGTAGATCATCAATACCGCAAGCACCGCAATGCTGAAAAGCAGATCAAAAAGGGCGGCAAAGGTCGCCGCAAGCGGAACGATCAAGCGCGGAAAATATACTTTCGTAACCAGATTCGTGTTGTTGACAAAACTGTTGCTCGCCATCGAGACCGCATTCTGGACAAACAGCCACAGCGTCAGCCCCGTCATCGCAAACAGGGGATACGCGATGTCATTCGTGTCGAATCTCGCCCAGCCGCTAAAGATAGCCGTGAAGATGACAGTCGTAAGAACAGGCTGCAGAACCGCCCACGCGATGCCGATGAGCGTCTGCTTATAACGGATCTTGACGTCGCGAAGCGTCAGGAAATACAGCAGTTCACGCTGACGCCAGATCTCGGCGGCGCCAAGGCGCAAACGCGATCCTGCGGGCGTGATCTGAGTGATGTCGGTTGTGGCCATCTGCTAGATTTTACAAGAGTTCGCGTATATTGCCGTAACGGCTTTTGGCCGCTTTCCGTATCCTTGCCCTTCGAGCATCAAAGATTCGACGCGGAGCGGCGATCCTTACGGCGTCGAGTGCCTTTTCCTTGAGCGACGCTGCACCTTTTCGGTTCGCCCACATCGTCCTCGCGGCCCGACGGCGGTTCCCCGTGCGATTGAAATGACGTGCGGCCGCGTAGCGTAATTTTGTTTGCAGATCTGCGAGCTCATCATCAGAGAAGGGCAGTTCTTCTCGAAGCCTTTCCTGAGCGGCGAGCCATTCATCGACCATCAGTGCGAAATCATCGCTCGTGTTGTGTCCGTGCTGACGCCAAGCGGCGAGAACCTCGCTGTTCCTTGCAAATTCGTGCTTTGCCGCCAGGCGAAGATAAAGTTCGTAATCTTCGAGCCTTGCCCCCTCGTTCCACGGCTTTTCTCCTAAGAATTCGCGTCGATAGACCACTCCGGGACTCGAAAAGATCCCGCCTGTCATCAGCGTCGGAAGCATATCGCCGTCCGCGAACGCCGTCCAATTGTCGGTGCGGTCGAAGATATCGCCTTCCCCGTCGATGACATAGACGTGCGAAAAGGCGAGTGCGGCTTTCTCGCGTTTTTCGAGCAGCTTTACCTGCTCTTCAAGAAAACTCGGCAGCCAAATGTCGTCGGACCCCAGATATGCAAAATATTTAAGATCCGCATATGAGATCGCTTCATTCAACGTAGCCGAAAGGCCGCGATTCTCACGCGAGATGAATTCAGCCGTAAAAGGAGCGTCAGCGAGGACCTTTTCGATCACCTCAGCAGAGCCGTCCTTCGAGCCGTCGTCGATCACGATAAGCTTTATGGGCGACAACGTCTGCCGAAAGATCGATGTTAAGCATTCTTCGACGAACGGCCCGTGATTGTATGATGGAACGGCGACGAATACCGAGTTGTCACTTGGCGTTTGCATGCTTCTCGATCCGAAAAAGAATGTAAACACATTTGACTCGGAAAGTCATATTATTTTCAGGTTTGTTACAAAACCTCAACGAAAGTGAAGGTCCTAAAATATCTCGATACATTGAACCGCGGCGGCGCCGAGATGCAGGTGTTTGATATCTGCCGGAACGCGGCCCGGTTCGGGCTTGATGTGACGCTCGCGACACGGGGAGGTACGCTCGAACCTGAATTCGAAGCGGCGGGCATCGAGATCGTACGTCTTGAGCGTAGGTTTCCCGTCGATCCAAAACTTGTCGGCGATCTCCGGCGCATCGTAAAGGACCGACAGATCGACGTCGTTCATGGCTACCAATCGGTTGACGGACTGCATCTGCACCTTGCCGCTCGCGGAATGAAGAACGTCCGCGAAGTGCTCAGTTTCCAAGGGTTTGTGCAGGACGCGAAGAACCGCTTGGTCGCAAAGCTTCTCTTGCCGCGGGTGGATGCGAACATCGTCGTAAGCCGCTGGCTTAAAGACTGGCTCGCGGCAGAATGCGGGCTCAGGTTCGGTGGGAATACACATGTGATCTATAACGGCGCCGATCCCGAACGCCTGCGCCCGACCGGGCACTCTATCAGGGAAGAACTCGCCATCGCAAGCGGTGCGAAGCTCGTCGGAATGGTCGGGAATTTTTACCGCGACGCCCGAAAGGACCAAATGACGGTCGTGAAAGCTATCGGTGACATTTTTGAACACGTCGGTGATGTTCACTGCGTCTTTGCTGGAAAGGTTGAAGACGGTGCCGAGAAGAAGTTTGACGCGTGCAAGGAATTCGTACGCTATCGCGGCATCGCAGACCGTGTGCATTTTTTAGGCGGAAGAACGGATGTCCCGGACATTCTCGCCGGACTGGATGTCTTCATCTTTTCATCCCTTCACGAAGGGTTGCCGGTCGCTGTCTCGGAAGCGATGCTTGCCGGCGTACCAATGGTCGTTTCTGATATCGGCCCGCATCTTGAAGCCACCAACGATGGCGAGTTCGCTCGCATCTTTCCGACGAAAGATCATCGAGCCCTTGCCGATGCCGTGATCGGCCTGCTCAAAGAAAAAAATGCTGCAGACGACCTTGCATCGAGAGCAAGATCGCACGCAGCGGCAAATTTCAGCATTGACGCACATCTCGGCAACTTGGTGCGTCTATATCAACAGATCCGATAGCGAGGAGAGACGGCTCGCTACTGTCTCTGAAATTCGGGTGAACCGAGCACTAAACTTACGACCTTAAAGATCTCAGGATCGCCCGATGCAGGAAGAAGGACGCTGTTTCTGTTCACATTGCGTCTGCCTAGCCGGCCGGCTGCATCATCCGCAATCGGCGGTCCGGCAGCGTCCGCCGGCTCGTCTTCAGGTGCCTTAACTTCCGGTAAAGGCTGACTTAGCTGCTTCGAAAGGCTCGCCTTTGTCGTCGGCCGAATCTCGCCGTCAAGGATCTTGTCGATGGCCTTGTCAAGCATTTCCTGCTTGGTCGGAGCGGCAAAATCCCTCAGATCGACCCGCGTTCCGGGAACTCGATTGCTGGAGAGTGCGACCGCAAAGTTCAGCCGTTCTAGCAACGCTCCCGTATTTACCCAATCTTCCGCAAGGTCGGGATAGCCCGTCGGCGCCTGATAGCCGTAAGGAACTTCGCCGAGCTTACGCAGCATCGCGTACATCCCGCGGCCGCCGTTCGTGTCGCCATCAAGAGCTCGGATCGAACTTACCGCAAGCTCGAACGGCGATTTGATCTTCGAGCGATAGTTCTCCGGTGAAAAGAACTCGGGGTCGGTAAAGATCGCACGCAGCGTTGTCTTTATGTCGCCGTGCGACTTGTGAAATGCCGCGGCAATGCGGCCGACAAAGGCATCGCTCGGCGTGTCGCTCACGAATTTGATCGCGAGCTTTTTCGCGATGAATTTCGCGGTCGCATCGCTGTTGACGAGAATGTCGAGCACCTTCAGGCCGTCCTTCATTCCGCCTTCGTCGATGGTCCGGCCGAGAACCGTCTTTGGCCCTTTCTCATGCCAATTCGGATTGAAGTAGAACTGGCCGCTCTCGATGCCGTCCGGTACGCCGACCGCTCTTTGAATTCGGGCGATCCGCTGATCTTCATTTCCTTTGATCGCAGACGCCGCGATCTGACGATAACCGCGCGGGTCGGCGATCGTCCAACCGGTAAAGCACTTGGCTACCTCGATAATGTCCTGCTGCGTGTAGCCGCCATCGACGCCGAGTGTGTGCAGCTCCATTAATTCGCGGGCATAGTTTTCGTTAATGCCTCGATTTCGCTGCTTCTTCGGCTGCTGCTTCTTTTGAACGTTCGGCCTCTCGAGTTGGCGAAGGTCGCGGTCCGCGTTGGTTCCATATCGCTCCAATTGACGTTCACGCTGCATCGGCGAAATGCGGCCGTCGAGCCGATCATTAATGCGTCGGTCGTTGAACCGCGACCGCCGTTCGAATCTTGGCTGCAGCTGCTTCGGGCGAGCGGCAAGCTGAGCATTCGGCGACATCGATTCAAAGTTGTCGAGATAGAACAGCATCGCGGGCGACTGTGCGGTTCCGATCAAAAGGTCTTTGAAATTACCAAGCGCGTTCTTTCTTAGAACGTCACGCTCATAGCTTGGAATGTACCAGCGAACCGCGGCCTTACCCGAGAAAACGTTGAAATGATTCTGCCAAAAGTCGACCATTACCTCTTGAAGCTGCCGCTCGGAATACACGGCACGCAGAACACGTTCGGCAACCATTTGGGGAACGATCTGGCCCGCAGGCTTAAGGTTGTACTGGCGATAATATTGCTGCAGCTCTTGTGCGCGTTCTTTTTTGAGTGCCGCCGCGGCTTCCTCGGCCTTTTCGCCCGGCATCCCTGTCGCAGTTGACGAAGCGGCAGCGTCAGGATTCGGCATCTGGGCATCTTGCCGGACCTTTTTCCCGCCCTCAAGCAAACGAAGGAGAGCCGCAGGATTGGGATACTGTGCAAAGAGTTCCTCGGTAGAAAGCTTCGGCACCGCAAGTTTGTCCAGCTTCGCTTCGGCCGCGGAATCATCTAACGACGACGGATCGAGCTGCTGCTCAATATATTTCTTGATACCGATCGCCTTTACCTTTTCAAGATCCCCGGGACGAGCACCGAACCCAAGCCGATTCAGGACATGGAGGATCATTTGGTCCTCGGTCAGTGAATTCTTCGGCTTGCCGTCAGGGCCGCCAAGGGCAAAGGTCGGTATGGTAAATGCTGCAAGCACAAGAATTACCGTCAGTTTCTTAACTGTCTCAAAATACTGGATCATACAAAACTCCGATAAATGCGAGATGAAATACTTTGAAGCCTTCATTCAGCTTTCTCTGCGGATTAGACGCGTTCCGGTAGCGTTTAGCCGAAAAAGTCGCGAACCGCACACCAACGGCCGATTCGGCCGCTTCATGGTCAAAGACAACAGCCGGACGCATATTCGGCATCAAATGGTTTGCGCGAAACTGACCGATTTCGGCTAGAATTGTGTTTCAAGGACGTTTTCGGTCCAAAAGTAATTATGAAAAAGACGCTGCTTTCCCTTCTGATGCTCTTTGCCGCAGCTGTGATGTTCTCAACATCTGCCGCCGCACAGACCGAAACCTTCAGCGATCCGAACGTTGATTATTCATTTGTGCTGCCCGAACCAAAATGGCGAAAGACCGTGACGCCCTCGGCAACGAACCCGAATGTCGAATATGTTTACGGCGACCGCGTCTTCGGACGTTTCGAGGTGCGCAAATTAGATGCACCGCAGAGCCGTCTCCTTGCCGACATCGTTCGCGACGAAGACCAGAAGCTGCAATTTTTGATGGGGTACGCACCGGGTAAGCAGGAGAATTTTTCAGGTAAGCTGCGCGGTGCGATCTATAATTTCGAATTCGTCAAAGGCGGTCGTCCGATGGTCGGCCGGTTTTACTTCCTTCGTGATGGCGACGTCGTATATGTCCTCCGATTCGAAGGGCGAAAGGACAGTCTTAACTCGATCCAGAATCAAATGGATTCGATCGCAAGGACCTTTTCGACGAAGAGCAAATAGCGTTAACTCGACACGGTAATATTTACCTTCGCACCATTCGGCAAGATGTAGCCGGTCCCCGATAGACCTCGGAGATCGGCTTTTTTGACCCTGAGTTTCTCTAATGTCTTTTGGTCAAGAGATGTCATCATCTCTACCTTGAAACGCTCGCAGATGGACAAGAAATTCCACGCTGTCTGGCCATTGACCTGATAGCCGCTGCAAAGTTTCCGTGCAAGCGCATCACTGGTCTCGGCGTCGAACCAATCTAGGAAGTCCGCTCTTCCGGTGCCTTCCGAACACTCTGCAAGCAGTATTATCCTGCCGCCCGGTGTACAAGCATTGGCCGCCGTATCGAGAGCTTTATGAGCTTGGATCAGATTAATATCGAACGGGCGGCCGCCGCAGGAGGCTATTACAATATCCCGCTTTTCTCTTATCCGGTGTGTCTCTTTTGCCGCAACTGCATCGCAGGCCGCTCTGTGTGCCGCTTCAAGCCCGCCGCAAAAAACATCGATGACCTCGCCTGAATCGTTCACTACGGTCGATATGGAAAACACGTTCTTGACGAACTTTGCGGCTTCGAGAAACGCTTCGTGCACAGCATTTCCATCCAGAAGGCCGGTGCCGACGCCGTCACGTCGTCGAAGCGTTTCGCAGTCGAAAGCGAGTTTGTGCGTCGCCTCGACCGTTCGCTCCGAGGCAAGGCCCGGACAAATGAGCTTCCTGCCGCCGGTGAAACCCGCAAAATAGTGGAACGAAATCGCGCCGATCGTGATCACGTGGTCGCTGTCGAGCAAAGCTCCGTTCAGGCTAACGCTGATGCCGCCGCTCGTCTCGCCGACCACGGCAAGATTTGCGATACCACTCGCTCGATGATCGATGGTACGGATACGTTGGGTGATGAAAGGTGTCAGGATCTCGTCCTTTTCTTCATTCGTGACCTGACGATGTATTCCGGTCGCAAAGATTATCGCGATCTCGTGCGGCCGCGTTCCGTTTGCGATGAGACGGCGTACGACCAAATTAACGATCTGCGCGCTGCCGGACGCCCGTGTAGCGTCAGGAACGACGATCAGGACAGTCTCGCCCGGCGAGATCGTTTCCTCAAACGGCTCTGCGCCGATCGGTTGGTCAAGCTTTTCGTTGATCGTGCGGTCGTCGAGTGGTGCGCTGTCATTCGCGGCAGCAAGGACGGAGAAGCTCTCTTCCTCGTACTCGAACGGCACAACGCCGCGGCCATATTTGAGGTCGATCGTCGCCATGGATTCAACGCGCGGGTGACGCGGGCTCGAAGCAGTTCGTGCCTGATTCGCAGACGTAAACCGCCTCAGCCTCTTTGCCGGCGGTCTCCATCTGGATCGTCAAATGATCTATTTGAAAGCCATCGTGGAGCTTTGTTCTCACGATCGCCAACAGGTCCGAATGTTCTACGGAATCGTCGTGATTGATGTGAGCGGTCAGTGCCTCAAGGCCCGAAGAAATGGTCCATACATGCAGGTCATGCACTCCGGTAACCCCTTCGATCGCAAGAATTGCGGCCTTGACCCTTGCGATGTCTATGTGCGATGGCGTGCCTTCGAGCAGAACGTTCACAGATTCGGAGACCAGCCGCCAAGCTCCGAAGATAATGATCACGCTGATCAGAATACTCGTCACCGCATCGGCCCAGAACCAACCGAACGCGACGATCAGAATTCCCGAAAGCAATGCGGCAAGCGAGCCAAGAAGGTCGCCCGCAACATGCAGCCACGCACCGCGCATATTTAGGTCGTGTTCGTGGCCGCCGTGGAGCATCTTTAGGACGATGATGTTTACAACGAGGCCGCCTGCGGCCACGATCGTCAAGCTGCTTCCGTGAATTTCGGGCGGTGCAAGCCAACGCAACACAGCCTCGTAAACGACCCAGATCGAGAGCACAACAAGAGCAACGCCATTAACAAAGGCCGCCAGGATCTCGGCTCGATAAAAACCAAAGGTCTTTGCAGCGGTTGCGGGGCGCGTCGCGAACCAAAAGCTTGCAAGGGTCAGGCTGAGTGCGGCAACGTCCGTCAGCATATGAACGGAGTCGGCCATCAGCGCGAGCGAGTTCGAAAGCCAACCGCCGACCGCCTCCGCAACCATATACCCGAAGGTGAGTGCCAAGGCGATCTTTAGTTTGCGTATGCTTGAGGCAGATCGGGTCGAATGCCCGTGATCGTGCGTTTGTCCATGCTCGGCCATTCGTCTAGTAACGCTTCAGAAGGCGGCCGGTCCGGAGCGAAACGACAAAGCCCGCACGATTGCCCCGGTCATCGCCGATCTCGATAGATGTTTCGGCCGACTGCGACGAAACCTGCAGCCTAAAGCTGCCGTCCGAAACCGCGAACGTGTCGCGTCCCTGCGAGCGCACGGCCATTCCGGGCTGGGTCTTGCCGGTGATTATAAAGATACCGCCGCCAACGCTCTCGACCTTAAGATCGGTAAGTTCGATGCGAATGTTGCTCTCGCGTCTTACGACCGTAAACTTCCATGCGTCGTTCCAATTTGTAGTTTGTCCCGAACGCGATAACGCTCGAACCCGCCAGTAATATGTTCCCGGGGTCAAGCCTGTTAGATGAAAGTCATTCGAGCCCAAACCGGTACGATCGACGAGGATCGCATCCGGCGAGAACCAAGGGGATTTTGCAACCTGCAGATAGTAGCTTTGGATCGGCTGGTCAGGCGGCTGCCAGTTAAATCCAACACTCACGCCGCCGCCCGCATCTATAAGCTGGGACGAATTCCCGGGCGCCACAGGTACAGGCGGTGCAAGTATCTTTTCACGTGCGGAAAGCTGGCCGTTATTGACAGCCGCGTATTGATCGGGCCCGATCTTGGATTTTTCGCCTCCGAGGGTGGTTTCAACTCCACCGCGACTCACGCGGATCTCACCGCCGTTCTCGCCGTCCGTATCAAAACTCGCATCCGTCTGCGGACCAAGTTGGTTCTCCGATTCAGCGACTTCGACGATATTCTTTACGTTATCGGGTTGTTCGTCCGTGCGGACGTTCAATTGTCCATCGTTAAGACGAACACGAACATTCTTGCCGCCAAAAAGAGAGGTTGTATCTCGAACGACCACTGTACTGTTCGGGCGAACGGAATAAACAGAGCCGTCGATCATTTGAATGATCGCGCGTCCGTCTGCCTGTGTTTGAACGGTATCGCCGGCCGCGACATATGTTTGTTTGGTAACGAGGATCGTTTCCCGCGTCGCAGCACGGGTAATGCGGACCTCGCCTTCAAACGAAATGATCTTTGCCGAATCCATCGGATAGGTCTCGGCCTCTCCGGCCGCGAACCAATTATTCTTCGATGCCCACCAGCCGCCAAAGACCAGCGTCGCGGCGAGCAAGATTACCGCCGTTGCGCCGTAGATGGTGCTCCGCCTTATGTTCCACCATTCGACGTAGAATTTTCGGTACTTGTTATTCTCCATCTGCCGGTTTACTGCCGTGGCGAGGCGGGAAGATCAATGAAAGGACAACGGACGCCGCTATCGTTGCGATCACGACAATGAGTGAGATATCGACGACCTGGCTGTCATATTTGCCCGCGACGAAATTACGCAGGGGTTCCGGACCGCCGTCGGCGCCGTAGAACATTATCAGCCCTTGGGCAAAAAGTGGCAAGAGCATCTTTATGCCGATAAAGGTCAGAACGACCGCAAGGCCGTACTTTAACAGGTGAAAGCGCTCCGCAAGTCCAGCAAGCAGGAAGTAGAACGTCCTCAATCCTAGTATCGCAAAAATGTTCGACGTATATACAAGAAATTTGTCGGTCGTAATACCGAAGATCGCTGGGATCGAATCCACAGCAAAGACAAGGTCTGTAAACTCAACAGTTATGAGCACCAGGAGAAGCAGCGTCCCAACTCGGGCCCCATCTTGGATGACGAAGAATTTATCGCCGTCGTAATGCTTCGAGATGCGGATGTATTTCGTCGCAAATTTTACGATCGCACTTTCGTGCGGTTCGAAATTATCATCCGACGTCTTGAACATACTGATGCCGGTATAGACGAGAAAGACGCCAAAAATGTAAATGATCCAATGAAAACGCTCAACGAGTTCGGCGCCGGCGAAGATCATCATCATTCTGAGCACGAGCGCGCCCATGATGCCCCAAAAAAGCACGCGATGCTGAAACTTCTTCGGCACCTTGAAGAAAGTGAATATAAGCAGGAATACAAAAAGATTATCGACCGATAGAGATAATTCGATCAGATAGCCTGTGAGAAAGAGCTTTGCCTGTGTGAACGCGAGGGTCCAATCACCGGTATGATTCCCGACCTGCCAGTAGATGAACGCGTTGAAAGCAAGGGCGAGCGAGACCCAAATAATGCTCCAAACAACGGTCTCTTTTTTCGTCGGTGCATGCGGCTTTCTATTGACGATGACGATATCGACGAAAAGTGCGACAAAGACGATGCCGAAAAAGAGACCCCAAACCCAATATGGATGTTCTACAGGTGTCAAACAGGTTCCTCCGAAAGTTTTTTCTCTAAAATCCTCACGATCGACCGCAGGCCGACGGCATCGGTCTCATCAAAGTCGTCAAGCCTATCGCTATCAACGTCCAACACGCCCCAAACTTCATCCCTCGATGAGAAGATCGGTACCACGATCTCCGATCGCGACTCGCTCGCGCAGGCGATGTGGCCCGGAAATTTATCGACATCCGGAACTATCTGCGTTTCACCGGTTGAAAAAGCCGTGCCGCAAACGCCTTTTCCAAACGCGATGCGCGAACACGCGATCGGCCCCTGAAACGGCCCAACAACAAGCTCGCCGCCCTTCGCGATGTAGAATCCGACCCAAAAGAAGCCGAAAGTCTGCTTGATCGCCGCTGCGATATTGGCCAAATTCGCCGTAACATCGCGTTCACTATTGATCAACGCTGCGATCTGAGGCGCGATCTCGCTGTATGCGGCGGCGCGGTCGGCCGTTTGCGAAACAAATAGCGTTTCAGCCATAACAGGACAGTCTAGCCTTTTCGTGTAGGAAAACTCCAAAAGCAAAGGTGAGATTTCTAGGAATCCAACAGACGTTCGCGGGCGGCCCGTACGATCTCGACGGCTCTCCGGGGTGAGTCCGCGACGGCAGTCAGGTGTCCCATTTTCCGGCCCGGACGCGGATCGCTTTTTCCATAAAGGTGAAGTTTGACGGCCGGATCTTTCAGGGCCGCCTGCCAATTCGGCTCGCCGTTCGCCCAAACTTCGCCGAGCAGGTTTGCCATCGCCGCAGGCCGATAATATTCGGTCGAACCGAGCGGCAGGCCGCAGACCGCCCGCACTTGCTGCTCGAATTGCGACGCTACACAGGCATCGAACGTAAGATGCCCCGAATTGTGCGGCCTCGGTGCGATCTCGTTCACGCGCAGTTCGCCGCTGCTTTCGAGGAAAAATTCCACGCAGAACGTGCCGACATAGTCGAAAGCCTCGCCGATCGAGCCGGCGATCTCGACAGCTTGCTTCGCTGTCGCGGCGGTAATATCGGCCGGAGCGAAGGAAACATCAAGAATGTGATCTGCGTGATCGTTCTCGATGACGCCGTAGTGAGCGAATTCACCTTCTTGCCCACGGGCACAAACGACGGAAACTTCCTTCTCAAATGCGACGAACTGCTCGAGTACAGCTTCCTGCCCGTTCAAGGCATCAAATGCGGCCTCGATCTCGCTGTGGGCGTCGATCTTCGCCTGGCCTTTGCCGTCATAGCCGAAACCCGCCGTCTTAAGTACCGCAGGCAGGCCAAGTTCCTCGACGCCCTTGAAAAGATCTTCGATCGTGCGGACGCACCGAAATCCCGCGATCGGGAATCCGTTCGAGGAAAGGAACGTCTTTTCCCGAAGGCGGTTCTGCGTCGTATGAAGGATCTCGCCACGCGGATGAACGGGCACGAACTCGGCCGCGGCTTCGATCGTCGCCGACGGGACGTTCTCGAACTCGAAAGTGACGACGTCCACGCTTTGAGCGAACGTGCGCACCTCGAAAAGATCGTCGTACGGAGCCGCAGTTTCGACATCCGCGACCTGTCCCGTTGGCGTGTCGCGTCCCGGCGAGAACGTGTGCACACGATAGCCCATCTTGCGGGCCTCGATCGCCGTCATCCGTCCGAGCTGTCCGCTCCCGAAGATGCCGATCGTCGAATTTGGAAGGATCACATTTGTCACGTCGAAAAGAACCCCTAGATTAGCACAGGCGCCATTAAGCTGAAATTTTAGCTATGCAGATGGCATATTCTCGGTGAATCCTACGCATTTCTGGTTGAGAACCGCATAAGGAGCCAATCTAAACAAAAATGGACGCATATTAGTGTCCCACGTTGTCCCACGTTGTCCCACGCCCCTTGTGGGACAAATAAGTCTAGTGATGTCATCAGTTAGCGGCAATTTGGAAAGAAAAATAAAAACAAATTCAAAGAGCAAATCACAACATCTGTTTCGATGCCTATCTATGAGTGTATCACACTTGTCAAGGCCTTCTCCTGCGGTTTTCCAATCGCCTGAAAGGCCGAGCAAAGCTACACAATTCGCCGTAGTCGTTTCGACGCAGCAGACGTAACGACTTCGGGTCTAATGCCGCTAGTTGAGATCTGTTTTTAGTACGGTCTTAGTTTGTCTCGACCGGAATTTATGAAGTTTTTTGCGAAGCTCAGGGCGTGAGTTCGCGAGGATGGCGACGGCGAGCAGCGCGGCATTCTTTGCGCCCGACTGCCCGATAGCGAGCGTGCCGACAGGAACCCCTGCGGGCATCTGCACGATCGAGAGGAGCGAATCCATTCCCTTCAACGCTTTTGATTCGACAGGCACGCCAAGCACCGGCAGCACCGTCTGCGAGGCACACATTCCCGGCAAATGTGCCGCTCCGCCCGCACCCGCGATGATAACCTCGATGCCGCGTGATTCCGCCGACTTTGCGAACTCGAAAAGCAGGTCGGGCGTGCGATGAGCCGAAACTATCTTGCTCTCGAACGGCACGCCGAATTCCTCGAGCACAAGCGCAGCCTGCTCCATCGTCGGCCAGTCGCTCTTGCTGCCCATTATGATCGAGACGTGCGGGTTTTTGACCTTTTTTGCCATACTGCGAAAAAACCTTTTTACTTAAAAATACGTCCATCAAAAGGAAAGGCTTCCATACTCAAAACCTTAAGCCCCTTGAACTCGTTGTGATGCGGGTTCGCTAAAAGGTTATAGTCACCTTTCGTAACTGCAGATGGAACTTTGAGAATACACGCTCGGCCATTCAGAAGGAAAGCATCGCCGATCGCGCGAGTCGCCTCGACGTATGGAAATGAGTTCCAGCCCGTCGGCAGTTCCGAGGCATTGATCACCTCAATGGAGACATTCCCCGGGATCGAGATCGTCATCATGACGAGATCCGTCGGGATCGTAGCAAGCGTTAGGTGAACTGCCACCTCGGCCATCGCCAGGGATCGGTTAGAGGCAAGGTACAAAAGTTCAGAGCCTGCAAAATTCCAACGACCGCCTTTGAGCGCCGCACCTTTGCCGGACAACGGCATCGCATATTTCTTACGAACAAGCCGAAACGCCTCCATCAGGCGAAAATACCATGGTCGATGCGCACGAGTTCAGCAAGGACCATTTCCTTTCCGTAAGAATCCCTAAGCAGGTCAAATGGCTTCACACTGCCCAAAGCAAAGTTCGACGTATCTAGCCATAGACGAAATTTTTCTACCGAGCCAAAAGTTTCGACGCCGGCTTTGGTAACCTCGGCCATCTCGATTATCTTTTCCGACTGCAATGGCTTGAAAGGCTTCAATGAGGTTTTGTAACGGCTCAAGGATTTTGCCGAAACATCGAGCAGCATCGCCCAGTCGCTGTCTTTGAGCGGCGTTACGCCTTTTATCAAAGCAAACAGCGAATACGGAACCCCGGCCCGGATAACGGAGATCATCATCATCTTGTCCGAGAGGAATTCGTGATATGTCGGCGCCTTGCGTCTCTGCGTCTTAGAATCGCGTCCCGCGAAGATGACCGCGATCTCTTTGTTCAATTTCTCCTCGATCGTCATCAGTTACAACAATACCGCGTATGCGGACATTTGTCCACGCCTTTTGGACAAACTTCCTCTAGTTCAGTATTCGGCACTTTTTCACTGAGGCTGTTCACTGCGGCATCATCGTTCGGACCTTGACCACGCGCTCCTCGACATTCGGCGTGTAGGTCTTGAATGTCTTTAGATACTTGACCATAGCATCGAGTATATCGACGCCGGTGGCCTTATATGAGTCCGCTTTGCCAAATGCAAAAAAACCATCGCCGCCATCCGCTAAGTAGTTGGATGTCAACACTTTATACGTCTTATTGTCGTCGATCGGTTCGCCTTTGATCGTGCAATCCACTATCCGTCGGCCGACCGGTTTGTTATCAGAATATGCGATCTCGACGCCTTTTGATACCTGTAGAATGCCGTTGGTCAAACCCGCACCGTGCTCAAAGGCTTCTCGAAGGTAGCGGCCTTTTATTTCGAGCTGGACGATCGTGTTCGGGAAAGGAAATACCGAGATCAGCTTGCCGACGGTGACATCGCCGGGATCGATATCCTCGCGCAATCCGCCGCTGTTGGTCACGGCGAAGTCGTATTCGGGATATGCGGCGAGCATAGCGTCCGCAGTCATATTCCCCATCGGAGAACTTTCGCCATACGAACGCGTGATAGGCCCCGTGACGGTCGTCACTTTCTCGTCCGTGATGGCCTTCAGCTTGTTCTTCCACTTATTGATGACGGCGACCATCGCCGGGTCGTCCTCGACCTCGTCATCGTACAGATAGTTGTAGTGGTTCTTGTAATCGACGATCTTGTCTAGTTTCTTGTCGTAGGTGATCTCGAGTTTGCCGAGTTCGATCGTGTATGCATCGGTCGAGACGATGATCGTGCCGTTCGCGACGATCGGCTTCGGCGTGCCGCTGTGCGGATGGCCTGTGATCATCAGATCGACGCCGGGAACGGCTTTCGCAAGATCGATGTCGTGCTGATGGTTGCGGATAACGTCCGCCTCGCCGCCGGTCGATTGCGTGCCGGGAATCCCGATGTGAATAAGCAGAATGATGAGGTCGGTCTTCGGCTGCAGCTCTTTGATGTACTTCCGCAAATATACTTTCTCATCGCGGACCTCGACGCCCTTTACCATTACGGGCGCGACCGTATCTTCGAACGCGAACTTCTCGTGCAGGCCGATGATACCGAGCCGAATGCCGTTCACTTCCTTGATGATGTATGGGTGCGGCCAATGGAGCTTATTCGTGCCTTTGACGACGATGTTGCCGTTCAGAAGCGGGAATTTTGCAAGCTGGAACTGCTTGTACGCATTCTCCCAGCCGTAATCGTATTCGTGATTACCGACGCACGCGGCATCAAGCCCGAGATAATTCGCCGCGTCGATGATCGCCTCGCCTTTAGTGAGCGAACTCATATACGGCCCGGCAAAAAAGTCGCCCGCGTCAAAGTAAACTGTGTTCGGGTTCGCCGCCTTTTCCTGCTTTACGAGTGTCGCTATATTCGCAAAACCGCCGACCTTTCGCGTCGTACTCACCCACGGAACGATCAGGGGTTCTAAGTGCGAATGGAGGTCATTCGTGTAAAGAACCGTGAGTTTCTGGGCCGGTGCGTTCGGAACGCAAACAATGAGAAATACAAAGACAAACAACGATGCGAACTTTTTCATTTCTTCTCCCCTCCTCGGTTTCGGTCGCGGCTAGACTGCGGAGATTCTGCCGCGAACTCCGCATCAGCCATCCGATCATATGATCCATTTCACCAGATTAGCAGAATTTATCGTGTCGGATGCCCCGGTCCGTAAGTTTTCGACTCTGCTAAATTTACCTTTTGACTCGTTGCGACCTAAAATAGCGTTGAATACTCGATGTCGAGGCTTTTGCAGACCTCGACGCGATCTTCTACAAAATTGTCGCGAGCGGTTGGAAATGACAGAGAAATCAAAGATCTATTACACCTTGACGGACGAAGCGCCGATGTTGGCGACGCATTCTTTTTTACCGATCATACAAGCCTTTACAAAAGCTGCCGACATCGAGATCGAAGTGCCGGATATCTCGCTTGCGGGCAGAATTTTAGCGGCCTTTTCGGACGATCTGGAAGAAGGGCAGAAGACCGCCGATGCGCTGGCCGCCCTCGGCGAGTTGGCGAAAAGGCCCGATGCCAACATCATCAAGCTCCCCAACGTATCGGCTTCGGTTCCCCAACTTGAGGCGGCGATCGCCGAATTGCAACAGCAGGGTTTCGCCGTGCCGAATTACCCGGCCGAACCTAGAACGGACGAAGAAAAGGCGATCAACAAAAGGTATGCGAAGGTTCTCGGAAGTGCCGTCAATCCGGTCTTGCGGGAAGGTAATTCCGACCGGCGCGCACCGAAGGCCGTGAAGGAATACGCAAAGGCGAACCCGCACCGTATGGGCATATGGGCGCACGATTCCAAAACGTCGGTCACGCATATGAGCGACGGAGATTTTTACGGCACCGAGACATCGACGGCCGCGGCATCTGACGGCACATTCCAGATCGTTTTCTATGGGGATGACGGCTCGAAAAAGGTCTTGAAGGATCATTCGGCTCTGCTCGCCGGCGAGATCATCGATTCGTCAGTGATGCATCTCGATTCTCTTAAGGCCTTCGTCGAACAGGCGATAAACGAAGCAAGAGACAAGGACGTCCTGCTTTCGGCACATCTGAAAGCCACGATGATGAAGGTCTCTGATCCGATCATTTTCGGAGCGATCGTCGAGACTTATTTCAATGATGTTTTCGAGAAGTATGCCGATACGTTCAGCCAACTCGATATTAACCCGAACTTCGGGCTTGCGACGCTTTTCGAAAAGATCGCGGGCCACCCGAAAGAAGTGGAAATAAAGGCAGACATCGCCGAAACGATCGAGAACGGGCCGCGGATCGCAATGGTGAATTCCGACAAGGGCATCACGAATTTTCATGTATCTTCCGACGTCATCGTAGATGCGTCGATGGCTGCACTTGTCCGCGGCGGCGGAAAGATGTGGAACAAGGACGGGGCCGAAGAGGACACGGTCTGCATCATTCCCGACCGCACATATGCGGGCTTCTACGATTCGATCATTCAGGATATGAAGCAGAACGGAGCGATCGATCCGCGAACTTTCGGTTCTGTTCCGAATGTCGGGTTGATGGCCCAAAAGGCGGAAGAATACGGCTCGCATGACAAGACATTCCAGATATCCGGCGAAGGAACGGTCAAGGTCGAGGACGAAAAAGGAAACGTCCTCCTCGAGCAGCAGGTAAGTGACGGCGACATTTTCCGAATGTGCCAGACCAAGGACGCGCCGATCCGGGATTGGGTAAAGCTCGCGGTCAATCGCGCAAGGCTTTCGAACACGCCGGCCATTTTCTGGCTGGATAGTGGGCGAGCTCACGATCGGCAGATCATCTCCAAGGTCGAAACGTACCTGAAAGACCACGATCTTACCGGGCTCGACATCAGAATAATGGATGTGAAAGACGCGATGGCCGAGACCCTGAAACGCGCACGCGAGGGCGAGGACACCATCTCGGTTTCGGGCAATGTTCTGCGCGATTATCTGACCGACCTTTTCCCGATCCTTGAGCTCGGCACGTCCGCCAAAATGCTCTCGATCGTTCCGCTCATGAACGGCGGCGGCCTGTTCGAGACCGGTGCGGGCGGCAGCGCACCGAAACACATTGAACAGTTCCTGCACGAAGGCTATTTGCGCTGGGATTCGCTAGGCGAGTTCTTAGCGTTGCAGGCGAGCTTTGAGCATCTGGCACAAACTCAGAACAATCCGAAGGCCCAGATACTTGCCGATGCGCTGGACGAAGCAAATGCAAAGTTCCTTGCGAACGATAAGTCACCGGCAAGGAAGGTCGGCGGGATCGACAACCGCGGCTCTCATTTCTATTTAGCGATGTATTGGGCGGAAAGCCTCGCGTTCCAAACGTCGGACGCTGCGATCACGGAGATCTTCGCCCCGGTTGCCAAGGCAATGAAAGAGAACGAAGCGAAGATCAGCGAAGAACTTATTGCTGCTCAAGGAACGCCCCAGGATGTCGGCGGTTATTACCATACGGATCCGGCGAAAGCTTACGCGGCTATGCGGCCTTCGGCGACGCTGAACAGCATTGTTGATAGAATTTAGCAGCGATGCTTGATTTTGCAGCCAGCGCGCCGGGCGGACTCGGCATCATAATCACTTGTCCCGTATGAGTTTCTTTGTAAGAACCATCTTCCTTGCGAGTGTTTTTGCGGCAGGTTATGTGCCTGCGGTCAATGCCCAGTTTCCACAGGCGCAACGAGCCCGCGAGCGGATGCAGCAAACTTCGCAAGACCCCAACGCTCCGCAGAAACCCGTTTTTCGCCCGAAGACCAACGTTGACGTAACGATGGTGCTTGCGAAGAAGGATGTTGCCTCATTCGCCCAAGCACAGCCGATCGCTGTTAAGACTGCAGCGGACGGCGATCCGCTCTGGCTCTATATTCGTTTCAAGGATGAATTGGGCAAATATGTTTTCCGCACGCATGGTGAAGGAGGCGACCGATATCTGCTCGCCCTGGAGATCGGAAAGCCCGGCATCATGGGCACGGCAATGCACTACATTCTCTCATTCACAGAGCCCGAGCTGACAAAGAAAGAGATCAAGGTCGCGCTCACGAGCGGTGTCTGGGGAAGGAACAATTCACTGCCGATCTTTCTGCGCAGCGTTGCCGATCCCGAAAAGAAGATCGCCGCCAATAATCTCAGCCTCACAAGTATGTTCGGATTTCCGCGCTCTTCGACCGACGACCTTGCGCGGATCACGATCGTGACCGACCGCTCGAAAGGCAATCCGCTGTACGAGAAGATGTTCGGCGAATATAAAAAGGACGTTATCCGGGGCAATGCGGCAGACCTGCTCCCGAAAGAGGGAACGTTCGATGATGCCGGAATTCGGGCCCGCCTGACCGCTACGCTTCGTGATTCGGGCATCGTTCCAAGCCGGCTCTATTTTGCGGCGGATGATTGGCTCGAATTCAGCGATCAGCCGATGCGCGTGATGGAAAAGCGGAAGATGAATGCCGTTTTTATCTACGACCGCGACGGCGGTTGTTACTTCGGTACGGCTGAGATCACCCAACCTTATGACCCGATGCTGAGATCATACGGTGCCTCGACCTTCACGATCGAGCACGAGATAGCACGGCCGTGCGAGGTAAAGTAGATTAAAGCTCGTCGATCGCCTTTGCGGCTGCAATATCCACGTCGGTTATGCCGCCTCGGTCGTGCGTTGTAAGGCGAATTTCGGCAAAACCCCAACCGAACTTGATGTCCGGATGGTGATCGGCGGTCTCGGCGATCTCGGCGACCTTATTTACGAAGGCCAAGGCAGCGGTGAAATTGTCGAACTTATAGTGCCTGACGAGCTCCTTTCCATCGACCGACCAGCCGGTCAGAGAGCCAAGCTCAGCAGCCAGCTCATCTTCTTTCAGTACACGTCTTTCCATTGCGAATGCGACTCTCCCATATTTTCGGTATAATCTTGAGTTTTGACCTTCTAAAATGGCTTCAAAACGTTTTACATTTGCTATTAAGATCCTGTTTGCGGCGATTTTGCCCGTAATGCTGCTTGCGTGCGGCTCGTCAAAGCCGGCCGCTTCGCCCGTTGAGACCTTTGAGACCTACGTCAAAGCTCTTAAGAAGAAAGATTATACCTCAGCAAAAATACTGCTTTCTGCCGCGACCATCAAAATGCACGAGCAGGAGGCAAAAGCGCAAAATACGACCGTTGACGAGATCATCAAACGCGGTTCGCTGGTGGCAGACGGCCAAACGACCGTAAAGTATCGCAACGAAAAGATCGACGGCGACAAGGCAACGATCGAATTGCAAGATTCGTTCGGCTCTTGGGAAACGATCCATTTCGTTCGTGAAGACGGCGTCTGGAAGCTCGACATAGCCGCGAGTGCTCAGGACATCATCAAGGATGTTGACGATCAGGACAAGATCTTTGATCAGCTGAGCAACTCGAACGTGCATCCGTAAAAAAACTTCTTTAAGAAATTCTTTGTGTCAGAGATCAAACCCTTAACACCATACAGGCCCGCAGCGGGACGCGAAGGCGAGGTTACGTGCCTGCCCTTCGACGTCTTTTACGGCGCGGAGGTTCACGAGATCATAACCGTGAACCCGAACAGTTTTTTGCGGGTAACGCGGTCGGAGAATGACTTTCCCGACGATGCAGAGCCGACCCGCGACGAGATCCTAGGCCGTGCAAAAGATAATCTCGATCGCTTGATACGCGACGGTATATTGATCCGCGACCCCGAACCCGCATTCTATGTCTATCGTCTTTCGGGCAACGGCCGTTCTCAGAGCGGCGTTATCGCGGGCTGCTCGCTCGACGAATACGAAGCGGGGAAGATCAAGCGGCATGAGAAGACACAGCCGGATAAGGTCGCTGACCGCACACAACACATTGTTCATCTGGGTGCCCAGACGGGTTTGATATTTCTCGCTTTCCGCGGCACCGCAAAGATCGGGGAATTGCTGCGAGAGGCGATCCTGTCGCAACCGATCTATGACCTCGGATGTGATACCGGCGTTACGCACACGATCTGGAAATGCACAAACACTGATGACTGGATCAAGGCCTTCGAGGAGGTGCCGACGATCTACATCGCCGACGGCCATCACAGACTTGAAAGCGCGCTGAAAGCGCGTGATATCCTGCGGGCCGAAGATCCGAACGCAAAAGATGGGCAGTTCGATCACGTTCTGGCCGGTCTTTTTCCGGCCGAGGACCTAACGATACTTGCGTACAATCGCGCCGTCGAAGATCTTAACGGCCTAACGGGATCCGAACTTATCGCAAAGCTGGCCGAGAATTTTGACGTTCAAGAAACAACGGAAACAACACCCGCTCGGCACGGCGGGATCGCGATGTACACCGGCGGAAAATGGTATAAGCTTACACGTAGGAGCGGTGCCGCGGAACCGAACGATCCGGTCGACCGGCTCGACGTGAGCATCCTTCAGAATGAGATACTCGCTCCGATCCTTGGCATAAATGATCCACGAACTGATAAGCGGATCCAATTCGTCGGAGGCCAACGAGGCATCAAGGAGCTTGAGAGGTTGGTTGACAGCGGCGAGGCCGCGGTCGCATTTTCGCTCTTTGCGACGACAATGGATGACCTATTGGCCGTTTCCGATGCGGACGAGATCATGCCGCCAAAGTCCACATGGTTTGAACCGAAACTTCGCGACGGGTTTATCGTGAATCCTCTTTAAATGATCGACAACACTGAGCTTGCTGCCCTTCGTCATGATTTTGACCGCGACGGCCTGAGCGAAACGGATGTCAATGCGGATCCGGTCGAACAGTTTCGTCTTTGGCTCGACGCGGCGATGAATGCCGGAATTAAGGACGCTAACGCAATGACCGTTTCGACCGTCGGGGATGACGGACGGCCTTCTGCTCGCGTCGTACTGCTCAAATATTTCGACGCAAAAGGATTCACTTTCTTTACGAATTACGGAAGCAGGAAAGGCCGCGACCTCGATCGCCATCCTTTTGCAGAGTTCCATTTCTTTTGGCCCGACCTCGAACGTCAGGTCTCGATCTCGGGACGCGTAGAGAAAGCACCGCGTGAACTGTCTGAAGAGTATTTTCTCTCGCGTCCGATAGAGAGCCGCATCGGCGCTTGGGCGTCGGACCAAAGCTCCGAGATCGCCTCACGCAAAGCGCTCGAAGAACGTGTCGAGTTCTATAAAGAGGAATTCGGCGAAAACGTGCCGCTGCCCGATTTTTGGGGCGGCCTGACAATGATGCCCGATCGCTTTGAATTTTGGCAGGGCCGCAAGAGCCGCCTTCACGACCGGATCGTTTACTCGCCGGATGGCCGGGGAAATTGGCAGATCTCTCGGCTAGCTCCCTGACCCTTGGACAGTACGAGATGCTATGACGACCATACTCGAAACACCGCGGCTCCTGATGCGTCCATTCACGATGGATGATCTTCCTTGGCTGATCGAGATGCGAACGGCCGAGGCCGTCTCAAGATATATGGGCGGCTCACGATGGCAGAATCCTGAAGCTCTTCGCAAGCGAATGGCGTTCTACATCGAGTGCTGGCACAAGTTCGATTTCGGTGTCTGCGGCATGATGTTGAAAGAGACCGGCGAGATGATCGGCACAGCTGGAATTCAACCGCTCGAGGACACGGGCGAGGTCGAGGTCGGGTATTCGATCATTGAAAAATATTGGGGCCAGGGCATCGGCTTTGAATGTGCGTTCGCATGGCTCGACCATGGGTTTGAGCATCATGGCCTCGAACGCATCGTCGCCGTCGCTCATCCGGACAACAAAGGTTCGCGGCGGATAATGGAAAAATGCGGAATGCAGTACGAACGGACCGAGGAACATTATGGCCAAGAGGCGGTCTTCTATGCGGTCTCGCGTGAAAGATTTCGCGACCTGAAGCGCGGACTTGATAACGAGCCTTAGAATTCAATGAAGCCGAGTTATCCAAAACTCATTTTCGCGGGCCTTGCCGGGCTCTATTTCCTTTCGATCGCGTACGATCCGATCCAGGGAAGCCTACTGGACATCGTCGATCTGCCGATCCACGAAACAGGGCATTTGATCTTTCGCATCCTCGGCGAGTTTATGGGTATCGCGGGCGGTTCGCTCTTTCAAGTGATCCTTCCCGGGATATTCGTCGGCTATTTTGCTTATCAGGGCAGCCTTTACTCAGCGTCGATGGTGCTCTTTTGGGTAGGGCAGAGCCTATTGAACGTGTGGGTCTATGCCGGAGACGCCGTCAAGATGCAGTTAGTGCTGACAAGCGGGCTGACAGGCAGCGAAGGTAGCTTTCACGATTGGAACTATTTGCTTGACACGCTCGGTCTGTTAAATTCGACTGATAAGGTCGCCGGCGTCATTCGCTTTTTTGGAACGATCGTGATCCTTGCCGCCTTGGCGGGCTCGATCTATTATTCGTGGCCGCGTACGTCAGATGAAAGTAACTCTCATAACAGGGGCTTCGAGTGGGATAGGTGAGGCTTTTGCTCGGCAATTGGCTTCCGACGGCCACGATCTCGTGCTTGTCGCACGCCGTGAGCAAAATCTTCACGAACTTTGCGACGAATTGATGCTCAAGCACAAGATAATGGCACACTACATCGTCGCCGATCTTGCCGACGAGGAAGCAGCAAGCAAGATCCTTCTTGAGACCGAGCGGCACGATTTTGAGGTCGATTGGCTAATTAACAATGCGGGCATTGGGTCAGCAGGCGATTTTGCGACGCTTGATGAAGGCCGCGAGCTAGCGATGATCGATCTGAACATACGCTCGCTTGTCGCTCTAACACACAAGTATCTCGGCCCGATGCGCGAAAGAAAACACGGCACGATAATTAACGTTTCGAGCGCAGCCGCATTTCAGCCGATCCCTTTTATGGCGACCTATGCGGCGACAAAAGCCTTCGTTTCGTCGTTTTCGGAAGCGATCGCCGAGGAGAATCGCAGCTTCGGCATACGCGTGCTCACGCTTTGTCCGGGTTCGACAGAGACGAACTTCTTTGCAGCTTCTGAGATCGAACGGCCGATCAAAGTGAAAGGCCAGCAGACAAGCGAACAGGTGGTCGAAACCGCCCTGAAGGCCCTCAAGGCCGGCAAGACGGTCGCTGTCTCGGGAATGACGAACCTCATCGGAGCTCTTCTTGGGCGGCACGTTCCCCACAGCATAACAACGCGTGCGGTCGCGAAGGCTCTTAGAGGCAGATACCAAAAGACGGAAGAATGAAATTCACGGTTCTCGGCAGCGGCTCGACCGGAAATGCGGTGCTCATATCAAGCGGCAAGACACGTGTGCTCGTCGATGCAGGGATGAGCGCCCGCGAGATCGTTCGACGTATGAACGAGATGGGCGTTGCGGCTGAAGACATCGATGCCGTTCTCGTAACCCACGAACACAGCGACCACGTCGCAGGACTGCGTGTTCTGCTCCGTTCGATCAAGTGTCCCGTCTATATTTCCGGGGAAACCGAAGAGTCGTATTACCGAACGCGTGCGGGCCGCGAAAATGGTGAAAGCGAAGGTTCAAAGCGCAAGAACGCACTCGAGGGCCGTACTGTAGAGATCAATTCGAACCGATTTTTCCGTATCGGCGACATTGATTTCGAACCATTCAGCGTTCCTCATGATGCGGTAGATAATTTTGGATTTTCGGCCGTTTGTGACGGCGTTAAGGTCGCGACCTTGATGGACTTCGGCCATATCAATGACCTGATCCGAGAGAAGCTTCGCGATTGCGACGCGATCGTCGTCGAATCAAATCACGATCGCGATATGCTGCGTACCTGCCATGTTTATTCCTGGGATCTGAAGCAGCGGATCATGTCCCGGACGGGCCATCTCTCTAACGACGATCTTGCCGAGTGGCTTAATCGCGATTTTGACGGCCGAGCACGCAACATCGTGCTTGCACATCTTTCGCAGCGTGCGAACGAACCCCACTTGGCGCGTCTTTCCGCCGAGACGGCGCTCGCGATGCGTGCACCTCTCTTTCGCGTTGAGACAAAGATCAGCGTCTCGCAGCCGCAGACGCCGACCGAATGGATCGAGTTTTAGCTGCGACTGCTAGTTCTTTCCTTTCTCTTCTTTTTTGATCCGTTTTGCCTCGGCCTTTTCGATCGCTTTGGCAACCCGCTCTGCATCGTTACGGGCGATCAGCGGAAGGATCTCGTCATTGGCAAGCTGTTTAAGAAGCGGCAGCAAATGCGGCGGATCGGGCAGTTCGTTGCTTTCATAGAGCGATGAAAGACGCGCCATCAAACGCGGCGTTTCGAGCGGCTGGTTCTCACGCGCGACCTGCATCTCGAATTTCCAGATAGCTTCGTTCGAGATCCGCCGGTATTCGTCCATCAGGAGTTTTGCGTCGGGATTGTCCGACCAACGGAATGTTGCGGTCCGCGAACGACCGTTCTGCTTGAGCGTGATAGAGATCGTTCCGGTGGCGACGTTCACCTTTTTTGCATCGTAGTCTTCTGTCGAGTTAACGAAATCAAGCCGGGTAAATGCCGCATTTAGTGTGTTTACGGTTGCGTCGGACAACTCGATGGGATCGTCCATCGGCTCGTCGAGATCGATCTTTTCGAAAATTATCACACCCTTGCCGGCGTCATCATGCCGGATCTCAATTCGCGGATACGTAAATCCCGGACGCTCAAATACGTAGATATGGGTAGCGGCCGTCGCGTTGTGAGCGGAACCCTCTTTATCAGATTCAGATGCGGGACGGCTATTTAGCTTCGGCGGATCGGCCGAGGGTTCAGGCGTCGATTTCGGTGCCGCGACCACTGCCGTGGGCGGTTTCTTCACGGGCCGCTTTGTCCTTGATCGCTTTCTTTGTCCGAACGCGGGAGCCGCGGCGACGATGGTCAGCAGTATCAGAAAAATGCCGGTTTTGAGCCTCATCGATTGAGTTTGATGCGCATTATCTGCGGTTCGGTTGGCAACGGGTCGCGGGATCGGCTACTCGAACTTGACCGAGACGATCTTCGAAACGCCCGGTTCCTGCATCGTAACGCCGTAAAGGGCACGCGCCGCCTCCATCGTGCGTTTATTATGCGTGATGACGATGAACTGTGTCTTCTCTGCCATATCGGCGATCTTATTCACGAATCTGCCGACATTGGCCTCGTCGAGCGGCGCATCGACCTCGTCAAGCAGGCAGAACGGCGACGGGCGATACTTGAAGATCGCCATCACGAGAGCGATGGCCGTCATCGCCTTTTCACCGCCTGAAAGCAGCAGGATGTTCTGCAGGCGTTTGCCCGGCGGCTGTGCGACGACCTCGATACCGGCCTCGAGGATATCGTCCGATTCGAGCAGCGTCATTTGTCCCTGACCGCCGCCGAAAAGCTCGCGGAAGAATTCCTGGAAGTTCTCGTTGATCGCCTCGAATGCCTGACGAAAACGCTCTCGCGAACGATGTTTGATCTCCTTCAGAGCTTCTTCGGTCGCGGCAATACTCTGGACGATGTCGTCACGCTGCGTAGTAAGAAAGATCTGGCGTTCCTCTGCCTCAGCGAGTTCTTCGAGAGCGAGCATATTCAACGCGCCGAAGCCATCAAGGCGTTCGCGAAGCGATTCTGCATCACTGCGGGCCGTTTCAAGGACAAAATCCTCCGCGATCTCGGTCGAAGCAACAAGGTCCGGAAGCGCGATGTTCAGCTCCTGTTGGCAGTTTTCGCCCGCATTCTTAAGCTCCGTCACAGCCTCGGCCTGCCGCACCTCGATCTCCGCACGATGGTTCATCGCATCGGCCGTTCGCCGATTTATCTCCGCTAGATCCTCGCTCGACCTGTCGGCATCAGCGCGTGCAAGCGCAAGTGCGTCTATCGCAGCATCCAGGTCGGCGGTCTCAGCGGCGACTGCGTCGGGAGCGGCAGCGATCTTATCCGTGATCTCCGTTATGGAAGCGTGCAGCGTGCGAAGCTTTTCTTCTGCTTCAAGAACTTCCGTCCTTTGATTCGTAACGCGCGATTCAAAATCCGTCCGCTGTGCCTCGACCCGTCCAAGTGCCGCCTTTACCGAACGGCGACGCTCACCGGACGTCGCTGCGGCCGTACGCTTCTCATTCAGGACCAGATTCGCCGCTTCAAGCGCCGAGCGTTCGGCAAGGAGGGTTGCGGCGACGGTCTCGAGCGAAGCAGCCGACTCTTTGCGTGCATTCTCGGCAGACGTGCGGTTGTCCGCAGCGTCTGCGATCCGTTCTTCGAGATCGGCGATCTCAGCCGTGGCTTGCTCGCTCTCTTCGCCGACGACCTTTCTATGGCGTGTTGCGCGGTCGATCTCTTCTTTCGCCGCGTGGAGTTGTATCTCCAGGCCGTGGATGCCGCGATCGACCTTGATGAGCAGCGACTGCAGATCGACCGTCTTGCCCTCGAGTTGCACGAGGTCTTCGCGCGCGGTATCGACGGCAGCAATCGCCGCATCGATGCCCGAGGAAAGTTCTGCGACCTCTGTGGCAAGGATCGTCAGTTCGCGTTTGAATGCGAGCAAAGATTGGTTCGCACCTTCTTCCTGCGTTCCTCCGCCGATCAGCACACGGCCGCCGATGAGGATGTCGCCTGCGAAACTGACCGCCATCGAGCCCGGAAAAGATGCCGCTCCGGCCAGATCATCGACCAAGATCGCCGACATCTCGTTCGGGAACGCTGAACGAAGGACTGCGGCAAATTCGGGCGACACGCCCAAGTAAGATTCGATCGAATTCTGTGCCGGGCTATCGACCGTCGCGTGAGCGTCGCCGCTGTTGATGAGCAACGCCGTGCGGCCCGCGTTGTTGTCGCGAAGCCAGCTCGAAACGCGTTTTGCATCCGCGAGGGACGAAACAACGATCGACTCAAGGAAGTTGCCGAACAGTGCTTCGACCGCCTTCTCGGCCTTTTCATCCACCTTCAAATGGTCGGCAAGCACGCCCTTGAATTCGACGCCGATCTCTTCGGACGCGGCGAAAAGCTTCTGCACTTGCGGAGCATAGACCGCACGCTTTTCCTCAAGCTCGCTTAGCGTATCGAGACGGTGTTTCTTCGCCGCAAATTCGTCCGCGAGTCCGCGGTGCGACGATTCAGCCTCGCGCAGATGCTCGCGGGCGTCGCCAGTCTCCTTGAGAAGATCGTTCTTCTCGTTCGTAAGGCTTTCGAGTTTCGCCCTCTCGGCGGTCAGATTCGCCGAAAGTTCGGCGACCTTCGTTTCGTGATCCTTAAGGTTCTGATCGGCACGGCCCGCCTCCGCCTGGAGGCCTGTCAGGCGGTTCCGGACCTTTTCAAGATTGATCTCGAGCTGTCTGCCGATCTCGTCGAACCTTTCGGCCGCAGATGTGTGCTGTATCAGCTCCGCACGGCTGCTCTCGATCTCAGCCTCGATACGCGTAACTGCAGAGAGCACGCTGCGATGAGCTTCGTTCGCCGTCCGGAGTTCGCCCTCAGCGGCCTCAAGCTGGGCGAGCTGTTCGCGATCTTCGGCAGCAAGACGTTCAAAGTCTGCCGCGATCGATTCGAGCCTTATCGTGCCCGCTTCGATCTCGCCGTTAAGCGACGCGATGCGGTCGTTCAGGGTCACGACCTGTTCGCTCTTATAGACGTGTTCGCGTTCGGCCCTGTCGCGTGAAAGCGCGTTGTCCGAGTGGATCTTGCGAAGTTCAGCGAGCGATTCTTCGGCCCGGCGTGCGGCCTGCGTCGCTTCGCGGGCACCTTCCTCGCCCTTTGTTAATTGCGTACGAAGCGCGTTCTCTTCTTCGACCGCCTGCGCGTGTTGTGCCTCAAGCGTCGCCGAAAGTTCAGTAAAATGCTTGCCTTCTGCCGCATAAAGCTGACGCAAAAGTACGCGAAATTCCTCTTGCAGGATCTTGAAACGACGCGTTTTCGCCGCCTGCCGCCGAAGCGAATTGACACGCGTATCGACCTCGCTCACGATGTCGGTGATACGCGAAAGGTTCGACTTTGCCGAATCAAGCCGCGTTTCTGCAGCACGTTGGCGTGTGCGGAATTTCGAGATGCCGGCGGCCTCTTCGATCAGGTTGCGGCGGTCGGTCGGTTTTGCGGAAAGGATCTGGCCGATGCGTCCCTGCTCGATGATCGCGTAATGCGAACCCGAAAGTCCCGTGCCCGCAAAAAGGTCCGAAATATCTCGAAGCCTGCATGCCTTTCCGTTCAGCAGGTATTCGCTCTCGCCCGAAAGGTAGAGACGGCGCGTGACCGAGACCGCTTCGCCCGGCGCAAAGTCGAGCGCAAAAGAACGCGGACGCCAGTGGCGTTTCGTCTTTACGCGTGTTTCGACGACCTGCGCCGATCCGACCTGTGCGGCCTTGACGGTCTCGACATCGCCGACCGCAGGCTCTTCGCCGTCAACCGGAACGATCTCCTCAGAGACGGCATCTTCAACAGCATCTTCCGCGGTCACGCCCTCGATCAGGTCCATATCGACGGCGGCCTCATCGATCCCTGTCAGAGCTTCATCAATATCTTCGAGTTCGGGCTCGTCCGAGATTGCGACGGAGTCGTCGCGGACGAGGTGCAGAACGACCTCCGCCATTCCGCCGGGCTTTCGGTCGCGCGTGCCCGCAAAGACGACATCCTTCATCTCGCCGCCGCGAAGCGATTTTGCGCGCTGCTCGCCCAGGACCCACGAGATCGCGTCAGAGACGTTCGACTTCCCGCAGCCGTTCGGCCCGACGACGGCAGTTATGCCGCTGCCCGTGAAGACTATCTCCGTGTAGTCGGCAAATGATTTGAAACCGCTTATTTCAAGCCGCTGAAGTCTAAACATCCTATAGTGCTCTGGTGGCTATGTGAGCACTATATTTTGTAGTTTTGGGGCGAAAAAGTCAACCTATTGAAGCTCGCCGGAAACATCGCGCAGGCCGTGCTTTTCCGCTCGTTCGTGGTCGAGTTCGGTAAGGACGTCAAGAAGGAAATTCGTGTTGTTCGGCACATTGATGACAACGGGGAATTCGTGGTCGGAGGTGGAGAATTCGAACGTGCCGTTTCCGATCTCGACGATCATCCGAAAGGCCGCAACACCGTTATGCCCATTGCATTCGGCATCGACGATCCGGCCTTCGTTGAACGACACATTTGCAAGGTGGAGATCGCTCTTTACGACGAGAAGACCGGTCATTCTCGAGCTTTCGATGACCTGAACGGCATCGAAAATCGAGACATATGCTAGATTGCCCGCAAACGTGAGATCCGTGCGAACTACCTGCGACGTCTTCGGTGCGGCGGCAAATTCCGGGCGGCGTGCCCGACGTATCGCTTCGAGGCCTGGAGCGACCGAGATCCGCGGATCGAGGAGCTTCGCCTCCTGCAGGCGGTCGTACGCCAGATCAAAGTCCTCGCGGCCTATATAAAGGCTCACAAGTGCGAGGCATTGGCGTGCCGCCTCGTTCAGATTCTTTTGCCGTACGCAGATGTCACGCATCTTTTCACGAAGCCCGATCGAACGCGGGCTGCGGTCAATGGCGTCACGAAGCAGGTCGAACGCACGCTCCGGCGAACTGTATTTCACGAAAAGATCGGCGTCAAGAAGAACCGATTCGATCGTGGTCTCCGTAAAAGGTGTGGCGGGGTCTGCAACGTACTGGGTCATTTGGCGTCTCTCAGAAACAGAACTGGCAGGTGCACAAAGATGTTCAACATTACAAGTCTAACATAGACCCAGAGCAATGCGCGCAAGAAAATTTCGATGATCTATTTTTTGTGCGGCACCCAAAGGAGGGTTCTGTTCTTGCACAGAATGAAAAAAAGGGCCGGGTAAATCCGGCCCCTGTAAAAGAAGATCAGCTATGCTTTTAAAAATCGAATCGAACCGTCAAGCGAATATCGCGAGCTCGATACGTGCGGCTCGGGACGAGGAATGTCGCCTGCTCTGTTGCTGACGGATTCTGATCAAAGTCAATATATTCCGAGCCGTAGCTGAAAACGGCCATATTGAAGATATTTCCGAACTCGATCGCCGGCCGCAAACGGAAGCGGTCATTGAATTTCCACTCACGTGAGACCGAAAGGTCAAAGATATAGAGAAGCGGGCCTGTGCCGGCGTTTCTTCCTAAATTGCCTCCGCGTGAACCGATCGTCGGGAGCGAGAACTGTGACACAAGCGATGCCGGATACGGCGTTCCGGGTTCACGCCAGCGGACATCGCCAAGACTGCCGTTGAAGTTCGGACGGTCGGTGCTTACGTCGTTAAGGTTGCGATCAACGCCGGTTCCAAGATCGAACGGTGCCGATGTGCCGAAACGGAAGATCGGCGAGAATCGCAGCTTGCCGAACCACGAGGGCGCCTGCAGCGTACCCGAGACCGTTATGCGATGGAGTCGGTCCTGTCGCGCGCGTGACCAATCGCCGGCAAAATCACCGTTCACCTGAGCATTTGTCGTATTGTTGAGACCGTCGTCCATCAAACGCGAGAGCGTATAGGCGACGCGCATCGAACCGTTAAAACCATAACCGAGTTTGCGGTAGCGGCCGCGAAGCTCAAGTACGAGACCCTGATAGAACGACTTACCCATCGACGAAACGCGTTCCATTTCATCAAAATTCGGATTTGCACGCAGTGAACGGACGGCTTCAAGAGCGATGCCGACCGGGCCGCCGATCGAGTTCGACGACACGCCGTTGCTGGCATTCGTATTCGGAGTCGTTGTCGACGTGCTGGTCGTATTCAGATTGACGTAGCACGTAACGTTCACCGTCGTACCGCAAGTTGCCTGCGACGACATCGAGGTCGAAACACCGGTCGGATCCGTGTGGCTGCCGAGATAGAAAACATAGTTGCGTGTCGTGCCGTTCGCGTTCGTGAAAGTGAACGGATTAGCGACAAGCCATGCCGCGAGGTCCGCATAACCTGCCGGAGCGACCGGAGCGTTGATGTTGTATTCACGCCAGAGACGGGCCGTTCGGTTCCACGTGTAGTTCGCTTCAAAGACCCAGCCTTTTGCGACCTCACGTTCGAAGCCGATATTGAACTGATAGCTCTCGGGTATCTTCAAATTTGGATCGACCGAGCGAAGCGGATTGCCGGAACTTCCGCCGTTGACCAAAAATCCGAGATCGGATGAGCAGGCACTGCCGCCGCACATCGCTCGTGAGATCGCAGCCTTTAGCGAAGCGACGCTCGAATAGCTCGCCGGGAAATCCTGCGCGATGCTCGCAAGAATGTTATTCCTTGCGTTGCCGGTCGTCGGGATCGAGTTCGAATCGAACTGAACAAGGCTGCCTCCCGAGTTCTGTATAAAGTCGCCGACCGTTCGCAATAGCACGCGGTTATAAACAAGCGCGGCACCAAAGCGAATGACACCCTTCCGGTCTTTGAAGGGCGACCACGCAAGGCCAAAACGCGGACCGAAATTGTTGTTGTCCTTGACCGCAGTTTCGCGCTCGTAGCGAACGCCGTAGCTCATCGTCAGGTTATCGCGCAGCCGAACTTCGTCGTTAAAGAACAAGGCCCAATACGTATTCTTCACGTCCGACGCCGTTCCAAAATTTTGGCGATAACGCGACATAACATTGTTCGAGTAGTTGTTCACATTCGAAAAGTTAAAGGTTCCGGTAGTGTCGCCAAGATCCGTTACCTTTGAGTCCACGTGCTGCGCGTCAAAGCCGAATTTGAAAAGGTGCGGCCCCCACATATGGGTTACCGAATCTTTGATCTGATAACGCGTTTCATTCCTCGCATCCGAAAAATAGAGGTTGCTGCTCGATGTCGAGTTTCCCGCGATCAGCGTCTGAACGCGGTTCTCGATCGGATTGCGATAGCTGACGAGGATAACAGGGGCTGTCGGATTATCGGTCTGATAGTTCGGCGAATATTTTGACCATTGGAAACCGAAATCGTTGACCGTATGGGCACCAAAACGGTGAATATCGCGAACGTTATACGCGTCGGTATTGATATTCTTTGCCTGCAGCGAATCCTCGAGGCGTGTCGTCGAAGCTCCGGAGGTGCGGCGGTTCGTCTTGCGCCCGAACTGCCAGCCGAAGGTCAGGTCGTTATTATTCGTAAGCTTATGATCAAAACGCGCGGTAACGATGTGGCCGAGGTTCGGCGTCGGGACCAGAAGACTGAATCCCTGCACGGCCCCAACGTTCGCCGGACACGGCGGTGCCGGTGAGCCGGATGTATCGCAATATTGACCGGAGCCGGTCGGCGACGGCAGCGTGAAATGCGGATTCGGGATCACGGGCAGGAACGTGTCTATGAACGTCGTGTCCTGGAAATTCTGATACTCGTAAGACACAAAGAAGAACGTCCGATTCTTGCCGTTATAAACTTTCGGGATCGACAGCGGGCCGCCAAACGTAAAACCGGGATTGTATTGCGAGAAAGGAAGGCGATCGTAGCCGCGGCTGTTGTTGTACCACGAGTTTGCGTTGAGACGTGCGTCTTTGAAGGTCATATATGCACGGCCGCGGTATTTGTTCGTTCCGCCGCGTGTTGTCATGTTCACGCGTCCACCGGAAGCACGTCCATATTCGGCCGAGAACTGATTGCGGATCACCTGGACTTCGCTGATCGCGTCGAGCGACGGCTGAAAACGGTCGCGCGCCGAACGATCGTCGTTGTTGTCAAAGCCGTCGATCGTGATGTTGTTCGAATACGACGCACCGCCGGAGATCGTGAAATTACCTTGTTCAAGAGGCGTACTGCGTGGATTTGAATTGCGGTCTTCCGCAAGGTCGCTGGTCGAGAGAGCTTCTTCGGAGGTTCCGCCGACAGCGAGAACGAGGTCGAGCGGGTTTCGCGAATTATTAGGAAGTTCTTCGATCTCGCGTTCGGTCAGCGTGCTGCCGACGACCGTACGCGAAGTATCGACGTCGAGGACAGACTCGGGGTCGGCGGTCACGGTCGTTTCGACCGCAACACCGGCGAGAGCGAGTTTGAAGTCCTGCTGAACGCGTTTGCCGGCGATCATCGCGAGTTCAGGCGTCTCCGTGACGCCAAAACCGGAGGCCGTCGCCGTCAGCTTGTACTTGCCCGGATCAAGCGCAAGGAACTGATAGCGGCCGTCATCGTTGGTCGTGGCCGTTAGTTCCTTGCCGTTGGTTGTCTCCTTGATCGTAACGGTCGCACCGACCACGGCGAGGCCGTTCGGGTCGGTAACTACACCTGAAACTGCCACGTGGTCAAGATCCTGACCGAGCGTAAGGACCGACAACATCAAAACGAGCGCCGCTGTGAGCAGGCCGTAAACCGCAAATCTGCTATGCATTCAACAAAATCTCCTAGAACCTTTGGGATAAAATGGATGGTGTAATGCTAGCGGAAAAGAGGTCCAAAATCAAAGAAATCAGCGCGAATTAAGCCAAGCGCAACATTCTGGTACCGCTCAGACCAAAAGCCAAGCGGGAAGGTTCTTCGAGATCTGGCGGGTTCATCCGTGGAACTCGGTCCGTCGATGACGCGAAACGGTGATCAATGCACTAGAGCTTTTTTCGCTTTCATCTTTCCGCACGAACTCACCCGCGTGCGTTCGCAGATACTCAAAAAAGCGTTCAAATTCCCGCTGCATCTCGTCCATCTTCGACCGCATATTGAGAATGATCTCGACTCCCGCAAGGTTCACGCCGAGATCGCGGGTGAGAGACAAGATGACCTCAAGCTGTTCAAGATCGGAGTCAGAATAGAGGCGCGTGTTGCCGTCCGAACGCGACGGCTTCAAAAGCCCCTCGCGTTCGTACAGCCTGAGCGTCTGCGGATGTATCTCGTACTGCTCCGCCACAGCACTGATCGTATATGTCTTTACGCGCTTCTTCATACCAAAATGAGTTGCAGAGTTGCAGAGTTTCGGAGTGCCGGAGTTATGTCGATCGCTTAGCTTCGCTCCTCGCGTAGATATCGTGACAACGCCAAAGTCATTCGGGATATTTCCGTTAGAGAACCGTATAACTCTTCAAAAACCGATTCCTCAATATACTTTAGTCCCTTGGCGATATGGAGATGTGATTGAACCTCTGCCGCAGACCCTCGCGCTAAGTTAAGGAAATTCGCAAACTCGGAGTTCGTCCTTCTACCGTGACCTTCGGCAATGTTTGCCATCACGGAAACCGACGCCCGCCGAATTTGGTCTCTAAGTCCAAAATCTTTCGAAAAATTTCCGGCAGACGTTGCCCTGTAGACACTTAGGGTTACATCGTAGGCTTTTTGCCATGCCTTTATTTCTTCAAAACTATTGAACTTGGCCATTCGACTCCTACTCCAGTCCGATCGTCTTCCTCGGATTTTCGGGGTTCGATTTCTCGAACTGTCTCAAGATCTCTTTCGTCTCTTCCGAGATGACCTTCGGGAGCGTGATCTTTACTTCGATGAACTGATCGCCGCGAAGTTTCGGGTTGCGAAGGCTCGGGAAGCCGCGTTCACGCAGCCTGAACTTTTGCCCTGACTCAGTTCCCGGCGGGATCTTCAGCGAGGCCTTGCCTTCGGCAGTCGGGACTTCGATGCGCGTTCCGAGAGCTGCCTCCGGCACCGTGATCGGAACGGTGACATAGATGTTCTCGCCCTTGCGTTCAAGGAATTTGTGCTTCCCGACATTCGTAACGATAAAGAGATCGCCCGGTTCCGCACCAAGCCGCCCGCCATGACCCTTTTTCGGCACGCGCACTCGCGAACCTGTATCGACGCCCGCAGGGATCTTTACCTTCACCTGTTCGCTCTTCGGCGTCGTTCCCTTGCCGTGGCAAAGCGAGCAAGGTTCGCGGCGGCGTCCGGTACCTTCACAGTCCGGGCATGCTTGCGAAAACTGCAGCCTTCCGCCCGTTCGCATGACTTGGCCCGTCCCTTTGCACGTCGGGCAAGTGACGACGGGACCGCCCGTGTCACCGGCGCCCTGACAACGCGAACATTGCTCAGAGCGGTTTACCGTGATGTTCGTAGTAAGGCCGGTAAAAGCTTCATCAAAACTCAGCGCGAGCGGTATCTCGATATCGCGTCCGCGTTTTGGGACGGCACGCGGAGGCTCCGGCTGCGCTCTTGATGAACTGCCGCCGAATAGATCTGAGAAGATATCCCGAAAGCTGCCGGACCCGCTGCTCGTTCCACCGCCGGAGAAATCGAACCCTGAGAAATCGAATCCTCCCGCGGGCGCACCTTGGCTCGGGCCGCCTGCGGTCGCAAAAGGCGAATCGGGATCGAGGTTGTCCGCATAGTAGCCAAAGCGGTCAAAGACCTTTCGCTTCTTCGCGTCAGAAAGCACGTCATTCGCTTCCTGTATGTCTTTGAACTTCTCTTCGGCCGCCTTATCATTCGGATTCACGTCCGGGTGATATTTGCGCGCCAACCGCCGATACGCCTTCTTGATCTCGTCAGCGCTCGCGCTCTTTTTAACCCCTAGTATTTGGTAATAATCCTTTTTCGCCATTTAGGTTGATCGAATCCCAAGCAACAGCCCATCGCCGCAAAACAAGTGTAAGCCTTATCGCGAGCAACGAAAAACGGCGGCCAGTGAGCGAGGAAGCCCGACTGTCCGCCGCTCACCGACCTCAAGCCATCTTGTTAGTTCTTGTTCTCGTCTTCGACATCGACGTATTCCGCGTCGATGACGTCGCCTTCATCTGAGCCGGCAGCGGAACTGCCATCACCCGAAGCCGATGCAGACGATGCCTGTTCGCTCGATGCAGCATCACCGCCCGCCGCACCTTGCTGACTGTAAAGAACCTCAGCGAGCTTGTGCGACGAAGTTTGCAGTTTCTCGAACGCATTGTTCATCGCGTCCACATCATCGCCTGAAAGTGCCGTCTTTGCTTCTGCGATCGCAGATTCGATATCGGAGGCCGCCGAAGCATCGAGCTTGTCCTTGTTCTCGCCGAGCGTTTTCTCGACGCTGTAAACGAGTCCATCGAGACGGTTTCGTGCTTCGATAGAAGCCTTCTTCTTCTCGTCCTCCGCGGAGTGTGATTCGGCGTCCTTCATCATCTTGTCGATCTCTTCTTTTGAGAGGCCGCTGGATGCCGTGATCGTGATCTTCTGTTCGCGGCCCGTGCCGATGTCCTTTGCGGAAACGTTCACGATGCCGTTAGCGTCGATGTCGAATGTGACTTCGACCTGAGGCACGCCACGCGGTGCAGGCGGAATACCGACTAGGTGGAATTTACCTAAGGTCTTGTTGTCTGCCGCCATCGGCCTTTCGCCCTGCAGAACGTGAACCTCGACCGAGGTCTGGTTGTCAGAAGCGGTTGAGAACACCTCCGATTTTCGCGTCGGGATCGTCGTATTCTTCTGGATCATCGGTGTCGCGACACCGCCAAGTGTCTCGATGCCGAGCGAAAGCGGCGTAACGTCGAGAAGCAAAATGTCCGTCTTCTCGCCGCCAAGCACACCTGCCTGAACCGCGGCACCAAGGGCCACAACTTCATCCGGGTTCACCGATTTGTTCGAGTCCTTGCCGAAGTATTCCTTGACCATCTCCTGGACCTTCGGAATGCGCGTCGAACCGCCGACGAGAACGACCTCTTGAATGTCCTTTGCGGAAAGCCCCGCGTCCTTGATCGCCTGTTCAACGGGCGGCATAAGCTTCTTAAGAACCGGCTCTGCCAACGCCTCGAACTTCGCTCGTGTGAGCTTCATCACTAGATGCTTCGGCCCGCTCGCATCGGCAGTGATGAACGGAAGGTTGATCTCCGTCTCCATCGCGCTCGATAGCTCGACCTTTGCCTTCTCCGCAGCTTCTTTTAGCCGCTGAAGCGCCATCTTGTCGTTGTGCAGGTCGATACCCTGATCCTTCTTGAACTCGTCGATGATCCAGCCGACCAGAACTTCGTCAACGTCGTCACCGCCAAGATGTGTGTCGCCGTTCGTCGATTTCACTTCGACAACGCCTTCGCCGACCTCTAGGATCGAGATATCGAACGTGCCGCCGCCAAAGTCGAACACGGCGATCGTCTCGTCCTTTTTCTTATCAAGGCCATAAGCCAATGCCGCGGCCGTCGGTTCGTTGACGATACGCAACACTTCGAGGCCTGCGATCTTGCCCGCGTCCTTGGTCGCCTGACGCTGTGCGTCGTTAAAGTAAGCCGGAACCGTGATAACGGCCTGTTCGACCTTCGAGCCGAGATAGTCTTCGGCTGACTGCTTCAATTTCTGAAGGATCATCGCCGCAACTTCCGGTGGGCTGTACTGCTTGCCCTCGGCCGTGATGCGTACGTCGCCGTTGCCCGCCTTTTCGACCTTATAAGGAACCTGCTTGATCTCGTCCGACACCTCGTCGAACTTGCGGCCCATAAAACGCTTGATCGAATAAAGCGTGTTCTCAGGGTTCGTAACTGCCTGCCGCTTCGCGACCTGGCCGACAAGACGGTTGCCGTCCTTTGTAAATGCGACGACAGAAGGCGTCGTACGCCCGCCCTCGCTGTTTGTAATAACGACGGGTTCGCCGCCCTCCATGACCGCTACTACCGAGTTCGTTGTACCGAGGTCAATACCGATGATCTTGCCCATATTTTTATCTCTCCAAACAATATAAGTGCGTGCTCCCGACAAAATACAGTCAACTTGAGCATTTATAGATGATAAAGGTTGAGTGTGTTGTTGTCAAGTTTATTTCGTCGGGAAAAAAGGCCGCCGGGCCCCTTGAAGAGACCGGCGGCGGCAAAGGTAGCCTGGAGGGCTAGCTACTGAAGTATGTAGGCACTTGGGATCGGCTTATCGGTTGCGAGGCCGTAGTTCACCACGCCGAAACCGGCCGTTGTGCGGTTCAGATACCAGACGCCGCCGCGATAGACGGCCGTGTCCGCCTTGCCGTCGCCGTCATAATCGGCGGGCACGAACGTGTCGCTCGCAAGGCCCCAGTTGTCGTAGCGGATCTGGCCGTTCAAGGACTGCAGTATGTACCAGGTTGCATTGGACGGGCGGAATACGGCAGCATCCGCCTCTCCATCGCCGTCGAAATCACCTCGTATAGGCTTGTCTCCGCTGGTTCCAAAAGGCACATATGTAATGTTGCCGTTCGGGTTATTCAGCGATCCGCGATAGTAGAAATGGCTCTGTGCACTGTCGCGGAAGACCGCAGGCTCTGCCTTTCCGTCGCCGTCCAAATCACCGACCATCAGCTTGTCACCTGCAAGGCCGAAGTTGTCGATCTTCATCGTACCGTCCGAACTGTTAAGGATATAGAAGTTGCCTTCGGACTCACGCCAAACGGCAATGTCCGACTTTCCGTCGCCGTCATAGTCGGCAGGAGCGAGCTTGTCGGTCGAGATGCCCCATTGAGCGGCCGCGGATCCCGCTGTCGATTGGTTCAAATACCACAGACCGTTCGATGTCCGGAATACGCTTGTGTCCGCTTTCCCGTCGCCGTCAAAATCGAATGCTGTTTCGGCAGGTGTCGCTGGCGTCGAGTATTGAGCCGGCAGGAACCTTGCGGAACCCGTCCCGCCGTTGTCCGATGATGCACTGACGGGGAGGAACGACGATTGTGCACCTGCGTTCGTAAATGGCGCTCTGATAAGCACGTTCTTTGTATTCGACACACATTCTGAGAGGATCGCTGTCGAGCTGTCAGCAGAAAAACCTATGTCGGCACAACCGGTGTAGTTTGCAGGCATCTGGAGCGTCTCTCCTGTGGAAGTCGCGTCGAACGGTGCGTACAGCGTGCGGACGATGTGATCAAACGGGGTGTTGACAACATAGATGAGCTCTTGCCCGTCCGGAGCGATCGCCGCGGCAACGAGGCCGGTATTACCCGACCTTTCCACGGGTGTCGATGTCGCGCTGAAAGGTGCGGTATAGATCAAGAACCGTGAACCCACCGACAGTTGGTGAGTTACGATCAGCGTGTTGCCATCCGGAGTGATATCGATGGATCCGATCGCACTGAGCGCGTATGGAATGTTGAATGTTTCCGCGGTGTAAGGCGCGTCCAGCACAGAGATACCCAGTTGCGTCCGGACAAAAAGCCGGCCATTGCTGTCCATTACGGCGGCGCGAATCAAGGCTGGCGCTGTGCCTGACAATGTCGCTGTCGTAACTGTTGAACTCGAATTGAACGGCGCATGGATCGCACAGACCTTTGTTCCGGAGGCGATGACCGCGTAATCGCCTTGAGGCGAGACGACAAGTGGTGTCTCAAAGGACGAGCCAACACCCGAGCAGCCGAAGGGAAGCACGATCGTTGAAAGAAGCGTTCCGGTCGAAGGCTGTATGACAAAAACCTGTGAAAGCCCACCATCGACGACCAGGGCGGCATCGTTGCCGAAGAACGCGATGGCCTCGGGATTGGCATTTGCCGGAAAGCCCGTCGTCAAAGTCTGGGCTGCCGGATTCCCGACCGGGTCGCTGAAGGTTACGGCTTGTCGGCTGGCTGTGCTTGTTGTAACGACCAAGGCCGTCGGCGGAAGACCGAAAGCACTGATCGCAAGAATGAACACAGAAAAAGCAAGGATGGCGATCCTCGCCGTTTTGAGAGTGTGTTTTGATTTCATCGTAAAATATCACCATGCTGTTTCTTCCGAGCGAACTTCTCTGAGTTCATCTTGATACCGGTCGGGAGCAATGGTGTTCCTCTATCTCTATGTGCGAAAAATAGCGATAAAAGGCGACAGATATGTAAAAGGAATCCTGAGAAGTCTCTACATTTGCGGTAATATTGCAGTAAGATTGCCTATAACCCAATTTCCTGGATACAACATCGAGAACCGTCTATGAGCGAGGGAGCACCGTCTGAGATCACTCAGATACTGCACGACTGGAACAGCGGCGATGAAAGCGCTCACGAGCGCCTTTTGCCTTTTGTTTACGACGAGCTGAAACGCTCAGCGCGTCGCCTAATGTCGCGCGAACGTGCAAACCACACGCTTCAGCCGACGGCGCTCGTCCACGAGGCATTTTTGCGACTTGAGAAGCAGAGCGGCATTGATTGGGAGAACCGCGGCCATTTCTTTGCGGTCGCTTCCCGCCTGATGCGGCAGATACTCGTAGATCATGCCAGACAGCACGCTGCAGCAAAACGGGGATCCGCCGCTATACACTTCTCAACCGAGGATCTTGACCTTCCGGCCGAGGAACGCGCCGGCTCGATCTTGAGATTGGATGAGGCCCTGAGCCGCCTGGCAAAGCTCGACGCAAGACAGGAAAAGGTCGTCGAAATGCGTTATTTCGGCGGAATGACGAATGCGGAGGTCGCCGAAGCTCTTGATATTTCCGTGCGGACGGTTGTCCGCGAATGGCATTCGGCAAGGCTTTGGCTCTTTCGTGAACTGAATGAAACTGGGTAATTGGCGTGGTTCGCCGCTCGAATACGCTAACTATGTTGAACGGAAGGCCCCCCCGTCTCGTCATCGAAATGAACCCGAAGAATTGGGAACAGGTCAAAGAGATCCTCGATAGGGTCAGACGGTTGGATCCCGCCGAACGCTCCGCCTTTTTTGAAACTTCCGGGGTCAGCCCCGAGATACGTGCTGAGGCTGAATCCTTGCTCGGCCTTGACGAAGCAAGCCGTGACTTTATGTCGGTCTCGCCGACCGAGTTCTCGAAAGACCTTGTTGCGGACGATGAACCGCTGCCCGCTCTTCTCGGGCAAAGGGTCGGTAACTACGAAATAACAGGCGAACTTGGGATGGGCGGAATGGGAGCCGTCTATCTTGCAGAACGCGCGGACGGGAAATTCGAGCAAAAGGTCGCGCTGAAAATGCTCAAGCGCGAGTTCAATATCGGCGCGCTCCGGGAAACTTTCGACCGGGAAAAAGATATCCTTTCGAAGCTCGAACATCCGAACATCGCTCGGCTTCTCGATGCCGGATCTACCGCCGACGGCGTGCCGTTCCTTGTGATGGAGTATGTCGAAGGCCTGCCGGTCGATGAGTTCTGCAAGCGCGAGAACCTGTCGCTGCAGGTGCGCCTAAAGCTCTTCAACAAGATCTGCGATGCGGTGCAGTTTGCACACAGCAACCTGATCATCCACCGCGACCTGAAGCCCTCGAACATTCTCGTCAATGCGAGCGGCGAGCCGAAATTGCTCGATTTTGGCATTTCAAAGCTGTTGGATGCCGAAGACAAGACGCAGATGACGGCGTTCGGTGCAATGACGCCCGAATACGCCGCTCCCGAACAGATCAGAGGCGAGAGCGTCTCGACCGCGAGCGACATCTACAGCCTCGGTGTCATACTCTTCAAGGTCCTGACCGGCTCGCTTCCGTTCGACCGTAAAGGCAAGACTAGCGGCGAGCTTCTAAGATCGATCACCGAGGACGAACCAACCGCGCCATCGATCGCGGGCACCAACTACCGGCGAAGTCAGATCGCAGACCGAAAGCACTTTCGAGGCGACCTCGACAACATCATTCTCAAGGCACTATCAAAAGAACCTGAGAGGCGCTACGAGACGGTCGAACAGTTCTCCGCAGATATCTGGCGATTCATCGATAACCGCCCGGTAGAGGCTCGCCCGGCAACGCGAACCTATCGATTGAGCAAATTCCTTAAGCGGAACAAGATCTTCGTCATTTCAAGCCTTCTGGTCATTCTCGCACTCGTTGCGGGCATCGCGGTCGCCGTGTGGCAGGCAAGGGTTGCCGATGCGAACGCCGCAGCCGCCATCGCCGAAGCCGAGAACGCACGAATCGAACAGGAAAAGGCCGAAAAGGTGAGCGAATTTATGATGAGGATGATCTCCTACGCTAACCCAAGTTGGTATGCGAACGGGAATCGTTACGGCGGCGAGACGCGCGTCATCGATGCTCTCAACGACATTGGGTCAAAGATCGATACGGAATTTGCCAACCAACCGGACGTTCTCGCTGAGCTTCATCATCAACTGGGTGAGGTCTATATGGCACGGGGAGATCCCGGCGGCAGCGAAAAGGCAAGACAGCACTTCCAGCGAGCGATCGAACTGCGGCACTCATACTACGGCTATTGGCACGAACTCGTTGCCAAGGACCTGGCTTACCTCTATTGGTCGGCTCCCCAGCCGCACACCGATAGATCGGTCCAAATGCTCTCGGACGCGATCGTAATGATGCGATCCACAAATCCGCAGAATCTAAATCTGCCGTATATGCTCGAAGACTATTTTCACCGCCTGACAGACGAGAAGTATTCAACGCAGCGTGCGATGTATCTGCGGCACGTTCCGCAGCCCGCACCCAATGACAGACTTCAGGCCGCCGATCAGCTTTACGATGAAATGATGGGTCTGTTGAGGCAGCATTTTGCCGAGAACGATGAGCCGATGATCAACCAAGAATGCGCCGGAATACAGCTTAAGCGAAAAGTGAACAAACTCGCGGAGGCAGAGGCCCTCTCCCGGGCTTGCACCAGTGGGAAAGAGAATCTACTCACTATCAAAGAGCAGAAGAATACCTCAAATTGACTAACTCAAGATTCGGCCCAGAAGGCTAATTTGCTTGACCTTCAGGACACCACCCACTCTGCCCACCTTCACCATCGGGCAGCCAAGAATACGTCGATGCGGGCAGCAATTGTGGTAGAATCTGCGGTATCCCGAAATAGGATCAAATTTTGACGCTATGGACGAGAGTTCTCGCTCTGAGATCACGCAGATTCTCCAGGATTGGAACAGCGGTGATGAAAACGCGTATGAGCGTCTCTTGCCGTATGTTTACGACGAGCTTAAGCGGCAAGCGCGTCGGCTTATGTCGCGTGAGCGCGTGAACCACACGCTGCAGCCGACGGCCCTCGTTCACGAGGCTTTTCTTAGGCTTTCGAAGCAAGGCGGTGTTGATTGGCAGAATCGCGGCCACTTTTACGGCATCGCATCGCGTTTGATGCGCCAGATACTGATCGATCACGCTCGCCAGCATGGTGCCGCTAAACGCGGCGATGCGCAAATACATCTTTCGTTGGATGACGTATCAGTGGGGCTTGAAACGCGTGCAGCGTCGATCCTTGCCCTTGATGACGCGCTTGAGCATTTGGAGAAGCTCGACGAGCGACAGGCAAAGATCGTCGAAATGCGATTTTTCGGAGGCTTGAGCAACTCAGAGATCGCCGAAGCACTTGAAGTTTCCGAGCGAACGATCATCCGCTCATGGTCTGTTGCCAGGCTCTGGCTCCTTCGCGAGCTGACGAATTCAGAGAAATAGATGGATCGACTGTCACGATCTATTTGGGTTTTCCGCATATTCAAGTAGTAAAGGCTCTATCCTCATATAGCACGGTACCTTGTTATGAGAGAACAAGATCGCGAAATGATCAATGAGGTCGTTGCCGATGCGCTCGCACTGGATCACGGCGAACGCGAGGCCTTCCTCTCCCGCTCGGAATTGAACAGTGAACAGGTTGCGGAAGCGAGGTCCCTGCTTTCGATGGCGGACGGAGCGACATCGATACTTGACGCCCCCGCGATAGCATACTCAAAAGACTTCTTTTCCGAGAGTGATAACGACCGGTTGGCCGGAAAGGCCGTCGGGCCTTTTACGATCATCCGTGAGCTGGGCCATGGCGGCATGGGCGCCGTCTATCTCGGATCGCGAAGCGTCGGCGAAACGGAACAGCGTGTTGCTCTCAAACTTCTAAAGCGCGAGATGAACACGAGCGTTTTCCGCCAGCGCTTCGAACAGGAACGCGCCATCCTCGCAACTCTCAGCCATCCGAACATCTCAAGTCTCGTCGATTTTGGTGCGGCCGATGACGGCACTCCGTTCTTTGCAATGGAATACGTTGATGGCGTTCCGATCGACGAGTTTTGTTCAAAGACCAGATACGGGCGTGACGAGCGACTCGACCTTTTTCAGAAGGTCTGCTCAGCCGTTTCTGCAGCTCACAGAAGCCTCGTCGTGCACCGCGACCTAAAGCCGTCGAACATTCTCGTCACCCACGACGGAACGCCAAAGCTGCTGGATTTTGGTATTTCGAAGATCCTGAGCGACGAAGGTGCGGGAGCAGATGCGACGGCCACCATAACACGTATCGGCGCAATGACCCCGAGCTACGCATCACCCGAACAGCTTAACGGCCAAAGCGTCACAACGTCTTCCGACATTTACAGCCTCGGCGTCATACTCTTCGAACTGCTTTCCGGCCGGCGGCCTTTTGCCGACAAAGAAGGTGATCTTCCGCGAATCATGCTCGCCGTTGCAGAAGAAGATCCTCCGGCACCCTCGGTGGCCGCAACGACAGGAGAGATCGCGGAGAAACGCCTGCTGATCTCGAGCGAAAGTGATTCGGAAGCGCGAACCGTCGTCAATCCTTCCGCGGCCGACACCGAGTCCGAAAGCAAGGCCTCGCGGAGTCCGCTAACCGCCCTCAGGCCGCAGGAGATTCGCGGCGACCTTGACCGCGTCGTCCTCAAGGCTTTGCGCAAGGAACCCGACCGCCGGTACTTATCTGTTGACGCATTCAGCGACGACCTTACTAGACTCCGCGAAGGACGCCCCGTGCTTGCAAGGCCAAGCACTTTTGCATACCGAGCCGAGAAGTTCTTTCGACGAAATAGAGTGCTGGTCATCGCGGGCGCCATAATCCTGATCGCTATCATTGCCGGTATCGTCGGAACGCTCTGGCAGGCACGCGTCGCACAAACCGAACGCGCGAGGGCCGAGGCTCGCTTCAATGACGTTCGTGCTCTTGCGAATTCATTTCTTTTTGAGATCACGCCGGACATCGAGCGTCTTCCCGGTTCGACGCCCGCAAAGGTAAAGCTCGTTACGCGTGCACTAGAATACCTGAACAAGCTCGCTACTGATTCCGAATCCGACCACGAGCTGCTTCGTGAGATTGCAGGTGCCTATCACAAAGTAGGCGACGTGCAGGGCAATCCGTTCGGCCCTAATATCGGAGACATAAAAGGTGCGATCTCAAGCTATCAAAGAGCCCTCGATATTCGGCTCAGGGTTCAGAAAGATTCGCCGGATGACGCCAAGCTTTTATCCGGCATCGCGGATGATTACCAAATGCTGGGTACGCTCGAATCTTTCGGCGGAGACTATGCGAAAGCTACTCCGCTCCTCGATCGCTCACTTGAGATGCGAGAAAAAGTGCTCGAAGCCGACCCGAATGATTTTGAATTTCGGAACAAGTACGCATCGACCATTAGCTCTCGCGGCCTTATCCCGTTCTATGACGGCGACAACAAGACCGCACTCGAATACTATCGGCGGGCACAGGGTATATTCGGTGAACTTTTGAAAGAACAACCGGAGAACGACGATGTTGCGGCCAACTATTATTATCTCTACGTTTCAATAGGCGAAGCTCTCGACTGGGAGGGCAAATTTGACGCGGCGCTCGAAAGTACTTTGAAAGGCTTGGCGCCGCTAAAGGAAATAGCGGAACGCAATCCGGCAGATCAGGCGTTACAACGCACATTGCATCTTTCGTATACAAAGCTAGGCATTGTTTACGAAGATATGGAAAAGTTTGACCTTGGCATCGAGGCTTATTCGAACGGCCTTGCCATAGCAAAGACAATATCAGAGGCCGACCCGACAAATCACACGGCAAGGCGAGATGTCGCTATGGCATATAAGAAACTTGGTCAATGCCAGGAAGGTGCCGGTAAGCTGGTAGATTCGCTGGCGTCGATCCGGAATGCTCTTGCCGCTTTCAACGAGTTGAGCAAGAATGATCCGAATAATGCTGAGGCACGCTACGACGTCGCAAACACGACCTTTTCACTCGGAATGACATATGCGGCTTTGAAGAACTTTCCCGATGCAATAAAGACCTACGAAAAGGCACGCGATGATTTTAAGGCGGTGCTCGCTGCAAACCCAACCACTTATGCCCGCCGGATGTCCGGCCACAATTACAGATATCTAGCCGATGCTCTCGAAGCAAGCAACGGAGACAAGGCAAAGATCGCCGACAACCTCCGCCTTGCTCGCGATATCTTCAATTCATTAAAAGCCGAAGGAAAACTCGAAACGCTCGACGAACCTGTTATCCCGGAGATCGACGCAAAGCTCGCAAAACTCTAACGTTGTGCGGATATATTTTAGGATCTCTCTGTTTCGGCGGCGGTTTTCTTATTCGCATCGGCCTTCATCAACGACGCGACCTGAAAAATGTAGTGAATACCCGAGACGACCGCAAAGAATGTGATGGTTATATAGACCGTCGGCAGGTAAAAGCCGCGGAGTTGCGGATAAACTGCCGCGATCAGGATCGCGATCACGCCAAAGACCTGCACGAATGTGCTTGCCTTGCCTAACCACGAAGGGCGAAATCCGCGAAAACCCGTCATCAGACTGATCGTTCCTGCGACGGCGATGATAAGGATGTCGCGTCCGATCACAGTGATCGTCACATACGGTTCGACAGGAAGATGCCGCGGCGGATGAGCGCCGAAGACCGCAGGGATCGAGAGGATGATGAACGCCGTCGTCATCAGAAGTTTGTCCGCTATAGGATCGATGATCGTACCGAGTTCGCTCTCTTGTTTTAGAGTTCGCGCCAAAAAGCCGTCGATGCCGTCCGAAAGCCCCGCACTTGCGAACACGATCAACGCCCAGCCTTCGTGCCCGTAGATCATCAGCATCGCAAAGATCGGTATCAACGCCATCCGCAGGAACGTAAGCACGTTCGCGACCGTCAATATGCGTGTTGAATTTGTGTTTGTCGGATCGGACATCTTTAGGCGGTTCGAAGCGTAAGCAATGAAATTTCAGGCGGACATTGATACCTGACAGGAAGCACGACCGTACCGATGCCGCGTGTTATGTAGATCTGCGCCGAATTGCGTTCATGCAGGCCGCTCGAGAGCTTGCGGCGTCGAATGATGCGCTTTTCTTTGTCGCGGAGTTTAACCTGGCCGCCGTGCGTGTGGCCGCTAAGCGTAAGATCTACGCGTTGCTTGACCGCCTGGCGGAAGATCACCGGATTGTGCGCAAGCAAGATCTTTACTTCGTCCGGATATGAACCTTTAAGTGCTGCGGCAACGTCCGTTTGCCCCACCATGTGGTCGTCAACGCCGCCGAGCCAAAACGACGAACCGTCAGCATTGCCCAATCGAAGGCCTTCGTTCACAAGCATCGTTATGCCTTCGCCGCGGAAAAGCTCGGTCACCATTCCCGCATCTGTCCAATGATCGTGATTGCCGAGACAAGCGAACGTGCCCATCGGCGAGCGGAGTTTTGCGAGCGTCTCAGCCACAGGCGCGATATATCCGCTGTCATGCGAAACGTAATCGCCCGTCAGAAGAACGATGTCGGGTTTGAGGCGGTTGGCGAATTTCACGGCACGCTCGATATGCTTGAGGTCGGTGAGCGGGCTGTGGTGTATGTCCGAGAGATGGACGCATTTTAGGCCATCTAGCTTCTTAGGTAAGCGAGCGATCGTGATCTCAACGCGTTCAAGCGAAAGCGTGTTTGCTTCGGTAAGCGCACTTTGCGCGCGTTTCGAAAGATCACCCGCCAGCTTGCGCAGCGGCTTGTCGGACGCAACATACGAGCTGATCCGCGCGCTTAGTTTTGTGCGTTTTGTTCCCGTGGTGCTCACCTTACCCTCTCATTCGCTTTAGCCCGGTAAAACGCGCAAGTACTTGCGCTTTCCTACTTGGATCAAGACGCCTTCACCGTTCACTTCTATGTCATTATTCGCCGACACTTTCTCACCATTCAGCTTAACGCCGCCTTGTTCGATAAGCCTTCGAGCCTCGCCCTTTGAGGCGGCAAGCCCTGTATCTGCGAGCAATTGTGCGAGCTGATGGCTTCCCGAAGCGATCCGTGTTTCGTCGATCTCGTCCGGGATCTCTTTCTGCACGAACTGCCGCGTGAACGCCTCTTCCGCCTCATTAGCGGCATTATTAGAATGAAAATCCGTGATGATGAGCTTAGCGAGATCGACCTTCAAATTTCTCGGATTTTCTCCTTCCGCGATCTTTGCCCTGAGCGCTGAGATCTCGACCGGCGAAAGATCGGTAAGAAGCTCATAATACTTCCACATCAGCTCGTCCGAGATCGACATCACCTTGCCGAACATCGAATCCGCCGACTCGTCGATGCCGATGTAATTGTTCAGCGATTTCGACATCTTGTTGACGCCGTCGAGACCTTCGAGAAGCGGGGTCGTCAAGATCACCTGCGGTTCGAGGCCCGCTTCACGCTGGAGATTTCGTCCCATCAGCAGGTTGAATTTCTGATCCGTACCGCCAAGCTCAACATCTGCGTCCAACGCAACCGAATCGTAGCCCTGTATAAGCGGATAGAGCAGTTCGTGGAGCGAGATCGGCTTTTCGTCCGCGAGGCGTTTGGTAAAATCGTCGCGTTCGAGGATCTGCTTGACGGTCGTTCGCGCACACAGTTTTACAAAATCCGCCGCATCGAACTTATCCATCCACTCGCCGTTGAAGCGCAATTCGGTCTTCTCGGGATCGAGCAGCTTGAACATCTGCCGCTTGTAGGTCTCGGCGTTCTGATTCACTTCCTCGCGGGTCAGCGGAGGCCGCGTGACATTCTTGCCCGACGGGTCGCCGATCATTCCGGTGAAATCGCCGATCAGGAATATCACCGTATGCCCAAGATCCTGAAAAGCCTTGAGCTTGCGGATAACGACCGTGTGGCCGAGATGAATATCAGGTGCCGTCGGGTCGAGGCCGAGCTTTACGCGTAGAGGCTTGCCGGTCTTTTCAGAGCGTTCGAGCTTCTTTCGAAGGTCATCCTCGCGGATCAGATCGACCACGCCCTTCTTCAAAAATGAGATCTGTTCGTCAACTGTCATCGAGGTTCTGATTATAACTTGCTTGCGTGAGTTTTAGCACCTGTCGCTTTGCCGACGCCGAACACGGGACCATTCGGCATCTCAACAACCTAAAGTGCCTTCTCCATATAGAGAACACCGTCGTAAGGGTTCTCATAGTATGGCGGGATCTCATAAAAGCCGTGGGACTCGTAGAGCTGCACGGCCTTTCCCATCTTCGGCGGGAACGTATCGAGCCTCATCTTCTTGTAGCCGATCTTGCGAGCTTCCTCAATAAGTTTTTCGATCAACGAACTGCCGATGCCGCCGCCGCGGACATTCTCGCGTAAATATAGGCGTTTCATCTCACAAATGCCTTCCTCGATCTTGCGAAGCGCAATGCCGCCGGCAATCTCGCCGTCCTTATACGCAAGGATCAACCGTCCGTCGGGCGGCGCATATTTTCCTGGTAGCGAACGCATCTCTTCCTCGAAATTCTGAAAGCAGAGGTCGAGGCCGAGCCACTGCTCGTACTCGCGAAAGATCTTGCGTGCATCCTCAATGCTTGCGTGGGCTTCGGCGTAGATAAGTTCGATCATCGGTTGATTCTATCAAGAGACGAGGCACTCACGATGGCAAATGTTATAAACTTGAGTGGTAATGGAACTTGCAGTTGAAAAATATAGGGTCAAGGACGAACCGTTCTATCTGCCCGTCGGTAAAGAGGTAGAACTTTTTGAGGCATCGTATGCGGCGAAGCTGCCCGTAATGCTGAAAGGCCCGACGGGCTGCGGCAAGACGCGTTTTGTCGAATACATGGCCCACCGGATGAAGCGTCCGCTCATCACGGTCGCCTGTCACGAGGACCTCTCTTCGACCGACCTTGTGGGACGTTTCCTTCTCGAAGGCAACGAGACCGTCTGGCACGACGGGCCGCTCACTGCAGCGGTGCGCGCAGGTGCGATCTGCTACCTCGATGAGGTCGTCGAGGCCCGAAAGGACACTGTCGTTATCATTCACCCTTTGACGGATGACCGCCGCCGTTTGCCGATCGAAAAACGGGGCACGGTGCTCGATGCGCCGCCCGAATTCATGCTCGTAGTCTCCTACAATCCGGGCTATCAGTCGATCCTCAAAGATCTGAAGCAATCGACGCGGCAGCGTTTCGTCGCGATGGAATTCGATTATCCTGACGCAGACTCCGAAACGAAGATCGTCGCAAAAGAAGGCGGCGTCGAACTCTCACTTGCCGCGGATCTCGTAAAGATCGGCGAAAAGGTGCGAAATCTTCGCGGCCACGGCCTCGAAGAAGGCGTCTCCACACGCCTTCTAATCTACGCTGCCCAACTCATCGCAAAAGGCATCGCACCCGTCGATGCCGCCGAAGTCGCACTCTCGGCACCAATAACTGACGACCGCGACCTGCAGCGCTCGATCCGCGAGATCATAACGACCGTCATCTAGCGCCTTTTTTGTGATAAAATAACGGGTAATTGGCTGGCATCACTCGAAAACATATCGATGAAAAGGGCCGTTTGGTTATGACCAGGCTTGGTCGGATGAGCGACGGCGATGACCGTTCATTCGACATCGAATTTTGGCAGAGTCTTACGCATGACCAGCGAATGACTGCGGCCTGGGAACTCGTTGAAGATTACTGGACGTCGAAAGGCAAGACCAAAGATGAACTCAGACTTCAAAGATCTGTTACAAGCCTTAAACGACGCAAGAGCTGAGTATTTGGTTGTCGGCGGCTACGCCGTCATTGAACACACCGAGCCCCGATACACCAAAGACATCGACGTTTGGATAAACGGCACGCGTGAAAACGCGGCGCGCGTGCTCGAAGCGTTAAAGCAGTACGGAGCGCCGATCAGCGATCTCTCGGTCGAATACCTCACATCGGACGACGCTTTTTTCCAGATCGGTGTCGAGCCTGTTCGTATCGACATCATAGTGGATCTTCTTGCCGTGAACTTTGCGGAATGTTGGGATCGAAGGCTTGTGGCCGAAAGCGATGGAATAACGGTCAACTTTATCGGTATTCGCGATCTGATCAGTAACAAAGAGGCGTCGGGAAGGCCAATGGATCTGGTCGATGTTGAACGTTTAAGGAAGAAGATCGAGATATTCGGCGAAGGCGATCACGAATGAGAATTCCCTTCTAATGTTCAAACGCAGCCGTCCACCAAACCTTCGCCGAAATAACCCGCGACATTACGGGAGATAGTTGGGAAGCCTGGCGAGATCTTGCGGAGTTGGAGGAGGATTCTCCGTGATCAAAGAGGTAAGAATGACATTGTCCTTCAATGACACTGAAGGAGAGACAAATCTTCTTGGTAGATTTTCGGAAGAGGATCTAGAACTTCTAGGAGATTTTTACACGCATGCTGAAGAATTGCATCAATCCAAAGTAATTCAAGAAGGCTTTCCGCAATCAGTCAAGTTCCACTGGACTAAAGATAAAGGTGTACAGATAGAAGCAGAGCCTTTTGAAGATGAATTTATCAGTTCGTTTCTCCACAAGTTACGCCCAATCTTCCTTTCAGAAAAACCCGCATCATTCGATAAGACTTCGGGTCTAATCGGAAGAGCGTTTTCTGACAAGGCGATGAAGCGGCAGTTAAAAGCAATTAGGTACAGATTCGAAACAAGTAGCTTCTCGGCTTACGGACAGGTCTCAGTAGGAAACGTACCTGTATTCGATCAAGCCACAATAAAGATCTGGTTAAACGCATTCGAATATCATCAAGATCCCGAAAAAAGGGGATTTCTAAAATACATTGAGAATCAATTTGGACGGAAAGGTGCAAGAATCGTTTTTATCCAACAACTAGCTGAAAGATTCGAAGGCATTTATCTTTTGCAAGATTTGGCGAGGTATATCATTGATCTTTAAGTACATCATAAGCATAGCAATGATCCTCAGGTTGGGAGGAACCCGCTGTTGCACAGAAAACTACTTCAGTGTATCCCGCCGCCCGGTTCGCACCGGCTGATGCCGCGGACGCGGCGAAACATCCGCGAGATCATAACGACCGTGATCTAAACACTGATCTTTTGAAGGTGATCCTCGGAGGCGATACACTGTAATCTCAGCACTCGGACATCCGCGTTCACAGCTATTCCTTTTTGCCTATCGCAAAACTGGGGTAAGATTCCGTCAAGTGGATTGAAGGTAAGTTCAATTTGTACGGAGGAACGTTACAGTGGCAAACACACTACCGGGCCGGTCATACGCCTATATGATAGGCCTTCTGAATCAGAATGTTTCTGTCATTCAGCCAACTCCCCTTACGTCATTTACAATGATTCCCATCTTTTGGGAAGAGACTCTTTTCAACAATATAGGTCAGGCCGAGTCAGGAAGCGCGGTCGGGTTCGGCCAGACGGAACCGGCGGAATTTTGGCGTTTCGATGCGGCATCTTCGACCGGTGATTTCGCCAAGCAGAAGGGTTATGCTATCGAAGGCCTTCCTAAACGAAATGGCAGGAAATTATTGGGAACTCTGAACGATTATCAGGCTGTGCGTGCCGCGTGCGCATTCGTACGCGATCTTTTCGAACGCGGCAAAACATCAAAACGTTCCATATTGAACGCTTACGCAGGAGTTGGTTTCACTGGGGATCAGCCCGCACGCTTGGCGAAACCCGGTGCACGCGAAGCGATTGTACAGCAATTTTTGGATTGCGAGCTCGCCTTGCTTAAGGCCCGATCGATAGACGATGTGATGAGCGCTCTGCAGATCGCAAGGCCTTTCAACCAGGTGGCTGAATTTCGCAAGATTCTCTTTCCGTAGCGACCTCGCTTTACTATGGACGAACAAACGAACAGGCGACAATTCTTAGTGGGGCTGGGAGCTGCAACGGCAGGCGTATTTCTTGCGCCGAATGTGTTCTCGCAGCGGCGAAAGCATTCGTGCGTCGTCATCGGTTCCGGCCTTTCGGGACTTGCGGCTGCATACAAACTTAAGAATGCTGGCTGGAGTGTCACGATCCTAGAGGCGAGAAATCGCATCGGCGGCCGCGTCTTCTCACATTCATTCAAGGAAGAGCCGAATCTCATTTCCGAACTCGGAGCCGAATGGGTTGGCGAGAGCCACGAGCGCCTCAAGGCTCTTTGCAGTGATTTTAAGATACCGCTTCAGCGGCATCAGTTCGAAGATCGGCTGATGCAGAACGGGCGTGTTTCGCAGCCGGGCGAATGGGGATTTTCACCGCAGGCAAAGGCCGCGTTCGAGAAGCTCATTAAGGACTACGACAAGCTAACAACACGGCAAAAGCTGCGTCTCGACAAACTCGATTGGTGGACGCTGCTTGAAAACAAAGGCTTTACGCAGCCGGACCTGATCATCCGCGACCTGATGGACAGCACGGATTTTGGCGAATCTATCCGCCACGTCTCGGCGTTTGCCGCTTTGGCAGAGTACGCGGAATCGAGTCCGCATAACGAGATGGATTACAAGATGACGGGCGGGAATTCGAGGCTTGTCAACGAGTTCGCAAAGCGTGTCGGTACGGAAAATATTCGCCTTGCGACACGCGTCATCGAAGTAAAACAGCGTAAAGGAAACGTGACGGTCACGACCGACAAGGGCGAATTCTTTGCCGACGCCTGCATCTGCACGGCGCCGGCCGCAAGCTTGAAGAAGATCAAATTCGACCCGCCGCTGCCGCCCGCTCAGGCTGACGCTCTTGAGAAGTTGACATACGCACGCATCGTCAAGAATTCCGTACTTTTTGACGAGAGGTTCTGGAAGGCCGAGGATTTCTCGCTCGTATCGGACACCGCGTCGCATTATTATTTTCACAGCACGCAGAACCAGCCCGGCAAGAGCGGCGTCCTCTGTTCGTATGCGATCGGCGAGAAGGCCGACCTGCTTGCTTCACAAGATAACGCACGGCGGATGAATGTGATCACACGCGACCTTGTTGATCTTGACGCAAACGCGCCGAAATTAGCGAGGTCGATCGCCTCGTATGCGTGGCAGCGGGATGAATTCACGCACGGCGCGTACGCCCTTTATCGTCCGGGACAATGGTTCGGGTTGCGGCCGATCATCGCGCGTCCGCATGGCAAAGTTCTGTTCGCCGGCGAGCACATCGCCGACTGGCAAGGCTTTATGGAAGGCGCGATCGAGACGGGCGAATCCGCCGCCGATGCTCTGATCAAGTAAAGTATGACCAAGATACTCACGATCGCACTTCTCATTACGGCATTCAGCCTTGGTCTCTGTTCGCAGACAAAACAGTATGCCGAACCGCATGAGCTAAAGATCGAGAGCCTTGTCCGACGAACCTTCCCAAGCTATTTCGGAAAACGCCAGAGGTTCCCACAGCTTGTTCCGGAAAACTTCTATCCCATTGGATGGTCGAAAGACGGCAAGTTCGCATACTACGTCGAGCCTGTCGACGAGGCCTGCGGCTGTTACTTTGCCATGCTTGTCATACAGGACATGCGAACGGACAAAGAGGTCTGGAAATTCAAATACAGCCAGGATGATTCATATGCTGGTGACAAAATGACCGGCCCCGGCAACATTGGTTCCCTATGGAAGAAGAACCAAAAGCTATTCTCGGAGAAGCTTGCTGAAAACGGCATCGTCGCCTCACGTTCGGTGATGCTCGGCAAAGCCTTTAGGTCCGGCGGCCGCCGGTTCACCGCCAGCGCGACGAAAAAGCGGGGTCCGAACCCGGATGGTTACGAGGACCGAGTCGATCTTTACACGATCTCGCTATCTGCACCAAAATTAGGTGCCAAAAAGGTCTTCACTTCAAAGGATCACACGAAGGACGATTACTGGTTCATGCTTGACGCCGGCCTCATCGGCGTCATAGCCAGCCCGTTCGAAGGTCGTGTCGCTATCATCGCTGTCGAAGTGATGCGTGGCTACGAAGGCCCGCCGCACACCGGCGACATCCGCATTGTAGGAGCTGACCTCAAAAGCGGCTTTGAAAAGCGTTGATCGCTCCGTCGGCTTCGTTCTTTCCCGCCTACCCGCAACTCCAGAATTAACACTCATTTAACACTGCTGTCACTTTGCGTTAACTTTCGGCGCATAGTCTTTCCTTTGCTAACTCGAATTTCAAAGTTTTCTAAGAGCACCGTATGTGGTCCGAACAGGCCGCAGCCGATGCCTGTCCTGAATTTAGGTTCTCAAAAGGAGCAAAAAGATGAATCTCGTGAAAGTTACACGAAGTTTAACGGCAATACTTGTTGCATTATTCTGCATTTCGGCGTCTGCATTTGCACAGGCCGACCAAGCGCGGGTCGCAGGTACGATTACGGACACCAACGGCGCGGTCATCGTCGGCGCGACCGTTACGGTCACCAATGAACAGACCGGTGAGGTCAGAACTGTCATCACAGCTGATGACGGTATGTATCGCGTGGTCGCGCTTAAGCCAAGCCTTTATACTGTCTCAGCGACGGCCAGCAATTTTGAGACACAAACAAAGAAAGGTGTAATGCTGCCGGTCGGCGAGCAGAAGATAGTAGATCTTTCTCTCAGCACTCTCGGTGTCACTGCCTCGGTCGATGTTATGGCCGGCGAAGAAGTGATCGTAAACACGGCTTCCTCGTCGATGAGCGCGAATGTGAACCGACGCGAGGTCGAGGGACTGCCTGTGAACGGCCGTCAACTGTCCCAACTCTATCTGCAGGCACCCGGCGGGGTTAACAGCGGCACGGGAACGTTCTCGGATATACGGTTTTCGGGACGTGCGAATCAGCAGAACGTAATACGTTACGACGGTGTCGAAGGTACCGCGATCATTGATGCATCGCCAGGAAATTTGAATGGTGAGGTTCCTTCTCCGTTCCGCCTTCAGTCGTCGCTCGAGAATGTTCAGGAGTTCCGAGTTGATTCGAATAATTTTCCTGCCGAGTTCGGTACGGGTACCGGCGGACAGGTCAGCGTCGTTACAAAATCGGGCGGCAATCAGTTTCACGGCTCGCTTTTTGAATATATTCGCCGAGACGGTTTGGATGCCCGCAACTTTTTCGAGAACGCGACTCCGGGCGTTCAGAAGAGCAAACTTCAGCTCGATCAGTTCGGCGGTTCGGTCGGCGGGCCGATCATCAAGAACAGGCTTTTCTTTTTCGGCAGTTACGAGCAATATCGGGGCCGATTTGGGTTGAACTTTGTTGAAGCGGCACCAAGTCTTTCGCTTGCGGCACCCGGCGCCGTCATCTCCGGAACGACAACACCGGTAAATCCGCTGATCCAGCCATTCATCGCTGCATTCAGGTCGCCGAAGGCCGTTACGGTTACCGGAGGCTCGGCGGTCCAAGGGTTTGACATCCTGCAGCTTCAGGATATGCAGAAGACCGACGAGAAGGCATTTGCCGCACGCGTCGATTGGCAGATGAATGACCTGAACAAACTTTACGTCCGCTTCTTCCGCAGCTCCGGTAACGACGTTGCCCCCGAAGGTGTGTCGGGGCGAGTCGTCAAGATCGAGGCTGTTCCTCAAAACGGTGTCGTCGGATTCCAATCGATCTTGAAGCGTGACGGATCGCTCATAAATGAGTTCAAGATCGGATACAACGGCGCGCGAACTCGGATCTACGGCCAGGCGCCTACTGTCGGCGGCATCGATTTCTCGAACATTACGCTCAATATCTCCGGCAGCGTTGCAAACACAGGTATCGCAGGACAAGGCACGGCATCGGGTATCTCGATCCCGGGCGGCCTTGTTCGGGCGAACTCGGCGACCAACGGGCGAGGCCAACCTTACACGCCCTACTCGATCGGGTTCATTGACAATTTAAATTGGGTAAAGGGCGATCACAACTTCAAATTCGGCGGCGAGGTTCGGTTGATACGGATGTACACCGATCGACTTGGCGGTACCACCTACACTTTCTCGAACCTTGCCGCATTCCTGGCAAACTCGCCGACATCGGTTCAATACCTTGGAGACGTAAGTTCACCGAGTCCGTTCAACGGCGGTGCCGCAGGGCAGCGTCTTGCCAAGCAGGAATACTACATCGCCTACGGGCAGGACGAATGGAGACTGCCGCATGGACTGACCTTGAGCTACGGTTTGCGGTACGAATATTACACTCCTCTTCGCGAAGCCCGAAATTTGCAGGTGCTGTTTGATATCGAGAGCGGCCTGCTCAGACCGGCGACCGAAAAGGCTTTCAGATCTTCAGCCTCGAATTTTGGGCCGCGTGCGGCGTTGACATGGGCTCCGAACCAAACCGGCTCCGGCTTTTTTGCCGGCGGACGCACGGTCATTCGCAGCGGTTTTGGAATCTATTACGGCCCCGGACAAACGGAGGACCAGATACAGCCGATCGAAAGCGATCGCATCAGCTCGACAATTACGTCCGGTTCGCTGCTGGCATTCCCGGCCAACATTCAGGGGATCATCAACAATTTCAACACAAATCCGAACAACCGAAGTTACCAACCTAGGGCGTACTCTTCGAACTACAAGGTTCCTGAGCAGATCTATCAGTACAGTGTCTCTTGGCAGCAGCAGCTGCCATATAACCTGACCTCGACGGTCGCATATGTCGGAAGCACCGGACGGAATCTGTTCCTTCGCAGTGTCGCGAATCAGATCCTTCCGGGGTCGGCAACGATACTTAACGGCACGAACATTCCTACGGGAGTTGGTGTTGTCAATCGGACGAACGCGGCCGGCCAGGTCGTCGGCGTCACGACAGTTCGAGACTTTAGCATCGTAAATGGCACATCGGTGTCGAATCCGTATGCAGAGGTCGATTACAAGACCTCCGGCGGCGATGATCGTTACAACGCTCTGCAGGTTTCGCTCCAGCGAAGCTTCCGCACCGGACTGACCATGAATATGCAGTACACCTTTGCGAAAAGTGAAGGAAATACCGCAGGCTCGAACGAGGCCCGCACAAGCGCTCAGCTCGATAATTTCGAAGCGGACCGCGGACGCAACAACTTCGATGTTCGACACACATTCAATCTATCGGCTCTCTACGAACTGGCGATCGGCAAAGGCCGCCGATTCGACCTCGGCCGCACCGGAAATATGTTCCTTGGCGGTTGGGAAGTCGGCGGCATCGTAAACGCTCGCAGCGGCGTACCGGTCGAGGTTCTGGTGGTGCGTCCTGATATTGTTGTTCAATGTCAGCTTGCAGCTGGATGCCCGAATGGTGCAGGCGGCTTCTTTGCAAATGGATTTACTGCGAATCTGCCCTCCTTCGGAAGCGGCTTTCCGTCACTCCCAGTCGGTTTTGTTGCGGTGATCAACACACCCGGCGGAGGCAACTCACGCAATGTCCGCAGACCGAATCTGGTCCCGGGAGTAAACCCATATCTCGGGAACGACCGCAACTTCATCAATCCGGCGGCGTTCGCGATCCCAGAACCGGGAACGTGGGGCAACTTTCCGCGAAATGAACTTTCAGGTCCGAGCTTCAGACAGATCGATCTGACATTCGCAAAGCGATTCCGGATTTCGGAGACGATGAGCTTTCAATTCCGTACGGAGATTTTCAACGTCCTGAATACGACCAATTTTGCGAATCCGTCAACTACGCTCAACAACGCCCTGCCGAACTTGTCTTGTGCGGTCTCTGGTGGCGTCTGTGCAAGCTATTCGGCAACGACATCAAATGTCGTGCAGCCTGGCCAAGCTTTCACGCAAGGCTCGGCAGGCTCAACGTTCGGATTGCTGCGATCGACCGTCGGCCGAACGGTCGGACTTGGTTCGAACAGACAGGTCCAGTTCGCATTTCGTTTCACCTTCTGATCGGGCGATCACACAAGGCGAGAAAGGCTGTCAGAAATTGACAGCCTTTTTCTTTGCTTGAAAATGTGGGGGAAGACAGACAATTACCCATAGATCGATACGACTATTTCGTCGCCGTATTCTTCTGCACCCGCGGATCGTACGGCGTTCCGAGATAAAGTTTTACGGAGTCCTGCGCGTTGTCGTAATTGCTTGGGTCGGATTCGGCGCGTTTATATGCGGCAACGGCACGAGTGCGGTCGCCTTTCGCATCGTAGGCATTGCCCATCTTGATGTTCGCCCATACCGAAAGCCACGACGGATCGATATTGCCGGAGGCAAGGGCGGCCTTGAAATTATCGATCGCAACATCGTAGTTCCGCTGTTCGAGATAGAGCAGGCCAAGGTTGTAATAGACCCAGGCGTTCGAACGGTCGAGCTTAAGGGCCGCTTCGAATTGCGTCTGGGCTTCAGCATAGTTACCTTCCTTGAACTGTTCGATGCCGCGGCGCGCGATCGCCGAGACGCGCAGATCGGACGAGATGCGCAGCAATTTGAAGTGCGGATCGATAACGACCTTCAGCGGCTTACCGTCCGACTGTATATTGAAATCCGCGCTCGCGTCCTCGACCTCTATGGTCTGGATCTTGTCGCCCGAACTGCCTTCGCTCTGGAGTTCTACATCGACCGGAAGGCGAAGGTTATCGTAATTCTGCTTTACGGTTCCGCGCGTAATGAACTTGCCGCCGCGTGTACGCAAGATCTGATAATCTACGTCGAATTCCGGCACACCGGTTCCCTCGACCCAACGTGCAAAGAAGTAGCGCAGGTTCTCGCCCGCGTCTTTTGAAGCTAGCGTCTCAAAGTCGTAGATCGAAGCGCGCTTACCGCGATATTGTGCGAGGAGATCACGTAGCACCTTCTCGAACTTATCCTTTCCGACTGTCTCCCGGAGCAGCCTGAAAACGAGCGGGCCTTTGCCGTACATTATGTATTTGTAGGCCGAGGACTGATCGTCAAGTGCCGCAGGAGCACGCAGGAGCGAGGCTGTCGGTTCAAACGTCAAAGCCTTTTCAAGCTGTTGGCGGTGGAGTTCTTCGAGTTTTGGCCCATCGAGCTTTGCTTCGCGGAGCGAATAGGCGCTGTATTCTGCCAACCCTTGCGAAAGCCACGCATCATCGAACGACTTTAATCCGACGGTCAAGCCCCACCATTGATAGGCGGCCTCGCGCTGCAGACGGTCAAGAGCGGCTTCGCGGTCGCCTTCGAAATTGCGGCCCGCCACGAACAGCATCCCGATCGCCGAGTAGAAATCAAGGCTCTCGTCATCGATCTCGACGACCGTGTAGGTGTTTCCGAACGAGGCCTGCCCAAAGCGCTTTGCATAAGCCGCAATGGCGTTGCCAAGCGTCTCGGCGTAAGGTTCGACGCGGTCATCGTGGCCGGGCTGCGTTAGGAATCGAATGTTCGTCCCGCCGTATTTCAGATCGCGAACGACGTATTTTCCATACGCTATATTACCAACGAGTCCGGGTTGTGACTGGATGAAGTGAAATGTACCATTTGCGTTGGTCGGCCCCGCAGCAGTGTCGTCATAGCCAACTACTTGATAGCCAGCCGGCAGAGAAATGCTTATATCGGCGGTCGCAGGATCAGCAGCATAATCGTGAAACGGGAACCAGCGTGCGGCATACGTCAGATAACCGAGCTTGTCGCCGACGAAGGCAAGCCGCTTGTTAAGAAGAGGGCCGCCCGCAGGTGTATCGAGCACGCCGGCATATTTGAATCGCAGCGTTACCGGTGTCCCGCTTGCGATCTCCTGCCCCAGATCGATTCGCACGCTTGGGCCGAGGTCGGAAACCCCGGCTTGATCCTGTACAAAGGTTATCGCGCCCACAGGAACGGGCGTCGGTGTCGGGGCTTGTCCTTTGACCGGTCTCTTTGGCCGTGGAGTTGGTTCAGCTGCCGCAACAGGTGCATCGACTCGCGTGATCGATTCGACCTTTAACGAGCCGTTCAGCTCAAAAACCACCGAGCGCGTGTTATCGAGCGGCGTAAACCCGACATCGACGGTCGCTGCAAGATGGCGCGAATTCGGATCGAGCGAGACCGTCATCTTATAGCTCGTAACGTCAAACGGCGTGTGCTTTACGCTTTGGGCCAATACGGGGACGCTTCCCACGACCATTGCCGCTGCGATCGCGGACAGACATCTTATAAACCTTTGCATTTTCGTGTTAAACCGCAAAATATCGCTTCTAATGTTGCGTTGTTTAAGATGATTTTAAGTTCGATTTCGTTTGCCCGCCCTAAAGTTTAAGACGCAGGTGCGATATAGATCGGATTCGACATTATCCACGGCATCGCCTGATATGCCATTCCAAGGCCCTCGCGATAGACTTCGACGCGGTAAACACCTGGTCCGTCCGGCTTGAACTCAAAATGGTCGTTCCCTGAGCTTTCCGCCGCTTTTTGACCATTTTTGTAAAGGATCACGCGGCTTTTGAGTGGAAGATCGACCGTAAGTGCCACTGATTCAGCAATTGAAGCTCGTTCGCCCATCGTTCGGTCACCAAAACGGAACCTGAAGCCGGAGGAGTCGCCAAGTGCATCAATGCCAACAAATACGCGGCCGTCGGCTATTGCGGCAAGCAGGTTTTCCTGCGTAAGCGGAGTTCCCTTAGGAATAAGGGTGTGCACATGCAGTATGCGGAACATTCGCTCATAGGGATCGAGTTTTACACCAAAGAACCGATGCCCGGTCTCATCACCAAGCAAGTAGAACCCTATGTTCGAGTGGGCATCTGTGCCCGCGAACAAGGTCGCTTTGTCTTCGGCCGCGTATGAGTCAAATTTCGCTAGATTCTCATCCGGCCGCGTAAATGAGCGTGCAAAGACGAGTTCCGGATAGCTTGAACCGGACCAAATGAGATCAAACAGAGCGGTTAACCGGTTAATGTTTTTTGCCGCCGTGTGCAGGTTAAAGACCTCGACGCCGTCGATATCGGCGCGCCACGAATGAAATCTTTCGGGATAGGTGACGAGCGCGAGCCGCTTTTCATCATGCAGCTTTTTGACGACATCGCGCGTAGAAAGTCGCCGTAAACTCGCGGCATCGGCGCTTCCCGGCACCATCAGCATGCGGTCGTCGTCGGCCGTATCGATCTCATTGCCCGCGACAAACAGCGTGCTTCCGTGAAAACCGCTAAGCGTCATCGCCGACGTATCAAATGCATCCGACCAATGCTCGGTCATTACGATAAAGTTCAATCCGACAGCATTTGCTCCCGAAATAAGTTCGTCGAATGTAGCGTTGCTGTGGCCGCCGATCGCTGAGTGTGCGTGAATAATGCCAGTGTACTCGTCAAACCTCGGATCTTCGACATGCCGCCTCGCCCCGTTGTCCGCTTCGATCTTGCCGGCCGTTTCGCCGAAAACATAACGCCGATACGCAAAAGGCACCTGCGACAGTACCGCAAGCACAACGAGAACGATCAGAATGCGTTTGACGAGCTTCACTTATGAAACAAAATCAACAGAAACAGCCCGTTCAGCGAGCTTTTTGCCAAGGTCAGCGACCTTTTGGTGTTCGGGATGAGCCGTATATCGATCGAGCGCGTCACGGTCGGCAAATGTTGCGACCAAGCCGGTATCGAACGAGCGTTCAAGGCCGATCATGTCGCGTCCGGCCGCAAAGGTCTCGATCTCAGGAATTACGCCGACGAGCGCGTTCAGGCTTGCCACGTGGGCTTCTATTTCTTCGTCCTGAACTTCCGGCCGATATTTCCAACAAACGATATGAGTCAGCATAGTCTTCCTGGGCACGTGATATTAAGTTCTTCTGTTCGTTGATTTTACCGAACGTTTGTGGAAAACTTGAAACGCTAAAAAACGATGCCCGCCATCGAACCTGCGGCCTCGAGCCGCAAACCGACGAAAATAGACACTGTACGCCCGACAACCGCATGCCCGGTATGCTCCCGCGACGCTCGCGGCGAGTGGACCTCGCTCGCAAACCTGCCGGAAGACATTGCCAAGCTGATCCGTGCGAATGCGCCTGACGTTGGCGACTTTTCAGCCGTCTGCACGCGTTGCGCAGATCTTTTTACGCTCGCAAAGGACGAGATCATCAAGGACGCGGCCGTGCAAAAGGACGGCTCTCACGTACTTTCGACGCCGTTGAGGCTCGATGCCGATGCGAGATACACAGGCAAAGGCGTTACGATCGCGTTCCTTGATTCCGGATTCTATCCGCACGTCGATCTGACGACGCCCGAGAACCGTATCATCGCGTACCGCAACCTCCTGGACGAGGATGGCGACCTGACAACGCTCTTCGAGCCCGACGTTGCGAGCTGGCACGGGATGATGACCTCGGTCGTTGCCGCCGGCAACGGTTCGCTTTCGAACGGCTTCTATCGCGGCATCGCGTGCGATTCGGACGTTGTCCTGGTCAAGTTAGCGCGCACGGGCAGGATCTCCGATCAAAATATTCTCGATGGGCTCAACTGGGTCCTCGAACACCGCAAAGAATACGACATTCGCATTGTAAATATCTCCGCAGGAGGCGACGGCGTTGCGAGTTATCTTCACGATCCGGTCTCGCAGGCTGTCGAAGAATGTTCACGCGAAGGCATACTTGTCGTTTGTGCCGTCGGGAACGCCGGTCATGTTCCGGGTCATCCCGTCGTGCCGCCGGCGAGTGCACCGTCATGCATTGCTGTGGGCGGCCTCGACGATCACAATTCTCTCAATCGTGCTCGCCGCGGTATGTATCGTTCGTCCTACGGGCCGACGGTTGACGGCTTGCAGAAGCCGGAGGTGATAGCGTCGTCGATCTGGGTCCCGGCGCCGATCTTGCCGAACACGCCGACCGCTGCGCAGGCAGAATTGCTGAGCCTTCTGGATAATGCTCCCGACGAAGAGCTTTACGACATCATCGAAAAATATCCCGGAATTGACCCTGAACTCGACGCCGCCGCGGACCGTGAACCGCACAGCATTCGCCAGATCATCCTGCTTAAGATCAGGCGCGAGAACGTCATTACGGCGCATTACAAATATGTGGACGGAACAAGCTTTGCCGCACCGATAGTCTCGTCGGTCGCCGCACAGATGATCGAGGCAAATCCGCGACTCACGCCCTCAGAGGTCAAGAGCATCCTCATCGCAACTGCCGAACGCCTGCCACTTTATGAGGTCGATCGGCAAGGCTGGGGTGTCATCGACGCGCGCAAAACGGTCGAGGCTGCCGTTGCAGCCGCAAAGCAGCAAGCATAAAAGGAAAGTTTAGTCGTCGTTATCCGGATTCGGTGTCGGACGCGGGCCTTGTCGCGGCGTCGGTGAAATTGACGGCTTCGGCGTCACGGATGGTCTTGGCGTCGGTGAACGTGTCGGTGTCGGCTCTTCGTCCGGCGTTTCGGTAGGGCTTGGCGAGGGTTTTGGTGTAGGCGTCGGCGTTTTTACGTTCGCATTCGTATTCACATTCAAATTCGGCGACGGCATTGGCGGCATCGCGTTGAAGTTGAAGTTCGAATCAAAACCGACATTCGAGTTCAGGTTCGCATTTTGATTTGCAAAGATCGAGTTCGCGTTGGTGTTCGCGGCTGGTGCACTTGGACGTATGAAAGAATAGAGCAGTGCACCTGCGGCTACGACCAACAAAGTGCCGATCACGGTCAGGACGACGGTCTTCATCGTATTCGGCGGTGGCGGCGGTGCGTAGTATCCCTGCGGCGGACGCTGCTGGATCGGGCGAACCTGCTGTTGGTATTGCTGCTGAGGTTCAGGCGCGGTCGAGATCACTATCCTATCACCGGAACGCGGCGGCGGAACGGCCGCATTCAACTCTTCTAAAGAAGGCGGCGGCGGAACCGCGGGCACACTGGCCGCCTGGCGGATCACGGTCACCTCACCTGCATCGTCATCGTCGGTCGGGAGCGGATCGAGCGGCGTTGATGGCCGCGGCAAACTCTCGCTCGGCAGTGCCGAGAACTGCGGCTCAACATCCTCGATCAGCGGCGTTCCGTCTTTCGTACAAAAACGGATCACTTCCTCGTCATATGTCGCGTCGCAATTCGGGCAGTGTTTCATAACAGTGGAGCCTCTATCAGGCTACTTCAGGGAAGTTTAACACGGTTCGCCGCATTTGACTTGATTGTGGTCTCCGAAGTCACGTTTGTGAGCAGTATGTCTTGGGGCCAAAGACTTGACCCCAAGAGCTGAGTCGCTATTTGCGATTAGTTTTCGGATTAGTATCCACGACTTGCCGCCAAGCCTGGTTGGGCTTCGGTGTTGGGGGAGCAGGTTCTCCTCTAACCATCGTTGCCCTTCCGCCTGACGGATTCCTGTAGATACCTGAATCTGGAACTTTATGTCCAGGTTTGACCGTTACCGGTTTTGCCATAGAATATTTCCTTTCCCGGTCTGGTGATTACTCTTATCGGCAATTAGCGGCGAGACCGGAAATCAAGCACCGTCCAAAGTCGATCTACGCTTTCCCAATCCATCCGGTTGGAGAGGACGTCTGCGGCATCAGGCTGGCTCAATACTTGACTCTAATTTTGGCAAGAAATAAACTACAGACGCTAATTAGCCGCTTCTGTTCCATTCATACTGAGACAGAAATAGAAGGCAACCTGCTACTACAGGTTGCCTTTATTCTACGAACACAATATATCGCTGTCAAGAATATTTGGACCGCAAGTTATTGTGTACAAAAGGTTTGCGCGATTCGCGCGCGCTGTTGCGCCCTTGAAAGGCATGATCATTTCTAATTGACAAGCTTATGTACTAGTTAATGAGATCCTCCATTTACTCGATCTGAAACACCATACCGACGGGCAATAGAACCACTCGGTCTAATTTAGCTTTGACCTTACCGGGTTGATATAATCCAAAAGTTTCGATGAGTAGGCACGAATACAGGTTAAAGGCGATCTTGAGTGCGTTGTTGGCGGTGGTATCGCTGCTCGCGCTTTCGGCGCCGACCTGTCTTTGCGCCCATCACGAAGAGAGGGCCGCCGCGTCGGCACCGTCCTGCCACGAACCGCAAAGTGAGAATTCCGAAGCTCTTGAAGGTCTTGCCGCCGAGAGCGATTGCATCTGCATTTTCGCGGAAAGGCCGTCGATCGCGGATAAGTCCACACCGGGAAAAACCGTCAAAGATGCTGCGGCCCTTGTTGAAAGGCCGATCGTTCCGATCGGAAGTCTTACCGATAGGCAAACCTTCACAAAGATCGAACGATCGCAAAAGATAGCTGCGCATCCTTTCGAACCCGAACCAAAACTCCCTCGCGGCCCGCCGCAATTGGCTTAGACAGCAAACATCGAATCCTATTTTCTAGCGCGCGAGCATGATCCAGCTCAAAGCCGAAATCCGCTGCGCGTCTGATGTCGAGCGACCTGAGTGTTCGGCAGGCCTTTTATATTTCCCGTTTAGGGAAAGGGAGTTTTAAGAAGTGAAAAAGATCATACTACTTGCGGTGATCACGGCCGCTTTTGTTACGGCCGCGTTCGCGCAGCACCAGCCTTTCACGCTGGTTTCGAGCGCAGCGAAGACGATTACCTTTGATGAATTGCTCGCGGCAGAAAAGACGCGCGACCTCGGCGTAAAAGGTGAAGGCACGCTTACTTTCTCAAAGAAAGAGATACGCCTCGTGATCGCAACCGGCCCCGAGAGCGATATGCTCTCGTATCGCATTCAGGGAATGCGAAACCCGACACTCGTTGTGCCCGAAGGAACACGCCTCAAGATCCTTATCGTTAACAAGGACAGTGATATGTGGCACGATCTGCGGATCGGACACGTGATGGGTGAATTTTCGGCCGATCCGACGCTTGCGATGACCGCGGGTTCTGTAAAGCTCGAACCGGCCGGCAGCGGCAAGACTTGGCATGCACAGGAACTCGTCATTCAGGCGAATGAAGCAGGCAGCTTCAAATACTTTTGCAGCGTTACAGGCCACGCGAAAGGCGGAATGTGGGGAACCATAAACGTCGGTGCGGCAACGGAGAAAGTGCCCGCAGCCGAATCGATGCCGGCGGGCCACGATCATCACAAGATGATGGAAAACGAAAAGACGACTTCTGCGCCAACGCCGACACCGACACCGTCAGCCGAGCAGGACCACAGCGGCCACAATATGTCGAGAAAGGGCGATGACGATCAGAACGGTATGGTAATGGCCTCGACCGTCAATATCGGCGACCCGATGAGCCGCGAGAGTTCAGGAACGGCCTGGGTACCGGATTCGACACCAATGTACGCCTATATGAAGCACTTCAAGGATGGCGGAATGTTCATGCTGATGGGCTCAGCGTTCTTTCGCTACACGGCTATCGGTTCGTCGCGCGACGTTTCGGTCGCGGGCAAGGGCTCGCGTTCGCGTTTTGACGCGCCGCATATGCTGATGGCGATGTATTCGCGGCCAGCCGGCAAGAACGGCCAGATCGGCATCCGCACGATGTTCAGCCTCGATGCTCTGACGCAGCGTGGTTACGGCTATCCGCTGCTCTATCAATCGGGTGAGCAGTTCCACGGCCAGCCCGTGCACGACCGGCAGCATCCGCACGATCTCGTCTCGGAGCTTGCATTCACCTATTCGTATAAGTTCGACGACAAACGTTCGGTGTTCGTTTATGCAGGGCTGCCCGGCGAACCTGCACTCGGCCCCGCGATGTTCATGCACCGCACTTCGGGAGCGAACAATCCGGACGCACCGATCTCGCACCACTGGCAGGACGCCACGCACATCACTTGGGGCGTTGTAACCGCCGGAGTATCATTCGGCAAAGTGAAGTTCGAGGCGAGTGCCTTCAACGGCACGGAACCGGACGAGAACCGTTGGGCATTCGACCGACCGCGGTTGAATTCCTTTAGCGGGAGGATCTCCTGGAATCCGACGCGCGACCTTTCGTTCCAGATCTCGCACGGCTATCTGCGAAACCCCGAGCCGCTCGAACCTGATCTCAAGATCCTTCGCAAGACGACTGCCTCGGCGATATACAACCGCCCGTTCGGGAAGGATAAGAACTGGGCAAGCACATTCGTCTGGGGGCAGAACTACGGCAACGGCGAGCGGTCGAACGCATTTCTCTTCGAGAGCAATTTTGATTTTCAAAAGAATGCGATCTTCGGCCGCCTGGAACGCGTCGAGAAATCAGCCCACGAACTCGTGCTCGACCATTCATTTCACGGCCCGATGTATTGGGTCGGCGCTTACTCGATCGGCTATGTTCGCGATATCTACAGCAAGAAAGGCGTCGATGTCGGCCTGGGCGGTATGTTGACAGCGAACTCGAACCCCGTAGCTCTAACGCCCGTTTACGGCGGAACTCGGCACGGCGGCTGGCAGATCTTCCTGCGGATCCGCCCGTCGAAAATTATGTAGAGTTGGCCGTTTGGAAAGCTGGTTCTCTGCGTCTATGCGGCTTAGCGGGAAACAAGGAAAAGTCCCCCAAATTGGTGGGTTCTGGCTCGCTGCGAAAAAGCAAAATGCCGCGGGTCTTTCGTTAAGCTGCATCCGCAGATGCTAAACTTACTGCACATGCGAGAAGCGCGCCTTTTCGCAAAAAGGAGTACGAAATAGTTATGAAGTTACCAGGTGGAATGGATCTCGGTTCGATGATGCGGCAGGCACAGCAGATGCAGGAGCAGATGAGCCGCGAGATGAAGAATCTGGTCGTCGAGGCGGCAGCAGGCGGCGGCGTTGTAACGGTGAAAATGCGGGGCGATTTCGAGGTGCTGGGTGTTACGATCTCGCCCGATCTAGTCAAAGACGGTGATGTCGAGATGATCCAGGACCTCACGGTCGCGGCCCTCAATGAAGCCCGCCGCAAGGTCGAGGAAGCTCTCAAAGGCCAACTCGGCGGAATGCTCCCGCCGGGAATGATGTAGGTAATGGTGAATGGTTAATTGTGAATGGTTCATTGCGACTTGATGGTTGTTGATGGATGATCCTGAATTGCAGACGACACTGGTCTGCGTTGACGACCGTTCACTATTCACAATTCACCATTAACAATTCACCGTTTTCTTTATGTTGGATTACTCTGAACCGGTCGCAAAACTGATCGACGAATTCAAACGCCTGCCGGGCATTGGCGGGAAATCTGCACAGCGCCTTGCATTTTATGTGTTGCGGCAACCGGAGGCAGACGTTGCGGCTTTTGCGCGTTCGTTGCTTGAGGTAAAAGAAAGGATCGTCTTCTGTTCGGTTTGCAACAATTTGACGGATGTCGATCCTTGTCTTTACTGCGCAAATCCAAAACGCGACCGTTCGCAGATCTGCATTGTGGAAGAGCCGTACAATCTCGTTGCCATTGAAAAGACGCGCTCCTACAAAGGGCTTTATCACATCCTGCATGGCTCGCTGTCGCCGATCCGAGGCATCGGGCCGGACGAACTGATGCTCAACAATCTTCTACCGAGACTGCGGCCTGAGAATAATGACGGTGTAGAGGTAAAGGAGATAATCGTCGCGACCAACCCAACGACCGAGGGCGAAGCGACGGCGAATTACATTGCGCGTCTATTAAAGCCTTTGGGAGTTCGCGTTACGCGGATCGCTATGGGAATGCCGGTCGGCTCTGACCTGGAGTTTGTCGATGAGGTAACTATGGACAAGGCTCTCACGAATCGGCACGAGATCTAGGCGTCAAGGGTTAATGGTGAGTTGATAATGGTGAATGGCGTTGCGGAAGGCCGCACGAAGTAAGGCCACCCGTGGGATCCACGCAGCAAATCGTGAATGGTAAATGGTAAATAGTGAATGGTGACGGCGATATCGCATCAAACCACTCAACTATTCACGATTCACCATTAACTATTTACGATTCACCATTCACAACTAACCATTCACAATTAGTATCTGACCTTTTCTTCCTCGGCGTTCGAGGCGCTCCGGGAATTCTTCCACTCTTCCTCTGAATCGTAGAAGTTCACATCGAAGCTCAGGAGTGATTTAGCCGGGATACCGTCAAATTCGGTCGGTGCATCATCGAACTTTGCGATCGTGCCGATGCCGATCACCTTCGTGCCAAGCTCTTTCACGAGTGCGATGGTCTCAGTGATAGCCTTGCCCGAGCGGTTGATGTCGTCAACGATGATCGCGGGGTAAACCTCATATTCCGACAGGAATTGGCGGAACTGCCGCGTACCGTTCTCCATTTCTGCCCAATATATCTGCTGAGCTCCAAGGGCTTCGCGTACACCGAAGGCGACCATAATGCCGCCGGGGCTTGGGCTAATGACCGACACCTTCGGCAACTGGCTCGCGATCGCCTTTTCCATTCGGAAAAGCCGACTGAGCGCGACGGACAAGATGCGCGCATTATCGTAATAGCGAAATGCGAGCGGCATCTGAAAATAATGCGAGGCGTGCTTACCGTTCGGATAGATAAAGTGGCCGCGGCGATACGCACCGGTCTCGACCAAGATCTGCATTACATCTTCTGGTGGCGGAATAAGATTGACCATTTTCTAATAAACTCCCCTGACAAGATAAAGTCGGAAACTCTAATTCTACGACTCGGCGTTGGATTTTCAAAGATCGAGCCCAAAAACCTTTCGGATCAGGAACTGCTGATCGACATTCATCTCGGGTGGGAGGTTTGCGGGATCGAACCACTCAAGGGCAGTGATCTCGCGGCTTTTCACCTCCCCTCGGCCGTTCGCCCGTGCTGTAAAAATGAACTCGATATGCCGCTTGAGCGTTCGTGTCCGATAAAGTTCGATCTCGCTTAGCTCAATACCGGTTTCTTCGCGGATCTCACGCCGTAGTGCCTCGACCGGCTGCTCAAAATGCTTCATAAAACCGCCCGGCAGACCCCAGCCCGAAGCCGGCCGCAGAACGTGATCGAGGACAAGCACGCGGCCATCCTCATTCGTGATGACGCCCGCGACCGACGCCGTGAACTTCTTCTGCGTGATACGCGCCAGAAAGACACGACCGTCCCGAGGCAGAAGCTTCCATATCCGTGCGAGCTTTTTGAGGAGGAACGATGTCATCTTGCCTGCAAAGTAGAATAGCAGGTCAGGGCCGCCATTAACCGTTCGGGAAATCGTGAACCGCCTTTGACGAACGAGGGTCGCAGGCGGTTCACTGGTCAGATCGACACTAGCGTGCGTGTCATTGAAGCGACACGTCGTCCACGCGGAACGTCGTCCCTAGCGACGAGTCCGTCGTCACACGGAACTGTATCCGTACCGTCTGGCCCTTGTAGGCCGAAACGCTGAACGACTTCTTAGAATACGCACCGGCCGTGCCCTTGTTGAGGTTGCTGTAAGTTGCAAGTCTCTTCTTCAGGCTGCCGGACGTGCTGCGTACTTCGACATACAGCTTGTCATACTGTCGCGTCGTCGTCGTTTCGCCCGATGTCACATTCAGCCAGAAGCTGAGCGTGCCGGTTGCGGACGACGGGATCGTGACCGTTTGATAGCCGCTGCCGGAGACGCTGTTGCTCTCGCCGAAATATGCGTAGCCGGAACCGCCGTGCGGATAGTTGCCGGGATCGACCCAATACGAGCCGGTGCCGGTCGCCGTCCACGGACTGAACGTACCTTCGAAACCGCCGTTGACGATCACTTCGCCACCCGGAGTTGGGGTCGGGGTCGGTGTCGGTGTCGGGGTTACGGTCGGCGTCGGCGTTGGCGTCGCTGTCGGAGTAGCGGTAGGCGTAGGCGTCGGAGTCGGCGTGCCGCTCGGACAGGAACCGACACCAACTGCGCACCATCCGGTCGCAACACCGTTGTATTCGGCGCTGGACGAGCCGTAGAGATCGGTCGCTGCATTCAGCGTCGCGGTCCTAGCACCTGCGAAGTTCGTGCTCGACGTCATATAGGTCACAAGCGCTCGGTAGAAGATCTTCTCCGCAGCAGTTTCGCCGATGCCCGGAGCGGAAATACCGCTCACGCGATTCGTCCCGCCGTTCGCGATCAGGTAGTAAGCATGGTTCGAGATGCTGGAGTTTGTGTGAACACCGCAGTTATCGTTGAATGTCGATGGTGTGCAGCTGCCGGGATAGAGGCGGAGCGAATAGTGGTCAGGGTCGCCGACCGCATTCGGGTTGTCCATTCGGCGAAGGGCATCGCCGGAAGTTCCCGGCGTGTAAGCATCTTCACCGATCTTCCATGTATCGCCGGAGACCACGCCGCCGTCGGCATAGAGCTCGACCATCGATCCCATGATGTCGGACCAGGACTCGTTAAGAGCTCCCGATTCTTTCGAATACGTAAGGTTTGCCGTCCTTTCCGTAACGCCGTGCGTCATTTCGTGACCGCATATGTCGATCGTCGTCAGCGGTGTGAAGGTCGAGCCGTCGCCATCGCCGTACGACATCATATTGTTGTACCAAAACGCGTTGTTGTAAGCGCCGCTGGAACCAAAGTGAACACGCGACGTGATCAGCGAGACCGAGCCGTTCGCGGCCGCTGTCGTAACGCCGGGACCGCCCGAACCGTCAATTCCGTTGCGCCCAAGGACGTTAAGGTAGAAGTCATACGTCGTTGCAGCACCGTGATGAGCATCAACACCGGCGCGCTGGATCGTGGAATTCCAGTTGTCGTCCGTGTCGGTGAAACGCGATTGCGTACCGCCGGCACCCGTATTTTCGTTGCCGGTCGAGTTCATATTGAAGGTTCCCTGCTTACGCGTGAGATCTTCCATATAGTAGGTCGAACCGGACTGGCTTGTGCTGATCGAGATCGTGCCGCTGTATAGCGAAGAGCCGGTGCCGGTCTGGAGATTGTTGTATTCAAAGACCTTCTCGCCGGTCTGTGCATCGACAAAGATCACCGGAACGTCTGACGCGTCCGAGCCGTCAATGTGCGGTGTTTCAACTCGATATACGAGATGGTCGCGATCCTCGCCGCGGAAGATATACATATCGACCTTCGGTTTGTCGCTTATCTTTGCCGAGCCGGAGTACATCCGATTCGCATCGCGAACCGCGTCCTCGCGTGCGAGATTGGGTGACGTGTTGATAGCGATACCTTCTTTTAGATCATCGGTGATGGTCGCGAGCGAACCGTCGCGGTTCAGGTGGACGATAGCCTCGCCTTCCCAAACAGGCACGCCGCCGATCGTCTGCCGAACACGGGTGTGTGCCATGCCGAGGCTGTCGATCTCGACCTTTTGAACCTCGAAATCATCGGGATTGCCGATGACCCGGCGTGTTGCCTGGTCGCGAAGGATCTCTAGACTCTTCTGTTTTGCTAACGCTAACTCGTCCTGCGAACCGGTAGTAAAGACAGCCTTATTCGCTTCTGCGTGTTTTGAGACGATCCCGACCGTAATTAACGTCGAAACGACGACGGCCAAGACCACTAAAAGCTTTTTCACAATGCTTATCCTCCTCAGATAATGTGCTGAAAGTTGCCGAAAAATGGCGGATCCGATATCGGAAACGCCGCATATTTACGCCCATCGAACAGCGAAAAAATGATGCCGAGCATAAGGAGAAACAAATTGGGGACGCAGTTATGAAAATTAAAAAGCTGAACAAATTTATGCCCAAGTCTTCCGTCTGTCAAGCACAATTCGCACAGTTTTGGCTAAAGCGGGCAAATATATTCTCGGCAGTCGGTCATTGTGACCGAAACCGCAGGGGTTTTCGATTTTGTGCGGGTCCTATACGTTGCCGAAGCCGTAGGTTCCGGGCGGCGGCGGCGTAAAGAATTGGTCACCTCGATCCTGTCTCGGAAAGACCTGGAGAAAGACTATCGCGTTCGCAACGAACATTATCGGCATAGATACCAAATAGACTCCGATACAAAGCAGTAGGAGACCGATCAACGCGACAAGGATGCCGTAGAGGCCGACCGAAATGATTCCGCCGATGTTGGCAAATGAGGCCTTGGCGCTGAGCTTTACCGCCTCGATCGGGCTGAGATCGAATTCCATCACGAGTGGAATAGCAAAGTAAGTTACCAGCGCCCAAATGATCGTGACCACGATAAATACCAAATAGAAGGCAAAGATCGCCATCGTGAACCCGGCTTCGGCTGCACCCAATTCGCCGGTTCTCTGCGCCTGACGCATTGCCTCAGGATTGCTAAGCATTATGCCCAAACGGCCAAAATTGAGGCCTGTGTTCAGGACCGTAACAATGATAGTTGGTATGGCTTGGATCAATCCGACCGCCATCAGCGGTACGAACTTCTTAAAACCTTCGAACATCATTCCGAACTCGACCGGTTGGCCGCGGTGACCTCGCGCCGCAACGTAATAGATTCCGCCGAGCGTCGGCCCCACCAAGAACCAACTGATGCACGAAAGACAGCTGATCAGTATCATCGCGACGAGCGAAGTACCGAGATAGGTACCATAACTACCTTTAACTTGTTCCCAGGCAGAACTGAATGCACTGCTCGCATCGATCGCGCTTCTTTGAAATTGGATATGTTCCATTTTGGGTGTGAATGACTTGTCTTGCGTTTTAAAGAAATCGGAATTTGAACGAGTGTAAACCAAGAACCGCTATCTGCAAAAGGAAAAAATAGCTGTCAGCCATACCTCGGCCAACAGCTATTCTGTTTTTTCTGACGCGACTTGGTCTATTGCGCCATTGGCTTACGCGGAAAACGCTCATCCATCATCGCCGTTTGATAGACGAAAGCCGCCATGATCGTTGCCGCCTGCATCATATCTCCAGCCTGAATTCGGTCGTATACATCCTGATTTGAGTGATGCGTACGCTGATCGTATTCAACTTCGTCCTGAATGAACTGGAAGCCCGGGATGCCGATACGGTCGAACGAAAGATGGTCCGTTCCGCCCGTGTTGGAAAGCGTCAATGTCGCCGCATCCATATCAAGGAAAGGCGTCAGCCACGCACGGAAATACGGACGCGCGGCTTCATTGCCTTGCATATAGACTCCGCGGATCTTGCCCGTTCCGTTATCAAGGTTGTAATAAGCCGAGATGTTCTCGTATTCGGCTCCCTTGATGAGCTCCGGTTTTTGCTGCGGGCCGCTTTGCGGGATTCCGAAAATATTCCTTCCGCCCTTCATTTCGCCGAGATGTTTTGTAACATACTCACGCGAACCGATAAGGCCCTGTTCTTCACCGGTCCACAGGGCAATACGTATGGTGCGTCGCGGCTTTAGGCCCGCAGCCTTAAGTATTCGGACAGCTTCCATCGCGACCGAGACGCCCGCGGCATTGTCGGTAGCGCCTGTTCCTGAGTGCCATGAGTCCATGTGGCCGCCTAGCATCACGACCTGATCCTTCAATGCCGGATCGCTTCCCGGGATCTCGGCGATCGTGTTGTACACCATCGGGTCGTCATCAAGATATTTGACCTTGAGGTCGATCGTCATTTGAACCTTTTCACCCGCCTCGACCATCCGAACGATGCGATTGTAGTCTTCGGTCGCCATAGTCATTTGCGGGACCATTTTGGCTTCCGCCTCTTTGTCCCAGGGCGATAGGCGTTTCTGTGTAAAGAAGTCCATCGGGTTTGCCGGTATATCGGCCGCAACCGATGCAGACTGCACAAAGACCGTTCCGCCAGAGCCTCTGGAGCTGTTGTCAACGACCATCGCCGCACCTTCGTCGATGACGAATTTGGCTCGCTTGAGGCCGTCAACGAAACGCTTCAGCCGATCCTGCATGTTGGCCTGATTCGGAGCCGGTGCCGCTGCGCGAACTGCCGAGTCAGGATCGGGTGAGTTCGCCATATCGAGCAGTTCCTGCGCCGTAAAGCGATGTGCCATTCCCTCGAAATCAGCCTTCAGCTCACGAGTGCCTGACATAAAGACTATCTTGCCCTTAAGCTGGCCTTTATATTTTGCAAGGCCTGCTTCATCGTGTGCGTCGAGATAAACAACGTCACCTGTGATCGTTGTTGAAGGTGCAGCTGCTGCTGCCGGCGCCTTGCTCTTCTTACCCTTTCCCGTCTGTTCCACAGGCATCACGACTTGGCTGCCGAAACCAGGCGACCATGCCTTCGGATAAGCAATGACCGGGAAGCTGTACGGTGACGTGACCTGGGCCGAGAAACGTTCAAGTTCCCAGCCGCGGCCAAAAGGTCCCCAAGCTTCGAGGTGGGAATTCTCAAGGCCAAATTTCGTCAGCGTATCGCGCGTCCATTCGTTCGCGTGTTTCAGGTTCCTGGAAGCCGTGAGGCGCTGACCTATCACGTTCGTCAGATAGTTGAGCGTATTCATTATCTGCGAGTGTTTGAGGCCTTCTTCCTTGATCTTGTCGATGTCAGCTTTTGGTGCCGTATAGACAGGCGCCTGTGCAAGCAAAGTTGTCGGGAGCAGAAATGCGTAAATGATCGCTGCTCCGACGATCTTTCGTCGTAACATTGTCCCTATTTCTCCTAAAGTGGTCTAAAAATGTGGATCAGTTCAAGAACTACAATATCTTAATACCGCGCAAGATGCACGGAAGTTTCAAGATTTATTGAGGCTCGACCTATATCGTTGACCAAGTAAGTGTGTAAGCGGGTGGAACGTTCTTTAAGACGAGTGGGCTGCGGAGCGTGCGGCCGTAGCGTGTGCGCAGGAACTCGCGCAGACGAATGGCGGGCGGCAAATAGTAGCCGTGGGCATATTGGAAAAGGCGCAATTCACAGCCTTCCGCCATAAACTTCTCGATCTCGGCCAGCACGGCCTCACTAACTTCTTTCGGAAGAGAAACGAACGGGAGACAGCAAACAAGATAGCGAACTTTGCCTAGGCCTGAATCTGCGTGGATCTTGTAAGCCTCCGCTGCATTCCCGCAAAGGATGTTCATCGTGGGCAGTTTGGTTGTGATCGAATTTACCAGCTTTTGGTCGAGTTCAAGGCCGAGGTAGGATTCAGGGTTAGGAATTACATTATGTAAGAATTTTGTAATTGCCCCGGTTCCAACGCCAAGTTCGAGAATAATGTTGTTCTCGTCCGGCTCCAATCCCTTGAGCATTTGCGCCGCGAGTTCAGGTGAACTCGGTGCGATCGCCCCAACTTTTAGCGGATTCTTCAAAAATGCTCGCAAAAACTGTATATTTTCGTTCATCTTGCCTTGGGAATGCTTAAGCACGAGCGGGCAGGTTCGCCTATGATCTAGTACCCGTGTCGGCGGTATCGATAGTCATTTTATAATCAGCGTCTTCAATTTGGCAATACCGCACGATCGTCTCGAATCTTGCGTACAGGCCTGTTAAGGTCCGCTAAGCTTTCTTCGCCCGCTTCTTCGGAGCTGTTTTCTTAGCCGAAGCACGCGGCTTTTTAGCGGCAAATGCACCTGGCACTTCTGCTTCTATCAGTTTCTTTACCTGATCCAGCGTAAGGGCCGCTGCTTCCTCGGGTGTCGTCCGAGTACCGTCCTTTTTTTTCGGAATGGAAATTATCTTTTTGCCGAATTTGATGACCGGCCCCCAGCGGGCATTCTCGACAGATATCTTCTCATCTTCCCAGCGGTGAATATAGCGATTGGCTTCCTTGCTGACCTTTGCTTCGATCAGTTCGTTCATCTCAGCCTGGGTCAGATTCTGAAAGTCATATCGACGCGGCACATTGATGAACAAGCCGTCCCATTTTATAAATGGCCCAAAACGTCCCGTACCTTTCGTGATCGGTTTGCCGCCGTACTCGCCAACGGGAGCGTCCGCGACCTGTTTAGCCTTGATGAACTCTATCGCCTTTTCCGTATCCACAGTGGCGAGGTCGGTGCCGCGAGGGATCGAGATGAATTCATCGCCCCATTTAACATAGGGCCCAAAGCGGCCAATGCTTACGGATAGGTCCCTGCCTTCAAAACTGCCCATCGCGCTCTGCAGCTTAAAAAGGGCAAGAGCCTCATCGAAAGTGATCGTCTCGATGCTTTGTCCCGGCGGGATCTTGGCAAATTTCGGCTTTTCTTCCTCTGTTGCACTGCCTATCTGAATGATCGGACCGTAGCGGGCAATGCGCGCGACCACCGGTTTGCCGGTTTCGGGGTCGTTGCCAAGCAGGCGTTCGCCCTTTACGCGTTCCGCCTTTTCGATGGTGTTATCAACATCCTTCTTGAAGGGTCCATAAAACTCATCGATCATCTCGTTCCATTGCAGCTTTCCGTCGGCCACCTCATCGAACTCTTCCTCGATCTTTGCGGTGAATCCGTAGTCCATGATGGCGTCGAAATGCTGTTTCAAAAAATCCGTTACCAAAAGGCCGAGGTCCGTCGGGAACAACTTTGCTTTTTCCGCCCCCGTGTTCTCAGATTCTTTCCTTTTGCTTATCGCATCGTCCTTTAGGATCAACACCCGATAAGGCCTTTGTGTGCCTTCCTTGTCCCGCTTTTCTACGTACTCTCTTTTCTGGATCGTCGAGATCGTCGGCGCGTAGGTGGACGGGCGGCCGATGCCGAGTTCTTCCAGCTTCTTTACAAGCGATGCCTCTGTGTACCTTGGCTGCGGGCGGCTGAAACGCTCCGTTGCTCTAAGCTCGGATAGCGGCAGCGACTGCCCGACCGTCATCGGCGGAAGCAGGCCTTCAGCCGTTTCCTCCGTTTCATCTTCGTCCTTTCCTTCGCGATAAACTTTCAAAAAGCCGTCGAATTTCAACACTTCGCCTGACGCCGTCAACTCTTCCTTATTAGTGGAGATCTCTATCTTGACCGTCGTCTTTTCCAGCTCGGCATCAGCCATCTGCGAAGCCATCGTCCGCTTCCAGATCAGTTCATACAGCTTTTGCCACTCGTCTTCGCGGATCGTTGCGGCACTCATATAGGTGGGCCGAATGGCCTCGTGAGCTTCCTGAGCGGACTCGTTCTTATTTTTGAAGCTACGCGCCTGGTGATATTTTGCACCGTAAAGACCGTTCACCGTTTGAGTAATGTCGCTAAGCGCCGTTGCGCTCAAGGAAACGCTGTCGGTACGCATATAAGTGATATGCCCGTTCTCGTAGAGCTTCTGAGCGATCTGCATCGTCCTTGCGACACCGTAGCCAAGCTTCCTTGAAGCTTCTTGCTGGAGCGTTGACGTAGTAAATGGCGGTGGGGGAGTGCGTTTGCCGGGCTTTACCTTTATATCCGTTACTGTATAGTCGGCGGAAATACAGCTCTTCAGAAAGCTCTCGGCGCCTTCCGCACTGTCCTGTTTCCGTCCTTCGGCTTTGAAGGTGACCGACTTTCCAGTTATATCGTCGGCGATGAACAAGCCTTCGATCTTGAAATGGCTTACTGGTTCAAAGGCATTTATCTCGCGCTCGCGTTCAGCGATTAGGCGCACTGCGACGCTCTGCACTCGGCCGGCGCTAAGGCTGTTCTTGCTCGTGCTGATCTTCCGCCATAGCACGGGGCTTAATTCGAACCCGACGATACGATCGAGCACGCGGCGCGCCTGCTGCGCCATCACGAGATCCATATTCACGGTGCGTGGATTCTGTACGGCAGCCTCGATCGCAGGCTTTGTTATCTCGTGAAAGACGATCCGTTTTGTCGTTATTGGATCAAGGCCGAGCACCTCGCAAAGATGCCAGCTTATCGCTTCTCCCTCGCGGTCTTCGTCAGTTGCGAGCCAAACTTCATCAGACCTTTTTGCCAACGACTTCAGCTCGCTAACTACTTTCTTCTTCTCGTCCGGGACGATATACCGCGGTTCAAAATCATTCTCGATGTCGATGCCCATTCCGGCCTTTTCGAGATCGCGGATGTGACCAAAGCAGCTGTTCACCTGAAAATCCTTCCCAAGGATCTTCTCGATGGTCTTCGCTTTTGCAGGGCTTTCAACTATTAACAAATTCTTCGACATAGTTCAGTTTTGGTATTTAATTTGCGATGTATTGAATGACGAACGCTTTTAAGATGTTCGGGCATTGTCCTTACTAGACACTCAAAGCCAGATGCTCTCTTTCTATCGCTGTTGTGGTTGGATCTACAACTACCAAATTCTTACCCGCCTTCAAAAAATAATGCCAGACGCAACCTTTAGCGCCTGACACCTTTAGACTTCTACTCTTAATTTTTCGCTCTGTCAAAAGTGAAACGAAATGACAGGATCAGTCGGAGTTCAAATTTCGCTAGCGATCACGCTAGCGATCATTTCTTTGGATTTTGCGATTTCCAACTTTCAACCGCGTTGAGAATCTCCTCAAGTTCTGCTTCCGAGAAAGGGTTGTAGCCACTTTGCGTCTCGCTCGAAAGCCTCTTGGAAACACTGAAGGTTCTACCTAACAATTGTTCCAATGAATCTACTAACGCTTTGCTCAGTTCATTTTGCTCTTGCTGCGTCTCACTTCCGCCTGAAATCACCAACTGATTTCTTTTCAAACAAGTTGCTAGATCGGGAATAGAGCCGTAGTCCATTTTCTCAGTGATAAACTGCACGGCCTTCATTTGTATGTTAAAAAATTGGCTTTTCAAAGCTGCTCGCACAGTTTTGATATCATTCTCGACAAAAGCCTGCCGAAGTGCTGCCTCGGCCGCTTCGACGTTTGAACGCAGAACCGCCCCGTTGTCATCCGCGCTAGGCGTGGGCGTCGGTTTAGCTAAGACGCTTGTCTCTAGCGGTGTCCGGTCGATCTTTGCTCCTGTGCAGGACAATAGACCGCAGGAAGCTAATGCTATTAGAACGACAGCATCTCTCATAATTTCACCATTCATAAAGTCTAGAAACCAGCATTATCTAGCGCTTTGGTCGTCGGAACCGAAGTCCAACCGCCGTTAACCTTTGTCCACTTTAGGTGGATTCTCCATAGATAAAAGTCGGATACTCGCATCCACACCTTTTCGATTTCCAATCTAGTGAACTCTCGGAATTGGTATCGGTACTCAAAGCTATCTCCGTCAATGCCCGCCCGATGGCAAATAGCTCCAATCGGGCTGTCAACACCAGTTAGTCTTCCACTATTGGAATATGGATCGTTATTTTCAGGATCGGACGTGTGCGTATCATCATTACCAAGTACGTCATTGGCTGGATAGTTCGGAGAGTCGGCTGGAAAGGAATTTTGATTAGCGGTTGACGTGTCTAGATGGCTAATCTGCGAGGGATTCACGATCTTGAATCTAATCTGCCTCGAAACGTCCCATTTACGGTCAGCGCCACCGATTAAGGATTGGCCATTAAAGGGATGGGTACCGGCGGGTACCGCTACTTCATTTGATCCGCTGAAGTCGGGTCTATCTGAGTCGGAAATTAGCTCAATTGGCTGTATCGTATGTGTAAAGTTATATCCACCTCGAACGGCAGAGGCTGGTCCAGGCGGGTTTCCGGAAAGTGCAGAAGAGTGCTGAATCGGCAGGTCAGTGGAAGTAATGGTTACCCAAACAACCCAAACCCTCATTTCTTTTATTGCTGTTCCGCGATACTTTATTTTTACAGGTTTCTTCGCGGCTGCATCCCGCGGAACCGTTGCCTCCAGCGGGTTCGAAGGTGATTCTGTCGCCCCTTCCCAATCGATCTCGTTAAGAACTTCCTGTGCCGACGTCGAGAGCGTTGCGGTCAAGGTGACAACCTCACCGCCTACTCCCTTTGGGGTCGCAAAATGCATAAGGTCTTGATTCCCGACAACCTTTGTAACTCGTTTTACCTTATCGGTCGGCGTTGCTGTTACGTTTCTAACTTTCGGTGGCTTTGAGGTTACATCAGCGGATGGAAAAACGTGTCGGCTGAACGAGGAGCAAGTTCCGCATTCGGGAAGGAGATGGTCGGACAGATGATCGCTTGCCTGCTTCTGATCATTGACAGCGTCTCGCGGTGTCGGTAGTGATGCCGCATCGTCCGGCACCTTCGAGCCGTCAGCGATCTCGGGCCCCGGCGGGCATTCGGGCTGCATTATAGAACTCCACACCCAAAAATCCGTCTTAATATCGACGTCCCCTGTGTTGTGAAATGTCGCCAATCCGCCCGAAGTTACCGTAGCGATATTCGTATCGGTGCTCGTCCAGTTGTTGGAACTTCGAGGAGAGATGACGGGCGGCCCGCCATAGATCGAAACTGTTTTCTCGAACGAATAGAATTGGATCTCTTCGCCTACAGAGAATTCAAAACTGCTGTATTCCGTTCCGAACGGGTCAGCGGTCGCAAAGGCCGTTGTCGTCGATTCGCAGTAATTCTGACATGCATAATTGCTGCTTATGCGGTTAACGGTGTCGATCTGCTCGGTTCGTCCGATCAAGGCGAGATTCGCCCTCAAATCGTTATCGGGAAGGTTGTCCGTTCGTCTTTGCGTCCATTGAAGTTGGCCGCTTGAAATGTGCAGCGGGATCGTGTTTCCGCGAAAATCCGGAACCTGTTCGTCGCGGAGCCTTCTAACATCGATCACGTCGATCGAGTTTGCCGCAAGCGTTTTCCGACCTATGACGTACTCGCCGCCTTCCCAACGGAGGGATGCAATATAATCTTCCGCAAGGTCCGTCGTGTTGTAAATATACGTCTTTGTTGTTGAGGTGCCTTCGATCCGCCACGGGTAACCTCCCGTCGGACTTTTTTGCTGAAGCGGATCCCACAAGGGCACACGCAACACGAGATCGTTATTTGCAGTCGCACTGTGGGCAGCGGCGATCACAGATCCAGGCTCACCATCATAAGTAATGGCGATAGCACCGATCTTAATATCATCGATCTGTGACGCCGCAATGAGCCTTCGCGTATCGATCTGCGTTATCTCGCCCGGAGAAAGATGGACTACAGGTAGAGCGACCTGTCTATTAACATTGTCGCTTGTTACATACGGAATTGTGATGGCAACATTCGATATTTCCGTCCCGACATTTTTGACGACGATTACAGGTTTGATGCGAACTCGGCCTACGTTTCCAAAATGAAATCCGGCGCCTTGATACTCATTCGACTTGCCGTTATTCGGATTTGAAAACTGGGCGAGATTCGAGTAGCCGCTTTTGAGGTCATCAATGAATATACGAGCGATCAAAGAGCTTTTTGGCCCGGTGTTTTCGAGCGAAAGACCGACCGTTTGGGCGTTCGCAAATCGCCAACCATCGGAAAAATCTTTTGCGACGTTTAGCAGTCTTGTTTGATGTGGCCCCAAGGCGAAGACATTTGTCTCGCCACGATGGCTACCGGTCTTAGAAAGGACGGCGGAGATCAATATCCCAACGTCGGAAGTGTTCGTCAGCACAACGCGGGTCGTGGCGCTGTTAGAAGGTTGAAACCACACCGCTTCCTGCCGTCTGGAATCGAACTTGCCGATCTCGGCCAGCTTTTCTTCATGACTGAGACTTCTAGCATTGTTTTCGAGATATATCTGCGCACCAATGACCAGGTCTGCGCCGTGGTGAACCAACTTAATGTTTCCACGCTCAAATCCGTCGCCGCCCAATGTTGCCCATTCCTTTAGGGGTATAAAGCGAAAAGAGTTTCCCTCAACCACAACCGGCGCCGGGTTGAATTGGTTGCCATTTGACGAAAATATTGTGGGAACGATCTCTATAGGATCAGGTCCCTTATTGTTCAGCAACAGTCGAGCTGAAGGAAAGGCCTCAACGTCATAGAACGAGCCTACTAGCTCGTGCGAAGGGGTTTCCGTAGGATCAGGATCCTCGACGGTCGAGAGAGCCGATTGAAAACTTGGCCGACCTACTTCCGCAAAGGCAATGGGGGGGGGGCATATAATGTTGGCCTGCCAGAGCCGAAACACAAAAGAAACCAAACAAAACGACGAGCGATTTTCTAAATTCCATAAGACCTCGAGAAGCATTGGACAACAACTCTTGCGAGGAAGGCCTCGTTCAAATGGCTTATCACCATATTCGGGAAATTACAGCCACATTACGCCCGGCTGTCTAGTTTGTCAAGCTTTTTTTTGCGACCTTGTTTAGTCAGGATGTTAAGCTTTCCTTGCGTAGCATTTGCCGGGGAGGACGCGGATGAGGTCCTTTATGTCGAGTGAGACGAGGGCGGAATTGAGGTCGCCGAAGCTCAGGCCACAGCCTTCGACAAGGATGTCGATATGCGTTGCCTCATCGAGCGAAAGTGCCTTGTAAACCGTTATCTCGTTCGGCGAGAGATCGTGCGGAATGTGGTTCTCGTTCCTCGCCCGCTCGCTCTCTTTCCGGTCGTCCGTCTTCGGCGGCAGGATCCTCGCTCCGATCTCTGCGGGCATCTCGGCGACAATGTCCTGCCATTGCTGCACGAGCTTTGCTCCGCTTTTTATTAGGTAATTAGTACCGAACGAGTTTCCGCTCGTTATATTGCCGGGCACAGCCATCACTTCACGGTTTTGCTCGACCGCCAGTCGAGCGGTGATCAGCGAACCGCTCCGTTCGGACGCCTCAACCACGAGAAGTCCGAGACTCAGGCCGCTGATAATGCGATTACGGTAAGGAAAATTCTCCTTTAAGGGCGGCGTGCCAAGCGGGAATTGTGTCACGAGACAGCCGCCTTTCGCCAGGATCTCGCGAACCGTACCGTTATTCTCGCGTGGATATACGGAATCAAGTCCTGTGCCCATGACGGCGATCGTCCGGCCGCTCGCACGCATCGCACCGCGATGAGCCGCCGTATCGATTCCGCGTGCGAGCCCCGACGTGATCGTGATGCCTCGCGAAGCAAGGTCGCGTGCGAGCATCTCGGAAGCATTCTCGCCATACGTCGAACAGTTTCGCGACCCAACGACGCCAATGCTCGGCTGGTCGAAACACGCCTGCCAATCGCCTTTTACATAAAGTACCGGCGGCGGATCGGCGATCTCGCGGAGGATGTCCGGATAGCTGCCGTCATCAAGCACGAGAATGTCGCCGCCAAGTTTCTTGACCTCGTCAAATTCGCGTTTCGCACGCTCATCGAAACTCTTCGCAAGGATCGCATCGACCGTCTGCGCGTCCATTCTTAAGAGTTCCAGCTGCGAACGCGAAGCATGAAACACCGCCTCGGCCGAACCAAAACGTTCGAGCAGAACCGTCGCGGCACGCGGCCCGATCCCCGGCGTCATATTTAATGCTATCCAAGCGAGCATCATCTTGATTTTGGATCTGGGATTTTAGATTTTAGGTTTTTGCTTTTCAATGTTCTGATTGATGAGACCGTCATAGCAACAATTTCGTTGATATCGTTGTAGAGTTTCTCCAGCTTGGTCTGCGGCACGATCTCTGACTCGATCAGCAGGTCGATCCAAAACATGCTTTCATCAGCCTCTTCTTCAACGATCGCGAGCTTATTGATTATGTCTGCGGTCGATTTTGCTCGACACGCGGCTCGATAATTCGCTCCGATCGACGTTCCCGACCGTAGAAGCTGTTTACCGATCGTCTCCGCGATCCAATTTTTAGGCAACGACTGAACTAACTTTATAATTCTAAGTGCGATTCCCTTTGTTCGCTCCTTAAATTCAGATTCAGTCATAACCCTTAATTCAAGTTGTAATCCAAAATCAAAAATCCAAAATCGAAAATTCCGGTTTGGCGGAGGCGTGTGGGAGTCGAACCCACCCAAGCCCGCGTTTGGCGAACTCGCAGACGATTTTGAAGACCGCGCCCATCACCGGACAGGTTTCGCCTCCGTCTTATTGTAATTATGGTCTGAGGAAGCCTATTCCCCGATCAGCAGCCTCGTCAACAATGCAGCACGCCTCGGAATATCTTCGATCTCAATATACTCATCAAGAGTATGAGCTCCGTCGCCCGTTATCCCCAAACCATCAAGAACGGGTATGCCAAGAGCGGCTACGAAATTACCATCGGATGCGCCGCCGACCTGCGTATGCTCGAGTTCAAAACCAAGGCCCAAGGCAGCTGCTCTCGCTCTTTCGTAGAGAGCCATTACATCTTTGGTTTCCTCGAGCGGCGGGCGATTTATGCGGCCCTTTAGTTCGAGCTTAACTCTAGGGTCTTGTGCAGAGAGATTTCTCAGTTCGGCTTCTACGCGGTCACCTTCCGCCGCATTCGAAAACCGCACATCTATCTCGCACGCCGCAAATGCCGGAATCACATTCGTCGTCGTGCCGCCAGAGAACGTCGTTACGTTAACAGTCGTTCCAGCGTCGCGGTTCGCGAGCGAATGAATAGCATCAACTTGCCTTGCGAGTTCGGCGACTGCGTTCGCCCCGCGATCGGGTTCGAGGCCGGCATGCGCGGGAACGCCGGTGGCTTCAAGGCAAAATACGCCTGTGCCTTTTCGTCCCGTTTTCACCTTGCCGGCGGCCGAAGGTTCTAGCACAAAACAGCGCGAGCTTTTCGCAGCCTCGCGTTCCACCAACTCTCGCCCCGTCGCACTTCCTGTTTCTTCATCGCATGAGAGCAGAATGGTTATCGGCCGGTCGATCTTTTCGCCGTGGAGATATCGCAGAGCCTCAAGAATGACCGGAATATTGCCCTTCATATCAAAAACGCCGGGTCCAAAGAGCCTCGAGTTCTCGATGCGGATCGGATTTTTGTCGATCGTTCCAATTGGATGAACAGTATCGGTGTGGCCGAGGATCAGCGTCGGACACGTGCCGAGGTCGATACCGGCTCGAGCGATAATATGGCTGCCTGCACCATCCGCCTTTTCGATCTCGACGCTATCGGCCGCTTCGCGAAACTTGCTCGCGAGCAGCTCAGCTATCCGCAAACTTCGGTCAATATCATGAGAAGGCGTTTCGATCGAGACGAGTTCATTGATCTCGTCAACTATCGCATCCAGGCGCGATCGAAAATATTCAGGAAGGCTCTGCTTCATCGATCATCCGTTATCTTACCGGCACGCCTGTAATCGTAGGGGAACCAAACGCCGAATTGAAAAGATCGGCAATGCGATATCCTGCAAGAGCGATCTGCTTCTCGGAGATGCGAAACGCCTTTTGCTGATAGTCGTCGGACGGCTTCTTGAAGAACTCGATGTTCTTGTAGGCAAAGTTCGTCGCTATCTCAAGGCTCTCGTCTTTCCATTTTGAGAACTCGCCTGGTTCGAGTGTTTTCTTTTCCTTGTCGTACGGATATGCGGCCATGATCTTGTCGCCAATAGGATCAAGATATGCTGCATCGCATTCGTCTTTTGTATTCGGTTGTGTCTGGTCGATTATCGAATCCCAAAAACCGTGTAGATTCCGCTGCTGATCTCTCGGTGTCCCATTAGGGGTCAGAAAGAATAGATTTCCGCCTTGATCGCCCTTTGGATAGCTATTGGTCGTTTTTGCTGAGACATGAAGCGGTTGATGGATGTCGCCAATTATGTGAATAAGCCAAGCGACCGCGATCGCCTTTTCCTTGTCTGATGCCGAACTCGTGATCAGTTTGCTGAATTCTTCGAGCTTATCCATCGCAAGGCCGTTCTTTTCGACATCTGTGTCCATAACGGCCTTCCCGTTCTCGAAATGCCAAAATGTGTCGGAATAATGCCAGTTTGAGTTCGAATACGTCTTATAGCGGACCGGAAATCCTTTGTCTTTAATAAAATCGGCCCAACTTGCGATCATTACGAAGAATTCACGCTCGCGTTCGGCCTTGCTCTGCGAGCCATAGCTCATATAAAAGGTCGCAAGCTGAGAATCCTCAGGAGCGGCTCGCAAAATTTCGATCACGCGGGCCCTCGCTTCGGGCGTCATGTTCTGCCATGCGATGTAAGCGGTAAGCTTATGGCCGACGTCGTCCCAGGCGCGTGCCTGTGTTGAAAATACAAAGACCCCAAGGGCGATTAATCCAATAAAAACTGCTGCTTTCTTCATTTTAACCCCAATTATCTACGTCTTCAGGCAGATCCAAATAATGTTGTGCCAGCTAGATATTATCTAATATCGCGTCTCGGTTTGAAAATTGCCGTGGGAAAGGTTAGTCTATCGGTTTTCAAAAATGCAAACTATTTTGTCCGTTCGGACATCAAAGTAATGCAAAAACTTCGACGCCGTTGCGTTCTTTTTTGTAAGACCACCGAAATTGGGTGTTTAACAGGGAAAAGGAGATCGAAGTACGTTTTATGCAGCATATTTTGGAACAAATATCCGCCCTCGGGCGTGTAGATGCTCAAGAAGCCGATGGTTTCGGCAAAAGGATCGGAATTTTTGTTAGATTGTTTGGCTGCCGGCATCGAGATATTAGCCGGCCATTCACGAACGGAAAAGTAAGCTATCGTGCCTGCCTTTCCTGTGGAGCAAGAAAGAAGTTTGATACAAAGGATCTTACGACATCGGGGAGTTTCTACTATCCCCCTTCGGTGACCGCTCGACCGTAAATGAGCGTTTTATAACCCTTCAATAATACCTACCAAATATTTACCTACCGGGTGCGGCTTTCCAAAAAGTCCGCACCCTTTCACTTTATTGGGCGTAGACGATTTTGTGTAGTATTCTTTCACGCAAAAGTCTCCCGTCTGAGGTGTTCTATATGGTAAAGAAAGCGATCATTTCCGTCGTCATTGCTCTCCTTTTGACCTTTGCTTTGCTCGGCGTATTCATCGTGATGCAGCCGGACGAATTTACGATCACGCGTAAGACCACGATCGCGGCCGCTCCCGAGCGCGTCTTTTCTGAGGTCAACGATTTCCATAAATGGGATGCCTGGTCGCCCTGGGCGCAACTTGACCCGAATATGAAAACCGAGATCACCGGGCCGGAAAGCGGAAAAGGTGCCGTATATTTTTGGACAGGCAATCAAGAGGTCGGCGAAGGCAGAATGACGATCGTCGAAAGTACGCCGCCGAGCCTTGTCAAGATCGACCTGCACTTCATCAAACCCTTTGACTCCTCATCCACCATCGACCTTAAGATCACCCCGGCGGGAGCGAACTCCGATGTAGAATGGACGATGAACGGCAAGCACAATTTTATGTCAAAGGCATTTTCGCTCTTTGTCGATATGGACAAAGCCATCGGCTCCGACTTTGAAAGGGGCTTGAGCCAGCTAAAGACGATCGCCGAAAACCCTCAGAATAATTAGAATGGGAACGCCCGCAAACCGTTTCCAGCATGCGAGCCTTCTCTTAAACTTCACGATGAAACGCCGAAATCAGATCCTGAGCGGCATTACTATGTACTTGTAATCGTATTCGGAATTTTCAACGATACGCATTTGCGTCGAGGCGTTCGAGTCCTTGAACTCGAACGAGATGCGCGTGGCGGCATTGCCGTCGCGGACGCGAACTGTTCCATCGCCATCGGATTCCTTCTCGCCCTCGGTTTTAGCGGCGGTTGCGATAGAGCCCGCGTTATTCAGAAATTCGAGCAGATACTGGCAGTTGAAACCGATCGGCGTCTCAGGGCCGGTGTATTCTGCGGGTACGACCTCGCGGCCTTCGCCTTCTTCGCTTGATTGTGCATTCAGTTCGATCTCGCCCGTGCGAACCGTCAGACGGATCGAACGTGTACGGTCATCCGCCATGAGACTGACTCGGCGAACTGCCGCACGCATCTCTTCGAGATCGAAGATCGCGGCTAGGTTATTATCCTTCGGCATCACAAGCTCGTAGTTCGGAAAGGTTCCGGTCAGCGTCCGGCTGATCAAGAGACGCCCTTCGATCTCGAAGAAAAGGTGTTTCTGGTCCTCACCAAATGAGATGTTGCCGTTCGTGTCGCGCGCAATCTTTGCGAGCTCAAGAAGAGCCTTGCGCGGAATAAGCGTATCGATCGCTGAAGTTTCTACATCGTTCGGAAGTTTCCGCTCGATAAACGCGAGACGGTGGCCGTCGGTAGTAACCATTCGGGCAATGCCGTCCGAGAGAATGAACTTCGCACCGGAAAGGGTGAATCGCGAAACTTCGTTCGTGATCGCGAACGCCGTGTTCTGGATGAAATAGTTGAACGTCGCAGCCGGCAGGCTGAGCGGTGTGCTCTTGAACGCCGGTATCTCCGGGAACTGTTCGCGGTTGACGCCGGCGAGGCGAAACTTCGCACGGCCGCATTTCATCGTAACCCATTCGTTGTCGTCTTTCTTGAAGTGCACATCCTCTGCGTCAAGAGTTCGGACGATGTCAAAAAGCTTGCGCGCCGAGATGCAGATCGAACCTTGTTTCTCGACCTCTGCTTCCGCATCGCAGCGGATCGTTACGTCGAGGTCTGTTCCGACGATGCGGATCTCGTTATCGCCTAGAGATTCGATAAGTATGTTCGCAAGGACCGGGATCGTCGTTTTGCGTTCGACGACGCCCTGAATAAAACCTAGTTCGTCTTTCAACGTTGATTGCTTGATCGTGAATTCCATACTTACCTCATTACCTCTCGTTTCTTGTTGGATGCCTTTTACTACTTATTTAACTTCAAAAAATAAGAGAAAGAAATAGTAGTAGTAATAGGGCCTGTGGATTTGTGTGAAAAACGGATAACTCCTTATAAAATCTGAACTTTTTTATCCACAATTGCTTGTGGAAAACTTGTGGATAAAATCTTCATAGTGTGGAAAACCATCTTTAGTTGAGTTTTCCTCAATTTTCCATAAGCATTGTATTCGGCAACCTGTGCGAAATCTCGATGCTTTTGGCTAAGCCTTATATTTATCAATAGCTTACCGATCTAACATACTCGGAAAACCGGTGGAAAACCTGTGATTCCGGTCCATCCGATAAATCTTGCTAACTGTTGCAAAGATTATCGATTAGCTCGTTTAACGCCTTGTGGAAAACACGATCTTCGCGATTTATCTTCTCGATCTTGTCGACCGAGTGCATAACCGTCGTATGATGCTTGCCTCCAAACTCTTTTCCGATCTCCGGGAAGCTGTGGCGCGTCAATCTTTTGCATAGATACATCGCAACCTGACGCGGCAGAGCGACGGCCCTAGAGTTGCTCTTTGCCTTTAATTCGTCAACGGACATCTTATATTGGGCGGCGACTGCCCGAATGATCCGATCGAGTGTAAGACCTGCGGGATGCTCGCTGTCAATGATGTTCTTTATGGCCTCGTCGGCTATCGCTCTCGAAAACGGTACACGCTTGAGCGAAGATATGGCGACAAGCCTTACAAGCGAACCTTCGAGTTCGCGTACGTTGCTTTTTACGCGGCCTGCGATGTAGATCGCGATATCGTTCGGCAGATCAATGCCGTCTAGATCAGCCTTTCGTTTTAGGATCGCCACCTTTGTTTCAAGATCCGGCGGTTCGATATCCGCGATCAAGCCCCATTCAAATCGCGAGTGCAGACGTTCTTCCAAGGTCGGGATCTCGCGCGGCGGACAGTCGCTCGATATAACGATCTGCTTCTGATCGTTATAGAGCGTGTTGAATGTATGAAAAAATTCTTCCTGAGTGCGCTCTTTGCCGGCCATAAATTGGATGTCGTCAAGAAGCAAGACGTCGATAGATCGATACTTATCACGAAAGGCCGGCGTTTTGTCGAAGCGGATCGCGTGGATGAGTTCGTTCATGAACAACTCACTCGTTATGTACGCGACACGAGAGGAAGGTGACCGCTGCTTGATCGAATGTCCGATGGCGTGCATAAGATGGGTCTTGCCTAACCCGACGCCGCCGTATAGGAAGAGCGGATTGTATGCAGAGCCTGGAGTTTCCGCGACACTTTTTGCCGCGGCGTTCGCAAACTCATTCCCTGTACCGACGACAAATTTATCGAAAGTGTACTTTGGGTTGAGAGACGTGGTTTCGACCGACTCAGCAAAAGGACGGGCTGCCGGTTCAGTAGAAAGTTCGACCCGGGCAGAGGGTGAAAACAGAAGATCGCCGTCGGTCGATTCATCGTCAGACGTATCCTCTTCTATATTTTGCCAAACGATATTATGGTCGCCGCAGCCGAGCTGTGAAAATATTTCGGTGAGTTTATCCGCGTAATATCGCTTGATCCAATCTTGTGCGACGATCCCGGCCGCCAATACGATCTCCTTTTGATGGTCGTCGCTCTTAATGAACTTGATCGGAAGGAACCAAGTGGCAAGGACCTGAGGGCTCAACTCTTCGCGGAGTTGTACGAGAGCGTCGTCCCAGATCGTGTTTTTATCTAAAGCGAGGTGCAAGTTTGTCTAAGTTCTCACCGGACCGTTTTGACAGCAAAAGATCGTTCGGTGACCAATTGAATTCTAAATTTCGAGGTACTGTTTAAGACGGCTCTTTTTACCCTTGACGAAATGTAATATCAAATCCCAGGAGGTTCTTTGTTAACAAAGCGTTACCGTCTTTTTCACAGGATTTCCACAAGTCGGAAGCAAAGCTGTTTAAAACCTAACTCACAACATTAAGCTATTTACTTTCAACAAGTTACAAGCACATGGAACCCGGAAATGGATATCAGACTAACACGAAAAACCTACCCTTGCAAACCGAAATCCACAGGCTGAAATTTTTCCTTTAACGTCGATTTAACTTCCTTTTTTGTCATATATTTGGGAGCATTTTGAACCCGATCTTTGACAAGAATTCGACCGATCTTTCGATCAAAAAATGGGAAAATATAAAGAAATTTTTTCGTGTGCTCGACCATTATATCGCGCCGCGTATGCGAATGCCGAATATCGAACGCCGCCTCTCACGGATCCAACTGGACCAACGAGAAGCGGCGACGGTTCTTTCCAAAAGCCCGATCGATCGAGCGGGTTCGAGACAGTGTTCTTAGTTTGCGGCCAACTGTGAGATGGTGGCGGCACCGGACCTGTCTGCATTGACAGTTGGGGAACCGCTGTATCGGACATGGCTTGCACCCGAAGCCGTCGCCTTAAGCACTTCAGCAACATTCAACTCGGCATTGCTCGCACCGCTTGTTTCGATCGATGCCTGCTTGCTTACAAGTTCGGCTGCGAATATTTTGCTAGCACCGCTTGCTTCAACATCGAGACCATTCGTTTTTCCCGAAACCGTGATCCTTGAGGCTCCGCTCGCGTCAAGGGCGAGTTGTTCGTTATTGATATCCTTAAGCGTGACCTTCGCGACGCCCGAAGAGGACGCCTCGTTTATGATAGGGGCCGTAATAACAACCTTTAGCTCCGAAGTTTTTGAGATGCGCTTATCGGCATAGATGGACAACGTATCGCCGTTAACCTCAGTTTTGATGAACGGCATGAGGTTGTCGTCGGCAGTTACGTTCACACTAAAGATATCGCCACGCATCACCTCGACAACAAAAACCCCGCTCACCTCAAGCGTGTCGAAGTCTGCAACATCGCGCTTAACCGTAACAACGTTGCCGGAGCCGACCTCGCCCTGGAATATGGAGCCTAAGCGAAAGAGATCTTTTGTCGCTGGTCCGAACGAAAACGCACCCGAGATCGAAATACCGATGACCAATGCCGTAAGAAATAAAAGGAAGCCGATCTTTTTCATAAAAACTACTCTCCGAACACTGTTTCTTCCCCGTTAACTTTTGCGAGGTTATAGGAGATAACGAAACCTTCGAGGTTGAAGTTCGGAGAAATTGGGGCTTTATTTCGCGTAGAAGTAGAACTGGATCGCCTGCACCATTCCGATAAGGAATCCGAACAAGGCTCCAAATAGCTCGATAGTCCGCAGGTGTTCTTTTGCGACGCTCATAACGAGCGATTCAAGTTTCTCGGCAGGATAGGCACGGATCTTTTCCCTGACAACACCACCTATATCGAACTCGCGTATAGCATCGGGCAGTTTTGCGTTGATCGCATCGATGACGGTGTCTGTAAGCGTTGCAGAAGTTCGTGCAACTTTCTCTGAGGCAAGGTGGTCCCCGAGCCGGCCGATCGGCGTCGCAAGAAGATCTTCGATGCGCGTTGACAGGAACTCATTAAGCAGGTTTGCGGTCGCATCGCTTGAAAGGACGTTTACGACGCCGTCTGCGACCGTCGTCTTTAAGCGTTCTTCGGCCTCCGGATGCACGATCTGAAGCACGGCATCGATGCTGTGCGGACGGAGTTTCGCTATCGTCTCGCTCAGGAACCGGCGAATGCCTCGGATCGTCTCTTCGCTTTTAAGAAGGGAAAAGACCGACCTTGTGATCTGGTCTTTAAGAGCATCGAGGCGTTCGGGGTCGATGTGTCCAACAATATCCTTTACAGGCCGCGAAAGAGCGGTGTCGATGCCGTTGGAGATAAAGTTCCGAGCCTCCTCGGCAAACGATGCATCGTTAAGGGTTTCTTCAAGCCGCCGGGGAAAGCTTTCATTCACAAGATCGTCAACTTCGTTGAGGAGGTTGTCCCGCGAGACAAAGATCTTCTTGAAGAACGAAAGGTTTTCGTAATAGTCATGGACCTCGCGCTTTACGAGAGCGCTGATCTGGCCGCGAGTATTGTCGGTCGTGGCGAACTCGGCGATCTGCTTGACGGCCGGCTCGACCTGTTCGCGTGCCTTTTCTTTTAGGAATTCTACAGCTTCGGGCGTGAACATTTCGCCGACCGGCGAAGGAGAGTTCAATAGGTCCTCGAGTTTTTTTCTAACAAAATCGCCTATGCTCTGTTCGAAAGCAGGCTGTTCGAGCCCGGCGCGGATCCGTTCTGTCAAAAAATCAATGACGCGGGCAGATGTTTCCGTATCCAACACCTCGGAAACGCGGTGACTGAGGATGTCGTCCATTCGTGATGTAGCTAGTTGATGAATGCGGATGCGAGCATCTTCGCTGCTGAGAACGACGCGAATGTGGCCGGCGAGCCTTACCTGAAGGCCGGAGATCGCATCAAGCACAGGCGTTCGCACGGATGCAGGCAAGGCCTCGATCAGCGATGGGTAGTTCGTGTCAAGAAGAGCGGTCGTGTATTCACCGACGACGGCATCGAGCTTTCGTTTTAGAAAATCGCGGCCGATCAAATGCTCTTGGATCGTGTCGGTCGTGACGAGTTCTTCTCCGACCGCCTTACCGATCGCTGCCGCGAGGCGGTCGCGGTTCCGCGGGATCATTCCTTGCGGAAAGACCGTCATCCCAAAGATCTTCACCGGCCGTCGCGGGCGGAACAGCATTCTTACCGCTAGCCATGCTCCCAAATATCCGTGCACCGTCGCGAACGCGACAAGAAGCCCCATTTGGAGCCAGATGTTTTTGAGGAACGGTGCGGCGAGGTCATGGATGTTCGTAAAGGTTTCCATCAAGCACCGTCAAAAAGATATCGCTGCATGCGGCCAGCGAAAAGGAACACCGTTCACTAAAAGACCTGGAAGCCTTTTGACCGCAGACAAAAGTCAGAAAACTCCGTTAGCCACTCGTGCCCGACGCTATAGTTCTTCCACTGATCGTCCTCATCGCGATGAAGCGTCATGTCGTCAGGCGCGCTCGTTATCGTCAGGTCGGCGAAAATGCGGCTTCCGGCGGGCACCTTCGACAAGACCTCAGTGCGGATCCTTGAGCCGATCTCATGGGCCTCATCGCGAGAAATTTTGACGCCGGTAGCGTTATATCCCATCTGCCTGAGCGTTCCTTCGCTGAGAATATCAAGGCTGCGAATGATCTCGAGGCCTGCTTTCCAGTGCCATACGTTCGCAAAGAACTCGAAGTTCTCGGAACTCATGTCGATAAGCGTGAAGCTCATATGTTTCGATTGTACGCTATCGGCGACTCCGATAGAGCTATTGAGAAAAATGCTAAACGCGAATGCGGGAGTTAGTCAACGGCTTTCGGTCAGGAATATAATCTTGCTTTCTTTTTGTTATGAATTCAACAAAATATCTCGAACGGATCGGAGCCGAACTCGGCCCGGACTCACTCAACGTCGAAACCCTGCGTTCGAGAATCTCGACATTCATTGGAAGCGGCCGATAGTCTTAGACATCGAACGTTTCTATTCAAAGATCGTCGGCGAACGACGCGGCGGATTTTGCTACGAATTGAACGGCCTGTTCAATGAGTTGCTCATCTCGATCGGATTTACGACGCGCTTGATCTCAGCCCGCGTCGGACGGCCCGACGGCAGCTTCGGCCCGGAATTCGACCACGCCGCGATCATCGTCTCGATCGGCGACGAGGACTTCCTCGCAGATGTGGGATTCGGCGATTTTGCGGCGGAACCGCTGCGATTGGTTGTCGGCGAAGAGCAGCAGGATACAAACGGTGTCTTTGTGATCGAGCGTGGCGAAGGAGAGACGTTTGTCGTCAAGAAAATGCTCGGCGGCGAGTGGAAGAACGAGTATCTTTTCACCGACATCGCCCGCGAACTCGCCGAGTTTGCCGAGATGTGCGACTTTCAGCAGTTTTCACCGGAATCGCATTTCACCAAAGGAAAACTCTGCTCGATAATGACCGAAACGGGGCGAAAAACTATGACAGAACAAAAATACTTCGTAACCATGGGGGAAACACGGCACGAGACGCCTATTGGATCGCCCACGCATTTCGACGAGGCCTTGCGTCGAGAATTCGGTATCAGACATAACAATTAGCGAAAGAAATAGACTTGAATGTAATACTTATGTAGAATGTATTACATGGACTATAAGACCACTGTCACAAGCAAGGGTACTATAACGTTGCCGTCACCGATCAGAAAGGCTTTTCGAATAACACCAGGCCGCAAGGTGACAGTTTCCGTAAATGACAAGGGCGAGATAGTCGTTAAACCGGGGACCACCTTTGAGGAGTTCGAAAAACTGAGAGAAGAGATCGTCGCAAAGATTCCGAAGCATCGGCTGGGCCTGACCGGCAGAGCCTTGAAAGAAGCGATCGCAAATGCTTGGGTTGATGATCATAAATGAATAGCCTTGACGCGAATGTGATCCTCCGTTATCTCCTCCGAGATATTCCCGATCAAGCCGAACGATCCAAGCGGATCATAACGACCTCTGTGTGTTATGTTTCCGATGTGATCATTACGGAAGTCGCATTCGTTCTTGAACGCAGCGTGGGCCTTGACCGGCAGGAGGTTGCTGCGTTGATAGGCAAATTTGTTGAGCTGCCGACCGTGGTCTGCAACGAGAGTTTGTTAGTGTCAACGATCAAACTCTTTGCAAAACGTCGACAGCTTTCATTCCCCGACAGTTATGCCGCGGTCGAAGCTCGTCGAAACTCTGACAAGCTTTTGACATTCGATTCCGATCTGATCAAATTTGGCGGCGAACACGTCAAATTACCATAGACAATGACCGATTCAATTTCATACGCCGATGCGGGCGTTTCAATAGACAAGGCGAACCAGGCGGTGGCGAAGATCCGCGAGTATGCCCGTTCGACGTTCAACGAGCGGACGCTGACCGAGATCGGGAGCTTCGGCGGGATGTTCGCCGGTGCTTTCCCCGATATGGCCGAACCGATACTCGTCGCTTCGGCGGACGGCGTCGGGACGAAGCTGAAGATCGCCTTCGAGACGGGGATCCACTCGACCGTTGGTGCCGACCTCGTGAATCACTGCGTCAACGACATTCTCGTGCAAGGTGCGAGGCCGCTCTTCTTCCTCGATTATTTCGCGACCGGCAAACTCGAACCCGACGTAACGGCTTCGGTCGTCGAGGGAATGGCGCGCGCCTGCCGCGAGAACGGCTGCGTTCTGCTCGGCGGCGAAACGGCCGAAATGCCCGACTTTTATCCGCCGGGCGAATACGACCTCGCCGGCTTTATCGTCGGCGTCGTCGATAAGGCGAAGGTCATCGACGGCAAGTCGATCGTGCCCGGCGATGTTGTACTCGGCCTGCCTTCGACGGGCTTGCAGACGAACGGCTATTCCCTGGCCCGCAAGCTTTTCTTCGAGGTCGGCGGCTACAAGGTCGATTCTTATATCAACGAGCTTGGAGCAACCGCCGGCGAAGCACTGCTTGCAACGCACGCGAGCTTCCTGCCTGAGATCGGCCCGCTGCTCGACGGAACGCGGACGCCCTCGTCCGCATCAATAAACGGCCTCGCACACATCACAGGCGGCGGCTTTCTCGAGAATATTCCACGCATCCTGCCCGAAGGCGTCTCCGTCGAGATCAGCCGCGGCACGTGGAGCGAACCGCCGATCTTCGGCCTGATGCAGCGTCTCGGCAACGTTGCCGACAACGAGATGTTCCGTACATTCAACATGGGCATCGGAATGGTCGCGATCACCTCAAAAGAGTCAGCCGCCGAGTTCCTCGCCAAGATCCCAAATGCGCGCGAGATCGGCAAGGTCGTGTCGGGCGATAGATCCGTATCGATCCAATAGGCAACAGGTGAAAAGTCATTAGGCTGAGCCGTCCTTTGCAAACTTTGCGGGGTTTCGCTTGGCGCTCTTTGCGTTTTCGCTTTGGTTTAAACGCAAAGTTCGCAGAGCAGTCGCAAAGCACGCAAAGACGTTGCCGCAAGCCCGCACGTTGGTAAGGGCACTCGCCATTATTCGCTCAACGATTGAAAACCGCGCACGTCCGGCTTCCTTTACCAATTCACAATGAACAATTCACAATTTCCTCGATGTTTGTTCCGTTCCGCGCGGCGCGGAACAAGCGGAACAAAACGGAACAAAAATCGGCGTTTTTCGAGGCGGCAGTTACAATTTATGTCACCTTTGTCAAAGATCAGCGTGTAAAACGTATGTTTACACCAGCAATATGAGTATATCATACGTGTCAAGAGGGATTTTTCCTTCTCTCGCCGCGTCAGCGGGACTCCGAAAGACCCGCTTCATCCGCCCGATCCGCGTTCAAGGTGGCGCAACCCGTTGAGAACGCGGATGGCACAGATAAGGCGGATAACGACGGATCAGAAGGAACCTGACGCTTGGCCGGTCGGCGGCCGAAGTGGCCTTTCGTTCTCAGTTTTCCATTCTCAATTTTCCGTTCGGTTTGGCGGCCTTTCGGGCTGATCTTTTACGGCGGTATAGTTCGCGTCGAGGTCCGGGGTGAGTGAGATGATGGCGGCGATGCGGCGGATCATATTCGTTACTTCCTCGACCTCTTCGAGTTTGAGCGGGCGGCCGAGCAAGGCATATTCGCGGTAGCTCAGCCATTTTTTGACGACCTGATAGCCGCCGATGTAGTATTCCCAGACCGGAGCGGGCACATTTCGCCAATAAGCGAAGTCGTTCAGATAGATATCGAATGAAGCTTCATCTGCTACACCCTCACTACCGTTCGGGTTTCCGCCTTTCTCGACGCGTCCTTTGCCGGGCATCGTAACAACGGTTCACAGGTGAGTAACCTTTGTCTAAAGATCCTCAAAAGCGGTTGGAGAAAGTCTTGTGAACTCTGCTTTGGGAATCTTAACGACAGTACTTCCGCCGCCCTGCATGTTTGTTCCACCGCCTTGCGGATTCTACGACGCGAATTGAGCGATGGTATCGAACGTAATAAACCACCAATCCACAAGAGCGCGTTCTTCCGTGTTGTTGATTTCTCTAACAAAGAACAGTGAGTGGAGATTTCCCTTTTTTGCAGCGTAGAATGCAAGCTTTACAAATGGACCGACGTCAAGTCCAAAGTAATCTCCAAGCTTCTTATCCGCGGCCGGCGACAGCGGCTGTGCCGCTCTATTTGCGGAGAAGCTCTGCTTCTCCGGGCCGGTCAGAAATAAGTACGGCGGCTATGCCGCCCGCCAGTCGATGTTCTTGTGGTCCGTGAGCAACGGCTCGCTCTCCAGCGACTTCAAGTGCCATTGTCTGGCGCTCGAAAACTGATATTCGTCCGGGTGTTCGACCAATCCGGAGCGAACCGGATTGAGATGAATGTAATTCACTTTCTGCATAAATGCCTCCTCGCCGGTTATTCGTAACGCGTTCGGATGGTGCTCGTAAACCGAGTGTTTATGATTTTTGCCCCTTTCCTGAATGCGAAGTTTTGCGAGTGAATCCTCGTAACCCTTCGCTCTGAGATAGTCGATAAGTCGTTTTGCGGAAATGCCGTTCAGATACCGCAGGACATCTCCTATTTCACGAGCGTTGTCGGTGAGCACATGCGTGTGGTCAGGCATTATTACAAACGCAAAGATCATTAGTCCACCGGAACTGCGTGCCTCGTCGAACGCGTCACAGACCACTTGTTTGATCGTATCTTTCCGAAAGATCGGCAGTCTACTATGCGCAACGGAAGTCAGAAAGTATGCGGGATTATCCCTTGAGATCTTAAACATAGAGTGGGAGCGGCGGCATAGCCGCGAGGGTTTTATAGCATTATCCGGAAAAGCACAGCTTTTCCGCAAATAGAGCGGCGAAGCCGCACTATTACTTATGGATTATGGCGCGTCAGCTTCGCAACGAAAAACCTCAAATCGAGGCATGGCGCGTCGTAGAAGATGATGTGCCAATTTGCGGTGTACGCCTTCGCTTCCAACTGGAGGATACTTTAAGCCGTTCATAAGGATGTCCACCGCGAGCCCCAAAGGGCTTTTGCGAGGGCGATCTCCATCGACGTTGCTTTCGAGCGGATCGCTCGCATGTTCCTCGATCTGATTTCTGGAGAATGTACATCCATGTAAGAGAAATTCTCAAATAAATGCTAACCGCGCAACATCTCAAGGACGGCTTCGTTCTCGGTCGTCGCCGAAAAGTGATCCGCCTTGTCCCAGAATGCTGACTCGTTCTCGGCGATGCTGTATCGCTCAAGCGCCTTCGGCTGCTTGTCTCGATCGAGCGTTACAAGCAAAAAGTCCCGATAATTGGTAACGAGCACGTTGCCGTATTTGTCGAGATATTTTTTGACCTGTTCGGTGTCCTTTATAGTATCGACCTCATCGCCTGTGCCTTTTACCTCGATGGCCCCGCGGGCAGGAAGCTGTCCGTCGATAAGGTCGTTCGACCGCTGCTGAAACTGATTTGGCGTAAACAACCCGCCGTCGGGAATCCCCGCACCTTTGTTCGATAGATTGACGATGCAGCGAACTTTCGGCTTGAGATGCCGACCGGCCTCGTTCAGGAGCGTCTCAAGCGTGCCGTAATACGACGTTTCTTTTACGGCGGCAGCAGAACGCCTGATCTGGCTCATCTGTGAGAGATAGTCTTTGAGAAGATTCATCGGCACTCAAATTTTAAGGAAGAACGGTGTGTTGAAGTTATGCTACCACAGGATGGGCGGCGCAGATATTTTCGGCTTGCTGTAAGGGAGCGGCAAGGCGGTTGAAACGTTCGTCCCCTTTCGGGGACGGATCCAATTCGGCGTAAGAACGTAGGGTTCCACCCTACGCTATTTTATTCGTCACCGTCGGCGACAGGAACCGCTGCGTTTGCAGACATTCTCTGTCCGAGATTGACGATGTCGTGCAACAGGACACAATATGGTAGGTTCGAGAGTGCAATGAAGATAGGAATCTTGATCTCGGGCCGCGGATCGAATATGGCGGCGATCGTCGATGCGGTAAAGAGCGGCGAGATCGCGGATTCTGAGGTTGCGGTCGTTATAAGCGACAAACCCGACGCGGGCGGTTTGGCAAAGGCGGCCGAGCGCGGCGTCGAGACTCTCGCAGTCGAGCGACGCGGACGTTCGCGTGTTGAACACGATGCCGAGATCGGCGACGAATTAGAGAAACGCGGTGTCGAGCTTGTGTGTCTAGCGGGCTATATGCGGCTGCTTTCGCCGGAATTCGTAAGGCGGTTTGCGGGCAAGATCGTGAACATTCACCCAAGCCTTTTGCCGGCATTTCCCGGACTCGACGCACAAAAACAAGCGTTTGACGCCGGCGTTGCGGTTACAGGCTGCACCGTCCATTACGTCGATGAACTCCTCGATCACGGCCCGACGATCCTGCAGTGCGAGGTTGAGCGCCTCGAGGACGACACTGTCGAGACGCTCACGCAGAGGATCCTTGCAGAAGAGCATCGTTTATACATCGACGCTCTCAAAAGAATCGCTATGGATGAGCGGGAAGCCAAGCAGGCCTGAGGGATTAGAATTTAAGAGTCAGAACGACGGAAATCGGAAGATCCAAGATCCCCGGCACACCGCCTACCGGTCGTGTTTCTGCCTTATTTCCTTTGACAACTGCATTTCCGTTCGCGTAAACTCTAGGTTTTCACTTCTCGCAAGTGATCGACCAGTGAGGGACAAGTATGCCGAAGAGAACTTTTCAACCGAACAACCGCCGCCGCGCCAAGAAGCACGGCTTTCGTGCACGCATGGCGACAAAGAACGGCCGCGCCGTTCTAAAACGCCGTCGAGCGAAGGGACGCAAGCGATTAACGGTTCAGCACTATTAAGTTTTGTCTTACCTAAGGAAGCTCGGCTGCGAACGCGCGCCGAGTTTCTGCGTGTTTACGATCAGGGACGACGCATCGAGGGCCGTTTTATGACGGTCTTTATTTTGCCCTCAAAAGCAGGGCGGCATCGCGTCGGAATAACGGCGACGAAGAAGGCGATCGGCAAGGCGCACGACCGCAATCGTGCAAAAAGGCTGTTGCGGGAATGCTTTCGTCTTTCGACCGCAGAGCTTGCCGAGATCAAAGAACCGCTCGATTGGGTGCTCAATGCGAGACGCGGCATCGTTTACTCTAAACTCGATAAACCGCTAACGGAGTTTCGCTCGATCGTCGCGAGAGTGGCAAAATAAGGGTTTTGGCAATGAAGCACATCGCTCTCGGCATTATTTGGTTCTATAAGGCGGCGATCTCGCCGTATTTGGGGCGGGCCTGTCGATTTGAGCCGACATGCTCCGAGTACGCCCGGCAGGCGATCATAAAATACGGCGCGGTGCGCGGAACTTGGCTCGGTGCGAGACGTATCTTAAGATGCCAGCCATTCTCAAAAGGCGGCTACGACCCCGTCGCTTCGATCAATGGAAAATAACAATAATACCGACAGCCAAAAACGTTTTTTAATTGCCGCAGTTCTCTGCGTACTCATCCTTTTTGGCTGGCGATACGTTTTCCCACCGAAAGAACCTGCCGGCGGCAATTCGAATCAAGCGACGAATTCGAATACTGCGGCCTCGACGCCCACAAGCCCAACGCCCGTACCGACCGAAGCACCTGCTCAAACGCCTGCTCCTGAAGCAGCCGCCGCGGTACCGGCGGCCCCAAATCGAAAGGTCACGATCAAGACGCCGCTTTATGAGGTAACGCTCGATTCAAAGGGTGCGGTCGCGACTAGTTGGGTGATCCTGAAGAATATCTCGGCGCACGGTGAACAGCCGATCTTTGCCGACGGTTCGACGCCGCAGAACGAAAAGCCGCTCCAGCTTATTTCCGAGACCGCACTTTCGAGGGAGCCGCGTGAACTGCCGTTCCGCCTCGCAACAGGTGACGCAGGGCTCGACAAGGCGTTGAATACGACCGAGTTCGCGACCGATGCTGAAGGCGAAGTCACGCTGAAGGACGGCGAGACGAAGCAGATAGAATATAAGTTCACAACGGCGGACGGCGTCGAGGCGACGAAGACATTTCTGTTTCGCGGAGACTCGTTCGTAAGCGATGTCTCTGTGAAATTGACGCGCGGCGGGCAGCCGGTCCCGAGCGTGAAACTTCTGATAGGCGCAAGCCTTGGCGATCAGGCGATCACGCACCACAGTTACTACCACATCGAGCCGGAAGCTGTCGCCTACGTTGGCGACGCGGTCTTCCGGCATCCCGGCACAGGCTTTACCTTCGATACGAACAACAACGCATCGCTGCCGGCTTCCGGTCCGGTGGATTGGGCAGGAGTTGCCGATGCGTATTTCGCGCAGGCCGCGGTTCCAGCAACGCGGACGGAAGGCCTTGAATACATCGCATCGAAATACGAATACCCGCTGCCTGATTATTACGACGGAATAATCTCCTGGGTCACGCGCAAGCCGAAGAACAGCGAGACGCGGCACCTGATCACGGCGGCAGTTCCGGTCGCAGCGGACGGCACAGTAACAAAGGTTTACACCGGGCCGAAGGATTACTTTGCGTTCGCAGGGCTTTATAACAAGAGCTTGACGCAGGATGTCGGGCGTCCTATCGACCTCGTTGATACGATAAACTTCAGCAATTACTGGATACTGCGCGTTTTCACGAAACCGATCGGCATTCTCGTCCTTTACGCACTGTCGTTCTTTGATCAGATCACACGTAACTACGGCGTTGCGATCATTATCTTCACGTTCCTCTTCTATATGCTGCTTTTCCCGCTGCGTTGGACGCAGACGCGATCTTTCAAGAAAGCATCTGGAAACGCGCCGAAGATGAAGGAGATCCAGGACAAGATCAAGGATCTGCAGAAGAAAGGCGTCCCGATGGACGATCCGAAGATGCGTGCCCTGCAGATGGAGCAGCTCAAGATGACGAAGGACGCGCTGCCCTTGGGCGGATGCCTTCCGATGATCTTGCAGTTTCCGCTGCTCTTGGCATTTTATACGGCGGTGACGGTCTCGCTCGATATTCGGCAGGCTCACTTCATGTGGCTGCCTGACCTCTCGGCGGCGGATCCGTATCACATACTCGAGTTCGCTTTCGCGATCTCGATGATCCTGTCGATGAAGTTCACGCCGCAGGCCGCGACCGTCTCGCCCGAGCAGCAGATGCAGCAGAAGATAATGACCTACTTTATGCCGGTCATGATGCTGTGGGTGATGTGGTCGGCACCGAGCGGACTGCTGTTATACTGGTTCTTCGGCAACCTCGTGAGCTTTGGTCAGCAGATGATCATCAACCGTATGAATAAGCCGAATACGCCGCCGGGAACAACCGTCGTCAACGAAGTGCCCAAGAACGCGAAACCTGTAAAGCAAAAGCTTTCAACGACTTAAGAAGAGTAAGAAAGACTATGAATCAAACTTGTGAGAACGCGAAAGAACTTTTAGGCGGCATTGTACGCGATGCAGGGTTTGATCTCTCAGTCGAAGCGGAATGGACCGACGAGGGCTGCGTTCTGAATCTCACCGGCGAAGATACGCATTACGCACTCGCGGAAAAAGGCGAGCTTCTCGACGCTTTCGAAGTCGTGCTCTTTCAGGCGATGGGACGCGAACTCGACCGCGAACACCGCTTCATCGTCGATGCCGACGGCTTTCGCCAAACCCGTAAGAACGAGCTTCACGCGATGGCGCGTTTTGCCGCCGAGCAAGTTCGTAAGACCGGCCGCTCGTTCACCTTCGGCGTGCTCAATTCAACAGAACGCCGCATCATTCACACGACACTCCAAAAAGAGGACGACCTCCTCACCGAATCCGTCGGCGACGGCCGCGACCGCCGCCTCCAGGTGCGGCTCCAATAGAGAGCCGAGGCCTACTGTTTCTTTCTCGTCTTTTTGGTAAGAGCGGCAACGTCGGCCAAGTCCTGTTTTCGACCAGCCGCGCGCTTGTTTGTAAGCAACGCCTCTAGTCCGATAACTCGTATTGATCGCCCTTCGATCTCGAATGTCTCAGCTTCAGCAGCCGCATCGTCAAACGTCACGCCGCTTGCCTGGTTCAGGATATCGATACGGCGCGGCGGAAGACCTATCTGAAGCACCCCGTCATAATTTGCAAATTCGGATTCCGCAACTTCAAAAGTGTCGAGCGGTGCTCCGTATGCGGCCAGAGCTCGGTAAACTTTCCGTGAGTTTGCATCGGTAGGCCGTACAAGCACATCAAGATCTTTCGTGGCCCGCACATGTCCGTAAAACGCAACGGCATGCCCTCCAAGGACGACGAACTCAGCGTCGGCATCGTGAAGTTCGATGAGAATGTCGCGAAGATCTCGTGTAAGTTCAATCACTTGGGAAAGCCCTTGACAAATCGGTAAGGCGTATTCGCACGGTCATAGTCCGGAAAAGCCTGGCCGCTGAGCGACCATTGTTCTCGCGTCAGTTGCCCGACGAGCTCGATCGCCTCGGCGCCCCATACCGGAAAGTCGTCAGGCTCAGGGTCACTCAACCGATGCCGGCTTATGATCATCCTCCCGCGGCGCTCCTCCGCCCTTCGTTTTCGATCTATCTCACTCACATTCATATTGTAGCGCTATTTCCGCCCACCTGAATATGCATCTTCCGCCGAGACGGAGAAGCACCAGTCAGAACCGCCTGCTTGAGCGGGTGGCCAGAAGGACGGGTTGCCACAGAGGTCACCGAGCGCACAGAGCGTGTTGCCGCAAGCCCGCACGCCAGTAAGGCGTCCCGTTATCATCCACGCCGCTTTCTCACCGCCGAGACACCGAGTCCCGTCGGCGGCTAAGCCGCCTCCATTGTTTAGATAGAGCTGGCACGGTCGGGCGAGCCCGACCGCACTGCCAAAGGGCAAGCCCAAGACACCGAGTCAGAACCGCCTGCGTCAGCGGGCGGCCAGAAGTGCGGGTTCACCACGGAGGCCGCAGAGTGCACAGAGCGTTGCCGGAAGCCCGCACGCGAGTAAGGGTACCCGTGGTCATCCACGCAGAATGAACCGCCGAGCCGCCGAGATCACGAGGCGGAAACACGACCGGTAGGGAGTGTGTCTCTTGATCTTGGATTTTGGCTTTCGAGGCCTTGTCGGCGGCAGAGCCGCCATTATCATTAGCCGGCGAGGACGGAAAAGCAGAGCTTTCCCGCAAATAGAGCGGCAGAGCCGACGCTGACCACCGACACAGAGCGCGTATTCAATGATCAAAAAGAGTGATCAACTCGTTCGTCCCTTCACGATCTAATGGATGAAAGGTGATCAAATACTGAGCGGTCACGCGGGTTTTCTTTCCCTTCCTATAAAACGGGGTCGGGTCCACAGGATCGCTTACGTCGATGACCCATTCATTGTCCATGTGGCCGATTGTGAAATCGGGGAATCGGAGGTCGTACTTCAAGAATGCGATCTCTACGTCGAACTTTGGCACATTTGCGAGGCCCTTCGGCACTTTCATCAGGCCGTCTTCCGTGGTCTCAAGCTCAAAGAGTGTTTTCTTAGAGCCGGGGTCAAATATGGTCGCCGTGAAAGACGGTACCTCAACGGTCTTCTCGTTTACCTTAAAGATCACCCTGACCTCCGGCGTTTGGGCATTCGCCTTAAAAGTAGCGAAGCCAATGACAGATCCGATTACCAATCCAACAACTGCAAGTCTTGTACATATGCTTCTCATTCTTCGCATAATTATCCTTTCAGCATCATTTGGTTCGCGGCCGAGGCTCTTCCCAGCCAAAGGAACCGCAGCGAGTTCTCGTTCGTGAATTCGCGGCAAGCTCTTAAAAATGCATCTCTCAATACCACCTGACGCCGGAACCGGCCAAAGGATCGAGTTTTTGTTTCCTGGCCTCTTCGAGTCCGATCTTCTTTACCTTCTCAAACCATTTGCGATAACTGCCAAACGCCTTTGTTACGTATTGTTCTGAGTTGAGTTTTAGCGTCTGAAATTCTCCTTCACTTTCTGCGGGCTCGCTTAATAAGGCAATTGCATCGGCAAAGTCGTCACTACCACAAAAGAGTTCGGAAATTGTGTAGAGTGCATTGATCTCAACTGAAGCTTCGGGTACCCGGTGAGATATCTCGGGTTTTGCGCCAGATCGCACACCGACCTTTTTTCGACCTTCGAGTTTCAAAAGGCACTCAATACCGGCAATAACATTAGTCGGAACTGTGTCATCGACTACACTTCCGCTGGTAGTCTCCTTTGGATCAGCCTTGTCCCACCAGTAGTTGCAGTCTTGCGCGTTCGCAGCTGCAACGAACCCGATCGTAATGGCTATAAGTAAGAATGGTTTCATTTTCGCGAATGCGTGACGGTTCTTTTCATATCCTGTCTGATTTCCTAATGTGTCGCAACAATAGGCATAGAAGCAGGGTTCGCAAAGTGAAGGTGCTCCGTTGTAGGATTTATTTGTTTTGGATGTTTCTGGGAACACCATCGTTGCACTTGCGACGCCTGCGGGCCGGAGCGGGATCGGCGTCGTTCGGTTGAGCGGCGACGGTGCTCTGGAGGCGGCGGCGAAATTAGCGGACAGCTATCGCGGTGAGTTCTTGCCGAGAAAGGCGACGCTCGTCGAACTGCGCGACCCGCACGACAACGCGGCGATCGACAAGGCTCTTGTAACTTATTTTAAGGCACCGCATTCTTTTACGGGCGAGGATGTCGTCGAGATCAGTTGTCACGGCTCGCCCGTGCTGCTGCGGCAGGTGATCGATCTTTGTCTCGCGTTGGGATGCCGTGCGGCCGAAGCCGGTGAATTCACTTTGCGTGCACTCGCGCACGGCCAGCTCGATCTTGCAGAGGCCGAGGCGATCCGTGACCTTATCGACGCGCAGACGAACGCCGCGGCTCGACAGGCCGTGCGGCAGCTTGGCGGCGCAATGTCGCGTTTGCTCCAGCCGTTAAAAGATGAGCTGCTGAACATCATCGTCGTACTCGAATCTGCACTCGAATTCGTCGAGGACGATCTGCCCGAATCGCAAAGCGCAGAGATCGCACATAGTCTTAAAGATATTGCGGCAAAGACGCTCGAGTTCGCCGATACATACAAGGCAGGGCATCTGATCCGCGACGGCCTGAGTGCAACGATCGTTGGACGGCCGAATGTGGGTAAATCGAGCCTTTTCAATCGACTCTTGGGAACGGAGCGTGCGATCGTAACCGACATCGCCGGCACGACGCGCGACCAACTTAACGAACGTTTTACCATTCGCGACATTCCAATTCACCTTGTCGATACCGCCGGATTGCGCGAGACGGAAGATACTGTTGAGAGGATCGGCGTCGAGCGTGCACGCGGTGCGATGGCCGACGCAGACCTTGTAATTGTTGTGCTCGACGCTCACGAGAGCTTGACTGAAGAGGATCGCGAGATCGTCCGCTCGGCAGAGAAGCAGAACTTTATCATCGCACTGAACAAGATAGACAAACACCCTTCGCGAGATATAGACCGGCTCGCTTCGGCGGGTGACCCATCCCTTTCGAAATTCCGCGAAAGGACGGTCGCGATCTCCGCAAAGACCGGCGAAGGCCTCGATGATCTGCGTGAAGCGATCATTAGACCATTCGCAACGAATGAGTTATCATCGAGCGGCTTTCTCGTTACAGATGCGCGGCATTACGACCTTCTGATGCGTACACACGACGAGATCCGCGCATCGCTCGACGCCCTTGGCGAGAACCGCAGCGAAGAGATCGTCCTCATCGGCCTGCACAACGCCCTTCGCTACCTCGGCGAGATCACCGGCGAAACCACCACCGAAGATATGCTCACACGCATCTTCGCAACCTTCTGTATAGGGAAGTAGCAGAGGCGGCATCTCGTTTCTAATTATTCACTTCTGCGAATAGTTGTGTTACTATTCGTCTGTATGAATAGTTTGATCGGGACAATGGAGGCGGCGGAAAGGCTAAACCTCAGTGTGCGGCGCGTTCAGGCTTTGATCGCCGCGGGAAGGCTGCCGGCGGAGCGTGTGGGAAATAGCTTTGCCATCAGGGAAAGCGACCTAAAGAAACTTGAAGGCCGAAAGGCCGGTCGCCCAAAGCCGGACAGCGGAGACGTTACCGTAAAGAGAGCTGCGGTATTCAGACGGTTTGCCGGTGCGGTTGACGGACTTCCTTCCGATCTCGCCTCGAACACGAAGAAGTATCTCGAAGGGTTCGGCAGCAAATGAAGGCGGTCATCGTTGATACAGGAGCGATCGTTGCCCTGTTAAGTAAGAATGATCAGTGGAGAACGCGAGCCCTCGATATCTTCGAGACGCTGGATGCGACCCTGCTTACCTGCGAATCTGCCATCACTGAATGCTGTTTCCTGCTGCGGAATACGCACAACGGCGAAAGGATAGTGCTTGATCTGATAAGTTCGAATGCCTTGACCATCGACTTTTCGATAAGCGAGCATATAGATAATATCGCCGCGCTTATGCAAAAATATCGCTCGGTGCCGATGTCGCTTGCGGACGCGTGCCTCGTAAGGATGAGCGAGGTCTTAGATGCACCGATCTTTACCTTTGACAGGGATTTTGAGGTCTATAGACGGCACGGGCGGAAAAGGATACCTCTTATCGGTATTGGTGACTGATGAGTTTTGACGAGAAGTTTGATGTGATCGTGATAGGAGCGGGGCACGCCGGCTGCGAGGCCGCGTCTGCCTCGGCGCGCATGGGTGCCGAGACGGCGCTCGTCACGCTCAATCTCGATCTCATCGGGCAGATGTCGTGCAATCCCGCGATCGGCGGAATCGCAAAGGGCCACGTTGTTCGCGAGATCGATGCGCTTGGCGGAATAATGGGCCGCGTGATCGACCGGACGGGAATTCAATTCCGTCTTTTGAACCGTTCGCGAGGGCCGGCGGTGCAGTCGCCGCGAGCGCAGGCCGACCGTTCACTCTATCGCACGGAAATGCGGCGCGTTCTCGAAGCGACGCCGAACCTCACGCTGAAGCAAGGTGCTGTCGTTTCGTTAATTGTTGAGAATAAAAAGGTTATCGGTGTCGAGCTTGAGGATACACGACGCTTTTCGGCGAAAGCGGTCGTTATCGCGACAGGCACTTTCCTGAACGGAACGATACATACCGGGCGACGGACGTTCTCTGCGGGTCGTTCAGGCGAACCGGCTTCTATCGAGCTCGCTGAAAATTTGAAAGAGCTCGGCTTTCCGGTCGGACGCTTGAAAACCGGCACACCGCCAAGGCTTGATGGCCGCACCATAGATTGGGACGCTTTCGAACGGCAGGCGCCGGACGAGAAGCCCGTGGCATTCTCATTCGCAACGGAAGAGATCGAGCAGCCGCAGCTTGACTGCTACATCGGATATACGACGAACGCGGTTCACGACGCGATCCGAGGTAATTTGTCCCAATCACCGCTCTATTCGGGAAAGATCAAGGGAATTGGGCCGCGATATTGCCCTTCGATCGAGGACAAGGTCGTGAAATTCGCGGGCAAAGATCGGCATCAGCTTTTCCTCGAACCGGAAGGCCACAACACGAACGAAGTCTATCTGAACGGATTCTCGACCTCGCTGCCTGCCGGTCTGCAGCAGGAACTGCTGCGGATGATCGAGGGCTTCGGCGAGGTGCGCATCATTCGGCCGGGATATGCCATCGAATATGATTTCGTGGATCCGCGTGAATTGCGGCCGACGATGGAGACGACGCGGTTCGACGGGCTTTTCCTTGCCGGGCAGATAAACGGCACCACGGGCTACGAAGAAGCGGCGTGCCAAGGGTTTCTGGCAGGCGTAAATGCTGCAAACAAAGTGCTTAGATGTCCTACGTTCACTCTTGGCCGTGACGAGGCGTACATAGGCGTGCTTGCCGATGACCTAATACGGCACGGGGTCGATGAGCCGTATAGGTTGTTCACCTCGCGGGCGGAAGCACGTTTGCGTCTGCGGCATGATAACGCGGATGAACGTCTACTTCCGAAGGGTCGCGAGCTTGGTTTGATCGATGATGTTGACTGGCAGCGGTTCAATGCAAAACGCGATCGCATCGCCGAGATCCGCAATGCGCTCGATCAAACGCGGTTCAAGCGTTCGAGTCCGCAGTATGCCGCGGCCGCGCAGATGCTTGGTACTGATCTTGGAGATTCCTTCGTTCTCTCGCATCTTGCGATGCGGCAGGGCATCAATGCGGAGTTCATCGCGCGACTTTTGCCGATCGAGAACGCAAAGATGGGCGACATCGAGACGGCGTTGGCCGACTCAATGTATTCGGGATATATCGCGAAGCAGGCCGTGGCCGCAGAGCGCGTGAATCATCATGATTCGCTGCGAGTGCCGGAAAGCCTCGATTTCCGACAGATTGGCGGTCTTTCGAACGAAATGATCGAACGGCTTGAGCGTGCGGGCCCACGAACGTTCGCACAGGTGCGAACGGTTCCGGGGTTGACACACGCGGCGCTATCGACGGTTTTGGTGCATTTGACGGCTCTTCAGCACGCTAGGATGTGAAATCGTGGTACGTACCACATTGAAGGCTCAATAAGAACCCAGTCGGTTCTCGGGTCATAGATCCCCGAGTGCTAAAGCAGTCGCTCCCGGTTCTGACAAGAAGGTAGAATGTGGTACGTACCACATTTTGATTTCGTCTGCTTCGCGTTCGGCTATTTCGCTGTGCTAATTTAGACATATCGAGCTGTGCCAGCGACAGGCAAGACGCGGACGATGGCGTCCGCGCTCCGGACGGACGGCAGTGACAAGATGCGGACTTGCAACAATATTAATGGGAAAAGTTATTGCTATTGCAAATCAAAAGGGCGGCGTCGGCAAAACAACGACCGCCGTAAATCTAGCCGCAGGCCTTGCTGCCGAAAGCTGTAAGGTCTTGCTCATCGATGGTGATCCTCAGGGGAATGCGACATCGGGCTCCGGAATCGCCCGTGCAAACATCAAAAAAACACTCTATGACGCACTTATTCGCGGGGAATCGATCCGCGAAATGGTGCTTCCGACCGCCATCCAGAAGTTTTGGGTAGTGCCTTCGGACAAAAATCTTGCGGGTGCGGAGGTCGAACTTGTCGAGCGCGAGGATCGCGCTAGAGCGTTAAAGAAGATCATCGACCCGATACGCGACTATTTTCATTACATCTTGATCGATTGCCCGCCTTCGCTTGGACTGCTGACGCTGAACGGCCTGACCGCGGCGGACGCGCTTCTTGTGCCGATCCAATGTGAATATTACGCGCTCGAAGGCGTGACGGAGCTCTTTGATACGCTCGCACGGCTGCGCCGCGAATTGAACCCTGAACTCGCGATCGAGGGCCTGCTACTCACAATGTTCGACGAGAGAACCAATCTCTCAACGGCAGTTGCGAAGGATCTTCGCGACTTCTACGGGACGCAGGTTCTTAAGACGGTAATTCCTCGAAACGTGCGGCTTGCCGAGGCGCCAAGTTTTGGCCAACCGATCTTTGTTTACGACCCGAAGTCAAAGGGTGCCGAGGCATATCAGCGACTTGCAAAGGAGATATTAACCCATGCCTAGACAATCTCTTGGCCGAGGCCTGTCGGCTCTGCTCGGTGACGAAAAACCGGCCGCAACGGAATCAGCGGTCCGCGATGCTGCCGTTCTTCCGACTCGCGTAAATGAACTAGACATTGATCTTATCGAACCGAACCCCGAACAGCCGCGGGTGAACTTTGCCGATAGTGAACTCGAGGAACTTGCCGCGTCGATCAGATCTAACGGAATCGTTCAGCCGATCGTCGTCCGTCCGAAAGGTGAGAATCGATACCAGATAGTTGCCGGTGAGCGCCGCTGGCGGGCGGCCCAGAAAGCCGGGTTAAGGAAAGTGCCGATCTCGGTGAGGGAAGTTTCGGATGAGAAATTGCTCGAGATCGCGCTGATCGAGAACATTCAGCGGCAGCAGCTGAACCCGATCGAAGAAGCGAACGCTTTTCGCAAACTCATTGATTCCATTGGACTTACGCAAGAAGAGGTCGCGGAACGCGTCGGCAAAGAGCGCACTTTGATCACAACGACGATGCGGCTTTTGAAGCTGCCTGAAGCGGTCCAAAAGCACTTGATCGCCGGCAAACTGAGTTTGAGCCACGGCAGAGCATTGCTAATGAGCGATGATGCAGTCACGCAACGTCGTGTTGCAGATGACATTATTGCGCAAGGGCTATCCGTCCGCGAGGCCGAACGCCGAATCAAATCGGCGAAGCGCACGCCGAGGGAAAAGGCTGAACCGACGGCGCGCGTCGTCGATCCGAACGTAAAAGTCGCCGAAACGCGTATGATGCGGCATTTGAGCACGAACGTTAAGATTCTCCCAGCCAAGAAAGGTACGGGCGGGAAGATCGAGATCGAGTATTACGGCATCGACGATCTCAATCGAATTTACGAGATGCTGACAAATAAGAAAGGAGAGTAAAGACACGATATGCGTCTGACCGAAATGGTCAACTGCGCCGGTTGAGTGGCAAAACTCGCACCAAGCGATCTTGCTCAAGTTTTGAGCAAACTGCCGCCACAGCCTAGCGACAATGTGATCGTCGGGTTCGAGACCTCTGACGATGCGGGTGTAATGCGCCTGAATGACGATACGGCTCTGGTTCAGACTGTCGATTTCTTTACACCCGTTTCGGACGATCCGTTCGTTTACGGACAAGTTGCGGCGGTCAATGCTCTAAATGATGTTTACGCGATGGGCGGAAGGCCGCTATCGGCCCTCTCGATAGTTTGCTATCCGCAAAAAGGCGATTGGGAGATCCTTGCGAAAATTCTGCTCGGCGGCCAAACGCAGATGAATTCCGAAGGCGTCGTCATTCTCGGCGGGCATTCGGTCGATGACCAGGAGATGAAGTTCGGGTATGCCGTCACGGGAACTATTCATCCGGATCGCGTATTCACGAACGCCGGCGCAAAACCCGGGGATATACTCATTCTCACGAAACCGATCGGTACCGGAGCGATCAACACAGCGATCAAGCGCGGTGTAGCTTCGCAGGCTACGATCGATGCCGTAACAAAAACAATGACGACCTCAGCCCGAGAAGCGTCAAATGCAATGAGCGAATTTGGTGCGAACGCGTGTACGGACGTTACGGGATTCGGGCTGCTTGGGCACGCGTTCGAGATGGCGAAAGCAAGCGGCGTGACGCTTGAGATCGACAGCGTAGATGTCCCGCTAATTATTGATACGCTTGAGTTTATCGAGCAGGGAATGCTTACTAGAGGCGATAAGAACAATCGGGTTTACACGGGCGACACGGTGCGGTTTGCGCAGACGGTCAACGGCGTAATGCAGAGCGCGCTTTTTGACCCTCAGACAGCCGGCGGGCTTCTTATCAGCACGACATCTGACGCGGCGGAGAATATACTAAAGAGTGTAGAGACGGCACGCGTCATCGGCCGAGTAAAGCCTCGTGTTGAGGAAGGCACGATGATCGAGGTCAGTTGAAGAGAGGAAACAAGTGGTACTTCTCATTTTCGAATCTATCGGGACGCCCGAGCTTATGATGATCGGCCTTGCGGCTCTCATCTTCCTCGGGCCGCGGCGTCTTCCCGAATTTGCGCGCAAAGCGGGAAAGATGATGGCGGATTTCCGTGCGACGACGAACGAGTTTAAGGAGACCTGGGAGCGTGAGGTGAATTTCGAGGAAGAAACGAAAGCTCTGCGGTTCGACGAGATCGAGAACGAGGTTGTCGAACGGCAAAAGGCGAACGAACATCTTTTAGCGCCCGCGGAACCGGAGATAAGGGAAATTGGCGCCGACGAGATCCCGGCAGCGATCCAAGAACAAGAAGCTGTGCCGGTATCATCACATACACGTTCCACCGACCCGAACGATAAACGGAATTGGCTCTAGACCCTCGGTACACCTTCCCAACGAATGGCAGATCCAACAGCAGAGATCGAAGAACAGCCCGGCAGCCAAATGTCCTTTTTGGAGCATTTGGATGAGCTGCGAAAGCGCCTCGTCCGTTCGGTGATCGTCATTATTCTCGCGTTTGGTGTTTGCTGGATATTTTCGGACAAGATCTACAATTTCCTTTCAGTCCCGATACGTGAAGCTCTTTCGGAGGCTTCGCGGCGGCAGCTGCCTGTCGAAGGCCGAACCGGTTCGGAGACGGTCCTCGCCCTTTCAAATATCAAGGAAGGCGACAGCGGCCGATATATTTTCGACCGCGCGACAAAAGTTGGAGCGACCGTTGTTTCGGCGGGTGCGAGCGTCGCTGCGACCGTGGCACGCGATGAGGCCGGCAAGCTCGGGCTGTTTACGACGGAACCGCTGATAACGAATAACGCGATCATCTCGGCAGGTGTACGCCTTCCGATCGAATTTGACCAGACCGCGATCGGGACGCCAAATTCCGACGAGCGGATGACCGTGACGACAACGGTCGAGCCTTTTACGCTCTATGCAACGGTAGCGTTGTATGCGGCCATCGCGGTATCGGTTCCGTTCCTGCTTTGGCAGATATGGGGTTTTATTTCGCCGGCCCTCTACAAGCATGAACGCTCATACGTAACGCCTTTCATCGCACTTTCGTCCATTTCGTTCGTGGTCGGGGCGGCATTTGCGTATTACATACTTTTTCCGCCGGCGGCAAGGTACTTATTGGGGTTGGGAAGTGACTTTCAACTCCTCTTGAAGGCGAGCGATTATCTTGATTTTATTACGATAATAATGCTCGCGATGGGCGGCATCTTTCAGATGCCCGCGATCACTTACGTTCTTGCGAGGATCGGCATCGTAACGCCAAAACTGCTGATAAAGCACTGGAAAATTTCGCTCGTGATAATAATGATCGTTGCTGCCGTGGTCTCACCTACGGGCGACATCCCCAATATGATGTTGTTCGCTACGCCGATGATGGCACTTTATGTGGTGTCGATCTTTGTTGCGTGGTTCTTTGGCAAACGACGCCGAACGGATGCCGAAGCCCAAGAAAATACAACCATTTAAGCGGTTTTCGCATCTTGAATTGTTGTGGTGTACGCATTAGAATCTCGTGAAGATGTAAATGGCGCGAGTTTCGTGCAAAAAAGTGAGTTGAGTTATGAAGTTTGAAATAATTCGAAAAGTGATGCTTCCCGCGGCCTTGTTGGCGGTTGCTGCCGTTCCGGTTCTTGCTCAGAAGGCAAAACCGACGCCTGATCGCGACCCGAGCACCAACGCTCGAAATGTTAAGCCTGAGTTGAAGGAAGCCTATAAGAAATGGCTCGAGCGGGACGTGCCTTACATCATCACGCCGGAAGAGAAGCGTGCTTTCAAGGCTCTTGCTACGGACGAAGAGCGTGAGAACTTCATAGAAAATTTCTGGCGCCGCCGCGATCCGAACCCTGATACTGAGGAGAACGAATTCCGCGAAGAATATTACGAGCGCATCGCATATGCGAACGAACATTTCGCATCGGGAATTCCCGGATGGCGAACCGACCGCGGCCGCGTTTACATCGCGTGGGGCAAGCCGGATTCGGTCGAATCGCATCCGACCGGTGAACTTTACGATCGTCCGAATTATGAAGGCGGCGGATCGACGACCACCTACGCATATGAGACTTGGTATTACCGCCATCTTGACGGCATAGGCGACGGCCTCGAGATCGAGTTCGTCGATCCGACCGGAACCGGCGAATATCGTCTTGCACGCGATGCTTACGAAAAGGACGCGATGGCGATGGTGCCCGGCGGAGGCATGACCGCGAGCGAGTTGATGGGCAACACGACCAAAGCGATGCGCGACGGCGTTTACTACGGCAACAATTCGTACATCCGCGAGCAGGACAACCCGTTCCGCAGGCTAGAGATACAGAACGGACTCTTTTCGCCAAAGAACAATAAATTCAGCGACCTCGCAACTCTCGCGACCGACTCGCCTGTCATCGACTCGAACCCGATAGACTTCGATATTCGCATCGACTATTTCCGACAGTCGGAGAGCCAGGTGATGACGACGTTTACCGTCCAAGCTGACAACAAAGAGCTGAAATTCATGCCGAAAGGCGGCCTCGAAACCGCCGAGATGAATATCTTCGGGCGAATCACGAGCGTTTCGCAGCGTCGTTCGGGCACGTTCGAAGATTCGGTCTCGACGAATGCGACGGTTGACGAGCTTGCAGATATGCGCGACCGCAAGTCGGTCTATCAAAAGGCCATCGCCCTCTCACCCGGAATCTACAAGGTGCAGGTGATCGTTCGCGATGTCAACACGGGAACGAAAGGCGTTCGTGAGATCGGATTCACGGTTCCGAAATACGACTCGAAGAAGCTTTCGACATCGACAATGATCCTTGCCTCGAAACTTCGTACGACGACCGATCGCGATATCGGCGGATCGTTCATTATCGGCAGTGCAAAGGTGATCCCGAATATGAGCGGTGTCTTCACGCAAGGCCAGGACGTCGGCTTCTATATGCAGGTCTATAACGCACAGATCGATCAGACCACGCTGCGTCCGGCCGTCGATGTTACATATACATTGGTAAAGGACGGAAAAGAGCTATTGAAACAACCGGAAGACTGGAGCGGTCTGAGCGATTCCGGACAACGTTTGACGCTGGCTCGGATCCTTCCCGGTGCAGGCCTTCCGCTCGGAACTTATGAGCTGAAGATCGACATCAAGGATCGTGTCTCCGGCCAGGAGATCAAGAACAGCGAAAAGTTCACGGTCGTGAAATAGCTTCGGCGCTTTTCATCGACGAGTGAGGGATGGGCTTTGTCTTTTGGACGAGGCCCATCCTTTTTTCGCCCTTTGCGAAGCGCAAAGAATGACAAACCGCCGGAACTTCGGTATATTCGTTCTCGTATTGATTTCGGTGTAAAAGTTTTACAAGGTTTCGGCGCGGGACAGAACCGCACTTTTCGTTCACCCGACAAATAAGCAATCTTTTCCTTTTGACGCGATGATCGTTGGCACTGAATGGCTGATCGAAGCTTCAGGCTGCGACCCGGAGATACTTCGGGACGAGGCCGTCGTGCGCGAGATATTTGTGCGCGTGATCAACGACCTCGGGCTGAACTCGATCGGCTCTGTCTGGCATAAATTTCCCGGCGAAGGCGGTGTAACGGGCCTCGTTGCGTTGACCGAATCTCACCTTGCCTGCCACACGTATCCCGAACACGGTACTGCGACCTTCAATCTTTATTGCTGCCGCACACGCCCCGAATGGACGTGGGAAGCGAGCTTAAAAAAGACGCTTGATGCCGCCGAAGTTCGCGTTACGAGAATAGAACGCGGCCGCGATCAAACCGATGCAGCAGGAGGCGGCCGGTGAGCGTCTTGAAAACAACGTGTCCCTCGTGTGCCGGCCCGATCGAATTCACGGCCGGCTCCACGATCGTTGTCATCTGCCCTTACTGCCGCTCGGCGGTTGCCCGAACTGACCGCGGTGTCGAAGATCTCGGCAAGATCGCCGAGATCGCTCAGTCACAATCCCCTCTTAAGGTCGGCCTGAAAGGCGTCTTTAACGGCCAGAAGTTTACGCTCACCGGCCGCGCGCAGATGCGGCACGAAATGGGCGGAACTTGGGATGAATGGTACGCAACATTCTCGAATGGCTGGGTCGGCTGGCTTGCGGAAGCGCAGGGCCGTTTCTATTTGACGTTCTACCAACCGACGCCGGAAGGTACGGTCCTGCCCGCGTTCGATGCTCTCGTTCTCGGGCAACCGGTTTCGGAAATACCTTCGCAGGTGCCGCTCATCGTGCAGGAGCGTGGACAGGCAACGTATGCTGCCGCCGAGGGCGAGATCCCGTACAAACTTACGCCGGGCGAGGTCTTTCAGTACGCAGACCTTGCCGGCAAGGGCGACGCATTTGCGACCATCGATTACAGCATCGCGCCGCCGTGGGTCTTTTTGGGTAAACAGGTTTCGCTCCCCGAGATCGGGCTTGGCGACGCAAAGCCGCACGAACGAGATGCTCCGCGTGTTTCGTCCGAGGTGATGCGTTGTCCGAACTGCGGCGGGCCGCTTGCCCTTGCAGCCCCGGACAAATCCGAGCGCGTCGCTTGTCCGAACTGCCGTTCGCTGCTTGATGTAAATCAAGGGAATCTGAGCTTCTTCCGCGCCCTCGAACCTTCGCCGGCCGAGAACGCATTCGTTCTTCCCGTCGGTGCCGAAGGGAATTTTCCCGGCGACGTAAAATTCAAGATCATCGGCGCGATGGTGCGCAGCGTAACGATCGACGGCGAGAGATATTTCTGGCAGGAGTATCTTCTCTACAATCCGATGATCGGTTTCCGCTGGCTCGTTCATTCGGACAATCATTGGAATTTCGTCGAATCCGTAAACACCGCCGATGTTGAATCGACAGGCAATTATTCCGGATGTACGGCGACCTACAACGGCGAGAAATACAAGATCTTTCAGGACGCGACCGCGGTCGTTGAATATGTAAAGGGCGAATTCTATTGGCGCGTCGAACAGGGTGAGTCGGTGCAGGCGACAGACTTTGTATGCCCGCCGCGAATGCTCTCGCGTGAGGCAACGCGTGACGAAGTGAATTGGTCGGTCGGAACTTATATGCCGGTCGCAGAGGTCGAAAAGATCTTCGGCATTACCGACCTGCCAAAGCCGTGGGCCGTTGCGCCGAACCAGCCGTTTACAGGCCGCTTTTGGTACACGTGGGCCGCGTTGCCGCTTCTTGTTCTGCTGTTCGTCGGTATCGTCGGCTTACCGCTTTGGGGAATATCGCGAACGGTTTACAGCGAGCAGATGGAACTGCCGCCGATGCAGAACTCGCAACAGCAGCAGCAAATGTTCAGCAAGCCGTTCACGCTAAAGGCGAACAGCAACGTTCGGATCACGGCCCAAGCTCCTGTAAATAATTCATGGGCCGATCTCGACGTTGACCTTGTTGACGACAAGAATCAGGAACTCGAATCCGTGAACATCCCGATCGAATTCTATTCGGGCGTCGATGGCGGCGAATCCTGGAGCGAAGGCGGCCAATCGCAGGACGCGACGGTCTCATCTCTGCCCGGCGGGCAATACACACTGCGCGTTGCGGGCACTTGGGAGAAATGGCAGCAGCCGATGCCGGTGCAGGTGAAGGTCGAACAGAACGTCAACCGCGGCGTGAACTTCTGCTGCGCACTCGTGCTCTTATTCTTCGCACCTGTATTTGGCCTGTTCAGGAAATTTAGTTTTGAGGCAAGCCGCTGGAAGGACAGTATGTTCAGTGCAAGTGCCGGTAGCTCTGATGATGACGAATGATCTGCGAGTTCTATCCGCATTGATCTCTTTTTTATTATGTTCAAGAAACTTTACATGGTCGTAGGCATGGGTGTTGTTCTGCTGTACGGCGCATCTGGATGGTTCGGCTGGGAGATCGCAAACTCGGGCAGCCATTCGCGGCTCGGTGTCCCGTTCATATATTCCGGCTTTCGTGGAGGAAAATAAATGTTGAATCTGCTTGCATTGGCGCCGGTGCTCGGCGTCGTTAAACTTGAGGAGCTTTGGAACACGCTCGAAGGAACAGTGGTCTTCGTCATTCTTGGCCTGATCGTTTTCGCGATCGCGTTCGGCATCGTTGTTCTGGTTTCGCCATTCTCGGTCAAGAAAGAGATCGAAGAAGATCAGAACATTTCGCTTGCGATAATTATCGGCGCCATCATCATCGGCGTCGCGATGATAATCTCCGCAGCTATTCAGGGTTAATGCACGTGATGCGAATTTCACAGGCAGAAGTAAGGTCTTTGGTTAAGTGAAACGCGCACCGCTGCTTTTTCTCAATGTCTTTATCATCGCGATCTGCGGGCTTATCTATGAGCTGCTTGCGGGCACACTGTCATCGTATGTCCTCGGCGATTCGGTAACTCAATTCTCGATCATCATCGGCACCTATCTTTTCGCGATGGGTGTCGGCTCTTATCTCTCGCGTTTTGTTGAAAAGAATATCGCCAACCGCTTCGTCGAGGTCGAGCTTGCGGTCGCGGTCGTCGGCGGATTCTCGGCCCCGCTGCTTTTTCTCACCTTTGCGAACCTTTCGTATTTCGCGATCGTCCTTTATGGGATCGTCTTCATCATCGGTATGCTTGTCGGGCTCGAGATACCGCTCTTGATGCGTATCTTGAAGGACGAGCTTGATTTCAAAGATCTCGTCTCTCGCGTTCTCGCGTTCGATTACATCGGTGCACTCGTCGCATCTCTTCTATTTCCGATATTTTTTGTGCCGCGTCTAGGGCTCAACAGAACTTCGCTGCTATTTGGGATGTTGAATGCAGCGGTCGCGATCTGGGGCACATGGCTGCTCGAACCGCTTCTCAAGAAGCACATCACGCTCCTGCGTGTTAAAGGTGCGGTCATCATAATTCTGCTTGCGATCGCGTTCATAAAATCCGACAAGCTGACGACGCTTGCTGAAGATTCGCTCTACGTTGACAACATCATCTATTCGAAAAGCTCGCATTACCAACGCATCATCGTTACCAAAGGCAAGACGGGCTACGCTCTCTTTTTGAACGGCAATCTGCAGTTCAGTTCCTTCGATGAGTATCGATATCACGAGGCTCTAGTGCATCCGGTCTTCTCGATGTTCCGCGGCGAACCGAAACGCGTGCTTGTGCTTGGCGGCGGCGACGGACTCGCGCTTCGCGAGATCGAGAAATATAGGTCGGTCGAGTATATCCAACTCGTCGATCTCGACCCTGATATGACGAACATCTCGAACGCGGTCCCGGCATTGGGCGAACTGAATCATCATTCTTTCCAGGACCCGCGAGTGCACGTAACGAACGCAGATGCTTTCGTTTGGCTCGACACGGTCGAAAGCGATCCATTCGATATCGTAGTGATCGACTTTCCGGATCCGAACAATTTCGCCCTCGGTAAGCTCTACACGACGCGCTTCTACAACCTTCTAAAAAAGAAGATCCGGCCTGATTCGGCGATCGTCGTTCAAACAACATCACCGCTGATGGCGCGTATGTCGTTCTGGTGTATCGCGGCGACGCTCGAAGCCGCGGGTTACGACGTAAAGCCGTATTACACGACGGTCCCGAGCTTTGGCGTCTGGGGTTATGCGCTTGCGAGCCTTTCGCCTTTTGACGCGCCGTCTAAAGTGCGCGACGGTATCGACACGAAATTCATAAACGCCGAGATGATGCCATCGATGTTCGAGTTCCCAAAAGACACGTCACGCCCTGATGAGCCGGTCGAAGTGAACCGCCTCGATAATCAGGCCCTCGTGCGTTACTACGAATCCGAATGGCGGCGATTCGAGCAGTAGGTTCCGAAATAAGTTATAGGTAATAAGGGATAAGTAATGGGAGATCCGTTGAAGGAAAAGTCGTTCGCCTTCGCACTGCGTATAACTAACCTCGCGGAATATTTACAGAAAGAGAAACGAGAGTTGACCCTTTCCAGAAAAGTACTGGATTCGGGAGTGAACATTGGGTTGTTCATCGAGGAAGCAAGACAGGGTGAGGACCGTGCGGATTTCCGACACAAATACTCGCTTGCGAACAAGGAAGCCTTCAAGACGAATTTTATGTTGCGGCTGTTGAACCAAAGCGGATTCCTGACCTTAGAACAATTCGAATCGATCATTTTCGATTGCGAAGAATTGCAGAAGATGCTGATCTCTTCTCTAAAGAAGCTCTAACTTATTACTTTTCCCTTATCACTTATTTCGGACCTTTTGAACGATGCCCTTATCCCGACGAGAATTGCTGACACTTTTTTTTGGGGCACCGTTCGCATTTGCGGCGTGTCGGGATACGAGTGCAAAAAGATTGCCTGAGGGCGAGATCGTCGGACAATCCGCGAACATCGGTCACATACTCCGTGAAGGGCGAACATTCGAGGTTCCTCAAGAGAATTGGGAAACAAGAAAGGTCGTGATCGTCGGCGCCGGCATCGCGGGACTTTCGGCAGCGTGGCGTTTGAAGGGAAAGGGCTTCGACGATGTTGCGATCATAGAACTCGAAAAGGAACCGGGCGGTACATCACGCAGCGGTGTCGGCAAACCGGTCAACTATCCTTGGGGAGCTCACTATCTTCCTGTTCCGTTTGCCGAGAATGTGGATCTCGTGAACCTGCTCGATGAGATGTCGCTGCTCGATGCTCGTGGTCCGAATGGAGAGATCCACGCGAAGGAAGAGTTCCTCTGCCGAGAGCCGGAAGAACGCGTTTTTTACAAGGGCCGTTGGTACGAAGGCCTCTACCTGAACGCCGGCGCGAGTGCCGAAGACAAGCGGCAATTCGATGCGTTCTATGCGGAGGTGAATAAATGGATAAACTTTCGCGACGGAAAGGGTCGAAGAGCGTTCGTCCTTCCCGTTGAGCATTGCTCGGTCGACGCGGAGGTGACGGCTCTCGATAAACTCACTTTTGCGGATTGGCTCACGCAGAACGGGTTCGATTCCGAACGGCTGCGATGGTATTGCGACTACGCCTGCCGCGACGACTATGGATTGAAATTAGAGGAAACCTCCGCGTGGGCAGGACTCTTTTACTTCTGCTCGCGTGTTAAAAAGAGCGGCGACGAATCGCAGCCTTTCATCACGGTGCCCGAGGGCAACGGTCAGTTCGTCAACCATTTTGTATCAAAAGTGGGCGATAGAGTACGCAAGAATTGGATGGCCGTCTCGATCGATCCGAAAGAGAACGGCGTCGAGATAGCGTGTCTTGTTGACGGCACGCTTCGCGGCATCAAGGCAGAGAAAGTCGTCTTTGCGGGCCCGATGTTTACGGCTCCATACGCGATTCGCGGGTTTCGCGAAAACCCTCCGTTTGATGCAAGCGAGTTTCAGCATAATGCGTGGTTCGTCGCGAACCTCCACTTGAATGAGCGTCCAAAAGTGAGATTTACGAGTGATTTTCCGCTCGCATGGGACAATGTTCTATACGAAAGCCCTTCGCTCGGTTATGTTACGGCGACGCATCAGAAGGGTATCGATTACGGACCTACGACGCTGACGTATTATTATCCAATGTGTGCCGAGCAGAATGCCCGTACGACGCTCTTTAACTATGATCGTGATCAGATAGCTGAAGTTTGTTTGAGCGATATGGAGCGTGCGCATCGCGACGTACGCGACCTGACGACGCGGCTCGACGTGATGCGTTGGGGACACGCGATGATCAGCCCGCGGCCGAACTTTATCTGGAGCGGCATTCGGCAGAAGGCGATGGAGCCGTACCGCAACATTCATTTTGCGCACACAGATCTCGGCGGCGTCGCACTTTTCGAAGAGGCGTTCTACCACGGACTGCGCGCAGCTGACAAGATTCTTTCCAACTGATATCAGTTTATGCTATCATTCTCAATGTGAACCGCAAGCATCTTTAGACTCTAGATTCCATATTTGCGGTTCCAACGCGGGCGAATATTAAGTTCGGCGATCTTGAGAAGTTGATGTCCGCCCTTGAGGCCGAGTTGATCAGGGTCGTGGCTCACGGATCGCTTTCGTTATGCCAAGCGGCTTGAAATGGGAAGCCCACAGGCCGCATCCGCAGAAGGAAGCCAAGAAATATCAGATTGAGTCGCTTAGGGACTTTCTAGTGTTGGCAGGTGTTAGAGATGAGTGAAGTAATGGAGTATAAGGGCTTTAAAGCCCGGATCGAATTCTCGGCAGATGACGAGGTCTTTTTTGGGAGACTTCTAAGCATCGACGACGTTGTTACGTTTGAGGGTAAAACCGTCCGCGAGCTAAAGCGGGCGATGAAAGATGCCGTCGAATTTCATCTTGAGCTTTGCAAGAAAACGGGTCGGAGTCCGAAGAAGGGCTACTCAGGAAAGTTATTGTTCAGACTGCCGGCGGATCTGCACGCAAGGATCGCAGAGGCCGCTCTTTCCAGCGGCAAGAGCATCAACGAATGGGGACGCGAGGCCCTGGAGACCGCGGTGAAGGTATAGCGAGTAGCAGTAACGGCCCGCTTCGTCATTGGTATTCAGAAAGGCAACGGGTGACCATTAATATTTTCAAAAGCAGATCGTGGACGCAACATTCACACGGCCAAAATACTGGCTCTTCTCACGCGAGATCGATCTATCGGTCTTCTTGGGAAGTGCGGTCGCGTCCTTGCTGCTGCTTGCGGTCGGATGGCAGTTAGGTATCTTGAACGCGGAGACGCCGGATTGGACGTGGGTCTCGGCGGTGCTGCTCATCGATGTTGCTCACGTTTGGTCAACATCGTTCCGTGTCTATTTCGACGTCGCTGAATTCAAACGCCGGATCTGGCTCTACACGCTTGTGCCGGTCGGCGGTTACGCGATCGGAGTTGCGCTCTATTCCGAGGGCGAGCTTCTCTTTTGGAAGGTGCTTGCGGCGGTCGCCGTATTTCATTTCGTTCGGCAGCAGTTCGGTTGGGTCAATCTCTACCGAAGGAAGCTCGGCGAGACCGGACGCGTAACGTGGTGGATCGACGCGGCGGCAGTTTACTTAGCGAGCGTATATCCGATCGTCTTTTGGTGTACGAGTTTGCCGAGGAATTTCGAGTGGTTCGTACCCGGCGATTTCGAGGCGTTTCCTGCATTCTTAGAAAGGATCGTTTTCGTGCTTTACGTTGCGGCGCTGACGGCGTATTTCGCAAAGTCCGTCTATCAATATTTTGCGGAAGGTTTCCTGAACATCGGCAAGGATATTATCGTCGCGACGACCGCCATTTGCTGGTACGTCGGCATCGTCTATTTCAATTCCGACTATGCGTTCACGGTGACGAATGTCGTCATTCACGGCGTGCCGTATTTTGCGTTGATATACTTTTATGCGAAGTTCAGACGCGAGACGAGCGGACGGGTCTATAAAACGCTTTCGTCGAATTGGGTATTTTTTCTTGCAACGCTCTGGGCGATCGCGTATATCGAAGAACTGTTCTGGCATCGCGGCGTTTGGCACGAGAAGCAATGGCTTTTCGGCTCGGATTGGGATTGGACGCGTAACATTCGCACCTTCGTCGTGCCGCTGCTCGCCGTGCCGCAGTTGACGCATTACGTGCTCGACGGTTTTATTTGGCGGCGGAAGAACAATCCGGATTTCAGGCTTTTTTAGATGAGCAAGAGAGTAAAGACCACGCTTTTCGCAGCGGCACTCGCGGCCGTGAGTCTCTTCGCGTCCTGCAAAAGCTCAGCGAATTCTCCAAGTTCGGGCATCTTCGGTCCCGCGGATCAAACTGAACAGGCGGCCGAGCTTGTCGTTCAGGCAAATCAGGACCTCCAAAAGATCAAGGTGCTTTACGAAGACAACGAGGGAAAGCGCATCGAGATAAAGAAGGCGATGGAGGCGAATGATACTGAGGCCGCCAAGCGGATCGCGAACGAGGTCGAAAAGCTCATCAACGACGGTGCGACATCCGCCAACGACGCGATCGACAAACTCCAAAAGGCCCAGGAGATGGAGATCAACGACGATTACCGCGAATACCTGCGGCTGAAGGAGCAAAGCCTAAAGCTCGAAGCGGAGGCTTTTGACTACTATCGGCAGGCCGCGAAGATCCTCAACGAAAATTTCGATCCGAAGGACACGGCAAAACGAGACAAGGTGAAGGTCGATTTCAAGGATCTTAGCGACAAATATCTCGAAACAATGGAACGCGCCCGAGATTACAGCCACCGCGCCAACGAACTCGCAAAAGAGGTCGCCCTCAAGGAGCAAAAGTAAAGCGCGATCTGCTTTCGAAGATCACGCCTTAACTTCATTTGCCGCTAGCGGGTCAGATCACTCTGCCCGGAAACGAAGAACCATTCAACATCACACGCGGCATCGCCGGCATCCTTGGGGCCGGCATCGGCTGCAGCACTTCGCGGTCAAAATTTATTCCGCTGTCTTTCGCTTTTTCAGGAGTGACGGTAACGGTCTTTCTCGCACCTTTTCGCTCGAAAGTAATGCTAAGATCGCCCTTGGTAGCGTTCAATTCACGGATCAGATCGGCGCCTTCTTTTATCTGCTTGCCGTTTGCCTCGGTAAGAATATCGCCGGCCTTAATGCCAGCTTTTGCGGCAGGCGAAACTTCAGCGACGTTCGTTACCAGCAGGCCGCCGCCGACGTTGTAGCTATCGGCGAGCTGCTTTGTAAGCGGCATAATGCCGACGCCGATCTCGCGATCAGAACGCATATTCCAGCGGAGAACCTCGCGTTTCCCCTCAGGGAAAGTAAACACACGCTCTTCCATATTTCCAGGCACCTTTAGCGTTTCGAGTTCCTTGAGGATCTTCATATCCGGCATTTCGCCGGGCAGGGTCATGGGTGCGGCCATTCGAAAGTTTCCGTTCTGGAATGCAGGGCCGGGACGCTTGCCGATCGTTGCTGTCAGGTTCATCTCGCTGCCGCTTCGAAGGACGCCGATCTTAACTTCATGGTCGGGTGCGATCTCAGAGACGAGACGCGAGAGCTTGCGGACGCTCGTAACCTCTTCACCGCCAACGCTTACGATAACGTCGCCCGCGATGATGCCGGCTTTTGCGGCAGGCGAATCGTCGACCACGCTTTTTACCGCGACGCCGCGAACACTCGAGAGGCCAAACTTCGCACTGTTTTCCTTGTTGACGTTCTCCGTCTCGACGCCGAGATAACCGCCGTCATCCGGATTTATCGTAAAGGCAAAAGTGCGCTCAATACTCTTTGGTGCGCCGTCCGCCTTTTTTTCGGCAGCTTGTCCGAGGGCACTTGCGGCGAGCGTGAGAACCGTTGCTGAGATCAAAAATGATCGTATCGACATAAATATAAGACCTCCAGTAAGTTATGAGAATTGGGAAAACGTCCGGGTCCGGCTTGTTCCAACCGGACACCGCAATTTAAGCTTAATTACGCAAACCCAAATAGGTTTGTTGCACCGCACCCTAATGCGCGTTGTCTTTTCCACAGAAAAAATCTTGGAAGAAGCTCGGTGCCTATTGGCTTATCCGAACCGAATTCGTCAACCCACTCACCACCGCCCAGAGCTGTCCGAGTGGCAATATTTGCTCGAAAAAAAAATGAAATTGGCGCTTGACATTTTTCGCGGGGGGGGGGGTACAGTTTTGGAAATTCTTCCACTATGAATACAAATGAGATCCTCACCTCGCGCCATCTTTTTACCTCTCTACGCCAACTCCTACACTGAGTGCGCGAAACCCGACCGGACAACTTGTAGCAATCGGAATTTCTCTTCATTAGCGGCATCTACGCTCGTGGAAGAAGTTTTTGCGCTTACTTGGTGTGCGCTCGCTTCGCGTGAATACCGCCAACCGAATGCAGGCAGGGAAAACCTGCGCTGCTTAACCCTAGACAAAAGGAGAGAATATGACGCACAAGAATTCCATTCTAATTATCGCTGGGGTAGTTCTACTAGTCGCTTCCTTAGCATTTGCCGCGCACGACCAACTTGCTGGCGGTCTTTTTCGTATTGGGACCAAATCAAACAGCAATGTGCCTGAATCCGTGATCTACGACAACCTGTTTAGGACAGTTGTCGAATTGAAGAAGAGATCAGTCTCCGGAGAGATCGATACTAATAAGTCGCTGGCACACAGCACCTTCATTCAATCATACGGGGACTTGACGGATGCCGACTATCGAATCTTGGAAGACACTGCGATCGCCTATGTGAAAGAAGTATCACTGATCGATGAGCAAGCAAAGGCCATGATCGACCAGACCCGTCAAAAGTTTGCGAATGGGATAGTTCCTCGGAACAGTCCGGTACCTCCTGAACTCATTAAGCTCCAAAACGAACGTAATGCCATGGCATTGACCTACCGAGATCGACTGAGGGATGCCTTAGGCGCCGAAAGATTTGTGGAGGTCGAGAAGTTCATTGTCGAGAAATGGGGCGGAAAGATCAAGCAAGTGCGCTTGTCAGACGTGAAACTCGAAGAGGTTCAGTAAGCGAAAGGAGGAGAAACAGATCATGAAAAAAAGAGCGTTCATCTGCACCATTTTTATCTTGGCTGGATTCGTTACCTTTGCGCCCCAAATTTATGGCCAAACCGTCTTTTGGCATACCGGTGTGAGCTACAATCCGCGTCTGCGACACGTTAACGGGTTGGCTGAGACTTGGTTGGACTACGCAGCAGGGCTGTATTACAATCCCGCCGTCAACGGCGAGCTTTACCGGGCCGATATTAACGAAGGTTCTCTTGACGAAGGCTATAGTGTCGGGCAAAGAGACGTAATTCCGGCGGAAGTATTGCTAACGTCAACGAACTACGTTGAGGGGAAGACCTATTGCACGAGTGGTACACACTTTGTCATTGATCGGGAAACAGGGCACAGGTACGTTATCCAACGCGTCTATCCCTGCATAACGATTCCGCCCCCACTTCCTTGTCTAGATGGTAACGCGTGCTCCACGCCGACCCCGACCCCAACTCCAACTCCAACTCCGACTTCGACTTCGACGGTGACTGTCGATGAAGTGGGTTTCCTGCATGATCGGCCGATCCGTAAGCTGGCAGATCGTGCCTACATCGAAGATCCGGGAGCCGATGGAACGGTTGCGACGTGGAAAAGAGTTGGCAATCCCAATTATCCTGTCGCTTATAAAAAGGGTACGGATATGTCTCTATTTGCAAAGTTCTCGATAACCCCGCCTACAGCAAGCAATATTCCTGCGAAGCTAAGGGTAACACGCAACGGTGCAACCGTTGGTTCCCCAAGAGACGTGATACTGACGGGAAGCCAGTTGCGGGTGGACGATTTTTCGATTCCGTTCTTAAATATCGAGTCCGGCCCGTTCGTTAAGATGGCGGAATATGAGCTCAAGTGGCAGATTTCATTTGACAACGGAACATCTTGGAAAGAAACGGGCGAGAGTAACCATCAGATACATTGGCTTTTCGCTGACCCGCCGAATGAGGCAACTTTCAGACCCTTCGAGAATTCGAATGGCGAGTCGTACCAAGGACTATATGACGAAGCCCTCAAATGGTCAACCGGCCTAGTACGCGACAATGAATCCGACTTCAAAAAGGTGATCAAGAAGATCAACGCTAAAGTTGCAAGAAGGATCAATTATCATCCGACGCAGCGGACTTACGACTCTAACCCGTTAGATATTTTGCACGACCCACTTGTGAATGAGGATGGCGCCGTTTGCTACGATAACGCGTTGATCCTGCATGGCCTCCTGCAGAGCATTGGCTTCTTTGATTCAACCATGACGTTCTTCTGGGGTGGCGATCCGGCAACCGAAAAGCGTAACTATTATTGCATTGGACTTGGATGCAACGTTGAGGGCCGTGCGACGATGCAAGTAAAACGCGATCAGCTAGGAAGCTTCGGCTCGGGCGAGTACGTTAGACCTAATCCAGAGTTTACCTATCACGCTGTTGTAAACTACGACGGTACCACTTATGATCCTTCATACGGGATCATTCAAGGCTCGAGTCTATCCGGGCTGTTAACCGCGGTAAAGGTATATTCGGCCAATCCTCCAAATCCCCCTCAAGCTCCCGAATGCGTCCATTACGACGATGCGACTGACCTGCTTGTAACTAGTTCGTCCTTTCGTGACCCGACTCCAAGTGCGAACAACGACACATTGAAGTTCTGTTCCCCGATTGACCGTAGTTTAACGGCGAGCGCGAATTCGTACCGTTTTGACCCGAACGGCGGGGCAGACATCGCTATCGTGGACGGGACGACAGGTGAATGGAAAGTTTTGGACGACACAGGTGAAACCTTTAGTCTTCAAACACTTGAACGCGATCCGGCCTTAGATGTCCTTGCTGCAGCTGATTATGACGGCGATGGACTCACCGATCCCGCTGTTTGGTATGCGGACGGAAGTTTCTTTTTCCGGACGAGCACGAATTATTATAAAGTGAATCCGTCAATGTGGAGGCCTAGGGAGACCAACGAGATGGTTGTGCCGGGAGACTACGATGGAGATGGCAAGGCGGACATTGCGGCTTGGCGGGCCTCTGATGGTCGTTGGTCGATTCGTCAGAGTTCAGACGGTCTCGACGCTCAGATTTCGTGGGGGCTTGGCAGCCTCGGCGATCTCCCCACGCCGGGCGATTTTGACAATGATGGCAAGACCGATGCCGCAGTTTGGCGCGCTTCAACCGGTGATTGGTGGATCCGACGCTCCTCCGATACTCAAATGCAAGTAATTCACCTTGGAATGAACGGCGATATACCCGTCCAAGGAGATTATGACGGGGATGGCACAACCGATTTCGCAGTTGTACGACCCTCGACAGGTGTCTGGTACGTACTGGAGAGCGGAAAGGCCTATCAGTTGTGGGTTTACCAAGGCCCCATTTTTGCAAGTGGCGATCTGCCTGTGCCTACCGACTACAACTCGGACAGTATGACAGATGTTGCTATATGGAGTCGCTCTTCCGGAGCTTGGTATATACGGGACAGCCAAACCGGAGAGACGCGGTTGGAAGTCTTTGGACTGCCGGTGGATGCGCCGGCGATCTCTGCCTCGGCCACAAGGTGAGGCTTCGTTTGGGTCCTCCTATCATGTATGTTAGGGGGACCCGTTTTACGCAAAGCAGGAGGAAATGACTAATGAAGAATCTTGGTTTTAGGTTTTATGGCGGTTGGCTGGGACTGATCGCGCTTGCCATGCTTTTTTCGGGTCTAGGGTATTGGCTCGCCGGTTCCGACAAGGTCGAGACTGTGATGGCCCAAACAAGCAATTCCAACGCCGCTGCGTTGCCGACACCCGATGAGAAGCGCCGCTTTACCCAAGACGAGCTTATGCCTGCGTACTGCCATCTCGATTCGATTCGCACCCGAATCATTCGTGAGATGTACGAGAATAGACCAGACCTTGCCTTGGTTGGTGCATATAAGATGGTCAGTTGCGGAGGAGACAGGCCCCCCGCCAGTGTTGGTACGGCGCACTCATTTAGGAGCCGAAAGATCGCGAATGACAGCCTTATCGTGCATGTTAATGTCTATCCCGACGTTGAGGCAGCAAAGATGGGATATATCTTAGGAAATGATCTGATGCAGATGGGCGGAATGTTCCCGATGCCGAATGTCGGAGACGAAGGGGTCATTTTTAAGTTCGGTAGCTCATCTGCCAAGATGACTTGGGTAGTAGCACGCTACAGGATCGGCAAGGTAGAGGTTCATATTAGTTTCGAGAATGGGCGAATGCCGACCGCGAGAAATGAGGCAGAGTTGATAAAGATCGTCCGCGTCCTGGAACCGGCCATCGACACCAGCAAAGACCTCTCGGAGGACTGACTGACAGAAGCACGCTCGTCAGCAAGGGCGTAAGATGACGGCCAAAGGATGTCTATTAGCGATGTCGCACTAGAGACGGTATTGGTCATGCGTATCGCTCGGACTTCGGCAATACCTCTGTGTCCTCTGTGGTTGAAATTCTGCCCTCTGTTTGCTCGATTCCGCGTTCCTACCGTCGCTCTAGCGTAATTTTGCGAGGCGTTCGGCGGCGGAAGATCGCTCAAAGCGTGAATTCAACAACTTTCTGAACGACAGGCGAATCTAGGGAGTGGGAGAATTTGCTCGCTTTTGCAACTCCGAGAGAGCATAGACGGCATTCTCTCTAACAACCTCGTCGTTGGTCGAATCTGCCAAATTTCGGAGATTGATCAAGACCGTTTCCTTACTGCCTGAGGTCAATGCTTTGCATAGCACCTTTATTTGTTCGATCAAGACGGCCCAGTGTGCGTTCGCGACGTCAATACGTCCAACTGAGTTCTTTCCGTGCATAGGATCGCCCGGCCCGGGAAATATAGATTCTCCCTGAGCGCCGGAATATACACGATAATATTTTGTGTTTTTATCTAGTTCGAGCCCCCCAAACTCCGGATCATCCGCAGGTATTTTCTTCAGGAAAAACAAGAACTTGTCTCCGTCATCATACATTTCGCGAATTTCCCCATTTCTGGCGATCATTTTAAATGTCTCTAGTTGCCTATCCGCGAGAGTTGTATCCGAAGGATTTTCTCGCGTAAACAAGAGCTTTTCGACCTTAAATGTATAAATCCACGCAGCAACATAGTCGCTAAGGTCAAGTTCTGCCTTCTTGTGCACCTTGCCTATGACATCGGTCTTTACGAGCTTCGCGGTAACCACGTAGTCACTGTTTGAAATATATTTGTAGATCGATTGTTCCTCGCTCTTGGCAATTGCATAAAAGGGACTGGCGTCATTCGCAAAAGTTTCGGTAGATGAGTATGCAACCGTCTTTCCGCTCGGATCAACCTTTTCAGTCGAGCCGTTTGTTGACGACCATCCCCCGAGCCGAAACGTTCCACCGGCGAACACGGCAAGTGCGAATACAACAAAATATAAAATTTTACCCATCTCGGTTGCCTCGTGATATCAACAATTGGGAAAGGTGGTACGGTCGCATATTTGATAAATGTATTGAGGGTTAAGAGGATCCGAAACCCCAAAAGCCTCGATCTCAGCTTGGTTACACTTGCGATCGGCGGACCGTTTAGCCTCTCTTAAGAACGTACTCAACTCGGCTTCAAGCATTTGTATTAATGCTTGCGAAGTAGGTGCCGTAAAATTGCTAATTCGGGCGTAGAATGTGGCCGGATTATAATACTGCCCCCTTAGGCCAGTGACGTCCCATTGTTGGACATGCTTGCTTTCGTGCGCATCCGTTTTTGCGTAGAACTGGCTAGCAGCTGGAACAGTAATAGTCTTAGATACATTTGAAACGTATGCGAGAGTTCCGATATCAGTTACGCGCCACACTCCAGCCGCTGGGTCGAAGCTGATTATAGGACCGCCGACTATCGTCGGGGTGGCCTTGGTAACTCCCGCAGGATCCCACGGCACCATCACCGTATAGTCTTGTTTCTTATCGGTCGACTGACCATTGACGGTTACAGCCAGCTTTATCTCGTAAGTACTGTCTCTCGACGCAGTGCAGGCATCATTTGGAAGAGCGAACCAATGGGCATCCGCGCTCGTTGAAGCGGCATTGTTCGAGCCAAACGTGACCTTTGGATTGTTGCCGGCTGCGGCTGGCCAAGTTGCCGTCCAAAGGTAACTGGAGGGCGTTCCGCCTTCGACTGTGGATGAAAAAGTAACACTACTACCGTCATTAGTACTACTGGGACCTGTAATTCTTACCTTCGGCTTCACCGTCAACGTAGCCGCCGGCGGTGAGGTCGTAAACATATGGGTTTGACAGACGCCGCATTCCGGGATGAGCAGAGAGTTGATTTGTGCCGTTTCGGTGAACTGTTCTTCGTCTATTCTCGGTCCGCCTGAGCGAGAACTACTGCAGGTAGCCGCTATTGCATCGAAAGTAAACATTGGCTCGCCGCCTCCGGGCGGACACGGCTCTACAAATGAATTTTGGGTTTGCCAGGAAGCGGAGATATTTGTTTGCCCTGCGGCTTGTGGAGTGATCGATCCGCCGCTTACCTGCCCCATTCCGGCATTAGAACTGGTCCAGTTTGCTCCGGTCGGGTAAACATACGGAAAGCCGTAGCACGTTTCTGCCATCTCGTACGCTTGAAAGTTCGCGGATTGTCCGTATTCAATCTCGAGCGTACTTGGCGATACATATCCTCCAACGTGGTCTCCAACGCAGCAGTTTTGACAGGAGTAGTTTGTTGCTATGCCGTTCGTGATATCTACCTGTTCCGACCGCCCCAATAGAGAGAGATTCGCCCGTGCATCTTCGTCGGGAAACGAGTCCTTTCGCAGTAAGGTCCACTGCAACTGTCCGCTAGAAATGTTTAGCGGGATCGTTTGCCCGTTCACATCAGGAACCTGTTCGTCACGTAGGCGCTTTACATCAATATTTACCGTCTCGTGAGAGGCGACGCTCTTTCGGCCCAGCATATACATTCCACCATTTTGCCACACGAGAAAGGCTACATAGTCCTCTTCGGTGTCGGTAATGTTTTTGATGTATGTTTGGGTCACAGAGGTGCCTTCGAGCCGCCAAGGATATCCACCGGTCGGGCTGCGTTGAGCCAAGGGATCCCACATCGGAACCCGAAAAACTTGATCATGGTCATTGCTTACAGAATGAGCATTGACGAGAACCGAGCCTGGTGCCGTATCATAGGTTACCTCAAGGCTTGCAACGGCGATCTGCTCCTGATGCGACCGTTGAATGATCCTTTGAACGTTCAGCAAACGCATTTCCCCGGGACCAAACTGCTCCGGGGCCAAGACGATATTACCGCGAGTACCATCTACTCGGGTGTAGGGAACTCGCATCGAAACTGTCGCTGTTCCGGGACCAACATTCCTTGCACCTATAACGGGCCTCATCGGCGATCCCATAATATCTTCTATCTGGAAACCGACGCCTTGATACTCGCTCGATCTGCCACGAGCCGGATTCGAAAACTGGACAGCATTCGAATAGCCTTTCGCCCTTTCGTAAACTAAAGCTCGTGCCATTAGAGCATCGCTAGGTCCCGAGTGCTCGATTGATAGAGAAATAACGTCGGAATTTAGAAAAGGAGCACTTCCCGGAAAGTCATTCTGAAAGTCGATGATCCTCGTTGCGTGCGGCGCAAGCTGTAGAAAACCCTCGTTACTGACAATATCAGGTTTCCTTCCCAGCCTTCCGACAAGAGAGAGCGGCTCATCGGACGTGTTGGTAAGCACAACTCGAACTTCTGCGTCTCTCGACGGCATCCACCAAACTGCTTCCTGTACACGAGAATCAAACTTGCCAAGTTCTGCTAACTTCTCTTCGTAGATAAGGCTTCGGGCATGATCCGTTAAGTATATTTGTGCGCCCAAGACAAGATCCTTCCCAATATGGAGAAGCCTAATATTTCCTGCCTTGAAACTGTCACCTGCTAGGGCGGCCCAATCGTTCAAGCTAACTAATCGGAAGGACTGCGGCGCGACAACAACAGGATTAGGGGTAAACTCGAGACCATTCTTGTTGTATAACGTCGGCCGAACTTCGAGCGGTTCGTTCCCCTTGTTGTTCAAAAGTAACTTCGCATCAATATTTTCGTTTGTTAGGTAGTAGGATCCGACGAGTTTGTGGAGAACTTCCGGAGTTGGTGTCGGACTCGGCTTCCCGGCGTGATCACCGCCAGATCGGGTTTTTTCCAATGTCGAGGTGATTGTGGCAGTTGAAGATGCGGCCCCTACGAAATCTGTCGCAAAAGCACAAAGAATCAAAACTGTTGAAAAAATCAATCCTGCAATTAGATAATGCTGCCAGGTGAGGGTGAGTTTTTGTCGTACCATTTCGCCTCCATGCTAGATGAGAAAAGTCCCTGTCAGGACAAAGCATGGGAGGAATTGAGTCTGTAAGAGTTCCGATTGCCAGAGTATGCCCCCCCCCCAACAGCTTTTGTCAAGCATTTTTTAATAGCATCTGGATAAACGAGATTGGCTTATTACAAACACGACATCAGTAGATGCCGATCGTTTACAGTGGAAGGCCGGAAGGAAGTGCAGGAAAGTTCCCATCCTACTTTAACTTCGCGAGGCGTTCGGCGGCGGCTTCGAGGGTTTCGTCACGTTTGCAGAAGCAGAAGCGGACGAGCTGCGAGCCCTTTGTCTCGTCGCTGTAAAATGACGAACCGGGCACTGCCGCGACGCCGATCTCGCGCACGAGGTGTGAGGTAAATGCGATGTCATTCGCAAAGCCGAACTCCGAGATGTCTGCCATCACATAGTACGCGCCTTCCGGATAGTCGCAGTGGAATCCTGCCTCGCGCAGCACGGGCACGAGGAAGTCGCGCTTGCGGCGATATTCTTTTTCGAGCGAGGTGTAATATTCCGGCGGCAAGCTCATCGCGAAAGCTCCGGCACGCTGCAGAGGATTTGCCGCACCGACGGTTAGAAAATCGTGCACCTTGCGGATCGCCGACGTTAGGTCTTCGGGTGCGATGCAATAGCCGACGCGCCAACCCGTAACCGAATACGTCTTTGAAAGCGAATTTACGATCACCGTCCGCTCGCGCATTCCGGGCAGCGTGGCGATCGAAACGTGCGGTGCGGGAGCCTGCCCATCGACGCTGTAAATAATGTGCTCGTAGATCTCGTCTGTGAAGCAATACGCGTTGTGGGTGCGGCAAAGATCGGCGATGAATTCGAGTTCGTCCCGCGTGAAAACCTTGCCGGTCGGATTATTCGGATGGCAGAGAATGATCGCACGTGTTCGCGGGTTGAATGCGGCGGCAAGCTGCTCTTTATCAAAGACAAACCCTTCCTCGGTGCGATAGAGCGGCACGTAACGCGGCGTCGCGTCCGAAAGAATTGCGTCCGGTGCGTAATTCTCATAGAACGGCTCGAAAACCACGACCTCATCGCCGGCATCGACCGTCGCCATCATCGCGGCGATCATCCCTTCGGTCGAACCGCAAGTTACGGTGATCTCGCTCTCGGGGTCGATGTCGAGGCCAAGATAAGCCATCGTCTTTCTCGCAATGGCCTCGCGGAATTCCTTAACGCCCCAGGTTACTGCGTATTGATTATGATCGGCGAGAACGGCGTCGATCGCCGCCTGCTTTATCTCCTGCGGAGTTTCCCAATCGGGAAATCCCTGACCCAAATTCACCGCGCCGTATTTAACAGCCTCGCGGCTGATCTCGCGAATGACGGATTCTGTGAACGATGCAGCTTTTCGAGAGATGCGTTGACGTGTTCGATTCGGCTCGGGCATAGCTCTATTCTAACGCCGCCGCCTCAAATTCAAAGTAGAAAGGCTAAGGCTGAAGAGTTTGATGTGGAGCTGATGAATTTGAGGCCACCGCGTTTTGAGCTTGACATTCTAAAAAGGAGGGACGTAAACTCGCGATATCTATCAAGGTCCATGGGGGCTGAGCTTGGTGGTGCGGACTCGGCTTTAATAAGCGCGATAAAACCATCGAGTTGCAGTCGCATTTGATCGAAGCGCTCTTCACGATGGATCCAAACTTGCCGGATATTTCGCCGGCGTTTGGAGATGGCCCGCTTCGTTCCATTATCGTGGACGAGAATCCTGGTTCCGTTTCCTCCATCACCTTCGGAACGCTTGTTTCTCGACAATTCAAAAGGAGAATCAGATGAAGAAGAGCATTTTTACAGTGTTCACAACATTCGCTGTTGTGTTTACCGCGTTAGCAATTGGCAGAGCAACAGTCGCCAAGACAAACGTCACCGCGTTTTACGGCAGACTTGCTGACGGCCAAAAGATCGAACTGCTCTTTGTGGAATCAACAGGAAAGCTAGCAGTAGCAATAAGAGATAAAGAAGGCAAATATCTCTCAGGGTACATTTTCAAGGGTGTCTCGACGGAAACGGGTGACTTCAAATTCGCAGACGCATACCGACATTTTGGCGACGCCACGTTGTCGACTAGTTTGTCGATTAAGCGCTTGGCGGACTCCACGCTTTCGGCCGCCCTCGATGGTGGAGCCGATACGAATATCTTGCTTATTAAGAAGGATTCAGTTAAGCTTAAAGAACTAAGTGAGCTTTCCGATCCTCCATTTGGCGAGTGTACGTTCTGGTGTTATGAGCACTATGATTGGTATATGTGCTTCTACTGCTGTTCAATATCATCGGATTGCTGATGATGTGGTTGGCATCCTCGCGCTTGGTAATCTGGTGCGAGGATGCCGCCCCCTCTTGGGCAATGAATGCAATCGAGATTAGATCGTTAACAAAATCCTACGGTAATAGAAACGTCGTAGATCATGTGAGTTTCAACGTTCGATCGGGTACTGTCTTTGGTTTTCTCGGTCCAAACGGCGCAGGTAAGACCACAACGATTCGAATGCTGCTCAGTCTGATACGACCGGACGCCGGCGAGATATCGATCCTTGGCCTAGATGCTAGGAAGCAGTTTGCATCGGTCGCTTCTAGGATCGCCGCAGTGGTGGAAACACCGACCTATTTTCCGAATCTCTCAGCCCTCCAAACTCTGCGAACACTTGCTGATTATGCGGGGATATCTATGTCGCGTGAGCAACTACTTTCGGCTCTAGATCGGCATGGACTACTATTCGCGTCGGAGCAGAAAGTTGATGGCTTCTCGCTCGGGATGAAGCAAAGGCTCGCTGTTGTTGCGGCCCTTATTGGTGACCCTGAAGTGGTCTTTCTCGACGAACCGACCAATGGGTTGGATCCTGAGGGTATTTCGAATATGCGAGGGTTAATACGCCGGCTTGCTGACGATGAGGGGAGGACGGTTTTTGTAACCAGCCACCTTCTAGCTGAAGTGGAGCACACATGTGATGAAGTGCTTTTTTTGAACGACGGCAGAGTTTGCGTGCAAGGTACCCTTGCCGAACTTCTTACGAACAACAAGGTATGTGTGCGCGGATTCCCGATAGAGTCCGTCTATCGAGTAGTTGCACGGTATTTTCCGAACCGGCATTTTCGAAAGGTGGATGATCCGCCGGGGATCGAGCTAGCGATCGGGTATGATGAGATCCCACTTTTGGTTAGGTATTTAGCGGGTGAGAATATCGACATTCATGAAGTATTTGTCAAGTCTCGCACTCTGGAAGAAGTCTTTTATGCTGTGATCGGAACTCAAGATATCTAGACTATGTTTAACCTTGTCCGCGCTGAACTTCGGCGAATTTTCTACAACCGGAGCAATCTCATTTTCAGCGCAATAACCATCCTTTGCGTTCTTCTCTTTCTCGTATTTCGGTTCATCGCGATATTTGGCTCGGATCGGGCCCAAGCGGTGAAGGCCTACCAGGATGATTTTGCTTTTCCTGCGTCACTACTCTCGTCATTATCCATAAGTCACACCATAGCCCTCATTCTTTTGCCTACGATCACAGCTTTCGTTGTCGGAAGCGATTACCACCTTGACACCTGGAAGATGATACTGCCTAGATCTCCACTTAGGCTTCGCCTCTTAGCCGGAAAACTGATTGCGTTAATGGTTTTTGTCTGCTACCTCTTCCTTTTCGTCGTGGCGATCTTGCACATTTGTACTCTGTTCGGAGCGTACTGGTTGAATACGCCTATGTCGTTCACCGAGTTCTTGGGAGATCCGGAGAATCTTCGGGAGTCCCTGCGGCGAATGCTTTCGACCTTCGCATTCATCTTTTGGTACTCAAGCGTGGCTACCTTTCTTACGATATTGTCCCGGTCGCTTCTGATTGGAGCTTCCTGTCCGCTTTTTGTTTACTTTCTCTGCAACCTGATCAGAGCGTACTCTCCCGGCTATGTTTCCGTTGTCTTAGCTCCGACTCATTTTGGAAACCTCCTGCCCCGCGCGGAGAATATTGTTCCAATTGTTGATGCAACGCGTCCGGACGTATGGTTTGGGGTAAGTTGGCTCATTGTTCTGACTCATCTCTTAGGTATTTTCCTAGTCTGCCACATTATTCTGAAAAGACAGGAATTTGCGAGTCGGTAGCCTGCGAGAAACTATCGCTTTTACCTTGCTCGCCAAAGGTGGGCGCTTCGGATGATCGATTCGAGGTCGGGAAATTCGGGTTGCCAGCCGAGGACGGTCTTTGCCCGGGAGGCGTCCGCTATCAGCCGCGAAGGGTCGCCTGCGCGACGCGGTTCGAGACTTGCGGGGACATCGCGGCCGACGACACGCGAGACGACATCGACGATCTCACGAACCGAATAGCCGTCGCCGTTGCCGAGATTGATGAAGTCGCTTTCACCGCCATTTTCAAGATACGAGACGGCGAGCACGTGCGCCTTTGCAAGGTCGCTCACGTGTATGTAATCGCGAATGGCTGTGCCGTCCGGCGTAGGATAATCGTCGCCAAAGATAGAAAGTTGTTCGATCTCGCCCGCCGCGGCCTTAAGAGCGAGAGGAATGAGGTGCGTTTCCGGGTCGTGGCGTTCGCCGCGTGTCGCGGTCGCACCGGCGGCATTAAAGTATCTCAAAGCGACGAAGCGCAGGCCGTACGCGTTGTCATACGCCGACAACATTCGCTCGACGAAGAGTTTTGACCAGCCGTAAGGATTAGTCGGGTTCTGCGAATGCTTTTCATCGATCGGGATCGTGTGCGGTTCGCCGTATGTCGCGCAGGTCGAGGAGAATACGAATCGCATCACGCCGCCCGCGATCAACTCGTCGAGCAAGGCGGCCGTCTGGACAAAATTATTCTCGAAATACATTTGCGGCTTTTCGACCGACTCGCCAACGTATGCGAATGCCGAAAAATGCATACACGCCGTGATCGGGTGTTCGTTGAGTATGCGTCGGATAACGGAGCGGTCGCCGATATTGCCGACGTAGAACGGCGTGTGATCCGCGACGGCTTCGCGATGCCCGCGGCTTAGATTATCGACGACGACGACGTCAAAGCCCTCTGCTTCGAGAGCTTCGACCGTTACGCTGCCGATATACCCGGCACCGCCGGTTACGAGAATTGCCATTTTCGAAAATTTAGGTCGGTTTGTCCGCGAGCTTTAACTTTGCGGGAGAGCCTGAGGGATCAGCGATCTCGGCCTGTCGTTGGCCGGCCGGAGTATCCGTCTGAAGGACCGTCGCTTCCGGCAGGAATTCGTTGAATGCCGAACGTATCCGCGACTCGCTGTTCTCATTCACCGCGGCGGAGAACTCATCGATGATGGCTTTTACCTGCATTCGGGAAAACTCAGCGATCTTGCCGATGAAGATCTTCGGATGCCGCGTTTTCAGCAGATGCTCGCCCGTGATCTCAAGCTCTTCGAAGAGCTTTTCGCCGTCGCGGATCCCCGTAAACTGAATGTCGATGTCTTCGTATGGAACGAGGCCCGAGAGACGGATCATATCTTCGGCGAGATCGAGGATCTTGACCGGCCGTCCCATATCGAGAATAAAGATCTCGCCGCCGTCAAGAGCAAGCGCGCCGGCCTGAAGCACGAGCTGCGACGCCTCGGGGATCGTCATAAAGTAACGCGTCATTTCGGGATGCGTAACGGTGATCGGTTCACCTTTCTCGATCTGTTCGCGAAAGATCGGAACGACCGAGCCTGCGCTCCCAAGCACGTTGCCGAATCTGACCGCGACAAATTTCGTCTCGTAGGTTTGGTTCAGGTCTTGCACGACGATCTCGGCGATGCGTTTTGACGCGCCCATCACAGAGGTCGGATTTACGGCCTTGTCCGTCGAGATCATAACGAAAGCGTTCGCGTTGAACTCGCCCGCAAGACTGCCGACAAGACGCGTTGCAAGCACATTGTTCTTGATCGCCTCGACCGGATTTTGCTCCATCAACGGAACGTGTTTGTGTGCTGCCGCGTGGAATATAACCTCCGGCCGATACTCCGCGAAAATGCCGCGCATACGCGGTTCGTCCGAAATGTCGGCGATAAGCGGAATGAATTCGAGTTCGTCGAAGGTCTTTGCGACCTCGCGGCCTATCTCAAAGAGCATATATTCCGAACGCTCGACGAGAAGCACTTTCTTAGGCTGATAATTACTGATCTGACGCACAAGTTCCGAGCCGATCGAACCGCCCGCACCTGTAACCATCACGGTGCGTCCGGAGAGAAGATCGCCCAGGTTCTTGTCGTCAAGCTCGACGGGTTCGCGTCCGAGAAGATCCTCGATCTCGACGTCGCGAAGACGCGTAACATTGACGCGGCCGTGCGCGATCTCCTCAAGGCTCGGGACGATCTGCGCTTTTACCGGAATGGACGAACAAATATCCATTATTCGCCGAATGTCCTTGCCGTTCGCATGATCGATCGCAAGAACGACCTGCTTGATGTCGAGTTCGTGGACGAGCTTCGGCAGGCGGTCGGTTCCGCCGATGACCTTTACGCGATTGACGCTGCCGCCGATCTTCCGCGTGTCGTCGTCAACAAATCCGCGAACGTCGAAGTCCGAGTCCGCACGGCCTTGGATCTCCTTTACGAGAGTTGCGCCCATACGGCCGGCCCCGACGATGAGAGTCGGCTTGCGCTTGCCGCGTTTGCGTCCGGCCGTGAGGCGATTCTTCTCGTCAAGTTCGTAAAAGAACCTGCGGAGAATTCTTAAAGCCAACAATCCGCCGAAAGCCATCATCATATCGATGAGGACGACCGAGACAGGGATCTGCCAGAGATCGAAGTACGAATAGCTCAGAGCGAATCTCAAAAGCAGCAGAACCGCGAGCGAGATCACTGCGGCTTTTATGAAGACCTTTATATCCTCGATGCTGACATATCGCCATATCAGCGAATACGCACCGACGACAAAGAGGGCCGAGAGCTGGACAAGAACTACAAGCGGCAGCTGACGCAGGGCCGTGTCGGCGTAAAATTCGCCGAGCCGCATATTGATCGCCGGCAAATAGGCAATAAAAAATGCAGCAGATAGAACAAGCACGTCCGCCAAAAACTGAAACGGACGCCTTAGAAACCAAAATTTGCTGCTCTCAGGTTCCTCTTTTTGCTTCATTTACCGCATGCCCGGGGACATTTTTTTCAGAAAAGACCGGTAAAATGCCCGATGTTTAGGAAGTTACCCTGCAAAAAATGCCGTGTCAATAGGCTATCACGCCGTGCTTTGTGGCACGAAAAGCATTGTTTATTTGGGGCATCTTGCGTTATGCTCGAAAATTGCCGCGTTTAGGAAGCCGCGTTTCTCGTGTTAATAAGCAAATGAAAGCAATAATCGCCATTTTTACAATAGCCATAATGACGTTCGCGGCCTTTTCACAGACGCCGAAGCCGCAGGTCGATTCGGAAGGCTATCTTATCGGTCCCGGCGACGAGATCACGGGAAAGGTGCTCGGCGAACCGCAATTCGATTTTGTTGCGACCGTCGATGAGAACGGCCAGATTCAGGTTCCTTTCTCGGACGCGCCTGTTGTCGCAAAGTGCCAATCGGAACGCGGCCTTCGCAAAGAGGTCAACGATGTGCTCGCGAAATATCTCCGCAATCCGCAGCTTAGCCTTCGGGTTACCGAGCGCAAGAGCCGTCCGCCGGCAACTATCTACGGCGAAGTGCGCACGCCGCAGCAGGTCGTTCTGATGCGAAAGGCGACGCTGCTGGAACTGATCGCATTCTCGGGCGATGTTACGGAGCAGGCCGGCGGAACCGTGCAGGTCTTTCGGACCCAGCCGCCGCTGTGCGATAAGGCCCGCGACGAAGATGCGAACTGGAAGAGTTTGACAGGCGATCCCGGCGATGTTCCGTCGCGCGTCTTCAGCCTGAATGAGATCAAGCAAGGCCTTGATGAGGCAAACCCGATCATCTATCCGGGCGACGTGATCGTCGTCCAGAAGGCACCGCCCGTCTATATCACCGGCGAGGTCGTTCAGCCGCAAGGAGTTTTCCTAAAGGAAGGCGGACTTTCGCTTACCGAGGCGATCGCGAAGATCGGCGGCGTCCGACGCGAAGCAAAAACGAAAGACATAAAGATCTATCGCCTCAAGAAAGGCTCAAAGGACCGCGAGATCATTTCTGCGAATTACGATCTGATAAAGAAGGGCGAGCAGAAGGACGTTATGCTCGAACCGTATGACATCGTTGAGGTCGATAAGAGCAAGAAGAGCATCGCACAGACGATCCTCGACATCGTGACAGGAGCCAGCCGCACGGCCCTCTCAAGCGTCGGCAACGGCCTCGGCACACGCGTGCTCTATTAGGCCAAGTTTTTATTTTGTGCATTCGCGGCCACCCTTTCTTTTGGCCACCTATGTACGAATAGGACCTAACGCACGCCAGCTTCGAAACCTAACTTAGATGACTTAGAGTCAGCTTACTCGTGATAAAGCGCGTCGATCGTTGAATGATAGAGTTCATCGACGACGCGTCTTTTCACTTTCAGCGTTGGCGTGAGTTCGCCGTTCTCGACCGTTAGCTCGTTCTCGATAAGCGCGATCTTCTTGACCTTTTCGTATTGCGAAAGGGAACTTGTCGCCTCCGCCACCTGACGCTCGAAAAGGTCGAGGATCTTTTCGCTGCGGCAAAATTCCGCAGGCGTTTCAAGATCAAGCCCTTTTAACTCCGCGTAGGAAGCGAGCATCTCGAAATTCGGAACGATGAGCGCAGCGGGAAACTTTCGTTCGTTGCCGACGAGCACGACCTGGTTGACGAACTTCGATGAACGGATCATCTGCTCGATCGGCGAAGGCGCGATATATTTGCCGCCCGAAGTTTTGAAAAGCTCCTTCTTGCGGTCTGTGATGATGAGAAAGCCGTCTTCGTCGATGCGTCCGATGTCGCCGGTCCGCAGCCAGCCGTCAGCCGTGAACACCTCTTTGGTGGCCTCGGGCTTGTTGAAATATCCCTTCATAACGCCCGGCGACATAAGTTCGATCTCGCCGTCGTCAGCGATCCGTACCCGAACATTCCGGATCGCAACGCCGACCGTTCCAATACGTTTGGACCCGGGGCTGTTCGCCGAGATGACGGGTGAAGCCTCTGTCATTCCGTAGCCTTGCATTATCGCGATGTCCGCACCGGTGAAGATCAGATAGATCTCGTCGGCCAGGGCGGCGCCGCCCGTGATGCAGTAACGAAGACGCCCGCCGAAGAATTCGCGAAATTTGCTCAAAACGAGCTTCTCGGCAAGTGCGTGCCGGACCTTAAGGCCGAACGATACGTTGCCTTCTTCATTAGCACGAGCGAACCGTTTTGCGGCATCGATCGCAAAATCGAAGATCCGCTCCTTTATCGGGCTCGACCGTGCGGCCTTCAATCTTGCCTTCTCAAATACCTTTTCGAAGATCCGCGGGACGCCCAAGATGATCGTCGGGCGGACTTCCTTCAGATTATCGGGAACATTCTCGACCGATTCGGCATAATAGACCGCCATGCCGTTCACGAAATAGAGATACATTCCCGTGCGTTCGAAAACGTGCGAAAGCGGCAGGACCGAAAGGCATACATCAGCCGGCGAAAATGCGAGTTGGTTGCTGGCATCTATCGCATTTGAGATCAGATTCGTATGCGAGAGCATCACGCCCTTTGGTTCGCCGGTCGTTCCGCTCGTATAAATAAGCGTCGCTGTGTCGTCCGGTTCGACGGCATTTGCGAGTGCGGCGATCAGATCGGGTTCATGTTTGCGGAGTTCGCCGCCGCGAACTTCAAGATCGGTGAGCGAGATCGCATTTGCCGGAGCATCGTCCGGGGCATCGAAGAAGACGATATGCTCGACAGAACCGCATTCAGCCACCACGTCCTTTACGCGTTCAAAAGCTGCGAGCGTGTCCACGAACAACACCCTCGACGATGAATCGTCAAGAATGTATTTGACCTGGCTCGCAGATAGCGTCGTATAGATCGGTGCGTCGATCACGCCCGCAAATTGACAGCCCGCATCGGTTAAGGTCCATTCAGGCGAATTTGCCGCGAAGATCGCAACGCGGTCGCCCTTGCGGATGCCGATGTCATAGAGCCCCAGTGCGATATTCTCGGCCCGCCGAACCACCTCGAAGGATGAGATGCGGTTCCATACGCCGTCACGCTTGTAGTTGAGTGCGTCCTCACGGTCGAACTTCTCGGCGGCGTAGATAAAGAGAGCAGGAAGCGTCGGCGGTTCATTCTCAAAAAGCGGTTTGCCGCGAAGGTTCGATACAGGTTTGTCGATCTTATAGCTGTGGGATGAGCCTGCCATTATGCCTTCAGCCCTCCGAGAAAGACCTTGACGACCTCGCCTGCGAGGGGTTCGAGCGGATACGGTTTTTTTGAGAGGATCCAGTTCGTTACCATCTCATCCAAAGCGCCGTAGAACATTTTGGCGGCGATGATCGGTTTCACATCGCTGCGGAAAACACCGCTTTTTTGGCCGCTCTCGATCGTCTTGCGTATGATCTCTAAGTACTCAGCGAAGGCGGCGGCTGAGAACGCTTCCATGAATTTTGTCGAGCCGCGAAGCTCGATCTGGAAAACCACCGCCAACGAACGATCCGCACCGAGACGCGAAAGATGCACGTCTGCGATCTTCGCAAGCTGATCCGCGGGATCGTCCGATCTCTCAAGCTCGCGGCGCCCATCGGCGATGAACTCCGCCATTGCACGGTCGAAGATCGAATGAAGAATGTCGTCCTTTCCCTTGAAATACAGATAGACCGTGCCGTCGGCAACGCCCGCCTCTTTGGCGACATCCGCCACCTTCGAATTAAAGAAACCTTTCGCCGCAAAGACCTTTACGCCCGCGCGCAGGATCGCTTCGCGTTTATCCGCAACTGAATTCTTCGCCTGCTTCGCCGCTCTCGCCATATTGTTACTCTCAGGTAGGTGAATGAATGCTCATTCATAAAAGAGTTTAGGCTAGAACGCGATCTCAGGCAAGGAATGTCGGTTAGGAAGTTAGCGGACGCGAACAAGTGAGTCACCGGGGAGAGGCTATCGAGCTAAGGAACGATAAGAACGAAGGCTGGCATAATGCATTGATTACGGTTGATAGCTGCTAAAGAAGTTGCACTCGTCAATTATTGGATAATTTCCTGTTTGCTTATTCCTATGTCGTTCTTGGTAGCTCATATATGTTTCGTAATTGTGAATTTTACTCCAAGGACGCGGATGTTTTTCGTCGAACATTCCTTTTTGAACATAACTGTCAATTGGTATATGAAAATATTTTGCGTTCAAGTCGATTCCGTTTATCCTCTTGTCGCCAAATAATAACCAGTATTTCAAAGTCATGTTTATCCATTTTTGAGCCTGGCCAATTGTGAGTTCGTTCCATTCTTTTAAAAGTTGTTCACAAGTTGCTTTATGGAATTTGTCAAAGTCACTTTGGTCTACAAATTTCTTTGTTATCAGTTTAGCTAGCTTGCACAAAAGAAACTTTTCAGCATTGTTTTTATGCTTGGCTCTCATGTCATCTTTTATCTTCAACGTTCTACAAAAATCTAAAAATGCTCTCTTTATTCCCGCATTGTAAAAACCTTTGCTGTCGTCAAAATAAAGGCGAATTAAAAAGTTCTCTCGGACATCGTCTGTTAGTAGCGAATTCATCTTTCTATTCTAAAGAGGGTTCTGCTCAACGAAGCCGCAACGGTTTGGGACGCAAAGGCAGTCGGGCTTTAGGACTAACGGTTTATCCTCTCCATTCAGGTGTCATTATGCGTAATGCTTCTTTTACTCCCCCGCATTTATAGATCGGGTGAGCATCTGTCAAACTTAGAATATTAAAGTAAGCTTTAAGCCTATACTCGTTGTCTTCCTTCAAGTATGTGCCGTATCGAAGTCCGTCAGTTACGATAAGTCGTTTACAATTGTCTTTACCTTGTGCATAGCCTTGTGCTTGGCTTTTGGCTGTTAAGCAAGAATTTCCCTTCTTTTTTGCTTCTACAACCACAGCTAAGTTTTTGTCATCTCTTGGAAGTTGGTCAAATAAGGCAAGGTCAACATTTCTCCATTCAATTGCCATTTTTTGAGGTGTCCAACCGAGTGCTCGTAGAATTGGAACAACTAAATATGCAACAGTTTCAAATTCCGAGGGTGCACTTTCGTCTTTATACCATTTTGCAATTCGTATGAGTTCATCAAATTCTTTTATCAAGGTCTCAATTGAATTGCTTGACACGCCTTGTTCAAATAAATATTCGCCGATTTCTTCGTGAGATATTCGTTTAGGTTCAGAAGTTGGAAGTTCTGCTAATGGTCTGTTCATGTCAGTGTCGGGAAATGATAAACTCACTAACCATTGTTTTACTTCATCAGATGTCAGTTCCTGGGTTGTGTCACCTTGCTTTAAGGCATACTTGCTAAACTTCGTCGGTGATCTGGCAGCTTTCCAAACCCATCTCACTCTTCTGAAATGCTGTAACTCCCAGCCGTCAATGTCACCGAAGGTCTCACTCCACTGGTAGTCGCCAACGATAACGCCAACAGCTAGTACCTCAGAAGTGCCAAGGCGCAAAACAACAATGTCTCCGTCCTTCATTTGAACCGCAAAACGCTTAAGGTCGGTTCGCTTTTTTGAACTACATCCGTCATGTTTGAGTTTAGGGTCACAGTCGGGATATGGACCGGCGTAGCCGGGACCGTTGAGAATCACGTCCCAATCAAGGCACACACTTGAATAATTTCGGTCGGTGTCGCCACACGCTTGTTGCCAGATTGTTTTATTCTGAATGTCCATTATCTTCGCTTTGTCTTACGAATACATCATAAGTATTGGTAATGGGAAACCAACAATCAGCCTTCCGTCCTCGATTTCCCTTAGAGAATTTAATTTATGATCTTGCCTTCGCCTTTAGCGAGTTTTTCGCGCCATTCGTTGAGGTTGTCGGGTGTTTGTTTTGCCCAATCGGTTAGTTCGCCGACGATCATTAGCGGTGCGGTGCTCCGATATGAGCGTGTCGGATTGCCGGGAAATTTTTTGTTCGTAACGTTCGGGTCGTTCTCAAAGCCGCCGGTCGGTTCGACTATATAGACGCGTTCGCGTGCGTCGCCTTTTGCCAGGCTCGCGGCAAGCCCGGCACCATTTGCGAGGGCGGTGAAATAGACGTGATTCATCACGAGTTCGGCCTGGTAGTTGGATTCGCTCCCGGCCGTCAGAAGATCGCCGACCTGCAGATCGGCTTTCGTCCCGTGATAGAACGGCCCTTTGTCAGTCGGTTCGCCGTCGAAAGAACCTGCCAGCTCATGATTCTCCTTTGCCGCGTCACGCTCGCCCAACTCCTCGAAGCATTCTGCGATACTCGAATACAGCGGAGGAAACGCCGCCCGAACAGTGTCGTCGTTTACCTTTACCGCAAGCTGCAGTGCTGTTTCGAGCCAGCGTAATTTGTCGGCAACATCTTTCTGATGCCGAGCGATGAAATGCGCGGCGAGGAATCTTTCATGATCGTCGCTAGCTTCGTTCCAAGCTTGTTGGAATAGCTTGCTTGCTTCTTGCGAGCGGTCGCGGTCGTCCATCACCATGCCCTGAATGCACAGTTTTACGACGCCATTGTACGGGCTAAATTCCATTGCTACTAGAGGATAAGTAATGGCGGAGAGGACAGGACTCGAACCTGCAAGCGGTCACCCGCGGTAGTTTTCAAGACTACTGCCTTACCAATTAGGCTACCTCTCCGCATTGGCCGAGGAACTTAAGAATATATCGCATCGGGCGCGAAAAAAGCTAGCTGATCTCGTATCTTTGGCGGAATCGGCGGCCTTTGAACGAGCGGTTTCGGGATAGAAAGTTACTGTCGTGCAGAGGCGAGTTGTCCGGCGAGGAGTGAGTTGATCTTTGATTCTAGCTGTTGAGTGTGGTCCCAGCCGCTGTCTTTGAATGCGATATTGCCCCGCGAATCGATCAAAAAGTAGGCCGGAAAGCCCATATCGAGGTTGCCTTCCTTGTCGCGGTCGGCGTATTTAAGGACGACGTCAAAGCTGTCAGAGATGACGCGAAAATCAAATGGATGCTTTTTGAGAAATGGGTTGATCCGGCTCGCGGGCTCCATCGAAAGGGCGACGAGTTCGACGTTCTTGCCCCTAAGGCGCGCGCTCATTTCGTTCAGCTTTGGGATCTCGCTCTGACAGATCGCGCACCTCGTTGACCAGAACGTAACGAGCACGACCTTGCCTTTTGCCGATGCAAGATCGAACTGCTTCCCGTCGATCGATTCTATCGCAAAGGCAGGCGCACGCTCGCCGACCTGCAAGCGGTTCTGCGCGGCAGCAGGCAGACATAGAGCTGCAAGAATTGCCAGAAAGATGAGGACGTTACGCATTTTCGTTCAAGATCGGGGGTGAGCGTCTCTTCGGGAGACATTCGGGGCTGATTCCCCATAATATTAAGAAAGTTTTAACGCTGCAAATTCTCCAGATTTTCGGCCGCTGCACAAGAAACGTGCATTTTGTGCATTTCGTGCATTTCGTGCAAATCGTGCATTTTGTGCGGTTTGATACATTTTGTGCGGAATGTGTCGATCTGTGCGGTTTGTGCTGTTACGGGCGGAGGCAGTTCGTTAAGATAGCGAACGGTGGAAGTCGGCGGCGAAAGCCGAACCCCCAAAAACGTATGCGGAACTCGGCCCTAAACTCACGATCGAACGGCAGGCATGCAATGCTGCGCATCTGCGGCGTGCTAAACTTTATCCTTTGCTTTGCAATGCAGCTCAAGTCCGTTAGTGCCTCAAATTTTAGGAACTTAAAGGGTGAGATCGTCTTCAGCGACGGCCTCAATGTCTTTTTTGGTGCCAATGGCGAGGGCAAGACGAATTGGCTCGAGGCGATCGATCTGCTTGCGACGACACGATCTTTTCGCACTTCGAAGCTTACTGAGACGGTGGCGTTCGGGGAGCGTTTGGCGATAGTTTCGGGCCAGGTCGCAGATTCGCCGGAGGTTACGCGAAAGCTGCAGGTTGCGATCGACGGCAACTTCAAAATTCTGACGATAAATGACAAGAAAGAGGCCGCGTCACGGTATCTCGGTCATCTTTTCGCTGTCAGATTCACCGCCGATGAACTCGAGATCGTCCGCGGAGCACCGGACGCCCGCCGCCGCTTCCTTGACGCCGGGATCACAGGGCTTCACCCGCCATTTGTACAGGTCGCTGCGGATTATACGCGGGTCATTCGGCAGAAGAATTCGCTGCTGCAGACAGCTCGCGACGAGGGCTGGACGGTCGAAAAGACGGGCGAGCTTCTTGAGGCGTGGAACGAGCAGTTGGCGCGGCTCGCAACCCATATTCACAGAGCCCGCGTGCGTTTTGTCGAGCGGCTGAACGAGGTGCTCGAACGCCGGCTCTTTGGCCGCGAAGAGGTCGCGATCAGATACGCATCTTCGCTTGAAGGGAAAGGCGATCTTTCGGCGTACGGCGAGCTGATAAAAGAGAGGCTCAAGCTTCGCGTCCAGGCCGAGCTTGTCGCGGGACACGCACTCATAGGAACGCATCGCGACGATCTTGAGATCACCTTCGACGGGCATGACCTGCGAAAATTCGCTTCTGCCGGCCAGCAGCGAAGCGCTCTTTTGATCCTGCTGCTTGCCGAGGTTACGGTCTTTGAGGCGACCCGCGGCGAATATCCGCTCTTTTTGATCGACGACATCGATGCCGAACTCGACTATCGGCGGATCGCAAATCTGCTCGATTTTCTCGCCGGTAAGACACAAACTTTTGTTACGACGTCTAAGGAGAGTTTTGTCGAGCGTTTTGGGGCGGGAGCGAGAGTCTTTGACATCCTTCACGGGGCGGCCGAAGCCCGATAAATTCGATGTTTCAGGCTTGTTTCGGGCTGTGTTTTATGGCCAAAAAGTGGTAAAATAATGACTTGAAGGCAGCATGTGTTTCTCATCCCTTTCGATGTACGGCCCGCTCACGGCAAAGACACGCATAACTTGTTTAGATTCAGTATTTAGAGCTCGCTTTAGAGGTTAATTCATTGGCAAAGGCAAAGACAGAATATACAGCAGATTCGATAACTGTGCTTGAGGGCCGCGATGCGGTCCGCAAACGCCCCGCGATGTACATCGGTTCGACCGGTGACCTGGGCCTGCATCATTTGGTTTACGAGGTCGTTGACAACTCGGTTGACGAGGCTCTTGCAGGGTTTTGCGACACCATCGAGGTTACGATCCACATGGATAACTCGATCACCGTCGTTGATAACGGACGCGGAATTCCCGTCGGGATGCACAAACAGGAAGGACGTTCGGCGGCCGAGGTCGTGATGACCGTTCTGCACGCAGGCGGCAAGTTCGATTCGAATTCCTACAAGGTTTCGGGCGGACTGCACGGCGTCGGTGTCTCGTGCGTGAATTTTCTTTCGGAGTGGCTGAAGCTTGAAATTTGGCGCGACGGGAGAACGCACGAAATGGAATTCAACGTCGGCATTCCGGTCGCGCCGCTTGCGGAAACCGGCACGACCAACAAACGCGGCACGAAAGTGACCTTCAAGCCTGACGCCGAGATCTTCGAAGCGACGGTTTACAGCTTTGACAAGCTCTCTGAGCGGCTTCGTGAAAAGGCGTTCTTGAATAAGGGAATTCGCATCATCATCCGCGACGAACGCGAAGAAGAGGAGAAAAAACACGAATTCTATTACAAGGGCGGCATCGCCGAATTCGTAAAGCACCTGAACCGCAACAAATCGCCGCTGCACGAGGAGCCGATCTATTTCGAGCACACTTCGGACGAGCTCTCGATCGAGGTGTCGATGCAATACAACGACAGCTACGACGAGAAGATCTTCTCGTTCGCCAACAACATCAACACTGTCGATGGCGGAACGCACCTGTCGGGCTTCCGCGGAGCTCTGACGCGTACGATCAACGCGTATGCGGAAAGTTCGGGAATGACCAAGAACGCGAAGGTCACGCTCTCAGGCGATGACGTCCGCGAAGGCCTTGTGGCGGTCGTTTCGGTCAAGATACCTCAGCCGCAGTTCGAAGGGCAGACAAAGGGCAAGCTCAACTCGCCCGTAAAAGGCCCGGTCGAATCGTTCCTGAACGAAAAGCTCGGTGAATTTTTTGAGCAGAATCCTGCGGTGGCGAAAAAGGTCGTCGGCAAGGCGGTCGATGCCGCTCGCGCACGCGAGGCCGCACGCAAGGCCCGCGAGATCGTCCGTAAATCTGCCTTAGGCTCTTCGACGCTGCCGGGCAAGCTCGCAGATTGCCAGGAAAAGGATCCTGCGTTGAGCGAGATCTATATCGTCGAGGGCGATTCCGCAGGCGGTTCGGCAAAGCAGGGCCGCGACCGCAAGAATCAGGCCGTTCTGCCCTTGAAGGGCAAGATCCTGAACGTCGAAAAAGCGCGCTTTGATAAAATGCTCGGTCACGGCGAGATCAAGGCGTTGATCACGGCGCTCGGCACCGGCATCGGCAAGGACGATTTCGATATCTCGAAACTTCGTTATCACAAGATCTGCCTGATGACGGACGCTGACGTTGACGGCAGCCACATCCGCACGCTTCTTCTCACGTTCTTTTACCGTCAGATGCCCGACCTGCTCGAGAACGGCTTTGTTTACATCGCGCAGCCGCCGCTCTATAAAGTCAAAAAGGGCAAGAAGGAAGAATATATCAAGGACGAAAAGGCGATGTTCCGCTACCTGATGCGTCAGGCGACGAGCGATTGCAAGGTAACTGCGGGCGACCGCGTCGTCGAAGGCCGCTCGCTTAGCTCGGCTCTTGAGAAGACGACGGACTTCGGCACATTCTCTGAACGGCTTGCCCGCCGCTTAGGCGGCGACACTGCGTTGACCGCCGCACTGATCGATGCCTTTGGCGGACGAGATGGCGTGCTTGCGCCGGGCGGCATCCGCCTGAAGAAAGTTTTCAGCGAACAGGAGATGCTCGCGAGCGTTGAGGCAAAGCTCGACGCGGCCGGATTCAACACTTCGCTCAATGAGGACGAAGAACACAGCCTTTGGGAGATCAAGATAACCTATCCGAACGGCAACACCCAGACGATCAATTTCGAACTTGCGAGCCATATCGAATTCCAAAAGGCCGTCGATCTCAAACGTGATCTCGAAGAAGATTTTCCTGCACCTTTTGTGCTCGGAGAGAACGGGAAGAGCGAAGCGGTCGAATCGCGGAGCGAACTGCTCGAAAAGATAATGGCAATGGCAAAAAAGGATCTTTCGATACAGCGTTACAAAGGCCTCGGCGAAATGAACCCCGAACAGCTTTGGGAAACGACGATGGATCCGGAAAAGCGTACGATGCTGCAGGTTCAGATCGAGGACGGCATCGAAACCGACCAGCTTTTCACCGTCCTGATGGGCGACGCCGTCGAACCGCGCCGCCGATTCATCGAGACCAACGCCCTCGACGTCAAGAATCTCGACGTCTAGTCGAAAAAAAATGAGGACAAGCGGGGAACCTCGACCCCGCTTGCATTATTGAAAAAATGAAATTTGCTCGCTATTCCTTTCTATTCGCAGGAATTGCGGGGCTGCTTGTCCTGCTCCCACAATTCTTTCTTGAGGCAAAGGTCGGTGTCGATACGCCGCCCGCGATCACGCACCCGGAATTCTATTACGGCTTCCTCGGGCTTGCCACGGTCTTTCAGTTCATCTTCTTCCTGATCGCGTTCGACCCGAGCTCGTTCCGGCTGCTGATGCCTATCGCCATCTTCGAAAAATTGAGCTTCGGCATTCCCTGCCTGATACTGTATTGGACAGGCCGTATGGCGTTCGGCGGTTTCTTCATCGGCGGAATGCTCGACCTCATCTTTGCCGTTATCTTCACCATCGCCCTCGTAAAGGTGATACAAGGCAAGGGCTAGAAGAGCTTCGACCGCGGCATTTGTGCAGACCTAAGCAAGTTGAGGAATGAAGCACGCGGGATCTCGCGGGCGCCGAGGGCTTTGAGATGCGGGGTCATTACCTGGATGTCGATCCAGGTCGAGCCTCGGGCGCGCAGGTGGTCGATGAGGAAAAGGAGAGCGAGTTTTGAGGCGTTCGCCTCGCGGTAGAACATCGATTCGCCGCTAAAAACGCCGCCGGAATCGACGCCGTAAAGTCCGCCGACGAGTTCGCCATCCGCATTCCAGGCCTCGACGCTGTGCACGAAGCCGGCCTCGTGAGCTTCCGTAAATACATCGATGAATTCGGGTGTGATCCAGGTGCCCGGCTGGTCGGGACGATCGCTCGCGGCGCAGGCCTCGATCACGCCGCGAAAATCCCGGTCGATCGTGAAGGTGAATTCACTTTGCCGGCGAGCTTTTGCAAGGCTTCGCGGAATTCGGATCTCGTCAAATATCAAGATCGCACGAGGATCCGGCGAATGCCATGGCAGCGGAAATCCGGGCGTGTACCACGGAAAAATGCCTTTCGAATATGCTTCGCGGACATTCTCGAGCGTCAATGGTGTTCCGTATGCGACGACGTCTTCCGAGCGATAGAGGTATCCGCCGATCTCGACGTATTCGGGAAAGTCGAAATTGAGTGGATCGGGAAAGGTCTCTCGCCGCATAGGAAAGTTTTACCACAGATAAAAGACGAAAGAGGAATATTAGCCGCAGATCAACGCGGAGAACACAGATAAGAGCAGAAGTTCATTTATGATCTTCGAATTATCTGCGTCGTCCGCGTTGGTCTGCGGTTAAACTTTTCCTCACACTTCCTTCAGCTTCCACTTTCCGCGTTTGAATATCACGGCCGAGACGACCGCGAGCAGCGAGAACGCGATCGTGATAGACCAGAAGGCACCGTGCGCGCCGAGCCCCAAGTGATACGCGAGGAAATACGCAAGCGGTATCTCGAAGGGCCAGAATACGCCGAGTGCGATATACGTCGGCGTGATCGTGTCGCCTGCTCCGTTGAACGCCGTTTCGAGCACCATCCCGACAGCGTAGAAGAAGAAGCCGTACGCAATAACGCGAAGTGCGTCCGTCGCGTAGGCGTGAACCTCAGGCTCGGTCGAGAAGACCGCGGCGATCTGTGCCGCAAAGATCACGAACACGATCCCGATCGAGGTCTGCACGATCGCGTTGTAGCGAACGGCCTTCCAGACGGCTTTTTCTGCTCGGTCGGGTTTTCCGGCTCCGAGGTTCTGGCCGACGAGGGTCGCGGCGGCGTTCGCGAGGCCGATCGAAGGCAGAAGGGCGAACATTACCATTCTGATCCCGATCTGATACCCCGCGACCGCCGCCGTGCCGAATCCCGTTACGACGCGGACAAGCCCGATCCAGCTTGCCGTCTGCACAAAGAACTGCAGCACCGCAGGAGCCGAGACCTTTACGAGTTTCACGAGCCGCTCAGGTTCGATGCGCCAGTGCTCGCGATCGATCGTGATACGTCGGTTCCCGAAGAAGAGACAGTATGCCGCGTACAACGCACCGCAGCCGCGGCCGATCGTCGTCCCGACCGCCGCACCCGTAACCCCAAGTTCGGGAAAGAATCCGATGCCGAGGATGAAGCACGGCCCAAGAATGATATTCAGGATGTTTGCGAACCACAGCACGCGCATCGCGATCGCCGCGTCACCCGCACCGCGAAAGATCGCGTTCAAAAGGAAGAGTGCAAGCACGACGATGTTGCCGCCGAGCATTATCTGCGTAAACGTCGTGCCCGTCGCGACGACGGATTCCTCGGCGCCCATCAGCCGCAGGAAATCTGCGGCGAACACAAAGCCGATCACGCCTAAGATCGCCGAGGCCGCAAAGCCAAGATAGATCGCATGCGTTGCGGTGCGTGACGCACCGTCCGCATCGCCCTCACCGACGCGGCGGGCGACGGTCGCCGTTGCACCGATCGCTATGCCGATCGCCACCGAGTAGATGAGGAACATCATCGATTCGGTAATTCCAACAACCGCGATCGCGTCCGCCCCGATATGCGCGACAAAAAAGATATCGACGATCGCGAACAAGCTCTCGGCGAACATCTCGACGATCATCGGCACTGCAAGCAGGAAGATCGCCGTCCCCAAAGGCGCGGTCGTGAAGTCGCGGTCGGAGCCCGCGATCGCCTCCTTTAGGGTTGAAAATATTGATCCTTTCGACACCTCCGTGTCGTTAGCGTTCGTGGACATAAAAAGTAAAATTCGTATCGGTAACGAGAGAACCACTTTGCCGTGGGATGCAATGACACCCCAAGGCCTTTACGGCTCAAAGCCGTAAGAAAAACGTTCCGGCACCCGTAACGCGAAGTTCACGCGCACGAAGTGCCTTTCGCCAGAGTTGTACGGGAGGTTTTTTAGCGGACAGAGATCTTCATAGCAGGAGAGACTATAGCATTCGACGCGTGAAATGGAAATTGGCAAAACTGTTTTTCCAAGCTCTCTCGGCGAGTTCCGTTCGGTGCCGCATTTCCCGTTTTAATTACTAATTATGAATTACTAATTACTAATTAGCTTGACGGACGGCTTATAATAAAAGGTTTCGCGACCTACGCGAAGATAGTTATGAAGATCGCGGTGGCAATGAGCGGCGGCGTCGATAGTTCGGCGGCAGCTGCGATATTAAGGGAGCAGGGGCACGAACTCGTCGGCTTCACGATGCAGCTGTGGGATCAGCGGCGTCTGATCAACGTTGATGAGAATGGCGATCCGCTGCCGTCACGCTGCTGCTCGCTCGATGATGTGTACGACGCCCGCCGCGTTGCGGAAAAGCTCGGCTTTCCCTTTTACGTACTTAATTTAGAGAAGGATTTTGACCGCGACGTGGTCGAACCTTTCATCGCATCGTATCTTTCGGGCGAGACGCCTATACCGTGCGTTGCGTGCAATTCGCGTTTGAAATTCGCGTCGCTCGATCGGATGGCGTTGTCCGTCGGCTGCGAAAAGGTCGCAACCGGGCATTACGCGCGTGTCGAATACGACGAGAGGGCGGGACGCTATAAACTCCTTCGCGGACGCGACCGAAACAAGGATCAGAGCTATTTCCTTTGGGAATTGACGCAAGAGCAGCTCTCGCGGGCACTCTTTCCGCTCGGCGAAATGGATAAGACGGAAGCTCGCGACGTTGCACGGTCTTCGGAGCTTTACACTGCCGAGAAGGCCGAGTCGCAGGAGATCTGTTTCGTGCCGGACGGCAAATATTCCGAATTCATTGACCGATATCTGACGCACGAGGGCCGTGCGAGCGAACTCCCGACAGGCGGCGAGATCGTAGATGCGTCCGGACAGGTTCTAGGCCAGCATACGGGCATTCATCGATACACCGTTGGGCAGCGCCGCGGGCTTGGAATTTCAAGCGAAAAGCCGCTCTATGTAACGCAGATCGAGCGTGCGAAGAATCGCGTGATCGTCGGCGATGAGGAAGATCTCGCGTGCGAGGAATTTACCGTCCGGGGCGTAAATTGGACATCGTCGGAAACGCCGGCAGACTCGGTGCGTGCACGCGTGAAAGTGCGCTACCGGCACGAGCCTGCGGCTGCGACGATCTTTTCGCTCGACGGTGAGCGGGCACGCATTCAATTCGACGAACCGCAGCGCGCCGTCACGCCCGGCCAAGCCGCGATCTTTTACGACCTCGAGACCGCCGAAGAAGTTCTCGGCGGCGGCTGGATCGAGAGACAAGACGCCGGATGACAAAAGATGAACTGCGGAAAGAGATGCTGGAGCGACGCCGGACCTTAAGCTCCGGCGAGATCGTTGCGATCAGTCAAAACGTCGCTGAGAGATTTTTTGCGGAGATCGACCTTGAGACGGTCGGGCGCCTGCACACGTTCATCCGCATCGCGAAGTTCAACGAGATCGACACTTCGATGATCTATATGCGCATCTGGCGGGACTGGCCGCGGATCGCAACATTTGCGCCGCGGATAGATCACGAGACCGGCAGGATGGAGAGCGTCAGGTTCGACGAACACACGCCTTTGGTCGACGGTCGTTGGGGAATTCGCGAGCCTGCCGAGGGAGAGGTCGTCTCACCCGGCAAGCTCGATCTTGTGCTCGTACCGATGCTCGGCTTTGACCATCTCGGCCATCGCATCGGTTACGGCAAAGGATTTTATGACCGGTTCTTGAGGCAGACGCGGCTCGACTGTCTGAAGGTCGGGCTTTGTCATTGGCCGCCGCTCGATGAGCCGATCGAAACGCACGAGGCGGACGTGCCGCTCGATATCATTATCACGCCGAACGGCACTTTTCGTCCTGAGACATCTCTAAAAGAACTCAACGACTGGGCGAACTAACTTTTCGCCTTTAGAATGTCGCGGATCTCGCCGAGCAAGGTTTCCTCTGCCGTCGGCGGTGCCGGTTCGGCCTCCAGGCCTTTGACGAGCTTAACTACATATTTCGCCAGCAGGAACATCACGAATGCGACAATCAGGAAGACGACGATGTCGTTGATAAGCTGTCCGTAAAGGATCAAAGGCTGTTTCGCCGCCGTTGCGGCAGCGATCTGTTCGGGCGTATCGACGGGCATCGTGCCGAGATTCAGCACCTTGCTCTTAAAGTCGATCCCGCCGGTCAGCAGACCCACGACCGGCATTACGATGCCGTCAGTAAAGGTCTTTACAATGGCGCCGAATGCGGCGCCGATGATGACCGCGATCGCGAGGTCGATGACATTCCCGCGTGCAATGAACTGTTTGAATTCGCTAAGCATATTCTGATCTCTCCTCCAATATTGAGCTAAACGAATAAAGGGCAGACCTCGAGCCTACCCTTAAAGAATTGATCCGGCTTCAATAAAAATTCAAAACTGCGATCAGACGCCCGCGGCCTCGGCGGTCTCTTCTTCCTCGTCGGAAGTTTCATCAAAGAGAGCTGCAGTAAGGCGTTCTTCATCTGTGATCGCCGGCTCGGAATACGACGATTGTACGGCGTATGTATTTTCGACCTCGGCTGCGACCTGCTTTTCGCTGTCCTCTCGGGCACGGACCATGCTGCATTTGCCTTCGATGACGGCTCCTTCTTCTACGACGAGTCTCGGAGCCTGAATATTGCCGATGACCTGCGCCGTACGGCCAAGCTGGAGCTTCTCGTGGGCAATAACATCGCCATTCACTACTCCGTTGATCATCGCCGCCGCTACAGAGACGTTCGCATCGACGACGCCGTTCGTGCCGACGATAAGCGTGCCGGCTTCGGACGTTACCGTTCCGATAAGATGGCCGTCAACGCGAAGCATCGCCTGGAACTCCGTCTCGCCGGTAAGTGTCGTGCCGTGCCCTACGAAACCGCTAAGGCGCCCTTCCTTGATATCTCTTGCCATTGCATCGCTGTCGGTGATCGCCCCGCCGCGGACAGCGGCCTGTGGCGATTCGGTCTGATAGCGGTACGGTGCGTCGGGCTCAACAGAGCTGCTCTCACCGTATGTCCCGCCGGTTTCGGGTTTCGAATTTCGACCCATTCTGATCATTGCATTGCACCTCTCGTGGATTTTCGTCTTGCGTAAAACACGAAGCTTTTCGATGAACAAAGGCCTTTTGTCCATCACACCTTCGATCAATCAAATGCCGTTTTACGGGGAAACTAGGCAAAAACAGCTGTTCTCAAGCCTATCTCGAGCCTCAAATTGTGTTAAGTAGTAATAATAATTGCTTTGTTCAACGATGTCCACACAATTTTCTGGGGTTGAACTATCTAAAATATCGTGGGAACATATAAAGTTTCTGCCGATGGCGGCGGTTTAGCAAGTACGAGGTTTGTAGAGTTGAAAGCAGAGACACCGGCAAAAACGAGACTTTTGAAGAAGATGGGCAAGGCCATCGCCGATTTTTCGATGATCGAGGACGGCGACAAGGTGATGGTGTGTCTTTCGGGAGGCAAGGACAGCTATACGCTGCTCGACCTGCTGCTCGACGTACGGCGTCGTGCGCCGGTGAAATTCGACATTCTGGCGGTCAATCTCGATCAAAAACAGCCTGATTTTCCCGAACACGTACTTCCGGAGTATCTGAAAGAACGCGGCGTCGAATACCGCATCGTCGAGGAAGACACATACTCGATCGTTACCTCGCACATTCCTGAAGGGAAAACTTACTGCTCCCTCTGCTCACGTCTTCGCCGCGGCATTCTCTACACGACCGCCGTCGAAGAGAAGTGCACGAAGATCGCTCTCGGCCACCACGCCGATGACATCATCGCGACCTTTTTGATGAATCTCTTTTACGTCGGACAGCTAAAGGCGATGCCGCCCATCCTGCGTTCGGACGACGGTCGGAATACGATCATCAGGCCGCTTGCCTACGTGCACGAAAAGGAGATCGTCGAATATGCTGATGAGCAAAAGTTTCCGATCATCCCGTGCAATCTATGCGGTTCGCAGCCGAATATGAAGCGGGCCCGCGTCAAACGCCTCGTCAGCGAGCTTGCAAAAGAGACGCCGTACATCCGAGCGACGATGATGACGGCGCTCTCGCAGGTTACGGCTTCGCATCTGCTCGATTCGGAGCTTTACGACTTTCAGAATTTTGAGCCAGCGATAAAAGCGATCCCGCCCGGTCACGGTTCGGTCGAAAAAGAGCTCGACGACATTTTCGACCACGCGGAATCTACCTACAAACCCGACCTAATGGGCGTTGCCGGCCTTTCTTGACTTTGCCTTTACCGCTTTTAGCGAAACATCGTGGTGGGTAAAGACATTGGCATCAATAGGCACGTTCTGCTTGATTTCCTTTACGGTTACGACGATCTTTCCCATCCCAAGTGAATGCGTTGTCACAGAATACGGGACGACCACACCGTCTATCGTTCGATAGTCAGAATATTCTTCCGAGTATGGCAGTTGCTGCTGACTTGTGCTTGAGACGCTGAACGCGTCCTGTTTAATCGGCAAAAAGGTGTCAGCCGCATAGTAAATAGTAAACGGCGTTCCTTTCTTTGGCGTGAATTTTACTGCGTAGGCCTCTTTGTCGCCGACCTTGGTCTTTGAGAGGATCTCGATCGACGCGAAGTTCTTGTCCCAGTTGAGCACAGAGTAAAAGTCAGCGGAAATGTGTGCGTTATCCAGCTTGAGGCCGGCCCACTCTTCGGTCGGTGAGAACGAGGTCGTCTCATCGCCCTTTGTCCCGTCAAAATACTCATAGCCCTTTCCGATCACCTTGCCGAGCGCCGAGAACGATGTCGCGGTCGCAGATCTGTTCGGCGCCTCGGTGTAGCTGCGCGCGGTGCCGGTAACGCCTTGATTGACGAAATCGATATCGGCATCGACGACTCGGGATTTGAGCTTTCTCAGGTTTTCCTCGCCGCCGAGGGCCTCGATGGCCTTCTTGTGCAGCTCATCGACGGTGATCGCAGGCTTTTCTACAGGCGTTGTCGGGAGCAGATCGACCGTTCCCTGCGGCTGTACAAGCGAGATCGCCGTTACCTTGCCCGCGGCATCGACCTTCGCGGAAAGCGAAAAGCTGTCCGGAAGAGGCGAGAGCGAAAAGCTGCCGTCCGGTTTTGCGACCAGCGGATAAGGCTGTTGGCCCGGAACATTCAGCGTTACTTTGTCGCCGTCCTTTCGGATCTCGGTCTTTAGCGTGCCCTTGGCCGTCGCCCAAGAACCGATAAGTTGGTCGGCACTCACTTTGGCGTAAGACGGCGTCGGGGCAGTTTCAGCGGACTTTTGCGGGACCGATCCCGGCAAAAGAGCGCTCCAGATGATGTTCTTTGCCTCGTCCGTGAGCGGCGAGCCGGAGACGTTCGTAAGCAAAACGAAACCGAGCTTCTTCTCAGGCATTACGGCGACCATCGCGTTGAATCCGTCAATGTTGCCGCCATGCTGAAGGACCTTGTGGCCGTTCCAATCCTCGATGAACCAGCCGAGGCCATACGAAACTTTACCGGCGATCGGCATCTGCGGTTTGGTCCACTCTTCAAAACCTTTCTCGGATACGATCGCCTTTCCGGCAGCTTCACCGCCGTTCAAGATGAACTCGAGCCACTTCGACATATCGCGAACACTAGAATTTATGGCTCCCGCCGGTGCCGGTGCCGCGATCTCGCGAAACGGAAGGCGCCGCGTCGCCTTCGTATCGAAGTTGTAGTCGTAGCCAAAGGAATAATCCTTCGCCTTTGTCATTTCGGCGATGGTAGTCGTGCTGTTCGTCATTCCTAGCGGCTTGAAGATCTCCGACTTGATGACGTTGTTCCAGGTGCTCTTTTCGACCGATGCGGCTATCTCGCCGGCGGCAGCGAACATAATATTCTGATACTGAAACTTCTCGCGAAGCTTTGCGGTCGGCTTTGCAAGACCCGTGACCTCGATAAGTTCCTTTCGCGACAGTTCGCCCGTCAGCATCGCAAGATCCGTACGCGAAAGCCCCGAAGAATGATCGAGAAGGTCGCGAATCACGATCTTTTTGTCGGTTTCGGGATCATTGATCTGGAAGTACGGCAGATACTTTTTTGGAGAGTCATCCAACGAGAGCTTTCCTTGATCCTGCGCGATCAAGATCGAAAGGGCCGTAAATGCCTTTGTCGCCGAACCGATCGCAAATTGCGTGTCGGCGGTGGCAGGTATCTTCTTTTCAAAATCTTTATAGCCAAGCCCTTTCGCAAATATGACCTTCCCGTCCTTCACGATCGCGAGCGCAGCACCGGGAATACCCAACGCCTCGCGGCGCTCATTGATCGCTTTCTCGATCTTCGCGAGCGCGGCCGCTTCGTCATTCTGCGGTGCAGATGCTGCCGTCTGGCCGACGGCACCCTGCGGCAGCGAAGTTAAAAAGAGAGAAAAGAGAACAAATAGAACAAGGGAAGCGGATCTTTTTTGCATAGAATTTTAAGGAGGCCCTAAAGCCGGACCGAAATAAACGTTACGCCCTAAAAGCACAAGAAGTTCAGGTTTTATCCATCTTGCAGTAACCTCTTAGCATATCATCATAGAGCGTGAGGCAGGCAGGCCGAATACACGTTTTAGGCCAAAAGTATTAGTATCTAGGCTCAGATCATTTGACGCGAAGATGAACGAAAAACGATTGCCCGCAGGCTTCGAAACATTTGTCGAACAAGTTCTGACCGAGGCCGAATCGGTCGAGGGGCATCTAACGCCCAGAGAAATGCGCTTTCTGGCTTTACTGGCGGCCGTTCCCACGGCAGAAGGCGGGATCCTTGAGATCGGTTCGTTCAAGGGCAGGTCAACGAGCATCCTGGCGCGTGCGGCCGCCCTCGCCGACGGTGAGACGATTCACGCGGTCGATCCGATGACGGCACCTTCCGAGACCGATCCCGACCTCGGAGGTGCGAAAGATTCGCTTTCTGACTTTCGGCGGAACATCGAGACGATGGGCGTTTCAGACCGCGTCGAACTTCACCAGACTTTTTCTTACGAGCTTGCGAAAACATGGGACGCACCTTTGCGGCTTCTGTGGATAGACGGTGACCACACGTACGAAGGCACGCGTCTCGACATCGAAGGATTTGGCCCGCATCTTGTCGATAAAGGCATTGTTGCGATGCACGACGTTCTGCATGAGTTCGATGGCGGCGTGCGCGTGATGATGGAGCACGTTCTGCTTTCGCCGAACTTCGGGGCCTGCGGATTTGTCGGCTCGATCGGCTGGGCGCAGTTCCTTGAAGACGCGAACGAGGCCGCGAAATATCGCTCCCTGAAACTCAAGCTCTATAAAAAACTTTCGAGGCTGATACCGCTCATCACGCTTCGCAAGGGCGAGCTATCTGCGCAAGAGAAAAAGCAGTTCAAACTCTGGCGAACATTCGTCCCGCATAAGGAGATCAAGCCGCAGGATTGGCTCGATCAAGTGCTCTAGTCAGCGGTGTTTTCAGCGAGAGTGCTCTTCTCCGCGACGGACGGCCGTGCGGCGGCAACGCCAAATGCCATTATCAGGAAGAAGACCATCGCTACCTCGCTGTCGCCAAGATTCCAATGGACAAGTCCGCTGGTCGTGAACCCGACGAGCGCGCCGGAAGCGCCAAGCAGTACGCCGAAGCGATGAGCGTCTTTGCCGCGAGCGTCGCGCAGTCCACGCAAAAAGATCCGAGCGAGACAGAACAGCACACACAGCCATAAGAGGAGCTCGGGAACACCGCGTTCGACGGCGAGCTGCACCGGCGTCGAATGGAAATGCCCCATCGGCTGCCAGCCTTTGTCGAACATTCCCCATTCTTCCCAATGTTTCTGGAACGAGTTCATCCCGACGCCGACCAGAAGATGCCTCGGCGACTCGGTCAGCAAGCGATAGCCATCGCGCCACATCATCTCGCGGTATTTTGTCGAATCGTCCTTTGAGTCAAAGAACCCGACATCGCGCGACTCGTGCAGGAACAAGAGCCCGCCGAAAATGACGGGGATCGCGACGACGAAGGCTGCGATCAGAAGCTTTTTCTTCGCCGACAACAGCACGATCACGAGTGCCGCGACCATAAAGCCAAGCTGCGATGCCCGCGTTACCGTAAAGAGCAAGGCGAGGCAGGCGAGCGCAAGTGTGGCGGCAAGGAAAGGCGTTGATGAGAAAAGGCGTCCGAACCGCGCGAATGTAGATCGCCGAACCGTCTGCTCTTCTTCGCGGCGACGGCCGATATTCGCGACGATCAGGCCGAAGATCAAAGCCGCAACGAGCTGAAGCATTTCGGCATAAGTTGCGTAATGGTTATAGAAACCTTGCGACCGCCAGTTATGACTCTTTTCCCAGCTTGTGAAACCAAGCTGCTGCTCGGCCGATGCGCCGGGCAAAAGATCCGCGCTATCGACCGTTACCGTAAATTCAAAATCCGGCCGGTAAAACAACACGCGTACGCTTGAATGCTGCCGGAGTGCGTCAAGAAGATCTTGCGGCGTGTGCAGCTTCTTGCCGTCGGCACGAAGAAGCGTGTCGCCGTCGTAGAGCAAAGCCTTTGCAAGCGGCGAGTCCGCGCGGATGCCGTGAACCTCGACGCCGCGGCCGAGATAGCGTTCGACGGGCGTCCAAACGACATTCACCGAGCAGGAGACGACCATCAGCACCGCGAAAAAATATGCTGCACGAACATTCCGCAGATTCCAGATAGCGAAATAGAAGACTAAAAATAGCGCGACGCCGCGTAGCTGATCGAGCGAGACGAGCGGTTCGTAAGAGAAGATGCCGCTGATCACCGACCAGCCGAAATACGAAAAGAACGCGACATCCAGCAGGCGAATTTTCGGCCGCTGTTTTGCCACCACAAAACGCGCGACCGTCGCGAGCGTTCCGCAGCCCCATGCGATCTGCGTTGCGGCGATCGAATGCGGCGCCGCAGCGACCATCAACGCGAGAAACACGAACGCGGTCCGGCCAAGCCACAATGACGATCCGCTTTCCGTGTCGAGCCCGGCAAAGCGGTCAAATTTCGCGATAAAGGACGACATCGGCAAGGGATCTAGAGAACTTTTGTGGACTTCACGACGACGGAATTCACCATTTCAGCGGGCAGAGTCACCTGCGGTGTGTCATCGGCCTCGAACGTGATCTTGAAATCGTCGGCCTTGCGTTTCTGCAGCAAACTCGTCGGGCCGTAGAGCGTAACGCGGACGCTCTTGCCGTGAGTCGTCGGGACGACGAACGTCTTTTCGATACGCTTTTCACCGACGCGAAACGTTACGGTGACATCCCCGCGTTGGATCGTCGCTTTTGAGTCCGTAACGGCAAGCGGTTGGATGAGGGTGAAATCACCGGTCCGCCCTTTCAGATCGACCTTCTCGGTCGAGATCGCATCGAGCTTATCCAAAACGCTCTCCGGGCCGCGAACCATTATTCGTGATGGTGTCGCGGTGCGTGAATATACTTCGAGATTCGATGCGAGGTCGCCGGTCGTTTCGATCTTGACCGGAACTTCCTTTTCCTCGACGCGTTCGAGCTTGACCTGCACGCGGTTCGGCCAGATATCGTCGATCTTTACGCCCGCCGGCAGCGGGACAAAGACGTTTGCCGGCGTGAGCGTGACCGTCCGTTCACCCGGCTCGAGGCCGCTAAGATCGACCGACGCAGACAGAGAATCGATCTGGTTGATCTTTCGTGCGTCGCCGCTCAGGACGAGATCGATCGTGTTGATCTCGGAATCCGTGATCGTGTTGTCAGAGCTTCGCATCGACAGTCGCACGTTGCTGAATCTTGCCGTCATCGGTTTGCTCAGGCCGGTGACCGCGAACCACAATGCAAGCGTGATCGCGAGGGCGAGCAGCTTCAGATGCCAGTCCTCCACGAAGACCTTTCGCAAGATCTTTTTCGCGAAGGCTACCGACGGATCGGGTTTTCGTTTCGTGTCGGTCTCCATTGCTATCCTACGGTCGCGTCCGTATCGGTCTCTGAGAGCGTTACGGTCTCGCGGCGAGGTTCAGGTATCGGAATGTCCATCGCCTCGAACAAAAGTTTCTTCATCTGCTTCGGATCGAGATTCCGAAGGATCTTTCCGGATTCGACGTATGTGATCAGGCCGGTCTCTTCCGAAACAACGAGCGAGATCGCGTCCGAGCCCTCAGTAATTCCGATCGCCGCTCGATGGCGAGTTCCAAGCTCACGCGAGATCTCGGGGTTCTTTGTAAGCGGCAGAAAAACGGCCGCGGCCGCTATTCGCTCGTGCTGTATGACGACGGCCCCGTCGTGCAGCGGCGTCGTCGGGTTGAAGATCGAGACCAGAAGGTCATAGCTCACTCTCGCGTCAAGCTGAAGGCCGGCATCGACGAAATTCCGCAGCCCGACGTTCCTTTCGATCACGATCAAGGCTCCGGTCTTTTCGCTCGCAAGTGTTGTGAGGGCAAGGATTATCTCGTCGTAAACGCTGCCGCCGAACTGGCCCCGCTGCTTCTTGAGCGGCAGCCGCAGACGGCTCGCGAAATACATCAACGCCTGCCGGATCTCGGATTGGAAAAGGACGATGATCGCAAACCCGATATAGACGACCGCGTACCGCAGCACGAACTCAAGCGTGAAAAGATCTTGATCGACGGCGATCCAGTAAAGGATCGCGAGGAAAACAAGGCCGATGACGGTCGGGACAGCGCGCGTTCCGCGAAGCAGTTTGATGACGACATAGACAATGGCAAAAACGAGCGCAATATCAACGAGATTGCGCAGAGTTGCTATTGTCAAAATATCGCGAAACTGCATCGAAAAATCGCTAAAACGCCGTCACACCCAACCCGTAAAATGCCTTTAGAATATCACAGTTCTACCGGTGAGCAGGCGGCCAGCGATCTCAGTAGCCCGAACGTCAGTAAGGGCGCTCTTGTCAGAACCGTCTGCATGAGCCGCTCGGCCAGTTCGGCAGACCGTCAAAAGTAGAAGGTCAGAAGGCGATGGCTGAGCCGGAACCTTCTTGGCTCCGTAGGAGCCGCATGTTCGTAGCACGCCGCTTCACAAACACCCGAAGGCGGCTTGCCGCCGACAAGATCTGTCGCTCCTACGGAGCTCCGAGATTCATTTGATTCCGGTTGCTACAAACATTTCGCTCCTAACGGAGCTATGAACCCCCGCCTTGTCCAACTCAACAAGCTCTGGGACAGCCCTGGGACAGCTCTGGGACAAACAAGTCTATTGATGTCAACAGTTACGACTTTTGTCCCAGAAAAATCAAAAAAAATATTTTTTCGTCCCGAGAACCGATCGTTTTCAAAGAACAATATACGCCACGTGTGTTGCGTATCCTGCTATGAGTATAGCACATCTGTCAAGCAGTTGTTCACGCCGGATCATCGCATTGAGCGCAATGTAAATGCGGCTGTCTTGGCTCCGTAGGAGCCGAATGTTTGTAGCACTCGATCATCCTCAGGCAGTTCGGAGGCGGCCTGCTGCCGACAATGGATTCGCATAGCCACGTCGTTTACGGCGTGGTTTAGGACGGAAAATGAATTCGCGGGAGGCGGCTTGGCCGCCGACATGTCTTTGTCGCTCCTAACGGAGCTCCAGGATCAAATTTGCGATCGATTCCCAGGGTGGCGGCGTTACGGTCTTACCCTGGGCTATATTCTCCCGTCCCCTACGGGGACGAACCCTTCATGGCTCCGTTAGGAGCCGCATGTTTGTAGCACGCCAGTGCCCCATCATTTCCGGAGGCGGCTTGCCGCCGATAAGGCTCCGTCGCTCCTAACCGAGCTCCAAGCATTTCCTACTGCATTCGACCTACAAACATACCGCTCCTACGGAGCTAAGAACGCTGCGGAAGGCCGCACGCAGTAAGGGCTTTTCATAATTTCTCCCATTTCGCAGGGCTTGACGATCCGTCAGAAATGAGTTCAAAGAGTTCGTCGCTAAAGACATTCGTGTCTGCGTTATAGGTTGTGTGCAGGCAGAAGGTCTTTGTTTGCTGGTCATTTGAAACTATGCGGGCGCAGCCAAAGATCTCGTTCGGGCCTCTCTTGAAGTGATGTCCGGGGCCGTCTCGATACGTTATACCTGTGCCTGAAAGCTCGATAATGGCAGTGGCTGCCGCGTCTTTTTGCCGATAGCCATCGAACGTATCATTCGCGGTTCCGGCAAACGTCGCGGGAATGATCTTCGCGTAAACGTCGTGCGGGCCGACGACATCTGCGGCAGATATATTCTCGCGGTTAAATGCTTGTGCGAGCGTCGATGCAACGCGGTTGGGAAAGCTATCGAGGGTCATGGGTGAAGTCCGATCGCTAAGCAATACCACGGAGTCAACCGAAACCACCGATCTCAAGAGCCGTTCCCGTGCGAGATGAACTAATGCGTTCTCTGAAAATGCTCCTCGCACGACATCCTGTGTTGCTGACTTCACAAGTCTCTTATATTGCTCCGCAAGCAATTTTCCCTGCGTACTCTGAACCCCAAGCGGAATTTCTGCCGGCTCGGCGGAGCGAGCCTTTGGAAGGTTAGCCGTGTCGTGTTCCCGAATCTCGAGCGGTTCAGGTTGCGCACAATTGTCGTTAGACGTTATCGTCAGCCTGATCAATATCCCCCGCGCAACATCTTTTTCATTTCGTTTCGCAAATGTGAATGCGAACATAAGCGGCATCATGCCGTCCGCGCGTACACTGAGCACGTACTTGCCGGGTCGAGCCTTGGGGAAAGCGAAATTTCCACTCGAGCCGCTATATGTTTTGAGTATGGGCAGCTGCTTCGAGTCGCCGGCTCGGTGAAGAACCAGCTCGGCCCCTGGAACGACCATATCGCGATACATAACGCGCCCCTCGAGTTGGTTGATAGAAAAGCCCTTCCACACGCACTCCTGGCTGTATCCGCTCGCGCAGAGTAAAAGCAAAAGTATGATGAGGACTGGGACTCTTTGCTTATTTGGATTTCGGTGCCTCATTTTAAAGTACTTTGAACTGTCTCTCACACCATATCTCTAGGATAAGCCGTAGAGTCTCGTGAAAAAGATCAGATACGCGAGAAGAATCACAACCGCGATAGACAAAATACCCAATCGATCCGGCAAGCTGAGCAAAGCGAGAAGGAGCGCGACAATCGCCGAAACCAAGGACACCAAAACTAAAGTGGCGGCGAGATTTCCTGAATCGAAGACAGATTTGCTCTTCACATACAGAATTACGACGAGCGAGGCTATCGCAAGACCGAAAGCGGTCGGCGAAAGATGCGTTCGTATTCCTTTGAATTCCATGATCTGTTGTGACTATCCCCACTTTCACTGGGGAGCGGTTTAGGCATCGGTAAGCACCGCCACGATCTTTTGGATGCGGCGGAGGCGGGTTTCGGTTTGTTTTGCGCCTTCGATGGAGCGTGCGTGTTCTTTTTTGGTCGTATAGGAGAGTTTTTCCCAATTCTTGAGGCCGCCGGGGATGGCTTTTAGCTCTTTTGCGAGATCTTTGGGAATCTCGACGGATCGTTGTGCAGTATCACGCCACATTGTAATTACAATGCGCTCACCGGCCGAGATTCCGGCACGCTCCCGATACTCTTTTGGGGTACCGACCATATATTTTCCGCCCATATGGAAGATCGTCGTGCGGTATTGCTCACCGTTTATCTCGATCACCACGGGCACGCGGCGTTTGCCGTAAATCGCCTCGACATCGAACGGGATGGTGATCCCGGCGGCGTCCATCTTTGGATGTTTTTCGAGCAAGGCCTCGAATGTTTGTTTGTCGGCCATAATTCCCCTAAAATCGATTGTTCGTGCATCGAAATTAACAGAAGTTATTATGGCACACAAAATTCGCAAGGCGGTGTTTCCGGCGGCGGGTCTCGGGACAAGATTCTTACCGGCGACGAAGGCTTCGCCAAAAGAGATGCTGCCGCTCGTCGATAAGCCGCTTATCCAATATTCGGTCGAGGAAGCTGTCGCGTCCGGCATCGAATCTCTATTGATCATCACGGGTCGGGACAAGGCCGCGATCGAGAATCATTTCGATATCTCGTTCGAGCTTGAAGAGCTGTTAAAGGACAAGAATAAGGACGAGCTTTTCGAGCAGGTGCGCTCCATCTCCGACATAGCCCGCATCAGCTATACGCGGCAAAAGCAGGCTTTGGGTCTCGGACACGCCATTTATCAAGCGAAAGATTTCGTTGGCGACGAACCTTTTGCGGCGCTCCTTGCGGATGACGTTATCGACGCAGAGCGGCCTGCATTGGCGCAGATGATCGACGTTTACGAGCGATTCGAGGCGCCGGTGATCGCGACGATGCAGGTCGAGGGCGAAGCGATCTCGCGTTTCGGCGTGATCGATGCCGACGAGGTCGAGGCTGGGGTTTACCGCATCAAGGGAATGGTCGAAAAGCCTGCGTTCGAGAACGCGCCGTCAGATCTTGCGATCGTCGGAAGGTATATCTTCACGCCGGATATTTTCGAAGCCATCGAGGAAACCAAGCCCGGCTCGGGCGGCGAAATACAGATCACCGATGCGATGCAGAAGTTGCTCGCGAAACGGCCGTTCTACGCCGTCCGCCTCGAAGGCACTCGCCACGATGCCGGCGATAAACTCGGGTTCCTGATAGCGACCGTCGAATACGCATTGAAACGTCCCGACCTCGGCGATGACTTTCGCAGGTATCTGCGGTCTCTTGGCCTATAAGCTTCCAAACGTCAGATCGAATTTGCCCATTGCGTTCGTCCCTAGACGGATGGCGGTTCATTGTCGCTGATTTTGCGTTCCGCGGAGCATTCGGGGAAACTATTTGTTTATGACTGTCAGAGTGAGATTCGCCCCGTCGCCGACGGGTTACCTGCATATCGGTTCGGCACGGACCGCGTTGTTCAATTACCTTTACGCACGGCACACGGGCGGGAAGTTTCTCCTTAGGATCGAAGACACAGACCTTGCACGCTCGACCGACGAATCGACGCGTTCGATTCTCGATGGCTTGAAATGGCTCGGGTTCGCGCCCGACGAAGAGATCGTTTTCCAGTCGAACAATGCGGACAAACATCGCGAGGCAGCGCGTCGTCTTCTTGCAGAAGGCAAGGCGTACCGCGACTTCACACCAAAGGCCGAGCCGAGCGACGCGAATGTAAAAGACGTGATCAAAGAGCGTGCTCGCCAGCAAGGCGCCGAGAAGAATTTCCGCGATAATCCGTATCGCGAATTGTCGAGCGAAGAGTCTGATGTACGTGCCGCGGCGGGCGAGCCATTCGCGATCCGCCTGAAAGTACCCGACGTCAGAACCGGGAGCGATAGCGACCGGGTTCTTAAGACGTCGTTCGAGGACGGCGTTTACGGCCTGCAGGAACGCGACTACGCTGAGACCGAGGACCTCGTTCTTCTGCGTTCGGACGGCCATCCGCTTTACAATCTTGCGGTCGTTTGCGATGACATCGAGATGCAGATCACGGACGTCATTCGCGGGCAAGATCACCTTACGAATACGCACAAACAGTTGCTCATCTACAAGGCTCTTGGCGTCGAACCACCGCGTTTTGCCCACTTGCCGCTCATAATGGCGCCCAACAAGGGCAAGCTTTCGAAACGCAAGCACGGCGAGGTCGTTTCGATGACCACGTACCGCGATGCGGGCTTTGTCGCGGCGGCGTTCAGGAATTTTCTTGCGCTGCTCGGCTGGTCAGCGGGCGAGGAGAAAGAGATCTATTCGCTAGACGAACTGATAAAGAAATTCACGCTCGAGGGCATTCATCGCTCGAACGCCGTATTCAACTTTCACGAGGGCGACCCGAAACGCTGGACCGACGATAAGGCGATCTGGATGAACGCCGAATACATCCGGACGATGCCATTGAGCGATCTTCTGCCGCTTGTAAAAAATGAACTAAAGGCAAACAAGCTCTGGCGTGAAGAGTACGAGCCGGACGGCCGTGCACTTATGACGTCGATATCTTCGACAAGCGCGCAGGCCTTTGAGTCATCGACCGAGATCAGCGACCGGCCCGAATCGATCGCCATCGACCGGCCGCGTCACGGCTCGCATGATTGGTTCGTGCAAACGATCGATCTGATCCGAGCAAGGTTCTTTACTTTGAAAGACTTTTCGACGCAGGGAAGAGCGTATTTCAGTGAGGACTACGATTTCGACCCGGCGGCCGTTGCGAAGAACCTGACGAAATTTCCCGACCTGCAGGAATGGCTGCCGGAACTCGCTGCCCGGTTCGAAGCCGAACTCGGCGATTCGGAGGCGGAAACACGACCGGTAGGGAGTGTGTTCTTCTCACGGGAAACACCCGAGGCGGCCTCGGAACAAACGCCCGCGCTGCCGCTCACCGATGCATGCTGCTCTGATCGTTTTTTCGAATCCAACATCGAGACGGTCGTAAAGGCGTTCACGGAAGAAAAGGGCACGAAACTCGGCGTCATTATGAACGGCGCGCGGACACTTCTCACCGGCGTCGCGGTCGGCCCGTCAATGCTCTCGGTCTTCGAGACCGTCGGCCTCGAACGCACACTGATGCGCCTAAGAAGCAAGGTCGCGTGGTACAGCTAGTTTGACGGTTTTGGAACTTTCGTCTCCTGAGCGCGTTCACTTGGTTGAAAAGTAACCGAAAAAAGGAGTTCTCCTATGAAAACAATCAAAGTAATCGTTTTGGCGGCCGTTGTCCTTGGTGCCTTCGTAGCAGTGAACGCTCAAGATAGAGCGACGGTGCAGGCATATGAATCCTGGAGGGCGGAGATCGCAAAGGAGCACGGCGGCAGCATGCCAGACCATTACGCTCTTGCGTCCGTCACGCAGCGGAAGAGTGCAACGCAGGCTTCCATTGCCTTTCTTGCGGTCGGAAGAATGCCCTCCCTGAATTTGGCGATCTGTCCGCTGACGATCACGCGCGATGCGAACGGCAAGGTCGCGAACGTCAAACGCGGTGAGCAAGTATTTGCAAAGCAAGATCTCGGCGAAGGTTCTCAAAATACGCGTTCCGACCTCGCAACAGTGTTGCCCGTCAATGCCGAGAACAACGCGATCGAGGTCAAGTGGACCTTTCTCGCGGAGGGCAAGCCAGCCGAGCAGACGATGATCCTGCCGCTCGAAAACGCTCCAAGATCGAGCGTAATGGGGATCACGGGCCCCGTTGGGGATACAGCTTCGCGGTAGCCAAGGCGTCGGGTAACTCCGACAACTCCACCGTACGGCGTTTTACCGGGGATGAGAGGACTATCGTCGTTGTGGTGATGCCGTAGGGCGTGAGGCGGTCGATCACGTCCTGCAGGTGTTCGACGGAGGCGACGGCGATCTTCATAATGAACGAATCTTCACCCGTGCCGCGATGACATTCGAGAACCTCGTTCGAGCTTTCTGCGACCTCGATGATGTGGCTGTAATCGACGCCCGTGATGCTCATCCTCACGAACGCGAGGATCGGTAAGCCCACTCGGGCGGTATCGACCTCGGCGCGATAGCCGCAGATGATCTTCGAATCCTCAAGTTTGCGGACGCGCTCGATGACGGCGGGCGTTGTAAGGCCGACCTGCCGGCCAAGCTCCGCGTAGCTTGTCCGTGCGTCTTCTTGAAGGATGCGAAGCACCTTTTGGTCGATCTCATCGAGCATCGCTTTCTATTCTAAGGTAATCGCCACTCGTTTACTAACAAAATATGTTAAAGCCGGCTCTTTGCCTCATAATTCCCATTCAAATTTCAGATGGGGTCAATTAAAATAGATTATTTAGGACAAACAACGCCGCTTGGATCGTTTCGGGCGGCACAAACTCACGGGGAGGAATCTAATGACCATGGCCCTAACCGAATCAGCCGCAACGCCCACGGATGCCGACTTTGCTTCGACAGCCGCCGCGACGACAGCAACACAACTCCCGGAATTTCGCGACCTTAAGTTTGAGAACATCAACGAGCTTCATCTCGATCACCCGGGAGCAAACGATCCCGAATACCGCGAACGACGAGACTACATCGCATCCCTTGCTAAACGCTTTCGCGAAACTGGCGAGGTTACGGATGTCGATTACACCGAGCAGGAGCAGGAGATCTGGCAATACGTTGCAAAGCGCTTAGAAGAGCTGCATGAAAAGCATGCGTCACCCTTCTACTTAAAGGCAAAACGCGACCTCGGTATCACCAACGAACGGATACCGCAGTTGACGGAGATGAATCGCCGCTTGAAGGAGTTGACCGGCTTTCGGCTTGCGCCGATCGAGGGACTGGTAGAGACTCGCGGCTTCCTTTCGTGGCTGGGTTACCGCGTAATGCTCTCGACGCAGTACATACGCCATCATTCGCGGCCGGATTACACGCCCGAACCCGACGTCGTACACGAATCGATCGGACACATTCCGATGTTCACGAATCCGAACTTTGCCGAATTCTCACAGTCTATCGGCTTGGGCGCTCAGCGTGCGACCGATCGGCAGATCGAGGAGCTTGGCCGGCTTTATTGGTTCACGGTCGAATTCGGCCTGGTAGAACACGAAGGCGGCATCAAGGCTTACGGAGCGGGACTTCTGTCGTCGTTCGGAGAACTCGAGAACGCATTCTCCGAGAATGTCGAACGTCGTCCGTTCGATCTCGAGAAGGTCATCGACACGCCCTACGATTACAGCGATATGCAGCCGATCCTCTATGTCATTCCCTCGTATGCCGAGCTCAAGGACGTAACGAGGAAGTATATCGAAAGTATCGGGAAATAGTTGCCTTATCGGACAACTTTTGATAGACTAGGGTATGGGAAATGACGTTAGGGAGGTTATCTTTTTCAAACGCTACTTTGATGAGTTTTTTGATAAGCAGCCGAAAAAGGTTCAGGAGAAACTTTACCATTCTATAAAGCTGCTGAAGACCATTCCCAAGCTTCCGCGAGAGCATCTGAAGGCGTTGCCCGGCACCGATGGTTTGTTGGAAATGCGAACTCAGCTAGGAAGTAACATTTACCGAGTCTTCTGCTTCTTCGATAAGGGAAATATCGTTGTTCTGATGAATGGCTTTCAAAAGAAAACGCAAAAGACGCCACGGAATGAGATCAAGCTGGCCTTGAAGATCAGAGAGGAATACTATGCCGAGAAATAACAATATCAGAACGTTGGACGATTTTGCTGACGAGAAATTCGGCAAGCGAGGCAGTGTCCGTCGTGAGATCGTAGAGCGCGGATTTGAGGAATTCAGGCTTGGCTTCTTGATCCAGGAAGCTCGCAAGAAGAAAGGAATGACGCAGCAGGAGCTTGCCGAAAAGGCCGGGACGAACAAGGCGTATATCTCGCGCGTTGAGAATGATATCAAGGATGTCCGCATTTCTACGCTTCGCAAGATCGTAGAGTCCGGCCTCGGCGGCAAACTGGAGTTGGCAGTTAAGTTGTAGAAAAGAGATGTTGAAGAAACTTTTTATATTGGTCTTTGTTGGGATATTGGGCGTCGTCTTTGCGTCGTCGCTCTTCGGGCAGGAGGCCGACCCGCTGCTCGCTCCTGGTACGACGGTCCCATTCAGCGTTGATGGTGACAGGTCGGCAACCTTCAGCGTTGATCTCGCTGCGGATGGTTTTGCCGAGTTCAAATGGACCGCAAGTGAAGACAGCGATATATTTTTCCAGATCGCGGACAGTTCGGGAAAGGTCGAGCAGAAGGGCGATTCGGGCTGGTTGAAGTCCGCGTATTTCGTAGCTCCGAAGCCAGGCGTCTATTCGATAAAACTCTTTCTCGATCCGAGAGCAGAAGACAAGAAGGAGCGGAGCGGTTCTTTGACCTACCGCAATGCCTTCACGATGCCGCCGCGGGGGAAGCTGAAGGCTTCGCGAAACGTCGCCGGTTATAAGGTCGAGCTTGTGGACGTCCCGGATACGGATGACTCGCCCGGCGATTCCTTTGTGATCGTAAAGAAAGCCGGTGTGATGAAGAACCTCCTTCACAGCGACTTCAGCTCGCCGATAATGGGATATTCATTCTCGGGAACGGTCGAAAAGAATGCACCTGCTTCCGAAAGGCGCGTTGCGGCTCTGATCAACAATACGCCGGACAAGACGGGCGACGGCAACCCGGACGTGATGCTCGAATATTACTCCGGCGGAGCTCATTGCTGTACGACGTATTATTTCATCGAACTTCCGAAGAGCGGTCCGGTCGCGATTCGCGAGGTCGATACCGGCAACGCCGGAATGATGCCGATCGGCAAAGCCTCTGCGGGCGGATTGCGTTTTGAAACGGCAGATAACGCGTGGGCGTACTGGAATATGTCGTTCGCGGGGTCGCCGATGCCGTCCGTCATCCTCGAATTCAAAGACGGCGTCGCGAAACCGAATTTTGCCCTGATGAAAAAGCCGGCGCCGAGCATGGCCGTTCTGAAAAAAAAGGCCGCTGCGGCCCGTAAGAAGATCTCGAACGATCCCTACACGGAGCCGTCGATGGATTTCGAAGATGCATTCTGGAGCGAGATGATCGACCTGATCTTTACGGGCCACGAAAAGCTCGCTTGGGAGTATTTCGATATGGTCTGGCCGAAAGCTAAGCCGGGAAAGGAAAAATTCCTCGCGGACTTTAAGGAAGTATTGGCGGACAGTTACTACGGTTCAAGATAATGATCGACCTGCAACTCGACCGTGCAGGGATTGAAGGAGTTACCAATTTTTGGTAACTTTGGATATGGAGGATGAGCATGAATAGAAACACTTCTGTATCACTTGGAACTTATTTTGATCAGTTTGTCAGCGAACAGGTGTCGGCGGGCAGGTACAAGAATATCAGCGAAGTTATACGCGCCGGGCTTCGCCTGTTGGAAGACGAAGAAAGCAGGGCGGCCGCCCTTAGAAATGCAATTCTCGAAGGGTTGAACAGCCCGAGGGTCGAGAGCTTTGATCTTGACGAACATCTTGCAGGATTAAAGGCCCAAAAACGGAAGAATGGCTAGATCTATCCTGAGGCAAAAAGCAATTGATGACCTTAGCGATATTTGGAATTATACGGAATCAACATGGTCAGAAAGTCAGGCGGACAAATACTACGGAATGATCAAAACCGCGTGCAAAGAATTGGCAAAAGGTAAAGTGAGCGGAAGAAAATTTGATGATATAAGCGACGGCCTCTTAGGTTACGGCGTCGGGAAGCACATTATCTTTTATCAACAGATCTCAAATAAAGAGATCGAAGTCGTGAGAATTCTGCACGAACGGATGGATCTAAAGAACAGGTCAAAGACTAATGATTTCAAGCTCCGCAGGAGCGGAATATTAATAGAAGGATCCGCTTAGGATATAGAAGATACATCACGTTTAGTTTTACGGCCGCAATGCGAAGCAGATGGTGTGGGCAATGCTGAACCCGACGCCGAAACCACAAAAACAGATAGGATATATTCAGGGAAAGAAGAAGCGATCATGACAGAACAAAAGAATCCATTAGGGCTTAAGAAGATACATCACGTTGAGTTTTATGTCGGCAATGCGAAGCAGGCCGAGTTCTATTATCGGAAGGCGTTCGGGTTTTCGCGTGCGGCCTATTCGGGTCTTGAGACCGGCAACCGCGAGACGACGAGCTATTTGATGCGGCAGACGAATATCAATTTCGTCTTGACGACGCCGATGGGGCCGGAGCACCCGGCTGCAGAGCATATCAAACAGCACGGAGACGGCGTAAAGGACATCGCGTTCTACGTCGAGGATGCCGACCACGCCTTTAATGAGGCGGTAAAACGCGGAGCTCGTCCGGTCGTCGAACCACGCGATCTTGCGGACGATAACGGCTCTGTCCGCCATGCGGCGATCGGAACGTACGGCGACACGATCCACTCGCTCATCTCGTATAGTGATGGTCGGAAATCCGGCTCTAATGGTAATGGTACGGAGAACCACCCCGTCGCCGATGCGGCGACACCCCTCCTTCGTAAGGATGGGAGCTACTTGTATTCCGGGCCGTTCCTTCCCGGCTTTATCGAACATAAGGTCGAAGGCGATGCGACCGGCATAATGCTCGTCGATCACATCGTCGGAAACGTCGAGTTGGGGAAGATGAACGAATGGTGCGATTTCTATCGCGATGTGATGGGCTTTCACCGCTACATCACGTTCGATGACAAGGACATCTCGACCGAGTATTCGGCCCTGATGTCGATCGTGATGAGCGACGGCCAGCACAATATCAAGTTCCCTATCAACGAACCTGCCGAAGGAAAGGGCGGCAAGTCGCAGATACAGGAATATATCGATTTTTACCGATCGGCCGGTGCTCAGCACATCGCGCTTCTTTGCCGCGACATTCTTCACACCGTCGGCAAACTGCAGGAGAACGGAATCGAGTTCCTGCGGGTTCCCGACACGTATTATGACGAGATTCCGAAACGCGTAGGCGAGATCGACGAGGACATCGAAGACCTAAAACGCCTCGGCATCCTTGTCGATCGCGACGACGAAGGCTATCTGCTCCAGATATTCACAAAACCGGTCGAAGACCGCCCGACCGTCTTCTTCGAGATCCTCCAGCGAAAAGGCTGCAAAGGCTTTGGCAAAGGCAACTTTAAGGCGCTGTTTGTTTCTATAGAAGAAGAACAACGTCGTCGAGGCAACCTATAAGAGCGCCGAAACTTTAAGGTCGTACGAAGCCTTGCCCCTCGGGGCAGGGCTTTTTTTATCCATCGTTTCTCGCGGTGATCGATGCTAACATCTTTGGTTGTCTCGGCCGAAATTTCCGAAACTGAGGTGTTTGTGAAGCTTTCTTTGTACCGCCCTAATGATCTGGATGCGGTCGTTGCGGTTTTCCGATCGAATATCCCGAAGTATTTCAGCCCGTCCGAGGAGCCGGGCTTATACGATTTTCTGCGCGATCACGCTGCTGATTACTACGTGTTGGAGTCGAACGGTGAGGTCGTCGCATCCGGCGGGATCGCGTTCAACGATCTCGACCCGCCAACGGTTTCGCTCTGCTGGGGAATGGTCCGCAAAGATCATCTAGGCACGGGCCTGGGTAAGGTACTTACCCGATTTCGCATAGACCTCGCGCGCGAAAAATACGGCCGCGTTCCATTGACCATCGGAACATCGCAGCATACGCAAGGCTTCTACGAAAAATTCGGCTTCCGCCTCGTCGAACACACACCAAACGGCTTCGGCCCCGGAATAGACAACTGCAAAATGCGGCTGGAGGCCTAACCGAGGTACAATGAATGTCATTCCTGATTCGTATTGTTCATATGTTCCGTGGCAAAATTCTTTGCTATGGATCTGAAATATCAAACAGGATTTGGAAACGAGTTTGCGACCGAAGCGGTTGAGGGTGCTTTGCCGGTTGGGCGAAATTCGCCGCAGAAGGCGCCGCTCGGGCTTTATGCCGAGCAGTTTTCGGGGACGGCGTTTACGGTGCCGCGAGCGCAGAATCGACGCACTTGGAAATATCGGATCCGTCCGAGTGTTCTGCATAAGCCTTTCGTGCCGTATTCAGAGGTTCACGGCGAGGCGAAAGCGTCCTTGTTCCGTTCGACGCCCTTTGACGAGGTTGTGACTACGCCGAATCAACTCCGTTGGGATCCGCTTCCCATTCCAAGCGAACCGACAGATTTTGTTGACGGCATCACCACGATCGCGGGCAACGGCGACAGCTTTGGCCAAGTCGGCATCGCGGTGCATATTTATGCCTTTAACAAAGGGATGGGCGACCGCTATTTCTACAACGCCGACGGCGAGATGCTCATCGTTCCCGAGATGGGCGGTCTGACGATCTATACCGAACTTGGCGCGTTAGCGGTGTCGCCCGGCGAGATATGCTGTATTCCGCGTGGGTTGAGGTTTAGGGTGGAACTCGCTAAAGAGAACCACCCCGTCGGCGAAACGCCGACATCCCTCCTTCGTAAGGAGGGGAGCTCGGTTGCTCGGGGCTATATCTGCGAGAATTACGGGTCGCAGTTTCGCCTGCCGGAGCTCGGGCCGATCGGCGCGAACTGTCTGGCGAATGCGCGTGATTTCGAAACTCCGGTCGCCTGGTTCGAAGACAAGGACGGCGAGTGCGAGATCGTTGCGAAATTCGGCGGTCAACTGTGGTCGTGTACGAGCGGACATTCGCCGCTCGATGTCGTCGCATGGCACGGCAGCAACGTGCCGTATCGCTACGACCTTCGCCGCTTCAACACGATCGGTTCGATCTCCTATGATCATCCGGATCCATCCATTTTCACCGTACTTACTTCTCCCTCGGGCGAACCGGGCGTTGCGAATTGCGATTTTGCGATCTTCCCCGAACGATGGCTCGTCGCCGAAGACACTTTCCGTCCGCCGTGGTATCACCGCAACACGATGAGCGAGTATATGGGCCTCATCTACGGAGCCTATGACGCGAAGGAAGAAGGTTTCGTACCCGGCGGCGGTTCGCTCCACAATCAGATGTCGGCGCACGGCCCCGACCTCGACGCCTTCGAAAAAGCCTCGAACGCTGACCTCAAACCGCAGAAACTCGAAGGCACGATGGCCTTTATGTTCGAATCTCGCTACATCATCCGCCCGACGCGCTTTGCGATGGAAACTTCAAAACTCCAACACGAATACGGCGAGGTCTGGCAGGGCTTGAAGAAGAATTTTCACAAATAGAAACACTTGAAACCGGCCTTGATCTTACCCGCAGCGTCGGTCGGTCCGCTTACCAACTGCCCGTCCGAGGAGTATCCTAGAGACATAGGAGTAAATAACTTATGTCTATCAAACGAACATCAGAAGCAAAGTGGAACGGCAGTGTCTCAGAAGGCAGCGGCGAGGTAAAGCTCGGCAGCGGTGCATTCGCGGGGCCGTATTCTTTCAACTCGCGTTTTGGCGACGACACGAAGGCCACGAACCCTGAGGAATTGATCGCTGCGGCACACGCAGGCTGTTTTTCGATGGCGTTCTCGCTGATCCTCGGCAAATCCGGCTTTACGCCAAAGAGCATCGAGACAAAGGCGAGCGTATATATCGAAAAGCAAGGCGAGGGCTTTGCGATCCCGAAGATCGAACTCGTAACCGTCGCGGAAGTGCCGGGCATCTCTAACGAAGAGTTCCAGACCATCGCCGAAACCGCAAAGGCGAATTGTCCGGTCTCAAAGGTGCTGGCCGCCGCCGAGATCACGCTCGACGCGACGCTAAAGGAAAAATCACGAAGAATGGGAGGATGAATGGCGAATCTATTTTGGAAGACGAAAGACGGTACTAAAAGTCTGGTTTCGACCCCATTCAAGACCGAAGAAGAGTTTGAAACGCTTGTTTTCAACACGCGGGAAATTCTAGAAGACATCTTTCTGCTAAAACGACAGATTCGTGGCGGCGGGAAGGCAGGAATACCAGACATTATCGGCATCGACAGTGACGGCAATATTTGCATTATTGAAATGAAAAATGTAACGGTTGATGCCTCAATCATTCCACAGGTATTGGAATATGCGTTTTGGGCAGAGACCAATCCAGATTCAATAAAATCCCTGTGGTTGGAATGCGAAAATAAGCCAGACGATATCTCCGTCAGCTGGGAGGAATTCAATGTTCGCATAATCGTGATAGCCCCAACAATACTTCGTTCGACACTAGCGATCGTTGACAAAATTAACTATCAAGTCGACCTGATAGAAGCCAAACGATGGGTTGAGGGCGGAGACACACTACTCTTGGTTAATCGATTGGAACCCGAAGAACGAAAGGGCCGGACGCGTCCAGTAAAAGGCTTGGAAACTTACGATGCGGAATTCTACATGCATGAATACAACAAGACGAGTGCTCAAGAATTCCTTCGTTATGTTCGGCGCGTCGAAAAATTGATTGCTCAAAATGGATGGAATCTCGAAACTAAGTATAACAAGCATTACTGTAGTTTTAAGGCTGGTTTTCGCATTGCTTTCGGGATAAAGTTCATTGGCACTAAGACTTTTGCATTCTTTTTCAAGTTATCTGAGATCGAGGTTAAGAGTAGCGGATTTAAAATGACAAAATATGAGTCGCAATGGAAAGAAGCTAATTTCAACATCGAGCCAGGAAAAACGCAGGTTGGCGACTTCCAGCCACTTTTTGAATTGGCATATCGTCGATTAACAGGTGAGTAGTTCTGAAACAAGATTTACAGCATCTCCCGAAAAGGGTGGGGTGTCGGCGATTTTGATGCGGCCCGCGGGGGCGACGCATCTGCTTGTGCTCGGGCATGGTGCGGGTGCGGACATGCGGCACGCGTCGATGCAGAAGATCGCCGAGGCTCTTGCCGAAAGGCAGATAGCGACGTTCCGCTACAACTTTCCTTTCAAAGAGAATGGCCGCGGCGGCGTCGATTCGCCGAAGGTCGCGACGGCGACGGTGCGCGCCGCGGTCGCCGAAGCCGGAAGGCTCGAACCGAAACTCACGCTGCTTGCCGGCGGACATTCATTCGGCGGGCGAATGACGACGACGGCGCAATCGCAAGAGCCGCTCGACGGCGTCAAAGCACTCGTTCTCTTCTCGTTTCCGCTGCACGCGCCGAATCGGCCTGACGACACGCGTGCCACCCATTTGAGCTCGATAAAAATTCCGATGCTCTTTCTTTCGGGCACGCGCGACGCGCTGAATGATCTCGATCTGTTCCGCCCCGTGATCCAAAACCTCGGCGGCCACGCTACGCTTCACACGATCGACACCGCCGATCACAGTTACAAGGTCTTGAAGAGGACGCGTGCCTCTGATGAAGATGTCTTCGCCGAGATGGCACGCACAACGAGGGATTGGATAACATCGAACAAGATATGAGGAGAGTTGAAAAACGAATGAGAGCAATGACACGGCTCGCGGCGTTTGCCGCATTTTTGCTATTCACGGGCATTGCCGTCTCCGGGCAGACCGCTCAGGCTACGCAGACCATCCAGAAGACACCCGAGCAGGTCGTCCAAAGCCTCGTCGATGCTTACAACGCCCGCGACATCGAAGGAATCTTAAAGGCATACAGCCCGGAATCGACCGCATACGCGCTGCCGAGCGGCGAGGTCATTCTAAAAGGACACGATGCGATCCGAAAGAAGTTCGCACGCGTACTCGAACCGAATATGAAACTCAAGGTCGAGATCGTCAGCCGCATCGTTGACGGCAAATTCGTTATCGATAAGGAAAAGATCAGCGGCACCGCGGACGGCAAACCCATTGAGTTCTTCGGAACCGTGATCTATGAGATCGCGGACGGCGTGATCCAACGCGAGTGGTACCCAAGACAGCAGTGAGAGGTCCGGCTTATGTGCAGGAATATCAAGACGCTTTATAATTTCGATCCGCTGGCGACGAGCAGCGAGGTGAACGCATCGGCTCTGCAGTTCGTGCGAAAGCTGTCGGGGATGAACAAGCCTTCGAAGGCGAACGAAGAGGCTTTCGACCTTGCCGTCGAACGCGTCGCGGCCGCCGCACAGGAAATGCTCAACTCGCTCGTTACCACCGCCGCACCCCGCGACCGCGAAACCGAAGCCGCCAAAGCCAAAGCCCGAGCCGCGATCCGATACGGCAGATATTCGGAATTCGATTCCGGAGAAAACGGTCACGCCTAAAGAGATCGTTCTTTACAAGCCCAGTAATGTGTAAATAAGTGGGGTGTTTAGCAAAGTAGGTAAATTTTATTTTGGCCTCGGATTATTGCTGTTCGTCGTGATACCGACATTCGGACAGAACCCGAACGGGCCGCACTATCTTGGCTCTATCAGTCGTGGAGACGAAGACGTGGCTGAGAACGTTTATCGGTTTCGCGAGATGGCCCGCTCGAGCCGTAGAACTAAGGCCGACGCTATAGTCTTGCGGATTTGCTCAAGCCAACCTCTACCGATTGCACTCGCCGCGGCCTCATACGACCCGTTGTGGGTCGCGCAAAAAATCGGTAATGACACGGAACACGTAATCCTCTTGCGCACTTCACCGAAAGATTGCAACCGAGCTTCCGGTGAAGGAACCATCGAAGTATGGTTTGCAGAGAATACCGACTCAATCCCGAAATTTAGAGAGTCCTACAAAGCGAGCGATCTATTCATGCAAAGTGTTGTTTCGAAAGATGATTGGTTCCAGGGTCTTATTAGCGAGGCCGTCACGCCCGCCAATTTTCTCGAAATCATTAAAGAGGCATCTGCAGTTGCGGAATCAAAACGATGCTCCTTAATAGTCTTCCAAGTGTCGAAAGATCCGAACCCCACGCTTACAATAAACTTGAGATCGGCCCAATCCCAACTAATTGCGAACGGAATCCCGAAGGATCGAATTGTGGTTCTCTATCGGAATGACGCGAATGCGGAAAATTCTTCTAGATTCCCAGATATAGCCATCGTTGGGAAGTCCGTGAAAGCTCGGACCGAGGCCATCCAACCGTAATTTCCGATGGCGAAGGCCGGCGTCAGAGCATTTCAAACTTTTTCAACTCGACCTTTCGAGAATAGTGAGTAGCTATGAAACAACAGATTTTCATTCTGACAACAGTTGTCTTTGCGGCGATTTGTGTGGTATCGGCTAGTGGGCAGACCTCCGCGAGAGCTGAGACCACCAAAGGCGTATGCCCTGTACGGTCTGCTTCGGAGTTGAAAACGTTGGGCAATCTCTCCGAAAAGGACGAACTTCGGTACCATACTCCTATTCGCTACATAATCGTCTACAACGAGATCGGACCTACGGGTATTCGAGAGATCGAAATATTCATGAACGAATCGAACATTAATGAAAGAGACTTGCGAACGGTCTTTTGTTGGATTGGCCAGCGGTTTCCCTCACCTGTCGCCTTAGAGGTCAAGGTCCATACGAATCTCAACGCCGTCGAAACCCCGGAAGAACGAGAACTCCTGAAAGATGGCGAGGATAGTCGCTTCTCCAAATATTATGGCCGGTATAAGGAAGCTTCCTATAGTAGATTCGATGATGGACGCGAGACTTTTCTTTACACGACAGACCTGTCGGAAATCAGACAGAGACTTATTGTGATCCGTGAGGCTGCTCATTAGGGCTAACATGTGTGGGTGGTTGTGAACCGCAGGGATTTTATGGCGTTTGGCGAAGAGGCGGCACGAATTCGAAACGCGGAGTGCGGAGTGTCTTTGAACCTTGAACTTTGAACGTGTTTTTGGCTTGCCCTTTGGCAGTGCGGGCTGGGTTCTTGGGACACAGATCCCCAAGTTTTGCAAAGAACGCAACCGGGCCTGCCCGTTTGGCGCCCCGAATATCACGGAGCTCGCTTTGGCGAGCGACAGAAGCCTTTGTCGGCGGCTAAAGCCGCCTCCGAAGGTGGGTTGGCTGTGGCTTGCTACAAACGTGCGGCTCCGACGGAGCCAAGAAGGTTTCGTCCCCGTAGGGGACGCGAGATCATAGCCCAGGGTAAGGCCGCTGAATTGCCACGAACTTCAGCTCGTGGTTAGCTTCTCCTCAATATTCTGCCGGAGCGTGCAAAGCATGCGACTGAGAGAAGTCGGCGGCCGAGCCGCCTCCTGGGAATTCATTTTCCGTCCTAAACACGCCGTAAACGACGTGGCTATGCGAAGCCATTGTCGGCGGCCGAGCCGCCTCCGGCTTGGAATTTGGCGGCCGTGCCAATAGCCGCGGCTAATCCATTTCGCTTTCGTCGATGTCGAAGTTGGCGTAAACCTTTTGGACGTCGTCGTTGTCGTCGAGGGCGTCGTAGAGTTTTAGCATGGTCTTAGCGTCGCCGCCTTCGAGTTTTATGTAGTTCTGAGGAATTTGCGAGATCTCGGCGGCCTGCGGTTCGATGCCGGCGGCCTTGATCGCTTCGAGCACGGTGTCGAAGGCGTCCGGAGCCGTGTATATCTCGAAGACATCGCCTTCGTCCTGCATATCGTCGGCACCAGCTTCGATCGCGATCTCGAAAAGCTCGTCCTCGCTCTTTGCTGCCTTATCGACGACGATGTAGCCCTTCTTGTCGAACATCCAAGCGACCGAGCCGGATTCGCCCATATTGCCGCCGTTCTTTGAGAAAATGTGGCGAATTTCGGCGACGGTGCGATTGCGGTTATCGGTCAGGCCCTCGACCATCACGGCGACGCCGTTCGGGCCGTAGCCCTCGTACATCACCTCGTCGTAGGATACGCCTTCGAGCTCGCCCGTGCCGCGTTTGATGGCGCGGTCGATCGTGTCGTTCGGCATATTCTGGCCTTTCGCGTCGTTGACGACCTTGCGAAGACGCGCATTCGAATCGACATCGCCGCTGCCGCCTGTGCGGGCCGCGACCGTGATCTCCTTGATGAGCTTCGTGAAGATCTTGCCGCGTTTTGCGTCGAGCGCACCTTTCTTGTGCTTAATTGTGTGCCATTTGGAATGTCCTGACATTTACGAATCGTCCTTTTTGACCAGTATTGATATATATAGCGAGATCGCCGAAGCTGTTAAATAAGAATCCCATTCTTTGCGAACTTGGTGTCTTTGCTTGGCGACCTTTGCGTTAAAAACGGAAGGTAAACGCAAAGGCCGCAAAGTTCGCGAAGGTCCCTGAGGATAAGTTTCAAAAGATCGTTTTCTTACCGCATCGCCATTTCAGACAGCCCTTTCCGCCTGTTTTATCGAAACTGAAAATATATCACGACGATTTTCTTACGGACAAACGGGCATCGCCGCTTCGGCCGGTGGCCTCTTCGAGATCGGCGGTAGTTATTCCGGTAACCCGCAGCCGCTTTGCCTTCGAAGCTTGACCTGAAACGATCTCGACGTTGCTTTTCGCAATGTCCAGCAACTTAGCGAAGAACTTTATTAATTCCGCATTGGCGGCTCCCTCGACCGGCGGCGATGCCACACGTACTTTCAAGATACCGTCTAACGTTCCAACGATCTCCGTCTTTGACGCTCTTGGAATAACGCGAACTTTGAATTCAACTCCGTCCGCAGTGGTTCTAATATCGAGCATCTTCTATCGTACGAACACACGCAGAACGACCGACTGCAGCACCCAGATGATCAGCAAAACGATCATCGCCGACAGGTCGAACATCCCGACCGGCGGTATCCAGCGTTGAAAAGGCACGAGTATAGGATCCGTAACGCGGCGTACGAAGCCAAGGAATGACCCGCGTGAAAAGACGAACCAGGAGGCGATAAATCTGACAAAGATCAAGAGAACCAGAATGCTGAGTATGCCGTAAAGGACGAACCCGATCACGGTGCTCGCGCTCCCTCTTAGAAGACCGAGGAGCAGGCCGTCGATGACAAAGAAGGTGTTCGCGATCACCTGTGTTAGAAAATATGCGAGGATCAATGCGACCAGTAGCGTTATAAGCGGTCCATAACGCGTGTTAACGCCGTACGTCGCAAGCATACGCGCTGCCGGATAGACCCATTTCTCTGTGCGTCGGCGAATCAAAAATGCGAATTTTCCGACCTTGCCGAAAGGATTCGGATCCGCGTATGTGAGCACAAGACGCAGTATCAAGAGCGACGCAACGACCGCAAATGCGATCCAGATCACCAAAAAAACGATCGGATAAACGGTCAAAGAAAGCATATTCGTTTAGACTCGGGAGCAACGCCTGTCGATCGGGCCGCGTATCTTGACCATTTTGCCGCGACCAACACACTTTCAATATATCAGACGCGGAGAAAGTCATCTTATTCTGCGGGAGTTTCTTCGGACTTTCCAAGCTTGCCGGCCAGTTTGCGGCTCTGCGGGACACGTTCTGCCTACACCCGCGCTTTCCGGAATTGTCCAAAGGCCGCGAATCCTGTATTCTCAAATCTTCGCCCGTAAACGAATGTGCGGACGTGGCGGAACTGGTAGACGCGCAGGTCTCAGAAGCCTGTTCTGGTTACAGAGTGGAAGTTCGATTCTTCTCGTCCGCACCAAATTTATTCGCCCCCTATTGCGGTGATCTGAGGGTCATCGACAGTTTGCCCAAGACTCTTTCCCCATCATTCCACCTCAAGTAACTCGGCGAATGTCATGTTGGCTGTCGATCTCCGTCAACGTGTTTATTCCAAGGCCTCTTCCGGTAATTGTTTTTCGTGGATCTTGTATTCCTCGATATCGATCAGGGCCTGGTATTTTCTGATCAGTTCCTCGTCGAACTCGTGCAGCCTATTCATTTCATTCAGCTGTCTTCGCTGCCTATCGAGCATCTTCAAGTAAATGCCATAAAATCTATCTAACGAGTCATCCCGCACATCAGTTTCCCTGGTGCATTCTTGTATAAAGTAATTTAGATCAAGCTGCAGCCGACTGTAGAGATTTTCAATGTGCTTGTTCCCGGATCTTTCATCAGCGCACGTTTCATTCAGAAATTCCAGGGACGCGTGCGCTACCTTTTTCTGCATTATGACTTCCTGCGTTCGTTCCGGGATTGCTGCGTAGCGATCGTCCGGCTTGACCTTGCGGATCACCCACGGCAATGTCAGGCCCTGAAAGACCAGTGTTGCGAGAATGACAACGAAGGTGATGAACAAGATCAGTTCACGGTACGGAAACGGCTGACCTTCATTGGTCATCAAGGGAATAGAGAGAGCCATCGCGAGCGAGATCACGCCACGCATCCCGGCCCAACCGGTGATGACCGGATTTCGCCAACCGGGGTGCGCTTCGGCAACCTGTATGAAGCGACTCATAAAGGTCGTGAAGACAGAACCACCCAATGTACAAGCAAGACGCGTAGCGATCAGCGCAAACGAAATGAGGATCGCGTACCATGCCGCCGTAAGAAGACTGATCTGACCGAGCCCGCGGATGATGGCAGGCAGCTGCAGCCCAATAAGCATGAAGACCAGACCATTTATGACAAAGACCAAATGGTTCCAAACGTTAACTCCCTCGATTCGAGTCCGGTAATTCAGCATCTTGTCGCGACGGTTCGATAGAAGAAGCCCGCCGCTGACGACCGCCAACACTCCGGAAAAGTGAAAGTGTTCGGCAAAGTAGTACATGAAGTAAGGCGCAATGAACGTCAGAACAACATCGATCCCGCTTGTGGTGGAGAGCCATCGGTGGACGGTATAGAAGACCAACGCGACCGAGAGGCCAATGAGCGCTCCCATCACGACGGCGAGCACAAAGCTGACTGCGGCTTCGCTGAAATAGAACTGTCCGGTGATGATCGCCGCCAATGCAAATCGAAAGATGATAAGCGACGAAGCATCGTTGAGCAGGCTTTCGCCCTCGGCGATACTGACGATCGCCTTCGGCACCTTAACGCGGCGCATTATGGTGGCTGCGGAAACGGCATCCGGCGGCGAGACGATCCCGCCCAGCAGGAATCCGAGAGCCAGTGAAAATCCGGGAATCAGCCAGCTCGAGAGGAAAGCGACGACCGTAGCATTGATGACAACTACGGGAAACGCGAAAGCCATGATGGCACGACGCCATTTCCAGAACTCTTTCCATGAAACCTGCCACGCCGCTTCGTAGAGAAGCGGAGGAAGCAGAATCAGGAATACTAGGTCAGGGTCGATGCTGATGTTGGAAAAGTCGCCCAGAAAACTGATCGCTAACCCGCCAATTACCAGCACGATCGGATAGGCTATCTGCAGCTTGTCCGCAAGCATGACCAGACCGAGAATGATCAGGATCAGAATAACGTACTCGATGAAAATGCTTTGCATTTATTGTTCCAGTCAGGACTTCATCTGACGGCTGCAAGATTTCCGAAGTGGTTGGTACCGATTTGTCGGAACGTACGACCAACATTCATCGAACAGGATTCGGTTTTATGTAAGTGTCGAAATTCCCGCGGCGTAATTCGTATATTTTTCTTGAAAGTCGCAGTCAGATGGCTGTGGCTCGAAAATCCGGTTTCGAGGGCGATGTCGGTGATGTGTTTTTTGGTGTTTGCCAACAGCCACCGAGCCTTTCGCAAGCGTTGTTCGATGATGTATTGAGCCGGAGTTTTGCCGAAGGAATTGCCGAAAACTCGGAGTAGATTGTGTTGTGTTACATCGGCGATATCGGCTAGGTTTTCGAGCGTGATCTTTTCCGCCAAATTATCGTGGATAAATTCCTGCAACCGCGAAAACTTCTGCGGCGTGAATTTTGTTTTCGTGCCGTGCGCCGCAAATTCGCGGGCGTTGTAGTTGCCGAACAGATACAAACAAACGGCTTGGCTGAGATTTTCGCCGAGCAGTTGTGAAATGTCGTCGCTCTTGGCGGTCAGCGAAACGAGTTCTTTGATGTTTTGATACAGAAAATTATCGTAATGACCGATGTGCGGCAGGAGTTTGTAATTGCTCGTTTTTTCGCCCAAAAGATCTTCCAGATAATTCACATCGAAATAAAATTCGGCGTAGCTGACGGCCCCGCCTTGCGTGTACGTGAGGTATTCGGAGTCGGCGGGAATCAGCCAGAATTCGCCGTCCGTCGGCGGATTTAGTTTTGACGTACGGCGGTTTATTTCGGTTTCAATCGTGTCAATTGTGCCGCCCAAATGCACAATCAAAGCGTGTCGGCCTTCGTGAATTTTCCAAACCGTCGGTTTTTCGATGTTCTCAAACGCCACCGTTAGCTCGATGCCTTTCCAAGTTTTCGTCAGCGGCGTTTCTCCGCCAAATTGCGGAGAATTTGAAAGTTCGTCGGAGATTTTGAAAGCCATGTCTGCATTCTATCCGCTAGAATTGAGGCGAACAAGCAGTTATTAAGTTCTTTCGTTAATTCTGGCGCTCGTTGCGATTCTGCAAGCTGCGACCTGCGAGACAGTACAATATGAGCAATTCGAATCCAATAAACCTGCCGAAGGCTTTGGAAGACTTTGTCAACGCGGTTAACGATGGTGATGACAAAAGATTTCTCTCTTTTTTCGACAAAGAAGAAGGTGTTATCAACGATTGGGGACGAAAGTTTGTCGGACACGAATCGATCCAAACCTGGAGCGATAAAGAATTTATCGGAGCGAAAGGCAAAATGACTCCGACCAGAGTTGAAAAGAACGGCGACGAGTATCGAGTCTTTGCCGACTGGAAAAGTAACTTTTACAGCGGTGCGAGCTTTGTTTATTTTCACGATCGATGGCGGCACAATTAAGGAAATGCGGATTGAAAGCGCGAAATAGAATTGGAGAAATAATTTTATGTCAATACACAATTTAAAAGACAAAGTAGTTTTGATCGGCGGCGGTGCAAAAAACCTGGGCGGATTGCTTGCCCGCGATTTTGCGGAGAACGGTGCGAAGGCGATCGCGATCCATTACCACAGCGATTTGGCCAAGGCTGAAGCGGACGAAACGATTGCCGCAGTCAAACAACTCGGTGCGGAAGCGATTGCCGTGCAAGGCGATTTGACCAAGCCCAAGAATGTCACGAAATTGTTCGACGAAGCGATTGCGGCATTCGGCGGAGTTGACGTTGCCGTCAACACGACGGGAATGGTTTTGAAAAAACCGTTTGCCGAAATCACCGAAGCCGAATACGACGCGATGTTCGGCATCAATTCAAAAGCCGCCTTCTTCTTCATGCAGGAAGCCGGAAACAAATTGAACGACAACGGCAAACTGTGCACGATCGTAACTTCGCTTCTTGCCGCGTTTACGGGTTTTTATTCGGTCTATGCGGGAGCCAAAGCTCCGGTCGAACATTTCACCCGTGCCGCTTCAAAAGAGTTCGGAGCGAGAGGAATTTCCGTGACGGCAGTCGCTCCGGGTCCGATGGACACGCCGTTTTTCTACGGTCAGGAGTCAAAAGATGCGGTCGCCTATCATTCCGGGGCGGCTGATCTGAGCAAATATTCAAAAACCGGCTTGACCGACATCGAGGACATTGTGCCGCTCGTCAGATTTTTGGTAAGCGAAGGTTGGTGGATCACCGGACAAACCATCTTCGCCAACGGCGGCTACACGACACGCTAAGATTTCCTTGTCGGATTTTCGAGAAGAACAGGACGCAAACCATTCGAGTTCGCGTCCTGATTGTATTTTCCGAAGCGGACAGGTTTCTCGCATCAATTAAACCGTTAAGCGCCGAAGAATCGATGTGAATTATTTTACCGATTGACCAATTTTTGCGAACCTTCGCCGTATCTTGCTCCCATGACCTTGACCTGTGATGTCAGCCGGTCCAGTTCGTGTAGATCTTCGGCCGATAATACGACATCGACCGCACCGAGATTTTCTTCAAGTCGATGCAGTTTTGTGGTTCCGGGAATCGGCACGATCCAGGATCTTTGAGCCAGCACCCAAGCGAGTGCGATCTGTGCCGGCGTCGCATTCTTTTCGGCGGCAAACTTTGCGATCAGATCGACCAATGCTTGATTGGCTTTGCGGTTCTCTTCCGAAAAACGCGGCACGGAATTGCGGAAATCTGTACTATCGAACGCCGTATTTGCATCGATCTTTCCCGTGAGAAAACCCTTTCCAAGCGGGCTGAACGGCACGAAACCGATGCCCAATTCTTCGAGCGTCGGCAAAATTTCCGCTTCCGGTTCACGCCACCAAAGAGAATATTCGCTTTGCAGGGCCGTTACGGGTTGAACGGCGTGTGCCTTGCGAATTACCTCGACTCCGGCTTCGGAAAGCCCGAAATGTCTGACTTTTCCCGCGTCGATCAATTCCTTGACCGCACCTGCTACGTCTTCGATCGGGACATTCGGATCTACGCGGTGTTGATAGAGCAGGTCGATGTGATCGGTCTGCAGTCTTTTCAACGATCCTTCGACGGCCTGTTTGACATGCTCGGGCCGGCTGTTGAGCGGCGTTTCGGAATGCTGCGTTCCGTCGGCATCGATATTGAAGCCGAATTTTGTGGCGATGACAACTTTTTCACGCACCGGAGCGAGAGCTTCGCCGACCAATTTTTCATTCGTAAAAGGTCCATAGACTTCCGCCGTATCAAAGAAAGTAACGCCTTTCTCGACGGCCGATCGAATTAGCGAGATCATCTCAGTTTTATCCGCCGCCGGCCCAAGACCGAAGCTCATTCCCATACAGCCCAAACCGAGAGCCGAAACCTCCAACTTTCCTAATTTTCGCGTTTGCATTATTCTCCTCCTATTTTTTCAGCGGCGCTTCTACTCCTGAAAATGTCAGCACGCCGGTTGGCAGGCGTTGTCCTTTTACCTCGATTGCCCGGACGGCGGTGTTCAGCTCGGCGATCTCGGCGGACGTAAACTTTACGTTGGCTGAATCGCTGTTCTCGATCATGTGCTGCATAACGGTCGTTCCCGGAATGGGCACGATCCACGGCTTTTGCGCCATTAGCCATGCGAGGGCGATCTGCGCGGGTGCTGCTTGTTTACGCTCGGCCCACGTCTTTATCAGATCGATGAGCTTCATGTTGGCCGCAACGCTCTCTGGTGAGAACCTCGGTGTCATCGCACGAAGATCGCCGGGCGAAAATCGCGTTTCTGTATCGATCCAGCCGGTCAGCAATTGACAGTCGAGCGGCCACCAGCAGACAAAGCCGATTCCCAACTCTTCGCAAAGCGGTATCACTTCTTTCTCCGGATCACGCGTCGCCATCGAGTACTCGTTCTGAATGGCGGTCAGCGGCAGCGTTGCGTGAGCACGGCGAATCGTCTGGATCCCCGGTTCCGATAATCCCCAATGCAAAACCTTGCCCTGATCCATCAGGTCTTTGATCGCACCGGCGACATCCTCGATCGGAACTTCAGGATCGACTCTATGTTGATAGAGCAGATCGATGCGGTCTGTTCGCAGTCGCTTGAGCGAGTTTTCCACGACTCGCTTGATGTGATCCGGCTTGCTGTTCAATCCCGGCAGTCGTCGGCCCGTTTCCTGATCTATGTTCCAGCCGTATTTCGTGGTGATCCTAACCTTGTTTCTAAATGGCTGTATTGCTTCGCCCAAGATGCGCTCGTTCTCCCACGGCCCATACGCCTCGGCACAGTCGAAGAACGTTATGCCGCGGTCATAAGCCGCACGTAAGATCGCGATCATTTCGGGACGATGCGGCACTGTCGTGTCGTACTTTCGATGCATGTTCTGGACGCCAATGCCAATCGCCGACACCTCCAATTTGCCTAACTTTCTTCGTCCGATCGCCGGATCAGCAGTCGTTTTCGCATCAGTCTTTCCCGTTCCGGTTTGAGCATCAACCTGATTTTGAGAAGCCGCAACGGCGAGCGAACCAGCGGCAACGATCGTCTTGGCGATAAAACTCCGCCGACTAACGCCCTCGTTTTCTTGAATCTCAGATTTAATTGTTTCGTTATTCTTTTTCATAATTTTCATTTACCCTGCTTCAGTAACCCGATCTTTTGCAGCCACTCTTTAGCTTTAGTTCGTGCTTCACGCGCCTTTTCGCCTTCCATCACGAACAAAACGCCGTCTCGTTCGATCCCGCCTTTAATTTCAAAGCCTTCCAAAACCGTCGAATTCGGACAAAGTTCTTTTACTGTTTGAAGGCTGCTGCCCACTCCATAACCGGCATTGGTATTGAAAGGGATTATCGTTTTTCCGCTCAGATCATACTGACGCAAAAAACTTTTCATCGGCGGCGGAAGCTGCATTCCCCAAGTCGGAAAACCGAGAAAGATCGTGTCGTATTTCCCGATATTCTCGATCTTCGTTTTCAGTGGCGGCAAGTAACCTGATTCGTTTTCCTTTGCTACTTGCTCAACGATCGCTCTGTACTCTTTGGGATAGGGCCTTTCCAACTCCAACGCCACCAGATCGCCGCCGACCTCTTTCTGGATCATGTTGGCAACCGCTTCGGTATTGCGTGTGCGGGAAAGATAAACGATCAGAACCTTATCTTTGTCGGGCGGTTTAGCGGCTTCGTTTTGCCTGATCGTTTGTGCGTAACAAGCGGCGAAACCGAGCAGTAAAATCATTGACAATAATCTGATCTTCATAAATTTTCCCGTAGCTGTTCCGACACCATCTAGCCCGATCGTCCCGGTAAGAAGGCCTGTACCGATCCCGGCTTGGTCTCTCTATGATCTTGATTCTAGAGGCGGACGTATTTTGAGCGGTATGACAATGCTCGCGGATCATTGAACTATTCTGCAAATTGCGTGAATGCAAGGCGCGGCAATCCGCGCGTCGAGCTATTGCCGTTCACGGCAAACTTATCAATGCCTGGCGCCATTGACCCTATATCTTCGTTAGGCGCTCGCGAGCTCTAGTTGTACCCACCTCGGCTGATGAACTATTTCACTTCGGCTTTGTATTCTTCATCTGTGACGGGCCCAAGCCAGACAACATTTTGTCCGTCTTTGAAATTTGCGATCGAAATGTGCGTCATTTGGCTTTGCGGTGAGGCACCGTGCCAATGTTCGATGTCTTTGTCGCAAACAACGATGTCACCTCTGACGAGCTTTCTGATCGGTTTGCCTTTTTCCTGATAAAGCCCGATTCCGTCCACAACGAGCAGAGTCTGTCCCGCCGGATGCGTATGCCAATTCGATCTTGCTCCCGGCTCGAAAGTTACGTTGCCGATTGAAAAATTATTGTTCGCGTCTCTCGCCGTCATCGGCTGGACATAAACCGTTCCCGTGAAATTTTGCTGCGGTGCTTTTTCGCCTCGACCGAAGATCGTGTTGTCTGTTTTATCGCCCGTGTCCTTCATGACCGTTGATCCTTTCAGAATATTGTTCAATACGCCGCGGCCAATGTCCGCAGCACTTTTACCGACCGAGTTTTCAATTACGATGAACAGATCGTTCAACTGCGATTCGGTCAAACCGGTATTCATTCCGATCGAGATATGAGAACCGAGTTGCGGTGCCACGCCATCCATCGCCGCCAGAGCCGAGATCGTGGCGATTTCGCGTTGGCGGTGATTCAAAACCTCGCTGTCGAAAATGTCCGCGAATAAATGCTCCTTCAAAAAACTATCAATTCTCGGCGCAAATTCGCCGAAACCCGGGGCGGGTTTTACTTGCGGCTGTCCGGTCAATTTTTCCAGGGTCTTTCGACCGCGTTCATACTTGTCGCCGCCTCTGACCGGTGTAGCAGCTTTTCCTTCTTTGTCTTTTATTCCTTTGGCCTTTCTCTCGTCCAAGACGGTGCGAAAAGTATTGATTCCGTTCAAACTTCGCGGAAAACCGGCGTAGGCATACATCTGCACAAGAATTTCCTTGATCTCATTGACGGTCAATCCCGCTTCCAAGCCAACGCTCAACGCGGTCTTTAGCTTCTCCAGATCGCCTTTCGCCGTCAAAGCGGAGATCTCGACGATGCTTCTTTCGGCCGCGGTCAAATTTTTAGATTCGGTCGTATTCGTTTTCATATCGTTCGTTTCGGCGTATAACGCGCCCGCAAAGCCCAATAGCAGAGCTGCGATCGCTAACTTTAATGTATATTTCATAAGCTTCAAACCTGTTCTACGGAGTTACCATCACCTTCAGCGATTCCCGGTTATTCATTGCCTTATATCCGTCAGGTACGCCATCGAGATCAACGACGCGGTCGAAAACGCGGCCAGGTTCGATGGTGCCTTCCAGCACATCGGGCAAGAGCTCTTCGATGTATGCCCGAACAGGTGCGGGGCCTCCGGCGACTGTGACATTACTGTAGAAAGATCGCCCAGCGGGAACGGCATCATAGTGCGGTACTCCGACACGCCCGATCGCTCCTCCCGGACGCACGATATCCATTGATGTAGCTAGTGACTGCTCGCTTCCGACACATTCAAGCACCGAATGAACACCGAATCCCTTGGTAAGCTCGCGTACTTGTTCGACAGCTTCTTCACCGCGGGAACTTACCACATCCGTCGCACCAAATTCTTTCGCAAGTTCAGTACGGTCAGCGTGTCGTCCCATGATGATGATCCGCTCGGCACCGAGCCGCTTTGCAGCTAACACGCCGCAAAGCCCAACCGCACCGTCTCCTACAACCGCGACCGACTTTCCGGTTGCGACCCTCGCGGCTCTGGCGGCATGATGTCCCGTGCCCATTACATCCGAAAACGTCAGAAGGGATCCAAGAAGAGATGCATCATCCGTGGCCGATACTTTGTAGAGTGTGCCGTCAGCTTGCGGAACACGAACGGCCTCAGCCTGCGCTCCTGCGATAACCGGATTCCCGAAAAATCCGCCGTTTACACATGACGTGTTCACAGCCTCCCGGCAGAGCTCGCAGGTGCCGTCCGAAAAAGCGAACGGCATTATCACGAAATCACCTCGTCTAAGGTTTTCGACAGCGGAACCGACGTCATCAACAACCCCGATCGCCTCGTGTCCCATCACGCGCGGCGGCTCAGACGCATCCAGATCTTTATACGGCCAAAGATCACTCCCGCAGATGCACGCCCGCGCAACGCGGACGACGGCATCCGTCGGCTCGACTATCGTAGCGTCCGGCACGTTCTCGATCCGGACATCTCCCGCCTTGTACATAACTGTTGCACGCATAGTTTATTCTAGACCTCCCTAGGTTCGCTAAGGTTTTCAGCCCGATCCGAAGTACTTACAACCAAGATCGTCCGACGATGAGTCTTTTTCCAGATCCGACCGTGTTGAATTCGTAACCGATCACATAAGTATGTCGCGGCTAAACAAGTCTATTGGACCGTTATCCCTCCATCTACGACCAGAGAATGCCCGACAACGAAGCTTGAAGCATCACTGGACAACCACAGCACCGCCTGGGCGATCTCGTCGGCCCGGCCCAGCCGCTTGATGGGCACCTGGTCGATCAGCGCGTTCAAGACATCCGCCTCGCCGGTCATCATCGTGGAGACCATCGGCGTGTCGATCACGCCGGGGCACACCGCATTGATGCGGATTCCCTTCGACGCGTATTCCAGCGCGGCGCTCTTGGTCATGCCGATGACGCCGTGCTTGGTCGAACAGTAGCTCGTGCGGCCCGCTACGCCGTCGATCGAGCCGATCGAGGCGCAGTTGACGATGGTGCCGCCACCACCTTGCTTGAGCATCTGCTGCACTTGATACTTCATGCACAGCCACACGCCCTTGAGGTTGATGCCGTGCGCGCGGTCGAAATCCTCGGTGCTGGCTTCGGCGATGAAGGCAAATGGCGGCTGCCATCCGGCGTTGTTGTAGGCGGCGTCGATGCGTCCGAAGTGATTGACCGTGTTCTCCACCAATGCCTTGACTTGCGCCTCATCGGAAACATCGCATTGCAAGGCCAGCGTTCTGCCCCTTGAGGACAGACGGTCTGCCTGCTCTTTGACCTTGTCGTAATGGTTTCCGGACAGCACGACCGATGCGCCGGCTTCCAAAAATGCCTCTGTCGATGCCAAGCCCATTCCGGAGCCTGCTCCCGTGATGAGGGCAACCTTGCCTGATAGATCGATTTTCATTTGGATGTCACCTTTCGTCTTGTTTCGCGATTGCTTACGCTAACCAGTTGAATTCGGTCAACGTACTTAGAGAAGCGGGCCGTCCCATTCACTTCGGGTCGGAGTTTATGATCGATCCGTTTCCCTTCACCAAAGCTCGCAATCACTAGCGCACCTAACCACCCAATCACGTACCAATAAATCAGATTCTAAGAGCCATTTGCTGCCATGCGGTATGACAAAACTGCTGAATCATTGAACTATTCTGCAAAAGAAAAGTAGAAGCATCCTTGATTTGTCCACGAAAAGGGCTAAAATCGAGCTAAATGGCTGAACAGAGTGTAGAGATCGAACGACTGAGAATTCAGTCGCTCAATGCAGAACTGCTTACGCGGATGGAGCGTGTTTTGCCTCAGGACGGGATCGTCGAATTCTCGCCGGGGTTCTACCTTAGCCGACTGACAAAGCCGACGGAGTCAACACGGCCCATATATAAACCCTGCCTCTGCTTTGTCGTTCAGGGAAGCAAACGCGCGCTCCTGGGCAATGAGGTTTACAACTACGATCCGGGTCATTATTTGGTCTTCACGGTCGATCTGCCGGTCGTTTTCCACGTGGACAAAGCGTCAGAGGATGAGCCATATTTCGGGCTTCGGTTGAATCTCGATCCGGCCATAGTTGCTGCGGTTTTGTTGGAGTCGGACCCCGACCCTTGTAATAACGGGACGGATGTGAAGGCGATCGATGTCCAAGCGATCGACGCCGAATTGCTGGACGCAGTGGTTAGGTTGGTGCGGTTGGGCGACTCTCCGGACGAGCGAAGACTTCTTGCTCCCCTCGCTGTACGTGAGATCGTGTATCGGCTGCTCGCGAGCGGGCAGGCCGCACGTCTCGGTCATCTGATCACCTCCGCTGGCGAGACGCAACGTATCTCGGAGGCTGTTGGGTTCCTACGGGAGCGTTTCCGGGAACCGTTAAAGATCGAAGCGATCGCCCGCGAGGTGGGAATGAGCGTTTCCGGATTCCACCATCACTTCAAATCGGTCACCTCATTGAGCCCCTTGCAATTCCAAAAACAGATGCGGCTTCAGGAAGCTCGGCGCGCGATGCTCGCCGAAGAAATGGATGCAGCTACGGCCGGCTTCAGCGTCGGCTATGAAGACGCGTCGTATTTCAGCCGCGATTATAAAAAACTCTTCGGGGCTCCGCCTCAGCACGATATCGCAAACCTTCGAACGAAACTCCCGCCCCAATACAGCACGGCTTCAGGAATGGTCGCTTCATAGAATTCGATTACCGTGACTATGAGGATTCTCGAAGAATATTGGACTATACTGCAAAATCCTGAAAAAGGTCTTGATTGCCGCTCCGCCACGGGCTAAGTTGTGTTCATGAGCATTCAAACACGGACATTTGATAAACAAAGCTCTGAGCTTAGTAAGACGGAACTTATCGAGCGGATATCTCGAGCACTTCCGCAGGACGGCTATGTCGAGGCCTTGCCGGGTCTTGTTCTCTTTCGATCGTCGGTTGCTGACAAAACGGTTTTCTCGGTGATGGAACCTGCCTTTTGCGTTATCGCTCAAGGCACCAAGGAGATTCAGATCGGTGACGAAGTCCTGCGTTATGACCCGGGCCACTACCTGATCACGACTGTAGGTTTACCTGCCCTCGGCCGAATCGTCGAAGCATCAAAGGATCGACCGTACCTCGGTCTTCGGCTTTACCTTGACCCTGCACTCGTCACATCCTTCACACTCGAATCCGGGATCGAAACACGCAAAGGTGATTCGGCCGCAAGGGCGATGAATGTCCACCCGATCGACGACGACCTGCTGGATGCGGTCGTTAGAATGGTCCGTCTGCTCGATCGGCCGAACGACATCAAGGCGCTGAGTCCCTTGATCCTCAAAGAGATCATCTTCCGCTTGCTGCTTGAGGGCCAAGGAGCCCGACTGCGACACCTAACCGCCGAACAAGATCATTCGCGACGGATCTCGAGAGGCATCAAAGAGGTCCGCGAAAATATCAGTCAGCCGCTGAACATTGAGGACATCGCTCGTCGGCTAGGCATGAGTGTTTCCGGTTTTCATCATCACTTCAAGAGCGTTACCTCGATGAGCCCTATCCAGTTCCAGAAGCAATTGCGTCTGCAGGAAGCTCGGCGACTTATGCTCGGTGAGGATCTTGACGCCGCCAGTGCGGGCGTGCGAGTCGGATACGGTGACCCGTCCTATTTCAACCGCGAGTACAAAAAGCACTTCGGCTCACCTCCTCGACAACACATCGCCGATCTGCGAAACAATCTTTGATGCTTTTTCGCAGGCTAGAACATTCCATTCACGTTCTCGGCTGATTCAGGGACAGTTTGAAGCACGTCCCAGTGTTCGATCACCTTTCCGTTTTCATCAAGTTTGAATATGTCGATTCCCGCATAATCTGGCAGGCCTGGCCATGTTTGGTGACAATGGAGAACCACGTACTCGTTTTCGGCGATCACGCGTTTGAACTCGACACGCTTGCCCGGAAACTCGCGGGCCATACGCTCGAAATACTCGATAAACGCTTCCTTCCCGTCGCCTACGCCCGGGTTATGCTGAATATAAGCATCGCCGACATATTTCTCGACCGCCTCGCGCGGGTTCGATCGATTGAACATCAGATCGTAGAACGCCACGACGGCTTCTTTGTTTCGTTCTATTTGATTTGTCATCAACTGTTAAACCCGCACATCCCGTCGCCTTTTCCGCCATTTCGGGCTGCTAAATTTCTTCTCTTTTAGGCGAGAAACGGATAATCAACATAACCCTTTTCGCCACCGCCGAACATTGTCGCTTTATCGGGCTGGTTTAGTTCGGCATTTAATTCAAATCGTTTCGGCAGATCGGGATTAGCCAAGAATGTTGAGCCGAAAGAAATGAGTTGGGCGATGCCTTTTTCTAATTCGGCTTCGGCGGTTTCTTGGTTGTAAGCCGTATTTGCGATCAGCGTATGCTCGACCAATTTGCCGAACAATTCGATTTCATCGTCTTTCGGGTAGTGATCTAACAATGGAAACATCGGCACTCTTTTCATCAACTCGACAAACGCCAAATCCAGTTTGTTGAGTTCCTGAATCAAGTATGTGAAAGTGGCAATCGGATCGTCCAATGCAATTCCTGCGTAGGGGTGTAAAGGCGAAATTTTGATGCCGACTTTATCGCCGCCGACAGTTTGGATCAATTCCCGCATCACTTCCAAAATGAATCGGCTGTTTTTTTCGATGCTTCCGCCGTATTCATCAGTTCTTTGATTGGCACTTTCCGCCAGAAATTGATTCGGCAAATAGCCGTTTGCTGCGTGAAGTTCCACTCCGTCAAAACCCGCGTCGATCGCATTTTTTGCCGCTTGTCCGTAGTCTTTGACGATTTGTTTGATTTCGTCAACGGTCAAAGCGTGCGGCGTTTCAAAATCTTTCATTCCTTGCGATGTAAAATGCTGCATTCCGCTAATTGCGATTGCCGACGGAGCAACGGGCAATCTGCCGTTACGGTCAACCGAATGAGCGACACGACCCGTGTGCCAAAGTTGGGCAAAGATGGTTCCACCTTTTTCGTGAACCGATTTGGTTACTTTTTTCCACGCTTCAATTTGTTCCGGCGTGTAAATTCCGGGTGTCAACGGACTGCCAAAAGCCTGTTCCGAAATGTTGGTTGCTTCCGTCAGGATCAATCCCGCACTTGCTCGCTGTGTGTAATACTGAACGGTTAAATCACCGACGATGCCCTTCACATCCGCCCGGCTTCTGGTCATTGCCGCCATTACCATTCTGTTTTTAAGCGTCTGATTTCCTACTTTTATTGTTTCTAATAATCTCATTTTCATTGCTCCATTGTTACTTGTAATAAATATACTCGCAATGCTTTACTTTTGCAAATAACTCTCCTAAACTAGAGCAGTAACATAAAGTAAAGTATTCAATAAAATAAGGAGTCTATGAGCAAAAAAAAATCAAACGAAACAGAACAAAAGTGCTTTCTAAAGGACGTTTTGGACATTTTGGGCGGTAAATGGGCCATTCCGATTATCTATACACTATTAAGCGGCACGATGCGGTTCATGGAATTGGAGCGGAGCATTCCAAACATCAATACCCGAATGTTGGTGAAAGAATTAAAAAATATGGAGGAGAACGGAATTGTCATCAGAGAAGTGTTCGCCACCGTCCCGCCGACAGTCAAATATTCTCTGACCGACAAAGGCAAGAAGCTGGAACCTATCATTGCTGAATTGTATAAATGGGGGCAAGAATTTGTTCTCTAGGGCCAAGCTACTGCTTTGATATTGTGCTCTTTGGCAGATTGGCACGTTTTCATCGCAGCCCGAGCAAAATTCCGTTTAAGGTTTCACAATGATCGCTTTTGTCAGCACAAAGCCGTCGGTCAAGCTTCCCGCTGCTGTTCCTATACTTCATTACATTTCGGCTTTTTCTTCATCTGTGAGGGCCGAAAGCCAGACTACAAAATTGCCGACAAAGACATCCAGTTCCGTGCTGACGGACTGAAGAACGTGATTGCACGAACTGTGGGCATCATATAAGCTAGCGCCATGAAAAAGTCGTTCGCTCGCTGCTTCTCTCTGATCCTTGCTGTCTTCTCTCTCTGCATCGCATCAATTTTTGCACAGACACCAACCCGTGTAACCCCGATGACACCCGACGTCGTTACAAAGTACGATCAGATCTTTCCGTCGGCGGACTTTGTTCGGCGCGAGGTCATGATACCAATGCGGGACGGCGTGAAACTCTTCACGGTCATAATGATGAAGAAAGGCGTGACCAAAGCGCCGATCCTGCTTTCGCGCACGCCTTACAATGCCAGCTCTTCGACGGGTCGCGTGAACAGCCAGCGGCTTGTTGATGTCCTAGAGGTAATGGATGCCGAGTTCGTCAATGACGGATACATCCGCGTGTATCAGGACATTCGCGGTATGTACAAATCCGAGGGCGAATGGATACTCAACCGGCCGATCGTCGGTCCGCTGAACAAGACCGGCATCGACGAATCGACCGATGCCTACGATACGATAGATTGGCTCGTTAAAAATACACCTGAGTCCAACGGCAAAGTCGGTGTGATCGGTTCGAGCTACTTAGGCTTTACCGCATTGATGACGTTGATCGATCCGCACCCGGCCTTGAAAGCGGTGATCGCTCAAAGTCCGATGGTCGATGGCTGGAAGGGCGACGATTGGTTTCATAACGGTGCTTTTCGTGTGAGTTCGCTCGGCTATCCTCTTAGCCTCGGATTCAACAAGGGCTTCGGCGGCGGCGAACTGCCGCTAGGCAGCGGCGACGACTATACGCGGTATCTTGAAGCGGGTTCAATGGCGGACTTTGTGAAATCGGTCGGCGCCGAGCATGTTCCAGGCATTCGAAAGTTCCTCGAAAATCCGGCCTACACAGATTTCTGGTCGTTACAAGCCGTCGATAAATGGCTGGCGGCTCGGCCGCATACGGTGCCGACGATGCTGGTCGTGGGGCAGTGGGATCAGGAAGACAGTTACGGTGCCCCAGCGGTATATCGGGCGCTGGAGCCGAAGGACAAGAACAACGACCGCGTGTCGTTTGTAATAGGCCCTTGGCGCCATTCCGGTTTTAATCATACGGGCTATGATCTTGGCTCACTGATCTTTACCGGCGACACCGCGCGTGAGTGGCGCGTGAAGTACGCCAAGCCATTCTTCGATCACTGGTTAAATGGCGGTCCTGACCCGAAAACGCCTCCGGTGCTCACGTATGCGACCGGCGTGAACCAATGGGAGGAGTCGCCGCGTTGGCCGATGGGTACTGCGAAGCCGATCTATTTGGCCGGTGACGGTAGAGCAACCTTCGATAAACCGAGCGTGTCCGGCAGCGAGGAATACGTAAGCGACCCGGCGAAACCCGTCCCATTCATTCCGCGTCCGGTCGACATGGGCGACCCCTTACAGTGGAAGCCGTGGCTCGTGCACGATCAGCGTTTCGTAACGGGGCGTCCCGACGTTGTGGAATGGACAAGCGCGCCGCTCGATAAACCGGTCCACATAATGGGTGCTCCCGAGGTGGAATTGTTCGCCTCGACGACAGGCACTGACAGCGACTGGGTGGTCAAACTTATCGATGTCTATCCGAATGATGTACCGGAACCGGCTTCGCAGGGCGGCAAACCGTCAATGGCGGGCTTCGAACTGCCGATCGGTATCGAGATCTTTCGCGGCCGCTACCTGAAGAGTTTTGCCCAGCCGACAGCCCTCACACCTGGTAAAACAGAGCATTACACGTGGGCTCTTCCGAACGTCGATCACGTTTTCCTGCCGGGACACAAGATCATGGTGCAGGTGCAATCGACGTTGTTCCCGTTGTACGACCTAAATCCGCAGACCTATGTTGATAACATTATGTACGCAAAGAAGGGCGACTATAAAAAGGCAACGCAGACCATTTGGTTCGGCGGCGCGAATGCCAGCTCCGTCGTGCTGCCCGTCGTTCAATAACCGCTGATGCGTATGGACTTTGGTGCAACTCTTACGTGTGGCCGGTCCGTCAGGTTTATTGATATCAAGAGCGAGTTCACACAGATCCTTGAGGACAAGAAACAGCTGTTCGGCGTTACGGTCGAAGCCGAGACCGCGCCGCGCCTTTTTGCACACTATGAGTTAGTTAATTCGGCAAATGCGTTGCTGCATTTGACTGGGCCGATCTCGATGGAAGAGTTTATCGAGCGGCACATCCTTGAGTCGCTGGCGTTGCTTGACCTTCTGCCGACGAATGCGAGCTTCATTGATGTTGGACCGGGCGGCGGATTTCCGTCGCTCCCGTGCCTGATCGTGAGGCCTGATCTCACCGTAACGCTTATTGAATCAAAAGAGAAGAAGGCAAAGTTCCTGTCGCACGCAGCGACCGAGCTCGGTATTGCTGACCGCGTTACCGTTATCAATAAGCAATTTAGCGAAGCCGGCCGCGTGCCGGGCGACATCGTAACCTGTCGTGCTCTGGACAAATTCACAGGCAAACTACCCCAGCTGCTTCGACATTTTCCACGCCGAGAATTCATGCTCTTCGGCGGCCCGTCCCTTCGTGAAGTTCTTATCTCTGAGGGGCGTGCTTTTCGCGAGATCCTTTTGCCGAACAGCGAACGACGCTACCTATTCGTAGTCAAAAAATAGCGCGTACGAGATCGGATGTTGACAGCACGAGCATCTAAGAGCTATTCTTGAATAGTTAAATAGGTGTTTAAGTATGCAACTGACATTCAAAGAGAAGACGCCGGCCGAAGGCGACGTTGTGAATTTTGTTTTCACCGCTTCGGAGCCTATTTCGTGGCTGCCCGGACAGTTCATTCATTACACCCTGCCGCATAAGGATGCCGACCAACGCGGCGATGAGCGTTGGTTTACGATCTCAAGCGCGCCGCACGAGGGCGATATTTGGATCACGACGCGCATCAACCGAGAATACAGCAGCTCGTTCAAGCAAAAGCTGATGGATATGAGTGCGGGCGACACTATCGAGGCTGACCCGCCGGAAGGCGACTTTACGGTCGATGACCTGGAACGCGAGTATGTCTTCGTTGTCGGCGGCATCGGGATCACTCCGTTCCTTTCGATCCTCAAGCAGTTAGCGCACGACGGAAAGGAAATCCGTGCCGAGCTGCTCTATGCCAATCGCGATGAAAACACGATACCGTTCAAGGCTGAACTAGAGGCCTTCGGGCGTCAACATCCCGGGTTCAGTATCACGCACTTCATCGGCGGTAATTTGATCGACGAGGCGGCGCTGAAGGCGGCAGGCGAGAAGCTCAACGATCCGATCTATTTCGTCTCCGGGCCGGAGCCGATGGTCGAGGCTTTCGAGGCGAAATTCAAGGAAATGGGGATCGACGAAGCCCATTCGAAGTTCGATTATTTCCCGGGCTACGAAGCTGTTTGATGCTTACACAGAAAGAGCATAAGAAACTCGAAAGATATGTCAAGGGGATGGACGTTCGCCGGATGGCGGCGGCGTTCGATGCCCTCGGCGAACCGAATAGATGTCTGATCTTTCGTGCCTTGCTAAAGCACGATAACGTCATTGTCAGCCAGATCGCGGCCGCTGTCGGTATCTCGGAATCCCTCGCCTCGCAGCACCTCAAGGTCCTGCTCAACGCCGATCTAGTCGAGCGTGTGAAGAGCGGAAAAAAGGTCTATTACAACGTCAATCAGACCGACCCGCTCGTCAATGCCCTAAAGAACGTCGTTGAAAGCTGATCAAGCAGCCTGTCTCAGAAAGCAAACCTCTCTCTTAGCTCCGTTAGGAGCGGCCTGTTTGTAGCGCGAATCGCAGCAATTCATGAAGCTCCGCCAGGAGCAACTTCCTTTTCATGTTTCGAAATGCGGCGGTGCCGCCCCTAATGGGGCTTGACCGATTTAATGCTGTCTTATTCTACAAATATGTCGCTCCTAGCGGAGCTTCTTGAGGCGTACGTGCTAATAACGGCCGACAACGAAGGTGTCGCAAGCGATCACGCAAAATACCTCCGCGAGCATCGCGACAAGCTGCAGGAATATGTCGTGAAATACGTTATCCGCGAGAATAAATAACGGGCAGCGTCGAGTGGCCTAACGCGATTCGAGGCCGTATTCGCGGAGGCGGCGGTAGAGTGTCGAGGGCGAGATGCCGAGCAGTTCGGCGGTCTTGCCGCGATGCCAGCCCGTCTTTTCGAGTGCGCCGATGATCTGCTGACGTTCGACATCGCGAAGGTTCGTCGGAACCGCGTTCTGGAATGTTGACGCACCGTTCGTGCGAGGCGGTTGATAGCTGACCGAGACGGCGGGTCGCGAATCGCGGAACGCGATTTCCGGCGGCAATTCGCGGGGCGTAATGACGCCGTTATCTGCGAGAAGAACGGCGCGTTCGAGACAATTGCGAAGCTGCCGCACATTGCCGGACCAATCGAACGAGTGAAGCGCATCTACGGCCGCATCGCTAAGACGCGGTGCATTTGGGCCGGCAAGTTTTCCGAGCAAATAGCGCGAAAGAGGTTCGATGTCTTCACGGCGTTCGCGAAGCGGAGCGATGTTTATCTCGAAGCTGTTGATCCTGTACATGAGATCGGCGCGGAACGATCCGTCAGCGATCGCGTCACCTTTATCGCGATTCGTCGCGGCAAGCAGGCGGACGTTGACGGACACTTTCTTCACGCCGCCGACGCGAAAGAACGACCTCGTTTCAAGAGCCCTCAGCAGCTTAGATTGAAGCGGCATCGGCATCTCCATTATTTCGTCTAGGAAGAGCGTTCCGCCGTCGGCGATCTCAAAGAGGCCGAGCTTTCGGGAGCGTGCGCCTGAGAACGCTCCGGCCTCGTGGCCGAAGAGTTCGCTCTCGAGAAGCGTATCTTGAAGGGCTGCACAATTAAGGTCGATGAAGGGTTTATCTGCGCGATCGCTGAGCCTGTGGATCGCTTGGGCGATCAGTTCTTTGCCGACGCCTGATTCCCCTGTGATCAGGACCGAAGTGTCGCTCGGTGCGACCCTCTGCACCAGTCGAAGCGACTCCTTCATCTGCGGCGAATCCGCGACGATCTCCGGCAGCAATCGGTTCGATCGTGCGATCTGCGCCCGAAGGCGTTGATTGTCGAGTTTCAGCTGCTGTTTCTCGGCCGCGGCTTCGACAAGAGCGCCCAGTTCGGCGATGCGGTAGGGCTTTGTCAGATAGTCATATGCTCCGAGCTTCATCGCCTCGATCGCGGTTTCGACCGTTGCCTGTCCGGTGAGCATTATTACTTCCGGCGGATACTGACAAAGCTCTCGCGTCCTGCGTAAAAGACTGACCCCGTCAAGGTGAGGCATATTGATGTCGCAAAGAACGACGTCAAAGTCCTCTTCTTCTATTAGAGTCCACGCAGATTCGCCGTCCTCGGCGACCTCGACCTCGTGGCCCTGCCGGGTCATCTCTTTTTGTACGACAAGGCGTAAATTCTTTTCGTCGTCAACGACTAGTAGTTTGGACATTTGTTATGGGAGCCTGAAGGGGCAGGCTGATAGTAAAGGTTGTGCCTTTACCCGGGGATGATCGGACGCTGATGCGGCCCGAATGTTCTGAAACGATTCCATAACAGACTGCGAGGCCGAGACCTGTTCCTTTACCGACCTCTTTGGTCGTAAAGAAAGGCTCGAATATCCGTGGAAGGTCTTCGGTTGGAATTCCGATACCCGTATCGGAAACTTCTATGATCACGCGTCGGGGGTCTTGACGCACATAGAATTCTAGTTTGCCGCCATTCGGCATAGCGTCGATGGCGTTCGTGGCAAGGGCGATCACGGCCTGTTGTATCTGTCCGCCGTCGCCTCTGACCTTGTCGATCGGTTCGTGCACATCGACAGAAATATTGATCGAGTGGCCGCGTCTCTGATGCGAGATCAGATTTGCGGCCGAGCGGACAACATCCGCAACGTCCATATCCTCTCGTTCACCAGTTCGTACGCGGCTGAAATCAAGCAATCCGGTCGTGATCGTTTTGCAGCGGAAAGTCTCGCTTTTGATCAGTCCAAGATACTCGCTGAGGTCGTCGGTTGCCGGGCCGTAGCCGAAGTCGCCGTCCGCGACCCGCTGTTCCAGCGATTCTGCACATGCCGCGACGGTCGCGAGCGGGTTGTTTATCTCGTGAACAACACCGGCAGCAAGGCGGCCGACCGCGGCCAACTTTTCCGCACGACTGATCGCGTTCATCGCCTCAACCCGAACGGTAATGTCCTCGCCGACCGTAATTACGTGCGTGATCTCGCCGGACTCGGCATTGCGCATCGGGATCTTGCTTACCATCCAATGCCGCGTTCCGCCGTCATCGTCGAGCGTCTGCTGTTCGATCCGCTCGATCCTTCCTGTATTGAAAGCCCGTTCGAACTCGCGTTTGAGTCGGTCTTCAGGATACTTTGCCAAGACAGCGAAAATGTCACGTCCGACCGCGACATCACGCGGAATACCCTGCTCGCCGATCTCCCGATGGTGGTTCCATGTCACGATCTTGTAGTCGCGATCGACCACGTAGAGCGAAACGGGAAGTGCATCGAGCACAGCTTCGGTAAATTTGCGATGTTCTTGCCGGGCTTGATCGATCGAGCTGTTTATCGTCGACTCGTAATGAGCCGAAAGGTTGATGCTCAGTGCCGCAACCTGCGTGATCGCGTCGAGCAGCCGCATGCGCGCTTCGCTCAGTTCGGCACTATCGGCAAAGGCCGTAACGATCGCACCGCGTATCTCACCTTCGATCCGAAGCGGTGAAACATATTCGATCTCAGACGACACGCCGGAGAGCATAAACTCAGCCGGTCGCTTCTCTGCATATCCGACCTGCGGCGGCAGCAGGGACATCCAGCCTTCGAACCGCCGGCGGTCAAGCGAGGTTGAGCTGTCCGAGGAGCACGCGATCAAGCCAATATTGGGCAACTCCGCTGCAAACACACATCCGGCCGCACCTGTTTCGCAGATCGCCTCGACAACACGAGAAGCGACCTTCTTTGGGTGCACTGTGAGCAGAAGGCTGCGGCTAAGATCTGCGATAAATCGCAGGTCGCCCGCTTCCTCCGCGGATAGTGTTGGATTCGCCGGCTTCGAAGATCTCTTCGGCCGTTGAGCTGCAAGCATGTGTAAAGTCGGGCGGCTGGCGGGGAAACGTCAGCGGAAATCCAAGTTGAATAGTGCTTATTTTGACGGAACCGCCAAAGAATCAGCACCCTTCTATTAAAAGAGATTTAAACCGTTTTGTCAACCATTTTACGCGGCCTGGATTTCCGTTGACACATACGGGTTTTCAGCCGAAAATATAGGTCAAATGACCTATTTCAAAGCAGTTTTTCGGTCAACTGTGCAGTTCGCGGCCCCATTTGTGATCATACTGGCGGCGTTTGGCGGAGCTCGCGGCCAAACTGTTGTGGACAAAACGGTTGCGACGGTCTCAGATGGCGTAAGGACCGAGGTCATACTCTATTCCGAGATCCTTTGGCAGTTGGCCCTGCAGCCGAAGTCGTCGCTCACAACTCCTTCAAGAGAGGACCTGAATTCCGCGCTTGATTCGCTGATCAACCAGCAACTCTTTGCATTAGAAGCACTTAGGCTTCCCCGCACAAAGCCGACGGACGAAGAGATACAGGCCGAGATAAAGGCGATCCTTTCGAGATTCCCATCCACCGCCGTTTTCGAAGAGCGGCTGCGTTCCGTGGGCTTTTCGTCCGTCAGGGACGACGATTTTGTCGATCTGATCACAAAACGCGTGGCGATCAACAATTTTATCGACTTTCGATTTCGCTCATTTGTGATCGTAAGTGCGGACGAAGTGCAGAAATACTACAACGAGACGTACGTGCCAGACTTTCGCCGGCGCCAGCCCGGTGTTGTGATCCCGACCCTCGAATCCAAACGAGCGGCGATCCACAACTTACTCGTCGAAGACAAGGTCGCGGCGAGGATCGAGAGCTTTCTTGATGACCGGAAGCGACAGGCCGAAATTGTGATCCTAAGCGAGCCGTAAGCTGATGAGAACTGCATCAAAAACAGGCCTCGCCGCTCTACTTCTCGCCCTTTCGGCTGTCGTGGTGTGGCAGCTCGACGCGCGTCGTGCCAAGGCCGGAAATGAGCGTCTTTCTCTCTCGGGGCCGATCGTCGGGACCGCCGTCGCGACTGCCGTTTCCGGCCCGGTCAGAGATCTCACGATGCGAAGGGTGCCTCGGCCGCCAAAACCTGGGATCCGCGAGGCGGGAGACCCTTCACCGAAACAGCCTGCCGCTCAAATATCGACGACGAGTCGGCCCGCGGCCGTGCTCGATACGCCGATGCCCTCGCCGCTTCTTTCCTTTGACGGCCTTTCAAACTACGACAACCTCAACGCCTACGGATTATTTTTCCTGCCGCCGGATATGAACGGCGATGTGGGACCGCGGCACTACGTGCAGGCGGTCAATTCGCTGCTGCGCGTCTATGACAAAGCAGGCACGCCGCTGACGCCGCCCTTCAAGATCAGTGACCTCTTCGTTTCGTTGAATACACCTTGTTCGTTGAGGAACGACGGACTCGCGATCGTGCAGTACGATCAGCTTGCCGATCGCTGGCTGATCTCACAATACTGCAACAACTTCCCTCCGTTCCGCCAGCTCATAGCGCTCTCTAAGACGGGCGACCCGACCGGTGAATACTATCTTTGGGAGTTCGTGATGCCTAACAACCGGCTCAACGATTTTTCTAAATTCGGTGTCTGGCCGGACGGCTATTATATGTCGGATGAGGAGTTTACGGGCAGCGATTACAACGGTGCCGGCATTTTCGCGTTCGACCGCGCAAAGATGCTGCGAGGTGAACCGAACGTTCGCTACATCTACTTCAACACGGTTTCTGATTCGCCGGAACGCCGTCGGAATATGATACCGTCGGATCTCGACGGCCTGACGCCGCCGTCCGCCGGCACGCCGAACGTGTTCGTGAGCTACACGGCGGACGAATACGGCGACGCATCCGATGCGGTGCGTCTCTTTGATTTTCACGCAAGCTTCGGCAGTCCGTCGCAGTCAACCTTCACCGAGCGCCCCGAAAGCCCGCTTACGGTCGCGCCATTCGACCCGACAAGCCCGCAATTTCGTGCAGATATACGGCAGCCTCCGCCAGGCGACTTTCTCGATTCGAACAGCGACCGAGTGAACTATCGAGTGGCGTATCGAAACCTAGGCGACCGCCAATCGATCGTGGTGAACCAAACGGTGCGGACTTCCACGTCCGGTGATTATCGGGCAGGTGTTCGGGTGCATGAATTGTCAAAGAGCGGAACGGCGTTCACCGTTCGCGATAGCTCGACGATCGGCGATGCGGCAAGCTCGCGTTGGATCGGCGGGGTTGCGCAGGATGGGCAGGGGAATCTGGCGGTTTCGTACAACTATGTCCGCGACGACAAACAGCCTTCGATCTTGTACACGGGCAGGCTCGCGAGCGAGCCCGTGGGTGCATTTCGCACGGAGACCTCGCTGGTCGAGGGCACGGGCGTTCAGCGTGCTTTCGGCTATCGCTGGGGCGACTATAACTCGATAAACATTGACCCGAACGATGACTGCACGTTTTGGACGACCGGCGAATATTACTCGCTTGCGAGCCAGGAATATTCGGAGTTCACGTGGCTGACGCGGATCGGCACCTTCCGCTTTCCAGAGTGCGCTCCGCCGCCGCGGGGAAACATCAACGGCGTCGTTACGAATGCGGTAACGGGTCAGCCGATCAAAGGTGCGATCGTCTCCACGAGTGTCTATTCCCGCGGAACGAATGCGGCGGGTCAATACAGCGATCTTATTCTTCCGCCTGGTTCATTGACGTTGTCGGCGAGTGCCGCAGGGTATTCCGAAGCGATGTCGGTCGTGACGCTCGGCAACGGAGAGAACCGCATCGTTAACTTCGCATTGGAGCCGATCCCGATCGTTGCCGCGTCCGCTTTTTCGATCGATGCAGAGAGCTGCGGGACGAATTCGGTTCCCGATCCGGGCGAGAACCTGACCGTGTCTTTATCCTTGCGAAATACAGGCACCATCGCTACTGGCGATGTTGCGGCCACCCTTCAGAACTCGGGCGGTGTAACGAATGCGGGCGGTCCTGTTTCGTATGGTGTATTAACTCCGGGTCAGACCGCGGTAACTCGTCAGTTTACATTTACTGTCGATCCGAACCGGCCATGCGGCGGTCTGCTTTCTCTTAATTTTCAAATAACAGATTCGACCGGCACGTTCACCGCGAGCCTCGGCAACATCCTTCGCGTCGGAACGCCTCGCATCATCTTCGACGAGAATTTTGACCGAACTTCGCTCGCCGGCCTTCCGCAAAGATGGAGCCGCGAAACCGTCGATCTTGGCGGCAGAAGCGCGATCACGCTTTCCAAGCAATGGTCGGGCAGAAAGAGTGTTTACCTGCCGGATTCGAGCGGGCGAGGTATGACAACTCTTAGTTCGCCGACGTTCTTTGTTACCGGAGCGAACGCACGGCTCGCCTATCGTCATTACTACAACACCGAGACGACCTTTTTACGCAATCGCCTCTATGACGGCACCGTGCTTGAGATCAAGCTCGGCGACGGCGAGTGGGCGGACTTTCTGGCTGCGGGCGGCTCGTTTCAGAGCGGCGGCTACGACGGGTTGATCGATTCCTGCTGTCAAAATCCGCTTGCCGGCCGGCTTGGTTGGTCGGGCCGAAGCGGCATCAACGAACAGCCTGAATGGATTACCGTCAACGCGACGCTTCCCGCATCGGCCGCGGGGAACCGAGTGCAGCTCCGTTGGCGGCTTGGTACAGATATTGGGAACTCACGGGTTGTCGAAGGCGATTTTATGGACGACCTTAGTGTAAGCGACGGCTACACTTGCGGCTGCGGACATTAACCCTTTCGACCGTAGATCTGCGTCATTTCGCCAAGCCGCTGAATGCATTCCTGCGAGAACGCACCGCCTTTCATTCGCCACGTCCAGTTCGAACCGACCGTTGCGGGCAGATTCATACGTGCGTCGTTACCCAAACCGAGCACGTCCTGCATCGGTGCGATCGCCGTATTCGCAACCGACGACCAGACGCCGCGGATCATATCCCAGTTGATCGAACGCGGCCTTGCATTCAGGTATTTGAGTGCAAGTGACGCTTGATCCGCTGTCGTTTTGCGTTTTCGCGTTACGTTGAACCAACCCACAGCGGTGTCGTTATCGTGTGTGCCGATGTATGCGACGCAATGGCGAATGTACGAGTGCGGAAGATGGTCGTCATTCGGATTCCCGCCAAAACCGAACTGCAGCACACGCATACCCGGAATTTCGTATTTGTCGCGAAGAGCGATCACTTCCGGCGTAATGAGACCAAGGTCTTCGGCGATCATCGGAATGTGGCCGAGACTTTTCTCGACCGCGGCGAAAAGCTCGTCGCCCGCTGCCTTTACCCACGCACCTTCTTCGGCGGTCTTATTCTCGCCGGGCACTTCCCAACAGGCTTCAAAACCGCGAAAATGATCGATGCGGACGATATCGACCGCTTCGAGCGTCCATGCGATCCTTGCGATCCACCAACTGAATCCGTCCTTGACCATCGCATCCCAGTCATAGATCGGATTGCCCCAAAGCTGGCCCGTGGAAGAGAAGAAATCGGGCGGCACACCCGAAACGACCTTCGGCGAACCGTCCTCGTTCAATTTGAATTCGCGTTGGTTGCACCAAACGTCGCTCGAATCGAGCGCGACGAAGATCGGGATGTCGCCAATGAATCTTATGTTCTTCCCGGCTGCATATGCCTTTAGCTCGCTCCACTGGCGAAAGAATATGAACTGGTAGAACTTTTGCGCAAAGATCTCGTTCTTCAATATCCCGCGTGCGGCGTTCAACGCATTTTGACGCCGAAGACGGAGGTCTTCCGGCCATTCGGACCAGGCCTTGTCCCCGTGAGCCGTTCGAGATGCCCGATAGAGGGCGTAATCGTCGAGCCAGAAGGCATTCTCGCGGCAGAAAGTGTCGAAGTCCGCACGAAGCTCCTCAAAGGCCTCAGACGTGAATCTCGAAGCCGCATCGGCCAGCACAACGGCCTTCCATTCTGCGACCGCGCCGTAATCGACCCTCTCACGATCGAACGCCGGCACGCCGCTCAGAACATCGTCCGATATCAGACCGTCATCGCGAAGTCTTTCCGGCGAGATCAGCAGGGTATTTCCCGCGAACGCCGAATAGCATTGATACGGCGAATCGCCCCAGCCGGTCGGGCCGAGCGGCAGTATCTGCCAATATGTCTGGCCCGCGGCGGCCAGCGCGTCAACGAATTTGTACGCTTCCTCGCCAAGGTCGCCGATCCCGAAAGGGCCGGCAAGCGACGTCGGATGAAGGAGTATCCCCGATGCACGGCCAAAGTCCATATTGATTAAACCTTATCAGACCCAAATGCATTGCCGTAAGCCCGCACGTTAGTATGGGCATAACACGCAACGTATCTTCCCCCGAATCGCCACGGCATTTATGCCGTGGGACCGTGCCACAAAACCAACCTCGGAGGCGGCTCGGCCGCCGACAAAACCTCGATG
>CALMYB010000014.1 GCA_937873515.1 uncultured Acidobacteriota bacterium
GATAATAGCGGTTTAGTTGTTTCATTTCAGTAGTTTAGCCTATACGTTTTTCAGCTTAACTACCATAGACCCATTAATAATTAGACAGAGGGAGACCAATTTACAATGGTTCAATTTACAATTGACAATCCGAAGAAGCTTTTCAAAAGACCATTGTTAATTGGCAATTGGGGAATTGTAAATTGGGAATAGAACTTGGCGGTTTGTAAGTATTCAGGAAGAGATGAAAAAACAACTGTCAACTGAACAGCGGGTCGAGATGATCGAAATATTGAAAGAGCGGTTCGAGGAGAATACCGCTCGGCATAAGGGGATCAAGTGGGCGGACGTCGTCGCGAGACTCGAGGCGAATCCTGCGAAGCTTTGGTCGCTCGCGGAAATGGAACGGACCGGCGGCGAGCCGGATGTTGTCGGGTTTGATAAGATAACGGGTGAATATATCTTCAACGATTGCTCGCCGGAAAGCCCGAAAGGCCGACGCAGCCTTTGTTATGACCGCCGTGCCTGGGAATCGCGAAAAGAGCATAAGCCGGAAGGTAACGCCGTTGACTCTGCCGCCGCGATGGGCGTCGAGCTTTTGACCGAAGAAGAAACGTACGCGCTGCAGAAACTCGGCGATTTTGACAACAGATCATCGAGTTGGGTCAAAACGCCGGACGACTTTCGTGATAGAGGAGGAGCACTCTGCTGCGACCGCCGTTTCGGACGCGTTTTTACTTACTGCAACGGTGCCGAATCCTACTACGCCGCGAGAGGATTCCGAGCCTCGCTAAGGGTTTAAAGCCCGGGTCGAGGGTTGGCGGCTGCGTTGTTATTTTTGCGGAGCGGCACTTGCCGGAGCGGCCGGGTTGCTTGATACCGTCTTGCCCCAGCCGTAACCCGGTTTGAATATCTCAGTAATTACTGGCTGCGGCTTCTTTGCCAAATAGTTCTTGACCGTAAGGCTGGCCGTCTCTCTGGCCTTCTTTCTCATTTCGGGCATCAATGAGCTGAGCAGTTTTTCTGTCAAGCTCGAAGGCGGATTGTAGTTCTTGTTCATCAGTATGTATTCATACACGACATAGAAATCGATATAGGCCATTTCGAGAAGCTTGTTTCCCAACAGTTCGCCGACCTCTTTTTCGGGCTTGCCGCTTTTCTGCAGGCCAGCGGCAAGATTCAGGAACGCGACGCCGCGATGCCATGACGGATCTTGCTGAGTCAACGCAAACTCCATCTCCTTGCGAAACTTCGATTCGAGTGGCTCGGGCGCAGGTTTTACTACGAAATTGGCGCTTGGCTCCGGCGTTGTGGCCGCAGGTGTTGCGGGCTGTGAAGTAGTGGCAGCCTGCGGCGTTGCGGTCTTTGTCGTTGGCTGGGCAGATTTCGCCGCCGCCTTGCCGTCGAGCATATCGAGCTGAATTTGAGCTACCTTGCGAAGGCCGCTCGCTTCCATCGATGTTGTGAAATCGGCGTGTGCTAGTGTCTTTTTGCCCTGCTTTGCATAGACCTGGCCGCGCAGGAAATACGCGACGAAATTCTGCGGGCTGTCGGTGATCGCCTTATTCACATCGGCCAACGCGAGATCGAGCTTATTCTGTTCAAGATACAGCTCGCCGCGGCGATAGTAAGCGTTGTTCTTCGCGATTTTGACTGACGGATGAGCTTCAGGCAATGCGATGACCTTGCTGTATTCAGCGATGGCCGGATCGAGTTGCTTGTTTCTCTTGTAAGCGTTTGCAAGGTCGCCGATCAGGCTGGCGTCATTAGGCGTGAACTTTACCGCCTCCTTAAAATCTCCGACTGCTCCCGCAAAATCGTCAAGCTGCAGACGCGCTCTCGCCCGGCCCGCGTATGAATATGAATCGACCGGCTGATAATATTTGACCGCTTTGCGAAAAAGGTCTTTGATCGCGCGGTCGCGTTCATCATCCTCTCGGATCTCTTCCGGTGTTCGCTTATCACCGCGAACGGTTGAATAACTCAACATCACGATCTCATAAAGCCCTCGGGTGACGAGGCTCTGGGCATAGTCATTCCCGATCTCGGTCAGCTGAACCTTCGCCGATGAAAATTGCGGATGCTGCTCGTACGCGGGATAGACCTCGATGAACTTTTGCAGATCGAGTATCGCCGGTTCCAGATCCTTATCTAGTTTGTAAACCTGAGCCCGCGCATAGTAGATGCCGTAAGAGGGAGCTCCGGGCTGCAGATCGATCGCTTTCGAAAAATCGGCTATCGCGCTTAGGCTGTTCTGACTCTTTGGCGGTTTCTCGCCCGGCTTCAGATTCCCGGCGATCTGGGCCTCTTGCATATAGGTCTTTTTCGGTTCGCCCACTCGCTTGTTCAAATAGCACAGGCCGCGGCTGTAATAAACGCCCGCGACATCCGGCCGCAGACGTATCACTTCCGTGTAGTCGCGAATCGCGTCGTCCCAACGCTTGGCCTTGAAATGCTCCCGCCCGCGGGCGTAGATAGCCTGTACTTCGGGCTGAGCAAAAGCATCGCCCGCCGCGCACAAAACAAACAAGATCGAAAGTAGGAGGATCTTTTTTGACATATTTTGGAATCGTACCTGAAACAGGCCTATGGATTTCGTATTGTAGCGGTTTTTGGTGACTTTATCTAGTAATATCAACCGCTTCAAGCGCCACCTTTGCAGCGTATTCTGTTGCGTCGGGCATTCGCGGTTCATTGAAGGTCTGAGGTGCTTCGGACATCGGCACGATACGAATCCGCAACGACCCATGCGCAGTTGGTCAGCAGTATTGAGACGACGAACTCATTCCATTGAAATGCAGACATTGTCCCTGCGATGATGAGCGGCGTCCAGACGACGAATGTCAATATCGCAAGCTGTAGGGTTACGAGGGCCGAAGCAAGCCGCGAAAGAATGCCGACGATCAACGCAAGGCCGGCCGCAACGAACGCGGCTCCCGTGAAATACGACCAGAAGACCGGCCATTGCATACACGCAGGCACGAGCGGAGCAGTTGCTTCGAGATAAATGAAGTGTGCAAGGCCGATGGGGATGAGCCCGACGCCGAAAAGGGAACGCGCGATGCGCACGCCATTCTCGCCTGTGAGGAAGGTTCGCTGCGAGCCGCGTCGAATCACGGCGTAAAGGATCCAACTGCTTCCAACGAACATCGAGGCCGAGCTCGCCGACCACCAAGTATCTACGCCGAACGAGACAAAGAGCCACGGCACTCTTAAGAGCAGCAGCCAAAGAAGCAGGAATGCGAACAGTACGCCTGATGCGAGTGCAGCGATCCGACCCCAAAGCAGGCCGATCCCGCAGGCGAGGTAAATAAGGTCGCAAACGTAGGCAAGTACCTGCCGTGCCGGAAGTGACTCAGGCACGGGCTCCAAGCCCGGTGCGAAAGTGCCTTTCACAAAGCCGAGGACTCCGAGGGCGATCAAGACGACCGCAAAGACGATGTGGCTGACTCGCGCATTCTGCATCTGTAGTAAACCGTATGTACTGTCTTCAATATTCGAGTTCGATGTTGTAAGGCCGCGAAGGGTTGTTCGGGTGGCAGATATCCGACATGCACGCAGGTTTCAACCCACGGAAAGGATGAATACATCAATATCGTCGCGTAGCGACAATTGAATCTGAACACAATACTATTCAATTGCAGTTGACGCGACAAGAACGTATTCATTTAGCTTAGCGAACCGATGCACGCTCGCCTGGGTCGGTGAATTTAAACGCGTCTCTGAGAACGTTGCTAGCATCCGTATCCACGCCAGCCGCCGGAGCATGCTCCGCTGGCCTCGTAAACTTCGCCGGTGGTGTAGTCGTTCGTAAGGTTGCCGACGCGGCGAACATCAGACTTTAGGTGGTTGCCAAGAGAGTCGGGCAAGTTCCGGCCGTGTACCTCAATGAACTTGTAATAGATATCGACCATTTGACGCTGAAGGTTGGTCATGCGCTGCCGCGTGCCCCGGTAGGTGAATGAAAGCGATCCGCCGCTTTGAACCTTGCCGGCGGCGCTGATGACCTGCTCAGCAAGCCGTTCGATCTGCGGATGGACGCGCTCGTAGGCATTGATGGCTGCCCGTTCGAGTGCCGGATCAATGCCGCCGCGTCTCCCGGAACCGGAGCCGCCCTCCGACGATGTTCCGCTCTGCTTCATCCGCTCAAGGTCTTTTTTCCACGCATCGTCCTGGGCCTTCCAGTATGCGATGTTATTCAGCGATTCGTCGGCGCTCGAACCCGCACCATCGACCGTGTTAGGGTCGTCCTTGAGGTCCGCTTTTATTTGCTTGGACCGCTCTGCGAACTGTTTTGCAAGCGCGGGATCGTACACGGACGATGAGTAAAACAAGTTGTGGAGCCCGGAGATGTACAGGGCGACACGAGCGGCGCACTCGGCGCCGTTCTTGCCGTCGTAATTTGCCAATTCGCCTTTGAGGTAATTCAATTTAAAGGAGTCAGACTTCTTGTTGCTCTCGCCATATAACCCGTTCGCGTCCGTTTCTAAAAAGCTATATTTGAAATAGCCGACACAAACATTCTTCGGGTCTTTCGCATGGAGATCGTACCAGTAGTCCCGAACCGCCTTCCCTTCAAGATCGTATTCAGGGACCTTCTTTGTCACGAGCTTACCGTCGGGCGTCCAAGTATTGCGGTCGTTAGCTTTCTCGATCATATCCAAAAGACTGGTCCACGCCTTTTCAAGCTTCTCGTACGCGCCATGATCCCACCGATCATTCTCGACGGCGAGTTTGAGAAGTTCGACCCGTTCACGCTGCCTTGCAATTCTACGTGCGGACATTTCGCGATAGGCGGCGGCCGCCTTAGGGGAAGTGTCTTTGGCGTCCCGGGCCGCTTTAAAAAAGTCAACTATGACCCACTGGCTGTTCGGCACGATCTTATAGGCCGCTTCAAACTCGTCGAAGGCACCGGCAAGGTCTTTGTTCAAGCGTTTGGCGTAGCCGAGTGCCATACGCGTGAGATAGTTGTCGGGGCCGATCTGAAATGCCTTTTGCGCGTCGGCCGCCGCTCCTGCTTTGTCGCTGCGGGCAAACTTGACGAGCGAACGGATCGCAAGAGCTGTCGCGTCCGATGGATTCACACGCAATGCGGTCTCAGCATCGTTCGCGAGACCCGAAAACATCGATACGTCGCCGGCAACGTAGAGCAAAAGTTGGGAATATGCCCTGTCAGAATAGACCGGCAGAGTATTGTTTATCGAAAGAGCCTTGTTGAGATCGAGAAGCGCCAGTTTGTATCTGCCGAATTCATTGAGCAACCGCCCGCGTATCGCACGGGCAGTCGCATTCTCCGGATTGATCTCGATCGCACGTGAAAATGATTCCAGAGCATCGCTCTTCTTACCCAACTGTCCATTGTAGAGGGTTATTGCACGATTGAATGAAGCCTGCGGATATTCGTCGTCGAGAGCGAGAGCCTTGTCAAAATCAGCAAGGGCTCCGGCGTGGTCCTTTTTCTCTTCGCGTTTTGCAACGCCACGCGCATTCAATGCGACCTTATTCTTCGGATCGCGCGCAATGATCCTGTTAGCCAATGCTTCGGCCTCGACATACTGTTTCTTGATAATAAGGATGCGAGCCTTTTGCGAGAGCGTGTTCAGATCGTTCGGCCGCGACTTTAGAACGGCGTCAATGCGTGCCGCGGCCGCATCCAACTCACCCTTATCGATCATTTCCGCAATATCCGCCCCAGACTGAGGAAAGGCCGCAGCCACGCACAGTAAAATCGCCAGGATAAGTATAGTTATTCGCATATTGGTCATCGTTTGCAAGGGAACGGGATATGAACGGTCTCATTCATAAGACTGGTTAGAGACCACTTTGTATCAGCAAGCGCTCAGGCCTGAGTTGGCGAGTTTCATGGCGTTGTCAATTGAATTGAGCGTGTTCGTATAATGTTCGCGGAGTTTCGTTCCGTGAGCGATGTTTCCGCCAAGCGAAATAAGCTTTCCGCGTTCGTTGGCAAGAGCGCTGTAGAACGTGCTGGTGGCGTCGCATTTTTGCTTGAGTGTACGGCCGCTGCCGGTGCTCGCCTGAAATGTGGAATACGCTTTGTTGGCACGCGCGGCGGTCTCGTTGATGCGGGCAGCCATCTCGATCTCGTAAACCTTCGCCGAGGCCGCCGAGTTTGCAGATACCTGCGGGCTGATCCTTAACCGCTCCAAACCTGCGGTTGCATCTGGATTTATCGGATTGATCTGAAGCGAATCGGCATAAGCGACAGCAGCTTTATCGACCTCGCCAAGTTTGGTCAATGCGTCGCCTTTTCGCCAGTAAGGTTCAGCCATGACCTGCGCGTCGGCGGTGATCGCGCCTTTGCCGTAATTCGATTTCAGAATGCCGATCGCGGCATCGAATTCGGCGACCGCCGCACGTTCGTTGTTCTTCACCTCAGAATAGACGCGGCCGCGGATGATGCGGGTCTTTACGTCCGCACCGTTATTCGCAACGGGCTTTCCGGCATATTCGGCGGCAGGAATATTCGACAAAATGGCCTGCTCTTTCCAAGCGAGGAGTTTGATCTGCTTATCGGGATGGCCAAGCAGAAGCTTTGCCCGTTCATATCGGGCCAGGATGCTGTAATCCAGAGCGTTTCGGTCACGGCTGACGCCATCCTTTATGTTGAGCGCGTGGTTGAGAACTTCGAGGAACTCGTTGCGGGCCTTCATCTCGATCGACTTCCCTCTTCTGCGGGCCGATTCGAGCCAGAAGATCGCGTCGTCGTAATACCACCGGGCATTTTCGTACGTAAGTGATTCGGGATACCCGGCCTGATTCACCACGCGCTTGAACTCGGTCTCGTGAAACAAGCCGTCATCCCTAAGATTCGGATCCTCTTTCTCGACGGTAAACAGCGAAATGGCACCTCCGCCCGGGCATTGGTAGGCGCGCAGATCATGCACGTATCGGTCGAACGGTTTCTCCGGAGACTTTCGCCCCGCAGGTTTGCAGGTGTAGCCGTCCTTGGCGAAAGCCATATAGACCCATGACGCTTTCCAACCCGGCTGCATTGCCACAGCCTTTTCGAAATTCTGCCTGGCGTTCGCCTTGTCGCCGAGCGACGCGTAACACTGGCCGAGCCGCAAGTGATACCACGCGTCGTTATCCTTTTTGTATTCCGGATGTGCCATCACGCCCTTGATAGCGTTCACACACCCTTGCATGTCGCGTGCGTAGTATGCGGCGGCGGCTTTGCCTCTTAGTGCGGGAAGGGAAGCGGGGTCCATCGCCAGGGCCTTTGAATACTCACGGTCCGCTTCGAGACCTAGCTTGGCGGCGAAATACAGATCGGCGAGAAGGAGGCGATTCCACACGTCCTCCGGCTTGTTCTGTATCGCGTAAAGAAAGTCGGCACGCGCCTTCGTGAAATGTTTGGTGTCGCCGGTGCTGGTGTAGAGAGCAAAGTGCGCCCGGCCGCGATTTAGCTGGATACCGCCATAAGCTTCCGGTGCGTATGCCAGAAACTTGTTCGCCTCCTCGATCGCCTTTTCGTAATTCCCGGCGTCAAACTCCGCGGCAACTTTTTTCCCGATCGGATCAAGAAACGCACCGCCCCAAAGCCTCTGCGCCGCCGCACCGGCCTCAGCATCCATTTCCTGATACGTCTGAGCCATCGATCCAGCCGGAGCGAAGAGAAAAAATGATAGAAGGAAAATGAGAGTCAAATTGATGGGAAAATTCATGCCTTGTTAGCGTCGGTACAACCTGCTTTGCATATTGTCGGGCAAGTCACCGGCTCACGCAAGCCTGTCTGCAACCCATTCGGCTCTCCAGCTATTTGCCAAGATAGACACGCACTCGTGTTAGTCGTCTTTTGCACGTTTACAAGATGGGAAAGGAAACCGTAGTTCGATCTCACTCAGGTCCGTGATCGGATCAACCTTGATCTCGGTAGTTTCGAGTGTCGGCACACTACTACCGCTCGCCTTGATAGCGGCTTCGAGCTTCGGACAATTCTCATATTTGCCCGAGTAGGTGATGAGGGTTCCGACGATAGAACCTTTTACGCCTTTTATGAGCCTTATTGAAAACTCGCCGTTCTCGTTAGTTTTGGCGTTTATGTCCGGGTGGTAACTATTGCGTCGGGCGACACCGGAGTCCTTAAAAAACTTGACGAATTCATTCGCCACCGGCTTGCCGTCCTCAAAAAGTAAACGGCCGGAAAAGACTACGGTCTCTAAAGTCGTTGGGGCCGTGACGAGTAAACCGAACTGGTGTTCGCCCGGCCCAATACTGATCTTGGTAGCGTCGGAACGCTCTACTTTATTGGGATAATAGAAACGGCCAAAGGGGTGATCACCGTTCATCTTCCCGTCATTATTTACTATCAGTACGTATGAGCCGGCCGGGATCGTATCGATCTCGAAGCTTCCATTTTCATCCGTGCAATCAAACAAGAACATGTGCTCTCTTGCCTTGCCTTGTGCAGGATCGAGCTCTACGCAGACTCGAGCAGTACGTCCGTAAGCGTCATAGACCTTGCCTTGTATCGAGTTGTCGATCACAAAGTCGAAGTTCTCTTCTACGTGGGACTTCGGCCTTAGATCCACCTCAACGAAATCTTCTTTCACTTCGGAATATCGGCCGAATTTATAGCCATCTACCCGTTCGGGTTCAATCTTGTACTTTCCGGGTGGAAGATCATATATCTCGTAAACGCCATTTCGGTCGGTTCGCAACTTTATCTTTTTCCCGTTACCGGTTATATACACATAGCGACCTGCCAAAAGTCTATCTTCCGAATAACCACCCTCCACGGATGCGGCGATCTCCTGTTCAAGTCGTCCCGACACTCTGGTTTTTCCTGACACTTTTGGAAGCTTTTCCAGGTATAGCAGGTCTGCGGAGCGATATTTCGTTGAGCCGGAGCGAGTACAAACGATTCCTGACCAAAGGCCGCCTTTCGATGGTTTTGAACCAAGGTATAAAAGGTACTCCTCACCGATCTCCTCCTCCGAGAATGTCCAGATGCAGTCGGCACCGCCGCCCTGAGCGAACGGAAGCTCCTGACCAACCTTCAAATTGCCCTTGAATACCTTTTCTACGGTCAGGATCGAACGCCTTATATTTCCAACCGAATATATCTGCTTGTTCGGATCGGAGTTTTCTTCCACAGAACGGAGTTTGAGAACCACTACGTTCGGCATCTCTTCGAACTCAACATTGACCGTACCGCTTGCACCGCAACTACAGGCCAAAACCCCATCGACCGTGACCAGGCTGAAAAACAAAAACGCAAAGATCGAAAGTAGTATTCTGAGCATATGATCAAAGGAGCGAAACGATTTTTTCTGTTCGTTGCGGCAACGTAGCTATTGGTTGCCTTAGCCCGTACCGCAAATGCAAGGGGTTAGGCTTGCATAACATGCCTTTGATCTCACTAAGCCGTTTGCCGCAAAACACGGAGGTCAGGCTTTATGTTTACGTTATCCTTAGGTGCCTAGAACGCGGCTTGCCGCAATGCAGTGCGGTCGGGCTTGCCCGACCGTAGCTGGCCATTAAACATTATAGCCCGCTTTAGCGGGCGAAAAAGATCTGTCGCAGGCACAGCCTGCTTCTGAAGTTTTGGGGTAAGTCGCACGGTCAGGCAAGCCTGACCGCACTGCCCCGGGGCAAAGCCCATGAGATCTGGTGGTTATTGCTACTTGGTCTTTGCTTTTGGCTGCCAGCCCGCACCGTCGCCGGTCCATGTCTGTTTGTCAGCGGGTATGTGGCCGGTGTCGCTGAACGCCGCAACGCGTGTCGATCCGTCGGCACGTACGGCGATGACGGTAATAGACGCGTTGGCAATCGCCATATCGCGCCACAGCCTGCCGTCGCCCGAAAGCGCACGGCTTACGAACCAGCGGATAACATTGCCGTGGCAGACGAGGACGTCATGCAGATCGCGGTCGGGCGACGTCTGCATATACTTTGCCCAAGCTGCGTCGAGACTTTGGTCGCATCCGGCGGTGTCGTCCTCAGACGGCTCTTTTTTATCTGAAGCCGAAGCGGGTGTGCACTCATTCAACAACGGATCTCTTGTCGGAGTGAGCTTTATTGACTTGCCTATGTCATCTGCAGTTTCGCGTGCGCGGGTGTACTCGCTGCTGACGAATGTGTCGAATTTCAACCGAAGCTTCTTTAGCCGCTTTCCCATGAAGCGCGCCTGTTGATGGCCGAGCTCCACAAGCTTCTTTCCGGTCTTTGAATCGGCCTTGTCCTCGTGATCGTATTCACCGTGTCTGATCAGATAAATGTAGCGGACACCCTTCTCGTTCTTCGGCGTACTTTGGCCCAAGCCGTGAACTGGTGTGAACACCAAACAGGCTGCGATAAGTATTAAGACGTAAGTGAATCTGCGGTTCGTCATAAAAGTTTCACGATCAGAGCCGAATGAAGATGTGGTCGGCATCCACCAGCGTGGGACTTTGCCCAATGGCCCGACCTTAGTAGCTGTTGGCGGCTTTTCGAAACCTCACCGGCTCGAATGCGTACAGCGCATGTTTCCTTTGCTCATATCGGCGTTTGTTATTATACGCCAAGAGGTGAGATGTGAACGCTCTCAAAGCGACGGGCGGCGTTTTTCCCACCCGGCAGCCTTCTGGTATGCATCGGCGAGTGCGAGCAATCGCCCTTCGGACAACGGCGGCCCGCCGATCATGAGACCTATTGGAAGGCCTGTTTTCGAAAACCCGCAAGGCACTGAGATCGCAGGCAGGCCGGCAATGCTGAATGCGAACGTGCACGCATTCAGTGCGAACGGTTCGGCGGCATCGGCGATCCGTATCGGCAGTCCGGGAAGCGTCGGACACAGAACGACGTCAACATCCGCAAATGCTGTTCCGATCGTTCGGCGATGTTCCTCAAGCTGCTTCATCATCCGCGCGTACTTGTCGTGCGAAACCTTCTTGCCTTCCAGGATATCTTTGCGCGTCCTCGCATCGTAAAGTTCGGGCGATCTGGACAGGTAAGGTTCGTGAAATGCGTACTCTTCGGCCCCGATAATGTCGTCCAACTCCGGCATCGGCAGTTCGGCGTCCCTCACGTTCGCAACTAGCGAGCGGATCACATTTACTGCGTCCGCAAACACAGCCTCAACCTCCTGCTCGACCGGGGCATCACAGATCGGGACGACCGCCTTCAAAAGCCCGACGCGGATATCTGAAACAGGCGGCGGCGAAAATGGATCGTAGGCCATGGCAACCGGGTGGTCTGTCATCGCACGAAACATCAAAGCCGTGTCGGCTACCGTTCTGCAAATCGGGCCAATATGATCGAATGATTGTGAAACAAATACCAGCCCTTTTGTGCTGACAACATCATATGTCGGCTTAAGCCCCACAACACCGCAGCTCGACGCGGGAATGCGGATCGAGCCGCCGGTATCGGTCCCGACCGATCCAAAACAGAGACCGGCCGCGACCGCTGCCCCGTTACCTCCTGACGAACCGCCCGCAACATGGTCGAGGTTCCACGGATTATGAACAGCCCCGAATTTGCTGATCGCCGATGTGGTTCCACCGGCGAATTCATGCATGTTCAGCTTGCCTAAAAAGATCGCACCGGCAGCTTTGAGTTTTTTTACTACCTCGGCATCTTCGGTTGGGACGCGATCGGCAAAGACACCGCTCGCGGCGGTCGTTCGGACGCCGGCCGTATCGATATTGTCCTTGATGGCGATAGGAATTCCATGAAGCGGACCTCGCAGGCGGCCGTTCATGATCTCCTGCTCAGCTGTGCGGGCCTCTTCCATCGCGTGCTCGCGTGTAACCGTAATGAAAGAGTTCAACCGCTGATCCAGCCGGTCGATTCGCTCGATACAGGCTTTTGTCAGTTCGATGGGAGAGACCTTACGGTTAGCAACCGCCGAAGCGGCCTCGCTCAGGTCGAGCTGTGTGACGTCGCGGGACACGGCGGAGTTGGAATGGCCTTGACGACCGCAATCTACGGCAAGAGTACCAACGGCCGCCGAAACGCCGACGATGAAAGTTCTCCTGTCGATTTTCTCTTTCATGGCCTGGAAACTAGCCGCACACTGTCATAAGCCGACCATTTGTTCGTCGGAGGCACAGCCGCCTCCGAGAACGGTGGGGGTGTCTCACGGTCAGGCAAGCCTGACCGCACTGCGTTTGGGCAAGCCCGACATTGGCGCATCAGTTTCTGGTTGTTCTTATGCCGATGTTCGATTACTTGGGTCGGACAAGCCTCGGAGTAATGGATCGCGATACTCTTGGTCTTTTTCGTTCCAATAGGCTAGTCGAGTCGCGAAATCAACGTTAAAAAAACACTCGAAATAATCGTCTTCACGACCGTCCTCACTATCATTGCAAAAGAGTTTGATATTAACCGTTTGCGAATCAAAATCTACGTCACCCTCATGCAACGCGATAGCGGTAAACATCTGTTTCTTGACCATTCGCAGTCTGTCCGACGTTAGCTCATAAAGGCTGCCAAGTATAGAAATCAGCTCATCGCTATCTTCACCGGAACGGGAGAACTCAACACCATCATGGTAAACATGTTCTTGGACGAGTTGAAGCTCCTCGTTTTCATCCTCATGAAGCCCGCCTTGAATTCCTTTCACCATTTCGACGTTCAAACCAGCCTCGTTTCCTTTATGTGAGGCGGTTAGGTGAAATCGGAATCGCTCATCATCATCCTTAAAGTCGACGATTCGAAAGACAAGGTCAACGAAGCCCTCCCCACTAAACTGATCCAAAATTGGCAGGCCGTTGGCGTCAAGTTGCATTACGCGGCGATTCCTTCTACCCGATTATAAACCGTATCTCGCTCGACGGCCTCGAAGCCCGCCCACTCGATCATTTCGGTAATCTCTTGTTTGGTCATTTTTACTTCGCCGCCGTCCCTAAAGGGGAGAGACGCGGTCGTCGAATAGTTTGTCCCTTTCAGGGACGGATCCGCTAAATGCGTCTGTCCCGTCGGGATGCTCCCGACGCTATTTCATTTGTCCCCTTCGGGGACAGTTTTTTGGACTTCTTGAAGCATTTACAGGGCTTCGGGACCGTTGAATGGCCTTCGTGAGCTATTTTACCCGCTTCGTCAAGGGTTTTTCGGGCTTCGTGAGGAAGTTGCAGGGGTTCGTGAGCGGTTTACGGTATTTCGGAGCAGTATCAACGACTGCCCGCACCAAATTCTGCGTACACGGCCGACGATTTGCAGTTCGCGCAAGCTAGCCGATAAACATTGCCTCTAATCCACTTGTCTTTGGTTACGTTGAACATTGCGTCTCGGGAATAGCGAATGCAATCCGGATTACCCGACTCTTCGATATCAAAGAACAGCATGCCCGGAGGCGTATGCTCACCTTCGATGATCGAGGCAGCTTCATCGATCCGCACTAGTCTCCCGTTTTTAAGGAACGCTATCTTGCGATTGAATTCGCCCTGGAAACCATCGACAGCTGGCAAAATGGCTTTGGCCTCACCGTTTAGAATGCCTGGACGAAATATATACATCTCGTCCCAGTCGAAACTTGTTGCGTCGCCGATTGTTATTTGGCAAGGCGTATCGAAGTTGCAGGATTTGTCGATCAGAGACCCAACGTCTTTGTCGAAGGATGAAAGCGCAGGTTCACACGCGGTCCCTAATAACGTCAGCAGGAGAATCGCAGCTAATCGTCGCATTGTAATTCCCACACTTCACTCAACATAAGACTCGACGGCAAACTTACACAGCGGCGACGCGGCCATTTCGATTTTGGATTTTAGATCGCCGATTTTGGATTCATGCCGACGCTACGCGATTGTAAACCGTATCTCTCTCCACAGCCTCGAAGCCTGCTCGGTGGATCATTTCGATGATCTCTTGTTTGGTCATCTTCACTTCGTTGTTGGATTCGACGGAGTAGCTGTGGGTGAGTTCGCCGCCGTCGGTTATTGTGCCGTCGAGGTCGTTGGCGCCGAAGTGGAGGGCGGTTTGGGCGGTGGATTTGCCGAGCATGACCCAATAGGCCTTGATGTGGTCGAAGTTGTCGAGCATCAGCCGCGAGACGGCGATGGTTTTTAGATTGTCGATGGCGTCGGGGCCGGGAAGTTGCGAGAGTGCGGTTCCGGGCGGATAGAAGGCGAGCGGAATAAAGCACTGGAAGCCGCCGGTTTTGTCCTGCTGCTCTCTTAATCGAACAAGGTGGTCGATGCGGTCTCCGGTCGATTCGATGTGGCCGTAGAGCATCGTCGCGTTGGTCTTTAGGCCGGCTTGGTGAACTTTGCCAGCGAGTTCGAGCCAGCGGGCGCCGTTGCATTTATGGTCGCAGATGCGCGAACGTGTCGGCTCGGCGAAGATCTCGGCACCGCCGCCGGGGCATGAATCCATTCCGGCCGCGTGAAGTTTTTCGATCACGTCTTCGTCGGACATCTTGTAAAACCGCGCGAAGAAATCGAGCTCGACCATCGTCAGTGCTTTGAGATGCAATTTTGGGAACTCGCGTTTGAGCGATGAGAAAAGATCGGTGTAATACTCGAAGGGAAGTTTCGAGTTCAGCCCGCCGACGATATGCAGTTCGGTCGCGCCTTCTGCGACAGCCGCACGAGCGATCTCGATGCCTTCGTCGATCGAATGCGTATAGGCGCCTTCCTGACGGGCACGTTTATAAAAGCCGCAGAACTTACAATCTGCGACGCAAATATTCGTGTGGTTAAAATGCCGGTTGACGTTGTAATACGTCGTCAAGCCGTGCTTTCGGCGGCGAACTGTGTCGGCGAGTTTGCCGAGCGCGTTCAAGTCGGCAGTATTGTAAAGCGCGACGCCTTCGTCGAACGTCAGGCGCTCGCCGTCCTCAACCTTAAACACGATGTCCTGAAGATTCCGATCAAATGAGAACTGCATAATTCCTTAGTGCAATTCTATCAAAATGGGGGTTAGCGAACCATCTTGAGGCGAGACCCCGTAGCCGGGATGCCGACCACTCGTGGGAAGTCGCTTTTTAGTCGTGAGCAGGCTCCGGCAGGTCGAAAAACTCACTTTTAGTTCGATTCAGTGCCGCGTAAATGAGCCGAAAGTTCTCAATTGTTGGCTTCAGGTTTACGTACTTGTCTACGATCCTTCGCTGTCGAAAGACAATGAAAGTGTTCTCAACGTTGGGGTCGACCTTATTAAGGTGCGCATTGGTCTTTGTGTCGCCGAAGTGTGGGACGAAGGTAAGCGCGGTATTTCTCACATTTAGCTGCGCGCCGAGTTCTTCGAGCTGCGTTCGGCGGCGTTCGGGGCTGTAGCCCTTTGTATCTCCATAGACAAAATAGACCTTTAGGAATTTTCCCCGTTTGACGCTCTCCTGTTCGAGAAAGGCGATCCAGGTTCGTATTTCGCTCCAGTCAGGCTTGTTTCCGACAAAATACAGAACGCCCTGGAATCGGCCATATCTGCAGACCGGACAGGCTTCCGATCCTTTGTCCGGGCCGTATGCGTGGTATGGCCCGAACGACGGCTGGCCATCACCGATGCTCAATCCGGAACGATGGTCGGACTCCTGCTTCCTCGGATAGTTCGGGATATTGAGCCCGAGGATAATGTCGTGTTCCGCGATCTGAAGGTCGCCTTTGATCAAAGGGAACAACGTTCCGCTGCCGCCGCGAGGCGCCGAAGCAGGATGTTTTTTCCGGAAAGGGATCAGCCGTTTGTCATCGTCGAAAACGAGGTCGTCGAGCCAGTATTCGTTTGCGATCTCCGGCTCCTTGACCATCAGATGAATGTGAGCGGGATCTTCGCGTCCCGGATATGGTCCCGGACGGTTCGTCTTTATCGTATATTTGCCGTTCTCGTCGGTCTTGATCCAGCCTCGGATGTGGCCGTGCCGAGTTTGGTTCTCCGGCTTGTCGTTTCGTGGAGAATAATAGCCGTCATTGTCGGTCTGGTGATAGTAGATGATCACGTTCGGGGCGGGCGTTCTGCCGTCGATCTTGAAGACCGTTCCCGTAACGATCAGCTTTTGGCCTTTTTCGTCCCAGCCGGGGCTTGTGTCTTCGGATCGGATCTCCTTCGGCATTCCGAAATACATAAGTTCGCAATAGCCTTCCTCGCATTCGCCGCCGACTCGCGTCGGAGCGGGCGTCGGAGCGGATCGTGTTATTTGAGCGTGGCTATCGCAGGAAACGGTCAAGAGGATAAGGAGAATGGAAATTATCAGGTGAAGGTGTCTTCTTTGTGTTTTCATGCTGGTAGGATGGCACAAAAACACCTGCGCGGAACGTCAAATGTTGTGAGATGAGTCTAAAGTGCGGTGTCCTGATTACCGGCAACGAGCTTGCCCTTGAAAGCCGCGGCAAAGTTCCGACTGAGCCGTAGTTCAGAACCGTCGGACATGATCACGTCGTAGTCTCCGTTGCCCCTTGAACGGTATGATCGGACGGCCGCAATGTTCACTATCGTAGATTTGTGAACACGAACGAAGGTCTCGCTGTTCAACATCGCGGACATCGACCGCAGAGTGCCGTTGTGCAGATATCTTTTTTTCAAATGGTGGATGTAGACATACGGCGAAGAGGCCGAAACGTACAGAATATCTTTGATCTCGATGACCGTACGTCTGCCGCCGTCGGCAACGACCATCGTGCTGCGCGAAGCCTCATTCTTGGGAGTATCGCCCATTCCTGCGATTGGCATACTGTCCACAGGCTTTTCGACACCGCTCATCCTAAAAAGCACGAGTGCCACGGGATAGACGATCAGAAGAATAAAGCCATAACGCGTGAGCTCATACTCGAACGTCTGGCGGTATGGGAACGTGTGGCCGTAAAGGGTTGCGGATATGACCTGGATAAGCAGCGGATAGCCGAACAAATGGACTAGTGCGGGTATGATCGCTATCAAGATCACCGAGAATTTGCCGCGGGATCTGCCCGAAAAGTAGAATTGCCCCAAGAGTAACGGGACAAAAAGCCACCAGAAAGAACTGAATAAGAACGACTCGGAAAAATAGAACGAAGAATGGCTCTGAAAAGAGGATTCCAGCAGGTCAAGAATTACGTTCAAGCCCACACAAACGGCAAGGCCGACAGAAAGGATCGCGAATTTGTTTGATCGTGTCGAATCTGATCTTGTGAACATCTACACACCGTAAGCAGAACGCAGAATTTCGCCGGCCCGCCTAATTCGTTCTCCATTGTTTCCACGCCACGAATTGCTGTCGTAATAGTAATACCACGGTACGCCGGGATAGTAGTGGCGAAGCATTGGCGCACACATCGAGAAGCAAGGAACGCGTTCGCTGAAGATCTGGATCACCGTTAGGTCTGGCCGTGTACGAAACCAGTCGGCAGCCAACCCTTCCGAATGCAGACCGACCTCGGCATCCGGCGTCGCTGCAGGGCCGTAGACTCGAGCGAGTTCCGCTATCGTGACGTTCGGATTTACCTGAATGCCTACGACGCCATTGCGGTCGCGGTAAAGCCATGCGGTAACGTTTATTGCCCCGAGGGCTTGTGGGGTCGTAAGAACAGGGTTTGCCGTGCGCCGATAGCGAAGTGCCGCTTCCGGCAGCCGCAAGTCGCACCTGGGAGAGTCCAATGGCTTTGAGTTCGGAATCCTTGGCATGCGTCCACCTCAGTTACTTCTCAATCTGCGGTAACCGATCTATTTTCATCGATTTTAGCAGAATATTACCCTATCATATAGCCTATGAAATTTGGGCAAGTCGATAACCCGGACCAGGTTGACTTCACGATACCGGCGGATGATCCGGCAACGAAGGGTGTTTTTGCGTCGGAGAATGCGAAGGAGATGGAGGTTTGGGTCGGCTGTGCTAAGTGGAACAGCAAGGACCTGAAGGGCTTTTATCCAAAGGGCGTGAAGGCGAAGGACGAGCTGCGGTATTACTCGACGCAGTTCAACTGCATCGAGCTGAACGCGACATTCTACAAGCGTTATTGGGAGAGCACTTATACGAATTGGCGCGAAGGCGTCGAAGAGAATTTCAAGTTCTTTCCGAAATTCAATCAGGGTGTGACGCACTATTCGCGTTTGAAGGACGTCGAACAGCGATGCGAAGAATTCGCCGAGAATATAGTCTTTTTGAAAGAGAAACTTGGCGTTCCGCTCCTGCAAATGCACGATAATTTCAGCTCGAAAGGTTTCGACCGCGTTGAGAATTTCATCGAGAATGTCTGGACCTTTGATATACCGATCGCGATGGAATTTCGCCGGAGCGAATGGCACACGGACCCTGATATTTCCGAGCGGCTTTACGCTCTGATGGAAAAGCACGCGATCACGAATGTGCTCGTCGATACTGCGGGCCGCCGCGATCTGATGCATATGCGCATGACGACGCCGACGCCGTTCATCCGTTGGGTCGGTGCGAATCATGAGTCGGACTATTCGCGTCTGGATGACTGGGTCGAGCGGCTAGGAGATTGGAAGAAGCAGGGAATGCGGAAGCTTTATTTCTTCGTCCATCAGAACGTCGAGCAGGAATCGCCGCTGCTTTCGCAGTATTTTATCAATAAGCTTAACAAGAAGCTTGGCATCGACCTTCACGTTCCGCTAACCGCGAAAGATGTCGAGAAATAGCCCGATCCCGCCCGTTTCATGGCAGGGTTTCTAGTCTTCGACCGGTTCCTTTGCTGTACGCTCGGCCTGTCGAAAAGCCTTTATCGCCTCGACCATCGCTGATTCACAGCTGAGGTTCTCGTTGAGTTCGATCAATTCCTCAGAATTTTTTCGTATAGCGACGAGAGTTCCGCGACTGTCTGCAAGCGCAGACGAGACGGAGATCGTGGTGGTGTTGCTCCTACCAGTCAAAAAAGTGAGAGACCGCATATCTTGCCATAGACACGTCTGGACCTTACCCCTTCTTTTGTAGGTGAACCCGTTTTGAAAGATGCGAAGTTCTTCGCGGCTCAGAGAGAATTGAAGCCAGACGAGCCAAAAACACGGCAGCGAAAATGCGACGCAAACGAAGCCGGTCAGATAGGCCTTTTCGGACATTAGTCCAATGCCAGATGTTGAGAGCACAAGGGCAAAGAACAAAAAGATCACTATCAGTACGAGGTTCGGCTTTGCGCGAAATGAAGAGATCAGGTCGCCAAAGGCCCGTTCGGTGAGACCGGTTTCTTTCATGTTGTTCCCATGCTGCTTCAATTCAAAAAGACCGCACCGCCAAACGTCGCGAGCAAGATCACGCTGACGAAGGCATTCGTCGTAAAAAATGCGGCATTCATCCTTGAAAGGTCATCCGCTTTTACAAGCGTGTGTTGATAAAAGAGAAGCACGCCGACCGCTATCACACCCGCAAGCGAGAGCCATGCCATTCCTGTAACGAGCCAAAGGAAGACCAAAACTATGAACGCTTGAAAATGAAATATCCTCGCCATCCAAAGCGCCCGTGCGACCCCGATCTTTGCGGGTACGGAGTATAGTCCGGCCTTGCGATCAAATTCTATGTCCTGGCAGGCATACAGAACGTCAAACCCAGCCGTCCAGACGAGTACGAAAAGCGAGAGGAGAATTGGCACCTCGTCAAAAAGACTGCCGCGAACTGCGATCCAAGCCGCCGAAGGCGAGATCGCCAGTGCCGCTCCGAGGATAAAATGCGCGAGGGCGGTGAAGCGTTTGGCGTAGCTATAGCCGAGCACGAAAAGAAGCGCGACCGGCGAAAGAGCAAAGGTCAGCCAATTCAGCGAATATGCCGCGAGCAAGAAGACTGCGATCGAAACATAGAGAAATGCCCACGCAAAGCCAACGCTCAACTTTCCGCTCGGGAGTTCGCGATTTGCTGTTCGCGGGTTTTGAGCATCGATATCGCGGTCAGCGATACGATTAAAGGTCATTGCCGCAGAACGGGCACCTACCATTGCGACCGTGATCCAAACGATCTGTTTAATCGTCGGCAAGCCACCTGCCGCAAGGATCGCTCCTAAGAATGCAAAGGGAAGAGCAAAAAGGGTATGCTCGAACTTGATCATTTCGAGCGTGGTCGTAAATCGCCGCCAGGTCGTGGTCATTGCTTGAAAAAGCTAAAGTTTAGCACCTTAAGCCACTTAAGTCGTCTCGCGAAACGAACCTCTGACCCCTAATGCCCAGCGGCCGCACACACGATCTCATTACTATTGGCCTCGCAATACCTGCGGCTGCGGGTTCATTCGGTGTCACTAAAAACTTCACGGCTGCTATGGTCTTTGCCGCAGCATTCATTTTCGGCGGCCTGATGTTCGGGCCGGACTTGGACACACGCTCAAAGCAATATTCCCGCTGGGGCGTTTTCCGCTTTCTTTGGTTCCCGTATCGCACGTTCTTTAAGCATCGCTCGCGCTTCTCGCACGGACTGATCCTCGGCACGGCGATCCGTGTGATCTATTTTTTGGGAGTTTGCTCGCTGATCGTGATCGCGGGTTCATGGATCTACGCGGCGGCGGTCGGCGGAAAGGTCATCTCGATCGCGGAGTTTACCGCGTTTTGGCGTTCATTGGGTGAGACGGTGCGGAATAACGTCGGTGATCGGCTGCTCTTAACGGTCTTTCTAGGATGTTGGCTCGGCGCCGCGAGCCACACGTTCACAGATCTTGCGGGCACCTACATCAAGACTGGCAGCCGGCCGAAACTCTTTTAGCCCTTGCCGCCAGTACGAGCGGTTACGAGGCGAAGAGCGTGCTTGCGGACGGCTTCGGGCACGTTTCGGTCTTTTGTCAGGCCTTGAAGGTCGCGCAGTTGTAGCCGGTTCATTATCGACATCGAGTTCCCGAGAGGCGTTCGCGGATTTCGCGCAAGGCTAAGCTGGATCATATAGCTGCGGCCCCATTGTTTGTTCATCGAGATCTGCCGCAGCACTTCTTCGGGAACGGTTCGCATCGTTGCGATCTTCTCGACCTCTTGCTCCGTGATCTTTGGGTTGTTGATAACGGCCGAGGAAACAAGCTTGTTCGGGTCGCGTATCAGGATATTGCGTGCTTCGCGGTCGCCCTTCATACCAAGTTTGACGCGGTCCTTGACGCCCATACGCATTATGCGATTGAGCACAGAGATGCGCTCGTTCGTCGCCTCATCCTCGGAGTGAAGCTCGCCCAGGATCTTCGCCATTATCGCCTGACGCTGCTCCTCGCTCTCCTCGTAGATCTCTTCGATGTACTCGAGGCTCAGCCAAGAATCGTCCGTCTCTCGATCAAGAACTTCGATGTGCTTGGCGATCAAGAGAGCGTCTTCCTCGGACATCTCGTTCTCTTCGAGGTCTTCGGCAAACTCGGCCTGCTCCAGGAATTCGGCCGCGGCTTCATTGCCTTGTGCGCGAAGTTCACTGGCGATCTGTGCGGCACCGCGTTCTTTCTCGAAGAATTCGCGTTTTGTTTCCGCGGCCCGGCGTTCTGCTTCAGGCGAGCGATTCGGATTCGCAAGGATCGCGTCAATTATCGCCGCGTGACGGATAAGGAGCTGCTGATTTAGAGCGATGCGTTCGAGAAGTCCGCCGTCTGATGTCGAGCGGGCAAGGGTTTCGATCGATTCGGGAGGTGTCGTCGGGTTTGAAACGACCGCGGTGTAGATCTCGACCGGCATTGCGGTCGAACGAGCAAAATGTGCAAGAACCGGCGGCGCAGCTTTTTCAGAACGCAGCTGCATTTCGAGCGAATCGATCGCTTGGCTGCCGAGTGTTTCGTGAGCATTCGCCGAGAGTTCCGCATCGTCGCCGTTCGCCAGCCCGACAAGCAGTTCGAGCAGATCCTCGCCCGGCAGCGGCAAAAGGCCGCGCGAGGCCGCGAGCTGCGCTGGACGCGGTGCCGCACCGGTCAGAACGGCTGAAACGGCGGGATTTACTGAATAGATCTCGACGGACATAGCGAAGTGCCCAGAAAAACAGCGGCAGGCAAGCTAATTCTAGCAAAAAGAGAGGTGTTAAGTCTCACTTTCTTGGGTCTTTGGCCCCACTAGGAGAACAAATCTAGAAACTTTGAAGGATTTTTCTCAAAAATGCGCTAAATTCCGTATTTCCTGTAAAATAGATATTTTTCGAACCTTGCAATGATCAAAGAACAACTAGAGAAACTTATCGCCGACAGACATGCAAAGATCGGCGTGATCGGCCTTGGATACGTCGGATTACCGCTGATCGTCGAGTTCGCGCTTAAGGGCTTTTCGACGATCGGTTTCGAAGTCGATGAGAAGAAGGTCGAGCAGCTCACCGCCGGCACTTCCTACATCGTCGATGTTCCGGATGCGAACGTTGCCAAATGCGTTGGTGAAGGCAAACTTATCGCTACGACGGATTTCAGCCGTCTCGGCGAATGCGACGCGATCATCATCTGCGTTCCTACGCCTCTGCGAAAGACGAAGGACCCGGATATGAGCTTCATCCTTTCGGCCGGTGAAAAGATACAGGACAGCCTTCGCTGCGGCCAGCTCATCATTCTTGAATCCACGACCTATCCCGGAACTACGGATGAGGTACTCGAACCGATGTTCGAAGAAAAGGGCTTCAAGGTGGACGAGGACTTCTTGCTCGCGTTCTCGCCGGAAAGGGTCGATCCCGGCAATCCACAGTTCCAAACACACAATATTCCGAAGGTCGTGGGCGGCGTAACGGACGATTCGACCGACGTCGCCGCGATGCTTTACGGGCAGATCGTCAACGAGGTTCATCCTGTGTCGAGCGCACGTGTTGCCGAGGCTGCGAAATTGTGGGAGAACACCTTCAGGGCGATCAATATCGGAATGGCGAACGAGATGGCAAAGCTTTGCAATGCTCTCGGCATCGATACTTGGGAGGTCGTAAGGGCCGCGGCGACGAAACCATTCGGCTTTATGCCGTTCTTCCCGGGACCGGGAATCGGTGGGCACTGCATCCCGCTCGATCCGCACTATCTCTCGTGGAAGGCGCGCCAACACGGCTTTGATTCGAAGTTCATTTCCCTTGCGGAACAGGTGAATTCGACGATGCCGAATTACGTCTTTGACCTCGTGTCGGCCGCGTTGAATCAACAGAAAAAGGCGGTCAACGGCTCGAAGGTGCTGATCTTGGGGGTCGCATACAAGAAAGATATCGACGATATGCGCGAATCGCCCGCTCTTTCGATCATAGACCTTCTGCGGGCGGACGGAGCTGACGTCGTATATCACGACCCGTTCGTCGCTGAGGTTACGTTCGACCACGCATACACGATCGGACACGGCGAGCCGCTCTACAATCAGGAACTTACGGACGAGCTTATTTCGGGTGCTGATTGCGTCGTGATCTGTACGGAACACTCGACGGTGGACTACAACCGCCTCTGCGAACTCGCCGGCGTCGTTGTCGATACCCGAAACGCCCTCTCACCTGAGATCCGGAAAGGCTGCCATGCAAGGATCGTTCGGTTGTAGTTAGGTGGCAATGCAAAAGATTCTCCTAATAGCGGGTGCTCGGCCGAATTTTATGAAGGTCGCGCCGATCTACGCCGAGATGAAACGGCGCGCCGGTGCTTTTGCGCCCATGATCGTCCACACGGGCCAGCATTATGACCAAGCGATGTCGGATGCGTTCTTCAGCGATCTAGGAATGCCGGAGCCTGACATCAATCTTGGCGTCGGTTCAGCGTCCCATGCGCAGCAGACGGCAAAGATAATGACGCTCTTCGAACCGGTCGTAGAAAGGGAAAGGCCGGACTGGGTCGTTGTTGTAGGTGATGTCAATTCGACCATCGCCTGCGCTCTTGTCGCGGCGAAGATGGGCGTCAAGGTCGCGCACGTTGAAGCCGGGCTGCGTTCACACGATCGTACAATGCCCGAGGAGATCAACCGTATTCTCACGGACTCGATCTCGGACCTTCTGCTTACACCTTCACCCGATGCGGATGAAACGCTTCGCCGCGAAGGCGTCGATGAGAGCAAGATCCGCTTTGTCGGTAACGTGATGATCGATTCGCTGCTAGACCATCTGAAAGTTTCGGAGCGGTCGAACATTCGTGAGACGCTTGGAGTTTCTGCTGGTGAATACGCCGTAACTACGCTGCATCGCCCGTCGAATGTCGATGATCGAGAAATATTCGCAGGTATCGTTGGCGCTCTCGTCAAGATCTCAGAACGCCTGCCGATCATCTTTCCGGTTCACCCGCGGACGAGACAGAAGCTTGCTGAATTCGATCTCGAACGAGCTCTCGTCGATTCGCAGATAAAGCTGATCGAGCCGCTCGGTTACCTTGATTTTCTGCGCATTTACAGCGGAGCAAAGCTCGTCTTGACGGATTCCGGCGGACTGCAGGAAGAGACGACCGTTCTCGGCATCCCGTGTTTGACTCTACGAGAGAATACTGAACGTCCGATCACGATCGAGATGGGCACCAATGTCCTTGTCGGTGTTGATCCTGCGCGGATCTTGGAAGAGGCGATCAGGTCGCTTGATGCGGAGCGGCGAGAACTTCAAACTCCACCGCTTTGGGATGGGAAGGCGGCCGAGCGGATATGTGATGCACTGGAAAGACCCGCTGCATAACCTAAGTTACGCAGCGGGCCGTTCTATGATCCAAAATTTCCTCTTTACTTCTTTTCCATCGGGTAGCCCGCTTGTTTCCAAGCCTCGGTACCGCCCTTCATTGCAAAAACGTCTTTGTAACCTTTTTCGATAAGTTTGACTGCCAGACCGGCACTCGTATGTTCGTTCGGTCAGGAACAGTAGATTATTATCTTTTTGCCTTTCGGGATCTTGCTGTACTCCGCCTCGGGAGCGAGCATCGGTATGTTGATCGCACCCGCGACGTGCTCGACATCAAATGCCGATTGACTGCGGGAATCTATAAAGACCGCCTCTTTCGCATCAAACGCCTTTTTTGCATCTTCGAGCGTGATCCGCGGAGCTTTCGCCATCGCCTCTTCGTGCGGATCGGGCGTCGGTGTCGTTACAGCGATCTTTTTCGCGGACGAGTTGCCGTTGTCCTTTGAGATCGCGATCGGCGCCGCCGATTGGCACCCTGCGAAAACAGCCAGGCTTAGGAGCGCTGAAAGTATAAGTAGATTTTTCACTTTTCTCCGAATGCCGCGAGAACCTCGTCGGCGTGTTTTGAAACATCGACCTTGTCGAAGATCTTCACGATCTTGCCTTGTTCGTCTATAAGGAACGTCTTTCGGAACGTACCCATATATTTACGGCCGTACATCGATTTCTCGCCCCAGACGCCGTAATCATTAACGATCTTCTTGTCGGTATCGGCAAGAAGGTCAAAGGGGAGCTGGAATTTCGAGATGAATTTCTGATGCGACTTCTCATCATCGGTCGAAACGCCGAGGACCTTTATGCCTTTCTCGTTGAAGACCGCATCAGCGTCGCGAAAGGAGCATGCTTCCTTCGTGCAGCCCGGCGTATCGTCCTTCGGATAGAAATAAAGCACGATCCGCTTTCCCTTAAAGTCAGAGAGCTTAACGGTCTTGCCGTCCTGATCCTTGGATGAGAAATTTGGTGCCTTATCGCCTGTCTTTAGCATTACCTAGTATTCTGATGTATTTCGCGTCGCGCCGCAACGCTGAAAGCTACTTGGCTTTCCCGAAGTTCCACTTCAGGCCGGTCGTGAATAGAAAATCGTTCTTTTCCGTATTCAGCGGAGGATCGTTATTAAAGCGATTCCCGATCGTAAAGAACACGCCGACACGCTTCGTTACATCGACAGAAACGGTCGAATCGCTGATAAAGCGGAACTCCTGCTTATCGGTGATGTTCTGATAAAAAGTAAGAGTTCCAAGGACCTTAAGGCGGCCATTGAACCTGTGCTTGAACACGGTGCCCGCGAGCCCTTCGGGCGTGTCGGTCTTCGCGTCATCCTGCCAGGTTCGGTTCCATGCTATTCCACCGAGGAGATCAAGCTCGGTCCGATCATTCTTGATCGTGTGATGCCCAAGGCCTGCACCTACGATCGAACGGAAGATCAGCTTCTTTGGCCGGTCACGCTCAAAGTCGTAGGAGACGAAGCCGAACCGCTTCTTGTCGATATTGCGGTCGTAGCGTGCGCCGCCCCAAAACGCATTTGAGGTCGTGATCGCAGTGCCGGATCCTCGGCTCGAAAACCATAGACTTCTTGCATAAACGGTCAACTTGTCCTTGGTGCCCTCTTTGACCGCCCGGAGACTTGTGGTCAAAGTTGCCGTCTCCGAGTTGCCTGAGGCATAGTTATAGCCGATCGTAGCGTTGCCGGTCCAACCGCTGAAAAAACCGAAGGCCCGGCCTTGGCCGAAAAGCTTGGGTTGCGGTGCTTTTTCTGGAGCCTCCGCCGCCTTCGCTTGTGCTTTCGCAGCGTCTGGCGGAGTTTTCACTTCAGGCTTTGCTTCGGCGACCGATTCCGGCGATATTTTTTCGACCATCGAAGCGGCTATCTTGATCACGCCGGCATATGTTGTCTCCACCTCGATCGCTTCATCGGATCGGTTCACGATCGTGCCGGTTACGCGATCGCCATTCTTCAAGGTAATGTGGTCGCCAACTGCGAATGTCGTGGATGCGAACAAGATACAGGAGAACATTAAAGCTGAGATCGTTTTTATCATTTCTTTACTGCCGGGAGGAATTGCCCAAGGAGACATGAATTGAAATAATCCTAACATTCTGAGGACTCGATGTGAACGGGCGGCCGAAGGAAGCCTGGCAGGCAGAAAATGAGATTTTTTAATGAGAAAACCGCTCTCGAACGACTTTCGGACATTCGAAGCCGGTTTGCCGAACGTATTCAGCACGATTTCGAGCACAAGGCGAAAGACTGTTCGACCTGCGAGACCAAAGGAGCTTGCTGCCTCGACGCGCACTTTGTGAATGTTCGCATCACGCGGCTCGAGGCGGTCGCGATAGTGCGGGAGATCGAACAACTGCCTGCCGAAAGCCAAGCTTCCATGCGCCGGAAGATATTAGATACGGTCGAAAGATTCGGGCTGGACGATGCTGCCGAAGACGGTCGGCAAACCTACGCGTGTCCGCTATTTGAACGTGAAATAGGCTGTTTGGTGCATCACACGGCGAAGCCTCTTCCGTGCATTGCTCACGCATGTTATGAGCGGAAGGAGGACCTCCCGCCCGATAAACTGCTGCAGGAGAGGGAAGTGCGTGTTTTTGAGCTATCGAGAAGAACTTATGGTTCGGACGGCTTGCCGAAACCTTTGCCCGTCGCGCTTAAGCATCTGCTCTAAGCCGAATTCCGGCTACTTGACTGTCAGCTCGAACGGCATCAACGCCATTGCCTCGCCATTCTTCATTCGATCGAGCATAGCCGCATAACGGAATGCTCGGCGGATGTCTGCCGGCATTTGAGAAAGCAGCTGTTCCTGAGCTTTCTTTGCCTTTGCATCTTGATCTTGACTTCCGCCGAACCAGGATTCGAGCCATGGAGTGCCGACCGGATAAAGCACGCGTCGGACGTCCTTGTCAGCTGGAAGCTGCGCAAGTTCCTTTGCGACGGAGATTGCCTTTTCAAGGCCGCCAAAATCATCCACGAGGCCATTTTCCTTTGCTTGTGTGCCGGTCCAAACGCGGCCCTGAGCGATGGCGTTGATCGCTTCAGGCGTTTTATTCCGGCCTTGTGCGACCTTTGGAACAAAGCTGTCGTAATAGATCGCATTTGCCTGTTCGACCATCTTTGCACGTTCTTCCGGCGTCCACTTGACCGTCTCACGGAAAATACCCGCGTTCTTGCCGCGCATCACATATTCGTTCGAAACGCCGAGCCAGTCATATAGGCCTTTGACGACCGGCTTGCCCATAAAAAGGCCTATCGAACCCGTGATCGTCGTCGGTTCTGCAATGATCTTGTTTGCGTTGCACGACACGTAATAGCCGCCCGAAGCCGCGACATCTCCCATCGAGACGACGACGGGCTTCTTAGCTTTCGCATTTTCGATGGCCTTCCACATCAGATCGGATGCAAGTGCCGAGCCGCCGGGCGAATCCACGCGGAGCACGATCGCCTTGATCGAGTCATCCTTGGCGGCATCGTTGACGGCCTTTACGATCGTATCTGAACCTACCATGTCGCCATTCAGCAGGCCGTTCGAAGAGCTCCCGGTGTTTATCGCTCCCGAGATGAACACTACCGCGACCTTTTCGCCGTTGCTAAGCCCGACCGAGTCTGTCGGAACTTCGCGATACCTCGAGCCGCTGATCGTCTTCAACTCCGTCTCGGCCGCGTAGCCGAGCCTTGCTTTCAGTGCATCATCGACCTCGTTGCGGTAAAGTGCGTCGTCGATAAGGCCCAGCGATTTCGCTTGGGCGGGCGTGTACGGAGCGTTGTCGATCAACGCCTTAACGTCTTCGACGGACTTCGAGCGTGCTTGCGCGACAGCGCTGGTGTAGCGGCCGTAGTATTCGTCAAGGATCGCGTCGATGACCTCACGCTGGCCGTCGCCCATTTGAGTTTTTGTATATTGGTCGGGTGCGTTCTTGTATTTCGGCCCGATCTGAATGACGTCGGCCTCGACGCCCAGCTTATCGAGCGAGCCCTTATAAAACATCGCCTCGGCGGCAAAGCCGTTGATGAGAAGGTCGCCCGGCGGCGGTACAAATATCTTGTCGGCGGCGGTCGCGATATAATATTCCTTGTTCGAGCCAAGTTCCAGATACGCGAAGACAGGCTTGCCGCCCGACTTGTAGTCAGCGATCGCATCACGCAGCTCTTGGGCCTTGCCCCAGCCGATTCCGGGGAAATTTATATCAAGCAGCACGGCGCCGATGCGTCCGTCAACTTTTGCCTTTCGAAGCTGCGTGAGTAAAGTTGTGAAAGATTGCTCTTGCTGAATACCGAGCGCGCGTTCAAACGGTTGGTCCGGGACATAATCCGGCAGAGAACCGCTTACGTTCAGGACCAGAACGCTGTTCTGCGGCACACTCGGCCGGCTAAGGGACTCAAAGAGCAGAGCGATGACGATAATGCCTATAAGGCATACGATGAGAACGCCCGCGATAATGCCGAAAGCGACCTTTGCTGATTTCGAAAGAGCCATAAGAAGATTTTCCTGATCTTGACCGCTAAGCCAATGCCGCGGTTCATACAAAGTTTAGAGTATATTACGGCATCCAACTCGTTAAAGTTTGGCGACACGAATTCGCCCCATATCGATCTTGTGAAATAGACGCTTTCGGCAACCAATTGTATAGTCAGAACTTATGGCAAAGAAAGGAAATATCCTTATCTGCGATGACGAAGAGATAATGCGGGACGTATTGGAGACGATCCTCTCCAGTGCGGGTTACAAGGTCGATCTTGCAAAAACGGGTGAGGAAGCCCTCGAAGCATACTCTCAGAAGACCTACGACACGGTCCTGATGGATGTGTCGATGCCGGGCATCGGCGGATTGACGGCCCTCGAACGGCTTATCACGATGGATCCTGAAGCGATCGTGCTGATGATAACGGCGTATGCAACGTTCGATACGGCGATCTCTGCGTGGGAGAAAGGTGCCGCCGGCGTCATTCGTAAGCCTTTTCAGAACGAACAGATCCTTGCCTTTGTCGCTCGCGGGATCCGCGACCGGCGAAATCAGGAGGAGCGTCGCCACCTTCGCCAGGCGATGGTCAAGAGTGTCGAACGCGACGGTTTCATCGGGCGTTCTGACGTAATGGAGGATATCTTTCGCCTTGTCGAACGTGTCGCTCAGGCGCGTTCGACCGTACTTATCACGGGTGAGAGCGGAACGGGAAAAGAACTCGTCGCAAAAGCCATCCACGCTTCGAGCCCGCGTGCCGATGCTCCGTTCATCATCGTAAATTGTTCGAATATTCCCGCAGAACTCCTCGAATCCGAACTCTTTGGCCATACGAAAGGCGCGTTCACCGGTGCGGTTAGTTCGAAGAAAGGGCTATTCGAGGCGGCAGATACGGGGTCGATATTTTTGGATGAGATAGGCGACCTGCGGCCCGAAATTCAGGTGCGTTTGCTGCGCGTCATTCAAGAGAGGGAATTCACTCCGCTCGGAGATGTTTCGCCGACGAAGGTGGATGTTCGGATCATTGCCGCTACCAACGTCGATCTAAAGGAGGCCGTAAAAAGCGGGACGTTCCGTGAGGATCTTTATTATCGGCTTTCGGTCGTGCCGATCGAACTTCCGCCGCTTCGAGACCGCCGCGAAGATATTCTACCGCTTGCCCAGCATTTCATCCGCAAATATGCGGAAGAGAATGGCCGCGAGATGAGCGACGCGGTCTCGCCCGAAGTCCTTGCTCTTCTTGAAGCATATCCATTTCCGGGCAATGTTCGCGAACTTGAGAACATCATCGAACGAGCGGTCGTCATCGCGCCGGATGATGAGATCACCGTTGATTGCTTGCGCCCCGAAGTCATAGACCCGCAGGTTGCCGTTGAAATGATGCAAAAATCGGAAGGCACTTCGGATGAGATCGATATTTCAAATGGTGTCGATTTCTATGATGAGGTCAAGAAGTTCGAGGTCGATCTCATCCGCCGGGCTCTTGAGCGAACCGGCGGGCATCAATCCAGAGCCGCGCGTCTTTTGGGACTTAATGCAACAACCCTGAATTCGAAGATCAAGAATCATCATATTCCGACAAAGCACGGCTAAGCCTTCGATGATGCTTCGGACATAATGCCGTTGCCCCGTAAACTCTATGCTCTTTTCCTCAACAGCATCAGGAAAGACGGTCAAGTCGCTCGGCGCAGGCGATCTGATCGACCGGACGATCAGGCTTTATCGTCGTAATTTCGTTGTGTTCATGCTGATAGCTGCGCCGCCTGTGGTTGTCGGCACGCTTCTCGCCCTCGGTTGGTCGCTGCTCACGCGAACTGTCATCTTTCCCGATGCTGCCGTTGCCTCGTCGGACACTGCGACCTACTACGTCACGCTCGTTGTCGGAACTGTGAATGTATGGTTCGTCGAGGTCGTTGCGACCCTCGTTGTGATGGGCGGGGCCTCGCGAAACTTCGTCCGGAATCTGCTTTTTGATGAACCGATATCGTTTCGACAAACTTACGCAAACTGCACGTCGCGGATATGGAGCCTTTTGACCGCTTCGGTGCTGATCACGATAAGTGTTGTCATTGTTGGCGTTATCTCGCTTTATGTCGGATTGTTCGCCGTGTCTATTCCGGTCTTCCTTTTAGGCTTTTTGCTCTCGGGAATCCCGCCGCTTGCCGTGGCCGTCTGTGTTGTTGTGGGCCTTGCGATCATTTATGGAATTCTTTGGCTGACGCTGCTTATCGTCTCGCGCGTGGCATTCGTTCCGCAGGCGATACTGGTCGAAGGGCTTGGTGTTGGATCGGCGTTCGCCCGCAGCTCTTCCTTTTCGACCTGGAGCGTTCGGCGATTGATGGCGTTGCTCGTCTTTACTACGGTCGTTACCATTGCCGCGCTTGCGATCCTCTATGTGCCTATCGCATGGTTTGCCTGGGCGAATGGCGTAGAACTCACCGATGGTGAGATCCTGCCGCTTTGGGTTTCGGTTCTTTATTCGCTCATCGGCCAGCTATGCTTTATGCTTCTTTCGCCGATATGGATGATCGGCCTTTCGCTGCTCTACGTCGATACGCGGATCCAGAGCGAAGCATACGACATCGAACTGCTCGCGACCAGGCGGCTTGGCGAGATCCCTGATCTGCCGCCGGACTATTTCAATCCGCTTCAGCCGGCGCTCGGACACACGAAGAATCGGACTACTGCTTTGGTGCAGCCCGACAATGCCGCATCACACTCGATGCTTGGACTCGAATGAGATATAGGACGCTCATCTTTTCGACACTGCTTTCGATCTGCTTTGTTGCCGGTGCTTCAGCGGCCACACTCAGCGACTATGCGGATCGAGTTCGCCTTGCGCGCTCTGCGGCAGGCGATCTGCAAAAAGCTCTCGCAGTAGGGCCGGTCACTGGCGAGGTGGAAAGCCGGCTTCTCGGCATGATCGAAAAAGCCCTTCCTCCTACGGAAAAGATCGAGGTGTCCGGCACGACGATCCTGACCGACTATAAATGGCTGCACAGCGACATCCAACTGTATCGTGATGAAACGGATGCGGAGCACCGACGTAAAATTGTGGATTCAATTTCCGCCCGGCTGCAGGCTATTGAAGACAGCGTGTCGGAACTCGTTGGCGCTAAGCAGTTCGACCCTACAAAAGATCGTGACAAGGACGCGCTCGGAAAGATCCTGCAACGCGAAGAATACAAGATCACCGAACCGCAGGAATCGCCGCTGACGAGGCTTTTTCAGCGTATTCTTGACTGGCTTTTCAAAGAGTATCCGCGTGCTGAACCGAAGCCGATCGAAATGACCGGGATGCCGAATCTTGCGACGCTTCTGCAGATCATCTTGTTTGTTTTGATCGCGGCCGGACTCGGATTCATCGGCTACAAGCTCGTTCCTCACTTTGTACCAAAATTCAAAAAGGAAAGCTCTAGAAAACAAAAGCGGATCGTTCTTGGAGAGATCATCGACTCCGAAACGACCTCGCACGATCTTTTTTCCGATGCGCAAGAACTCGCTCGCTCCGGCCAGCTGACGCTTGCGATCCGAAAGGCATACATCGCCGTCCTCTGCGGCCTCGAAGACCGACGGCTCCTAAAGCTCGTAAAGCATAAGACGAATCGGGATTATCTGTTAGAACTGCGAAAACGCGAGGATATCGTCAGGGAGATGAGCAGCATCACCCGCGAATTCGAAACTCATTGGTACGGAGCGAAAGAATCGACCCCGGAGGACTGGGAACACGTTGCGTCCCTTTATCAACAAACTCTCGCGAAGGCAGAGCGGTCATAGATGAAGCAAAAGGTCATCCTCATTCTAGGTTTCGTTCTTATGCTCGGGCTGCTCGTGGCTCTGAATGCCTTGTCCGTTCAGCAAAAGACGGATGTTCGGGATAGTGAGTTGAACCCGAACCGCACGACGTTCAATACAGATTCGACAGGATTCCACGCATTTTATACCTTGCTTGCAGAAACTGGGCGAAAGCCGAGCCGCTGGCAGCAAAAGACCAGCGCGCTCGATGCACGCGGCGGCCCGACGACGTTTGTGATCGTCGGCCCATTGAAGAAGGAGATGACCGAGTCCGAACGCCGTGAGGTCCTTCGGTGGGTATCGAACGGCGGGAAACTCGTCGTCATAGACCGGAATCCGAATTCCGTATTCTTGACAAGCGACGGCGGCACTGCGATCGAGATCGATCCGCTTCGGCCCGGCTTTCCGATCTTCGATGAAAAGGCTTTCAAGGAACCTACAAAGGATGTTCCGCCCGGTGTTCCGGTCCAGCCGACGGTCTATACTGCCGGTGTAGGGTCCGTACAAGCTTCGCGGTTCGGCAGCTATGTCGATTGGCCGGCACCAAAGTCGAATGAGACCGAGGATGATTCAACTCGGATCGAGGGCGGGCCGCAGACCGATCCAACGCCGATCTCACAGGTAGGCACCGGCGACTACGGGGCATACTCGGGCGAACCGGTCGCGGACATTAAGACAGACGGCAAAGCGATCGTCGTGAGTCGAGCTTACGGCAGCGGCCGGATAGTCATCCTTACGGATCCATTCGTGCTTTCGAACACCGGGATCTCATTGTTGGACAACGCACAGCTTGGAATAAATTTGGTTGCTGCCGGGTCTAGCGGAACGATCGCCTTTGACGAGTATCATCACGGCTTCGGAGCGAACGAGAATCGCGTGGCGGAGTATTTCAAAGGAACGCCCGTTGTTGCGATATTCTTTCAGTCGATTCTGATAGTCGGCGTGATCTTGTTCTCTCAAAGCCGCAGATTCGCGCGTCCTGTGCCGATGAAAGAGCCGGATCGCCTGACCAAGCTCGAGTATCTCTCGGCAATGGCAGAACTTCAGCGGCGAACCGGTTCTTATGATCTTGCTGTCGAGAACATATACCGCGAATTCCGGCGCCGTGCCGCACGTCTTGTCGGTGTCGATGCAAAGTCGGTGTCCAATACAGAACTTGCACGCCTTATTGCCGCACGAGCGGTAAAACATCCGGCCGCGGTCGAAGATACGCTCTTGACGGCCGAAGACGTGATGCACTCGCTTCATCCGAATCGCGCTGATGCAATGCGGGTTGTCACAGAGATACGCGAGTTAGAAGCGGCCTTGAATCTCACAAGAAGGAAGGCGGCTGCAAAATGAATATCGCGGAATTTGCCGTCCTCCTGGCTATTTTTTTGGTTACTAGCATTGTCGGTGTTGTTACGGGAAGTAACTCGCTTATTACCGTGCCGGCAATGTTCCAATTCCATATCGAACCACGCGTTGCGGTCGCGACAAATATGTTCGGCCTGGTTTTTATGACCGCGGGCAGCACGATCCCGTTCATACGGCAGAAGACGGTCGACCTCAAAAAGGTCTCACCGCTCTTGATCATTACGGCTGTCAGCTCGGCGCTTGGAGCGATGCTCGTCGGCCGAATTTCCGCCGATGGGATAAAGACATTGGTGTCCGTTTCGATGATCGCGGTCGCAGTTTTCATCGTCGTTAATCCCGGGAAAGGAATCACCGCCGAAGGAGGCCGCTCAACACCCGGTGTCTTCGCATACGGCCTCATATTTGCCCTCGGCATATACGGCGGATTGTTCAGCGGCGGATATGTAACGATCCTGACAGTTGTTCTGGTCGCATTCTTTGGTATGCGATTCTCAGAATCGATCGCCGCCACTAAGCTCGTAAACCTTGTTTCCTCGGCAATTGCGAGCGTTCTATTTATGTGGCAGGGTTTGGTAGACTACACGCTTGGTATTTGGCTTGCGGCCGCAATGTTCGTTGGCGGTTATGTAGGTGCTCATTATGCGGCGAGAATGAACGACGTTTGGCTAAAGCTCATCTTTCTCACGGCAGTTCTCCTGCTCGCATTTAAAATAATTTACGACCTGATCTTTTGAACTAATGCTAAATGTAACTCCTCAATTCGTTGAGCACATCCGCCGCGAACTCTCAAAAACGGTCGTCGGCCAATATGCTGTGATCGAGCAAATACTCATTGCCATGCTCGCCGAAGGCCACGCCCTTCTCGAAGGCGTTCCCGGCACCGCGAAAACACTCACGATCAAGACGCTTGCACAGATACTCGGGTCGCAGTATTCGCGAATTCAATTTACGCCGGATCTGATGCCTTCTGATATTACGGGCACGAACGTGTTCAATATGCGGACGTCCGAATTCAACTTGCGACGCGGGCCCATCTTCACCGATATTCTGCTCGCGGACGAGATCAACCGCACGCCGCCGAAAACGCAGGCTGCTTTGCTCGAAGCGATGGAAGAGCGGCAGACGACCATCGATGGCGAGCCGTATAAACTCTCGCCTATCTTTACCGTTCTTGCGACGGAGAATCCGATCGAATACGAAGGCACTTACCCACTCCCCGAGGCGCAGCTTGATCGATTCTTGTTGAAGATACTTATTGATTACCCTGCGGAAACCGAAGAACAGGAGATCGTCGCACGCTGGGATGCCGGTTTTAACTCGCGTCGGCTCGAAGCCGTCGATATCGTGCCGCTCGAGGATCCGTCCGCTCTTCAGCAGTGCCGGTTCGAGGTTAGAAATATGCGGGCGGAAGCCGGTGTCCAAAAATATATAGTCGATATGACGCGCAGAACGCGGAACCACCCGGCGGTCGTTTACGGGGCAAGCCCGAGAGCGTCCATCGCATTGCTGCTCTGCTCGAAAGCGTTGGCCGCGATCAGAGAACGCGATTTTCCGACGCCCGACGACGTTCGAGACGTTGCTCTGCCCGTCTTGAGACACAGGCTTTCGCTGCGTGCGGAGGCAGAGCTCGACGGCGCGACGACCGACAGCGTGATCTCCGATATCCTGACCACGCTCGAAGTGCCCCGCTAGGCTGCGGGCAAATTATTCTTCCTCAGTTTTTCCCTTTTTCGCAGGTTTTGCGGCCGGGGTCTTTTTAGGATCGGCCGCTGAGGCCGCGGGCTTGTCGGTCGTCTTTTCCGGAGGGGCGGTCGTTTTTGGCGTACCGGCAGCACCTGCAGGATTCTTTACGGCGGTATTTGCCGCTCCGGTCTTTGGTGTGGGCGTCGCGTCGGGTTCCTGATTCTTTGGAACAGGAACGAGGATGACCCCGCCTTCGCTCGGCATAAAAACGCTGCCGCCGGGCTGGACGGTAACTCTTTGTCCGGGCGGTGCGATCGCTTCCGGCGGAAGGCCGTTGTTTTGATTAGCTTGCGGAAACTGCGAACCTGCGAGAGGGCCGGCGGTCGTTCCGCCGAGCGGAGCACCCGCGGGAGGCATCACACCATTTGCCCACGCGTTGTACCCATCGCCGCCGGGTGTGGCTCCATTCAAATAGGGATCTTGAAGGGCATTCGGATCGCCGATCGGCGAATTCTTTAGCAGGGCCTCCTCTTGAGCGCCTGTTGCAGGATTTATCGGCTGCACGGGCAGGCTGCCTTCATCGGCTTTCGCCGTTACCGTCGGATCGCTGCCTTTCGAATAGGTTGCATAGATCAGCACTCCGGCAAGCACGACGATGCCGCACAATGCGATGAACGCCGTCTGCCAAATATTGTGCTTCTTCGGCGTTGTCGACATTGAGGAAACACCGCCGCTTTCAAAGTAGAGTCGGTCGAGGTCTTCGCGGAATGCCGCAGCGGACGCATACCGCAATTCGGGATCGCGGGCCGTCGCCGTTTCGATGACCGGAGCGAGTTCCTTATGCACGTCACCCGGCAGCGTCTCCGCAAGCCCATCGATCACACCCGGCCCGGTAAGCATGCGCTTTAGGATCGCCCCAAGAGCGTAAATGTCAGATCGCTTGTCAGCTATCGGGTATTCATTGCTTTGCTCGGGAGCGAGAAACTCAGAAGAGCGGTCGCGGGGAGCATCGAACGTATCGCCGCCGAAGCCATAGACCTTCGGTGTCGAAGCGTTGTCAACAAATACCTTGATCGGAGAGAGGCGTCCGTGAATAACGGTGCGTTCGTGGGCCGCCTCGAGAGCGCGGGCGATACCTCGAGCAATGTCGAGAGCTCGATCCTGCGGCAGCGGCTGCGAAAGCAGCGAATTCAAAAGCGTCGATTCCGCAGCTTCGTAGCCGGCGTAAACATTGCCGCGTGAATCTTCGCCATAATCTTCAAGGCGAAGCACGTTCGGGTGCGAGATGCCGCTTGCGGCCCGGGCACGGTCGAGAAATTTCTTTGTCCAACGGCTATCTACTGAAAACGCACGCGGAAGGATCTCGAGTATCAACGGAGTTTCGCGGGATTCGTGCACAGCCCGAAAGATATCGCCCGAATCATTCTCAAGAATGAGGGAATCAATACGATACTTATCTGCTACGATCTTTCCGATCAGGTCGCTGGTCATCTTTAATTAGAACGCATTCAAACGTCCCAAGTTGCAAGTAAACACCAAAAACGGTGTGTTTGCCACAAAATAATACGGCGGCAACCCGTTTGAGATGTCTCTCGGTCGGATGCCGCCGTTCTTTGAATTTCGAGCAATACTCGATCCGTTAAGCTCTTTTTAGAGCTTAACGAAGACGACGAGCAGTGCGAAAAGCACGAGTGACTCGATCATGGCGAGGCCGATGATCATAAGCGTCATTACCGAACCCGACGCGCCGGGATTACGTGCGGCACCTTCAGCGGCACGCGAACCGACCAAACCCTGGCCGATACCGGCGAGACCGGCAACGAGGCCGAAACCGAGTCCGGCACCGAGAGCCTTAGCTGCGGAAACCGTCGATTCGTTGTCGGCGGCACCTGCACCCTGGGCCATTGCTGCCATGCTGAAAAGCGCGATGGCCAGCGTCGCGAAAACAATGTATTTAAAGTTCTTCATTTTTATCTCCTATTTTATGATCCGAAGATATTCGCTATCGGTTCCCGCCGTTCGTTTACAATGTGCAGGGCGTTATTATTTCGCCTCGCTTCCGGTATGCACTTGATTTTATACTCCTTAGAGTCAAGGCTCCTGTTGCGTGCGGGCATATCATGCTATAAAACGCACGTCATTCGCGATCAAGGGAACGGGTCGCGGTATCTTCAAATATCGAATGCCCGTCATTTCGACGGCAAAACCTAAAATAACTTACGCGTGAGCTGCCGCCGGCTCCGCATGTTCCGCATCGTGCTCATGGTCGTCATGCGGCGGATGCGAAACCTCGCCGATATAGATCATCGAGAGCAGAGTGAATACCAGCGTCTGCACGAATGCGACGAATACGCCAAGTGCCGTCAGCACGAGCGGCAGAATGATGTGCGACCACGGCGGAAAAAGATTCGTGATCTCGACATATACCTTCTCGTCCGAGAACATATTGGCGAACAATCGAACGCCAAGAGTGAACGGCCGGAAAAAGTTGCTTATCAGCTCTATGCAGAAGATCAGGACCGTGATGACCACAAGGAACCACGGGAGCCTCGGCCCCGCGAGGTGAGCGATGTGCCGGCCGACGCCGTTCTCCTTTATGCCGACGTAGTTGTAATAGATGAACGACGAAAGGCCGAGAGCGTAAGTTACGTTCACCGAGGCGGTCGGCGACATAAATAGGGGGAACTGACCCATCAGATTCGAGATCAGGATCAGAACCGCGAATGTCGCAACGACGGGGAAGTATTTTTGTCCGTGGCTGCCGACGACGTTCTCGAGCAGGTCGCGAACGGCAAGGTAGCCGGCCTCGAGCGTCAACTGGCCGCCGCCCGGATCGTCTTCAGAGAGCTTGCCCCTGAGCAGATAGATCACGATCACCGAGAGGATACAGGCGATCACGAACATCACCGTGTACCACGGAATGGCCGTTTCGGGGCTATATGGTGCATTGAAGACCACTTCAGGCGAAGTGCCAAAATGGGCAAAGAACTTGTCCCAGAGCGGTTTCGTGTATGCGATCTGGAATTTGTAGACCGGTTCGCCCAGATAGTGGTTTATGAAATCTACGATCAGCGGAGTGTGTTCACCGCCTTCTGCTAAAAGAAACATCGCTATTTTCGGCTCTTAAAAATACTAACAATTCCGTCTATCATAACGGCTACAGCAAAGGCTGCCAGCCCGATCAATACCGCTGCGATCGGTAACGCACCTAGGGCGTAAATTCCCCAAAGTAGAAGCCCTAACGCAAAATACCGCAAGATGAAACGCGCGGCCGGAAATACAGACTTCCTACCCTCGGCCCGCTCGGCAAAAAGGCCTTTTGTCGAACTTTCGAGCCAAACGAAGTTCACGACGGACAAAAGCCCGCCGATCACAACGCCGATGCAGAAGCGCGCATTTCCAAATATCAATCCCGCGATCGCAGCTATCGCTACGGCAACTGCCATCAGCCCGTAGATCCTTGTCCGCGAATACTCGCGAATATCACTCTCTGGATCCGTTTGGACGTCCATCGCGAAACGGACATTCTAACCCGAAATCATGGGCAAAATCAAAGCCGAAAGGCGTTGTCTTGTGAATCTTGCTGGTCGTGCGAGGAAAGGAGCGGATTGACCTTCGGGGACGCCTTGACCGGAAAGATGCGGGATGAGATGTGAAATAGCTCGAAAAAGCCGATCATGGCACCAAGTATCACGCCCGCAACGATACCCCACGGCGAAGTGCCGATCAGGAGATCGACGAGCCAACCGACGAAGACCATAAATGCGATCGCTCCGGAGAATGCGATTCCGGCCGACCATCCGAGACCGACGCGCCGCACTTCCTCGTCAAGCGACGGCGGCGTAAATGATTGCAAAATAAAGGGTTCTTCCGTCGTTTTTGTTTCTGGCTCAAAGAGTGAGAGAGATGTATCTGGTCTTGGCTCGGTCACAGCCTCAGGCCCGTTGATCTGAGTCTGCGCGGCAGATGGGTCTTGCCGGTGCGGTTCTGCGTCCTCTGCGTATGGGTCTTGCCAATTCTCGCTCATCGCTTTTCGCGTATGATGACAGTTTCGCTCGGTGATTTCAATTCATAAACGGTTCCACGCCAGCGGATACGCCGCGAGAATAGGGCGAGAATCGTGTTAACGAGGAAGATCGGGGGCGCGACAAAGGCAAGAACGCACTGCGGAATGACCTGTTTTGCCAGAAGTGTCTCGTGATCCGAAAGGGTAAATCGAACGGCGCGCAGTCGGATAAAGGCCTTTGCAAGAGTGAACACGGTCACCAAGGCGAGAGTTATGATCGCCGCAGCCATAGGAAGGCCGCCAAGTTCGCTCGTTAGCAGAATTCCTATGCTGGCGATCATCACGCTGCAGAAAAGGGTCGACCCGAACATTGAAAGGAGCCACAAACCTGGCGAATAGACGCGTGTGATCTTCATTTGCCGCGTCGTGAATTCGAGCATTTCACCCAGAGTTTGATGTTCAAAACTCGCACAAAGAGCTCGCGGGACGAATTCAAGTTCAAGGCAGGCATCCTGCACGGCCTTTGTTACGGCAAAATCATCGCTCAGAACGCCTTTCCAGCAGCTTTCAATGTCAAGCCGCTCGAACATCTCACGTCTGAGTGCCATCGAACCGCCCCAGCAAAAATTCGACCTTGTGTTCGGCCCAAGGGCGGATGCGACCGAGCCATTCCAGGCGGAAGAAAGCTCCGAACCGAGCTTACCGTTTTCCGAGATCAGCCAACGGTATCCCGTCGCCGCCCCGACAGATTGTTTCAGAGCGGCGGCGGCGAGGGATGCGAGCCATTCCGAGTCTGTGCAGGCATCAGAATCGACAAAGGCGAACACCTCGCTGCGTGTGTCAGCCGTTGGTATCGCAAAGAGTAGATTTTCGATCTTCTGGCTTGATATCGAAGCTCTCGGAGCTATGAGCAGACGAGCCCTGACCTTGTCAGATGAATGAACCAAGATTGCGTCTTCGATCTCTTTAACGGCCGCATCTTCCTTGTCGTCAACAATAAACAGGATCTCGTAGCTCGGATATTGCTGGGCAAAGAGTCTTCGCAGATTTTGTTTGAATTCGCGATCAACGCCCCGGCAAGGTGCGAATATGGTCGCGAAAGGCAGGTCGGTTCGAGTCTCGAGCGAGACCCCATCGCGAATGAATCTCTCGTAGATGATGCCGCCGCGATATGACCGATAGCTCAGCCAGATCAGCACAACCGCAAAAAAGTAGAATACGTAGATCAAGGCGATTTCTTAGTGAGAGCCCTCGCTCGATGAACGCAGTATGACGGGCCTTAGCTGCTCAAAGGTCCGGTCGATGGCGCCGCGATTATTATTCATTGCCACCTTTGCACGTTCCCCAAGCCCTTTGCGTTTTTCGGGCCGGGCGAGCAATGAGAGAAACTCCTTGGCAAGAGCAGCGGAAGTGTCATCTAACGCATCCTTTGGTATCTGTATCAACGCGTCGCGTTCAACGAACTCTTCGACGATGGCCTTGAAATTATGCGTGTATGGCCCTGCAATGATCGCTTTACCCTCGGCAGCCGGTTCGAGAATGCTTTGGCCGCCGTGTTCGATCAGGCTTCCACCGACGAACACGATCTCAGCCAGCGGAAAGGCCGCCCGCAGCTCGCCGATCGAGTCGAGCAGGATCACGTCAGCGGACGTATCACTATCTTTCGCGGCCTCGGATCGGCGTGTCCATCTGAAGCCTGAGTTAGCGATAAGCTGAGCGACCTCATCGAAGCGTTCCGGATGCCGCGGTGCGATCAAGAGACGCGGTGAATCTTCGCGTCTTGTTTCAGAGGCTTTGCGAAAGGCTTCGAGCGCCCAAGATTCTTCGGGAGAATGTGTGCTGGCAGCGATGATCAACGGCACATTCCCGGCGAGGCCGAAACGGGTGCGGAACTCTTCCGTCAGAGTTTCTTCGGCTTCTGTGATCGAATGATCGAACTTCAGGTTACCCGTCACCTTGACCTTGCTCGCACGCATACCTAGTGCCATAAAGCGGTTCGCGTCCGCACCGGTTTGGATCAGAGCTCGGTCGAAATAGCCGAATAGCCGCTTCATCGTTTTCTTGAACGCGTTGTAACGCTTGTACGAACGTTCGGACATCCTGCCATTCACGAGAGCGACGCGAACGTGGGATCTGCAGGATTCGCGAATGAGATTGAGCCACAATTCGGTCTCCATTATCACTAGCAGCGTCGGGCGAAAATGCCGCAGTACGCGCCTTACCGTCCAGCGCCAATCGAACGGCACGTAGAAGACGGCTTCGGCTTTCGTGAAAAGCTCTTTTGCGAGCTTTTGGCCCGTCCGCGTGGTCGTTGAGACGATCAGCCGGACGTCGGGGAAGTCGGTATGGAGACGATCAACGAGCGGCCGCGCCGCATTGGCTTCGCCGACCGAAACGCAATGCAGCCAAACGGTCTTGCGTTCGTCGGGTGTGAATTTGGGCAAGGAGAAACTCAGCCTTTGGAAGAATCCGGCCGCACGCTTTCCTCTTACGATGCCGCTCAACGCAAAAACCGGCAGCATCGCAAGAAAAGCGATCGTATAAACAAGGCTGTAAAGGACGAACACTGCAACTCCTCAAAGAGATAAAGTCGCAAAAAGCACAAAGTTGCAAAAACAGGCGGTTCTACTTGACCCGCTCGATATAGCGAGATTCCGCAGGATTGACGCGGATCTTCTCGCCCTCGACGATGAACGGCGGCACCTGAAGCGTCACACCATTTTCGAGCGTCGCGGGCTTGTTCGAGTTCGAAGCGGTCGCACCTTTCAGGACAGGCTCGGTCGTCGTAACGGTCAATTCCATCGAAGCAGGAAGCGTTATGCCGATGGGCGAGCCGTTATAGAACTCGACCTCGATCGTCAGGTTCGGCATCAGCCATTGTGCAGAATCGCCAAGATCTTCTTCGGTCAGGGCGACCTGCTCATAGCTCTCATTGTTCATAAAATGGTGATGCGAGCCGTCCGAGTAAAGATAATCCATCTTGTGCTGCTCGAGGACGATCCTCTCCAGAGTGTCGTTCGATCGAAAGCGGTATTCGAACGAGTTTCCGGTCAAGAGATTGCGAAGCCTCGCCTGGACCATCGCCCTTAAGTTGCCGGGCGTGTGATGGTGAAACTCCATCACCTTGACCGGCGCACCTTCGTGAAGGATCACCATTCCCTTTCTTATATCGTTAGCTGAAATTGCCATATACTAAAAAAACTCCCGTGTCCTCGGCATCTATGGTAAAGATGCGAAAAACAAAGGAGTAAGTTTATGGTTCGCGCCCGCTTCTTGTCTAGCGGACAGTTACAAGAAATTTGAACGTGCCCTTCCAGGGGTCGGCCTTAGTGCACTCAACGACGGTGATCAAATAATCACCTGCCGCCGTTGGTGTGACCTCATTTCTGTCGTGGCAGTCGGCGGCCATATCCTGATCGTAATGCGAGCCTTTTGGCGGCTTTATCGAGATCGTAATGGCGTTATCTCCTGTGCTTTCAGTAGTTAAGGTCTGGCCCTTTCGAACGCGGATAACGAAAGTGCGTGCCGACCGATAGCTCGAAAGCGTGCCGGAGACGGTCTTTTCGGTGGCGCCGCGTGCAAATTTTATTCTCGTCGGGTGCTTCTGGGCATATGTCTCGGTGACAAATCCAAAAGCCATCAAGGCTAGGACCGCGATCGCAAATACGTTCTTCATTTTTCTTTTTCCTTGTCGCCGAAGGGAAGCGGCGGCGGTTCTTCACCGGGTTTTGGGGCCTCTCGATTCATACTCGAATAGATTCCCATTATCTGATCCACCCATTGCTTCGCCTCGGCCATTTCAGGGTCGATCGCGAGGGCCTTTCGATAATCGCCGAGAGCCGCAGGATATTGGCGGACATTCGTCAAGGCCATTCCGCGGTCGAAATACGCCTTGGCGAGGGCCTTCTTGGCGTCGCCATTCTTAGGAGCCTTTTTCGCCGCCGTTTCGGCAGCCTTTATCGCCTCGTCAAACTTCGTCGTATCGATCGGCGTACCGCTTTGGGTCCATTTCGTTTTCGGCTTGGAAGGATCGACAGAAGGAACCGGCCCGGGACCTGTCGGCTCGTTCGAGTGGGCGATGACGGATTGCTCCGGCAGCTTTGCGTTGTCTGAGGCCGCGGTGTTGTCCGAAACGCGTACCGCGTTCGTGCCGCATGCGGCGAATGCCACGCTAAAAATAAAAACAACAGGTTTCGCGATATTCTTCATTTTTTGTCTATGTATGGTCTGGATTGAACGATAAATATCTTTCTGTCTATTATGCCCCACTCGATATCCTGAGCAACCGAACCGCCAAATGCCTTTTTGATCGCAAGTGCCGCTTTCGCAAGGGCACGAGCCTCCGCATTTGTCAGAACTCGCTGATCGGGCCCGGCACAGGTCTCGCGAGTAGGCCGAAGGTCGCCTTTTTCGTCAAATTCGAGAGCATTCTGCTGCTGCGAGAGAGTTTTCACGGTAACGGAGTTTGCCGCCGCGCTGTAAAGAAGCTGCTCCGGAATGCCGGCATTATCTACCACCTTTGAATTGTGGCCGCAAACAGCTGAAATATAGACAACATTGCGGGCTCTCGCGTTGAACGGATCTTTCGTGATCATTACGCCGCCCTTTTTCATATTGATGCCGATCTGCACCAAGGCCGACATATAGACGTCCGTCTGGCTCACATAATTCCTAACGCGCGCCTCGTAGGCATCGAAGTTCCAGAGCGACGCCCAAACTTTCTTCACGGCCGTGATGAGAGATTCGTCGTCGATGACGTTTGCAACGCTCGAATAAAGCCCCGCACCGCTGAAATTCGGCAGGTCTTCGCTGTTCGAAGAACTTCTGACGAACACGGGCTTTCCGCCAAGCTGCGTGTGCCATCGTTCGAGGATCTCTTTCTTCAATGCGTCATCGAATTTGCCGCCGATGATCGTTTGCCGGAACTCTGCAAGCTTTTGCCTTCGGATGCGCGGATTGTGTACGAAATCGTTGTTGTCGGTGAGCTTGAGAATGACGTCGTCAAGCCCATTGTCCTGCATGAATTTGTCGTACCAATGGAAGGGAATACCAAAACCGTCCGGGATCGTAACACCGGGCACTCTCTTGTTGAGCATCTCGCCGAGGTTTGCGGCCTTTGATCCATAGGAAATGCTGTCACGCTTTCGCATCGCACCGAGCGGAGCAAGCTTCGTCGTCGTCAGATTCACCGGCGGCACCTGATCGTCCGGCGGATTCGGAATGTCCTCCGAACTTGTTACGCGTTCGAGAGTATAATCGCTCGACCTTGCGTCAAGCTTCATCCAGTAAGTGTTGAGGCCGCGAAAAAGCTTGTCGGCGTCTTTGATGTAAATATTCGGAATGCCCCAACCGTGAGCCAGGATATTGACGTGCGAAAGCGGAGATGAAGGCTTGGCGACGATTATGCCTCGCACCGGTGGCAGCGACTGCGGCAGTTCGCGTAAGATAAGTATCTCGTTGTCTCCGATCTCGACCGTGTCGTCGAGTTTGTCGATGATGTGGATTCTCCCGACGGCGCTGCCTGTATTCAGCGCAAGATAGACCTGATTGCGATTGAGTTCATCCTGGGACACGCGTTCGATGCCGAGATCGGCCGATGCGGTATCCTGCCGCTCTGAGTTCGGCTTGAAGCTCACGTGCGTGTAGAACGCGGCATTTATGGTGTCGTCAGCAAGTTTGATCAACTCGCTCGTTGCCATATCACCTTCCCAGAGTTCCCAGGTGAATTTTTGGACAGGTTCCTGCCACGCTATCGTCCCGACCATGAATCGGCGGCCTTTGTCGATATAGATCGGCTGGAAAATATCGGCACCGCGGGGCACTAGATATGTCGCGAGAAGGAAGTCCTTGTGAAAGCGATATCGCTGCGAATTAATGAAGTAGATCTTATTTTTTGCAAGACGATCGATCACGAACATCACGTGCGGCAATGCGTACGGAGTGCCTTGCTGATAGACGCGTGCGAGCGAATCGAACGCCGCTCTCGACGGGATCGATCTCAGAGAATCGTCCTTCGAGGCCGTTATCTTGGGCCTAGGCTTTGTCGGGGCATCGGATCTGGTGCGCTCGCCGGGAGCCTGGCCAAGAGCAAGGGCTGCTAATGCTGCGATAAAGAGGAAAGCCGCAAGCGAATGGGGATAAAAGTATCTACTTCTCATTAAAAAAACTTTTACTTTGATCTACGCGGCCGTCCTCATATTGAGGTCCTTCTTCTTAAGGAAACGCTCACGAAACTCCTGTGCGTCGTCCGGGCCTTGCTGAACGAAGCCGAGGTCATGGATGATCCCGTCACGAAGGCCGTAGATCCAGCCGTGGACGATCAGCTTCTGGCCGCGTGCCCAAGCGTCGGTAACTACGGTCGTGTCGGCCGCGTTAATCACCTGGCGCGCGACGTTGAGCTCGCACAAACGATCGACGCGTTCTTCGCCTTCGAGGTTGTCCAACTCGTCTGAATATAGATATGCGGTCTCGCGTATAAGCTGGAGCCAATTGTCGATCAATCCGTGCCCGATCGATTCGAGGGCGGCCCGAACACCGCCGCAGCCGTAGTGCCCGCAGACGATGACGTGCTCGACCTTTAGAACCTCAACCGCGAACTGCAGAACGGAAAGGCAATTCAGGTCGCCGTGCGCGACGATATTCGAGATATTGCGGTGGACGAACACATCGCCGGGCGTCAGGCCGGTGATCTGATTCGCCGGCACTCGGCTGTCAGAGCATCCGATCCAAAGATATTCGGGCGATTGCAGGGCCGCGAGCTTTGCAAAAAAATCCGGTTCCCGGTCGATCTGTTCTGCTGCCCAGTCTTTATTGTTCTTGAGAAGTCGCGTTATGCGTTCCATAAGACCATTCTATCCGTCCGGACAGGCCGGGCAAAGCATAGGCGTTTCACGTGTGCTGTGGTTCGTCAGGCGGATCTGAGGGTTCGATCGTCTCCGGACGGGCGTTTATTCTCGCTTTTAGCCGAAATCGATAGCCGAGAAAAAACATCGAGCAAGCGAGAATGAACGTCGAAAACGTCCAGTCAGGATCATCTGAGCGATAGAAATATACGAACGCTGCGACAAGGAGCAGACCTGCGATATAGAAAATAAGCTCAAGGCGGCCGTAAGACATCTATTTTGCCGCTTGGTCGAAACCCTTGCCGGAAACATAGGCCGAAACTGCCCGCAGCATTCGCGCCAAACGCCTTATGATCTTTGGCAGGAACCACAAAAATCCGATCAGGAAAAGGATGAGCAGAATCACCACCAAGATCGGCGCAAAGACAGCGAGCAGTGTCCCAACGAAAGCGATAATGTCCTCAACAATGGAGAGCGTCCAATTCGAGACAGGTTCGGGCGAAAGGTTCGCTGTCACGCGTGCTGCCGTCTTTGTTCCGTGTGAAGCAAGGGCGAGTCCGCCGCCAAGAAGTGCGGCAGAGATCGTAACGGTCGGGTCCATCTGGCTCGTCGCCGCATAGGCGACAACTGCTCCCGCCGGCACGCGAATGAACGTATGGACCACATCCCAAACGCTGTCAACGTACGGTATCTTGTCCGCAGCAAATTCGACGATGTAGAGACCGCCCGCGATGCCGATGATCCACCAATTATCGAGGGCCTCAAGGCCACCCGGCAGCTTAACGCCGCCGAACTTTTGCAGTAGGCCAAGCACCGATACCGTCGCATATAGATTGATGCCGGAGGTCCACGCCGAGCCGAGAGCAAGCGATAATGTTGATAACCAGTCCATAGGATCCTCTAGGAATCAGGGGCAAGGGACGAGGGGCGAGTGCGTACCGTTACGCGGCCTTCGTTTCTGCTAAAAGTGAACGCCTAAGAGCATTTAGCATCTTGCGAATCTCCGTCATTAGTGCAAAACACCCATCAGCGCTAGTTTTATCACAAAAACCGATCTCAATCGAGATAATAAGTTGAGTCTCAAGCTCTGCTAACGAGCCTTCCGCATTTGAAACGAATCGAATGCAGCACGGCGCATTTGCGAGACAATTCCAAACTATTCGTCCGAGGGGAACTTGCTTGTAAGTGCATAGACTTGCTTTACGAGCACGATGCTCTTTTGCCAAACGATCAGATCCCTATTGTTCCCGACGTCGCTCATCACCTAACTCTCGTCCCTTGCCGCTTGTCCCTCGTCACTTTCATCTTTTTTGAACCCGAATTTCTCGAGCCGATACTGCAACGTACGAAAAGTGAGGCCGAGGAGTTTGGCCGATCTCGTTATGTTGTTATCGGTGCGATCCATTGCCTGCATAATAAGGCTGCGTTCGAGGTCCTCGAAGTTTATACCGTCCGCCGGCAGCTTGAAATCCGTGCTTGCATCGATGGACGCAGGACGCACGGCATTCGTCATCTCGGGCGGCAGATCGTCGAAGGTAACCGTGTCGTTCTCACAAAGCAGGATCGATCGCTCGATCGCGGATTCGAGCTGCCGGACGTTGCCGGGATATGCGTAGTCATCGAGGAGCTTGCGTGCGGCCGCGTCGATCTTTATTTTGTGGTCGGTGCCGCGTGTGTGTTTCTTGACGAAATAGTCGATCAGCACGGGAATGTCCGTGCGTCGATCGCGAAGAGGCGGCAATTCGATCGAGAGCACGTTCAGCCGGTAGTAAAGATCTTCGCGAAAGCGTTTTTCTTCGACCATGTGGAGCAGGTCGCGGTTCGTCGCGGCAACCACACGCACATCCACGTCGATCTCTTTTACGCCGCCGACACGCCGTATCTGTTTCTCCTGAAGAGCACGCAGTATCTTCGCCTGGAGTGATATATCCAATTCACCGATCTCATCCAGGAAAAGCGTGCCGCCGTGCGCGATCTCGAACAAGCCTTTCTTGTCAGAGACCGCTCCCGTGAACGAGCCTTTCTCGTGGCCGAAAAGCTCCGATTCGAGCAGATTCTCGTTGATCGCCGCACAGTTAACGGCCTGAAATGTCTCGTTCGCACGAAGGCTGTTCGTGTGGATCGAGCGTGCGATCAGCTCTTTTCCCGTTCCGCTTTCGCCGCGTATTAGAACCGTGGAATTCGACTTTGCTATCTTCAAGATCAGCTTTTTGACCTTGTCCATCTCGGGCGAAACGGAGATTATCTCGGCATCGAGCGTCGAGAGTTTCTTTAACGCACGGGAGACCGTTTCGAGCAGTTTCTCGCTGTCGTAAGGTTTCTGCAGATACTCGAACGCGCCAAGTCGCATTGCATCGACCGCCGAATCGACCGAGCCGTGTGCCGTCAGCAAAATGACGATGATCGACTTGTCAAAATCGGTAAGCGATTTCAAAAGGTCGAGGCCGCTCATTCCCGTCATCTTCAGGTCGGTCAGCACGAGATCGAAATGCCGGTCGGCGACGAACTTCATCGCCGCTTCGCCAGAGCTTGCGCTCGTTACGTCATAGCCTTCGCCCGACAGTATCTCGTCGAGTATCTCTCTTTGATTCTTCTCGTCGTCAACAACGAGGATGGATTTACGAGCCATAAATGAAGAAGTTAGTTAAATTCTGAGCAAAATGCGAATCAGGCGTATTCGGCGCCAGTCGTCGGCATCGCGATACTGAACGTCGTACCTTCGTCCGGCGTCGATCTGACGGTGATCTCGCCGTTGTGGATGTCCACGATCTTCTTAACGATCGCGAGGCCAAGTCCGGTGCCGGTCTCTTTTGTCGAGAAGTAGGGCTCGAAGATCGATTCGAGATTTGCCTCGGGGATGCCGCGGCCCGTATCCGTGATCTCGAAATTGACGAACCTCGCGTCTCCGGACGGCGAGATCCGAATGTTCAGCTTACCGCCCGTACCTTCCATCGCCTGCACGGCGTTGATGAAAAGATTGTTGAAGACCGAGCGCAAGAATTTCGGGTCGCCAATGATCTGCGGCACGTTCTCGTGCTCGGAGACCGAAACGACGATGCCTTTCTCTTCCGCCTGGCCCTCGATGATCCGCAGCGAATCCTCGACAACGGCGCGTGCATCGATCGGCTGAAGATTTGCGGTCGCAGGACGCGAGTAATTCAAAAAGTCCGTGATCTGCCGGTTGATCCTCGCAACCTCTTCTTTTAGCTGCAGCGTAAGCTTGTCGAATTTCGCTTTCTTTTCATCTTCCGCCGGCGCGAATTTACTTCGAAGATGGTCCAGCGTGAGGTTAATGTAATTCAGCGGATTGCGTATCTCGTGAGCGATCGCCGAACCGAGACGGCCGACAACGGCGGACTTTTCGGCTTGCTGGAGCTTTGCTTCGAGCTCGGTCTTCTTCTCGAGTTCGGCGGTCATCTCGTTGAAATTCGACGCAAGCCGCCCGAGCTCGTCGGTCCGTGTCTCTTCTACGCGGATGCTCAGATTTCCATCCGCGACCTCGCGGGCCGCGTGCGAAAGATCCGCGATCGGCCGCGTGAATCGAAATACGAGCAGGATCGTGATCAGCGATGAGATCATCAAAATGCCGAGCGTGTATAAAAGAGGCTGTGCGGCGCGTTCGGCGGCGGCGGTCTTGTCGTTGTAAAGCAGCACCATCACATACCACCGGCCCTTGCTCGTTTCGATCGGAATAGCGTGCGCCTCGCCGTCGTGCCCTTCGCTTCCGGTCGCCGGCCTGTTGGGGAATTTTGCTATATCGGTGCCGAGCCGCGTTCCCTCGAGCAACGGCGGTAAGTCCTTAAGATCGCTTAACTTCTTGTAGATGATCTCGCCGTTCGGGCCGGATGCAGGCAGGTTCTCGGGTGCTAGGCAATCGAATATGCGCCATTCGTTGTCGATAACGATAATGTCCTGTATGCGGCGTTTTGACTCTTCGTCGAGAAGGGTCTGTCCCGGCAGTTCGATCAGGTCTCGAATACGGTCGGGGCTCGTAACGCTGCTGATGCCAACGGCAAAGCCCGCAACTATCGCCCTTTCCTGCTTTTCACGCAGTGCATAGTTCTCCTGCTGCGTCCGCAGATTCAAAAAATATTGGATACCGAGCGTCGCGATCAAGAGAAGAGCGAGTATGATGACAAGGCGTCCGCGGAATGTACTTAGAAAGGGCATAGCAAGGCCTACCTGATAGAGAATCTTATAGCTGTCATTAAAACTACTTGCAAAGGAGAGACCTTGAATGTTAAGCTATCGCTTAGTTTGTACGCAAACTCGGGTCGCCTCAAGACGCGTTGGCCGACCCTTCCTAACACAAAACATTTCATTTTCTCTTCTCGTATTCAAGGCTTTGAGGTTTATGTCCCTACGAAAAGTTGCTTTCCGGTCGCTAGTTAGTTGTCTTGCGGCCATGGTTCTGTTGTCCGGTGCGGTGATGGCCCAGAAGAAGCCAAAAGCTTCTACGAAGTCTAAACCGAGCACGGCAAAAGCGTCGAAAAGCACCTCGTCGAAGTCGTCCCATTCCTCCAAGAAGGACAGCAAGTCCTCGTCAAAGCAGAAAGCGACGGCAAAAAAGGACGACAAGAAGAGCAAAAGCAAGAAGGACAAGGCCACAGCCAAGCGTGATCGCGATGACGACAGAGCATCGTCCAAGAAAGGATCAAAAGCGGATCGAAAACGTGAATCGGCCGAGCGAAGACGTCGTGAGGCTGAACGCCGTGCCGCAGAGCTGGCTGAACGGCGTCGTCGCGAAGCTGCCGCCCGCGAAGCTCGCGAAAGGAAATTGGCATTCGAACGCGGCCTTCGGACCGAGACCGTCGCCAACATCGCCGCTGACAATACCGAAGGCGAAGACCTGAACATTCGACGCATCGCCGTCAACGCACTTGGCGGACACGCCGGTTCGGTCGTCGTGATGGAAGCTCAGACGGGCAAGGTCCTGACCATCGTAAATCAGGATTGGGCGGTTCGCTCGAGCATTAAGCCTTGTTCTACGATCAAGCTCGTTACTGGCGTCGCCGGCGTGAATGAAGGGATCATCGACAAGACCGACGGCTCGATCGAGAATGTTACTACCCGCCGCCAACTCGATGACGCGGTCGCATATTCTGACAACGGATATTTTCAACGCGTCGGCAAGATCCTCGGCAACGAGAAGATGATCGAGTACGCACGCGATCTTGGCCTCGGTCAGCCGACCGGCATCAATCTTGAAGGCGAGACGGCCGGCAGACTCGCGATCGGCAACAACAACGCCCGAATCTATTCGCACGGTGATGATTTCGAGGTCAGCACGATCCAACTCGCCGTAATGGCTTCCGCGATCACCAATGGCGGGCATCGCGTCCTGCCGCGCGTACCGCGAAACTCGACCGAGAAGGTGCGTTTCCAGCCGTTCTATAAGGCGAACGTCGATCTGCCGCAGACGAACGTCCGCCGCGTCATTCCCGGAATGATGGGGGCCGCCGAATACGGCACTGCCCGCCGCGGAATGGATCAGGACCTTGGCGTTGCCGGCAAGACCGGCTCGTGCATCGATAAGGGGTCTTGGGTCGGCCTGTTCACGTCTGTCGCGCCGATCGAACAGCCGAAATACGCGATCGCCGTAATCACACGCGGCCAGAGCGAACGCGGCCGCTACGCCGCGGGCATCGCCGCTCAGATCTACCACGCGCTCGCCGGCACGATCACCCGCACCGACCGTAACCTTGCCCAAACGGAATTTCATATCCTGCCGAAAAATGTCGCCGCTGCCAAGAAGGTCGTTATCAATGACGATGATTCTGACGACAGCGACAGCCTCGATACGATGCAGACACAGCCGGACGGCCGAAATGTGATCATTGTCGGTAATGCCGAACGCGAATCGGCCAAGCCTGAAAAGCTCGTCAAACGCACCGGCGACTCGAAGCCGCTCTTTGCACCCGTGATAATCACTCCGGAAGAGGCCGCAAGGCAGAAGCGCGAGCGTCTCGCCAACCCGCAATAACAAGGCACACAAATTAAGAACGAAGAGCGGAGAACACAGTTCTCCGTTTTCGATTGCCTGCCCTTTTTGTGCAGATCGTGCATTTTGTGCAGATCGTGCATTTTGTGCAAATCGTGCATTTTGTGCAAATCGTGCATTTTGTGCGGTTTGATACATTCTGTGCGGTTTGTGCTTCAAATGAGAACCCGCGGTCGGATAAGCTTGTGTTGGCTGTTGGTCTTTGAAAAATTGTGAATTGTTCGTGGTTGATGGTTCGTCGTTCGTTGTTGGCCGCCCGCCGACGCAGCGATATTTGGTATCGAAAAGGCGTTGTGGAAAGCGGGTTGAGGGCTCGATATTAGGCTTTTGGCTTGACATGCGGGCTTTTCGTGCGTGATTATTTAATCTTCACTTGTCCGCATGTTTAGGGGTTCCTGGATACGCGAGCGGCTTTCTTTGTGTTCACGAAGCCTTGCAACTCGCGGCGGCAATTTAACATCTGATTTCACGCTAACCGATGTCCTGTATCGGGCATCGATGAAGCAAATAACGCTACACGCTCGCCGGGCGGCAACGCGGCGGAGGATTAAGGTAATGAAGAGGATTTTTCGATACAGTCTCTTGAGCGCGGCTTTCGCGGTCATTCTTTCGGCCGCGGGTGTTTCGGCCTATGCACAGGACGCTTGCGGAGATACGGCGGGCCGTGATGCATTGGAGAAGACCATCCGCGACAACTCGACGGTAAAGACGAAGGAAGGCCGTAAGAAAACGGCAGATGCGGGAAAAGAGTTCCTGGAGAAGTATGGAGCGTGCAAGGACGAGGCCGGCAACCTTATCGGCGCTGATTTCGTCGAGTGGCTGAAGGCGAAGGTTCCGGTCTACGAAAAGAGTTACAACGAGATGGTCAGGGCTGAGAAAATGGCCGCCCTCGAAAAGCAGTTCTTTAGCGGATTGGAAGCCAAGAGCTGGGATCAGGTCTATTCGAGCGGCAAGGAATTGCTCTCGATGGATCCCGACAAATATCGTCCTGCGGAGATCGTGCTCGGCTCGATCGGATTTGACGAGACGGCGAAGAGCCCGCGCGTTACGACATGGAATGACGACACGCTGAAATATGCCAAGCTGTCGATCGCCGACCTTGAATCCGGCAAGAAGTTCGAACCTCTCGGCTTTGGACGTTACAGCTACAAGGACAAGGACGAAGCTCTCGGCTGGCTGAACTACACGATCGGCTACATCCTCTCGTTCGACAAGAACGACAAGAAAGAGGGTGTTGCCTATCTCTACAAAGCCTCACAGGCAAGATCGACCACAGCGACGATCCCTGACGTTTACCGCTCGATCGGTTCGTACTACATCGACGAGATGAACAAGCGCATCGAAGAACTGCAGGCCCTAGTAAAGGCCCAGGATGCGAATGCACCTGAAGATGTCAAGGCCGCAAAGGTCGCAGAGATCAAGGCAAAGCAGGGAATGGTGAACGGAACTGCCGAGCGTGCACTTAACGCCTTTGCTCACGCAGTGGCGTTGGCGAGCAAGGATACAAAGAATGCCGCCTACACGAAGGCCATCACCGACACCGCGAAGCAGATCTACGGCATCCGCTTCGGCAAACCGGATGGATTCGATACCTATATCGCGACCGCCAACGGCGTAGCGGTGCCGAACCCGGCGACGGCGATCGAACCGGTGATCGACCCTGACACGAGTGCGGAAACACCTGCCGCTGCCCCGACAGGCACGAAGCCGGCGGCTTCTACTCCGGCGCAAAAGCCTGGAACGGCAGCAAAGGCAGCCACCGAGGCGGCCAAGTCGAAAGGCACTCGCCAGTAGATTGAGACCTTGATCCTCGTAAGTTGAAGCCGGGCGTTCCATTAAAAGAGCGTCCGGTCTTCTTTTTTGCTAAACTTTTTCTCTATGTCGGCGAATCTCAGCGACCTCGAAAAGGTCATCGGGCACACTTTTCGCGACATCAAGTTTCTTGAGCGGGCGATCACACACCGTTCTTGGGTCTTTGAGAACCTTCCGGATGCCGATGAGAGTACGGCGAGAGCTGCGGCGAACGAAGTGCTCGAGTTCCTGGGCGATTCGGTGGTCGGGCTTGCGGTCGCCGAAGATCTCGTCGCTCTTCATCCGACGCTCGATGAGGGCGATCTTACGCTGATGAAGCATCACCTCGTCTCGACAGCAACTCTCGCAAAAGCCGGTGACGCGATCGAGATCGGAAAGTTCCTTCGAGTCGGCCGCGGCGAAGAGAAGACAGGCGGCCGACAAAAGCGTGCGCTGCTCGCAAACACTGTCGAGGCCGTCATCGGGGCCGTATTTCTTGACAGCGGATTCATTGCCGCCCGAGGTGTTGTCAAACGCCTGATCGGCGACGAGATCAGGGCCGCGACACCCGAACGCTCTTTGGATTACAAATCGCTGCTGCAGGAAAGGCTCCAGGCCGCGAAACTAAGTGCACCGGCCTACAGCGTTGTGCGTTCGGACGGGCCGCCGCACGACCGAAGATTTTTTGTCGAAGCGGTCTGGGAAGGCGGAAGATCGAGCGGCGAGGGCCAGTCTATAAAGGCCGCCGAAATGATGGCTGCGCGTGCCGCCATCGACCGGCTTGCCGCAGGCCAAAAGGGATAGTTTCAGATTTTATCGCGCTTTTATGAGTGAAGAGAAAGAAGTTTCTGCCGCTAAGGCAGCCGACACAGAAGAGAAAGAGAAAAAGCCTTCCGGCCCGCCGAAATCGACCTTCCGAGAGTATTTCGAATCGCTTGTCATCACCTTGATAATGGCGCTGTTCGGTATGACGTTCATCGTTCAGGCCGTTACGGTCCCGACGGGCTCGATGCAGAACACGATCCTCGTCGGCGATTATCTTCTCGTAAATAAATTCATTTTCACGCCGGGCGGCCATGACCTTCCGTTCCTGCCGCAGCGGGAGATCCAGCGTGGAGACATCATCGTGTTCAAATATCCGGGGAACCGGGTCAATCCTCGGCGCGACAGCAGCCGAAATCCTCCGCTTGAGGCCTACAAACTCAATTACGTCAAGCGCGTTATCGGGCTGCCGGGCGAAACGGTCGAATTTCGCGACAATCGCGTTTATATCAATGGCGAACTTTTGCCCGAACATCGGATCATCGGCGATGCACCGAGCCGCGAGGCCGCTCTCGACACGCACGAATTCGAAGAGCGGAAACCCGAAGATAAATGGGATGTCTATTACAGCCAGGACACTATGAGCCTTGTCAACGCAGGCGAACATTTGCCGACTTCGCAGTATGAGTTTGCGACAAAGGGCAAGACGATGGTCGTTCCGCCGAACAGCTTTTTCTGCATGGGCGATAGCCGCGACGATAGCGAAGACAGCCGTTTTTGGGGCTTTGTGCCGCGTGAGCTGATCATCGGGCGGGCGATGTTCGTCTATTGGTCGTGCGACCGCGATGCGTCGAACGGCAGTATGCTCGGCTGCATCACAAACCCGCGTCTTAGCCGGATCGGCAAGCTGATCCGATAGTTCTTCGATGGATATAGAGTTCAGCAGCTCGGTCCGGAAGGCCCTCGACAAACGCGAACCGCTCGTCGCGCTCGAATCGACCGTCATCTCGCACGGCTTGCCGTTCCCGCAGAATCTTGAAACCGCGTCGGCCGTTGAAGAGATCGTGGATTCCGTCGGTGCGACCCCGGCGACGATCGCCGTGCTCGACGGCACTGTCTGCTGCGGTGTCTCGCGAGACGAGCTTTATCGTCTGGCGACCGAGGACGGCATCAGGAAGATCTCTCGCCGTGATATCGTTGTCGCGGCTGCAAAACGCGTGACCGCGGCCACTACGGTCGCTACGACGACGCTGATCGCACACGCGGCCGGCATCGAGGTCTTTGCGACGGGCGGCATCGGCGGCGTCCATCGAGGATATGCAGCGGATGTTTCTGCCGATCTGCCTGAACTCGCCAATACGCCGATCACGGTCGTTTGCTCGGGGCCGAAGATAATCCTCGATGTCGCCGCAACGCGCGAATGGCTCGAAACATACGGCATTACGGTTCTTGGTTGGAAATGCGACGAGATGCCGGGATTTTACTCGCGAACGAGCGGCCTGCCGGTCGATGAACGTGTCGATTCTGCCGAAGAGGCGGCGGCGATAATTCGCACTCGCGACAAGCTTGGCCTGAATGGTGCGGTGCTCGTTACAGCTCCGGTTCCCGCGGAATTTGAGATCGAGCTCGCCGAGGTCGAGAGCCTCATCGAAGAAGCCCTGCATGCGGCCGAGCGTCAAAATGTGAAAGGAAAAGAGACGACGCCGTTCCTGCTTTCCGCATTGGTCGAAAAAAGCGGCGGGCGAACTCTCGCCGCGAACATCGCGCTCCTAAAGAACAATGCAAAGGTCGCCGCCGAGATCGCCGTCGCTTTAAGGCAGAGTTAGTTGAGGCTAACGGTTCCCATCTTTGCGGCGAGAGCATCCAACCTCTTTTTGGCTTCGGCCGCTTCGGATGACCTAGGAAAGCTCTGCACGATCTCCGACCAAGCCGCACCGTCGTAATGGTATGCCCGAGCCTTTGGTTCAAATAGGAAGATGATCCCTTCCTTGCGGTATCGATCGAGCATATTGAAATTCAAAAAATAGCTGTGGAGCGGAGCACCCGACGCGTTCATTTCATCCCGCTTTAGGCGTGAATTCGCATCTTTTGTGAGCTTCAAGGCCGCTTCCTCGATCAGATCGCCGTAGAGGAGGAGTATTCCGGGGCGAAGGTCGGACTTCGGGTAGAGGGCGAGGAACTGTTTCGTGATCTCGACCTTGTCAAATCCGCCGGAGGCGACGACAAGTTTTGCAAGCCTCGCTTCGTCTGCCTTGCGGAACGTCCCAAAAACTGCGTCGGCCTGCACCCAGCCATAATATTTTGGCGGAACGGTAACCTTGTAAAAGGTCACTCCGTCGGCCTCTTTTACGTCCTGTATGCGAACGGCGCGCCCACGCTGTATGCGATGAACCGATTCCGAGAACAGGCTCGGATCGATGCGTAGGACGGAGAGACGTTCGTCCACGACGACCGCGGTCTTTCCGATCTCCGGCGCACGCGCCGCCGTACGTTGTTTCTGCACAGCCAAACGTCGCTTTTGTGCGTAGCTTGGAAGTAAAAGGAACAGCAGGAGAAGCGTGAGAGTGAATGTTTTCCTCATTTTTTGATCTTGAGTTTTTGTTTTGCCGCCAGAACCTTCGCGGCGGTGCCGGCGTGATGAAAATGACAGATCGCGATAGCGAGTGCATCGGCGGCGTCATGCGGCCTCGGTATTTCTTTGAGTTTTAGAAGCACTCGGACCATCTCGCCGACCTGAGCCTTTTCGGCATTGCCGTAACCAGCGACCGTTGACTTAACGAGCCTCGGTGCGTATTCGGCGACCTCAAGTCCGTATTGCTCCGCAAGGAGCAGCGTCGTGCCGCGAACTTGGCCCAGCTTGATCGCGACACCGACATTCACGGCATAGAACGTATCTTCGACGGCCAGGACATCGGGTGAAAAACGCCCGACGATGTCCGCGACACCGTTGTAGATGTTCAAAAGCCGACGCGAAAATGCTTCTTTGCGATCCGAACGGACCGTCCCGAATTCCACCAAAGAATAGCGGGAGCCGGCGCCATCGACGACGCCCCAGCCGAGCGTTTCACTGCCGGGATCGATTCCTAGAACACGCATTTGAGGCAGACGATATCGGAAGGAAGTTTAGCAAAAAAGTTACAAAGTTACGAAGTTGCGAAGTTACAGATAGTTACAGAGTTGCAAAGTTGGGGAAGTTGGGCTTGCCCTTTGGCAATGCGGTCGGGGTTCTGGCGTCATAAAACCGCCAGTGTTGCAAAAAACGCAACCGTGTCCCGACCGAAAGGCTTGGAAATTACTGATGGAGGCGGCTGAGGCCGCCGACAAGAGGCTTCTGTCGCCTGCTTCGCAGGCTCCATTGTCAGTGATCCCGTTGAACGGTCGGGCCGGTTGCGTTCTTTGCGACCCTGGGGGGTCTATGACCCCAGAACGCCGACCGCACTGCGACGCGGCAAGCCGCCCTGAAGCCAACTTCGCAACTTCGTAACTTCGCAACTCTGCCGCCTTCGTAATATCATCAATAGAGAGATGCAGAATCCCCAAGGTGATATAAGAGCGAGTGATCAGGCCGTTACAAGGCCGATTTCGAGCATCGGCGTCCTTATGGCCGGAGCGATCGACTATGCCGGGCTGTTCCCGCCTTCTGCTGTCTCGATGCAGGACGCGGTCGAGAACTACGCCGCATACAAGCGCGGTGAATATTCGTGGATGCTCGGGCGATTCGTTGTTACGGCAGGCCGTCTGAACGAGTTCGCCGCCGAGGCTGCAAAGGTCTTTAAGGCCGGTGAAGAGCCTTGGCGCGTCGCGGTAGTTGTGGGCGAAGACATCGAGCTTTCTACGTACTCCGTGGTCGAGTTCAATTCGGTCGAACGCGGACGCTTCGTCGCCGATGTGATGGAGATAAAGACCGCTTCGGTCGAGGACATAGAGAACGCCTGCCGCATCGTGCCGCAGACCGTTGAGGCGTATTACGAGATACCGCTCGACCAACGCCTTCCGGAGCTCGTCGCAACGCTTGCGCTGCGAGGCCAGCGTGCGAAGATCCGCACGGGCGGCATCACGCCTGATGCTTTCCCGAAAGCTCGCGAGATCGTGCGGTTCGTGCGTGCATGCACGGCGGCCAACCTGCCGTTCAAGGCGACGGCAGGCTTGCATCATCCTCTGCGTTGTCAGCGTCCGCTCACGTACGAGCCGAATGCCGCAAAAGGGAAAATGCACGGATTTTTGAACCTCTTTCTGATGACGGCGTTCGTTCGCGACGGCCGGCATAACGATATGCTCGAAGAGCTGATGATGACCGAGGACGCGGGTGAATTCCGCTTCGATCAAACGGGCGTTCGCTGGCGGAATGATAACGTCCTGACGCTGTTCCAGCTTGAACAAGCAAGATACAACGGCATCCAGTCCTTCGGCTCGTGCTCATTCACCGAGCCGGTCGAGGACCTGAAAGCGTTAGGAATTCTCTAGCCATTTAGGCGGAAACACGACCGGTAGGGAGTGTGTTCTGAAAAGGCAGGCGGAAACACGACCGGTAGGGAGTGTGTTCTGAAAATGCAGGCGGAAACACGAGTGTGTTCTCAGGCAGAAACTACTTATGACGAACTTCGACTGGGACGATAACGAGTGGCCACTGGCCTTTCTCATCACCATTCGCACATTCGGCACATGGCTGCACGGCGATGATCGATATTCTATGGACCGACATGGTCAGAATGTTTATGGCACGCCGAAGATACAGCCCAACAGCAACCTGGTTCGGACGATGGCAGACAATCGGTCCGCCGAACCGTTCCTGCTGAATGGAAAGCAGCGGTCGGTGGTCGAGAACAGCATTAGAGAGGTTTGCAAGCACCGAGGATATGGCCTGCTCGCGATCAACTTCAGAACCAATCACGGTCACTCTGTTGTAGCCGCTGAAAATAGGCCGGAGCAGATTATGACCGCCTTCAAGGCAAATGCTACACGAAGCTTAAAGGCGGCCGGGCTTATTTCTGACGGCCAAAAGGTTTGGTCGCGAGGCGGAAGCCGACGATATCTATGGAAGCCGAACCATGTCGAGGGCGCAATGGATTACGTGCTCTACGGACAGGGCGACGATCTGCCGAACTTCTAGTATGCAGAGACCCAAGCGGTAGCGCGGGTGTCTCGAGATGGTCACGGAACAGGAGACACACTCCCTACCGGTCGTGTTTCCGCCTGGTGGTGGCAGAAACCCAAGCGGTAGCGCGGGTGTCTCGAGATGG
>CALMYB010000015.1 GCA_937873515.1 uncultured Acidobacteriota bacterium
ACAAGGCGGGGGTTCATAGCTCCGTTAGGAGCGAAATGTTTGTAGCAACCGCCAGCAATATGGATACTGGAGCTCCGTTAGGAGCGACAGATCTTGTCGGCGGCAAGCCGCCTCCGGGAATTTATCTTCCGTCCTAAACCACGCCGTAAACGACGTGGCTATGCGATGGCCGCCTCTCTTGTCCCCGTAGGGGACGAACGTGAATAGCCCAGGGTAAGGCCGTCGCGGCCGCCACCCTGGGAAAGAGGTCGCAAATTTAATGCTGGAGCTCCGTTAGGAGCGACAGTGCCTTGTCGGCGGCCAAGCCGCCTGCCCGGAATTCATTTTCCGTCCTAAACCACGCCGTAAACGACGTGGCTATGCGAAGCCATTGTCGGCGGCAAGCCGCCTCCGAAATGGTTGATGATGATCGCGTCCTACAAACATACGGCTCCTACGGAGCCGAAGGTTCCAGCTCAGACTTTGCCTTTGACCTTTTACTTTTGACTTTCCGCAGAACTGACCGCCCGCTCACGCAGGCGGTTCTGACATGAGTGCCCTTACTCGCGTGCGGGCTTCCGCAACTGACCACTGACCACTGACCGCATCTGGAGTGCTGAAAGGCGAATGTGATTAAATGAGAGGATGACTAAACGGGTCGGTATCGGAATCATCGGAACCGGATTTGCGCGCACGACGCAAATACCGGCGTTTCAGAAGGTGGACGGAGCGTTTATCGCGTCTGTCGCGAGTCATTCGCTTGAGAATGCCAAAACGACCGCCGAGGCAAGCGGCGCCGCACATTTTACGGCGGACTGGCGGGAGACGGTCGCTCATCCCGATGTGGACCTTGTCTGCATTACTACACCGCCGCTCCATCATCATGAGATGACGCTTGCTGCCCTCGCGAACGACAAGCACGTGCTTTGCGAGAAGCCGATGGCGATGAATGTTGCCGAAGCCGAAGCGATGTGTGCTGCCGCGCGCGGCAAGGGCGTGCTTGCTCTGATCGACCACGAACTTCGCTTTCAGGACGGCCGCCAGAAGGCATTCGCGATGCTTCGTGAAGGACGGATCGGCACGGTCCGGCACGTCAAGGCATTCTTCCGCGCACCGCACAGAGGCGATCCGAATGTTGCGTGGAATTGGTGGTCGGACGTAAATTCCGGCGGCGGTGCGCTCGGCGCGATCGGCACACATGTGATCGATTCGTTCAACTGGCTGTTAGGAACGACGATCTCGCGCGTCTTCTGTCAACTGGAAGCCCAGATAAAGACGCGTGTTGACAAGGATGGCGAAAGCCGCGAAGTGACTTCTGATGACGAAGTGAACATGATCGTGCGTTTTGCGGATTCTGATCTTACGGCCGACACGACCGGCGTTATTTCCCTTTCGATGACGGAAGGCCCGAGCTACAAGAACATCCTCGAGCTGCATGGCTCAGACGGCGCGATGAAGATCGACGCGATAGGCGGCGTTTCGATCGCACCTCGGGGCGAGAAACGCTGGCAGATGGTCGATACCGATCCCGGCGAGACTATCGAGGGAATTGCGGATACGGGCTTTGCACGCGGGTTCGTGAGTTTCGCTCCGAAACTGGTCGAGGCGATCCGCGAGGGCAGATCGGAGATCGGGTATGCGGCAACGTTCGAGGACGGCCTCGCGGTGCAGCGCGTGATCGATGCCGCTCACGCCTCAAATGTCTCGGGCAGAGCGATCGACCTCTAAAGGCTCTTCGCTCTCCGAGCGGCCTTCCTTAGCACCGATAATGTCGATCTATCGGTATCAAAGACGGAGTTCAGGCCTTGCTCTTCCATCGGCGGATCGCCGGTATGATCGTCGCCGGGCTTCCAAATATAGTTGGAATGCGCGGCCCGGCCGCGACCTGCGAATGCCCAGAAATTCACACCCGCGACCGTGCCTTGCCTGCTGCTGCCCAATTGCGACAGGATCAGTTCGAAATATCGATCGCGCAATTTGGTGGTAGAGCTGCGGTCAAAACTCCGGCCGTCACGCGGAAAGCCGAATTCCTCGATCACAAGCGGTTTCTTGAGATCGTGCGCGACAGCTAGGTTCGCATCGACGTACTTCTGCGTCTCGCTCTCGGCATTAGCAAGGGCCTTTTCGAGTTCGCCGTCAGCGAGCCAGCCCCAATTCTTCGGCCAGATGTGGATCGTCAGGTAGTCGATGTTCTTGTCGGAATGGACCTTCTTGAAAAGCTCGACGCTCTCGGTGCCGATATGGCCTTCGTGGCCGATCGTAATAAGATGCTTCGGGTCGAGCGTGCGGATGAGGGCCGAGGTTCCCTTTAGAAACGCAACATATGCGTCGTTCGCAGCGGGCCGCATCGGGCGAGGCTCGTTAGCGATCTCCCAAGCCATTATCGTCGGGTCTTTTGCATACTCGATCTTGTTGACGCTGTTGCGTCGGGAGATGACCTTCGCTGCCTGCGTTTGATAGGCGGCAATGCACCGGCTACACGAATAGAATTCCTTGACCGTATCGCGAAGTTCGTCCCAGCTAGGTTTTCGTGTCGTGAGAGTTGGGTCGATGCGTTTTTCCCAAAGCAAATACTGCTGAAAGCCGCCGCTCCATTCCCAATTGTTGCTCAGGTAGATAACCGCCCGCATATCGCGTTTACGCATCTCCGCCAGCAGCAGATCGAGACCCTTTAGAGCATCTTCGTCGAACTTTCCCTTTTCGGGCTGCAGCGGCGGGCCTACGCGTGTGATGCCGTTGAGCATTCCTTCACCTTCGGCACCGGCGAGAACGCGGAGGTTGGTGATGCCCAAACGCTTGAGCATATCCAGCTCACTGCGAAGACGGGCGGCCCCGCGGTGTTCGTCCTTTTCGCGGCCAAGAAGCGAACCGTACCAGTAGTTCGCACCGACGAAAAAATATGGTTCGTCGCCGACGTAAAATCTTTCACCACGAACCTCGACAAGCCCGGCACGGGCGACGCCAATGCTCGCTGCGGCCAGAAGAATTGCGATGCAGCTAAAAATTCTTGCGATCTTCATTTGTGTTGAATCCTGTATTTGTAAGACGAACTGCGAGGACGAACAACGCGATGACGATCGCCGGCGAAAGCAGAACGAATGCGTGTTCGCGAAGCTGTGTCAGATCGTTCGCTGCAGCAAGCATATTCCCGAGGCTCGGTTCCGGTTCCTGCAGCCCAACGCCTAAGAATGAAAGGGTCGCCTCGACGAGAAGGAACGCCGGCAGGATGAGCGTTGCTTGTGTCAGCAGCGGACGCGCGATATTCGGCAGTATATGACGGACAAGAATGCGGCTGCCGCTCACGCCGGAAATGCGTGCGGCGGTTATGTAATCGAGCGTTCGCGTGCGTTTCACGAGACCGCGCGTCAGCCGTGTCATCTCGGCCCAACCGGTGAACGTAAAAAGCCCGACAAGCAGGAGTGCGGCGGTCATCGGGGGCAGCTCGAGCGGAAATGCGACACGTGCCGCGAGGATCACGATCATCGAAGGCAGCGAGATGACCGCATCAGCCACGCCTGAGATCACGGTATCCGCCATCTTTCCCGCATATCCGCCGACGAGGCCGAGTGCGATACCGACAATACTCGCAAACGCGGCACCGATCGTGCATACGATCAGCGAAAATCGTATCGCGATCAGCAGCCGCGAGAACCGGTCGCGTCCAAGTGCATCAGTGCCCAAGAGATGCAGGCCGATCTCGTCGCTGCCGGTCCCGAACAGATGTCGGTCAAGCGGAATGACACCGAGCAAGCGATAACTATAACCTTTTGCGAAAAATTCGACCTTCGCTGACCTTGACGGGTCGTGCGTGTAGGATTGCAACAATGCGTCGGTCATCTTCGGCTCGAAGACGCGAGGAACCAGCGAGAAACTTCCGCTGTCATCATTCGAAAATGATATGGTCGAGATCGAAGCATTCGGCAGGTTTCGAGACTGCGAAGTATGGTCATACGGAGCAAGAAAGTCGGCAAAGACCGCAACGAGAACAAACCCTAAAAGGAGAAGAATGCCGGCCTTTGCCGCGATCGAGAGTCGGGTGCTGCCGCCGTTGTCGCTCATTCGCCCTCCTGAGACTTCAGGCGTTTGTCGTTGACGAACTGCAATACCTCCGCAAGCGAGTTGCCCGCCCACACCGCAATGCTTACGACGATCATCACGCCCATCAAGAGCGGAATGTCGCGGTTTCGCACGGCGGTTACCGTCAACGATCCGATGCCGGGTCGTCCTATAACCGTCTCGACGATCACCGAACCGCCGAGCAAGGCGCCGAGCGAAAGCCCGAAAACAGTGAGCGCCGGATTGATCGCCGCACGAAACGCATGCCGAAGGATGATCACCGTTTCACTCAGTCCTTTTGCTCTCGCGGTGCGCACGAAATCTTCAAGCATCGCATCCTGCAGGCTCTGGTTGAACTGTGCCAAAAGCAATGCGACCAGCGGCACCGACAACGAAATCGCGGAAAGCCAGAACACGGAAGTGATCGCCCCGTAAACGAGGATCGCCAATGCTAAAAGCGATATGACTATCCGCGGCGTCGACGAAAAAACCAGGATGATGCCGTCCGTAAAGACAGACAGCGTTCGGCTGCGAAACCGTGCGTTCAGAAACGCAAGGGTTACCGCGATCAAACATGCTATCCCGATCGCAGCAAAAGCGAGAACCGCGGTTGACCAAAACCTCGCAAGGACGAGTTGGGCAACGGGGACCTGGTAATAAAATGAATCTCCAAGATCGGCTCGTGCGGCCGATGCGAGCCACGAGCCGTAGCGTTCGATCACAGGCCGATCGAGTCCGTAGGAAGCCCGCAGTTTCTCGATCGCGGCGGCCGAGACCTGCGGATTTTCGCGAAGCGAAGTGAATGCATCGCTGCCGGCAGAAGACAGCAGGAAAAATGCGGCCGCCGATGTGATCAGCAGAAGCAAAATTCCCTGAACGATCTTGCGTATGAAAAACTGTAGCACGAACTGCCCGCCGATAATTCTCAACTATTACCGTTCGTTTTTCAAAGTATCGAGTATAATGTTGTCGAGCTTCTCACCCGTTGGATCGCGAATAAAAATAAAATGAGAACGAAACTCTTCATCGTATGCCTTGCCATAAGCTCCATGATCTCCGCGTGCGGGTCACCTGCGACGAACACGACACCGACATCTGCCGCACCGACGCGGGGCGGCGAACTCGTTTATCGCCTCAGCACGGCGCCGACCACGCTCAATTACTTGATGGCGAAGGATGAGGCGACGATCGACGCGGCATTTTATATGCTCACCGGTCGACTCGTTGACCTGGACCACGCGACTCAGACCTACAAGGCGGGACTTGCCGAGTCTTGGAAGCGTGAGGATGACGGCGTTACGGTCGACGTAAGACTTCGCGACGGAGCAAAATTCTCCGATGGCTCGGAAATCACATCGGACGACGTTGCCTTTACGATGGCCGCGATCTACGACGAAAAAACGAATTCACCCGCGTGGAAGAGTGCGATGACCATCGGCGACAACAAACAGATCGCGGTAAAGGTCGTCGATAAGCTGAATCTCAAACTCATCTTTCCGCAAAAGGTCGCCGCCGTTGAGAATTACCTGATAAACGTCGGCGTGCTTCCGGCTAAGGCCCTGAAGCCGGCCCTTGATGCCGGCACGCTTGCAGAAAGTTGGGGGCTCACCGCAGATCCAAAAACGATCGTTTCGAGCGGCCCGTTCATTGTGGAGTCCGTGGCGGTCGGCGAACGCCTGACGTTCGCACGCAATCCGAATTATTGGAAAAAGGAAGCATCGGGCACACAACTGCCCTATCTGGACAAGATCGTTTTCGACGTCATCCCGGAATCGAATGCAGCTCTCGCAAAACTCGAACAGAGCCAGGTCGATATCGTCGATCGGATCCGTCCGTCGGACTTTGCGTCCTTGGGCAAACCCGGTTCGCCGATCAAGGCGATCGATGTCGGCCCCGGAATGAGTACGGATCACATCTTCTTCAACCTAAATAAGAAGGACGCGAAGGGTAAGGATCTAGCCTCTTCACCAAAATACGCGTGGTTCTCCGATGTGAGGTTCCGAAAGGCGATCGCAAAAGCGATCGACAAGAAGACTATCGCCGAGACGACGCTTCGCGGGCTCGCGACTCCGATGGGCAGCTTTGTGTCGCCGGGGAACAAGGTTTGGCTCAACAAGGCGATCTCCGCCGACACCTATGACCTTGCCGGAGCCAAACAGCTCCTTGCAGAAGCCGGATTCGCCGCCAAAGGAACCGAACAAGCTCCTGAGCTTTATGACGCCAAAGGCAACCGCGTCGAATTCACGCTTTTGGTCGGCGTCGAGAATCAACCGCGCAATCTCGCAGCCGCCGTTATTCAGGAAGATCTCGCCAAACTCGGAATAAAGATGCAGGTCGCGCCGATCGAATCAAAAGATATTACCGCTCGCTGGACCGCGAGTTTTGATTACGATGCGATATTTCTTGGGCTCGCTGCGAGCGACATGGAGCCTTCGACAATGGCGGGATTCATCGAAAGCAGCGGTTCGACCCATCAGTGGCAGCCGATGCAAAAAGCACCTGCGACCGAATGGGAAGCGCGTCTTGACAAGCTTTTTGACGAGCAGGCGGCCGAATCCGATCAGGCCAAACGTAAAGCTCTCTTTGATGAGATACAGAAGATAATGGCAGACGAAATGCCGGTGATCCCTGTCGTAACACGTCACGTTGTCTCGGCGGCGAACATGCGAGTCGGCAACATTGCGCCGAGCCCGATGCTGCCGTATTCGCTCTGGAACGCGGACGCGCTTTTTGTGAGCAAATAAGAGATTACTTGTAAGGGATCGGATCGGTGATGCCCGCGGCATCGAATCCTCTGAGCCTTAAGGCACAGGAATCACAAGTGCCGCATGCCAGATCGTTTTCGCGATAACACGACCATGAAAGCTCAAGCGGAGCGCCGAGTTCGAACCCTTTTTTGACGATTTCGGCTTTCGAGAGGCGAATTATCGGTGTGCGAATTTCGATGCGGGTGGCAGGTTTTGTGCCGGCATCTATCGCGGCTTGAAAGGCCGTATAAAATTCCGGCCTGCAATCGGGATAACCGCTCGAATCTTCTGCGACGGCTCCGATATATATCGCTGAAACCCCCAAAACCTCCGCCCAACTCGCCGCGATTGAGAGCATATTCCCGTTTCGGAACGGAACGTAGGTGTTCGGGATCTCAGAGCATGTAAGATCAGCCTCGCCGACCGTCATCGCTCGATCCGTCAAAGATGAGCCGCCGATCTTTGCGAGATACTCGATCGAGACATCAAGCCTTTTCTCAACGCTGTAAAAGTCAGCTATGTCGTTGTACGCCCTCCTTTCGCGGGCTTCCGTCAACTGGCCGTAAGAGATATGCAAAAACGCGATCTCACCGCATTCTTCGCGGGCGACCGCCGCCGTCACGCACGAATCCATCCCGCCCGAAACCAATACGATTGCAGCATCAGCCATATTCCGCTCAATTGTAAATTGTAAATTGGAAAATTGTTAACTGGTACTAAAGAGCCGCCTTAAACCAATTTACAATTCGACAATTAACAATGAACAATTAGACACCTCGCGCGTCGGAGCCCCATATGAATTTGTGGAGTTGGAGGTTGAGGCGAATGTTGCCGCTCATATTTGAGACGGCGGACGCGATCTCGACGAGATCCTTGCAGCCGTGAACGGGCGAGATAAGGATCTCTTTTGCGTGAGTCGCGAGGTTGTATTTGGCGATGATCTCTTTTGCAAATTCGAGATCGCGTAGGTCTGCGACGACGAATTTCACTTCGTCGCGGTCGGCGCGAAGGCGTTCGAGATTCGGCCAGTGATTGCGGTCGCTTTCTGTTGATGCGGGGCACTTCACATCCAGGATGATGCTCGCCCGCGGATCGACGTTCTCTGTACTTACAAAACCTCCGGTTTCGATCAAAACCTCATAACCTCGGTCGCAAAGTTCGGTAATGAAGGGGAACACATTCTTTTGCGCGAGAGGTTCACCGCCGGTTACTTCGACAAGGCTGCATCCTAATTCTTCAAGCCTTGCAAAGACTGCATCGAACGACATCTTCTCGCCGCCTGAGAACGTGTATTCGCTGTCGCACCAAATGCAGCGCATCGGGCATCCCGTCAGCCGAACGAAGGAACACGGACGACCCGCGTGCGAAGATTCGCCCTGGATCGAGAGAAATATCTCTGTGATACGAAGCGTCTGTTCTTCGATTGTTCTCGGCTGCTCCATCGCGCTTTTGATTTTAGCTTGATTTTAGAACAAACCGAACCACTGATAGGCGTTAAGGACCTCGCCGAGGCCGAAGGATGCGAGATTAGCGATGATGATGACGGTGAATGTGCGAGTCCAGCTGACGGCCTCGGTGCCTCGGAACGCGAGCCAAAAGATCGCACATTCCGCAACGGGTGCGAAAACCTCGGCGACAGTGAGATAAAGCCATCTGGGCGAGCCGAGAAATACGGCGGGAAGGACGATCACGACGATCGGATATGTGCAGGCGGTAAGCCAAATTCCCGCGAACAGCTTTTGCTTGAATGAGAACCTGCGTCCGAGGCCGATGAGCAGTACGGGCGTCTCGATGAGGATCGTAACGAGATAGCCGAATGGCAGAAAATACCATAGATCTCCGAGCGGAAGGTTCTGTGTCTGTACGAAGTCAACTTCGTCGAAAAGGAACATATCAAAGCATCTTGACGAGGAAAGGAAATTCCGCCAGGACATGTCCGATCGCGAATGCGAAATAGACGTCGCGGGCGGTCAGGTAATCGACCGTAAAGCCGAACCACAGCACGATCATCAGCGAAACGCTTACGATAAGAAGACCCGCGACGACCTTCGGCCAGCCGTTCGTGTTTGCAAAGAGCGGTATCTCATTCAGGCGCCACGGGATCGCTCGCCGATCGACGAGCGGTATCAGCAGAAGCCAGACGAAATAATGTATCGACTCGAGAAAGACGTGAGTTGCGACGAGCAAATGGCTCGAAATTCCCGGCAGGATCTCGCTGCCGGAATGCTGCACGATACGCCAAAAGAGGCTCGTCTCTTCCGAAAGCGGCGGCCGGCCGGCAAGCGACGCCCAAAGCAAAATCAAAAATACGGGAATCGATGCGAGACAAAGATGATACGCGCGGAGCCATTCAGGGCGTGTTCGTCGGATCTGCCGTTCAAGGAACCACATCGCAACGAACGGATGAATGTAAACGAGCGCGAGGCTCCAATAGAGCGGGACGATCCACGCGGCTCCCGCGAGCAGGCATGCGACAGCTATTGCAAGCGACCAATCACGCCGACGCTGTCGCCCGCGAAGGTAAAATAATGAACCGACCCAGAGGATCAATCCCGTATTCCAAAAAGCGGCCCAAAACTGCCAATTGACGCCTGACCAGAGCCAATTCCCGCTCGCAAAATAGAGCGTCAGATATGCTGACGCCAGCACGACGACACCGCCGATGCCGACAAGATAATATGTTCGCGATCTTCCCCAGCGCACAGGCATCCGCGCTACGAAGTAGCGGAATTCCATAAAGTTGTGCGGGCCAGCAAAGAGGAAGATCGTTACGATCGAGAGCTGAAGCGGAAAGGACCCGATCAACACGGCCCCGAACGCGCAGGACGCGATGAACGCCGTCAAAAAGACGTGCGCGCTCGATAGCTCGAACCGGTTGATGCGGATCTCCTGCATTTATTCGGCGGGTGTCGGTGATACTGTGGGGTCGGGAACGATCAGCGTCGGTGCGCTCTCGTCCTCGCCGACCTCGAGCTTGATCCTGCCGCTTACGAATTTGTATTTCTGTATGGCTGGCGAGAATATGCTGCCCTTTATCGAACGCGTCTCAAGCGGCGGTGCGATGTTGGCATAGACGAGGGACGTCATGGCACTGCCCGCAAGAACGAGCGCGACCGAGGCGGTCACCTTGCCGGACCGTGTCGCAAGCTTTCCCGAACGAAACGCCCACACTCCGCCGAAAAGTATCGCAAGCGAGATGAGCGTGCCGCCCATGATCGTTTGGGTCTGCGAAATGCCGCCGACCTTTACTGCCGGCATTTCGTCCGTACCGAGTTGGGCGATAAGGCCTTTTAGCTCACTTCGCGGAATGATCAGCCGAGCCTCTTTTGCGTCCTTATCGAGCCGAATGGTTAGGCGGCTGTCGATGGCCGTCTCTTTCTTCGGCGGTTTCGGAGTTCGGTCGGGCCGTGCGATGTCGGCAAAGGCCGGGACAGCAAACAGCAGGACAGCGAGCAGAACCAGATATTTCTTGTACATTTTGTTTTCCCCTTATTGTAGAAAGTTTTCGAAAGGTTTCCGCGATTATACCGACTACATTCGCAGAACGCGAAGATGGCGAACCACTTGCATCTGGACTGACAATTTTCGCAATTCTGCGATACTATTCTCTTTATATGCGATCCCAACTTAAACGCTTCATCTCGCAGATGGAACCGAACTCCATCGCCATAATTCCTGCTGCTCACGAACAGACACGAAGTTACGACACGGAGTTCAAATTCCGGCAGGATTCGGACTTTTGGTACCTGACCGGTTTTCCGGAACCGGACGCGATAGCCGTGATCGACAATGCTTCGAAGAAGCCTTTCACGCTCTACGTTCGTCCGCGTGATCCGCTGATGGAAACTTGGTTCGGCCGTCGCCAAGGCGTTGAAGGGGCGAAGAAGCATTTCGGATGCGACCAGGCGTTCTCGATCGAGAAATTCGCCGGCGACCTGGCAAAGCACGTGAACGGTCATGACCACCTTTACTATCGATTCTCCGTCGATCGCGAGTTGGATGCGCGGATCCTCGATTATTTTACTGAGCAGCGTGTTCGCCGCTTAAAGACGGCGTATCCGCCTCGAGTTATCTTCGACCCGACGCCGATCATCGGCGAAATGCGTCTGCACAAGGACGCAAAGGAGGTCGAATTGATGCAGACGGCCGCGACCATCTCGGCGCAAGCCCACGTTCTCGCAATGAAAAGGACTCGGCCCGGAATGAACGAATCACAGGTCGAATCGCTCATCGAGGCTTATATGCGGGGCAAGGGAGCGAGCGGCGTTGCGTACAACTCGATCATCGGCGGCGGCGATAATGCGACGATCCTGCATTATGTCGAGAATAATATGCAGCTCAAGGACGGCGATCTTTTGCTTGTCGATGCCGGAGCTGAGTATCAGAATTATGCGGCAGATATTACGCGCACCTTTCCGGTAAACGGAAAATACTCTGCAGCGCAGCGTGAAGTCTATGATGTCGTTCTAGATGTTCAGGAAAAATGCATCGACTTTACCGTTACAGGCAACACCGTAAAAGCGAGACAGGACTATTCCATCGAACTCCTTACGGAAGGAATGAAAAAGCTCGGACTGCTCAAGGGAAAGACGACCGACCTGATAAAGAAAAAGGCGTATTTGAAATACTATATGCACGGCGTTGGCCATTATCTCGGCCTTGACGTTCATGATGCGGGACGCTATTTCGTCGATCAGCAGGCACGAAGTTCGAAGCCGTTTGCCCCCGGAATGGTGCTGACGGTCGAGCCCGGCCTATACATCCCGCCTGATGACAGATCTGCGCCGGCGAAATATCGCGGCATAGGGATCCGCATCGAGGACGACGTGCTCGTAACCAAAGAAGGCAATCGGAACCTGACATCGGCCGTGCCGAAGAACGCTGATGAGATCGAGGCGTTGATGGCGAAATCTCGTCCCAAGAGGTAAGAAATCGTGACTTTTGAGCTAACCAGAGATCTGCCGCTTGCGTTCACGGGACTGGTCGTCGCGATACTTTTTGTTCAATCTTCGCTTGATAAGGTCGCCGATTGGAAAGGTAATCTTGAATACCTGACCTCGCATTTCGAGAAGTCGCCTCTGGCTCCATTCGTACCCGTAATGCTAATCACGATCACCGTTATGGAACTCGCCACCGGCGTGGCATCGGTTGTCGGACTGGCATACTTGCTTGCGACCGGGTCGGCCGTCGTGCTTTTTTATGCATCGATCGTCGGCTCGGCGGCGATCTGCGGGTTGTTCTTCGGGCAACGCATCGCAAAGGACTACGCAGGGGCTGCGATCTTGATACCTTATTTCCTTCTCTTGATGCTTATGATGATCCTTTCGCTTCCGGCTCGGACGAGCGCTATCGCTGGAGCCTTGTGACCTTCAGCTTTGCGACGTACTCCTTTTGATCGGTCGCTTTGTCGGCGTTTTTCGCCGGCAGCAGATCTTCGATCTCGATCGCCCAGCAATCCATCGTTACTGACTGCGGAGCCATATTCGTATTAAGTTCGAACGTTTTTGTCTCGTACATTCCGCTGACCGAGATCTTGATCTTCGCGTTGCCGGCCCAGATGCACTGAGCACCTTCCGGGCATCGCGAATCTTCCTCGACCGAGAGGAATTTGATCTTCAGGCGGCCCTTGACAGCGCTCTTCCGCTGACCGGCCTTTAGAGTTACGGTTTCAGGTGCCTGCGCAGTAATTGTCATCGCTAGTATCAATGTCGAGATCAAAGCCAGAATCGCGATTTTCATCATCTTCCTCACAAATGGCGAACTCGGGACTCGATCCGCCGCATCCTTAGAACGGAGTAGGTGCCGCAAAGTTGCACCTAGATTTTACTATAACTTAGCAAGACGCCGCTTCGTATAATAGCCAAGAACACCAAATTTTAGCGTAAAGAAGGAAAGGATGTTTTATGAACCGGTTTTATAAAAAGACAGTCACATTTGCCGCCGCTTTCACTCTATTTGTCGGCCTTCTGCCAACGGCCGCGGCCGCGCAGGCCAAGACCGCGGGGATCGATGCCGCCGGAATGGATACCGCGATCCGGCCCGGCGACGACTTTTTTATGTATGCGAACGGCACTTGGTACAAGAATACTGAGATCCCTGCCGACCGTTCATCCCTCGGTGCGTTCAACGTGATCGATGATGTCGTAAAGAAACGTACGGCAAGCCTGATCGAGCACGCCGAAAAGGCGAAAGATCCCGAATCGCGGGCCATCGCGAGCTACTACAAAGCCTTTATGAATGTCGAGGAGATAGAAAAGCTCGGCCTTTCGCCGCTTAAAGACGGCCTCGCGGAGATCGCTGCGATCAAAGATGCCAAAGGCCTTTCGCGGGTGCTGGGAAGCCAGCTGCGGGCCGATGTTGATCCGCTCAATATGACCGATTTCTACACGCCGCATCTTTTCGGGCTTTTCGTTTCGCCGAATTTCACCGACCCGAAGAAGAACGTCCCATACCTGCTGCAAGGCGGACTCGGAATGCAGGAACGCGACGTATATCTGAAAGAGGATGAGCGGAGCAAGATGCTTCGCGAGAAGTATCTTGAACATATCGCCGCAGTCTTGAAACTCGCGAACCTCGAGGACGCCGAGGCGAAGGCAAAGCGGATATTCGACCTAGAGATCAAGATCGCTAAGGTTCATGCGGATCCTGAAGAATCAAGCGACGTGCACAAGGCGAACAACCCTTGGAAGAGCGCCGATTTCGCAGCAAAAGCACCGGGCATCGATTGGACCGCTTTCTTTACGGCGGCGAAGCTCGATGACCAGCCGCTTTTTATAGTTTGGCAACCCGGCGCGACCGTAGGTGAATCGGCTCTTGTCGGCAGTGAGCCTCTTGAAACGTGGAAAGAGTACCTCACTTTCCGGGCCATCGATTCCGCATCGCCGCTTTTGCCAAAGGCATTTGCCGATGAAAGCTTCGATTTCTACGGCAAAACGGCGGCCGGCCTTCAGCAGCAGACATCACGCGAACTGCGTGCGATCGCCGCCACAGGCGACGCGTTGGGAGATGCCGTCGGCAAGCTTTATGTCGGAAAATATTTTCCGGCGCGCGCAAAGAGCGATATCCAGGCCCTGGTCAAGAACATTGTCGCGGCGTTCGGCAAACGGATCGACGGTCTTACGTGGATGTCGCCAAAAACCAAGGCAAAGGCAAAGGAGAAGCTCGGCACGCTTTACGTCGGCGTCGGATATCCCGATAAGTTCCGAAGCTACAATGGTGTTGTCATCAAGGATAACGACGCTCTTGGAAACAACCGGCGCCTGAGCCTATTCAATTACGAATGGAATCTCACAAGACTTCACCAGCCGGTCGATAAGAGGCAATGGTGGATCACACCTCAAACCGTCAACGCACTCAACGTGCCTCTTCAGAACGCTCTCAACTTCCCTGCGGCCATCCTGAATCCGCCGTTCTTTGATATGAACGCCGACCCGGTCGAGAACTACGGCGCAATAGGCGCCATCATCGGCCATGAGATAAGCCACAGCTTCGACAATATGGGAAGCGAGTTCGACGCTTACGGCAAGATGACGAAATGGTGGACGCCGGAAGACTTTGAACATTTCACCGAATCCGGCAACCGTCTTGCCGCTCAATTTGACGCATACGAACCGCTGCCGGGCGTGCACGTGAACGGTAAATTGACCCTCGGAGAGAATATCGCCGATGTCGCAGGCCTGTCAGCCGCTTACGATGCGTACAGGGTGGCTTACAACGGCAAGGAAGCACCTTCCAAGGATGGTTTCTCAGGCGATCAGCGGTTCTTCTTGGCGTTCGGACAGGCTTGGCGCGGAAAGATGCGGCCGCAGCTGCTTCGTGCGATCATCGCGACAAACGGACACGCCCCGGGCGAGTTCCGTGCGGACACGGTCCGAAACCTCGACGCCTGGTACACCGCCTTCGATGTAAAGCCTGGCGAGAAACTCTACCTTGCACCAGAAAGCCGTGTGCGTGTCTGGTAAACTTCCCGCACGATGTCCTTTCCCTGCCCCACGGTCCCAATGGATCGTGGGACAGGTTAAAGCACCTGTTTTCAAGATCTTACAGGCTCGAAACATGTAGGTTCAAAAATGCCTTTCGAGCGGACCTTCCGCTGAAGGCGGTTCGGACTGCGGCTCCGCCCAAAGCTTATAGCTGACGGCTGAGAGCTGTATTGAACCCTTTCTGCGGCCTTTGCGTCTATATGACCTGCCCCGACACCCTCCCAAGAGTTCAGGTTTCGGCCGCTTTCCCGGGTTATCGCCCGACGGCCTTATCTTGTATATTCTTTGCCGCCACCTGGTACGGAAGTATTGGCCTTTTTGAGATGACATCTCGCTGTATTGACGGTATATTATCTACGCTATTCACTTCTTCGACAGATCGTAAGAACATTTTGCCCGGTGACGCAGTTTTTCATTAGAACCGAATAGAAAGCTTCGTGCGATGGGTGCTGTTTAGATGAAGATCCTAAAAGAGATTTTTTGGCCGCTGGTGGCGGTCGTTGCGGCATTTATTGTCGGCGGCATCGTTATCCTCATGCTCGGGGACAACCCGATCGAGGCGTATCGACTTTTGCTTTCGAGCTCGTTCGGCTCGCTGCGCGACGTTGGCTGGATGCTCCATTACGCAACGCCTTTGATATTCACGGGCCTTGCGGTCGCGGTCGCACTTCGCTGCGGACTTTTGAATATCGGCGCCGAAGGCCAGCTTTACGTTGCGGCGTTCGCGGCAGCCTGGGTCGGCATCAAGTTCGGCGGCACGATCGTAACCGTCGGCACCGACAAGCAGGATTGGTCTTGGGGCACGCTTCCTGCGATCCTGCTTGTTCCGATGTGCATCGCGGCGGCGATCATCGCGGGTGCGGTCTGGGGCGGCATTCCCGGCGTGCTGAAGGCGAAATTCGGTTCACACGAAGTGATCAACACGATCATGCTGAATTTTATCGGCATCGCGTTGGTCAGCTATTTTACGCAGTATTACTACAAGATCCCGGGCGACCCGATCCTGCAGACCGCACCGATCGGCGAGAATGCGACGATCCCGCAGCTCAGCTCGTTCATTCCCGGACTGCCCGCGGATGTTCCGCTGAATGTCGCTTTTTTACTCGCGATACTGGCTTGCATCGCGGTATATATTTTCCTTTGGAAAACGAAATGGGGCTATGAACTGCGAGCGGTCGGGCAGAATCCATCGGCGGCGGAATACGGCGGAATTTCACCGAAAAAGCAGATCATTCTCGCGATGACGATCTCCGGCGCACTTGCCGGAATGGTCGGCATCGGCGAGGTTCTCGGCACAAGGCATAATTTTTATAATGGCTTTTCGGCCGAATGGGGCTTTCTCGGTATCGCCGTCGCACTGCTCGGGCGGAATCATCCGCTCGGAGTCTTCGTCGCGGCTTTGTTCTTCGGCGTACTGCTTCGCGGCGAGATCTTTGTCGATGCGTTCACATCGAAGGTCTCAAAAGATCTTGGCTGGGTCCTGCAGGCGATCATTATCCTGTTCGTTGCCTGTCTGCAAAAATATTCGAGGAAATAAGCAATGGGCGAGATATTTACGTTAGCACTTCTTTTCTCATCGCTTAGGCTCGCGACGCCTTTGATCTTTGCCGCTCTCGGGGGCCTTTTCTCGGAACGTTCGGGCGTGATCAACATCGCGCTCGAAGGACTGATGCTCGCCGGTGCGTTCACGGCCGCGGTCGTGACATATCAGGTCGGCGATCCCTACATCGGCGTGGCGGCGGGCGTCGCGGCAGGTGCATTTCTCGCGTTCATTTACGCCGTCGCGTGCATAAAGTTCGAGGCAGATCAGGTCGTTGCCGGTATGGCGATCAATTTTCTGATGATCGGCCTTCCTGCATTGATATCCGGTGCGATATACGATTCTTCCGGCTCGACGCCGCAGATCGACAAGATCCTGCAGCTTCCCGATTTTTACAATCGCATTTCGATCGCCACCATCGTGGCACTCGCGCTTGTGCCGATATGCTGGTGGATAATGTACAAGACGCCGTTCGGCCTTCGCATCAGAGCGACAGGCGAACATCCGGAAGCGGCCGAGACCGCCGGCGTGAATGTAATTCGCCTACGCTACATAGCGGTGACGATCTCAGGCGTACTCGCCGGACTTGGCGGTGCGTATCTCTCGATTGGGCAATCGTCGCTCTTTACGCGAAACATGACGGCCGGCCGCGGGTTCATCGCTCTTGCCGCACTTATCCTAGCGAAATGGCGGCCTGTTCCCGTGCTCGGTGCCTGTCTCTTTTTCGGGCTGACCGAGGCCTTGTCGATCCAGATACAAGGTGCGTCATGGGCGAAGATCGGCGGCGAAGAGATACCTGTGCAGTTCATCCAGATCATTCCGTATCTGCTTACGATAATTGTACTTGCAGGATTCATCGGCCTCTCGCGAGCGCCAAAGGCCCTCGGCATTCCGTATAGTAAAGAAGATTGAGCGACCGTCCCCTTTGGAAGTTTTATGACCATAATCAGTCCGCATGAAGCGGCCGAATTCATTCGATCACGTTTTTCTGGCGACATCTTGACCGCCGTAGTTCTCGGCAGCGGCCTCGGTGCATTCGCCGACGAGATCGAGGATGCCGTACGCATCCCTTACGAAGATATCCCCGGCTTCGCTCGCTCGACCGTCGAGGGCCACGCGGGCCAGCTTGTCCTCGGGAAAGTTAGCGGTATCAATGTTGCCGTCCAGCAGGGACGTTTCCATTTTTACGAAGGCTACGAGATGGAGCAGGTGATCTTCCCGACGCGCACGTTCGCGTCGCTCGGGGTGAAGAATCTGATCCTCACGAATGCGGCCGGCAGCCTCAACACCGATATGACGCCCGGTTCGCTGATGGTCATCACCGACCATCTGAACCTTATGGGTGTGAATCCGCTGCGCGGAAAGAATGACGATTCATTCGGGCCGAGGTTTCCGGATATGACGGAAGTTTACGACCGCGAACTTCAGCAGTACGCTGAAGAAGAAGCCGCGGCGATCGCAAGTGCGGGGGCAAACTTCTATTTGGGACGCGGTGTCTATTGCGGGCTGTCAGGCCCGACCTATGAAACTCCGGCGGAGATCCGTATGTACAGGCTGCTTGGTGCGGATGCGGTCGGGATGTCCACTGTGCCCGAAGCGATCGCGGCCCGACATGCCGGATTGCGTGTGCTCGGTATTTCCTGCATCACGAATCTCGGCGCAGGCTTAAGCGGTGAGATAATACACCACGCAGAAGTAATGGAAACGGGTGAAAGGGTAAAAGGCGTCTTCAAGGAGCTTTTGAAACGCGTGATCGCAAGGATCGGAAATTGAATTCGACTCTATGATAATTGGTATTTGTGGAGGCACAGGTTCTGGAAAGACAACGATCGCAAGGGCGATCGTCGACGCCGTTGGGTCCGAGAATGTGGTTCTGGTCGAGCAGGATTCCTACTATAGAAATCTTGCCGATATGCCGCTCGATGATCGGCATCACGCAAACTTTGATCATCCCGATGCGATCGACAGCGATCTGCTCGTAAATCACGTCAAACGTCTCAAGCTCGGCCAGCCGATCGATATGCCGATCTACGATATGGTCACGCATACACGCAGCGATCGCGTCGAGGTGATCGAACCCCGTCCGGTCGTGATCGTCGAAGGGATCCTGATATTCGCGGAACCGCGGATCCTGGAACTTCTCGATGTACGCGTGTTTGTTGACACGCCCGACGACGTTCGCCTTATCCGACGCCTGCGACGCGACATCAACGAACGCGGACGTACCTTCGAGCGCACTCTCGACCAATACGAAAAGACGATCCGCCCGATGCATTTCGAGTTCGTCGAACCTTCGAAGCGTTTTGCTGATGTGATAATTCCTGAAGGCGGCCAAACAGACACGAGCGTAAGTATGTTGTGCAGCCTTGTGCGCGAAAAACTTAAAGCGCAAGGCATCGCCCTCGACAGCCGCTTGATGGCTTCGTAGGATGTCGCGGCCGCCTTGGTATCACGTTTTTGACCGTAAGCGTGAGTTGAGAACAAAATGTCATCTGAAGTATTAGCCACTGATCTGATCGCGGCGGCCGCCGAGGCTCGCGAACGCGCACACGTACCCTTCTCGCACTTCCAGGTCGGAGCCGCACTCGAAACAGCGACGGGCGAGATCGTCACAGGATGTAATATCGAGAACGCGAGCTACGGCCTGACACTATGCGCCGAACGCGTCGCGATATTTAAGGCCGTGTCGGAAGGGCAGCGGAAATTCACCGCCCTTGCCGTCGTGGTCGATACCGACGAACTCACGCCGCCGTGCGGTGCCTGCCGCCAGATCATTTGGGAGTTTTGCGGCGACATTCCCGTCACAATGGCGAACCTCAAAGGCCGTCTCGAAACAATGCGAATGAGCGAACTCTTACCAAAGGCCTTTGATGCAGGTTTTTTGGACCGAACCTAATGTTTACAACAACTTAACTCTGTAAAATCAGCCATCAAGTGGTTGATTTTCAGCCACCAAACGGATATGATCTATCCATGTTCCGCCGAAATATTACCGATTCGGTCAAAGAAGCCTTAAGCGATACAGCGGTCGTTCTATTGATCGGAGCGAGGCAGTGCGGGAAAAGTACGCTTGTGCAAAGCCTGAGCGGTGAAGGGTACGAGCCGCAGTATCTTACGTTCGACGACCCGACGTTGTTGGCTGTCGCGAGCGAAGATTCGATGGCCTTTCTAAGTTCGGTTCAAAGACCGGTGATCTTCGACGAGGTTCAGCGGATCCCTGAACTGCTGATCCCGATAAAGAAGATGGTCGATGAGGATCGTCAGCCCGGCAGCTTCCTTTTGACGGGTTCGGCCAATGTCCTTCTTCTGCCGACCGTGGCAGATGCTCTAGTTGGACGAATGGAGGCGATCACGTTGAGACCCTTGTCTCAGGGCGAGATCCTGGGACGGCGAGAGAATTTTATCTCCCGAATTTGCGGAGATGCCTTTGCACTGCCAAAACGGACAGAGCCGATAGATCGTGATCTGCTATTCTCGCAGATATTGACCGGCGGGTTTCCGGAGGCGGTTCAGCGAACGACCGTTTCGGCTAGAGATCGATGGTTTCGCTCATACATTGCTACGCTGTTGCAGCGTGACGTACGCGAACTCTCAAACATCGACAGCACCGCAGACCTGCTCCGGCTTTTGTCAGTTCTTGCAGCCCGTAGCGGAGGACTGCTTAATTTTGCCGAGATCTCACGATCGACCGGAATACCGCAAACTACGCTCAAGCGATACATCGCGATGTTCGAGCGATTGTTTGTCATTGAATTCCTTCCGGCATATTCCGCGAATCTTTCAAAGCGTTTGACACGGTCGCCTAAGCTCTATTTTGTCGATACCGGAATCCTGGCGAATCTCATCGGAGCCACGCAGGAGAAGATAAAGCTTGATGGTTCGATCGCCGGAAGGTTGATGGAGAATTTTGTCATCGGCGAACTGCGAAAACAATCGGGATGGAGTTCGACCGTCGCATCGATGTTCCATTTTCGTACCGTAAACAACGAAGAGGTCGATCTTGTCCTTGAACTCCCGGGCGGCGACTGCGTCGGCATTGAGATAAAATCAGGAGCAAGCGTCACCGGCGATGCATTCAAAGGCTTGAAAGTGCTCAAGAATGAGCTTGGACGCAAGTTCAAACGCGGCATCGTCCTTTATACTGGAGATGTCAGTGTGGCCTTCGCCGACGACCTTTTCGCAATGCCGGTACAGACGCTTTGGAAGAATTGAGACTAGACGAAGAAAAATGCCAATTCCAACATATCAGGAAGCAATGCTTCCGCTCTTAAAATTTGCTGGAGATCAACAAGAGCACTCTTTGAGCGACGCGACTAAAGCCGTATCAGACGCGTTTCGTCTGACCGAAAGTGAGCGAAATGAACTTCTGCAAAGCGGACGAAAGCCGATCATAGCTGACCGCGTCGGATGGGCAAGAACATACTTGGGTCAAGCGGGTTTGTTGCAATCGACGCGTCGAGGCTTTTTCAGGATCTCGGATCGCGGCCTCTCCCTACTCTCAACGAACCCCATCTCCATTGATGACAGGTATTTGCGGCGATATCCGGAGTTTGTAGAATTCTTATCAAGAAAGACGCGAAAGAGAAAGACGGATGAACTTCCTACGACCGCAAACGAGACGAACATTGAAAATGAGAATACTCCCGAAGAGGCACTTGAATCCTCGTTTCAAGTTATAAGAAACCGTTTGGCGAGCGAAGTGCTTGAACAGGTAAAATCATGTTCACCCAACTTTTTCGAGCGACTCGTGGTCGACCTGCTTGTCGCGATGGGTTACGGTGGAATGCGCGAGGCCGCCGGTCAGGCTGTCGGACAGAGCGGTGACGGTGGAATCGATGGCATTATAAAGGAGGATCAACTTGGCCTTGATGTCATCTATCTCCAGGCGAAGCGGTGGGAAGGAAATGTTAGCCGGCCCGAGATACAGAAGTTTGCCGGAGCCCTTCAGGGAAAGCGTGCAAAGAAGGGCGTCTTTATAACTACGTCTGATTTCACTAAGGAAGCAAGAGAATTCGCTGCAGGAATCGACAACAAACTGATCTTAATTGATGGTCTTGAACTTGCAGAGTATATGATCGATTTCAACGTTGGCACATCGACGGTGAACACGTACGAGATCAAACGGATCGATTCCGATTATTTTATAGAAGAATGAAGACAAACGACCCACTTCCTGAACTTAAGATCGACAGGACCAAACTCAAGGTTCTTGTTGATTTTGACGATTCTGACGAGATCGAATTCTGGAAGAACACAAGTTACGAGGAGCGTCTTGAGTACGCGTATCGGCTTCGATATATGGCCTATGGCGATAAGATTAGAGAACGAATTTCAAGAGTTCTTGAAGTCGTTGAATCGGAATAGTGTTCGTTACCTATTGATCGGCGGGTACGCGGTCATCCTTAATGGACATGTCCGAAACACGAACGATTTGGATATCTGTGTTTCATCAGAGCCGGACAACGCAGAAAGAATTTTGCTTGCTTTAAGGGAATTTGGATTTGACACGCCGACACTCGACTCCTCATTGTTTACGCGACCGCGAAGTGTCGTGCGAATGGGTTTTCCTCCACTAAAGATAGAAATCCTGAATTACCTTGAAGGTAGTGATTTTGAGGAAGCGTATAGCAAGCGAAAATTGGTCAAACTTGACGATCTTGAGATCAGCCTGATCAACATCGACGATCTCATCCTAAACAAGAAAGCGGTTGGGCGGCTTCAGGATCTTGCAGATGTCGAACAATTGGAGCGGCTTCGATAACCCTCCTTCGACAATAGAGAATATCATCCGAATTATGCACAAGCTAAAATTCATCGTCATTTGTTTACTGTTCCTTTCGCTGAGCTTTCCTGTTACTGCCGTGGCGGCGGCGAATTCTGCTGTCAAGAGGGTCGATGTTTTGATCGTTGGCGGGACGGTCGTGACGATGGATGGCGGGAGGCGTGTCATTGAGGATGGTGCGGTTGCGATACGCGGCGACGAGATCGTTGCGGTCGGGACGACGCGAGAGTTGTCGAAAGAATATCGTGCCCGCATGGTCATCAATGCACGCGGCAAGGCGGTCATTCCCGGCCTGATCAATACTCACACGCACGTTCCGATGACGCTCTTTCGCGGCATCGCGGACGACCTCGACCTCAACGAGTGGCTGACGAAATATATCTTCCCGGCCGAGGCGAAGAATGTGAATGAACAGTTCGTCCGTGTCGGCGCGCGCCTCGGACTCGCTGAGATGATCCGCGGAGGCACTACGACCTACTGCGATATGTATTACTTCGAGGATGCGATCGCTGAGGAAACAAAAAAGGCGGGCGTTCGCGGCGTACTCGGCGAGACGGTCATCCAGTTCCCGGTTGCTGATAATAAGACTCCCGACGAGGCTCTCGCCTACACCGATCGCTTCATCGCCAAGTGGCAGAACGATCCGCTCATCGTCGCTGCGATCGCTCCGCACGCGCCTTATACCGTTTCGACCGACGACCTGAAACGCGTTCGAGCTCTCTCTGACAGGCTAAATGCACCGGTCGTCATCCACGTCGCAGAAACAAAGAAAGAACGCGACGACATTCTCGCAAGATACGGCAAGACGCCTGTCGATTATCTCGCGAGCATCGGCTTCCTCTCGGACCGCACGATCATCGCCCACAGCATTTGGGTGACGGACGAGGAGATCGGCATTCTCGCCAAAAGGAACGTGGGCGTCGGGCATTGTCCGCAATCGAATATGAAATTGGCGTCCGGTGTCGCACCTGTTCCTGCGATGCTGAAAGCGGATGTTGCAGTCGGTTTGGGGACGGACGGTGCGGCGTCGAACAACGACCTCGATATGTGGGAAGAGATCGATACCGCGGCAAAGCTGCACAAGAATCACACGGGCGACCCTAAGGTCGTGAATGCCGAGCAGGCATTCGAGATGGCGACGATCCGCGGCGCACGAGCGCTTCATCTCGATAAGCTCATCGGCTCGATCGAGGTTGGAAAGCGTGCCGACATCGCGATCGTCGATCTCGATTCCGACCATCAGACGCCGTATTTCAACATCTATTCCGCTCTTGTTTACTCGACGAAGGCCGCTGACGTTGACACCGTTGTCATCAACGGCCGAATCGTGATGAAGGGCCGCCGTTTGCTCACGTTAAACGAAAATGCTATAAAAAAAGACGCAAACGCATACCGCGATAAAATCATCAAGAGTTTAGGCAATTGATCGGGCGGGTGAGAAAGGAGTGGGGATTCCGCACCTTTTTGTTTGTGTTTTTAAGGTTTTTCTTGGGTCCATTGCAGTGAGTCGGCGGATCGGCCGGCTCTGGCCTTTACGGAGACACCTAATCCAAATGGAGAAAGGATGCCGTTAAACGTCAGAAAGTTTTTTACATCATCGCTTTTGATCTGCGGCAGTTTTTCCGCCGCGGCTCTTGCTCAAACGACGCCGCTCCCGCAAGCTTCGCCGGCGGTGCCAGCCCCTACTCAATCTGCTCCGGCCGCACCGACCGTAACTTCAGGTGACCTGCTGCGGGCCCGTATTTCCAAAGCAAAAGCATTCATCGCCGTCCGCAACTACAGCGCAGCAACTTACGAACTCGAAAATGTTCGTCGTGAATCTTCTGATCCGGCGATCCTCTCGGGTGTAAATGTGCTGCTGATGAACAGTTATCTCGAGCAGGGTGATTACAAACGAGCCCAGGACCTTTTGAAAGAATTTTACGCCGAGCAGAAGACCACAAAGGCAGGTGCGAAGGCGAACTATTTTGCCGTCGCCGGCCAGATCGTAAAAGGGGCGCGCAATCGCCTCGAGCGCTATCAAATGCTCGGCCTGAGCGTAACCGACCGAACGCTTCCGCTTGAGGCCGTCAACGATCTTGAAAGAATGCGTGAGACCCTTGAGATCGTTATCGCGGAATCCAGGGAAATGGGCTCAGACCCGACTCGATCCGGCGATGCGATGGCTCTCCTCGAAGAGGCGACGAACTCGCGAAGCATGCTCGCGCGCGACGAATATGATTCGAGGCGTTGGAGGAACGAGGTAGCAGATGCTCGCGAGGACATCGCGAATTCGCGTTCGGTGGTCGTCAGCGCCATCAGCGGAGTGCCGTCGACCAATGCTGCCGACGGCAAGGCGGTCGCCGAAAAGCAAGCGGCTCCGACCAGCGAGGTCAAGGCCGCTCCATCCTCGCCGCGGTCAACTTCAATTGCGTTCGAGCCCGTAGGGCCGAAGTCCGAACCGACCCCGGACATTCCGCGTCCGCGCCAAGTTGAAGGTGCCGGAGATACGTCCGCGGCCAAGACGGTTGAAAAGCCTTCTGCCCCTCAGGAGACCGCAGCCCAGACCGCGAAACCGGATCCAAAGCCCGAACAGACCGTTACGGCCGGGCCTTCGACCGACCCGCCAAAAGAGGTTGGCCCTCTGAGCGTCGGATCCCTCACTGAGTATGCCACTAACCGTCCGGCTCCGATCTATCCTTCCTTCGCCCGGACGGCCCACGCGGTCGGCGTCGTGCGTGTCGATGTGGTCGTTGACGAAAGCGGTGAGGTCGCCTCGATCGAAAAGACCAGCGGGCCGTCTTTGCTGCAGGGTGCGGCTAAGGATGCGATCCGCAAATGGCGTTTCAAGCCTTTCGAACGCGACGGCCAGCCGGTGAAGGCGGTCGGTTTCGTAAACTTCAATTTTTCTTTATAGGCCTAAAGCTTCGATGATTGGGTGAGTTTTGCAGTGGTGTCCAACCGCCGGCAAGACCGGCGAATCGCTCTTTTGCATTGAAGATATCGGCATTTCTTGAGATAATTCCAGAAGCCTGATCTTGCCGAGGTAGTTTTCTCTTTGCGGCATAGAACGGCCGCCTTTTGGCATCAGCCGAAGGCTGAGTCTAGATCTAGAAGTAAGTAGAACGCAATTTTCCGTAAGTCCTGCCCGTCTAACCTGTGTTATCTCTGGGTTTGTGTCCGAGGATCCAAATAATTCCTATGCTAAAGAACAGAAATTTTTTGTTGGCGACGATAGCCGTGGCTGCGCTCGCCATCCTTGTCCACACAGCAGCAGAACGCACACAGGTCTCGGCCGCCGGACCGCACAAGACGTGGATAACGGTCGATCTCAATGAGCTCAAGACGATGCAGGTTTTTGCCGCGATGGACGGCCGATTCTTAGCTCCTGAGATCGTGACGGTGAAGAACGGTATCGCCGTCCTTCATGCGACGGATGATGAGATATCGATCATCTCCGAACATGCTCATAAGGCGCTCCATAAATGCGCCGGGTTCATGGCCCACCCCGATGAACAGGATGCCCTGGACACGATCGATATGATCGTTTCCCCAAAGCGGTCTGCCACCACGGTTGACTATACGATAAACAATTCCGCGACCGTTCAGCCGCTCATCGACGGCATGGCCGCTCCAAATATCAAATCGACCATCACTTCGCTTTCCGCGTTCAATACGCGTTATTACAATTCGCCGACCGGTGCGGATTCGGCACTTTGGATCAAAGACAGATGGACGGCCCTCGCCGCCGGACGCAGCGATATTACGGTGCAGTTCTTTAACCACACCTGGCTGCAGCCGTCTGTGATAATGACCATTCAGGGAACGACCGAACCCGGAGAGATCGTCATCCTTGGCGGCCACCAGGATTCGATACGCTCGGGCTGTTCGGCAAGCACGACATGTCAGACACTGACTGCTCCGGGTGCCGATGACGACGCATCCGGTATCGCTTCGCTCACTGAGGTGATCCGCGTGGCGATGGAAAATAACTACCATCCGGCAAAAACAGTTACCTTTATGGCCTACGCCGGTGAAGAAGCGGGCCTGCTCGGTTCAAAGGCGATCGCGACCGCCTATCAGGCGGCAGGAATGAATGTCGTCGGTGTTCTTCAGCTCGATATGACGAACTACAAGGCACCTTCGACCGACATTGCGATGATCACGGATCATACGAACGCGGCCCAGAATACATTCGTCCGGAACCTTGCAAGCACATATCTGCCTTCGCTGGTCGTTGTGGATACGCAGTGCGGATATTCCTGCTCAGATCATGCCTCCTGGGACTCTCGCGGATACGCGGCGTCTTTCCCGTTCGAGGCCCCGATGAATGCGGACAATCCGTTCATCCACACGGCGAACGACACGCTCGCCAACAGCGACCCGAACGCTAACCACGCCCTGAAATTCGCCAAGCTCGCCGGTTCCTATATGGCTGAACTCGCAAAGGGCACGATCGCTCCCGCCGCCGCTTCCGGCGAGAAGTTCGCGGATTTCGACGGTGACGGAAAGACAGATGTTTCGGTCTTTAGGCCGTCCAACAGCGTTTTCTATATTCAAGGATCGACGACGGGATTTTCGGCGACGCAATTCGGCCTCTCAACGGATCAGCCTGTCCCCGCGGACTTTGACGGCGACGGAAAGACCGACATCGGCGTTTACCGCGATGGTGTATGGTATTCGCTGCTAAGCGGCAACAGCACGGTGAACATCACGAGCTTCGGACTTGCAGGCGACAAACCTCAGCCGAAGGATTTCGACGGCGACGGCAAGGCCGACAAGGCCGTCTATCGTGCGGGCACTTGGTATGTGCTGAAGAGCAACGGCTCGCAGTACTCTGTTACGCAATTCGGACTTGCGGACGACATTGCCGCCGCGAGCGATTACGATGGCGACGGAAAGGCCGATCAGGCGGTTTACAGGCCCTCAACAGGCGTTTGGTACGTGCTTGGCTCAACTTCCGGCTTCTCGGCCACCCAGTTCGGAATTTCGACCGATAAACCAGTTCCTGCCGATTACGACGGCGACGGAAAGACCGACATCGCCGTTTATCGTGACGGCGTCTGGTATCTGCAGAGAACGACAGCGGGCTTTACGGCGTTCCAGTTCGGAATCGCATCCGATATTCCCGCTCCCGGCGACTACGACGGCGACGGCAAGGCCGATGCGGGCGTCTATCGTGACGGTGTGTGGTATCTGCTTCGTTCGACCGGCGGCTTTACCGTAACAGGGTTCGGCCTTGCGGGTGACAAGCCGCTCCCATCGACGTTTGTTCCATAAGGCATCACGTGGGTGCGTGAACATTGCAAGATGGCACGGACCGAGTTCATTCTCGTTCGTGCCATTTTTATTTTGAATTGTGGTCGTTCAACAGATGTCGTCAACAGATCTATCGGTATCGCGGCAGCTCGCTCCCGAAGAGCTTGAACTCAAGAAAAAGGAGCGTGTCCTTGAGCGCCTGAAAGATCGTATCGCGTTCCGTGAAGAGGATATGGCGGACCTGCGCGGTGAACTGGAGCGGTTCGAGGCCCAGTATTCGATGCAGGTCGGACGCCTATATGCCGAGATCGACGAGATCGAGGCGGAGATCGCCGAGGAAGAGCTAAAACTCGTGCCCGACGACGAGGAGATCAAAAAGCGCGTCGAGGAACTTCGTCGAAAAGCCGAGGAATCCGCCGCCCGTGCCGCTGCCGCCGAAGCTGCCGAGAAAGGAGATTGGAAGCCGACGGCCGAGGCAAAAAAGGCGTATCACGACCTCGCACGTACGATCCATCCGGACCTTGCTGTCGATTCTGAGGAGAAAGAGCGGCGTCACATCCTGATGGCGGAGCTCAACAAAGCATATTCTTCCGGCGACCAGACCCGATTAGACAAATTGGCAGATGATCTGAGGCATTCTCCGGCCCTTGTCGCGGGAGATTCGATCGGCGACCGCCTCGTTCGCGTTATCCGGCAGGTCGCACAGGTGAAGGCCCGATTTATCGAGCTTGACCGCGAAACAAAGGCCGCGAAAGCCTCTGAAACTTACACTCTTTTCTGCAAAGCACGTGATGAAAGGGCCGAAGGACGCGATATGATCGCCCAGATCGCCGCGCGCACGGCCGTCCACATAATGCGTGCGAATCGCCGTCTCGAGAGCTTAAGGAACGTCAATATGGCCGCAAAAGCACACGTGCAGGAGACGTTCGGCATGAATATCGAGGATTTTCGCGAAACTACCTCAAAAGGGCACAAAACGCCTGTTGACAAGAATCGCTGATTATGTAAACTCTATCTACTGTCGGCGTTTGATATTGCGTCGCTCCCTCTGACTATCTCCGGAGCCTTTTTGCGTTGAGATGGTCGCTTTACAAGCCAACGACAAGGTTTTTCGCACGAACGTGCTCCACGTACGGGAATGCGAAAAAAGAGGGAGGCGGTGTGGGAGACGTCTCCCTCGTTTTGCGCCTGCACGTCAGATTGCCCGTCCGGCTGCTGCTCCTGAAGCCCACGCCCACTGAAAGTTATATCCGCCGAGCCAACCCGTTACGTCCAAGACTTCGCCGATAAAATAAAGTCCCGGCTGTAGTTTCGATTCCATTGTCTGGGACGAAACCTCTTTGGTCGAGACGCCTCCGAGCGTAACCTCTGCTCGATCCCAGCCCTCTGTGGCGTCAAAATTCACACGCCAGCATCTGAAGATATCGGCGACCGCATTTCGCGCTGACTGATCGATCTCGCTCAGCTTTTTTGTCGACCATTTCTGCGGTAAAAGAGCCTCGACGATCCGTTTTGAAAGGTGTTCGGACAAGATATTTCCAAGATTCTGGGAAGAATCTGCCCTTTCTTCAAGCAGAATTGCAAGATCAATATCGGGCAGCAGGTCGATCTCAACTGATTCATTCGGCGACCAGTAGTTCGATATCTGCAGGATCGCCGGGCCGGAAAGTCCTCGGTGCGTGAACAGAACGCTCTCGCGGAATTCCGTACCGTTCGAGCGCACTTCCGCGTCCGCCGAAACTCCGGAAAGCTCGGGGAACGCCTTCCCCTTGAGCCGCAACGCAACGAGCGACGGCCTTGTTTCCGTGATCTTATGCCCGAATTGCCGTGCGATGTCGTAACCGAGGCCCGTTGCGCCGACCTTAGGAAAAGAAAGTCCGCCGCAGGCAACGACAAGATTCTCCGCCTCGAAACTCGCCGCGTCGGTGCAAATGGTGAATCTGTCTGCGAACTCGACGCCAGTGATCCGGGAGTTCGTAAAGACCTCGACGCGGGCCGCCTTTGCTTCTTTCAAAAGCATTTCGACGATCGCACGTGAAGATTCACGGCAAAAGAGCTGTCCGTGTTTTTTTTCTTGAAATGGGATCTTGTGCCGCTTTACGAGTGCGATGAAATCCTGCGGCGTGTATCTTGCGAGTGCGGACTTTGCGAAATGCGGATTCTGCGAGATGAAATTCTCGCTTCTCACTTCGAGGTTGGTGAAGTTGCAGCGGCCGCCGCCTGAAATGATGATCTTGCGGCCGACTTGGCCGTTTCGTTCGAGGACGGCAACACGGCGACCGCGTTTTCCAGCCTCGATCGCACAGAAAAGCCCGGCCGCACCGCCGCCGATCACAACCGCATCGAAACGTCGATCAGGCAAGATAGCGTTCCTTCAAGATGTTCAGATGATGGCGCACGTGGCCGATCATTATGCCGGCAAGCGCCCGCACTGAAATGGGGCTGTCGTTTGCCGTCCCCATTCTCTTTAGGTCGGCCTCGTCCATATTGTTGAGCATCAAGCAGTTGGCCTGGCGAACGAGGTCGAACTCGTCGAGCAGGCTGGCGAACGTGCGCTCGTTCGCGTGTGAGAATCTCGTATAGCCGCCGTTCTCCTGATCGAAGCCCTCGATCGGCGTCGTATCGCCTCGCGAAATGCGATGCATCCGGTACGCAAAGATACGCTCGCAGTCCGTGAGATGGCTTATGACCTCTTTGATCGTCCATTTGCCGTCCGCGTATGCAAAGGTGCCGCGGTCTTCTTCGACAGCGTTCAACGCGGCGCGTAATTCCGCAGGCTGCGCGGCGTAAGCGACTCGGATGTCGCTCTCAGGAACGAGGTCAAGATACTTGCCGTAATACGGGTCGAATTCCGTTGTTTCGGGTTTATACATATTTTGCTTGCCTTCGTCTGCTAGAATAGCAGAGAACTTCGGAGTAGATAATGTCCAGGATCGTCTATTTTACGCTCGCATCGGCCATCGTCCTTTCATTCGCTATTCTTGCCTCTGCACAAGGCGGCGGCAAGGCAGAGCCGAACCGTATCGTCATTGGGCCGAGCGGCACGACGGTCAGCGACCGCCTCAGGAATGGAGAGGAAATGGAGTACGTTTTCTCTGCGAAGGCCGGCTCGCAACTCACGATCAGGAACTCGCGGCCAAGCGCCTTCGATTTCCGCGTTTTCTCCGAGGAGGCCGACCTCGAGACCGAGTTCGAAAGTTCACCAACCCTCACGCTCACGCTGCCACAAGACGGCGATTATCAATTCTTCGTTCGCAAAAAAGCCGGCGGTGCCAGATCTGCTACCTTCAGATTGACGCTCCGCATCTCACCCTAGGCCGTCCAGACTTTTTGTGCAAATCGTGCATTTCGTGCGGTTTGATACATTCTGTGCGGTTTGATACGTTTCGTGCGGTTTGTGCTTCAAATGGTCGAGGCGGTCGGGTAGTCTTGTTGATGGTTGGTGTTGGTCTTTGAAAATATTGAATGGTTCGTGGTTGATGGTTCGTTGTTCGTTGTATCAAGTTTCTTATTTCAGAGTTGAGATTCTAGATGGGCTTCCGCTCCGTGGATTCGGGGCTGACCGGTCGTGGTCTGGAATTTCAGTTCTAAGATTCGTGCATTCGCGGCGGCTTTCTTCCTTTGCGAACTCTGAGTCTCCTTTGCGTTCTTGTATGTTTCGTATTGGTTCAACTGTTGTAAGGTTGGGCTGACGGAGAATGACAGCACGATTGCGACAAGGCTCTTGTCCCCGTAGGGGACGAACGTGAATAGCCCAGGGTAAGGCCGCCGCGGCCGCCACCCTGGGAAAGAGGTCGCAAAACAGATCCTGGAGCTCCGTTAGGAGCGACAGAGGATCTTAACGGCGGCGAAGCCGCCTCCGAGGGATAGTTTTCTGCCCTGATCCACCGCATTTTAGATGCTGTGGCAATTCAAATCCATCAAGCCACGAATGCACGAATAAGAACGGATGCGTTGACCGATGGATCTCTATTTATTCAGTGAGCATAGAGGATTTCATTAGTGCATTCGTGGCTATCTTTTAATGCAAGTTTGTAGCGACGAATGAAAAATATCCATTGACGCGTATGATATACTCGTGAGTGCGGTGCAAACATACGTTTTACACCCTGATCTTTGACAAAAGTGACAGAATTTGTAACGCGAGCCTCGAAAAACGCCTATGTTTGTTCCGTTTTGTTCCGCTTGTTCCGTTGCGGGCGGAACGGAACAAACATCGAGGTTTTGGAGAGGCGGATTTGGCTGCGAGGTAGTAAAATACAGGTATTTGCCAACTTTCGCGGTTTGCGCCGGCATGGTGCAAGGTATTGGACTTCAGATCTCGTGAATCGAAAGGTCGTCGGAACGCGGTAGCCACGAATTCACAAATAGGAAAGATTCCGACTTCTCACTTAGCACCTATTACTTTTCACTTATTCCGGGACATGCAGTGCGGCCGGGATTCAGCTCCGTTAGGAGCGAAATGTTTGTAGGAACCGCCAGCAATATGAAACCCCGGAGCTCCGTTAGGAGCGACAGAGCTTGTCGGCGGCAGGCCGCCTCCGAAATGGCTGATGATGATCGCGTGCTACAAACGTGCGGCTCCTACGGAGCCAAGAAGGTTCCGGCTCAGACTTTGCCTTTTGACCTTTTACTTTTGACTCTCCGTGGTTCTGACCACCGACCACTGGCCACTGACTTCTGCTCACGCGTGCATGAAGGCGCCGTTGAGGCGGTTGCTCATATTGCGGGCGACAAAGGCGGCTCGCATCTTGGCCTCTTCGACGACCTCGCCGGCGAAGAACTCATCGAGGGTCGCGTAGAAGATCTCGATCCAGCGGGCGAACTGATCGGGAAGGAGCGGTGACTTCTCGTGAAGTTCGAGATGCGGGATGAGCGGGCTGTTGAAATAAACGGGCCGCCCGAAAAGAACTTTCTCCCAAAAATCGGTGATCACGGGAATGTGTTTGTCGAGGTTCAGATCGATGAAATGATGGCCGATCTCCTCGTCGGCGATCGCCGTCTCATAGAACTTCCAAAGAAGTTTTTCCAGGTCGGCTCGTTCTTGTATGTCTCTCATTACTGCAAATAGGATCTATTCTGTGGTGACTTCCTCTTCGCCCTTCAAGGCGGCGTGGAGCGTGTGCCAGCTTAAAGAAGCACACTTTACGCGGGCCGGAAATTCGAGCACGCCAGCGAAGATCTTCAGCCGCCCGAGGTGATTCTCCTCCGTCTCGGCATCGAGTTCGCCCGTGACCATTCGGTGAAATTCGTCGAATATCACCTCGGCGTCCTCGCGGCTTTTGCCTTTGATGAATTGCGTCATCATCGACGCCGAGGCCTTCGAGATGGCGCAGCCCGAACCCTTGAACGCAACGTCGGCGACCGTGTCGCCGTCGAGTTTCACATAGACTCGAAGAGCGTCGCCGCAAAGCGGATTGTTGCCGTCAGCAGTGCGGTCGGGCGATTCGATCTCGCGAAAGTTCCGCGGGTTCTTGTTGTGTTCGAGGATGACCTCTTGATAAAGTTCGCTGAGTTCGGACATCGTTATTTACTTCGAGACCTCCGTCGTCTTCAACGCCTTGTCAAGAAACTTCTGCATCAGGTCGGCGAGCGGATGGGCCACCTTGTTGTCGGAGTCCTTGTGAGCGAAGATCGCGGTGCCGTGGCCGCCATCGGGATAGACCGTCGCCTCAGCATTCGGGTTTTCCGAATCTTCCATCAACTTCTCGACGGCTTCGGCAGAATCCTTGTCGTCTTTCGCAGCGACAAGCAGGATCGGCCGCGTGCCGTATTTCTTGATCGCGGGCACGGTCGGAAGGTTGTCGAAGTAGTTGGTCCCCGGCGAGAGCAGTACAACGGCGGCGATATTCGGATGATCGGCGGCGTACATTATCGCTACGCTGCTGCCATACGAAGCACCGACGATGCCGATCGTCTTGGCGTCAACATTCTGCTGCTTGCCTAGGAATTCGACTGCAGAGTTCGCGTCCGCCAAGAGAAGTTTCGGGTCGATGCCTTTATCGAGATCGACCTTGATCTCCGTGCCGTCGGCCTTCTTTGTGGACTCGCCGAAGCCGCGGCCGTCGAACGAGAGCACCGCGTAACCTTGTCGGTTCATACTCTCTGCGAATTCATCGTAAGTGTGCCGGTTCGCCGTCCACTGATGCATCAAAAGCAGGGCGGGCGAATTCGGATTCTTAGGCTTGTAAAAGCTGCCGACGAGCTTCACACCGTCAGGAGTGTCGATAGTAACGGTCTCGGCCTTTGCTTGAAACTCGGGCACGACCGAAGGTGACGGAACGGCGTTCGACGCCGATGTATTTACTGCCGTGTTATTCGCAGCGGGCGCGCCGCAGGCCGCGAGTGAAACAGCAAGTACGATGAACGCGAAATACTTCATAACTTCCTAACCTCTCAATTCGACCTCGGAAAGCGATCGCCGACCAAATTCAGCTCAACGCTATGTTCGAGATAGGCTTTCATACCCGCCAATAGAATCGTAAACCCTTCGGTCGAGTCGCGAATTTGCGAAACGATCTTTTCATCATTGCCAACAAAGCCGCGATTTGTAACGCTCACAAAGGTCGATCCCGCATCGAGGGATCTAAAATTCCACTCCACCTCGGTCGTCTCGCCGTAGTTTCCCCACTCGATAACGATCCGAAGATCTTTGTCTATTGACTTAACGCGGATCGGCACCGTATGGCCATACATTTCCCACGTCCATTCGACGGCATCGTTCTCATCGAGCCGGCCGGTGCTTTTCGTGAACCAAACCTTTGTCGTGGTCGCCGGATCAACGAACGCCTCAAAGACATCCGCTACCGGCTTGCGGATCAACATCTCCGCCTTTGCGAAATTCTGTTCTTTGATACTCATTTTCTAAGCAAAGACCTCTATGACCTTTTGGATCGCGTCGGCCAGCTTATCGACCTCTTCGCGCGTGTTGTAGAAAGCGAACGATGCACGAGCGGTCGCCGGCACGTCGAAGAACTGCATCACCGGCTGTGCACAATGATGCCCGGCTCGAACGGCGATGCCTTGCTGATCGAGGATCGTGCCGATGTCGTGCGGATGAACGCCTTCGATGGTGAACGAGAGCACGCTCGCCTTATTCGCGGCAGTTCCGATGATCTTGACCTCGGGAATGTCGGAGAGACGAGCGGTCGCGTATTCGAGCAGCGAATGTTCGTAACTTGCCGCAGCGTTGAAATCAAGCGCGTTCAAATAATCGATCGCGGCACCGAGGCCGATGCCGGCGGCGATGCCGGGCGTTCCGGCTTCGAACTTTTCGGGAATCGGTGCATACGTCGTCTTCTCGAAAGAGACCGTGCGGATCATCCCGCCGCCGGTCTGATAAGGCGGCAATCTATCGAGCCATTCGCGTTTGCCGTAAACGATACCGCTTGCCGTCGGAGCGAACATTTTGTGCCCGGAGAAGACAAAAAAGTCTGCGTCGAGATCCTGTACATCTACAGGAAAATGCGGCACGCTCTGCGCGGCATCCACCAGCACGGGCACGCCGAATTTATGCGCTGTCGCGATCATTTCCTTAACAGGATTCACCGTGCCGAGCGAATTCGACACATGCGCGATGGCGACGATCCTCGTACGCTCGTTGAGCAGTTTTTCGTATTCCTCGACGATGAGTTCGCCGCGTTCGTTCATCGGGATGACGCGGATCTTCGCTCCGCGATCTTCGGCGACTATCTGCCACGGAACGATATTCGAGTGGTGCTCCATCGCGGAGATAATTATCTCATCCCCCTCGGAGATGAACTTTCGACCGTAAGAATACGCAACGAGGTTGATACCCTCGGTCGTGCCGCGAACGAAGATGCATTCCTTTGCTTCCGCGGCATTGATGAATCGTTTCACCTTTTCGCGTGCTGCCTCGTAAGCGGTCGTTGCGTGCTGCGAAAGGTAATGCACGCCGCGATGTATATTCGAGTGTTCCTCGGCGAGGTACTTCGACGTGCGGTCGATCACCGACTGCGGCACCTGCGACGACGCACTGTTATCGAGGTACACGAGCGGCTTGCCGTTCACCTCACGCGAGAGCACGGGAAAATCCCGACGAACATTCTCTACGTCCCAATTAGTCATTTCTTGTACTGCTTTCATCTATTTTCACCGGAGAGAGCACATAGAGCACGGAGTTTTAGCACAACCGATGCTCTTTCCCGTGATCTCATTCAACTCCATCTCAAATCTCCGTGTTCTCTGTGTTCTCTGTGGTTAAATCTCCGTTCCGAGCCGATTCAGCACCGCTGTGTCGAGCTCTTCTTTGATGCTCTCGACCGTGATCTTGTTGATGATCTCCTCTGCAAATCCGTATGTCAGCAAGTTGCGTGCAAGGGCGTCGGGCAATCCGCGCGTGAGCAAGTAGAAAAGTTCCTCTTCCTCGAGCTGGCCGACGGTTGCTCCGTGTGCGCACTTTACATCCTCGTTAAATATCTCGAGCTGCGGTTTTGTATCGACACGGGCATCGTTCGAGAGCAGAAGGTTCTTGTTCGACTGTATCGCATCCGTACCGCTCGCACCTTCGCGGACAAAGACCTTGCCGTTAAAGACGCCCCGCGAAGTGTCATTCAGAACGCCCTTATAACTTTGATGCGACGTGCAGTTCGGCACCTTGTGGTCAATGATCGAGTGCGTGTCGTGGTGCTGCGAACCCGAAAGCATATAGAGGCCATCGACACTCGCCTCGCCGCCCTCCGCGTTGAACGAAACCTCGATATCATGCCGTGTGATCGCACCGCCGAGATTGATGCTCGTTGCGTCGTAGCGAGCCGCGCGTCCGACCGACGCCTCGGTCACGCCGTAATTGAACGCGTCGCCGGCATCCTTCTGAACGCGATAATGTGTGAGACTAGCATTGTCCTCGACGAAGATCTGCGTCGCAGAATTCGTAAACCCCGCCGCTTCGGATGCGAACACCTCGACAAGCGTTGCGCGGCTGTCGGCCTCGGCAACGACGATCGTATGCGGGAATATCGCTTCGCCCTCGGCGGCAACGTGCTCAATGACGAACGGCTCTTCCACGGCCGTTTCTTTCGGGATGCGGATGACGCGATACACGGCGAACGCCTGGTTCAAAGCCGTAAATCCGTTTCGGTCGAATTTGAATTCACGAACGCGATCCATTGCGTCGGAAACGTCTTCCGAGGCGACGTCTCCTACACGCCATTCACCGCTTGCGATCCGTGCGACGTTCGTATATTTCCAATCTTCGAGCCGAACGGTCGGAAAGCCATTCTCGGTAAAAGCTTCGAACGCCTCTTGACGCAGCTTGCCGAGAGAATCTTTTGCCTCGCCGAATCGTTCACGAAATGCGGTCGAAAAATATGTATCTTTAATTGCCACTGTTGTCATTTCTTCAAAACCCGAAAATCTTGCCTAATCCACTCTCACCAATATGAATCGGTCGTTTTTCTTTATTGTCCGTTCGGGATCGAGCAGAAGATCCTTTGCGAGCTGCAGCTTTGTTGCATTCTCAGCACGAGGTTTCTTGTCATCGACAAGCGTCGAACGGTCATAGTCAAATAGAAAATCATGACGCGCCAGGATGTACTTTGTCCCGAGTTCACGCGCCGTTGTACGAAGGTCGTTGATATCTTTTGCCTGCCACACGAGTTTGCGGAGCGTCCAGTCCTCGAATAGATAGTCCGAAAAGTACGGGCGATCGAGATCGTACGTATCGCGGCGCATATTGATTAGCCAGACCTTTTCGTTCGAGTCTGTATCGCTGTTCAACATTCGATAGTACGGATAATAGTCGAGCTGGCGAGTAAGATACGCGTCGCGTGTTTCGCCGCCGAACACAACACGCAGCGGCGACCGCATCGAGAACCACGCAAGCGACGTCAAGACACAAAGGACAGACGCTAGGCCAAACGTGTAATACCACGCATTCTTCGTACCTTTGTCTTCCGAGCTATCTCCCGATGCCGCGATCGCGATTGCGAGGAGCGGGACGATCGGCAAGAGATATCGGATCTGTTCGCTCGAAAAAAGCCAAAAGAGAAAGTAGACTCCCGAAATTCCCGCAAGCGTCGCAGCCGCGGGATCATTCTTTCGTCGAATGCCGAACCAAATTAGCGGCAGACTGATCAAGAACGCCGCGCCGAGTACACCGTCATAGAGATTCGCGTCCTCAGGCTGTGCTGCAAGCGAAAGTCGAAACGGTGCGAGCAAATAATTCACCGGTGCTTGATCGACTCCGCCATACTGCGAATTCATCACCTGGAACAGATTCGATCGTTCAACATCCCAGCCCGGAGCTTCGCCTTTCCAAATACTTAAATAGAATGGAAAAAGCGGCGAACCTGTAGCAGACCACGTCCGCAGGTACCACGGCGAAGCAAGCACACCCGCAAGCACTAGAGCAAACACGGCTGTCCCGGCAAGTTTTCCCGCAGATACCTCATTGCGAACTTTTAGAAGAATGACAAGCACGAGTGCGGCGATGAGAAACAGCGTGGTTAGTTTGATCGCCAGCGCGCCGCCTAAGAAGATCGCGAGATGAACGAGATGCTTCGTGTCGTATCCGTCGAGCCAACGCATCAGCGAATAGGCCGCAAGGGCCGCGTAAAACGCCAAAGCAACATCCGTGTAACCGCTCGATGCAGAATGAAATGCGGTTGGAATCGCAGCAACAAGCAGAACCGCGATGAACGACCATGTCCGCGAGACATTCAGTTCGCGTGCCCAGCCAAATACGACCGCAAGCAGCAGCGGGAGATATAAGAATGCAACGGCTCCGGCCGCGGCTTCGCCCGCACGAACGCTGTAAACTCCGCCGAGCAGCATCGCCCACACGAACTGCATTTCACCGCCGAGAGCGAGATAGCTTGCTATATTCCCTTCGACGAACGCGTTCGAGTGTTGAGCGATGAAGGCCTTCGGCAGGGCAAAATGATAAAGCAGCGTGTCTTTTGCGATCGGCGGAGCAAGTGCTGCTACGAAGGCGATAAGCAAGACGAACGCGATCAGCCCGACGACAACGCGATCAACGCCCGACACGCTCTCGGGCGTTCGGCTCTCGACGCGGGCCGAACGTAGTCTTGCAGATCCCGCTAGGCAGCAAACTACTCCGAGGATCGTTACGACAATCGCCGTCGCAGTTGAATATAGTCCCGCGATGCCTAGAAAGAACCAGATGATCGACCAAAGGACCGAGCCGACGCCGACGTTGCGCGCTAATTCGAGAATGTGAGAATCGCCGTCGCGTCGTCCGACCTTCAAAAAAAGTGAAACGATTGACCCGAGACCAAACCACGCGGCCATGACAAAGCCTGCGGCAATTGCGCCAACGAGCGAATCAACAAAGCCGGAACCGAAGAACGCTCCACCGCCTACATTTCCAAGCAGCTTAGGCAAGCTCAAGAGGTCCGAGCTGCGGAACGAAACAAAAACGACAAGCAATGCCGCCGCCCAGATCGCGACGATCACCGCATTACCGGTCTTGTTGTTCCCTTTGCCTTCGGTCACGAATTCCCCTCATTATTTGCCGTTCGATAAAAACGCTGCGCGGATGTTGTGATCGGCACCGCGATGCAAACGATCAATATCAGCCAATTCTCGATCCAGTTCCAAAGATTCACGCCTCGGAAGCCGATCTGAGAGGACGGCACAACGAACAAGTTCATCACCGTCCAAACAACCGCACCATAAACGATCGCACTAAGCCATCTGCTGCGTCGGAAGAAAGCAATACGCGGGTAGATCAGGAAGTAAAAAACCGTCCAGCTAAACGCGATCAGGTAATGAAAGAACACTCCCAACGCGATCATTTCGCTGCCGCCGTCAAATGCCGCTTTTCCGAAAGCTCCGCTTGCGATGAACCTAAAGACGCGTGCTGCATCACCGCCGGCAAGTATGAAGATCGCAGCCAGAATATCCAACGTTCCGGCGACAAGGCCTGTGATCAAAATGATGGCTGCGAGCTTGCCCCTCTGCATTTCGCTATTTCGCGGCCGCCTTTACCCAGTCGTAGCCTTTCTCTTCAAGCTCGAGGGCGAGTTCCTTGCCGCCTTCTTTGACCACCTTGCCGTTCGCAAGAACGTGTACAAAATCAGGCACGATGTAGTTCAAAAGCCTCTGATAATGCGTAACGAGAATGATCGCGTTATCGCTCGTGCGAAGTTTGTTGACGCCCTCGGCGACAATGCGTAGAGCGTCGATATCGAGGCCGGAATCCGTCTCATCAAGGATCGCGAGTTTCGGTTCGAGCACAGCCATCTGGAGGATCTCGTTTCGCTTTTTCTCGCCGCCCGAAAAACCTTCGTTCACCGAACGCTTGAAGAATTGCGGATCCATCTCGACGATCTTCGCCTTCTCTTTCAGAAGATCGTTGAATTCGAGCGGGTCGAGTTCCTCTTCGCCGTTGTGCTTCGCTTTTTGGTTGTAGGCAAGACGCAGAAATTGTGAATTCGACACGCCGGGCACCTCGACCGGATATTGGAACGCCATGAAAACGCCCTCGCGTGCACGTTCGTCAGGTTCGAGGTCGAGCAAATTCTTGCCGTCGTAGGTAACCGTGCCCGAGATCACTTCGTAAGAAGGATGCCCGGCCAACACCTTCGACAACGTCGATTTGCCGGATCCGTTCGGCCCCATTATGGCGTGGACCTCGCCCTTTTTGACTTGAAGGTTAAGGCCCTTCAATATCTCTTTTCCATCGATGCCTGCATGCAGGTCTTTAACTTCTAGTAACATTTTATTTTTTTACTTTTTCCAGTCTTTTCTTTACCTGATCAAGGTCATATCCGGGTATCGCATAAAATTCGTAATAGCCGCATTCGATGCAGACGTATGTTTCTGGCCACTGATTGTGCAGGACGTTCGTCCTGACGCCCACCCAGGAACCGGTCCTTCCCATATAGACCTCGTCTGATCCGCATTTTGGACAGATGCCGCTTTTCATCTACGGATCAGTTTCTCCATTTCCAAACCCGGCACGCCGTACCATTCTTCGGCGGTCGTATCGCGCACCCACTCGTAACCGTGCTTTCCGTAAAGCTCCTTTGCACCCGGCGTAAAGTACGTCGTGTACAAAAATATACGGTCAAATTCAGTCGTCGCGGCATACTCATCGATCGCATCGAGAAGTTTATGCGCGACGCCGCAGCCTTGTGCAGAAGGAGCGACGGCCATGCTGCGAACATAAAGAGCGCCTTCCTCGACGGTTACAGAAACAGTTCCGACGATCTCGCCATCGCGTTCGGCGACCCATTGCGGCCCTTCATCAAATCTCGGCCGGATCTCGGCGGGCGCCAACGCGATGACCTCAAACGCCTCGGGCGTGTAGTGCTCGCGAAAACGGCTGAAAGAGCTGATTATCACCTCTGAGATCGCCGCAGCGTCTTGCAGCACAGCGAGTCGCACGACGACCGCTTCACGCAGCAACGCTTTTTTCGCTTCGGGCTTCGACATAGATCTCACCTTTCAAATAGGTAACCGCATTGCCGCCGATCTTTACCCGATCGCCTGCCAACTCACAAAATAATTCGCCGCCGCGTTTTGACACCTGCCTTGCGACAAGTTCATTCTTGCCAAGCTGTCCTGCCCAGTAAGGCACAAGCGTGCAGTGCATTGCTCCCGTTACCGGATCTTCCGCGATACCGATCTTCGGTGCGAACATGCGTGATGCAAAATCGCACGTCTCGCCCGGGGCCGTCACATAGATCCGTTCGTATTCTAGCTTCGCTAGCGCATTAAAGTCGGGTTCGAGATCTCGGACATCCTGCTCTGTATCGAGCCTCATCATCACGCCATTGTTTACGGCACCCCAAGCCTTTACCGGTACTTTGCCAAGCGCCTGTGCCAACGCATCGCTCGCTTCGATCTCTGTTATCTGATATGCCGGAAAATCCAGAACGAGCCGGTCGTCGCCGCGTCGTTCGACACTCAACACTCCACTCTTGTCCGAATGAAAGTCGATGCGGTCACTTTTTAATTTCATTTCCCTAAAGATCACGTGAGCCGACGCAAGCGTCGCGTGTCCGCAAAGGTTCACTTCCATCGTTGGCGTGAACCAGCGAATATCGTACTTGCCGTTTGCGCCGACAAAAAAGGCGGTTTCAGAAAGCTTATTCTCCGCCGCTATCGCCAGCATCGTCTCGTCATCGAGCCAACTCTCAAGCGGCACAACAGCCGCCGGATTCCCGCCGAAAAGCTCGCTTGTAAACGCATCAACTTGGTAGATAGGTAATTTCATTCAAATGTACCCGCGGTATGACGCTAACGCCGCTACCCGACCGCTCCTTCCAGTTTTAGGCCGAGGAGTTTTGTCGCCTCGACGGCGTATTCCATCGGGAGTTCGCGAAAGACCTCTTTGCAGAATCCGTTGATGATCAGGCTGACGGCGTCTTCCTGCGGTATGCCTCGCTGCTGGAGGTAAAAGAGCTGGTCCTCGCTGATCTTCGACGTGGTCGCCTCATGCTCGACACGGGCGGTGTTATTCATCACCTCGATGTAAGGAAACGTGTTCGCCTCGCACGTCGAACCGATCAGCATCGAATCACACTGCGTGTAATTCCGCGCATTCGCGGCCCGCGGCATTACCTTTACGAGCCCACGATAAGAGTTATTTGAGCGGCCCGCAGAGATGCCTTTCGAGACGATCGTGGACCTCGTATTCTTGCCAAGATGGATCATCTTCGTGCCCGTGTCGGCGATCTGTGCGTGGTTCGTGAGCGCGACCGAGTAGAATTCGCCGATCGAGTTATCGCCCTGCAGGATCACGCTCGGATACTTCCACGTGATCGCAGAACCGGTCTCGACCTGCGTCCAAGAAATCTTTGCGTTCCGGCCGCGGCAAGCTCCGCGTTTCGTCACAAAGTTATAAATACCGCCTTTGCCGTTCTCATCGCCGGCATACCAATTCTGCACCGTCGAATATTTGATCTCGGCATCGTCCAACGCGATGAGCTCGACAACGGCCGCGTGAAGCTGGTTCGTGTCGAACTGCGGTGCCGTGCAGCCTTCGTTATACGCAACATAACCGCCTTCTTCCGCGACGATCAGCGTTCGTTCGAACTGCCCGGATTCCTGCGTGTTTATGCGGAAATAGGTCGATAATTCCATCGGACAGCGGACGCCCTTCGGGATGAAGCAGAACGAGCCGTCAGAAAAGACCGCTGAATTCAGTGCGGCAAAGAAATTATCGCCAACGGGCACGACCGAGCCGAGATATTTCTTAACGAGATCGGGATAGTCCTTTATCGCCTCGCTGAACGAGCAGAAGATCACGCCCGCCTTCTCGAGTTTTGCTCGATAGGTCGTCGCGACCGATACGGAATCGAAAACGGCGTCAACCGCAACGTTCGCAAGCTGCTTCTGCTCCGAGAGCGGAATTCCGAGCTTCTCAAAGGTCTTGATGAGTTCGGGATCGACCTCGTCCATCGAAGCCTTTTTCTTCTTTTGCTTCGGAGCGGCGTAGTACGTTATGTCCTGGAAATCGAGATCGGGATACTTGAAGTTCGCCCAATTGCTCGGCGGCTCCATCTTGAGCCATTGCCGATACGCCTTCAGCCGAAATTCGAGCATCCAATCCGGCTCATTCTTTTTCGCAGAAATGAGGCGGATCGTATCCTCGCTTAGGCCCTTGGGAATGGTCTCTGTCTCGATATCGGTGACAAAGCCATACTTGTATTCCCGATTTGTTAGTAACTCCGCTGCTGTTGACATAAAAACTACTTACCACAGAGAGCACAGAGACCACGGAGATCGACGGGTCGGGAGTAAATCCTTAGTGCTTCTATATTCATTGCTATCTAATATCTCATTTCTTCTGGTTAAAATCTCTTACACTCCCTGCGGCTCGACCGTCCTATGAATAGAATGAACGCGATGGAACATCGCATCGACCGAACGCTCGCTGCCGACGAGTTGGGCAAGCGTGATCTGCGAAAGGGCATTCTCCACAAGTGCGTGCAGTCCGATTATCACCGGCCGGATCCCGCAGTCGCCGTTATGCACGCAAGAATCCAGCACGCCCGTGTAGCTTCCGCAGTGCTTGTTCAAAACATCCTCGTCGAGCACCTTGATTATCTCGCTCAGGCGAATATCTTCGGCAGGCCTTTCGAGTGAATAACCGCCCTTCGTGCCGCGTGTCGAGTGAACGAAGCCGGCCTTGTTCAAAAGCCACATCAGCTTGCCCGCATTCGCGGTCGAGATGCCTTCTCGCTCGGCGATCTGCGGCAGGGTCAGGCTTGCGCCCTCCGGCAGGGCCGCAAGTTGTACAAGACAGCGCAACCCGTACTCTTCCTGTGCAGAGATCTTCATATCTTCCTACTTTTCCTATCGTCCGGGGGCTTTGGGGGCCCGTAAAAGCACAATTTTTCCGCAAACTCAGTATCTCAAATCATTATTTTTTCGTCAAGATTGCGCAAGTGGCTCAGCTAATGGATAAAAAGCCGCTAAGATAGAGAACATGCAGCTTACCGTCTTAGGTTCCGGGACATCACACCCGCATCCGACAAGGAGCAGCACGAGCTTTTGGCTTGAAACCGCAAAGGGCTCGATCCTTCTCGATTGCTCGGCGCCGTCGATCCATCGAATGGCACAAGAAGGTTTGCCCTGGGCGGAATTGGACGCGATCTGGATCTCGCATTTTCACCTCGACCATATAGGCGGCCTCGCTCCGTTCCTTTTCGGGATCAAGCATGCTGCTCAAACGGATGAACGCCGAAAACCGCTTACGATCTGCGGGCCTATCGGTCTTAAAGCACTCTTCGATACGATAGATGCAGCAGGAAACTACCGTCTGCTCGAACAGAACTTCCCGGTCGATATAGTCGAAGTTGCGGAAGGTGATGCGTTCCAATTGCTTTCCGGCACCGAACGAGTATTTAAGACGCCTCACAAACCCGAAAGTCTTGCGATCAGGCTGGATGACGGGGAGAGATCGCTTTGCTATACGTCTGATACGGGATTTGACCCGAGGATCGGAGAATTTGCCGCTTTTGCCGATCTTTTTATCGTTGAGTCGTCATTCGTGACAAATAAAGCGGTCGATACGCATCTCGAATTGGCGGACGCTATGGAACTGATCTCGATCGCCCGGCCAAAAGCGGCACTGCTCAATCATCTGTATCCGGAATGGGACAGCGTAAAATTCGAAGACCTCGCCCGCGGATATTCACCGCCATGCGAGGTCCTGCTCGCGTTCGATGGTATGAAGATCGATGTCTAAGGCTGTATCTGGCGGCGTGCAAGATCCATCAGTTCCTCAGGCATCCACTTGTCCAAGACTTGAGCTTCCGCGTCGGCAATGCCTTCATTGCGATTACGCCAATCCTTAGAAGGATCGTCTTCACGAAGTGACTGTTTAGGATAGTTCTCCACCTGCTCAAGGCTGATCACGATGCCGTGAGCAACATCCTTCCAACTGTCGTTCTGGATCCCGCGAAGGACGACCGGCAATCCCGATGTCCAATCCTCTTCGGGTACGATATTGTCATACTCGGGAATGGTCAGGTATGCCGTATCCGGCAGCGGCCCGGAGCCGAACTTGTCAACTATCCGGCTCTTTACGTCATCATACGTACCGTTCGGAGCCGACTTTCGCAGATCGAGGGCAAATTGAAAGATTTCAGTAACGGTCGGTTTTTCGGCCATAGATAAACATTAGCACAACGCGCTGCGTATTCGGTATCGGACACTGCCGGCATTTTAGAAAAACTGTTGCCAACTTTACGATCGAGACGTTACTCTTTGTTTTTGTCCGGAATTCCATTTATGAAACTAATGTCCCTCTTCGTCCTCTCGCTTGTTTTTGTATTGCCTATCGCTGCTCAGAACGAGCAGTCGCCGATCGTCGATAAAGATATCAAGTATCAGAATTGGAAATATCCAACTGTTCGCGATATTTCGAAGGAGCTTGACCTGCGGGAGCTTTCTAAGGGTAAGAAACTGGTTGTCGTCGTCTATTTTGCACCATGGTGCCCGAACTGGCGCTTCGACGCTCCGAAGATCGAGGCGTTGTATAAGAAGTATCAGGCTCAGGGACTCGAAGTCGTCGGTGTCGGTGAATATGACCCTGTCGATCGTATGAAAGTGAATCTTGATTCGCTTGGCATTACCTTTCCGGTCGTCTATGAATCTGTCAGCCGAGCACAACGAGGAGCGACAAAGCACTCCGAATATAGAAAAGAGACGGGCGACAAGCGGTACACGGGCTCGCCTTGGTACATCCTTCTTGATCCGATGAAGTATTCAAAAGATGGAGAAACGCTTGTCAAAAGGGCGGACGTGATCAACGGCGAGATGATAATGACCGAGGGCGAGGCCTACATTCGAAAGGCCCTTGGCCTGCCCGCCGAAGATGCGGCAAAAAAGCCCCAACCGGCCGCAACAGCGGCGATCGAGGCTTGTGATCCCAGTAAACCGCCGGCTATCAAGAAACCGTAAGCTACTTTGGCAATACGTTCAGAGTATCCGTAAGTTTTTTTAGAACATCGCGAAGCGGGTCCTTCGCCGCGACGAACCTGCCTGCCAGAGCCAGATCCTCACTCGATGCGACGTGGTCGGTCGCTCCCTGGATCGTTGACAAATAGCGCCTGAGGGAAGATCTTGTACGGAACTCCGATTCAAGGTTTGCGATACCGACCCTCAAATTCCTGATCGCTGCGATCACTCGCTTTTTATTCTGCTCGTTCCGATCGACCGTCGCACGCGGAAGATTCTGCCTCTTCGCCGCTTCGCTCGTGTTCTCGATCTCCTGAGCGATCGGGCCAAGAACGTCGATGAACCGCGATGTGTTAGACCGCTGGATCTCGACTTTTTCACGCGCTGTTCGAACATCGAGCGGTACAACTGTCCTTGAAACCGGCGGTTTTGCGGGCTGAGCTTTTCGCGGACGCGTCTTTTGTGCAGACACCGACGCTGCGAATGCGGTCCCGAGAAACACTACTGACAAACCCGTGCAAAAAAACCTCATACTCGTCCCTTCCTGTTAAAAGCTGTTCGAAAATCTTATCATAATGATGTGACCGAACGGAGTTTAGAGGTCTTACGTCTTGGAAGGGTTGGCTATAAGGATGCGCTTGATCTGCAAGCTCTCCTTGAGGCCGAGGTTATCGCCAGGCGGGAGAAAGACTATCTCGCGTTGCTCGAACACCCGCATACCTTTACGATCGGCCGGCGGGCCACCAACGACGGTGTTCTCGCGACCGCCGAGATCCTGCGAAAACTCGGAGTCGAGGTCTTTGAAACCAATCGAGGCGGCCGCGTCACATACCATGGGATCGGGCAGGTCGTCGGCTATCCGATCATTTCACTTTCTCCTCATCGTGAGGACGTGCATAAATATGTTCGGGATCTTGAAGAGGTCTTGATCCGCTCGATGGCGGACTTCGGCGTTGAAGCCTTTCGGATCGAAGGCCTCACCGGCGTGCACACGGCACAAGGGAAAGTCGCCGCCATAGGCGTTCACCTTAAACGCTGGGTGACGACGCACGGCTTCGCGTTGAACGTCTCGACCGACCTTAGTTACTACAACTGGATCATCGCCTGCGAGGGCGAACCCGTAACCTCGATGGAAGAACTTCTTGGACGCGAGATAACGCTCGCTGAGGTCGAAGACCGCCTCGAACAACGCTTCCGCGAGGTTTTTGAATACTCATCGAAGGAAACTGCGGCAATTGCGCCGGCAAGTTCCTGACAACCAGACAAATTGGGAGGTATTTTTGTGAAACGAATAGTCCTTATCACATCGGCTTTTATTCTTGCGGCGATCGGCGCCGCGTGCGGCCCGTCGGCCGGAAATAATACGAACTCAGCGAATTCGGCCAATGGCGGCAGCGCCGCACCTAACAGCACCGTAACCGCAATGGGACGGCCAGCTGCGATCACTGAAATGATGAAGGCCCGCGGAGAACAGGATGCCGCAAAGCCCGTGCTGAAGATCATAGAACCGAAAGACCAATCGGTCGTCTCGGGGTCTGATGTCGAGTTGAAACTCGAACTTTCGGGCGACCTGAAAGGCTATATGCCGGGAATGGACGAGACGACGCACACCGGGAACCATATCCACGTGATCCTCGATAACCAGCCGTATGAAGCCTATTACGACATCACGAAGCCATTCGTCCTTAAGAATGTTGCGGACGGCCCGCACACTATTCGCGTGTTCCCCTCGCGGCCCTGGCACGAAAGCTATAAGAACGAAGGCGCGTTCCAGATCGTCTCATTCACGGTCAAGAACGGCGGTGGAGATGCTTCAAAGCCGACAACGACTGCCGACGGAAACACGATGGCGAATGGTGCATCGCCCGAAAAGAAGGCCGATGAAAAGGTCGATCCGAAGAAGCCTCTGCTTACTTACAGCCGTCCGAAGGGCGAATACAAGGGTGCTGACGCCGACAACATTATGGTCGATTTTTGGGTCGTAAACACCGACTTGACGCCTGCCGGACGTGTTGTCGGGACCGATCCGTGCCCTTGCCACGTAAAATATTGGGTCGATGGAACCGATATGGGACAGTTCAATCGCTGGGAACCGCTCTGGTTGAATGGCCTTGCACCCGGCAAACACACGATCAAGCTCGAGTTGCAGGACCGCAATGGAAAGGTGATCGAGAACGGCGGCTATAATTCGACAACGAGAGAGATCACCGTGACGAAATAGCTTCAGCCCTTAGGAATATCTACAGTTCGTTGTAGAATTGAGGTTTTCGGCTCCGGTCGAAAACCTCTTTTTTGGAGCAAACCCTATATGCGACGCGAAATCACTTCGTGGTACAGCCACAATCTCGGAATGGAAATGCCGCTCGTAGCTTACGGGCACGCAGGATATCCGCTTTTGATGTTCCCGACGGCAGCCGCCGACTATCTTGAATACGAAAGATTCTACCTGGTGGATTCGATCAAAGATTTTATTGAAGCGGGCAAGATCCGGGCCTATTCGATCAATTCGGTCAACAAGTACAGCTTGCTGAACCGCGAGAGCTCGCCTTCATGGAAGGTCGAGATGCTCGCCCGTTATGACCGATACATCATGGAAGAGGTCCTTCCGCTGATCCGTAACGAGTGCGGGCCTGATGCCCGGCCGCTGACCACAGGAGCGTCGCTTGGTGCTTTCCTGGCCGCGAATACCTATTTCAAGCACTCGGATCAGTTTCGCGGAACGATCGCGATGAGCGGGAGCTACGACATCTACAATTATCTCGAAAGCTATTTCGACGACAATGTGTATTTCAACAATCCCGCGATGTACCTAAAGCACCTCAACGACGATTATCACCTTCCGCGTCTGCAAAATGCCGACTCGATCGTAATAGTCACGGGACAAGGCTCGTTCGAGGCTCCCGACCGAAGCCGCGAGTTTTCCGGTCTCCTGCATTCGAAAGGCATTCCGCATAGGCTCGATGTTTGGGGTTACGACGTCAACCACGACTGGGTCTGGTGGCGTCGAATGCTGCCCTATTACCTCGGCCTTTTCTGCGGCGACTAACCGTCGCCCTTCTTGCCTTTTCGTTTAGGCGGTGTACTCTTCTCAGCCGGCGGACCTTCGGTTTTCGCCGGTTGCTTTATTTCCGGACGCTTTATCGTCGAAGGCTCTCCCGTAAGCGGCTTGTCAGGTTTACCGTCACCATCCGGTGTACCGTCACCCGCGTTGTTCTCTTTCGGCAACAGGGCGGGATCATCGTCAATCTTTGTTCCAGGTGTGAATTCAATACCCGTTTTCTTGCCGGCGATGTCTGCTTCCTGGAGCTTCTCAAGCTCTTCGCGTTTGTTCCGCTCCATCAACGACTTGATGTCGGAAGGCATCGGCGGCGGGCCGGGGAACGTATCGCGCGGCTTGCCCTTCATGAACTGGTTCATAAAGGCATTAAAATACGGCAATGCGCCGTGGCCGCCCGTCATGCTGTTGCCGAGGTTCGTCTTTCTTGTCGGATTGCCCATCCACACACCGGTAACGTATGTTGGCGTGTAGCCGATGAACCAAACGTCAGTGTGGTCGTTCACCGTACCGGTCTTGCCGGCGAGCTGTTGGCCCGCGGCACTTGCTCCGGGTGCCGTACCACCGCCCGCCGTTACACCGCGCATCATCTGAACCATCGTCAGCGCGACATATTCACTGGTAACTCGCGAACTCGACCCGTCGAACTCCTCAAGGAGAGCACCGTCGCGGTTATAGACCTTTCGGATCAGATGGGGCGAGATCCTCACACCTTTGTTCGGGAATGTCGAATATGCCGACGTCATCTCAAGTAGCGACGCCTCGCTTGCCCCCAAGGCCGACGGCAGGCTCGGAGCCATTGGATTCGTGATGCCGAAACGCCGCACCATCTGCGCTCCCGATTGTATTCCGACCTGCTCAAGCAAATGGACCGCCGCAATGTTGTAGGATTTCGCAAGTGCGATCTTCATCGGGACGTTCGGGTGGCTTAAGCTGCCATCGTAGTTGTGCGGCGTCCAGCCACCGCGTTTGATCGGGGCACCGCTCACTGTCATATCCGGCGTCATTCCGTCCTCAACCGCCGCCGTGTAAATGAACGGCTTGTAGGACGAGCCCGTTTGCCGCAATCCTTGCGTCGCGTTGTTGAATTTACTTGTGTGAAAATCGTAACCTCCGACCTCCGCAACGATCTCCCCTGTATGCGAATTGATACAGACGATCGCCGCCTGCACCTCAGGCACTTGTTCGAGCTCGACATCGAGGGTCTTCTTTTCGTCATCGACCTTTTTTATCTCAAATTCCGCAAGATAGCCCGGTTTTAGCTCGGCCGTCGGGCGCTTTCCGCTGCGGCCCATATCGCCGGCCCGGACAACGGCCTTGTACATACCGAACCGAACACCGACCTCATCCGCTCCCGGGTTGGCTTTCACCACAAGGCCTTTGATGTATTCGCCGACCTCGTACTGATCGCCATACCAATCCGGGTGTTTGTACGAAGCAAGAGCCTTATCTATGTCCTTCTGATCGGTAAAGAGCGGCTGGTCGTTGTCGTCAAGCAGGATATTCTTATAATCCGAACGCCAACGCTGCCCGCGGTCATAACCTCGAAGGCCCTCGCGTATCGCTTTTGTCGCTTCTTTCTGCGCGGCAACATTGATCGTCGTATAGACCTTCAATCCGCCCTGTGCGACGCGGGTCGTATATTTTTGTTCGAGGTAACGGCGGATCTCTTCGACCGGATAATCCCACGCGGTGGATTTCGGCAAAGACTGATAGTAGGCCGTATCAGCGAGTTTGATCGGGATCGCTTTCGCGGCATCTACTTCGGCTTGCGAATACTTATCAGGAAAATACTTGGCCATCTGATCGAGGACAAGGTCACGGCGGATCTTTGCTTTCTCGCGATTGCGCGTCGGCGAGTATTCGGGCGACTTAGGGATCGCGGCAAGAAGAGCTGCCTCTTCGAGCGAAAGATCTTTCAAATGTTTGCCAAAGTACGTCTCGGCGCCGGCCTCGAAACCGTAGGCTCCCGCTCCCAGAAAGACGTAGTTCATATACATCTCAAGGATCTGGTCCTTTGTATAAAGCCGTTCGATCTGGAGCGCGACAGCCCACTCATTCACCTTGCGCGTATAGGTTTGATCCTTGTAAAGAAAAAGGTTCTTTGCGAGCTGCTGTGTGATGGTTGAGGCACCTTCGGTGCTGCCGGTCGTAACGTTCTTGAACACGGCACCAAGGATACGATACGGGTCGATGCCGATGTGATCGCGAAACCGATAATCTTCGATCGCGAGGAGGGCGTCGGTTACGCGGTCGGGCACATCTTGGATCTTGACCGGAATTCGTTTCTCAATGGCGAACTCGGCGAGCACTGTTTCGCCGTCATCAGCGTAGATCGTAGTTACCTGCGGCGGACGATACGTCGCAAGGGCCGAGACCGCGGTCGTATAGCTCGAATTGTTCAGATAATACGACGCAAGAACGCCCGTCAGGCCGCCCGCCGATAAGGCGAGCATCAACGCCGTAAGGAACATTGAAATACCGCTCATCTTCCTGCGCGGTGCCGCTTTACTTTCAACGATAGTGCTAGCTTCTTTCGCCATAAAACCTCTTAGTTGACGAACCTTCTCATTCGAACGCTCACTACGAACCCTATCGCGATGAATGTCGAAAGGATCGCCGACAGTCCGGCGCTCATCAATGGGAGCGGAACACCGATCACGGGCAGAAAACCTAAGGCCATTCCGATATTCATAAATATCTGAAAGGCCAAACCGCAGACGACGGACATTATAACAAGCATTCCCGCACGGTCGGAAGCTTGTCTTGCACTCGCGATCATTCGCGAGAGCAGCAAGGCATACGCAAGCAGGAGTGATACGCAGCCGATAAACCCTGTGTTTTCCGCAGTTACGGCAAAAATAAAATCCGTCTGCGGTTCCGGCAAAAATTTCAAAACACTTTGCGAGGTCTCAGGGTCGCCCTTGATCCCCGAAATGCCGCCTTTGCCGACCGTGATGACAGATTGGATCGTATGATAGCCATAGCCCCGCGGATCGACCTTATCCGGATCGATGATCGCAAGGATTCGCTCCTGCTGATAGCGTTTTATCTTGCCGGTCTTAACGCCGACGATATATGCCGTCGGCACCATCACCGCTGCCAATACTGTTCCGATGATGACATAGCGGATCTTGATGCCCGATAAAAAGAACATTGCGGCAAGGATCGGAAAATATGTGATCGCCTGCCCCGCATCCGGTTCGAGCATTATGAGTGCCAAAGGCCCTGCGAAGATCGCACCGCCGACCAGCGCCTCACGCAGCGTTAGAACTGCTGATTTTCTTGCACCAAAGTATTTTGCGAGCATCAGAACCGTCGGTATCTTGACGAACTCCGAAGGCTGAAACTGTCCGACAAGCGGAAGCCTGACCCAGGCCTTTTGCCCATTGATCTCAACACCCAAGGGCGTAAGCACGAGAAACAAAAGCAAGAGGCCGAAGGCATAGAAGATCGGTGCGGCATCGATAAGACGGCGATAGTCGGTGAACGCGACGACAACGAACGCGATAAACGCGATAACGATACCGAAGATCTGCTTTGACCAATAATTTTCGGAAGGAACAGCGTTGTGGATCTGCCAGACGCCGAAGAACGAGATCAGGATGGCGAGAACCGCCGTCTGCCAATCAAAGTCTCGTAATCCGCGTTCTGTAAGGGCGACCATTTAGATTCTAAGCGGGCGTTTCTCGCCAAAATTCAGCGAGCGGCGACCTCCTGAGCTGCGGGTTGTTGGCCGTCTCGTCGGGAGAGGTATGATTCGTACATCGCCTTCACCGCCGGGGCAGCATTTGCCGCACCAAAGCCCGAATTCTCAATAAGCGCGATAACGCTCATCTCCGGCTTGTAGGCCGGGGCAAAGCTTACGAACCAAGAATGATCTTTGTTCTTGCCAGTATCCTTACCAACTTCAGCAACCTGTGCAGTACCTGTCTTGCCAGCTATATCAAATCCCGGAATGCGTATCGAACCGGCCGTACCGCCCCCGTTCACAACGCCCCACATTCCCTTGAGGACGAGATCCCATTGCGCCGGCTGAAGCTCGATGATGTTCGGTTCCGGATGCTGGAAGGTGAATCCCTCACGCGCCGGTACGTAGTTCGGATCGCCTTCTTCGCCGACCGCCGCGATCGGTTTGAATTCTTTCAAAAAATGCGGAATGTATTCTTTTCCACGCATTCCGACGCTCGACACCGCACGCAGCATAGAGATCGGCGTAACAACGACCGTATCTTGCCCGATCGAAGCATAAACGGTTCGAATGTCGCTCCATTTGCCCTCATGTTTGACGACATACTTCATCCAGGTCTTCGGCGTTTGAGGGACTTTCTCGTTCGGAAGGTCAATGCCGGAACGCTTGTCGAAACCGAACGTCTCGACCATCTTGATAATACCCTCGATGCCCATTTTCAGGCCGAGACGATAGTAATAGCCGTCGCATGAACGCGTGATCGCGGTATCAAGCGGCGGACTGCCGTGGTTGCGCATGCAGCGTGTGAGTTTGTTCCCGATCGTGATGCCGCCGCCGCAAAGTATGTTGGAATGAGCGACGGTTATCGCGCCTTCTTGCAGGGCCCCGACGGACTCCGGGATCTTCCATGTCGAACCCGGCGGATAGCGCCCCTGGATGGCACGGTTAAGAAGCGGACGCGTCTCGTCCTTCCAATATTCGGCGATCTGCTTTCGGCCTTCCGGGGTCGAAGCACCTTTGACGAAAATGTTCGGGTCGAACGACGGTGCGGACGCCATCGCGAGTATCTCGCCGTTATTAGGATCCATCGCGACCACCACGCCGCGTTTTGTTACGGATTTTGCAAGCTGATCTTCGGCGGTCATTTGAAGATCAAGGTCGATCGTCGTTACGAGGTCTTGGCCCGATTGCGGCGGAACGGTCTCGAGTTCGCTCTGCACGCGGCCGCGGCTGTCAACAATTACTTTCTTATATCCCGGCCGGCCGCGGAGATACTCGTCGTAATACTGTTCGAGGCCGCCTTTGCCGATAATATCGCCCGGGCGAAAGCCCTTTTCCTTATATACGTCCGATTCGAGCTGCTTTGGGCTGATCTCGCCCACGTAACCGAGCACATGCGCCAATGTCTGCCCAAGCGGATAATGCCGCTGCGGCTGGAGTTCGACCCGCAGCTCGGGAAACTCGAGCGAATGGGCTTCGACCCACGCAATATCTTCGATCGTCGCGTTCTCTTTAAGGACCAGCGACTCGAACTCATTCTGCTTCTTTAAGACCGAAAGCCTTTCGGTCACGAACTGCGGTTCAAGCCTCAGGCCTGATGAATAATCAACAACCTTATCCGTCGCCGAAGCATGCTTTAGTCCATCGTTCGAGATAACGACATTGTAGATCGGGCGTGAATCGACGAGTATGCGTCCTTTTCGATCAAATATTGCACCGCGGGGAGCCGGGATCGGTATCAAGCGGATACGTTGATTCTCGGCCCGGTCACTGTAATATTCGCCGTTTACGATCTGCAGGTAATAAAGGCGTGCACCCAACAAGGCGAGCAGCACGAATGCGATCACCTGGATCGCGCCGACCCTGGCACTCAAATTCTGTATGTGATCGTAGATCTTCATCGAAGATTCAAGCCCCGCGGCCTTATTTCGTAAGCCGGATCGGATTTCGCCGCCTCGTCTGACGACGCTGGGCGAACATCTCTCGTTTTCTGGGCTTTAGTTTACCTGCCGAGATAGCGTCCAGGAGCAAAAAGATAAGTGTGCCGGCGATCATCGTACCTATCAGCGAGTAGGCGCCAACGAACACAAGCGATCCTGCAGGCTCCTGACCGAACAACTTATGGATACCAAAATAGATCAGGCTGCTTAAAATGCTTGCACCAGCTATGACGGGTATCCGAAGAAGCAAGTTGTCCAGATAAACCCGCCGCGCGATCTCGGCGACGATAAATGCTATCACCGTCATCGTAAAACCGCTCGACCCTAAAAGTCCGCCGCTTAAGGCATCGACGGCAATCCCCGAGACCGTCGCAAAGAGCAGAGCACGGATCGAATTTCGCTGCAGGGCCGCATAGACCACGATGATGAGCGGAAAGTCCACGAACATAAAGAAATCAGCCACGTTCCGCAGCGTCCACTGCAAAACGACGGAAATGATTATCGCGATCGTGAGCTTAACTCCCTCCATCTATTTCTTCTTCTGCTGTTCCGGTGTTACACGCTGTTCGAACTCAGGTTTTTGCGGCGGTTGGTACAAAAGTACGCCGACCTCCTGCATCGAATTTAGCTTCGCTGCCGGTCTGATCTCGATCTTGTGTGCCGTCGTGGCGGATCCGCGTACGACATTGACGATCTCGCCGATCTTTAGGCCTGCAGGGTAGATGCCGTCCTGGCCGGTCGTGAAAATAGGCTGCCCGACCTCGACCTCGGCGGTACCCGGAACATATTTCATCTCCAGGATGTCGGTCTTTCCCGTGCCGACAACGACACCGAGAGCGTTCGTCGCCCCGACTTCGCCGACGATCCCTCCGACGCCGGATTTGCTGTACGTGATCAGATCGACCTGTGAAGTAAGCGGACTGACCGCCGTAATGCGCCCGACTATGCCGCCGTCCGTTACGACCGGCATATTCAGCAATACGCCATCAAGGCTTCCGCGATTTATTATCGAGGCATTGAACCACGCGGACGGATCACGGCCGATTATTCGGGCCGACAAGACCTTGTATTTGCTGTCATCCTTGAGCTGCAGCAGTGAGCGAAGCCTTTCGTTCTCGTTAGAAAGGCCATCCTTCTGCCGCAATTCGACCTCGAGTTCCTGAACGCGTTGCTTCAGCAGCGTGTTCTCGTCCTGCGCCGAGCGCAAGTTGGCGATCGAAGAAAAGTAATTCGATATCGAGGCTGAGATGGTCGTTACAGGAGACTGGACGAAGTCAGCGGCCGTTTGGGTCCAAGAGCGTACCACGAGCTTGCCCGAAGTGCTTTCGCGGGCATCCAGGGCCATCAAAACGAAATTCAACAACAGGAGGGCGACCATTAGCCAGGGAGCCAATCGCCATACATCCTTTTGACTACGCTCAACCATCCGATAGGTCAAATATCCAAAAGTTCGATGTCCACACGTCCGAAGAGCTTACGGCTTCGGCCTGCCACCTTCGCCTTTGGACCTTGGACTCAGGTGTTTGGACTCAAGTTAATTTCCGGTCATCATCGAGTTATCCCACTTAACACGCTTGAGGAGTTCGAAGTCCGAAAGCATCTTGCCCGTGCCGAGCACGACGGATGAGAGCGGATCCTCAGCGATCACGACCGGCAAGCCGGTCTCGATCATCAAGCGTTTGTCGAGATTCTTAAGGAGCGCGCCGCCGCCTGTAAGGACAATGCCGCGTTCCACGATGTCGGCCGAGAGCTCTGGCGGCGTCCTTTCGAGTGCGACACGAACAGCGTTGATGATCGTCGAGATCGCATCCGACAGAGCTTCGCGGATCTCTTCATCGGTCATCGTGATCGTCTTAGGAATGCCTTCGATGAGGTTGCGACCGCGAACGTCCATCGAGAGCGGCTCTTCGAGCGGGAAAGCGCTACCCAACGCGATCTTGATCGCCTCGGCCGTACGCTCGCCGATCAAAAGGTTGTATTTGCGTTTTATGTACTGCGTGATGGCATCGTCCATCTCATTGCCCGCAACCCGCACGGCACGCGAGTAAACGATGCCTGAAAGCGAGATGACGGCGATGTCCGTCGTCCCGCCGCCGATGTCAACGACCATATTGCCGTGAGGTTCAGTGATGGGCAGGCCCGCACCGATCGCCGCTGCCATCGCTTCCTCGACAAGATAGACTTCCGATGCCTTCGCACGATAGGCCGAATCCTCGACCGCACGACGCTCGACCTGCGTGATCTCGGACGGAATGCCGATAACAACGCGCGGCCTGACCCACGACTTTCCGTTGTGAGCCTTTCGGATAAAATGCTGGAGCATCTTTTCCGTAACTTCGAAATTCGCGATAACGCCGTCCTTCATCGGCCGAATCGCTACGATATTGCCCGGTGTGCGGCCGAGCATCTCTTTTGCGTCGCGGCCGACCGCCTCGACCTGGTTGGTTACCTTGTTGATCGCAACGATCGACGGTTCCGAGACTACGATCCCGCGTCCATTCGCGTAAACAAGAGTGTTTGCCGTTCCGAGGTCGATCGCCAGATCGCTCGAAAATAAACTGAATAAAGACTTAAATGCCATCTTCCGATCTTAAGTTCCTAAAGCTTTGGTTATTAGATCCGTTTTACGAACCGGGGAGGGAAGTGCCTGGATCTGCCGCGCGTAGTGCAGAAAAGGCGCAAAGTAAGGCCGCCTGTCGCCCAAAAACGTCTAATTAGAAAGAATACACTTTATCTGCAGCGTATTTCTACTTGAAAAACTGCATTATTAGGACTTTAGGCAATTTTTTTTTGATCGCAGCATCATCAGTCGAACTCTGACGAAAAAAGGGCGGCCCGCCGATCCCGGCAAGGCCGCTCATTTCGCTCGTAGCTCGTCAAGAGGTCCGGTACTACGGATTGGCCGTGATTAGAATATCCGAAATATTCCCGCCGACCGTGATCTGCGATGATGGATATGTATACCTTCGCGACGCAACACCGATGGTGTAGTCACCCGATGTCACGGACGAGAATGTGAAGTATCCGAACGGATTCGTCAAGGCGCCTATGCGGACAACGCTACCCGACAGGAACACACGCTCCATTCCAACGCCCATTCCGCTGCTGTTAACAACACGGCCCGAGACCGTGTATGTCGCCGGCGGGGCCGTCGATGCAGGGGCCTGCACGTTCACCGTGATGGGTGCTCCCGTCTTGTAGAACCCGATCGTCGCAGTCGATGCCACGGGAGGGTGGGTCGAATCAAATCGGAAGTTATACATCGTACCCCAGCGGATCGCGTTGGCATTCTGATTCTGGGCAAAACTTTCACTAGACCAGGAAAGGGCACCGTTTGCTTCAGTTCCGACCCAAGGCTGACTGCTGAAGCCTGCATTTCCGACCGTGCCGTCATTTGCCCAGCCGGGATGCTGCGGCGGTGCGTGGAAACCAATGTTCGTAGCATCTCCGCTAGTTACCGGAACGCTGAAGGATTGAATTCCGCGATTCAAATTCTGGTTGTAGATCGCGTATTCATAGTGCCAAAGAGTCGGCGAGAGCTGCGTCACCTTGTAAGCGACGGTTCCGATGCCATCCACTCCCGGTGCGGGTTCGATATCAACCATCGTCGCACCGGTCCAAGCCATGATCGCAGGCTTCATCCGGACCGTAGATGAGACCGGTGAAAAACTGAATGGGCTTGTCGTTCCGTTAACAGAATACTGACGATACGACACGTTATTGTACATATTGCACTGACCGGGATGCGTCGCACACCAGTCATATTCATGGCGCGTAATGTACTGTCCTTCGGCAAAATAGGTCGCGCCGGCGTTCATCGACGTGTTAAGGTCGTTGATCTCAACAAGAATGCGATGCGACGTGCCGGTGTGCGAATGGCCGGTATGCGAATTGTTCGGCGTAGCCGAATCACCACGCGGAAAATCGCCCGTAAACGGATTGATCCATGCACGTGAACCGAGATTTGGACCGGCATTCAAGCTTGCGGAATAAGGATCCGAACAGCCGGAACCGAGATTCGAACCGCCGACGCCGTTGCAGCCAAGGCCGCAGATGTTGTTGGTAAGCGCCGTGAACGCGTGCTTCACGCTCGATTGGCCGATCTGCTCCATTCGATCGCCGTTTGCCGACATCCGATACAGATTCTGCGGAATGACCGGGTGGTCATTGCTCGGATTTGCCTGCCAGTGCAGGTTTTCGGTACCGAAGTTGCATGAGTCCGTGGCGACGGCCAGGCCGACCTGTGTACCCGAGCTTTGACCGAATTGGGCAAGGCCGGAAAGGTCACCAACTATGACATCGGGACCCGGAATAGTGCCGGCCGAAGGGGCCATCGCAGGCATATTTTCCGACTTCACCTCGCCGTCAACGATCTCCGACGATTCGATCGTTCGCATTCTCGCGTCCACTCCGATCGTACCGACGGTGGTGCCGGCAAGGTCTTTGCGGCCGAGCGAAGCAGCGAAAGCATCAGAGACGACCAAGCGGCCGTCGGAGACGACAAGGCCGCGGATCATCGGGTTGTAGGTATATTCCTGGCCCTCGACCCGGAAATAGACCGCGCCCGTTCGTGCACTTCGGACGACAAGGTCGCCGCCCTCTTCCCACGCCTGATTCTCTAGTGCAAGGTCGTTGAAGCTCAGTGCGGAGCGGCCTGTGCCGCCCGAGAAGCTGCCTTCAAGGTCCATCGAACCCGGATTCGGCCCGCGAAGCTCGTCATTGAACACAAGTATCGTAAAGAACGAATTCGCCTTGATCGGCATATCGATCTGTACGATTCCCGCTTTCGCGTTCATCTTGAACATATCGACCCTCATCGAGACGGTGCCGCTCTCAACAAGCATTTTGTCCAAGGTTCCTGAATAGCCATCGGGTTTTGGATTCACACCCGAAAGCAGGGCGTCCGATCCACTGTTAAATAAAAACAGGAATGGGAGCAAAGCAATTAGAATTGGCTTCAACATAGTCTTTTTTCTTGATTACAATTAACCTAGGTGGTTAACGCGGTCTTTACCCGTCTTGGTTAGTCTTGAGTTGTGTCTTGGAGACGTATCCTACTTTTTACACCCGTTTGGGTGCTAATAGCAAGTCTTTTGTGTAGAATTTTTGTCCAGCCCCCATTTTTTACCCCAGATGGAAAGCTAGTGTTTTTGTTCTAACTGACATTGAATCGGGATCGAGTTT
>CALMYB010000016.1 GCA_937873515.1 uncultured Acidobacteriota bacterium
CCGCAAGAACGGCCGATCGGTCCAAGAAGTCGCGAATCAGAAGCCTGTCTAAAATCTCAGATCTGAAATTCGAAATTCGGGGGGCAAAGCATTCCGATTGATCTGAAATTTGAAATTCGAGATAGGGATCCCAAACGTGAAGCCTGAGACCTGGCACTGCAAACTGAAATCTGAATTTAGCTTGTCAATGAACGAACGGCCGCTTCGACCGTGTTGTCATCATATCGAAAAGACGCGCCCGCTTTGAAGCACAAACCGCACAGAATGTATCAAACCGCACAAAATGCACGATTTGCACGAAATGCACGATTTGCACAAAATGCACAGATCGGTCCTGCCGAGGCTGGCAGACGGAAGCCGCGAATGCGCTATCTTTCAGAAAGCTAAGGCACCAGCACGATCTTGCCGGCGGCTTTTGACGTCATTATCTCTTCTTGGGCCGCGGCCGCATCTGCAAGAGCGAATCTCCTTGCAACCACAGGTTTTAGAGCTCCGTCCGAAAGGCCCCTGAATACGGCGTCGCGGATCTCTAGGCGGTCAGCTTCAGAGTAGTTAAAAAGCGACATTCCGAAGATGCTCGCATCCTTCCCCATTGTCAGCCGAGGCGAGAATTCCAAGCTTCCGCGGCTTCCGACGATGACAATGCGGCCGAACATCGCGAGAGCCTTGAAATCGCGTTCGAGGTTGACGTTCGCGAGCATTTCGATGATGGCATCGACGCCTTTTCCGCCGGTGTGCTCGAGGATCGCGTCGAGATGTCCTTCCTCGGAATGATCAAATGCAGCGTCTGCACCGTTGTCGAGAATAAGCTGCTTCCCTTCTGCCGAACTTGCAGTTCCGATGGCAGTTATCCCAGCATCTTTCGCCCATTGAATCGCAGCAAGCCCGACGCCGCCAGAAGCTCCGTGGATCAAGACGGTTTCACCCGCTTTCGCCCTCGCCTTCTGAAACATTGCGCGGAAAGCTGTCGCATAAGGGGTCCATATGCCCGCACCTTGCTCAAAGGATACGTTATCGGGCAAGGCCGCAACATCTCTTTCGTCAGCAAGTGTGTATTCGGCATAAGTTCCTGTGAGCGAACCAGCGGTATAGACACGGTCACCGGGTTTAAAGCCCCGAACATCGTTGCCGATGGCCTCGACCACACCCGCAGAATCCTTGCCCGGCGTGTATGGCAGCGGCGGCAATTTTGGATACACACCCGATCGAAGATATGTGTCTACTGGATTTACGCCGACAGCACCGACCTTCACGAGCACTTGTGATGAGCCTGCAGAAGGCAGATCAACTTCCTCGACCTTCAAAACCTCGGGAGAACCGAACTCACGGATAACGATCGCTTTCATAGGCCTAGTCTAACATCGGACGCAAAGCTCCGGTGCTGCAAAACGCTGATGTGTGATACACTCCTTGCCGTTCACCAAATTCCTAACCATCTTCAAGAACGGATGTTCCGTTCTTGGAACTAGCTTGTTTTCGCAATAAAGGAGGCTCAAGATGCGTATTCGCCCGATTCTCTTCCTCGTTGTTTCTCTGTTTCTCCCCGTTTCGCTGATCGCTCAAGCCAAGACGACCACTGTGCCGCCGGCATACAATATCTTCGACATGGGTGTCGTACAATCCGGCGACTCTTCGGTACAGGCATTTCGAATATCGCCCGGCAATGTAGGCGTTGGGCGTTCGCTTCGAAGCGGCGGCTCGCAGGCCTTCACTTGGACGCTCAAAGGCGGGATCGCAGGCTTGCCGAATCTTTCGGGCTTCCCATACTGTGTTGCCAACAGCGCGAACGATACAGGTACGGTTGTCGGCGTTTGTGCGACTACGGTATTCGGTTCGGGGCGAGTGCCGGTGGTTTGGCGGAACGGTGTCGCGGCCCAGCTGCCGATGCCTTCGGGCGAGACGCTTGGAGACGCAAATGGCGTGAACTCGTCCGGGACCGCTGCGGGCTCGGTCGATGGCGGTTCTCAACAAGTGGGCGTGTTTTACACCGGCAGCACGGCCACATACCTCTTGCAAACGACCTCTACCGGATGTTTCTTCCGCACGGCGTTCGATATCAACAATTCGTCGCTGATCGTCGGTTTTGGCATCGATCCGTCAAATGCGGCTCGCAATGTCGGTATCATCCACACCATCGGCAGCCCGACCACAGAGGAGGTGGGTGCGCTCCCGAATGCGAACGGAGCGATTGCCTTCGGTGTCAGCAACGCGGGGCACGTTACCGGTTCGAGTATGATGAATCAGGGCTCCGGCTTGCCGTTCATTTGGACTCAGGCAGGCGGAATGGTCGAGGTACCGCTCCCGACAGGTACAACACAAGGTTCGGGCCGCGCAGTTAATTCTGCGGGCTGGGTCGTCGGGACAGCTTCCTCCGCCTTTGCGATTCCCTTCCTTTACGACGGGACGGCAACTTATCGTGTTGCGGACCTGATCCCGTCAGGAACGGGCTGGGACCTTTCGACAAATACTTCGTCGTCGGCAATGGGCATCAGCGAAGACAATGTGATCGTCGGCACCGGCGTCGTTAGCGGAGCAGTTCACGCTTATGCAATGGTTCCGGTGCGGCCGATCAATGTCAGCGGAAGGGTAACGACGAACTCTGGTGCCGGCATTCGCAACGCGGTCGTAACGATCTCGGGCGGCGATCTGGCGGCTCCTGTCCGAGCAATTTCAAGCGGATTCGGCTACTTTCGCTTCGACACTTTTCAGGGTTTGAAGTCAGGGACGACCTATAACGTTACTGTGGACTCAAAGCGGTTCACGTTCACACCGCCAACACAACCGCTAACGGCCATCAAGGATGTGGATGATCTGAATATCATCGCGGATCAATGAGAACACGGGCGGGTTTGAACTGCCCTGTACGCCGACGCAGAATGAAGAAACTCCGTAGGAACGCCATTTTAGAGGCCGTTCTTACGGAGTTCTGCGTTTAGATCATTACGGCGAGAATGCGAAGCTGTTCGCGGCGATCACTCCACCGTTACCGATTTCGCCAGGTTTCGAGGCTGATCGACATCGCAGCCGCGGCGAACGGCGATGTGGTACGAGAGCAGCTGCAGCGGCACGATCGAGATGATCGGCGAGAGCAGGTCGCTTGCTGCCGGCACCTCGATTATGTGGCTCGAAACCTTGCTCGACATCGTGTCGCCCTCGGTCAGGACAGAGATGATAACGCCGTCGCGGGCCTTCACCTCGACAATGTTCGAGTGGGTCTTTTCGTAACGAAGTTCACTGCCCGCGTTACCTTCTTCGCGGGTGTTTATTACGACGACCGGAAGCTTCTCGTCGATCAAGGCGTTCGGTCCGTGCTTCATCTCGCCTGCAGGATAGCCTTCGGCGTGAATGTAGCTGATCTCTTTGAGTTTCAGAGCGCCTTCTAAGGCAACGGGAAAGTTTATGCCGCGACCTAGATATAAAAAGTCCTGAACACGGAAGAAATCTTTTGAAAGCTCCTCGATCGAGTCGGCGTCGTTCAAGATCTGCTCGATCTTTAGGGGCAATTCTGCAAGATCCTGCGCAAGCTTCTTGGCTTCGTCTTCGCCCAATTTGCCGCGGATGCCGCCAAGATAAAGGGCGAATAGGTATAGCGCGACCATCTGCGATGTGAAAGCCTTTGTTGAAGCGACACCGATCTCAGGCCCGGCGTGCGTCAGGATCGTTCCGTCCGCCTCGCGTGTGATCATCGAGCCTTCGACATTGCAGATGGCAAGCACTTTGCAGCCCGCCGCCTTTGCCTCGCGCATAGCGGCAATGGTGTCGGCGGTCTCGCCGGATTGCGAAATGACGATCAGCAGGTCGTTCGGCGAAAGCACGGGATCGCGATAGCGGAATTCCGACGCATAATCGACATCGACTGGAACACGCGCGAGCTTTTCGAGCATATATTTGCCCGCTAAACCGGCATGCCACGACGTGCCGCACGCCGCGATCTTTATCGACGTGACGGTGCGGAATTCCTCTTCGGAAATTTCCATCGCGTCGAGATAGACCTTGCCCGTGTCGAGCGAAACGCGGCCCTGGACGGTGTCGCGTACGGCACGCGGCTGCTCGAAGATCTCCTTGAGCATAAAGTGCTTGAAACCGCCCTTTTCGGCCATTATCGGGTCCCAAGTGATGCGTTGACGTTCGGGTTCAACGATATTGCCGTCAAAATCGGTAACACGGACGCTGTCTTTGGTAAGAACCGCGATCTCGCGGTCGCCAAGGAAGAAAACGTCGCGTGTGTGCGCAAGGATCGGCGGCACGTCGCTCGCAACGAAGAATTCCCCATCGCCAAGGCCGATCACCACCGGCGGGCCTTCGCGAACCGCAATGACCTGGTCGGGTTCGTTCTTCGAAATGATCGAAAGCGCAAAGATGCCGCGGAGTTCCTTTACTGCCTTACGCACGGCAAGTTCGAGCTTCAGGCCTTCGGTCTCGACATAGTGGCCGATCAGATGAGCAACGACCTCCGTGTCCGTCTCTGTGCGGAATTCATGGCCTTTGGCCTGCAGACGTTCCTTGAGCGGGAGATAATTCTCGATAATGCCGTTGTGCACGACAACGACGTTGCCGGTCTGATCGCGGTGTGGATGCGCGTTCTCTTCCGTAGGGCGTCCGTGCGTCGCCCAGCGCGTGTGTCCGATGCCGTAAGTGCCGTCGAGAGGATCGAGACGGATCGCTTCCTCGAGATTGCGAAGTTTGCCTTCGGCACGTCGCAAAGAAAGATTGCAGTTCTCATCGACGACGGCGATGCCCGCCGAATCGTAACCGCGATATTCGAGTTTCCTAAGGCCGTCGATGATGAGCGGCACAACCTGCTTATTTCCAACGTATCCTACAATTCCACACATATTAGTTATTTCAATACCCTTTGGTTGGAGTTGAACATCAACCTAACGATCTCGGAAGCAGCCTGATCTTTGGTCGGAAAAACAACGCCACCGCCTGTTTCCTTCGCGATATTGATGAGCAGCTCCTTAGCTTTATCTTGCGGGCTCTCTGCCACCGCCGTGGCTGCCGGATCGAGTTCACCGACCAGTCCAATCGCGAACACGCGCGTCTTAGTGGATTTCAAGGATGTCACGAGGTCTTCCAGTTTCTCGACACTCGTGCGATCTTCGCCGTCAGTGATAAGCACCAAGTTTCGCTCCGAGTACTCACCGCACCTTTCGGTGATAGTGTTGAGCACGTCTGCGGAGCCTTGCACAGCGTCGATCAACGTAGTTTGGCCGCCGAGGAGGTAAAGTTCGTCAATTGTTTTGTTCAGCAAGATCCGGTCTGTGGTGCAATGCAACGCAGCCTGCACCACGGCATTCTTTGACGGTCCGCCTTCTTTCCTAAACCTGAAGATCGATATCGACGTACCTTCGTTTAGTTGCTTCACAACCTCGCGTGCCAGTTCGAGTTCCCTGTCAAACTGCGTTCGCATCGACCCCGTGTTGTCCACTAAAATTCCGTACGCCGGTCTCTGAGCCAACAACGGAATGGCGGTCAGGATAACGAGACATATCACTAAAAGGCCCTTCATTTGATATTCATTCACAGGCTTGCGCAGTTTTCTTCGACTTCGCAGGGACACCGACCACCAATTCTCCGGCCGGAATGTCTTTTGTGACCACGCTACCGGCACCGGTCGCGGCGCCGTCGCCGACCTTTACGGGAGCGACGAGCATTGTGTCGGAGCCGATCTTTACGTTGTCGCCGATGGTGGTCGGATTCTTGTTCTTGCCGTCGTAGTTGCAAGTGATGGTGCCGGCGCCGATATTCGTCTTTTCGCCGATGGTCGCATCGCCGAGATACGTAAGGTGATTCGCTTTGGAGCCGCGCCCGAGGCGAGTCTTCTTGAGTTCGACGAAGTTCCCGACCCGAGCGTTCTCGCCCATCTCGGCGTTCCCCCGAAGGTGTGCCATCGGCCCGACAACGCAGCCGTCGCCTACAACGGAATCCACGATCAGGCAATTATCGCGTATCTCGACGCCGTTTCCGATCGTCGATGCCGCGATGCGCGTGCCGGGTCGAATGGTAGAGTTTTCGCCGATCGTCGTGCGGCCCTCGATCGAAACATTCTGATAGATAACTGAGTCGCGTCCTATCACTGCCCGCGAACTGATGTAAACACTTGTAGGATCAATGAACGTTACGCCCGAATCGAGCATCAGCCGCTCGATGGTTCGCTCGCGAAGGCGCCGTTCCATTTCGGCGAGTTGACGCCGATCATTGACGCCTTCGATCTCGAGCGGATCGTCATGCAAGTAAAGTGCGACCGTCTCGCCCTCGTGCTTGAGGATGCCGGGAACGTCGGTCAGATAATATTCACCCTGGGCGTTATCATTGCCGATCTTTTCAAGGGCCGCAAAGAGTTTTCGCGTGTCGAAACAGTAGATTCCGGAGTTGATCTCGTTGGCTGCAAGCTCCTCCGGCGAGGCATCTTTTTGCTCTACGATCCGCTCAAAGCTACCCGATCGCGACCGGATAACACGGCCGTACCCGGTTGGATCAGGAAGAGTTACAGTCAGGATCGCAGCTGCTGCGGGCGTTTCAAGCAGGCCTTCCAACGTCTTCTCGGCGATCAGCGGCACATCTCCCGAAAGCACTAATAGCCGCGAATCTCGCCCGACCAACGCTTTACGAGCAGAAGCGACCGCGTCGCCCGTTCCAAGCATCTTTTCCTGTCGGACGAACTTGATCCGAGGATCGCTGAATTCCGCGTTGACAGCATCGGTTACTTCCTCGGCCTGGTGACCGATCACGATGAAGATGCTTGCGGGATCGAGTTTTGCCGCCGTCTCACAAACGTGGGCGATCAGCGGCCTGCCGTCGAGGTGGTGCAGCACTTTCGCCTTCCCGGAACGCATACGCGTTCCAAGGCCGGCCGCGAGAATAAGTATATCGAGTTCTGAATTCACTGATCTAGACGCCTACAGCAACAGAGTTTGCGGTTTGAACGGCGCAAAGGAGCACAACGTCCGCAAGCCGCGAAGGATCATGCCTTACCATATCTCCTTCGTCGAGAAGATTACCACAAACGACCTCGGCATTTGAGATGACTCCCGGCGAGATGGAACCATGTACGCCGATCTGTTCCGCGCCAAGATTCGCATATTTGTCGGCTTGCTCGGGCGAGATCGGCTGATCGTTCACAACAACAAAATCCATCTCGATTCCGCGTGCATATTTTTGGAACGTCTCAAGATGGCCTCGTGCCGAAATCCCATCAGTTTCGCCCGGCTGTGTCATCAAATTGCAGATAAAGATCTTCGTTGCGTTTGATGCAGCAATTGCCTTTGCGACGCCGGGAACGAGAATTGGCGGGATCAAACTCGTAAAGAGCGATCCGGGGCCGATCGTGATCACGTCCGCATTCTTTATGGCTTCGAGAGCTTCAGGCAGAGGTTTGCAGTCCGCCGGCTCAAGAAAGATGCGATCTATTGCAGGCCCGACAAGCGAGATCTTCGTCTCACCGCGTACCGTCTTGCCATTGGTCAACTTGGCCGCAAGACGAACATCCGCCGCGGTGGCAGGGTAAATATGGCCTTTGCTTGCAAGCACTTCCGAAGAAAGCTTTACGGCTTCTGCGAAGTCGCCGGTGATCTCGGAGAGTGCCGCCAGAAAGAGATTGCCGAAATTGTGTCCGCTAAGGTCCCCATCTCCCGAAAATCTATGCTGAAAGAGCCGCGAGAGCATCTGCGAATCCTCGCTCAGGGCAACCATGCAATTTCGGATGTCGCCCGGCGGCGGCATATTCAGCTCGTCGCGCAAACGTCCGGAACTTCCTCCGTCGTCGGTTACGGCAACGATCGCCGAAAGGCTCTCGATCCATACCGGCTCATGTCTCTTAGCACCTACATAGCGCTTTAGGCCCGACAGAAGCGTAGAAAGCCCATTGCCGCCTCCTATCGCGACGACGTTCAGGCCTTCGCTTGCATCCGCAAAAATGTGGTGTTTCATAAGAAAAGTGCCGCATCCTGCATGCAAAAATATGCAGTGAGAATGGTGAGGAACCTTACGGTATCCGAGCCGGTCAAAAAATCGTCGTCTAGAAAGAAGCGCGAATGGCCAAAAAACTCCATTTTCGGCAAAAAAAGTATAACATCCAGTGGTTGGAGGTATCAATAAATCTTTTGATAACCCCATTTTACTGCTAAATCGGCACGCGAGTAAAAATTTCCTTGTCGGATGCCGTTGCCGTGTGTTAATTTTGATATGCGGCTATTCACGCTGCACGTGCCCTTCCGGCTCTAAACTTAGTACAAAACTGCTTTTCATCGCCTCTACTTCCGATGGCCGACACGCCTTTTATAATACAAGAACATCAATTTCAACGTATCAAAGGGATACTTGCGCGAGTGTGCGTCGAATGCGCCGCTCGAGCGGTCTTTCTGGTGGATCGTGATGGACAGCCGATCGCCTTTCATGGCGATATCGGTGATATGGACACTACGAGCTTTGCAAGCCTTGCTGCCGGCAACGTTGCCGCAACCAGCAGCATGGCAAAACTGATCGGAGAGGATGTCTTTCCGGCGGTCGTTCACGAAGGTGAACACGAGAGCATCTATATCAGCGTTATCGGCCGCAGCCTTTTAGTGGTAGTATTCGACGAGCGTTCCACTCTCGGCCTTGTTAAAATAAGAACTAAGCGGGCAAGTCACGATGTGGCGAACTTACTCGACGAAATGAGCCGCGAGTCGGTCGTTCAGGCGGCCGCAAGCAACACGTTCTTCTCGGAGATCACTGACGAGGACATTGACAGTTTGTTCAGCTAGTGCACAGTGGCCAGTGGCCTGTGGACAGATTGCCTGTCCATCTAATGACCACCGAGCACTGACCACCGACCACTATTTTCTATGACTTTTATTAACTACGCATCGCGCGAGATAAATTGCAAGATCGTCTATTACGGGCCGGGGCTTTGCGGCAAAACGACGAATTTGCAATACATCTACGACTCCACCGCGCCGCAGGCAAAAGGCAAGCTTATCAGCCTTGCCACCGAAACCGATCGAACGTTGTTCTTCGACTTTATGCCGCTCGAGCTGGGAACCGTTCGAGGCTTTAAGACGCGCTTCCATCTCTACACGGTTCCCGGGCAGGTCTATTACGATGCGTCGCGCAAACTGATCCTAAAAGGCGTCGATGGTGTTGTGTTCGTCGCTGACAGCCAGGACGAACGAATGGATGCGAACATCGAATCGCTTTATAACCTGGAAGAGAACTTGCAGTCTCAAGGTTACGATCTCGCGACGATTCCCTACGTACTTCAGCTCAATAAACGCGACCTGCCGAACGTAACACCGATGGACGAACTTACGCAGGAACTGCTGCGTAAGGATGAGCCTGTATTCGAAGCCGTAGCCACCACCGGAACAGGAGTGTTCGATACGCTTAAGGCCGTCGCAAAACAGGTCTTGACCGAGTTGAGAAAGGGTTAAGAGCCTTTTGAAATATCTTCGCAAAGGGGTCCGAGGCAACGTCGGGCCTTTTTTCGTTTTGTCTGTGAAACTCGGCTATACTTATCTCGATGAAGCCTGGCCAGGAAATGATCGATCGTGGAATTCGCGATCTCGAGAACGGAGAAGAGACCATCGAGTCGCTGCTGGTCTCGATCGGTGCCCCGAGACTCCGAGATGCAGGAATAAACGTGCCGAAAAATACGTTTGAGTCGCCCGAACATCGTCTTTACGTGTTACTCGCTAAAGCCGATGGTGACGGGGCACACTCCAGATACAATTCATTGATACGAAGACTTGTAAGCTTTGAACGAGCGGCAGAATGCGGACTTTAACGAATCAGGAAAAGATCGAGAAGTTTATGCAGAAGCTTGCTCGTAGAGTGCGCCAGGCCGGCCGCGTGTACTTTACAGGCGGTTCTACGGCCGTTCTTCACGGTTGGCGCGATTCGACGGTCGATATTGATGTTCGCTTTGTTCCGGATACGGATGAGCTTTATCGAGCATTGGCTGACCTTAAAGAAGAACTTCAGGCAAATATCGAGATCGCATCACCTCCGGACTTTATTCCAGCGGTTCCAGGCTGGGAAGACCGATCAGAATTCATTTGCCGAGAAGGAAAGTTGGATTTCTATCACTTTGATCTTTACAGCCAAGCTTTGGCAAAGATTGAGCGCGGCCATGCTCAGGATAGATCTGATGTTCGGTCGATGATCGGTCATGGGTTGATCGAGCCGGAGAGATTGCGTTCCCTTTTTGACGAGATCAAGCCGGAGCTCTATCGCTATCCGGCTATAAGCGAGGAAAAGTTCCACGAATCGCTTGAACAGACCTTAGCGGAACAATTGGGACAATAAACCACCGAAACGAACCACCAGGTTGAGGAAAGCTATGCGATCACGGCACATCATTTTATCTCTTATGCTTTTGACAGGTGTCTCAGGCTGCTCGGCAGGAAGCGTTCCACCGAAGCCGAGTGGTGATTCGCGGCTTCAGGAACAGGCAACTTCAACCAACGCTCAGACTACAGACGCAAAAGCGACAGCCGCAAATGGCGCAGAATCCCAAACGGCCGGCGATCTAATGGTAAGGCCGAAGACCGTACGGGACTTTTTTATGCTGCTGCCGGTCAAGTATTTCCCGCTGGAATCTTGCGACGCCGCCAAGGATAAGGGCTGTCAGCGTGCAAAGGCCGATTATTTAAAGGACTTTGTCGAGGTTGAAGACACCGCGAACGGATATTTGCGGGCGGGCTGCGACGGTGCCCAAAGCTGCCTTGAAATGGCGATCTTCAAGAAACCTGGCGGCGACTATCTCGTCGGCGTTCGCGCCGATTTCGAAATGGGAAGCGATAGCTATTTTGTCGATCATGACAATGGAAAATGGACGGACGTCGGCCGCTCGATCGTTGACGGGTTCAGCAGTGATCTCTATTACGTCTTTCCGCGTGTGGGCACGACAGTTGAGGTCTTTGAAAAACTTCCGGTCGATTCGAACACTGCTGATTCACCTAAGGGCAAAAAGCTTTATGACCTGGAATGGAAAGAAGGACGATTTACTCGAAAGAGGTGAAAGTGGCGGGGCCGACGGGGCTCGAACCCGCGACCTCCAACGTGACAGGCTGGCGTTCTAACCAAACTGAACTACGACCCCGCAAAGTAGATTGAAATGGTGGGCACGAAGGGACTCGAACCCCTAACTTCCTCCTTGTAAGGGAGGCTGTCTACCAATTGACGTACATGCCCGAGATACCTTTGAGGCTTCTTCTTGCCCCATAAATCTGCTGAAAAGATCAAACCCGACCCTAAAAAGGGCGAACGTTAACCTTACGAAAATCGCAATTCTTAGTCAAGTATTGAGACGGCTCAATGCTCGATCTTTGGCGAAATTGTGGGTTCATCACGTTTCGGGGTCTTGAATTCGGGACCTTTTGCCAGGATAGTACCGCCGAATCCGATGGCAAAACCATTCGCGCCGTTAAAGACGATCTTGTTGAGATTGTGGGTGACACGCGTCTGTTCCAGATACCAATGATTGCCAGCGTCCGGCGTGTGCAGGATCGTGCCATCGTTTCCGGCAGCATAGCCATTGCGGGCGTCAGAGAAATAGACGCTGTTGAGTGCTGCGGTTGTTTCGCTCTGCGGGACGAGCCGCCAGAGCCGGCCGCCGCCTGTGGCTGTAAAGATCGCCCCGTCAGTACCGACCGCCCAGCCTTGCTTCGCGCTCGTGAATACGACCGAGTTGATGCGCGAGTTCGTTTCGTGCAGGATCGTCGCCTCTTCCCAAGTAAGGCCGCCGTCCTGCGTAAAAACGATCGTGCCGCCCGCTCCCACGATCGCACCGTTCGCGCCCGCACCGTAGGCTCCGTCAAGCAGTAAGAAATGTATCGCGGCCCGCGACTTTTTCCACGTCGTACCGTCCGCCTGAAGTCGATAGAAGACCCCGCCCTCGCCAAATGCCAAACCAAGCCCGTTCCGATCAAAGAGGATCCGTGTAACACGTTCCCGATCGGCATCTTCAAACTCGACCTTGTCCCAATGAACACCGCCGTCAGTCGTCTTGCGAAGATATGAGGTTGGGTTCTTGCCTCGGCTGTAAATGCTTCGTTCGCAAAGCATCCAGCCGGTCGAGGCGTCGGTGAAATTGATCTGAAGGATCGAGTCGGTCGTAAACTTCTGCACCGGCAGCCATGTTTTGCCGCCATCGTCCGTTCGAAGAAGCGTCCCGTCGGTTCCCGTTATCCATCCGGTCTCAGAATTTTGAAAGAAGATATCCTTAAGGTTCGCGAAGCTTCGTGTCGGCAGCTTGATCCACTCGGCATTTACGCAGACACACGCGCCGAAAAGAAAGATCGAGAATGCCGCTACCTTGAACTTCATTTAGAATGGGCTGCCGAATAGAAACCTAACTACGCTGGCCTTTCCGAGAATGTCGAAGATGCTATCGATGCCAAAGCCTTTGCTGGGTACGAAGACCTGATCTCCGGGGCTCAAATAGACCATCGCGGTCTTTCCGCTCTCCATGTCGGCGATCGAAACTTCACGTTTTTTAAGATGGCCGTCCGCTGCATAGCTGACAATGAAGGCCCGCTTTTTGTCGCCGCCTTTTGCGACACCGCCGGCATCGAGTATCGCCTCATAAACGCTGACCTTACGATCCATCACACGAACGCCGGGCGTGGTAACTTTGCCCATCACGCTGTAACGGGTCGAAACGGCCTTATCGAGCGTTACGGTAACCTTCGGGTCGATAATGTACTCGTTAAGCTTCTTTGTGATCTCCGCGGCCACCTGTTCGACCGTCTTGCCTGCAACCAAGACACCGCCCGGAACAAGCGGATACGAGATCCTTGCATTTGGCGGGACCGTGATGCCGGATTTGCAGTAGTCCGGACACTGGCCGAACACCTCGACCGTTATAACGTCCGAAGGCCCGAGCCGATATTCCTTAAGGTAATTGTCGTAATACGGAAGGATCACGTCATCGTCGGCGGTCGCGCTTGTGGTCTCAGGAGTCGGCGTTGTTGCGGCGCTGTCAGTTTGCTTTTCCGTTGACGCGCCCGCTTCCTGTGCGAACACCGTCGCTGAAGAACACATTCCGACGAGAAATACCGAGATCAGTGCATATTTTACTGCTTTCATAACGATCACTCTTTTGTAACAACTACGGTTCGTTAAAACACCGATTAGCTTCCGGAATCCAATTTTTTACCTGCCCCCGCGGCCGAAAAGTACCGTTTTTACCGTCTCAAAGATAATTACGAGATCGAGGGTCAGGCTTTGATTCTTGATGTAATACAGGTCGTATTGAAGTTTCTGGCGCGCATCATCTACAGAGGCTCCATACGGGTATTTGATCTGCGCCCAACCGGTCAGGCCGGGTGCGACCAAATGCCGATGTTCATAATAAGAGATCTCGCGTGCGAGCTGCTTCACGAAATGCGGGCGTTCGGGACGCGGTCCGACGAAATTCATCTCGCCCTTCAAGATATTCCAGAATTGCGGTATCTCGTCAATACGAACCTTGCGAATGAAGCGTCCAACGATCGTAGTTCTGTCATCGTTGTCGGCCGCCCAAACCGGATTGCCGTCGGCCTCGGCGTCTTCTCGCATCGAGCGAAATTTTATGACCTTGAAGATACGTCCGTTCTTGCCGACACGCTCTTGGCGGTAGAACACAGGGCCGCGTGATTCGAGCTTGATCAGGATCGCCGTTACGATCGAGACAGGAGCAGAGATGACCAGGCCGACCAGAGCCAAGATACGATAGATAAGCTCGCGAAAAAGGCCTTTTATGCGCGATTCCCGATTTCGTCCGGCGAAAATGAGCCACGAGGGCCGCAGCATATCGACGTGAACTTTCCCTGTTATCCGCTCGAAGAACGATGTGCACTCTTCGATCGAGATGTCGCCCGCGAGGCTCATCTTTAGAAGAGCCTCGGTCGGAAACGCGCCGCGACGTTCTCGAACGGCAATCACGACCCGGTCCACCCGCTCGTTCTTTATGACCTCTTCGAGCTGCCATGCCTTGCCGAGAACCTCGGACCGCCCGATCTTTTCCCGCGGTTTCGCACCGTTTTCCGAAACGAAACCGACGATCCGATAGCCCGCGTCTCGCCGCTGCCAAACTGCTTCGGCCGTATCAAGCGCGGTCGGGCCGGTGCCTACAACGAGAATTTTCTCACCGATATCGGGGTGACCCGTAAGGATATGTATGCAGTTGCGCCACAGCAGAAGAAGCACTAATACCAGCGGTACGGATATCACCGACACACCGCGGCCGATCATCACCGGCGGAGCGAAATAAAAGACGATCGCAAGCAGCACCCACGCGATGCCGAGAGCCTGTACAAGCCGCAACAGAAGCTCACGGCGGTTCGTCATCACGACATAATCGTATAGGTCATAGAAGTAGAGATTTAAGATGCAGATGGCGGTCGCAAAACCGATCTTGATCCAGCCGTCGCGATTTGAAAGCTCATTCTCAGATCCGGCAAAGCCCAGGCGTATATGCATCGCCAGAATGATACTCGCATAAACGATCACGGTATCGGCGATGACTAACCATAGCTTTCTAAGTTGGGACCCGCTTGCTGACATTTATCGTTCACAATGCTGCGTCTTCCGCCACGCGGCGATAGTTGTAATAACCGTAGTTGTATTGGGATTCGTCGAGAACATCCTCTGACTGGTTCAAGATGACCCCAAGCATTCGATCCTTTGGCAAGGGTTCGAGAATGCGATCCAGAACCGAGTACTTTGTCTTGTTCGCACGAACGACAAGCAGCGCCGCATCCGCCTTATTGATCAGCACCGTTGCGTCGGTAAAGATGGCGAGCGGCGGAGCATCGATGATGATGTAATCGAACATCTCTCGTGCTTCTGCTAAGATCTCGGCAAACTTCGGCCCCGAGATAAGTTCGGCGACATCAGGCCGCGCAGTCCCACCGGCAAGAAGATACAATCCGGAAGGCTCGATCTTGACGATCGTGTCCGTCAGTTTTGCATCGCCTGTAAGGATATCCGAAAGGCCTTTCTCGGTCTCGATCCCTAAATAGTCCGCCAGGCTGGGCATACGAAGGTCGCTGTCTATAATAAGGGCACGAACACCGTCCGTCTGAGCAAGCATCCACGCAAGATTTACCGCCGTGACACTCTTACCCTCGCCAGGGTTCGCGCTCGCAACAACTATCGCCTGCAGATTCTGTCGCTGGCTCTTATGCAGGACATTTGTTCGTAAACTGCGGTACTCCTCGCAGTAGCCTGAATTGGGGCTCGTTATCGCAACAAGGCGAGGCTCAACGCGCTCGGCATCGACGGTCCAGCTGACACAATCTGGCAGCGGCCGTCGAGCCGAACGTGTTAAGGTATCGGCATTCGGTTTTGCCCCGACAGTTAGGCCCGTTTCAACGTCAGGGAGTGCCGTCCCGATCGAAGAATTCGGCTGCCCATCGAACGCCGATCTTGGTGACCCGATCTTGATCCCTGAACCAAGCAGATCCGGCGGAAGATTCCGCTTTCCGGCAGCGTCGAACGCTACCACTCTTGGCTCAGAAGCCGTCGGGCTATCTAAATTTTTTCGCTGCAGAGCTTGAAGGACACTCATTTTTCAATTTCTCCTGCTTAGTCGTACCTTTCCAGGTCGCCGAGTTCGAGATGGATCTCATCATCAAGATCTTCAAAGCGGATACCTGTCGGCTTGGAGTTCGCCCCATTTGTCGAGGCATGGCCATTGCCGTTCGCCGATATGTAGGCCGGACTGAACGACACGCTTCCATTCGTCGCGGCGGAGTTCCAGAGCTCGTCGTGGGCTTCGGGCCGCAGAACAGTGCTCACACCGTGTGAAGGCCCGGCCACGCGTTCATCCGGCAGCATATCGAGATTCTTCGCGACCTCGATCACAGAATTCCTCGAGACGACACGTTCACCGGCGCCGTACGACGCGACCATTGCGTTGTCGCAAAGGTTGTTGATCTGCCTCGGGATCCCTTCTGAGCAGCGGAAGATCATATCGATCGCTTCAGGTGAGAAGATCTGCGGGTCTTCTGCTCCTGCAATGATCAGACGCTCGGTGATATATCGTTCGACCTCTTCGATCGTCGGAAAAGCGTGCATGTTGCATCGGAGAGCGACACGCTGCTTCAGCTGTCGCAGGTTCGGCTGATTCAGCCGATCACGGAGTTCCGGTTGGCCGGTTAGGACGATCTGCAGATGCTTCGCGTTATCAGATTCGAAGTTCATCAAAAGCCGTATCTCTTCGAGAACGTAATCCGAAAGCTCATGCGCCTCGTCGATTATGATCACGGTGCGAAGGCCGCGGCGATGCCGTTCGGCCAGGACGTTACCCATCACATTCAGGAGTTCGGCCTTATTGGTCCAATCCTTTATGCCCAGCATCTGCGTGACGTGGTGATAGAACTCGTCGATCGACAGCCGCGGGTTGAAAACGTACGCCGCGAGAACGCTCGAATCCAGACGACGCAGTATCCAGCGCAAAGCCGTCGTCTTGCCGGTTCCTACCTCGCCTGTAAGCACTATCAGGCCTTTTGCCTCTTCAAGGCCGTAATAGAGCCTGGCGAGCACTTCGTTATAGCTCGGCGTGAACACGATGTAACGCGGGTCGGGCGTTAGCGTGAATGGACTGTCTGTTAAACCGAAAAATTCGTTGTACATAATCACCTCTTGCCGATCATTTTTTCTGCTATGAAGTAATGATCTCGAAAACCCTCGTAGCCTGAAGTATCAGGACGAGCACGGGAATGATGCCTATCGCAAAGACCACGGCTGCCGCCAGCTTTAGACGAGAGGCCCGTTTTATCCATACCTTTTCAGGAAGTGAGAGCAGCGGCGGAACCGATGCAAGCACCGGCAGGCCTGTGTAATATTTGGCATCATCGATATTCTGGATGCGGAATAGCCGCGGTATCTCGAAAAGCCCGATCAATAAAAGGCCGAATGCCATACCGATTCCCGCACCGAAGAAAGTCCAAACGAAACGTTTCGGTGCGACGGGACTTTGCGGAACATTTGCCGGGTCCTGAACACGGATCGTTTCTCCCTGGGCGTTCGTTTCGACGCCAACAAGCGTCTCGGCGTCATTCTTCTTCTTTAGAATTTCGTCATAGGACTGTTTTGCCGACTGATACCGCGCATTTATCGCCTCGAGCGCGACCTTCACATTGGGAACGGCATTGATACGCGCCTCGATGGCCGAGATCTCATTAGCGTTGGCCGCCCGGTCGGCATCCTTTTGAGCGATCTGGTTGTCGATCTGCCCGATCTGCGATTGGATCCGCTGATTCTCGAGTTCGAGGCCCTTCTTCTGCAGATCTGCCCGCATATTGCTCGATTTCGTTGCATTGGCAACACGCCGATCCGCACTCTTTCGAAGATTGTCGAATTCCTCGTTAACACGGGCGATCTCCGCCTGCTTTGCTATCACCGCCGGATGCTTTTCGCGATAGACCTTCAAGAGATTATCTAGTTGGGCATTCAGCTCGGAGCGACGCTTCATCAACTCCGCGTAAGGAAGCGTGTCTTCTATGCTTGCCGCTTGCCGTGCAGTATCTTGCGTCTCTTTCTGGCCATAGTCCTCGATCAGACGCATCTGGCGGTTATTCGCCGCGATCGAATCGTTCAGCCTGCCCTTCTCGTTGAAAAGCGATTCCTTTTCCTTTGTGATCGTGTCTTCGCGTGAACGAAGCCCTTGAAGCTGTGCGACGAGGCCCTGTTCCGATTCCGGCAAGGTGGCGACATTGGCCGTCATTATGTCGAGCCTCTGTTTTTCGAGGTCATCAAGGGCGGTTTTCTTCTCGTCGAGCTGCCGTTCAAAAAGTTCCTTTGTGGACTGTGCGATCTCGGTGGTGTTTTGAACCTGAGCGTTGACATACTTGCTGGCAAGCTCGGCAGTTACGTTGCGGGTCGCCTGCGGATCGCTGTCGCGGTACTTGATCCGGAACGCCGCAACCTTCTGATCGCCCGTCTCTTCAAGATCGACCTTGATGTTCTTGTACATCTTCGCGATGACGAGTTCCATCGGCATGCCGGCGTTTCGTTCTGTACGATAAAGGTCGTACTTGAGCACCATCGGTTCGAGCGAAGAGCGACTCAGGACCTCCTGATTGATCGTTTGGAGACGCTGCGAAAAGTCCTCGTTCGTTAGCGGCTGAACCAGATTCGATGAGATGGTCGGCGGTTTTACCGTTAGCAATGACGTTGATTCGTAAATGCTTGGCAGGTTGTAAACCACGTATCCGACCGCTGAAGTGAGCGTGATCATCGGCAAAATGATCATCCACTTTCGCCGCTTCAGGATCGCAGCCCATTCGCCCATCGACCTTTGTCTAAATTCACTCATAACTAGCCTTCCGTTCTATGCTCTTCACGGATGTTCTCTCCGTGATCTTCCATCTCGACCTCTCGACTGTGCTTGAGCAGGTTCCTCAAGCCGGCAGCGGCCGCGGTCATTACGGCACCAAGGGCAAGCAAGCTCACAGGCTCCGGGATATGCGTAAAGAACGCACCTATCGTGTTGATCATCTTGCCTCCAGGATCCTTCTAGCCATTGCGATCTCCTGATCGTTCAACGCCGTTCGGTCTTTTAATGAAGCTTCGGCTTCGCGTTTTGCGGCTTCTGTGTTGCCGGACGACGAAAGGGCAGTTCCGAGATGGACCCGATATGCGGCGTTCGGCGCCTTGCCGTTTCGCTGATCCGTTTCGATAGCCTTGCGAAACTGCTGTTCGGCCGCTGAATATAGATTTTTCTTTAAGTAGATCCAGCCAAGTGTGTCGTAATATGCGGCGACGGTTTGATCACCGCTTACGGCAGAGGAAGCAAGCTTTAGTGCTTCGTCGAGATTTCCCTGGCCTTCTGCGATAAGCCAGGCAAGGTTGTTCGCAGCAACGGGCGAGTTCGGCGCAAGTTCGAGGGCGGAACGATAGTTCTTTTCGGCAGCGGCGGAATCTCCGCGGGCGTCTTCGAGAATTCCGACCATCGTATAGATGCTTGCCGACGGCCTCGCCGTCAGAACCTTGTTGTATTCTTCGATCGCGCGCGGGATCTCATTCCTTCCGGCCAAGATCGCCGCATATGCGGAATATGCGGGAAGGTAATCCGGATCAAGCTGGATCGCGGTCGAAAGCTCTATTTCGGTCTCGGCGGCCTTCCCTTCCGATGAAAGCACCTGTGACCGTAAGAAATGCAACGCTGCAAGGACGTCCGCACGGCCGGCGTTCCGGTTCGACAACGCGTCGAGAGTCGAATATGCCTCGGCGGTCTTCTTATTCTCGATGCACAGTGAAATGTAGCCACTGACCGCGTCAAAATCCCGAACGTCGGTCTGCATAGCCGATTTGTAAAGACCTGCCGCATCGTCAAGGCGATTCGCCCGTTTATACGCTTTTGCCAGATTGATCAAGGCCGACGGTGCCTTCGGAGTGATCGTGCGAACACGCTCCAGGTCCGCGATGGCATCGTTCGTTCTCCCGAGAGCCAACGCGGCGAGGCCGCGTGCGGATAACGAACGCAGCTGCAGATCGGCGATATCGTTCGCTGACGTTTCAGCATTCGGTTGAGAGCTGTTTACTGTCCCATAAAGCTCGTTTGCAAGACGATAGGCCGCGGCGTTGTCGCCCGCTGCAAAGGCCACTTGGATCTTTAATAGGCCGGCCTTAAGGAACTCGGGATGATAACGCTGAAGATCGCCGATAAATGCGTTCGCCTCGTCGGTAAGACCTGCTGCGATCTTCGCCTGCGCCATCACGTAAAGCGTGTCGCGTTTGCTCGGGGTTCGCTTCAGGATCTCTTCGAGCTGCTTGATCGCCTCTTCCGGACGACCTTGCATCAACCTCAAGCGGGCAAGCAGCATCAAGGCTTCCTCGTCCTTGTCATTTAGCCCAAGAAGAACGTTTACCTGTTCTTCGACCTTGCCTTCGTCTTTTGAATCGAGATAGATCTCAGCTAGGGCATATCGCGCACGAACGTACTGTGGGTTCTCATCTACCACCGCATCGAGAACACTCAAAGCTTCGGGAACGCGTTTTGTTTTGCGATAGAACTCTGCAAGCTCGAGGCGGCTTTCAGGACTATTTTCCTGGATCTCAACAAGGCTTTTATAAGCAGCTTCCGCCTTATCAAGCTGGCTGCTCGTGACGAAGAAATCCGCTTCTGTCTCACGAACCTCGATGTTCGTCGGCTCGGTCGCAATACCTTTCTCAAACTCTGCCTCAGCTTCCTGATCGCGTTTTGCGTACATCAAGAAACGGCCGTATTCCGTATACCCTAGAGCGGATTTTGGGTCAGCGGCGATACCTTGTTGAAGCGCGTTCTCGGCCTTTTCCGGTTTGTCGATCGTCGTGTAATAGCGCGAAAGACTGACGTATGTCGCGGTCCTTTTTGGATCGAGCGCGATCGCCTCGTTGATCTTCGCCACGACTTCGCTTTCGGGCCGGTTGCTCGCGTTCAGGATGGACGCTTCCAGAACGACGCCCTCAATGAATTGCGGGTCCTTCTTCGCGATCAGGTCGCGAACTTTTTCCGCCTCTGAAATGAGCGGCGGCTTTACAAGAAGGAAATAATTGCCGAGCCTTGCCTGTGCATCGAGATTGCCGGGGTCCAGTTCCGTCGCTTTTCGCAGCTCGTTGAACGCCTCGTCAAACTCGCCGAGGTTCTCGTATGCACGGGCCAAACCCCAATGCGCACGCGAGGACGAGCCGTCACTTTCGACCGCGGCTCGGAACTGCATCAATGCGTCGTTGAATTTTCGCTTGGCGAGGTATTCTTCGCCTTTTGCTATGAATGCTTCGGTCGAATGGCCGCAGGCAGCAAGGAAAAATACCGCCGCCGCGACGACCGCGAACAGGAGAAGATACTTACTTCGGCTTTGGCACTCAGTGTAGAACATAAAACTTCCTTGCCGGGCAAACGGCTATTGCGGATCGCGATCGGAGGGCAATTCCGCTGGCGACGTTTGCTTTCAGTTGCAGGAACTACTGAAAAACCCTGATTCCCTGTCGGCATTCAGGTAAAAGATGCAATTGACCGAGGATTTCAGAATTCTTCTCTTCATCGCCCGGTGAAAAAAGAAAAAATTGAACGTATGGAGGCATACAAACGCAAGATCTAGCGCAATACATAATCAATTCAGCTTTTGGGCCACATATTAGGATCGGCGCCATTATTTGGCGTATTTGGGGCGTATCTTGGGGAGGATGCGTCCCTTTTTTGCGCACGAACGGCTCCTTTTTCGAGTGTGTTAGAATCAAGCTATTGCCTGAAGACCGCAAGAGAGATGACCGAGAACGCTCAGCTAAAAAAGCGAGTTGAAAAGAAAAACTTCGCGTCCAACAACGATGCGGAGAATGGTCTTCACGTCTTTGAGAAGGATCTGTCTGCCGGACGCACTAACCTTGAGCAAATGCTCAAGTTGGTCCAGGAAGCTGCGGGGATCGGAATCTGGGAATGGACCGCAGAGAACGACGAACTCTCGTTCTCAGACACGGCACGCGACATCATCGGTATTTCATCGCTCCGACAAACTTCCGGAATCACGTTCTATACGCGCCTTGCGATCGAAGACGATCGGGAGAGTGCGGATGCTCATTTTCATGCGGCGCTGAATTCCGTAACGGCTGAGTACAAGGACGAATTCCGGGTCAGACACTCGAACGGAAGCCTTCGTTGGATCGAGAGCGTCGGTTCGATCGTTCGCGATGACGATGGCCGCCCGATCCGGATCGACGGGATCTTCATCGATATTACCGACCGGCGAACGGTCGAGGAAGCTTTCCGATCGACCGAAGAACGATTGCTTCTCGCTCAAAAGGCCGGCGGATTCGGGAGTTGGGAATGGAATTGCCAAACTAAACGGATCTTTTTGTCCGAGACCCTTTGGAAGATCTGCGGCGAGAAAGCACGTTCTAACTGGGTAAAGGTCGAAAGCCTCGAAAAATACGTCCATGAGGACGACACTGAACAGGTAAAAGCCCATCTCCTAGCGGCGTTCAAATCCAGAACAGAAGAATTTAAGAACGAGTTTCGAATTAGACAGCGAACCGGCCGTGTGCGTTGGGTCGAAGCGTCGGGAGCCATCATTCGAGACGAGGAGGGCGAAGCGACGCGCTCTTACGGGACCGTTATAGACGTTACAGAGCAAAAGCTGATCAGCGAGCGCGTTCGGGACAGTGAAGCCGAACTGCGGCTGATCACGAACGTCATTCCGGCTCTTATCTCGTATGTCGATCGCGACGAACGCTACCGATTCGTTAACGACCAGTATTCCAAGCTCTTTGGCGTCGATAAAACGGCGATCGTCGGTCGAAAACTCAGCAGCGTCCTTTCCTCAAAGTCTTACAAACAGTTGCGGCCGCTGATAGAACGCGCATTCGCGGGCGAAAGCTTCTCGATCGACAATTGGGTGTCATATAAAGGCTTGGGCGACCGTTACGTGCACGTCTCGTATGTGCCTGATTTTGGCCCTGATCGGAAGGTTCGCGGATTCTATTCCTTCGTCAACGACCTGACCGATCTGAGACGTTCCGAGGATGCCCTGAAACTCTCACGCGAACGGATGCGCGTCCTGACCGAGAGTTTCACCGATTATGCGATATATTCGACCGATACCGAGGGCCTGATCGATACGTGGAATCCGGGAGCCGAGAAGATCTTCGGTTATCGCGACCGCGAGATCCTTGGCAGATCGGGCGATATTCTGTTCACGCCCGAGGACAATGCAAAGAACATCTCATTCCACGAAATGGCAAAGGCACGGAAGGACGGCCGAGCGTCGGACGAGCGGTGGCATCTTCGCAAGGACGGGTCGCGGTTCTTTGCAAGCGGCGTTCTCGTGCCGCTCTATCAAAACGACACGCTCACCGGATACGCAAAGATCGCGTCGGATCTGACCGAAAGGATCCAGTATGAGGCCGATCTGCATCAGGCTCGAACCGACCTCGAAGCCCGCGTAGCAAGCCGCACCCAAGCTCTCGCGGAAACCAACGCCGTCCTGCTCAAGGAAATGGAAGAACGGGCTGAAATGGAAGAACAGCGTCTGGGCCTGCTTCGAAAACTCTTCACTATCCAGGAAGACGAGCGCGGCCGCATCGCACGCGACCTTCACGACCAACTCGGTCAGCGCCTGACCGCATTGCGGCTGAAGATCGCGAGCATCGCCACGCAATGTGAAGAAAATGTCGCACTTTCGGAGACTGTTACCAGACTTGCAGAGATCGCTGAGACGATCGACAGCGAGGTGAGCTTCCTTGCGTGGGAATTGCGTCCAAGCGTGCTGGAAGAGACGGACTTTGTGACCGCGCTAGGGAATTATGTTAAGGAATGGTCCCGCTATTCAGACATCTTTGCGGACTTCAACACGATCGCGGTCTCCGGAATGAAGATCCACAAGGACGTCGAAACAAACCTTTACCGCATCACTCAAGAGGCGTTGAATAACGCTGCAAAGTACGCACAAGCGACGAAGGTAGATGTTATCCTTGAGGGGCACGAGACCGACCTTCTTCTTATCGTAGAGGACAACGGCAAGGGATTCGAGGTCCAGCTCGACGACCTGTCGAAGCAGAAGAAGGGTTTTGGACTAGTCGGAATGCGGGAACGTGCGTCGCTGATCGGCGGGAGTTTCGATATCGAATCGACCTCCGGAAAGGGCACCACCGTTTTTGTTCGTGTGCCGCTGCAAAGCTGAGTGGTTATGGAAGGCAAGCTTCGCGTCCTCCTCGCAGAGGATCACAAAACAGTTCGAGAGGGCGTAAAACTGCTTGTAAACGCCCAACCCGATATGGAGGTCGTCGGTGAAGCCGACGACGGCGAACTCGCGCTTGCGCAGGCGGAAAAACTTAGGCCGGACATAATCATAATGGATATTTCGATGCCGCGAATGAACGGCTTGAAGGCGACGAAGATGATCCGCTCGAGGTATCCGGATATAAAACTCCTTACGCTCTCGCGCCACACGGACGACGGCTATTTGCAGCAGCTTGTCGCTGCCGGCTCCAACGGTTACGTGCTGAAGCAGAGTGCACCGACCCATCTTATCAACGCGATCCGCGAGGTTGCCGAAGGGAATGCCTATCTCGATCCTGCTCTCACGAAAAAAGTGATGGGCAGTTACGCAAGCCGTCCTTCCCTTCGCGGTGAGAACCAGAAAGAGCTGACCGACCGCGAAACCGAAGTCTTGCGTCTGATCTCGCTTGGTTACAGCAACAAGGAGATCGCCGCAAGCCTTGATCTGAGCGTCAAGACGGTTGAGGTCCATAAGGCCAATGCGATGCGAAAACTCGGTATCTCCGGCAGGATCGAGATAGTAAAGTATGCGATCCTGCAGGGCTGGATGCAGGACACCTGAGCATTCGTTACTGTAATCTTCCCTACCAACATAGGGATTTTCCTTATCCAAATAGCGTAAATTCCCAATTTCTGCGCCTCTTCTCCTTCGCCATACTAGAAATATTTAAGGGGAACGCGGCTTCGCTCGGAAGGTCGTTAGAGTAAAAATCTCGGCAATTTGGCAATTTCGTTCTCGAAATGTTCTTCGATCATGGCGGATCCACTGAAACGTCGTGATCTACGGTGCTTTCAGGCCTGCCATTTTCCTCTTAACGAATGCGGCTAATGCTTCTAACTTTAACTTTCACCACAAGCCAGGAGGGGAAATGGAACGCTTTGATTCATATAATTATTCGATAGATTCGACCTACTACTCTCCCGTAGGAACATCTTACGCACACAGCACACGGACATCGACGACCGCTTCGATGCCGATCGTCTCATCAAGCAACGAACTCCTCGCTGCTCTCTCAAGCGACCTATTCAAACGTCTCCAGCCATCGCTTAGATCCGTCTTTTTGTCGGCAGAGCAGTATTTGTATATGCAGGACGACAGGCTCGATTACGTATATTTTCCTGAAACCGCCGTCGTCTCCGAATTTCGCACACTGGATGACGGGCGTATGGTCGAGGTGTCGTTGACCGGTCATGAAGGTGCGGTCGGCTTCCTGCCTTTGTTCTGCAATTCCCGCGTAACGAACTGCACGCAAGTATCGCAGGCCGGCTCGGCGATCCGCATCGAAAGCGAGATCCTCGCAAAGATGATCCGGCTGCACCCGGAACTCAGCATCGCACTCGCACCGCAGGTCGATCAATACGTTCGGCAGATCTCGCAGCGTTCGGTGTGCAATATGTATCATTCGGTAAAAGAGCGACTTTGCACATGGCTCCTGCTTGCGCAAGACCGTTCCGGTAAGAAGACAATGAAACTCACTCACGAGCAGATTGCCCGCATCCTCGGTGTTTATCGCCCGAGCGTCACGTGCATTGCTCTTGAAATGCGAAAGAAGCAACTGATCGATTATTCACGGGGTGGCGTTTCGATACGTGACAGGGCAAAGGTCGAGCAATCCGCATGCACTTGCTATACGGAACTTGCCCACGCTTATTAGGTTCCTCTTTACAGTCTAGTCCGGAACAAATGGTTGGAGGCGGTCGGCGACTTCGGCAGAGAGTTGACGAGCCGCCTCTATCGCGCCCGCTTCATCGTCGCCCGCGTTTACCATCACACGCACCATCGCACCATCCGTTCTCTTTAGGAGAATGCTGTCAACGATAGAATTAAGCTTATCGCGGTATTCGCTTGCCGTCGTGCGTCCGCGGCCTTGATACCAATAGACCATCACCTCGCGATAAACTCCATTTTCAACGAAGAACTGATTTGCCGTGAACGTCGTGCCGTCGGCTTTTCGTATTTCGGCTTCCTGCGGATCGAGCATCACCCAGCCCGCTCCCGGCAGGCAATTCTGCGGGCTGTGATATGTTGCGCCGACCCTTTGCGAGCCATAATACCCGACGTAGATGTTCGCGACCTTGCCGTCGTCCGACACATATTCGCGCATAGTGTAATCCGTTGCCCCAAGCACACGGTCGGTCTCTTCGCTGAAGGTAAATGCGTCGCCTCGCTGTTTCCATTCGCCCAAGACTTTCGGGAAGTTCGTGAGGTTCTCCCGTTCGACCCTATTCTCATCCCTGAAATAGAGCCAATTGATCAAAACTGCTCCACCAAGCAGGATGACAATGAGTTTTGCAAGGTGTGCGTTCATATCGCCGCCGACCTCCGATCAAATGCTTTTTGCAGAGCGATATTCAAAAGTATCAGTATCGCGAGGGCGATTACGTACATCACTATGCCCGAAAGTTCGTGCCAAGTGCCCTCGCTCGCACGGATTCCATAGAGGTACGTGAACCAACCTGTCGAAGAAACGCGAGCCGCATTCGTCAAGACCGCGACGGGGACAGAGAGAAGCATCAAAATCCCGGTCCTGGCAAGATCCGCGACCGTCATTCCGCTGATAAGTCCGTCAGAGAGATCTTTTTTAGTACGGGTAAAAAAACCGAGCAGCAATGCGATGGCGATCAACGTCATCAACGAGCGAATGCCGCTGCACGCCTCGACCACTTCGAGTGAGATGGTCTGCATCGCACCTGCAGGCAAGATATCGATCACATTCCCCTTTCGAACGGTCGGCACGTCGAAAAGCCTGATTCCCCAAACCGCAACCTTCGACGCCGTAAATTGCAGCGGCAAGGCGATCTTATTGAAAACGATCTGCGGCAATGGGATCGCAAGAGCAAAGAGGACAAAGAACATCCCGGAAATGCGGAGCAGATGTTTTCCGCCCAAATATAGAACGATCCCGGCCGAAACGACGACAAAAGAGACGCGTTGGGTGAACAATTCCGAGCCAAGAACACCCAGTGCAAGCATCAAAGTGCCTAGAGCGATGACCGCAAGTCCGAAGAACTCTGTCCAGCGCGATGCCGGCGTCGCCGAAACAAGATCGTTTCGATTTGTCCACAGAACGAATGCAATGATGAACGGTACAAGCAGGCCGTGCGAATAATTCTCGTCGGTCCACCAATCAACGCTCAGCTTTGCGAGCGTCGCCCAATAGAGAACGGCCACTGAGGCCGCGACAAGCAGCCATGTGAGCGCGTTTGAACCCGTTGTCCGTTCGTCAGACATACTCGAAGAGCTTAAACAAACGCCCAATCGTACTGAATTTCCTGTAATTTAGGCGGTTCGCAAGAGAGTAGATTCGGCGATCTGTCGAAGCATTTCGGCGCGGTCAGCGAAATGCGAAAGCGAGGCGACAGCAGCGTCCCTGGTCTCGCGGGCAAGCTCCTTCGCCCTCTCGATCCCGTACAACGAAACGTACGTGCATTTACGGCGCTCTTCGTCCTTGCCGGCCGTCTTGCCGAGAACGTCGGTCGATTGCGTCGCATCGAGCAGATCATCCGTTATCTGAAACAATAGGCCCAGCCCAGTAGCGAATTCAGTTACCGCCGCTAGATCCGCCTCAGATGCTTTTGCCGCGATAGCCGCAGACCTCGCAGAAAATCTGATCAAAGCTCCGGTCTTGTGGAGATGAATTGCTTCGAGGTCCTCTCCATCGATCTCTTTGTTCTCGCTGAGAATATCGAGCTGCTGTCCTGCTACCATTCCTTGCGGCGTGCCGGTCGCTTCAGCAAGCTCGGAGATAAGTTGGAGACGAGTATCCGTTTCAAACGACTCATCATCAGCAATCGCCTTAAATGCAAGCGCGAGAAGAGCGTCTCCCGCCAGTATCGCTGTTGCCTCATCGAACTTAATGTGACATGTCGGCAGGCCGCGGCGAAGGTCGTCGTCGTCCATCGCGGGAAGATCGTCGTGGATGAGCGAGAACGTGTGGATCATCTCGACCGCCGCAGCGGTTCGTTCGATCCGTTTTTTTGGTACGTCAAACATTGCGCCGACCGCAAATACAAGCAGCGGCCGAAACCGCTTTCCGCCCGCGAATGTGCTCCAACGCATCGCCTCGTGAAGCCATTTAGGCTCTGCGGATGCCTTTGGCAAAAGCTGATCGAGGACCGCTTCGACCTCACGTGCGGCATTCTTTGAAAATTCCTGCAGATCTGACATCGTCTTTCGGATTCCGATTATGCTCAGATTGGAGCTGAAGTTCAATCAGGGCTTGAGGAATTCCTCCCTTCGGCTTTGAGGAGTCTGCCGCTTGTGTCAGAATCCAAAACCAGATGACGTCGCCGTTCTTGCTTTATCACAAGATCGATCTGCCGACCGCGGATGTAAAGGTTCGCGGCGCATTCACACCGCCGAAAGCATTCGCCCGGCAGCTGGAAACGCTCATCAGACTTGGCTTCACGTTCGCGACAGCGAGTGAAATGGCTGAGTATTTCCTTGAGAATGGCGAGTTCGCGAAACGAACCGTCGCGATCACCTTTGATGACGGTTGGAAGGACAATCTAACGAACGCATTGCCGATACTCCAAAGGTTCGGTGCAAAGGCGACGATATTTCTGGTAACATCCTGCCTCGGAAAAACCACCGACCTCGTTACTGCCGAAGGCGAAGGCCCGCGTGAGCACCTGTCGGTCGAAGACGTAAAAAAAATGTCGTCTGAGGGTGTCGAATTCGGTTCGCATACGCACACGCACCGACATTTGGATAAACTGGAGTTATCGAATATCCGCACTGAATTGACAGTATCGAAAGCGTTGATCGAAGACGTAACTCAAAAGCCTTGTAATACATTCGCATATCCGGCAGGTTTCTTTAACGATGCGGCAAAGGAAACGGTTAAGGAAGCAGGATTTAAGATCGCTCTTACGACAATGTATTCGCCGCTGTCGGGCCTCGATCGGTTTGCACTCAACCGCACCGAGATCCTGCGCCGCGACCGCTTTATGTTCAGGTTCAGAAGGAAATTAGCCAGCCTGTCTTAGGCCCGAGAAATACGTTCGAGTATCGCCGCTAATTCTGCTTCGGACACCTTGTAATCCGCACCGCAAAACCCGCACGTCATTGCCGCACCTTTGTCATCATCAAGCATTGAATGCACATCGTCACGCCCAAGAGCCTCGACCATCGTGATCGCCCTTTCTTGCGAGCAGGTGCATTCAAATCCTATTTCCCGCTCGCCAAGTTTTTTGAATTCGATCTCGCCCAGGACAAGAGCCGCCAACTCTTCCGGCCCGGCACCATCGCCGATAACCGAAGTAAGATGCGGTGCGTGTGCGATCGTATCTTCTATCATCGTTATGATGTGCTCGTTTGCTCCCGGCAGCATTTGAACAAGCACGCCGCCCGCGGCCGCAACGAATGGCTCCGTGTTCTTTAATAGAACACCGAGCAATACGGCCGAAGGTATTTGTTCGGACTTGGCAAGATAGAACGCCAGATCGTCACCGATCTCACCGGTCTGTATCGGAACCGATCCTACATACGGCGCATTGTGCAGTCCCAATCCAAAACCTGATTCCCGGATCACAAAAAATGTTCCCGCACCGACCGCACCGCCAACGTCAAACTTTCCGTTTCCGTTGGCCGGAAGTTCGGCAAGAGCATTTTTAACGTATCCGCGAAGGGCTCCGCTCGGCCTTGCTTCGGCAACGATACCGCCGATCGGCCCGTCAGATTCGAGCTTGATCGTGAGTCGATCAAAATCTTTCTGTGTCGCTCCGAGCAGCGCCGCACCGATCAAAGTTCGGCCCAATGCCGCTGTCGCCGTGGGCGAAAGGCCGTGGCGTGAAACAACCTCTTCAACAGTTTTTGTTGCAACGGCCGCGACCACTCGAACAGTGTCATCGGCGGCCGTTCCGTGTATCAATTTATCCATCTCTTTTAGTTTCAATCGTTTACGGAGCGAGTGTCAACTCGTATCACCCCTGTCGCATTTTGTTGTATGCAGAATATCGGCGAGCCACAAGATATTGTAGAATCTTTCTCCTTGACACTTTCGAAAAATGATTGATAATATGACCTACGCTTTTGAAAAAGCGTCCCGAAAAAATTCGCGACTCGAACAAACATTGAACAATAGATAGCGGCTTCGGTTTCACTGGCTTAGGTGATAAGATCATCTTACTCCAGCAGAATCATCAGCCCTTGACAGCCCCAAAAGAGGACTCTGACCCGAGAGAAAAACCTATGAGCATACTCCTTGATCCATCAACAGGCAGCGTTAACGATCACGATCAAAACAGCGGCACCGCGAGCGCAGCACGGCCGGCGCGCCGCTTTGAACCGCTCGGGCTCAACGCCCAGAAGGTGGTCGCTAAACGCTATTCCCTTAGGAATGAAAAAGGTGAACCGATCGAGGCTTGGGAGGACATCGTTCGCCGCGTTGTCGGCCATGTGTCAAAGGCTGAGAAAAACCCCGGTGAACAGCATTGGTTCTACAACGAAATGTCAGCGGTTATGCTCGCACGTGAGTTCGTTCCGAACACGCCGTGCCTCGTCAATGCCGGCAAGCCAAAGGGTCAGTTGGCTGCCTGCTTCGTGCTGAACGTTCCAGATTCGATCGAAGGCATAATGGAGCATGCACGCGACGTCGCGATCATTCACCAGACGGGCGGCGGCACGGGGATGACGTACGAGTTCCTGCGTCCGGCGGGTGCGATGGTCAATTCGACCCGCGGTGTTGCATCCGGCCCGGTGAGCTTTATGAACATCGTCAATCAGACGACCGAAGTCGTAAAGCAAGGCGGCGTTCGTCGCGGTGCGAATATGGGTATTCTCGCGGTCGCCCATCCGGACATTCTTCGATTCATCCACGCAAAGAACGACCAGACAAGCCTGACGAATTTCAACATCTCGGTAACAGTGACCGATCTCTTTATGGATGCGGTCGATAGCGGCACATGGTTCCAGACCGAGTTTGACGGCGAACCGTGGACACAGGCCGTTCACGATCCGGTCACAGGCGGTGATTACACTGTCTATCGCCGCCCCGACGGCACGCCTGTCAGCTTTGCCGACAAACTAGCGTTCGAAACGGCCGACCTGACGGATTGCGTGATCGAAGAACCGCCGATGCCGGGAATGGTCTTTGCTCCCGACATTTGGAATCGGATTATCGGTGCGGCACACAAATACGCCGAACCGGGCATCATCTTTATCGACGAGGTAAATCGGCACAATCACCTGAAGGCATCGATGGGGCCGATCTACGCCTGCAACCCGTGCGGCGAACAGCAGCTTCATTTCAACAACTCGTGCAACTTGGGCTCTATTGACGTCGCCAAATTCTACAAACCGCTCGACGACGGCGGCGGTTATGTGGATTGGGAATCGCTCGCCCGCGTTACGCATATCTGCACGCGTTTCCTTGACAATGTCGTTGACGCCGGCCACTTCCCTTTGCCCGAGATCGACGACGTCGTCAAACGTACGCGTCCGGTCGGCCTCGGAATCATGGGATTCGCTGACCTCTGCCTGCGTCTTGGCGTCACCTATGGTTCGGACGAATCGATGAAGGTAATGGAGCAGGTCATGGGCTTTGTCCGCCGTGAATCCTGGCTCGCAAGCCTTGAACTCGGCCGCACGAAGGGAACGTTCCCCGAATTCGAAGCAAACCGTGAAGCCTACGAAAAATTCCTTTACGAAGATGTCGGCATCTCACGTGACATTCCGCTCACGCCGCGGAACTACGAAGTGACGACCATTGCTCCGACGGGAACGATCTCGCTCGTTGCGGAAACTTCGTCAGGGATCGAGCCGAATTTCTCTTGGGCATACGTTCGCCGAGACACGCTTGGCACGAGGACTTACGTCCACACACCGGCCGCCGAGGCTCTTGGGATAAAGGTCGATCAAACCGATCAGGCTTCGATAGAAGCCGCTGCCGAATATGTTGTCGAGCATGAATCCGAACTACCTGCGCACTTCATTTCGGCGATGAATATCGGTTCCGAAGAGCATGTTCGCGTGCTCGGTGCTGCTCAAAAGCACGTTGACAACGCCATCTCCAAGACCTGCAACGGCGCGAAAGATGACACCGTCGAATCTGTCGATGAGCTTTATCACCTCGCTCGCAAACTTGGATGCAAGGCCGTCAGCTATTATCGCGACGGCAGCCGTGAGGGTCAGGTGCTCAACGCAATGGCAGCCCCGTCGGAAACAACAGCTACAACAGATACGGAAGCTGCCACTGAGTTCGCCGCGGGAAAAGAGATCGCCGTCTATTCTAACGATGGCGCCCGCATCGATAGGCCGCGCGAACTCCAAGGTTCGACTTGGCGGATCCCGTTCGAAGGCCAGAATCTCTATGTAACGGTCAACCATGACGGTGAGCGGATCCTCGAAGTCTTTGTTGCGGGCCCGATCTCGGCAGGTGTCGGCTTGCTCGCCTCCAAGATGCTGCGCGGCGGTTTTGACGTGAATGAAGTTGCAAGCAGCCTTAACAAGGTGATCGCAACACACGCAGTCTGGTTTAATGAGCGGCTTCTAACGTCGCCTGAACAGGCCGTTGCTGAATGCTTGCTTCTGATCGACCGCCGGCTTCGCAATCTTCCTGAATCCGAAAGAGCGATCGGCAAGGCTCAGACCGTCGAGAATGCACATTCAATGTCCACGATGATCTCAAAATGCCCCGAATGCGGCGGGCAGCTTGAGCACGTCTCTGGTTGTGACGCCTGCCGTGACTGCGGCTATTCAAAATGTAAATAGCCCATCCGCAGTTGGCTCCGAAGAACGCTCCGCATTGTAAATAGTGCGGAGCGTTCTTGTTCTAAACGGCGCGCACGCAATCGCCAAAAGCGGGTTGTTAAGGCGCAACGCAAACCGTATAATTTCGTTGTTCGCTTAAAAAAAACACTCTCGCATTTTCAAGGAGGACCTATGCGTTTTTCGGTACCTATACTTTGTCTTCTTCTATTCTTTTTCTTCGCCTCGGCTGCGCCCATAAGGGCCGATTTTGTATACACATTGGTGGATGCAACGGATGGAAATATGCTCTATGGATTTTCTGTTAACGATACCACCGGCGAATTGACGCTTTTGAATGGATTCCCGATCGCGACCGGTTTCATTGGCGGCGGCAATACCAATCTCGAACATTTGGCGTTCGATCCCGTTAACAAGTTCTTGTATGTCGCAAATCGCGGCTCGTCCAACATCTCGGTCTATTCCGTGGATCAGGCGACCGGTACCCTTGCGATCGCACCCTTTTCACCGATCGCTTCGGTTGCGAATCAGCGCACCTTGAAGATACATCCCTCGGGTTCGCCCTTGATAGTTGGTGCAGACGTGTTCGCGAGTTTTGTGATCACGCCGACGACTGCAACGCCCGCACCGAACAGTCCATATGCTATGCCGACCGGCGTCAGTCCGGCCGCATCAGCTCTCTCGCCGGACGGCACCTATTATTACGCGGGCGGCAATAGCGGCAACTTCTTTGCGGGATATTCCATAAATGCTTCTACTGGCGAGATGACCGAGATAGCTGGCAATCCATTCGATTCGGGGGCGAGCAATCCTGTCCCGGTCGATGTCGATATAACGGGCAGACTTTGGGTGTTTGGCTCGCGGCAAGCAGCAATGCGGATATACACGCTCGCATCCGGTGTGCCTACGCCTGTCACCGGCAGCCCTTTCACATTTGGCGAAACCGGGTTCGCCTCGACCGCAAAGCTGCATCCGAACGGAAACTTCCTGATCCTGCCAAATCGCACGCGCTCATACGTTGTATCTGCAGCGATCAGCGGCAGCGGTTCCGCAACGGCCATATCGACCGTTTCCGGCTCACCTTTCGGAACTTCCGGTTCAACGTCGCTGGCCGCCGTATATAACCCCGCGGGCTCCTATTTGTATGTTTCAAATGCAGGTTCGCGGAACATTTCGAAATTCAGTGTTGAACCAATGACAGGTGTACTATCCTCATTGACCGTACTTCCGGCCAACACCCTGGGCACGACCGGCTCGAACTCCGGCATCGTCTATGTGCCTTCGGCTACGACCTCGATTCCAGTGTCGATCAGCGGTCGTGTTCTGCGTTCGAACGGATCACCTGTCTCGACCGCTCGTATTACGATCAGCGGGCCAAATGGCTTCACGTTTACAACACTGACCAACCCCTTCGGGTTTTACCTGTTCGAGAATGTGCTTTCAAACCAGCAATACTCGATCGGCGTCCAGTCAAAGCTTGCATCGTTTGCTCCAGTGTCAGTAACTCCTACCGGAAGCATTACCGATCTCGATATAACCGAATCCACTCCGCCGGGTTTGAATCGTTCTCGTCGCTAGCCTACACAAGAAAAGGCGGCCAAAAGGCCGCCTTTTCTTGTCCATCTAATTAGTAATTAGCAATTGGTTCGGGGTGATCCGTCTTAATTCACATACGCACTTGGTGCGGGAACGTCGCCGGCAAGGCCGAAGGGCACGACGGAGAAGCCCGCACTTGAACCGAGTATGTAGAACAGCCCTTGTGCGTCGGGGCGATAGACCGCAAGGTCTGCCTTGCCGTCTCCGTCATAGTCGCCCGCTGCCGGGATGTCCGTCGAGATGCCGAACGGTGCCCCGTAGGCGGTCTCGTTCTCGCTTCTAAGTACGTACCAGAATCCCGTCGATGGACGATAGACCGCGATGTCCGTCTTGCCGTCGCCCGTGTAGTCGGCAGGAACGACCTTGTCGCCCGCGGC
>CALMYB010000017.1 GCA_937873515.1 uncultured Acidobacteriota bacterium
TTCCTCATTGCAAGAATCTCCTCCAATCTTAATTGATTCTTGCTTTCCTACTGGTGTAATTTTACGGGAGCAGGTCAACAGCTGGGTCGCTGCTTGCTCGCAGATATGGCTACGAAGATTTGGTCCGGGCAACTGGCACTTCAGCCGTTCCTGCACGAACATCCGATATTGTGCGGTTGAAATTGCCTGCTTTTGGCCAGTTAGTGTAATTTCGCCAGGAAGCGAGAGTACATCTTCCTTGCTATCGTCGGAGTGGATCATCTGCCTGTCGACTGCATACCTGACAAGGTCATTGAATGAGCTAAATCCAGCCCGTTTATGGTCAAAGTCGGCTTGGAGTTGCCTCATCTGCTGTTGGACAGCAGATATTGATGCTGTTTTTCCGCTATTGTTGACGACCTGTACAGCGCGGACCAGGAGGCTCGCAAATTCGTCTTTAAGGGTCACATGTTCAGATCTTATGTGGTCTTCTGGCGAGTCTTGACGAACACCACTAGGGTGCGAGTCCACCTCGGGAAAATCTGATTCAGGCGATGAGATCGACGATCCAGCCAGATCTTCAAAATAGAAGAGGCTGTCACACGCTCGTCTATAGATTACAGCCGTACTACGATCGCTTCCAGTAATGCCGATGACAGTCTTATTCTGTTCTTTCAATTTTAGAAACAGGGGAACATAGTCGCTATCACCCGAAATTATCGCGAACTTAGAGATGCTTGGAAGTGTAAAAGCAGTGTACAGAGCTTCGACGGCGAGGCGCATATCAGCCGAATTCTTGTACTGCGTAATGTATGGAATATCTTCGTGGAGGAAGAGATGGTCACGAAGCATTCGTCGGACTTTATCCTCTTCGTGACTTAACTTAGCTCCTGCTAGGGAACGCTTTATGTCGCCAAACGATCGGCGGACTGTTATACGTCCATCGTCCTTTAGTTTTTCTATCACGTCAGCAACATCAATTGGAAGTTGGAGATCCGTACAGAACCCAATAAGGTTCTCGACGTCCAAGAACACAGCAATTTGTTCAATCTGATCCATATTCAAGTCAATAATAGCATCAACATAAGATAGAGCCAGCGATTCAAGTATCCGCGCGGCAGTGGGCAGATGAAGCGGGGCGGAGAATTCCAAAAGAAAAAACCGTTTACGCTACGCGATCTTGATGTCTGAGACGACGCGCCGGATCTTGCCGTCGGAACTTGGAGCGTCAGGTTTCAATCCGAGCGTAAGCGATGAATAGAGGCCTAGGCATTGCGCGAAGAGTACATAGGGTAGGGCTAGGTAATCATCGGCTAGAGTTGAAAGGGGAAGCTCTATTGTGGTGTCGGCGATCGAGTTCAGGTCAAGTGAGTCCGGGCCGATAGCGAGAATCGAACCAGCCGCCGCCTTTGTTCGAACTTCCTCCAAAAGGCCGAGTTCGATCTTCTGCTTTGCTGCGTCGTTCGAGACGAAGCCCACTACGAGCGACCTCTTGTTCAGCCAAGAGAGCGGGCCATGCCGAAGGCCCAAAAATGATTCCGACATAGTCGAGTGAAATCCGCCGGACAGTTCGAGCACCTTTAGAGAGCTTTCCTCCGCGACCGCTCTTAGCGGGCCGCTGCCAAGGAAGCAGATCCGTTCGAAACGATCAGCAGCGATCTTGCGTCCGGTGTCGGCAATATCACTCAGGTGATCTGCCGCAATCGCGGATATCGTTGAAACTACGCCCTCAAATTCGGTCAGGTCGTTGATGTGGGCAAGACATTGACCTGCGACAACCATATTTGTAAACGAACTTGTCATGGCAAGCCCGCGATCGTTCGTTTTGTCATCGAGTACGACGCATAACACGTTGGGTTTGCCCGCCGCAAACTTATTCGCCATTTTGCCGCCCTTGCTGCACGTTACAATGAGGTGCGCGATCTGCGGATAACGATCAATTGCCGTCTCGAGCACCTTCACGCCTTCGAAGCTGTCACCGGAACGCGAAAATGAAATCCACAACGGACGAGGATCGACTCTCTCCGACTCAAGCATCGGCTTCATATCTGTGAGCAGATCTGTGCTAGGTACAGCTTGAGCAGTAACCTTCCACTTTCTTCTCAGAAGGGGTGCGACCGCTCTGCCGATATAATCCGAAGTGCCTGCACCGATAAGCGTCACCGATGTCGGGCTGAAAGTATCAACAAAGCTTGCGATCAGGGACCGCATTGTCTTCACGATGCGGAGAGTTTCGAGCCATGTTTCGGGCTGCTGCACGATCTCGGACGGCGTGAACTCCAATCCGAAAGAAGCCTTCGCAGAGGGCGAAAGCTGAAGGATCTCGCTGAGCGTCAGTTGGTCGGGCGATGCATCTATCATTAGCCAAGTTCGTACGGCTTCCGAGCACACTTTCGTAAAAAAGTTCGTTTCGCCGAATTGCTTGTTCGCGTCAAGTTTCTATAATATATTACGCTTTTCCGATTTGCCGAAAGTGATGTAACTATAACCAGACACAGACGGGGAGACAGCTGTGGCGAAATCCAAAGACATCGTCGTTATCGGTGAGTTGAATGTGGACCTCATCGCTTCGGGCGTGAACACGGGGCCCGTTTTAGGCACCGAAGTTCTTGCCGCCGACTTCAACATTGCGCTGGGGAGCGCGTCGGCCATCTTCGCTTGCGGGATCGCGCGTCTCGGCCACAGCGTAACCTTCGTGAGCCGGATCGGGAATGACGATTTTGGCCATTTTTGTCTCGAATCTCTCGTCCAGCGGGGAATCGCGACCGACCATATTGAGATCGATGTTCAGTCAAAGACCGGTGTCACTGTCGTTATAAGCACCGCAGAGGATCGCGCCATGGTAACCTTCCTCGGCGCGATCGCCGAGCTTTCACTTACAGAAGTTCCCGCGAACATTTTCCAAGACAACCGACACCTTCATTTGACCTCCTACTATCTGCAGAAAGCTTTGCAGCCTGATTTTCCATATTTGCTCGACTCGGCCAAAGCCGCGGGCGCTACAACGTCTTTTGACCCGAATTCGGATCCTGATCAAGGCCGCGACGAAAAGGTGTTGGAGATCTGCCGCCACGCCGACATTTTGTTTCTGAACGAGGACGAAGCAAAGCTCTTGGCGGATACCGGCGACATAGAAGAAGCCGGACGATACTTGAATGGACTGTCTCCGACCGTCGCGATCAAACTGGGTGCAAAAGGCGCGATCGGGTTTAGGGACAATGAAATAGAACACGTCGAAGGCTTCAAGATCGATGCAGTTGACTCGACCGGCGCAGGTGATTCTTTCGCCGCCGGTTTTGTCCACGCCTACCTTGACGGCTCGGACCTTAAGACCTGTCTTAAGATCGGCAATGCCTGCGGTGCATTTTCGGCGTCGAGGCCCGGCGGCACGGACGGCCAGGCTGATCAAGAAGAACTGGAAAGGTTCTTGATGTACGCGGCACTGCGTACATAGGAATTTGGCCGCGGAACCCATTAAGTAGAACTAATGCAGCTTACTTCAAGCCGAAATATTCTCGACGAGGCACGGGCAACTGGTCGTGCCGTCGCCGCTCTGAATTTTTATAATGCGGAGACTTTGCGGGCGCACATTGATGCCGCAAATGAATGCGGGGCCTCGATAATCCTGCAGACGACGGAATCAACGATCAACTATCTCGGCATTGAACTCATCGTCGCGATGGCAGGTGCGGCGGCGGTCGAGACGTCCCATCCTGTAGCGTTGCACCTTGACCACGGCGGGAGCTTCGAACTCGCGAAGCGATGCATTGAAGCCGGCTATTCATCTGTAATGATCGATGGTTCAAAACTGCCGTTCGAGCAAAATATAGAGCTGACTTCGCGCGTTGTTGAGCTTGCACATAAGGAAGGAGTCTCGGTCGAAGGGGAATTGGGACACGTTACGCAGAATGACGATAACGAAAATATCTCGGATTTTTTCACGCGACCGGAAGATGCGAAGGCATTTGTTGAAAGCACAGGCGTTGATGCTCTCGCGGTGGCGATCGGAACGGCACACGGCTTTTACAAGGGTGAGGTAAAGCTTGATCTTCCACGGCTACGGGAGATACGTGATGTGGTGGGTGACACCTCGCTCGTGCTCCACGGCGGCTCGGGCGTACCGGATGAGTTGATGCGTGATGCGATACGAAGCGGGATCGCTAAGATCAATTTTGGAACTGAGCTGAAAAATGCGTTCACCCTTGCGGTAAAAGATTCGCTTCTTGCAAGCGATGATATCGACTTGCGGCGGACCTTCGCACCGGCAGTAGAAGCTGTGCGGCGAGTTTCTTCCTCGAAGATCCGCGTGTGTCAGCTGGCGTGAAAGGTTTTTACAAACTAGATCGGGAGACCTTCTTGTGCAAGTAACCCTAATTGACTGGATCATCGCGATAGCTGCGGTTGCGATCTGTTTCGTTCCGGCATTGTTCGTGAGCAAACGCTCATCGAAGAACACCTCGGAGTTTTTTGCTTCTGGACGATCCGTGCCGTGGTGGCTTGCGGGACTGTCGATGGTCGCAACGACGTTCAGCAGCGATACGCCGAACCTAGTAACGGACATTGTTCGCCGCAACGGTGTCGCGGGGAATTGGGTTTGGTGGGCATTCGTTCTGACGGGAATTGCGACCGTCTTTTTTTACGCTCGCCTGTGGCGACGCTCGGGCGTTCTTACGGATCTCGAGTTCTACGAAATACGGTATTCAGGAACTGCGGCCGCGGCGGTTCGCGGATTTCGAGCGGTTTACCTGGGGCTGCTGTTCAACTGCCTGATCATGGCTACCGTGAATCTTGCCGCGTGCAAGATCGCCGCGGTGCTTTTTGGACTCGACCGCTGGCAGACGCTGCTCGTTGTTGGACTTTTGAACGTGGCTTTTGCCGCTCATTCCGGCCTTTGGGGCGTTCTCGTCATCGACATGATCCAGTTCTTTATCAAGATGACGGCGGTCGTCGCGGCGGCCTACTTTGCCCTTACCTTGCCGCAGGTCGGAGGTCTAAGCGGAATGGTCGAGAAGGTTTCGGCGATGAAGGGACCGGGCGGCATCGAATATCTGAACATCCTGCCGGATTTCAGTAATAACTGGGAGATCGCCGTTGCTGTTTTCATAATGCCGATCGCGGTCCAATGGTGGGCGGTCTGGTATCCGGGGGCGGAACCGGGCGGCGGCAGCTACATCGCCCAACGAATGCTCGCGTCAAGATCCGAAAAGGATTCGCTTGGTGCCGTACTCTTTTTCAACCTCGCACACTATGTTCTAAGGCCTTGGCCATGGATACTTGTCGGCCTCTGTTCGCTCATCATTTATCCGCAGCTGTCGGACATTCAAGCGGCATATCCGCACCTTGATCCGAGTCTGATCAACCACGATATCGCTTTTCCCGCAATGCTTAAGTTCCTGCCTATCGGTTTCGTCGGATTGATGGTCGGCGGACTTGTTGCGGCAAATTCTTCCACGATCCTGACACATCTGAACTGGGGTGCATCGTACCTCGTGCATGACTTTTACCGGCGATTCATTAAGAAGGACGGAAGCGAAAAGCATTACGTAGCGATGGGACGCCTTGCCACGATAATGCTCTTCTTTGTCTCATCTGGTGTCGTGTTCGTACTCGATTCCGCTAAAGATGCATTCGATATTATTCTTCAGGTCGGCGCCGGTACGGGATTGCTGTACTTGCTCCGCTGGTATTGGTGGAGGATAAATGCATGGTGCGAGGTGGTCGCGATGATCAGCTCCTTTGTGGTGTCGGTAGGCTTTATCGCACTCGGTAGGGAAGGGATACTTACGATGGAATCTGCACCCAAGCTGATATTAACGGTGATCATTACGACCGTTTGTTGGCTGATCGCTGCCTACTTTGCCCCGCAGACCGATCGTCAGACGCTGATCGAGTTTTATAAGAAGGTTCATCCCGCAGGCCCGGGCTGGGAAACCATCCGAAAGGAAGCAGGAGTTTCAAAAGAGGCCGCACGCAGGCACGGAGATAACATTCCAGCGGCGTTGCTCGGATGGGTCTCCGGCTGCGCGATGACGTGGTCGGCGCTGTTTTCGCTCGGCAACTTTCTCTATGGAAGAATGGAATATGGTTTCGCGCTTCTGATCGTTTTTATCGTGAGCAGCTTAACTCTATTGAGAGTCGTTTCACGGCTTTGGGCGACGGATTCTGGCGGTGCGATCGATGAAGCGGTAGATGGCTGAGAATACAGATAAGTTCATTGACATGGTAACGGCGTCGGCACGCGTGGAATTGCCGCTGTCGGATTTTGCACCGAGACATGGTCTCCGCGTGCGGAATACGACCGTTGAGCGGGCAAAATTCCCGTGTATCGATTACCACAATCACCTAGACGCGCAGACTCCTCGAGATGTCCTTACGATCATGGATGCCTGCAACATCGAGCGGGTCGTGAATATCACAATGCAAACCGGCGAAGCCGCGTTCGAAGTGCATCGGAAGTTCAAGGCCGCCGCACCGAATCGTTTTGAGACTATCGCTTGGTTCGATTGGAGCGACCAGCACGAAACGGGCTTTTGGGAGCGCTCGCTTGAGCGACTGGAACGCTTCGCGGATGCCGCCTTTCGCGGCATTAAACTTTGGAAAGATCTTGGCTTAACCCTTAGGGATGCGAACGGTGAAATGCTTCGCGTAGATGACGAACGGCTTGCACCATTCTTCGAAAAGGCGGGTGAATTAGGGATGCCCGTGATGTTTCACACTGCCGATCCCGACGCCTTCTTTTTGCCGATCGACCGTTTTAACGAGCGTTATGAGGAATTGGCCGCTCACCCAGATTGGGGATTTTACGGCTCACATTTCTCTAAGGATGAGCTTTTGGCTCAGCGTGACAGCGTCTTTCCTCGGCATCCAAAGACGACATTCGTATGCGCACACTTGGCTGAGAAGTCAGAGGACCTTGCGTATGTCGGGCGTCTCCTCGATCTGAATCCAAACCTGTTTGTCGATATCGGTGCGCGAACAGCGGAACTTGGCCGCCAGCCTTACACATCCCGGGAATTCTTCCTCAAGTATGCGGATCGGATCGTGTTCGGAACGGATCTTGTCCCGGATATCGAAATGTATCGGCTTCATTTTCGCTTTCTCGAAACGCGGGACGAATACTTTGATTATCCTTCGCATGCTTCGCGTCAAGGCAGGTGGCAGATCTATGGTATCGATCTGCCGGACGATGTGCTTAAGAAGCTCTATAGAGAAAATGCGCTGAGGTTGCTGGAAGCAAGGTGATAGACCCGAGGATCGTTGGCGTTAGAACATACTTGTTAGCTGCTGTGCTCTTTGCGGCGGTGCCGACAGCCTTGCGTGCGCAGTACGACATTATTCCAAGGCCGCAAAGTCTCAGGCGGGGGGTCGGCGTGTTCCTGCTCGACAGGTCAACGACCGTCGATTCGCCCACCGATGATCGTTCGAGAGAAGTTGCAGAGTATCTTCGGGATACGGTCAGAGCTCAAACGGGTATCTCTATCTCTAGATATAGGCATGGAAAAAACAGGATCGAAATTCGTTTTGACCCGAACATTGTGGGCGACGAAGCCTATCGCCTTACTGTAAGCGAGAGCCGCGTCGTTATTGAAGCGAGCAATTCAAAGGGCCATTTCTGGGCAGTGCAGACACTTCGTCAGATCCTTCCGCGCACAAGAGGAAGCGTCGCTTCGATTCCGGCCTTAGTGATCAACGACAAACCTGAATATTCTTATCGCGGACATATGCTGGACGTCGGTCGGCATTTTTTCCCCGTTGAATTCATTAAACGGCAGATCGATCTGCTTTCGTATTACAAGATCAATACGTTTCGCTGGCACTTGACCGAAGATCAGGGTTGGCGCATCGAGATCAAAAAATATCCAAAGCTTATTGCTGTCGGAGCTTGGCGCAAAGAGGCGGACGGTTCAACGTATGGCGGCTATTACACACAGCGGCAGATACGCGAAGTTGTCGAATACGCTCGCGTCAGAAATGTGCAGGTGATCCCGGAGATCGAAATGCCCGGACACAGCGTTGCCGCTTTGGCCGCATACCCCGAATATTCGTGCCGTCAGAAGCCGCTAAAGGTAACGGCGGAATGGGGCGTTCACAAGGATGTGTTCTGTGCGGGCAATGAGAACACTTTCGACTTTTTGAAGGATGTCTTGGACGAGGTGATCGCGTTGTTCCCTTCGCCTTACATTCACATCGGCGGCGACGAAGTGCCGAAAGATCGCTGGAAGGAATGCTCCCGGTGTCAGCACCGAATAAAATCCGAGGGCTTAAAGGACGAACACGAACTCCAAAGCTATTTCATCAGGCGAATTCAGCAATATCTCGAATCAAAAGGTAAAACGCTGATCGGTTGGGACGAGATCCTCGAAGGCGGCGCCGACAGGAACGTCGTCGTTGAGGTTTGGCGTGGAAATGCTGAAGCTGCCAAGGCCTTGGCCCGCGGGCATCGCATGATCGTCGCAGGGCCGTTCTATTTCGACACACCGATAAAGAACAAGACCCTCAGGGACGTTGTTCTTACCGATCTGAATTCTGTCCCGACTTATTTTGAGAATCGAGATCTGGTCCTCGGTGCCGAGTGTCCGCTTTGGACCGAGAATGTGACGCCGGTAAACGCAGAATCGAAACTTTATCCGCGGCTTCAGGCATTTGCGGAGGTGACCTGGGCGGGCAACGGCGGCAGTTTCGACGACCTCAAGCGCCGAATGGCCGCGCATTACGCATACGTGGATCTGCTCGGCATCGCCTATGGGCCGGAAGATAAGGCCTTGGCCGAGTACGGAATCGCATGGGTGCCGGCAATTGCAGCGTGGCGGTTGACGGCCGCTAAAGGTTTCAAGGACATAAAGTTCCACTACACGACCGATGGCAGCGAACCTTCGATAAGGTCGCGGTCGTTCACGGACTTGTTTGATGTCTCGCGGCCGGCCCTTATCAAAGTTGCACCATTCCGTCACGGCAGGCAGGTTGATCTTTCGAAACAAGTCGCCCTTACCGCGAATGCTGCCATTGGAGGGTCTATCAAATACGCGAATCCTATTGACACGCGCTACGCCAAAGCAGGTGAGGCGGCGCTAATAGACGGGATAGTCGGGAGCCGCGATCATAACGACGGCATTTGGGTGGGCTGGCAAGGTGCCGATCTTGATGCGGTCATCGACCTTGGCAGGCCGAGAAAATTGACTTCGGTCTCCGTGAATTTCCTTCAACAGAGCAGCTCTTGGATCGTGCTGCCTCGACGAGTGAGTATGTCCGCTTCGGAGGATATGGAGACTTGGGTTGACCTCAAGACCATCGATACGGGAGCGGATGCCATGGATATGGACACTTCCATTCGAACGATAACGTTCAAGTCGCAGAAGTCGATCGCCGCGAGGTATGTAAGGGTAAGCGCTGTGCAGTTCGGGAAACTGCCGCCCGGGCATAACGGTGCGGGCGGGGAATCGTGGATATTTGCGGACGAGATCATTGTTCGGTGATGATGTGAGAGCTTGAGTGAAGGGAAGGCTTGATGTGTAACACGAAGAGAGTACCGCTGTTGGAAGTATGTGTAGATTCGGTCGAATCCGCCGTTGCTGCCGAAATCGGCGGTGCGGACCGAGTCGAACTCTGCGACAACCTCGTCGAAGGCGGTACAACGCCGAGCGCAGGTGCGATAGAGGTCGCTCGAGACAGCCTCTCGATCAAGCTGCACGTGATCATACGACCCCGCGGCGGTGATTTTTTGTATTCGGATACCGAATTCAAAGTGATGAAGAGCGATATTCTCGCTGCGAAAGGCCTTGGTGCCGATGGTGTTGTGATCGGTATCTTGAATGCGGACGGTTCGGTCGATCGCGAACGGACTCGCGAACTTGTCGAGATAGCTCGCCCGATGTCCGTAACGTTTCACAGGGCCTTTGATATGACACGCGACCCATTCGAAGCCATGGAAACCCTTGTTGACATAGGCATCGACAGAATATTGACCTCAGGTCAAAAATCAGTCGCAGAGAAAGGCGTTGAACTGATCCGGGAGCTTGTTGGGCGAGCTTCGGAACGAATTACGATCATGGCTTGTGGTGAAATTCGCGAAGGTAATGTGAGCGAGGTGATCCGAAGAACAGGCGTTCGCGAGATCCATGCGACCGGCTTTGTTTCGACGGAAAGCGGGATGGAGTTTCGTAATGAGCGCGTCTATATGGGCGGTGCCGACCTCGACGCTGAGTACTCGCTCAAAGTTACGAGTCCCGAAAAGATCGCCGCTCTTCGGAGAGCGGCAGAGCAATGATCATCTGTGTTTCCGCAAACCCTGCGATCGACAAACGCCTTCGTGTGGAGAGTCTTGTTCTCGGCGAAGTTAACCGGGTTCGTTCTTCGGAAGCGTTTGCAGGCGGCAAGGCTGCTCATGTCGCGATGGCCGCGAAGGCACTCGGTGAAGAAGTTCTATGGGTCGGACTTCTTGGCGGCGAAACGGGTGATGAGATAGAGCGTCAGCTTTCCGAACTTGGGATCAAGGTCGTGTCGGTGAGAACACAGTCGGTGACCCGTACTAATCTTGAGATCATCGATGATGGTGGCCAGATCACCGAAGTTCTTGAACCGGGTGGGATCGTTGATGCAGGCGAACTGACTGAGTTTCGTTCGGCGTGTACGGAAGCGTTTGAAGCGGCGGAAGACGGCACGGTCGTTGTGCTTTCAGGAAGCCTTCCGCCCGGAGTGCCGACGGATGAATTCGGGTCGCTGACCGCATCGGCAAGAAATTGTGGTGCAAAGGTCATTGTCGATACCAGCGGAGAAGCTCTCACGGCCGCGATCGAAGGTTGTCCTGATCTGATCAAGCCAAACAAAAGTGAGGCCGAAAAGGCTGCGGACATGGCATTGTCCGGTGAAGGCGATGCCTTGACGGCGATGAAGACATTGACAGACCGAGGGGCAAGATCCGTCTGCCTAACGCTGGGTGCGGACGGTTTGGCCTACTGGGATGGTCAAGTTGAGCCAGTCTTCGTAACGCCGCCGAAGGTCGATGTCACCTCAACGGTCGGATGTGGTGATGCTACGGTCGCCGGCCTCGCCGTCGCGATGAGGAGGCGGCTCGACTCGGCTGCAACGGCTCGGCTCGCCGCAGCGTGTGGAGCGGCAAACTGCCTTGCCCACTTGCCGGGCCAGATACAGAAAAAGGTCGTGGATGAACTGATCGACAAAGTTCTGGTTCGGTCTGGCCAGTGACCGATCGAAATAAAAAATGGCGGGAGTCGTGAAACTCCCGCCACTAACGAATGCCTCTGTAACTACTGAGGTCGGATCGTCAAGTAGATCGTTTGACCCCGGCGTGATACGAGCAGGAGAACGGGTTTATCTTTGGAGTCTGCCAAAGCGTTCTTTACGTCGGCAGCCGAGGTGATCGGCTTTCGGTTTATTTCAAGCAAGACATCTCCGCGGCCGATTCCCGCAGATGCCGCCGGGCCCGCAGGATCGACATCGGTTACGACAAGACCTTCGGTAGAATCGAGTCCGAGCTGCTTCTGTACCTGCGGTGTAACGGGCGACAAGACGACACCGAGCTTGCCCGAACTATCGTTCGCCGGGCCTTCTGTCGGAGAGTTCGGATCGTTCTTGTCGGAAGCCGGCGTCTCAAATTCGTCAAGAGTCGCCGTTATGTCCATCGAACTTCCGCCGCGGTTGATCGCGAGCTTGATCTCGGTACCAGGCTGAGCTCCAGCAACTTTATTGCGGAGGGCATTTGTGTCCTCGATCTTTTCGCCGTTGATCGCGGTTATGACATCACCGCGTTTGAGGCCCGCCTTGTCTGCGGCACTGCCTGCCTTTACGCCGCTGATAAGCACGCCCTCGGTTGTGCCGAGTTCAAGTGCTTTTGCGGTGTCGTCGGTGATATTTTGGATCGTTACACCCAACATTCCGCGGTGGACCTTTCCGTCCTTCAGGAGTTGTTCCATCACACTCTTCGCCATATTCGACGGGATCGAAAAGCCGATGCCGATATTGCCGCCCATCGAACCGCCGGGCGAAAGGATCTGCGAGTTGATGCCGATGAGTTCGCCGTTAAGGTTTACGAGCGCGCCGCCCGAATTGCCGCGATTGATCGGAGCGTCGGTCTGAAGAAAATCCTCAAAGCTTCCGTCACTCAAACCCGTACGACGGCCCTTTGCGGAAATAATGCCTGCCGTAACGGTCTCACCGATATCGAGGGGATTGCCGATAGCCAGGACAATATCTCCTACGCGGACCTCGTCAGAATTGCCGAGGGTCAAGAACGGAAGATTCTCCGCTTCGATCTTGATCACTGCAAGATCGCTGGGAGCATCGGTTCCCACTACTTTCGCGTCGTAGGTCTTGTTGTCGCTCGTATAAACCGTGATCTTCTCGGCCCCGTCAACGACATGATTGTTAGTAAGGATCGTGCCGTTGGAATTCACGATGACCCCCGAACCTGCACCTCGTTCGATCCGCGGACCGCGATTTGGTGCCGGCTGGCCGAATTGACGAAAAAAGTCGTCGCCGAAAGGCATTTGCATGGAACCGGTGTCGGCCGCCTGCTTTTTCTCCATCCGAATTTGCACGACAGCAGGTGAAGTCTTCTCGACCACGTCGGCATACGATGTGCGAACGCCGTTTACAACGACTGGTGCGGCCGGCGGCGCATTATTCGAGCTCGGCGGAGCCACTTCTGTACCGGGCAAGAGGCCGCCGGCACACGAGAAACTCAGTCCCGCGGCCGCGATGGCCGTGATCAAAATAATTCTTCCATTACGCATATGATCTGTTCTCCACAAAGAAGATAAAATTTACAAAGAATGACGGATCGAGGTTCCGAAAGTTGGGGAACTCGGTTCGAGGGTATTTACTTCGGTATCAAACAACTAACTTACGGCGAGCCCCACCTTCGGAGTTCGTCCGTTAAAGACGTACGCAAAAGATTTATATACAAGTTTCGCACAGAGGAATGCCACGGAATCCTGCCCCGGCACGTATGAATATTCAACAAGGTCCATTCCGATTACACGTTTGTTTTCAGCGAGTTTGCGGATGAGCGTCAACGTCTCGTACCATCCCAAACCGCCCGGTTCAGGTGTTCCTGTCGTTGGTACGATGCTTGGATCTAGGCCGTCGATGTCTATTGTCAGATATACGTTGTCGGTGAGGGAATTGATGGCTTCGTCGATCCAATCCGTTCGGCCGACGATGTCACGCGCCCAAAAGATCTTGGTCGGAAGGCCGTCTTTGAGCGAAACCGCTTCTTCGGCCGAGATCGAGCGGATACCGACCTGCACGGCGGGTATCTTCAGGTCCTTGACGACACGCGCCATTATCGAGGCATGGGAGTGTTCCGTTCCGTCGTACGAATCGCGAAGATCTGCGTGAGCGTCGATCTGAAGCACACTGATATTCTCGAATTTTTCAGCGTGTGCGCGAATCACAGGTGCCGAGACCGAGTGCTCGCCGCCGAGCATACAGATGAATTTACCAAGTTCAAGAAGGCGCTTCGACTCTCCGTAGAGATCATTCATCATCTCGGCAGGGGTTGGCCGCGGTATGAATTCAGGAAGAGTGTGTATGCCAAGCTTATAGACCTCGGCATCGGTCTCCTCCTCGTAAAGCTCCATATTGCGCGAGGCATCGACGATCGCCATCGCACCGGCCTCTGTTCCGGTGCCGTACGAGACCGTTCCTTCGTATGAGACTGGCCATACAACGATCTCAGCGGTATCGAGGCCTGAGTATTTCTCATCTTCGATACCGCCGAAGTTCATCGGAAGACTGGCAGATTTGCTCATAGTTTATGGCACATCGATGGTCATCGTCTGGCCCGAGAACGCAAAATTCGGGCGCTTGCGGCCTTTCATAAACTTTGCCGCGGTCTGTGACAACGCCGTGATGATCATTGGCAATGCGATCGACGGATCGCATGGGACATAAGCTGTCGTCGCGCCTTTGTGCAGCTTGCCGAACGTGCAGGTGTGGTTGCTGCCATAGCTCGGCGTACGCTGATCCAAGGGTACGGAATCCGTCGACATCGAGATCGCATACTTATGCCCTCGTACGTTTCCACGCGAAATGTAGGAAGAAAGTTCCGTAAGGTTCACCATTCCCTGGCTCGAAGTGCTCCCACAGGCGATCATTGCGGAATTTCGCGACTTTGCGTTGATCTGGGTCATATCCAGCGTATCCTGGCCGAGGTCAAAGCCGACGTGGATCTTTTTCTCGAATTTTACGCGTGCGAGCCCGATCGCGAGCTCAGAACCGGAAATATCTGGGCAAAAGACCGGGATACGGGACTTATATGACGACGTGAGAACGCCGTCTTCATGCGCGATCTCAGAGAGTTCACGTCCCATAAGGTGAAGGAATTCGCGGCAGGAATAGCTTCGCGTAAGATCAAGTTGGTTTACAACGCTTCCGATCCATTCGTCCGCTTCCTGATACTCTTCAGCATTTCCGAGCACATCGCCCAGGCGCGTTACAGACGCCGCGGCGAGATCCTCATCCATCATGCTCGGATGAGCTTGGTAATGTTCTCGGCCGAGAGTTTCGTGTATATCGTGATAGAGAACGGCGCCCGAAGCCACGATCACGTCAACGAACCGGTTCTTGATCACATAGGAAAGTAAACGGCGCATACCGGCAGTTATTACGTTTCCACTGAGGCAGAGATAGATCGTCGAATTATCATCGAGCATGTCGAGCCAAATTCGATGTGCCTCTGCAAGCTGTCTGGCGCCGAAGCCGGCACCTTCCATTTTCTCCAAAAGCCCCGCGACCGAGCGGTCGCGGTCGATAGGGACCGGCCGAGTCGGCACAGATAAGAATTTCGAAGCTTTTGATTTTTTTTGAGCTACCATAATGTCTCCCTGGGATTTTTATTTCGTCGAACCGACTGCCTTCTCTTTGGCGGCGAGAAAGTGCGGTGTTAAGTAGGTGTAGCTGTCCACCTGGCTTTCGTAATAATGGATAAGGTCATTTCCTTCTTCCGAGCTGAGGTCGCCGTCCTTTATCTTCTGTAGGACGGCCCTGCGGAAGGTATCATGCAATTGAACGGCGTCGTAGCGTACGCTCGAGACGGCGTCGCCGAGCGTAGCACCGAAAATGACCTTTTTGATGATGTATCCGTCGTCACCGATAAAGATGTGGGCTTCGTGCGGAACGCCGAAGAGATTGTGGTTGTTCCCCATAACCTCTTGATATGCTCCGACGAGCATCATTGCGATGTAGTAAGGTTCGCCCTTTACGAGCTTATGAAGCTCAAGGACGGGTTTGACGTCGTGCAGATCGACGAATTTATCTACGATGCCGTCCGAATCGCACGTAATATCGCAAAGCGTCGCGAATTCTGTAGGCGTTTTGTTGAGCTTGTGGATCGGGACGATCGGGAAGAGCTGTTCGAGAGCCCAGTTGTCGGGCATCGATCGAAAGACGGAGAAGTTCGCAAGGTATTTCGCGCACATCAAGCGCCGAAGGTCATCGAATTCCTCACTGACGTACTTCTTCAATTGCGCATAGCCATCGGCCTTTTCGCAAATGTCCCAAAAGAGTACTTCGCCCGCACCCTTGTCTTCGAGAGAGATTAGGCCAAGGTTGAACATCGTAAAGAGCTCTTCACGATGTTCGAGAGCGTCGTGATAGTACTCCCTATAATTCTTCGCATTGATCGTTTCGTGCAGATCGTGAAGTTCGCGGACCACTTCCGGTACGCTGCCGGACATATTCAACGGAGTAAGGTCCTCGACAACGGTCTCGATCTCGTCCTGCACATTCGTAACTAAAATTGCGTGGTAAGCGGAAAGATATCGTCCGGACTCCTGGATGATGGTCGGGTGGGGTACGTTCTCGTCATCGCAGACGGTCTTGATCACATAGATCACATCGTTTGCGAATTCCCGAGCGTTGTAGTTCGCCGAGGATTCGAAACTTGTGCGTGAGCCGTCATAGTCCACCGCCATTCCGCCGCCTACATCAAGATACTCGATCGGAACTCCCATCTGGCGGATCTTCGAATAGGTCCGCGCCGCTTCCTTCATGGCGTTCTTGATACGCTTGATGTCGGTCAGCTGAGAGCCGATGTGGAAATGCAGAAGCCGCAGCAGGTCGGTGCGGCCCGTCTCTTGCAATCGCCGAATAACCTCAAGGATCTCTGTGGTCGTAAGGCCGAACTTCGCTGCCTCGCCACCGGATTTTTCCCATTTTCCCGACCCTTTTGCATAAAGCTTGACCCGAACGCCCAGCATCGGAATCTTCATATTGGGGTTCGCTTTCTGGGTCTCATCGGCAATTGCTATCGCATGTTCGAGCTCGCTGAGCTTTTCGATCACGATCACGACGTTCTTGCCGGCGGCCGCTCCGGCAAAGGCAAGCTGAATGAATTCGCGATCCTTGAAGCCGTTCAAGACTAGAAGGGAGTCCTTTGCTTGTTCGAGCCCAAGGGCCGCGTACAGTTCGGCTTTCGAACCTGCCTCGAGGCCGAAGTTATATCGCGAGCCTTCACGAAGATACTCCTCGATCACGGACCGATTCTGGTTGACCTTCATCGGAAAAACACACAGATGATCGCCTTCGTACTCGAACTCTTTGATAGATTTACGGAATGCGACCTGCAGTTTGCGGATCTGGCCGAACAAAAGCTGGGGAAAGCGCAAGAGGACAGGTGAACTAACGCCTCTTTTCTGGAGGTCGTCCACTATTTCTTTAATGTCGGCCGTAAGAGCTTCGTTCTCGGGTGCTCGAACGATCAGATTGCCTTTCTTGTTAATACCGAAATAATCGGCTCCCCAGTTATCAATTCCGTAGGTTTCCAGGGTCTTGTCAATGACTGCGGTCAATTCGTTTCACTCCAAATTGGAATGCCCAGACCGCCAGCACGCGGGGGCAAAGAAAATCAGCGTATGTCCAAATCTATCAAAAAACAAAGATGCAAACAATACCCCCATTTTTTTGGGCGTTAAAATAAGTCGAAATCTCGCTGGCACAACTTTTGCTGGATAACTTGCGGTTTCGGACGCCCCCGACGTCCACCGGCAAAGAAAGCATTGAATAGACCAAATACTACAGGCTTTGTTGCCGCAACTTGTCAATTTGATATGACAAATAATGTCACTTTTCGGGATCTAGAGGTTTAGATCTATGAAAGACCAACGCGGATTCTCATTAATTGAACTACTCGTTGTCGTAGCGGTGATCGGTGTGATCGCAACATTGGCGGTTCCGGCCCTACAGAAAGCGACAAGAGCTGCCGAAAATGGCAACACGTTCGCGACGATGAGGACAATGTCCTCGACCCAAATGAGCTTTATGTCGCAGAACGGCCGATTTGCCCGGCTTGCAGAGCTAAACTCAGCATCATCGAATGCGCTCGGAACCGTCAGCGGGCTCCAGCTCATCCGCGGCAAATTTGTCTTCGAAATGCCCGGAACCCCAACGGACACCGATCTTCGCGGCCGATACACGATCACGGCGACGCGAAACGTTGCCACTGAAGGTGTTGTTTACAAATACGAGATCGATCAATCAGGTGAAATTCGCCAGATCCTGCCGTAAATGCTTTTTATCCTCACCCTTAGTTCCCAGTCAGATAGGTACGAGCTATGAACATCTTTGAAGATCTCGTTCTCGAGTTAAAAGAAGAGAACCTGCTCGAGGATACATTCCTCGACGCGCTCGAAGCCAGAGCCAAAGAGGTTGAAGGATTCGGGACGGAGTCTGCATCCGATCATCTCGATAGTGAAGTTGCACACCTTGAGCTCGACGATCATTCGAACGGCCGGTCAGATGCCGTATTGCGACGGAGCGAAAGTGATCCCTCACGCGACGAACTCATATACCAAACGGCCGAAAAGATCGAAGCAGATGCGCCTGACGTTGCCGATATGCAGCTGATGGGCAGCGATGAGACCATTGAGATCCGCCGTCCGACCTCTGACAAAGAATTCTTCAAGAAGCGCGCTAACGGCGAGGTGATGAGCCTTCAGCTGGTGGAACACGTCGTTTCAGCACTAGAACGGGAACACTTAAAGATCATCCCCAAAACCTACGACGATCTCAGCGTAAAAAAGGCATTGCATAAATTCATGCAGGTTGCCGAAGATTCATCATCTGATGCCCACAAGGAATCGGAATTTCAATTGATGCAGGAGATCGAAGCGTGGTGCTCGGTCCTTGCAAAGCGTGATGCTGAGATCTCGATCGCCGCACTCCGCAGATATTGCGAAAATTGCCGTCCGAAACTCAGTTCGCAGGCGATGCTTGCACTTGCACGTTTCTATAGGAATCTGCCGTACAACGAGAACGTGCGCGGCAAATTCGACTATATAGTGACGAGGCTGTTCTCGCGTGCGGTCGAAGATGATACTCGTAAGCTCCTGTTTAGCGGCTCAGAGATGTTCGGCCACATAAAGGCCCTCTATGCAGATTGGTCGAGCATTCCGCTTTATTCTGCCGACGACGAAGAGAACATCGTCCTCGCCGCAGCAAGCTTCAGGGAACTTCAGCAAGAGGCCGAAGACGCTTCGCAGTTCGATGCATTGATCCGCAGTGACTTCTTCGGCCGGATTCGGCTCTTCAAGGAAAACATCGCCGAGTTGTTCTTTGCTCCGACGGTCATCACCGCGGCCATCGAATGCAACGTGAGCGTGAGCAATACCTACATCCGGCTTCTTGATAAAGAAAGGCTTGCCTCAGGTGCTGCCGTTACTCATGAGAAGTACGGTTCGCTCGATGATCAGGCCGTATCCGAGGCAGCCGCCCGAACCCTTGAGTTGGATACGACATTGCGTCATCTGATCGATCCCTCTGTGAGTCGGGACGAATGTGATGATCCTGTCGAACCACGGTCGGAACATATCGAACAGCCGATCGAAAAGATCGATCTTTCGTCTCATAGGATCGAACCTTCGGTCGCGGCGATCAAGACTCGCAGATCTTTGCTCGAAGTAGTTCGAGAAAAATGCTTCGGAATCAATCCGTTCCTGCTGATCGGAGCGACGGTCCTGATCACTATCTCCGTTGGAGTGTATGTGTGGGCGACCTGGTTCATTGAGGAGGACACGACGTTCTCAAAAGGCGTGGTCATGGTGAAGCTCGACCAAGTTCCATTCAAAGAAAATCTTAGGCTCGCGAAAAAGAGCGGAGACACCTTCTACGGCGTTGTCTTACCGTCTTGGGAGACCATGACGAACGAAAAACGCGAAGAGTTCCTGCGTTCTATCTCCGAATATGGAAAAACCGGAGGCTGGGTCAATGTGAACCTTTTAAACAGTCAGGGAAAGACCGTTGGTTACGCGTCTCCCGGGCACTTTGAGATCATCGACAAGCCCCAATGATGGCTCCTGGCTCTCGAAGGCCAACGACATTGCGATTTCTCTCCGAGTCTAACCGCTCAATCCTGCTGCCAGCAGATGTTGGCAGCCTTTTTTATTTTGAGACCATCTTTCCGGCGGTCATTTCTGGACCGCCTTCGCCCGCAAGTTTGAAACTTTTACGCAATTGGATAGTATTAAACCTCGAAGAGACATACTTCAAATAAATCAAGATAGTCCGTGCGTAGCGCATCTTCTGATCCGGCGAAACGCCCGCGAGGAATACTTAACTCTATGAAAAAAAATGGTCTTAGGGCGCTTGTCGTCCTTGTGCTTTTTCAGTTGATGATGCTTCCGCAGGCAGCCACTGCACAATCCGGTGACACTGCGGACGTTTATGCGCGCATCAGAAAGGAAGAGAACGAAAACTCAAAGATAATGCGTGTGATGCATTATTTCACGGATATTTACGGACCGCGTCTCACAGGAAGCGAGAATCACGTCAATGCTGCAAAGTGGGGAGCTGCGGAGATGTTGAACTGGGGCTTTGATAGGGCTTTTCTAGAGCCTTGGGAATTTGGCCATCCCGGTTGGCAGAATGGCCGTAACACCGGCTTGATGCTGTCGCCGCAGGAAGACACTCTCACCTACGAGGTTCTTGCTTGGACGCCTTCGACGAAAGGCCCGGTTACTGGCGAGGTCGTGAGCGTTGTGACACCGACATTCCCGTCGGCAGAAAATCCGCAGATCAAGCAGGGGCCGACGGAGGCTGAACTCAATGCTTACTTAGACAGTATAAAGTCGGCCGTGAAAGGAAAGATGGTCCTGGTTGGACTGCCGGCGTTCATCGATCAATCGACGGAACCGATGCCGAAGCATATTCCGATGGAAACGCTCAAGTGCCGAATGGATCCAACCAAGAAGCCGGGCGAGTGCGGCCCTGCGTTTCGTTTCCCGCAAGGTGCAAGGCCGGCTCCGCGGCCAGGGGCTTTGACCGCACGCGAAGTTGATGAACAGTTGGACAAGTTTTTCCTCGATAACGGGGCTCTTGTTCGCATCAACGAATCGCAGCTTGATCGCGGTGCAGTGCGGGCCTTCAATAACCGGACGTTCGATATCTCGAAGGTCATCCCGACAGTCGTGATGCGGAACGAAGATTTTGGCCGCATCTACCGTATTCTGCAGGACAAGACGCCTGTCAGACTGGAATTCAACCTCCAGAGCCGCGTGATTCCTTCGGGAGTTACGAGCTACAACCTGATCGGTGAGATCGCCGGATCCGACAAGGCAGACGAAGTGATCATGCTTGGCGGCCACCTTGATTCATGGCATTCGGCAACGGGTGCGACCGACAACGCAGTCGGCTGCGCGACGATGATGGAAGCTGCACGTATTTTGAAGGCGATCGGTGTTAAACCGCGCAGAACTATCCGCGTGGCTTGCTGGAGCGGCGAGGAGCAGGGACTGCTCGGTTCGCAGGCGTATGTTAAATCGCATTTCGGCTCTGCAGAGGATCCGAAGCCTGAGTTTTCGAAATTCGGCGGATATTTCAACATTGATAGCGGAACAGGCCGTGTTCGTGCGATGTCGATTTTCGGACCGGACGAGGCTGCTAAGGTTCTTAACGATGCACTGAAACCGTTCGAGGATCTCGGGTTCGCAGGCGTTACCGCTACAAAGAGCCGTAATCTCGGCGGCACCGACAGCACTTCGTTCAATCATGCCGGGCTTCCGGGAATCGGCGGTTCGCAGGATCCGATCGAATATTTCGGCGTAACCTGGCACACGAACCTGGATACGTACGAACGTATTATCGAGCCGGATGTGAAGGCCTCGGCGATCATCTTCGCAGCGGCCGTTTACACGCTTGCTATGCGTGATGAACTGCTTCCGCGTTTCCCGAAAGATCAGATGCCTCCACTGCCGCAAGCTCCCAATCGCTAGGTTCTAGCGAATTTTACGGTACTTGACCTACGTGCTTGCTGATCTTTGTCGGCAAGCACGTATTCTTTTCGCGGAGGTTCTCTTCACTTTATGGCCGTTTGATCGTGTCGGGGAAAAAGATGACCCTTGACGGGCAAATATCGGAAAAAACGCATTCAAGACATTTAGGCTTTCGAGCGATGCAGATCGCTCTGCCATGCGAGATCAACCAGTGCGGCAGCATGATCCAGTCTTTTTTTGGAACTGCTTTTTCGAGATCTTTCTCGATCTTTTCGGGTGTTTTGTTTTTTGTGAGGCCAAGGCGCTGACTGAGCCGCGAAACGTGCGTATCAACAACGACGCCCGATGCAATACCGAATGCATTGCCCATCACGACGTTTGCGGTCTTTCTGGCGACTCCGCCGAGCGTGAGAAGATCATCCATCCGATTTGGGACTTCGCCGCCGTAAACATCAACTATCCGCCGGCACGCGGCCTGAATGTTCTTTGCCTTGTTCCGGAAAAATCCTGTCGAACGAATATCCCGCTCAAGCTCGGACCGCGAGGCGAGTAGGAATGCCTCGGGGCCGCGATACTTCCGAAAAAGATCCGCCGTTACGATGTTCACGCGGGCATCCGTGCATTGAGCGGACAAGATAGTTGCGATAAGCAACTCGAATGCGTTCGTATGGTTGAGAGCGCAGTGCGCGTCCGGATACTCACGTTTTAGCCTTCGTATCACTGTCGCAGCCAGCTTCTTTAAGTCGATCAACACAATTAAAACCTAGAAAGGTTGAGCGGAAAATGCAAATCGCGAAAAGTTTGCTAAAATCAGGCAATCTTTCGTGTCTCTCGATCTTAAAAAGGAATGACTTCGGATCTCGTCCACATCTCATCGCGTTCGACTGGAAAAAGGATCGGCATTGCAGTTGCGATGGTCGTTGTATTTTCTATCGGCTGGATGTCCGTCCGCCGCGAATTCGGCAATATGATCGCCGAAATGACGCCGCCGTCCGATCCCGCGGCTTCGGAACTTCTGGCTTCCGCAAGGAGTTTTTCGCCGTCTGACCCGATGACCTATTGGCTCGCTTCGGGGATCGAACGCCAAGCGTTCTCACCGGAATCAGCAAAGCGATCGATGACGCTGATGGAGCAGGCCGTTGTCCTTTCGCCGTTCGATTATCGTTGGTGGATCGAGCTCGGCCGAGCTAGCGAACAGGCCGGCAATGCAGATCGGGCCGAGACCGCATTCCAACACGCCGTAGACCTAGCTCCCTCCTATACGATACCGCGTTGGCAGCTCGGGAATTTCTATATTCGGGAAGGCGATGTCGAGAAAGCGATGCCCCAGCTAAAGCTTGCGACGGTCAATAATTACAAGTACAGAATGCAGGTCTTTGGACTTGCGTGGGATTACTTTGATCACGACCCTGCAAAAGTTGAAGAGCTCGCTGCAGACGGGCCGGACGTACTCGTCGGACTCACTATGTTCTACGCCCAGCGAGGACAACCCGCCGATGCACTGCGTATTTGGAACAAGCTAAGCGATGAGGATAAGGCTAAGTTTCCACAGATATCGTCGGTAGTTGTTCAAGGCCTTTTTGATAAGCGTGCTTTTCCCCAAGCCCTTGAATTCTCACGGCAGCTTAATATCGATGCCGACGCACAGGCAGAACAGGTAACGAATCCCGGATTTGAACGGATCGTGAAGACGTCGGAACGTTCATACTTTGGCTGGCAGTTTCCTAAGCAGGGAAAGGTTGACGTGACCTGGGACGGGGCAGTTAAGCACACCGGATCAAAGAGTCTTCGGCTGAATTTTAAGAACCATTCGGCTCAGGAACTTTTCACGGCGTCCCAGCTTGTAGTTGTAAAACCTTCAAAGAAATATCGACTGACATTTTGGGTGCGTACCGAGAATTTGCGAAGCGCCGGCCCGCCGCAGCTTGATGTCACCAATGCGATCGACGACAGGCTCATCGTTTCGAGCCAGCCGATGCCGCAGGGGACCAATGATTGGCAGCAGATCACCGTTGACTTCACAACGCCTGAGAATTGTACGGCGATATCGCTCCGAACCACACGTGTCTTCTGCGGCGATGGCTGCCCGCTTCTTGGGAGTCTCTGGTATGACGATTTTGAGTTGGCAGCACAATGAAGATTCTCAATAGCTCGATCTTTGTTTCGTTATTGGTGATCGTCGCCCTGGCGACGCTTGCCTATGGAACAGTACACCAGCCAACTCTAGCTTTGTTCTATCTTGTGATGACGGCCGTTGCCATCATTTGGCTGATCGCCGGATGGCTAAAGGGCGAGTTGACCGTCAGCCGGCATATATTTCAGGTGCCGCTCATCGCCTCTGCGATCTATGCGCTGATCCAGACGATCCCGTTCGGACATATCGCAGAGATCGCCGGCATCAGCGGCATCCCAAGAACCCTATCGCTTTCACCATTCGATTCCACGATGTCGGCACTGCATATGCTCGTTCTCGCGCTTTTCTTTGGCGTTATGCTAGCGATGGTCGATCGGGCGAAACGGATCGAGAAGATCGTCAATTTTATTCTGATCTTTGGGTTCGCCTACTCGTTCTTTGCTATTTTGCAGTCGTTCCTTTCTCCGACCCGCATCTATGGCGTTCTTGAGCGTCTAAGCCCGTTCGGATCTTTTGTTAACCGACACAACTTTGCGGCATTCATCGAAATGACGATCGCTGTGCCGCTTGGAATGTTAATGAGCGGCGCCGTGAGGCGTGATCGAAAACTTTTCTACATTACGGCCGTCGTTTGGATGGGAATTGCGCTCTTAATGAGCGGTTCGCGTGGCGGGCTCGTTGCGATGCTTGCGGGCGTCGGGCTTATTTTGGTCCTTACGACGCGTGCTCACGGCAAAAAGAAGAAACTAATTCTTATTGGAGTTACAGCGGCCACCGCCGTCGTGATCGTTACCGGAGCGATAATGATCGGCGGCGAGACATCGCTTTCGCGCTTCGCTGAGACCGCGGAAGCGGGCGACGTTACCACTGACCGGCTGCAGATCTGGACCGTCACACTACGAGTGATCACGTCCCATCTGCCCTTTGGAGCAGGTATCGGGGCCTTCGGCCAGGCCTACACACCGTTTGACACCTCAAACGGACTGTCTAGGGTCGAGCAGGCCCATAATGATTACTTGCAAGTGCTTGCAGATGCAGGATTGATCGGCGCCGTGATAGCGGCCGGTTTTCTTTATTCCGTATTTATAGCTGTCAGACGCACTACGCGGGTGGAGAACGGGTACCGACGTGGTGTAGCGGTCGGAGCGACCGCTGGAATTTTCGCTGTCCTTGTCCACAGCCTTTTCGACTTCGTTCTGCATACGACAGCGGTGACGCTGATGTTTATCGTTCTTCTTAGTTTATTGGCCGCGTGCGGCAGGGAGTATGAGGACGATGTTCTTGACGTTGAAGGCAAACAGCATCGCCATCGCCGCCGAAAGAGAACGAATGTGACACCTCTTGAATCTGAGGGAAAAGTGAGGATCGGCCGCCAGGCCGATCATTGATCGGTCGCAGTCTCCCCATCAATATCGCCGTGCATTGTCGGCTTAAGGAAGATCGCCCGCAGAACCCACAGAACGAGCCCGTGTGCTGAATAGACGCCGGCCACCAAAAGCAAAGCATACTGCGAATACAGATAAACTGCCGTTACGAATGCGGCGACCCCAAGGACCGTGAAGAAGCCCTGCATGCCGGCACCCGTGGACTTAAAGCTGAAGTAGCGGATCTTGCTCACCATCAGGATGCCCAGGATTGCGACGATTGCAAGGAGGCAATAAGTGTAAAGCTGTGCGGTCTCTTTCCCCATTGCGATCAAAGGCTCGGGTGAGAAGTGGACAAGAGCGGCGAGCAATCCACCCGCAGGCGGAATGGGAAGGCCGACAAAGTAGCGTTTGTCAACCTTAACGTTGCCTTCGGCGAGAACCCTTGGCCGCGTTGCGAGCAAATTGAACCTCGCCAGCCTAAAGGCTCCGCACATTAGGAACATAAAGAGCAGAAAGAGGCCGAATCCGTGAACGCGGCCAGTCTCGTCAAATGCTCCGCCCAATGCCCATGCATACATCAATGTCGCCGGAGCAAGGCCGAACGTCAGAACGTCGGCGAGAGAATCGAATTGTACGCCGATCTCCGTCGCCGTATGCGTTGCGCGGGCCACACGGCCATCGAGCGTATCAAAAAGTATCGCGAGGCCGATGCCCAAGGCTGCGGTATCAAAATAGTGCGCCGCGAGAGCGACATCTGTAAACGAGGCATGGTAGCCGCGAATCGACGAGATGACAGCCAAAAAGCCCATTCCGATGTTCGCTGCCGTAAAGAGCGTCGGGATCACGTAAAGACCTTTCTTCAAACCGCGGTGAGGCGGACGTATCGGGGTTTCTTCTGTCATTTAGGAATTGCGGCGGGCGATCACTGTTTCGCCCCCCCGGACATGGTCGCCGATGTTGACAGCAACTTCAAAGCCCGAAGGGACGAGAACATCCGTCCTCGAGCTGAACTTGATCAGTCCAAAACGCTCGCCACGCTCGATCTTATCACCGATCTTTGGCCAGCAGACTATACGCCTCGCCATAATACCGGCGATCTGTGTACACCTTACCGTCAAACCTTCGCCGTCTATCACGAGCGTGTTCCTTTCATTTACGTAGCTTGCCTCATTTCGCGTTGCCGGAAGTTTGCGGCCCTTTTCGTAGATCACTTCGCGGATGGTTCCTGAAATCGGCGATCGATTGATGTGCACGTCGAATGGCGACATAAAAACGCTAATGAGCGTGCCGTTCCCATCTTCCGTAATTCGAGTAACACGGCCATCGGCCGCCGCAAGTATCACTCCCCCATTACTAGGGACATTCCTGTGCGGATCACGAAAAAAATACGCCAAAAAGGCGGCGACAAGTACAAAGATCGAAACACCGATCCACCATCCCGGGATCGCAAGCAATCCCGCGATCGCAAGTGCGACCAAAATGAACGGTAATCCTTCTTTCGCCATTAAATTTAACAATCGTAAATACTACTAGATGCACTGCGTTTCGCGAAATCAGGAAAAAAGCCCGATGTCGGCAAACATCGGGCAAAGAGGAGGATCGTTTTGAAGAATACCTTTAGCTTCTGACAGGATTGTCCTTTGCATAACTGTATGCGCACCAGGCGGCGATCAGATGAACCACCCAACCTAGCAAGCCGGCCGAACCGATCCAAGAGAAGCCGGTCAAGAGTAACCAGATAATTCCAATGAGAATTCGTCCGTTATAGATCTGGCCTACACCAGGGATCAGCAAACTCAAAATACCGGCCAGCATTGGTTCCCGCATAGCAAAAAGTAACCTCCAATGAACCATACGACAGGTTTTATCGAATGTTTCATCTAAATCAGGTCAGCGGCGATCAGTTGCGTCAATGGAAGGAGCTTGCGAGAGTCAAGTCGAGAACAAAAAAGAGTCCGACGCCAAGAAACATCGCGATCGTAACAAAAACGCTTCGGCCGGAATGGTGATTAATCTCAGGAACGAGGTCACTGGCCGCGACATAAAGCGTTACTCCCGCGGCAAACGGCAGGGCGTACCGCACGAGCGAACTTACACCTTCGCCCGCGATATGAAAGATAAGGGCTCCGAGCAGCGTTGTGAGTCCAAGCGTGACAGTTGCGATCATTACGCCGCCACGGCCTCTTCCGGCTGCAAGAACCATTGAGCCGACCGTCAACCCTTCGGGAAATTTGTGCAGTGCGACGGCCAGGAAGACCAGGAAGCCAAGGCTGGCACTCAATTCACTTGCGGCTGCGATCATTACCCCGTCAAAAAAGGTGTGGATGCCCATTCCCGCGACCGCTGCGTACGCGGAATGGACAGAAATGCCGTCATCGGCATGCACTTCTTCGCCGAGATGGAAGTGCGGTGCGATCGTGTGTTCGAGGAGTTGGGTCAGCAGATAGCCCGCAAGCAGCAGTACCATCGGAACTGTGTAGTTGGCCGCACTGTGATCGACATTCTGCTGCCACAGCTCGATAGTCTTTGGAAGAATTTCAATAAATGTAACGGCAAGCATAAAACCGGTGCCTATCGCCAAGATCAAGCGAACCGAACGCTTAGCATAGGCCTGTACTTTTGACGGAAAAAGCACAAGGCCGCCAAGGATATTTCCCAGTGCGGCAAGACTTCCAAAGACGAATATCTGCCAAAAGCTTGAGCTCATTCAGTTTATGGGCCAGGTCAGCCGTATCAAATGCTACCCAACGGGGGCGATATTCACAAAATGGGCCGCGTGAGGAGTATTGGTCATAGGTTGTTCAATTATACCCCTGCTTAAGCAGGTGGCGAAAAATTCCTGTTGACTTCCTTGCTCTGCAGACGTAGAATCCTTTTTAGCATTGAGTTTGACGAATCTTGCTGCTCGCCAAGCTAAAATGACTGCTTAAGTCTTTAAACGTAACGTGAAGGGCTAATTTTAAATTCGATGCTGCCCGTGGCTCTCAACTATTTTCGGCATGACGCACCGAAGTTTTGAAAGCCTAAGACCCTTAACTTAGAAAATTTCCAATACGCCTCGCATGTTTTTTAGTGCGGGCAAATGTGCAGACGCTCTTGCTCTTTGAAGATGCAAAGTTCCAGCGCTGAGTTTACGCACCAGACGGTTCTTCGTGACGAGATGGTCGAGTTCGTCTGCGGGGCGAGCGGCTCGGTGGTTGTCGACGCCACTCTTGGCCTGGGCGGCCACTCCGAAGCGATCCTTGAAGCGACAGGGTTTGACGTGGTCGGCATTGATCAGGACTCGTCAGCGATCTTTCTCGCCGAGGAACGGCTTGCAAGATTCGGTAAACGTTTTCGGGCGGTGAACGCAAACTTTGCCGCCATCGGCGAGGCGGTCACTGAGGACGACATCGCTGCGATCGTTGCCGACCTGGGTGTTTCATCCATGCAGCTTGATGACGCTGCACGTGGCTTTAGCTTTCGAGCCTCGGCTCCGCTCGATATGCGTATGGACCGAAAGGAAGGTCTCTCGGCGCGTGAGCTCCTCGAAACTTCCACGGAAGCCGAGATCGCAGATATTCTTTACTTCTATGGAGAGGAAAGACGGTCACGCAAGATCGCACGTTGGATCACGGAGAGGAATGAAGCAGGCCAGCCAATAACGACGACCGATGAACTGGCAAATTTGGTGGAGCGAGCGATCGGAAGGCGGCCCGGAGATAAGATTCACCCGGCGACTAGGACGTTTCAGGCTCTAAGGATCGCGGTAAACAGGGAACTGGACGTTCTAAAGGAGTTCATTCCCGCGGCCATTGAAAAATTAAATCCGGGCGGCGTCCTCGCTATCATCAGCTTTCACTCGCTCGAAGATCGGATCGTAAAGCAAGCGTTTCAAAGGCTTTCGGGCAAATGCTCTTGCCCTCCACGCATACCGAAATGTATTTGCGGTGCCGAAAAGACGGTCGAGATCCTCACTAAACGACCGATCATTCCTAGCGAGGACGAGCAAGAAATGAATCCGCGCTCACGAAGCGCAAAATTGCGAGCCTGTAAGCGGCTCATTTAGAAAACGGCAAAAAATCTCACGCAGCAACCGGAGGAAGTTATGAGCACCACAACCATTCGCAGAAGGCGCACCGCCGAAAGGAAGAAAGCCAGGATCTTGTCTCCCTTCCGAGCATTCGTCACGATGGCACTTGCTGGAGCGATAGTTGTTTCCGGGATCTTCCTTGCTGCAACCCAGCATTTCTCTTTTTGGGACCTAAGTATAAAGAATTCCCGTCTGCGTCAGCAGATCGATGCGCTCCAAGCCGAGAAGCGTCGCCTTCTCGTGGCTCGTGAGGTTTCACTTTCACCTGCGGAGATCAAGAAGGCCGCGGAGAAGGCTTCATTACTTGGAACTCCGGGGGTACCGGCGATTAGTCAGTCTTTCCCGAAACCGAACGCTGCTGCGATCGCCTCCGTTCAGCGAAAAGAGTCCACGACGCCGGTTTCCTCTGCGGCGGCCGTGATGAAAACAACGCTGGTTCGACCGGCGTTACAAACCAATGCGCCTGTTCAGATCGCAAAGAGAACGAATGGAGAGGCCGAGCGTCGCCGGATCGTATCGAATGCCGAATAGAAACCAGGATTGAAAGCAACTTATCTGATATCTCCGAAAAATAGAGCTTGATCCGTCCGATCAAAATGAAGAAAAGCCACAAAAAACGAAAGAAGATCGATTCCCGACAGATCGCGTACGCCCGGTTTATGTTCATCGCGGCGATCATTGGCTTCTGGTTCGTCGGCATCAGCCTTAGGCTTGTGCATTTGCAGGTATCCCAGCACGATTGGCTGCGCGAAAAGGCGATCGACCAACGCCAGGATACAAAGAAAACTAAGCTGCTCAGAGGCACGATCTTCGACCGCGACGAGAGACCGCTCGCAATGAGCATAAAGGTTTCGACGCTTTACGTAGATCCGACGGAGATCGACGATATCGATCATGCGGCAAAGTTGGCAGCGAAGGCTCTAAAGCTCGATGCGAAAGCCGTAGCAAAAGACCTTCGTGAGGCGAAGGATGCAAAAAAGCGCTATGTTCCGATCGCCAAAAAATTAGAAGCCGACCAAGTTCAGGCTGTAAACAAGGCCCTTTTTGATCCTGATGCCAAAAAAGCTGATGAGCCGCGTTCGCCGGGCTTTCATTGGGTCGATGATCAAAAGAGGACATATCCTTATCAGACCCTTGCAGCCCAGGTAGTCGGATTCAGCAACACTGACGATGAAGGACAGGCCGGCATCGAACAGTCGCAGGACGAACTTCTTCACGGCGCCATCATCAAGAAACTGCAGGAACGCGACCGTCTTGGTCGTGTCTATGATGAGACGATCTTCGAACGCGAGCGTCCAGGCGACATCGTTCTGACCCTTTCGACGTCCATTCAGTTCAAGACCGAGCGTGTGCTCGAGGCCGGTGTAAAGGCGGCCAATGCAAAATCTGGAATGGCCGTCGTGATGGATCCAAAGACCGGTGAGATCCTCGCAATGGCAAACTATCCGACCTTCGACCCGAACTCAATTCGTGATGCGGTGCCGGCAACTTTTAAGAACAATGTTGTGCAGTCGGCATACTCGCCGGGTTCGGTCTTCAAGTTGATCACCTACGGATCAGGGCTTGAGAAAAATCTGTTTGGGCCAAACGATATGATCGATGCCGGTAATGGCACGATCGAGGTCGCGAATCACACATTCCGTGAATCACATCATGTTGGCACTGTCACTTATGCGGAAGCTCTGGCCGTTTCCAGCAATGTCTGTGCGATCAAGACAGGGCTGCGCGTCGGAAAGGAAGATTTCTACTCGACGCTCAAGAAAATGGGGTTTGGATCGAAGACCGGCATCGATCTTCCGGCTGAAACCGCAGGTATCGTCCGCCGCCCCGAGAAGTGGAATGGCGACTCGCTTGCGTCAATGTCGATCGGCTATGAAATTGGCGTGACGGCGTTGCAAATGACAAGTGCTTTTGCGACGATAGCAAACGACGGAATTCGCGTTCAGCCGCACGTTATCAAGCAGATCCGACGGGATGGAGATCCTCCTGTCAGCCCGCAACTTGCTGATAGCACACGGGTTGTAAGCGAAGAGACCGCACGTGAACTTCGGCAGATGCTGAAGCAGGTCGTTTTGACCGGCACCGGAAAGCGTGCTCAACTCGACGGGTATAATGCCGCGGGAAAGACCGGTACGGCGTGGAAGTTCAACCCGGAAACAAAGCGGGTCGATTCCTCGAAATATATTTCGTCGTTTATCGGGATGGCACCTGCCGATGATCCGCGAGTTGTGATCGCGGTCGTTATGGATGAACCTAGGGGCGGTGCACGCGACGGTGGCATGGTGTCCGCTCCGGTCTTTAAGAATATAGCCGAGGAAATACTCCCCGAGCTTGGAGTTCAGAAGAACGGAACGCCTGCGAAAGACACGGCACTCGCAGAGATCGTGCCTGAAACGCCGGCAGATTCGGCCCCGATGCCGAGTCCGGAAAAGGAAACGCCAAAGCAGCCGGTCGATTCAAGGCCTAGAAAGGCTGATGTGGTCGGCAAGAAAGAAGTATCGGACGACCGCACCGCCAAGAACGGGAAAAAGAAAACAGAGACGAGCAAAAAGAAGACTTGAAGCTAGGAAAGCTAATTGAATCCATCAACGGAAAGGCGCCCGAGGCTCGCCCGTCGTTGCCGGAATGCGAGGTAGATACTTTTGTTATTGATTCGCGAGAGGTAAAGGCGGGCGACGTCTTTTTCGCGCTCTCGCAGCCCGAATATAAGAACAACGGATTTAACGGCGAGTTCGACGATGCGACCGCATTTGTTCGTACTGCCTTTGAGGCAGGTGCCGTTGCGTGCGTCGTTCGACCCGACCGTTTTGATGAGCATAGAGCTGATCTCGAAGAGTTTCGCGATCGACTGATCTTTGTTGATGACTCTATCGCGGCGTTACAAGCATTGGCTCACGAAGTTTATCTTGAGTGGAACAGACCCGTAGTTGCCGTTACGGGAAGTGCGGGGAAAACGACGGCGAAGGAATTGACCGCGCATGTTCTTGCAGCGTCGGGCCGCGAGGTTCTCCGGAACATCAAGAATTTTAATAACGGGCTCGGTCACCCGCTTACGGTTCTGCGACTGGCAAAGGAGCCTGACTTTGAGGTTGCCGTTCTCGAAATGGGTATGTCGACGCCGCTGCATGAGATAGCAAGACTGTGCCGCATCACGCCTCCCGACGTGGCTATCGAACTGAACGTGCTGCCTGTCCACCTCGAACACCTTGGTTCGATCGAAGCCATCGCCGCGGCAAAAGCCGAGCTCGTCGAGGGTATGAAGCCTGGCGGCACTGCGGTCCTGAACGCCGACGATGAACGCGTGGCTGCGATGTCGTCATTTTCGAAAGGTAAGGTTGTAACGTACGGTATCGAAAATGAGGCGACGGTGCGAGCCTCCGGGATCGAGGTTCGTGGCTTTGGTGAGACAACATTCACGCTCTCCATTGGTAATGAAACTGCCGGTGTGACATTCCCGCTCAACGGCCGCCACAACATCCTAAACGCCCTTGCCGCCGCATCGGCGGGCCATGTGTTCGGAATGAGCGCGGATGAGATCGCCGAGTCGCTCTCTAATGTTGCCCCCCCGCCGCAGCGTGGAGAGATCCTGCGATTCAAGAACGGGTTCATCGTGGTCAATGACTCATACAACTCGAATCCCGACGCTCTGCTCTCGATGGTTGCTATGTTGTGCGATTCCGCTCCGGCGGGCGCAAGGAAGATCGTCGTAGCGGGCGAAATGCTCGAGCTTGGTCCAGAAGCCGCAGCGATTCACCGCCGCGTCGGCAAGGATATCGCTTCGCATCAGATCGACGTGCTGATCGGTGTCCGCGGTTTTGCGAGTGAGCTTGTTGGTGGTGCGAAGGATGCGGGACTGTCGGAAGCGGATTTTGCAGCAGATTCGGTCGAAGCCGGCAAACTGGTTTGCGACAAAGTAGGGGCCGGTGATGTGGTGCTCGTAAAAGGATCGCGCGGAGTTAGAACCGAAAGGGTTATCGAGGAACTTCTCGAAAAGTTTGAGTTAGGAGGTGAGAACGCGGCTGCCGCTGAATAGGCCAGAACACGCTTGATCAAAATGCTGTTTCACCTGCTTTACCAATTTCTTTATAGATCATTCGGTTCGGCACCGGATTCTCCGTATTTCTATAAGGTTCTGAATGTCTTTCAATACGTTACGTTCCGAACGGCGTGGGCGACGATCACGGCGCTCCTGATATCGCTGCTCTTGGGTAAGACGGTCATCAGGAAACTCCGGGACCTCAAGGTCGGGCAAGAGATCCGCGAGGAGCTCTCGGAAGAACATCAGGCGAAGAAGGGAACGCCGACGATGGGCGGTGTGCTCATCATCGGATCCGTAATAATTTCGACGCTGCTTTGGGCAAAGCTTGATGGCATATATCTGTGGCTCGCACTAGGTGCGACGACGGCGTTCGCGGCGATCGGTTTTGCGGACGACTATATCAAGATCGTTAAGAAGCGGAGCCTAGGTCTCACCGGCAAGCAGAAGCTGCTTGGGCAATTCATCACGGCACTAGCGGTTTTCGGCGTCCTTTACTATTTCACGAGCTATTCTTGGAACCTTAGCATTCCGTTCTTCAAAGAGACCGCAAATCCGGATGGGATCAGCGTGATCCCTGCGGGGATCTATCTGGTCTTTATGGTCTTCATACTTTTGGGATCGTCGAATGCCGTGAACTTGACCGATGGACTCGACGGATTGGCGACAAGCGTCACTTTCATCGCGATGTCGGCGCTTACCGCTCTGACGTATGTAGGCAGCGATAAGCGTTGGGCGGAGTATCTTGATCTGACGTTCAATCCTTCTTCAGGGGAACTCACTGTCTTCTGTGGTGCGATGGTCGGCGCCAGCCTTGGATTCTTGTGGTTCAATTCACCGCCAGCCGAAGTTTTTATGGGCGACGTCGGAAGCCTTGCGATCGGCGGCGCTCTCGGCACGGTTGCGATCCTGACGAAGCAGGAGTTTCTCCTGCCGTTCATTGGCGGCGTCTTTATCCTTGAAGCCGTCTCTGTGATGCTGCAGGTTTCGTATTTTAAGTTCACAAAACGCAGTGCTGGCGTCGGAAAACGTATCTTCCTACAAGCGCCGCTGCATCACCATTTTCAGATGTCCGGCTGGAAGGAACCGAAGATCGTGTTCCGATTTGTAATCGCTGCGATCCTTTTCGCTCTTTTGAGTCTCTCAACGCTGAAACTGCGATAGAGAATAGACTTTTGTTTGAGTTTGGCGGCCCTCTCGAGCTTATGGTGAGAGACCGTGTTCCCTTTTGTTTCTCTCAAGATGGAAATTTCCGGTAGAAAAGCATTAGTGCTCGGTGCGGGCAGGTCCGGCATCGCCTCGGCACGTTTCCTTGCCGAACGCGGAGCGACCGTTGCGCTGCACGATAAGAAACCTGTTGAATCATGGCCGCAAGCTGCCTTACAACACAAGGCGGAGCACAAGATCGGTCTCATAGGCGGCGATCTTCCGTCTTGGCTGCTGGATCAGATCGACCTGGTCGTTATCTCGCCAGGCGTTCCAAAGACGACCTTGCCGGCCCGTTATGTCGATCGCAAGGATGGTGAAGTCATTGGCGAAGTCGAACTTGCATATCGGTTCTTGAAGGGCAAGATCGTCGGCATTACAGGTTCGAACGGAAAGACGACAACGACCGCACTGATCGGCGAGATCTTAAAGGCTTCCGGTCTGCCGACCCAGGTTGGCGGCAATATCGGTACGCCATTGCTCGATCTGGTCGAGAGTTCACGGGATGACGGGTGGACCGTGGCCGAGCTTTCCAGTTTTCAGCTCGAAACTATCGTTGACTTTCGCTGCGATGTCGCTCTCTGTCTGAACGTGACGCCGAATCACCTCGATCGCTACGACTCCTTTCTCGACTACGCGGCCGCAAAGTATCGCATTTTCCTGAATCAGCGTACTGACGATACTGCGATCCTTAATGCCGACAATGCGGTCACCAACGAATGGTCAAACGGCCTTAAGGCGAACGTCATTAAGTTCAGCGTGGAAAGGGAACTTGATAATGGTGTGTTCCTTCGGGACCGCGATCTCGTGAGCACCCTCGGCGAAAAAGAATCAATCCTGACCACTCGGGACGAGATCTTTTTGCGCGGCCTTCACAATGTTGAGAACGTCTTGGCCGCATTCGCTGCAGCAGTTACTTGCGGCGTCGATGCAAAGACGATCCGCCAGGCCGTTGCGGACTTTAAGGGTGTCGAACACCGTATCGAGTTCGTTGAAGAGATAGACGGCGTCCGGTTTTATAACGATTCAAAAGCTACTTCGGTCGATGCGACCTCAAAGGCTCTAAGCGCCTTGGGTGAAGACGCAGGTAAAACGATCCTTATTCTCGGCGGACGCGGAAAGAATGCCCCGTACGCCCCTTTGATCCCTCTGATCCATCAATGTGTCTCTCGCGTCATCGTACTCGGTGAAGACGCAGATAACATCGCATCGCAGCTTGCTGGCGAGGTCGAGCTTGAAAGGGCCGCAAGTCTTGAGGATGCTGTTTCGGCAGGTTTTGCTGCGGCTCAGAAGGGCGATTCTGTCCTTTTGGCGCCGGCTTGTGCAAGTTTTGACATGTTCAAGAGTTTTGAGGAGCGTGGGCAGAAGTTCAAGCAGGCCGTTCGAAGCCTAGAGGAGCACGGGAAGGCGAAAGGATAAAGTGGCTGAAGAACGACGTACAGATTGGTTGATGTTCGGGCTCGCCGCGGGGCTTGCTCTCTTCGGCACGCTGATGGTGTACAGCGCCTCCGCGATGATCGCGTATCGCGAAAGCCAGGAAACAAGCCAGTTTGGATATTTCTATAAACAGCTGACATTCGCAGTTATCGGGATCGTGGTGATGTTCATCCTCAGCCGCTTTGATTATCGCATCCTCAATAATCGAGGTGTCGTTTACGCGATCCTGGCGATCACCTCGCTGATGCTGTTGGCAGTCTTCTTCTTCCCGGCGATCAACGGAGCAAAGCGTTGGATCCGTTTTGGCGGATTTTCCGTTCAACCATCGGAACTCGCAAAACTTGCGTTGCCGATCTTCCTTGCGTGGTTTTTGACAAAGAATGACGGCTCGGTCGGCGACCTGAAGAAGACCGTTTTGCCATGCCTGCTTGGGTTGTTGCTGCTTGCCGGCCTCGTGATGGCAGAGAAGGACCTTGGTACTACGATGGTCCTTTGTGCTGTCTTTTCGGCCGTATATTTTGCCGCCGGTGCAAGGATCCTGCACATTGCAAGCGTTGCCGCGTTAATGGTCATCGCCGGTGCCGCCGCGTTGATATTTGCGCCGTGGCGGGTCGCTCGCGTTATGGCGTTTCTCGATCCATACAAGTATTCGGATGACGCGGGCTATCAGGTTGTCCAGTCGCTGTACGCGATCGGTTCCGGCGGCGTCTTTGGCGAGGGCTTTGCCCAAGGGCAGGCCAAGTTGTTCTACCTGCCGTATCCTTATTCGGACTTTATCTTTTCCGTCGTCGGCGAGGAGTTAGGGTTGCTTGGAACTCTGGCGGTCGTGCTTGCGTTCGCCCTGCTCTTCTGGCGCGGAACACGTGCTGCCATGCTGGCTCCGGACCGCTTTGGAATGCTCTTGGGTATCGGCATAATTACAGGGTTGATCGTTCAGGCACTTTTTAATATTAGTGTCGTGATATCGATCTTGCCGGCAAAAGGGATTCCGCTGCCGTTCATTTCATATGGCGGTTCATCGGTCGTGGTCTCTCTTGCCGCAGTAGGGATTCTACTGAGTATTTCAAGATTTGCGGGATCACCGGAAAGAGAAGCGGCGGTGCGTCGAAGCCCCACGCGGCGTCGCAGGTAAATATTATGCCGAGAGTTCTAATAGCTGCCGGCGGGACCGGCGGACACATTTATCCAGGTATCGCGATCGCAAATGAACTGATGCGGCGTGATGGGACATCCGAGGTGCTCTTCGTCGGCACTGCCAAAGGTCTTGAAACGCGCATCGTTCCGGAGAATGGGTTTCAGCTTTCAGTAATAAAGAGCGCCGGCTTAAAGAGCGTTGGGTTAAAGGGAAAGCTTCGTGGAATGATGATCCTGCCGCAAAGCTTTCTCGAGGCGTGGAAATTGATCCGCGATTATCGCCCAAATGTTGTGATCGGTGCTGGCGGATATGTTTCGGGGCCTGTACTTTTGACCGCCGCACTGATGGGGCGTAGAACTCTTGTAATGGATTCGAACGCACTGCCGGGCTTTACGAATCGAAAGCTTGCGAGGTTCGTCGATAAGGCTGCACTGACGTTCGAGGAAGCGGTACCTTTCTTCGGCAAGAAGGCGGTAATTACCGGCAATCCCGTTCGCGATGAATTCTTTGGTATCGAGTTCGAGGAGCCGCATTCACCGCTGAGATTGCTAGTCTTTGGAGGCTCGCAAGGTTCGCAGGCGATCAACCGTGCGGTTACGGCGTCTATCGACTTCCTTGACAAGAAAGCCGTTTCGATCGTGCATCAAACGGGCGAGGCGGATATGGAAGCGATAACAAAGGCGTACGAGGACGCGGGTTGGCAGGCAGATGTAAGGCCATATATCGTAAATATGGTAGATTCATTTCGCGATTCCGACCTGATCATTTGCCGTGCTGGAGCAACGACGTGCGCCGAGGTTGCCGCGGCGGGAAAACCTGTAATAATGATTCCCTTGCCGACAGCGGCGGACGATCATCAGCGAAAGAACGCAGAGGCCCTTGTCCGTGCGGGTGCGGCCGAGATGATCCTGCAAAGCGAATTAACGGGACAAGCTCTCGCGGAAGAGATCGAGGCTTTAAGGAAAGATCCGGAACGCCTCGCGGAAATGTCTCGTTCGGCTAAAAAACTTGCCCGGCCGGATGCCGCGGCGGTTACGGTTGATATAATAGAAGAATTGGCAAAGAAATAGTTAGATACTTTTGATGTTCAGACACGTAAGAAAGATACACTTTGTTGGAATCGGCGGCATCGGAATGAGCGGTATCGCCGAAGTGCTTTTGAGTTTGGGTTTTTCTGTCTCCGGCTCAGACCTGAGACGCGGCCCGAATACCGAAAGGCTGATCGATACTTTTAAACTCAAGTTTTTCGAGGGCCATGCTGCCGAGAATGTTGGCGATGCGCAGGTCGTCGTTTATTCTTCGGCCGTCAAAGACGACAATCCGGAGATCGCTGCCGCAAGGGAACTCGGTATTCCGGTGATCCCGCGAGCTGAAATGCTTGCGGAACTTATGGTTCTTAAGCCATATGCGGTCGCAGTATCCGGCACCCACGGAAAAACGACAACGACCTCGATGGTCGCCACCGTTCTCGGGCATGCCGGCATCGATCCGACCGCAGTTGTCGGTGGCATCGTCGAGAAGCTCGGTTCAAACGCGGCCGTCGGCAGCTCTGAATGGTTCGTAACCGAAGCAGACGAAAGCGACCGTTCGTTCTTGATGCTCTATCCAACGATCGCCGTCGTGACGAACATCGACAAAGAGCACATGGAATCGTACCGAGGCATGGAGGACGTCGTACAATGCTTCACTGATTTCGTGAACAAAGTGCCCTTCTTTGGAGCGGCGATCATTTGCTTGGACGATCCGAATGTTCAACTGATCATTCCGCATATCAAACGCCGTCGGGTCACTTACGGACTCACTGCTCAAGCGGACATCTCAGCACACGATATCAGATACGATAGCGAGTTCGGCTCGCGGTTCAATGTTTGGCGCGGCGACAATGTCCTCGGCGAACTGCATCTTCCGGTTCCTGGCAAACACAACGTCTACAACGCCCTTGCAGCGACGGCGGTCGCTCTTGAAATGGACATTCCATTCGAGAAGGTCGTCGAAGCGTTTGCAGGGTTTAAGAATGCCAACAGACGTTTTCAATTCAAGGGCGAAGTGAATGGCATCACGGTCGTTGACGATTACGGCCACCATCCGACCGAGATAGTTGCGACGCTTGGGGCTGCAAAGAATGCTGCGACAGGCCGCCGCACCGTGGTGATCTTTCAGCCGCATCGTTATTCGCGTACGAGCGAGCTGATGGATGATTTTGTAGTTGCATTCAATAATGCTGATGTCCTCTTCGTGCTGGATATTTACGCTGCGAGCGAACCGCCGATCGAGGGGATCACGGCAGAGGTCTTGACCGAGAATATAAAACGCTTTGGGCATAAAAATGTTACTTACATCGGCGATATCGACAAGGCGGCGGATCGCGTTGTTCCAGAGTTGTTGCCGGGCGATCTGGTTATCACTCTTGGGGCAGGCACTGTTACACGCCTTTCTGATGAGATCGTTGCTAAGCTAGACGGGAAGTAAATGTCGAAAAGGCGTAAAAGCACTCTAAAGGATAACCGCTCCAAGAGGAAGGGCCGGCGGTCGAATGCTGAGTCGGCGGCGAGCGAGAAGCTTGGCAAGACGATCATCGGCGTTGTTATAGCGGGCGTGCTTCTCGCTGGGATTGGATTTGTCGCACTTGCGGCTTATCGCTCTGCCGTTAACTCTTCATTCTTTACCCTAAGATCTGTTAGGGTCGTCGGTACGGAAAGGGCGTCCGAAGATGATATACGGCGCATCGTGCTTGCCAGCGCGGAAAGGTCGGGTGTTTGGGAAAGCGATATAGCAGGTATCCGCCAAAATATCGAAAAACTGCCGTTCGTAAAGTCTGCCTCGGTATCAAGGGAGCTTCCTTCCACCATACGGATCGATGTCGTCGAGCGGATCCCGGTCGCTATCGTTCGGCTGAACAACTCGGACCAGCTTGTCGATGAAACGGGAATGATCCTTGCTCCGGCAACAAAGGCCGAACCTGGCCTGCCGTTCGCGATGAGAGGCTGGGACACCTCGAAATCCGCTAACGCACTCGACGATAATCTTGCGCGCATCAAACTTTATCGGAAGATGGTCGAGGATTGGCAAAGTTTTGGGCTTGCCAGCCGCGTGAAAGAGGTCAACCTTTCGAGCCTCCGAGAGCCGAATGCGGTAATCGAAGACAGCGGGCGGTCGATAAATGTCTTTCTCGCTAAGGATGACCTTGCAAAGAGTCTAAAGGCGGCTCTCGAGGCTGTGGCAGGCAAAGGTGACAGGGTTCAGGCCGTGAACGCCGCGGGGATTTCTCCCATACTTGAATACCTAAACAATTAGTTTATACTATCTAGCATAAACTTCTGATGAGTAATGACATACAAGCAATTGGTCTCGATGTCGGCACCAGCCGTGTGCGTTGCATCGTCGCCGAATCTGCAAGCGACGGGACGCTGAATATCGTCGGCATTGGAGAGGCAGAGTCGCGTGGAATGCGTCGCGGTATCGTTACCTCGACGGAGGCCGTGGCCGATGCGATCCGCAAGGCTGTCAGCGAAGCAGAACGTGTCAGCGGGATCGAGATCGATTCGGCGACGGTCAACTTATCGGGAGAACACTTTCAGGGCGAGAATAAGGCCGGTGTCGTTGCGGTCGCGGGGCAGGACAAAGAGATCTTGGGCGACGACATAGAACGTGCGATCGATTCTGCGTGTGCCATGCCTCTTCAACCCGGTTGGGAGATCGTCGATCGTCTCCCGCAGGAATTCATCATCGATGGTCAGGACGGCATCGTCGAACCGATCGGGATGATCGGTTCGCGACTCGAGGCTCGAGTCCACGTCGTAACAAGTCCAAGCGCCGGTCGCCAAAACCTGGCAAAGGCGGTCGAGCGTGCGGGCCTTGACATCGAGCAAAGCGTGCTGGAGCCGCTTGCGGCCGCTGAGAGTTCCATCACCGATGACGATCGCGAATACGGCTGCGCCGTCGTGAATTTCGGCGCCGAGCTAACGAATCTTACGATCTACTCCCGCGGTGCAGTGCAGCACATGGCAGTATTTCCTTTCGGCAGCACTCACTTTACGAAGGATATCGCGGTCGGCCTCCGAGTTTCGATTCCGCAGGCGAACCAGATAAAGCATGATTTTGGCTGCGTTGCGGGCTTTATGCTCGATGATGACGAGCGGCAGGAGATGATCGAGATAATGCCGGTAGGCCGGAGCGAGAAACGCGGTCTTTCAAAAGAGATACTTGCCGATATTATGCAGCCTCGCGCAGTTGAATTGCTTCAGCACATCGCTCGAGAGACACGAAAAGTTCCGCTGCAGATATCGAGCGGTGTTGTCCTTACCGGCGGTGGCTCGATGGTTCGTGGTTTGTGCGAGATCGCGGAGCAGGTCTTTGATGCCCCGACACGGCTCGGATTCCCTGAGAAAGATCTTTTTGGCGGACTGATCGAACAGGTACAGACTCCCGCTTGGACAGTTGCTTGCGGCCTCGCAAGTTTCTCACTCCGAGCGGCCCTTCGCGACGAGAACTCTCACGGACGCAGCACGGTAAGGCGTGTTGCCGATTGGTTCGACGGCCTCAGAAAAAAAATTAAATAAATGCTAAATTTCGATTGGCTTTTTATCACCAATCGTTGTATGCTTTTTATCCGTCAGCACTACATCTAGTTGCGACAGTTTAAGTGCTTAAGGACTCGCGTTCCCAACGAAAAATCTGAAAGTTTAGCTGATCTGATTCTTAGGAGGATGGCCTGCAAGTGAGCAACACAGGGATCAAAATGTTTATTGATGAACCGCCTATTACCGGTGCGCGGATCAAAGTGATCGGCGTCGGAGGCGGCGGAGGCAACGCCGTAAATCGAATGATCGAGGCCGGCATCAAAGGTGTCGAGTTCATCGTTGCGAACACAGACCTGCAGGCGCTTGAAGCGTCGGCAGCTCCCATCAAGATCCAACTTGGAACAAAATCCACGCGTGGGCTCGGCGCGGGCTCGAATCCTGAGATCGGCCGCGCGGCCGCACTCGAGGATCACCAAAAGCTTCTTGACATACTTGAAGGCTCCGACATGGTTTTTGTGACCGCAGGTATGGGCGGAGGAACGGGAACCGGAGCGGCACCTGTTGTCGCATCGTTAGCGACCGAGTTGGGAGCTTTGACGGTTGCCGTTGTAACGAAGCCTTTCTCTGTCGAAGGCCGCCGTAGGATGGCGCAGGCTGAAGACGGTTTGGCAGACCTTCGCGGGGTCGTTGATACGCTAATAACGATACCGAATTCGAAACTTCGCGAGGTGGAAGAAAAGATCACGATCCTCGATGCGTTCCGTCGTGCAGACGATGTGCTGCTCCAGGCAGTTCAGGGCATCACAGATCTGATAATGACGCCCGGAATAATCAATCTGGATTTTGCCGATGTGACCTCGGTTATGCGTGGCAAGGGTGTTGCCCTGATGGGTGTCGGCCGCGGCGAAGGCGAAGAAGCGGCCTCAAAGGCGATGCGTGCCGCCCTCGATTACAAGCTTCTGGAAGAGAATTCGATCAAGGGTGCGAAGGCAGCTCTCATCAATGTCACCGGCGGGCCGGATATGATCTTGAGCGAGGTCGAGGATGCGATCGGAATGATCGAGAACGAGGCCGATGAGAATGCCGACATCATTTGGGGCAGCGTTATCAAGGACGATATGGCCAGCGAGATCAAGATCACTGTCATCGCGACAGGCTTTGACACCGCGGCTTCCGTTTCGATTCCGTCTCCGAAGGTGGTCGAGGCCGTTGCAGTCGCCGCGAATGCAAGGGCAACTTTTGCGCCGATCCCTGATATTGTCGGCAGCGAAGACCTTGAGACACCGACATTCTTACGCCGTCAGGCAGACTGACGGGATTGCGGTTCGTCGATAAAATCGCCGATAATCAGGCAATGACGACGAAGCCGCGAATTGCGATAACTATCGGTGACGCCGCAGGAATTGGACCTGAGGTGACGCTAAAGGCTCTCGGGGACCCGAAGCTTTCAAATTCAGCTGAAATTATCGTCGTAGGCGACGCGGCTCATCTGGGCAGCGTCGCTTCTCGCTTTGGCTTAGAGCCATTGCCCGCCTGGATTTCGATCGATGATCTTAAGAATCTGCCGCCGAGTTTCTCGTATGGTGCAGACTCTGCAGTAACCGGAAAGGCCGCGGCGGAGAACATAGTCCGGGCAGTTGAGCTTTGGAAGGCCGGCAAGATCGACGCGATCGTCACCGCTCCGATAAGTAAGAATGCGATCAAGCTTGGAGGCTACGACTTTCCCGGGCACACAGAGTTCCTGGCGCATCTCACGGATACAAATGAGTTCGCAATGAGTTTTTTTGCCGATGCACTTCGTGTGATCCTAATGTCAACCCATTTGCCGCTGACCGATGCGATAGGATTCGTAACAGCTGAACGAGTCGCCGCCCTCATTCGGTTCGGGGATCGCGAGATCCATCGTCTGCTCAGGAAGAGGCCGCGGCTCGCGGTCGCCGGCATCAACCCTCACGCTTCAGAAGGCGGACGTTTTGGCACGGAGGAACGGGCTTTGATCACACCCGCCATCGAAGAATGTCGACGCAGCGGAATCGATGTCTCCGGCCCTTTCCCTGCCGACACGGTCTTCTTCAACGCGATGCGTGGAAGATTCGATGCGGTCATCGCAATGTATCACGACCAGGCGACAATTCCGGTTAAAACTGTCGCGTTCGACCGCGCGGTAAATGTAACGCTCGGACTGCCTGTCATACGCACGTCAGTCGATCATGGGACGGCCTACGACATCGCGGGCAAGGGCCTTGCGAGTGCGGGGAATATGATCGCAGCGGTCGAGCTAGCGATCGATCTCGCGCAGCGGTCGAGATTGTGAAAGTAGGCTGGCAATCTGGTAAACTGTCCCATCGAAAGAAGCTGTCAGGTTCTCGCATTTTTGGGTGACATCGTCTATCGGAAAATTATTCACCTGTGGAAAAAGTAAAACTTTTACTGGCCGATGATTCGGTCGCTATTCGCAAAGTCATCGAACTAACCTTTGCCGAGGAAGGTTACGATGTGACGACGGTCGGCGACGGCAATTCTGCTATGGAAAAGTTTGTCGAGATCGCGCCCGACTGCGTGATCGCGGACGTCAATATGCCGGGAATGGGCGGTTATCAGCTTTGCGAAATGATCAAGGGCGATGACTCGACTCGGACGATACCCGTCATCCTCGTTGTCGGTTCTTTTGAGGCGTTCGATCCCGGCGAAGCTTCTCGTGTCGGTGCCGACCATTATTTCACAAAACCTTTTCAGTCGCTTCGGGATGTTGTCACGAAGGTTGGTGATCTTCTTGCTGTGAAGGATTTTCGCGAAGTTCAGCCGTTCGAGACTGAGGATATTGAGAATCTCTACGCGGAGTCCATCGTTGAAGATGACCCGGACATCGAGGTCGAAAGCGAGATCGCCCAAGAGTATTCAGCGGCCGAATCTTCTGTTCCAGAACCCGATGAGCTCATTGCAGAATCCTTGCCGGAAACATGTCCACTGCCTGACGTACCCCCGGAAGCTGCCGTCGAGCAAGCGACCTCCGTCTCTGATCTGAATTACGAGCTTGGCGAGATCACGCGTCAGATGGATGATGCACCGGATGTGCAGACTCTCGTACCTCACGAGCCGTTCGTTCTGGCAGAAGAAGATCAGGAGTTGCAGCATGATGCGGTGCAGGATGTCGCCCCGCTTGTTACCGGCGAAGATTCCGTTATGCGGGTCTATGACTTTGCGGCTGGCGATGATGAGTTGATCGACACTTTGAAATTCGAGAAGATCGTCGAGCCCGCAGCAGCGGATTATTCGACCGTAGAGGACCCCGAAATACAGATCGACGACCTCGACCCTTTCAAGGACGTTGCGGCGACCGCTCCGAACGCCGCGGAGATGCCGGCACCGGTCAAAATCGAGCCTGATGACGCGGCTGACGAGGTCCTCATCCAAGAGGATGCGCCGAAGGCACGCGAAATGACTTTTCCGCCGGCATTGATCGAGGCGATCGCACAACGCGTTATGGATCGGCTGTCAGAGAAGGCGGTTCGAGAGGCGGCACGCGAGGCGGTGCCACGCATTGCTGAAAAGCTAATTCGCGAGGCTCTTGACGAAGAGAGCAAGCGGCATTGACCGCCGGAAACTTTATTTATCGTAGCGGGCGGTTTTCAGCCGATGCTGTTAACCGCCTCATTTCGTTTTAGAATAGGTTTTTTTTGGAAAGTTTTTATGGAATTAGCTAAGGCATTTGACCCGAATACAGCCGAAGGTTGGTACAAGACGTGGGAGGAGAATGGATTCTTTGCTCCTGAGATCAATGAGGACGAGACGTCCCCGACATATTCGATCGTCATCCCTCCGCCGAATGTGACGGGAAGTCTCCACATGGGACACGCACTTCAGCACACGCTGATGGACGTGCTGGCCCGTTGGAAGCGAATGCAAGGCTATCGGACGCTCTGGCTGCCGGGAACGGACCATGCGGGCATCTCCGTTCAGAGAAAGGTAGTTGAGCAGCTGAAGAAAGACGAAGGAAAGTCGCCGATCGACGTCGGCCGCGATGAATTTGTTCGTCGGGCGTGGAAATGGAAAGACCAATACGGTAATACCATCACGACGCAAATGCGGCGCGAAGGAGCATCGGTCGATTGGTCCCGGCAGCGGTTTACGATGGATGAAGACCTATCGCTTGCCGTCCGCAGCGTGTTTGTCGCACTCTACGACGAAGGAAATATATATCGCGGCCTTCGCATCGTTAATTGGTGTCCAAAGGACAAGACGGTTCTCTCGGACCTTGAGGTAAAAGAAGAAACCAAGAAGGACGGGAAGCTGACCTACCTTAAGTATCCCGTGCAGGGAACTGACCGTACCATTACGGTCGCGACGACGCGTCCCGAGACAATGCTCGGTGATACTGCGGTCGCGGTAAATCCTTCTGACGAGCGATATGCGGATCTGATCGGAAAGGTGGTCGATCTTCCGCTAACCGGCCGTGAAATCCCGATCATTGCGGACGAGTATGTTGATGCGGAATTTGGTACCGGAGCGGTCAAGATCACGCCTGCTCATGACCCGAACGACTATTTGGTCGGAGAACGCCACGGCTTAGAGCAGCTTCTCGTAATGGACGACGCCGGGAAGATGAATGCTGCGGCCGGGACTGATTTCGAGGGGCTTGATCGATTTGAAGCTCGCGAAAAGGTTGTTGCTAGATTTGACGAGCTCGGCCTGCTTGAGAAGGTCGAGGATTATGAGATAACGCTACCGATCTGCGAAAGATGCAAGACGATCGTCGAGCCGATCTTGAGCGAGCAATGGTTCGTCAAGATGGACGAGATGCGTGACATCGCGCTCGATGTGATGCGGTCCGAAGGGGTTCCGCATTTCTTTCCGCAAGTGCCGCACGAAAAGGTCTATACGAACTGGCTGGAGAATCTCAAGGATTGGACGATCTCCCGGCAGCTCTGGTGGGGCCATCAGATACCTGCGTGGTACGACGACGAAGGGAACGTATTTGTTGCGTTGACCGAAGCGGAAGCTCGGACAAAGGCAGGCGGAAAGGAGCTAAGGCAGGATCAGGACGTGCTCGATACGTGGTTCTCGAGCGGGCTGTGGGCATTCTCGACCTTTGGGTGGACCGGAGAGAACGGCGTAACAGAGACGCCCGACCTCGACAATTTCCTGCCGACAGACGTGCTGGTGACCGGCCGTGACATCATCTTCCTATGGGTTTCGCGTATGGTGATGCTAACGAAGAAATTCACCGGCAAGATACCGTTCGGCGACGTCGTCGTCACGGGAACCGTTCTTGGAAAGGACGGAAAACCGATGTCGAAATCGCGGAACAACGGCGTCGACCCCATCGAGATGTTCGACAAGTTCGGTGTTGACGCGACGCGCGTTTACCTTGCGTCGATCGCTACTGGCGCCGATATCAAGTGGAACGATCTTCTCATCGAGACATACCGCAATTTCGCCAACAAGATCTGGAATGCGACGCGGTTCTGTTTGCTGAACTCTGACAACGCATCGATAAGGCCGCTCGACGCGGCCGAGGCCCGTTCGATGGCTGCGGCGGATCGCTGGATACTTTCACGGCTGACGCGAACCTCGCAGGCGGTCAACAAGGCTCTCGAGACGTATCAATATCACGAGGCGGTCTCGCTGCTTTACCATTTCTTCTGGGACGATTTCTGCGATTGGTATATCGAGTTGAAGAAGGACGAGATCACGAGCGGAGACGCGGACGCGAGTTCGTTCATCCTTTCTGTGCTCGAACAAGCTCTTCGGCTTTTACATCCGTTTATGCCGTATCTGACCGAGGAATTGTGGCAAAAGCTGCCGGGCGTTGGGCGTGGCCTGCACAACCCGGCTTACGCGAATGCAGAGCAGACGATCATGCTTGCCGATTTTCCGAAAGGCGACCGGCAATTCATTGACGATATCGCCGAGAATGAGATCTCGGCCGTCATCGAATTGATCACCAAGATCCGTAATATTCGTGCGGAGATGAACATTTCGCCATCGATAAAGTTCGTCGTTCACGTCGCCGGAAGCAGCGTGCTGCGCGAAATTCTCGCCGCGAACGAGGAGCAGATACTGAAACTTGCGAGAGCATCGAAACTGGTTCTGTCAACCGCCCTAGTCGTGCCGAAGGCGTCGGCTAAAGCGGTACTCTCGGGCGGAACCGAGGTTGCGGTCCCGCTCGAGGGCTTGATCGATTTTGAGAAGGAGCGAGGCCGCCTTCAGACTCAGGTGGAGAAGCTAGGAATTGAGTTACAGCGGCTCGACCGTCAGCTTTCGAATGGAAATTTCGTTGAGCGCGCACCAGTAGAAAAAGTGCGTGAACTCCGCGAAAGGAAAGAAGAGATCGAACAGCAGACCTCCGCTATCAAGCTCAATATCGAGGCGTTGGGATGATGAAAATTCTGTGGATCGTTTTTGTCTTGGCTTTCTGTGCTCCAAATTTGTTCGCCCAGGCGAGGGAGCTTGCTAGGCAGGAATTCGAAAGGGTCCTTGAGAAGGGTAATGACCTAAAAAATGCGGTCTCTCATATAGAAACTCGAACTCTCGAGTATTTTGAGGATCGTGATAAGCAGGGGCACGTCTCGGAGCAGGACGTACGCGAGGTGTTGATCTCCGGCCAGTGGCGAACGGTTGAGGTTCGAAACGATGGTGATACTTCTGTTCGCTCCGAGCGTCTTTGGGACGGAAGGGCTCTCTACGTGCGAAACGGCGATGGACCTTGGACCAAGCTCTCCGGTTGGGGTAGCGGCTCGGGTGAACTCGAATCTGGACGATTTGACTTTAAGTATTGTTACCTTGGGAGAGTGAACGTCGATGGACGCGCGGCAGAACTCTATGAGGTGCGTCGAGATCGAATCGCAAAAAAGACATCAGCGACAAGAACTACTGAGTACCACTATGTCCGCATTACCAAGTATTGGTTCCTCGCCGATGGGAGACTTCTGAAAATGCTTAGGGACGAAACAGTTGACGGCTCAAGAGCACTCAGTCGAGAGACAACTGACGTCGACTACAACACAAAAGACTTGAAGATAGAGGCTCCGATTTGAATCGGCACCGGGCTGGACGCGCAAGCAGAGTCCAACAAGGATAGGGCTCGACGCGGACTACGCGCGAACAGTCAAGCCCAACCCCATGAGTCAAATTAGTCTTCGTCGTCCGATGACGACGAGCCCGGCGTTACGGTAAAAGTCTCAGACTTTGAGTCCTTTTTCTCCCCATTCTCGTCATACATTTCGGCGACCATCTTGAATGTACCACCGGCGGTGCTCGAGATGGTTTGGTAATGATACTTCGCCAGAGCGTCGCCATCCATGTCAAGGTCAACGACGCTGTTCTCGATGACAGTTCCGGGAGCAACGCCCTTCATATTCTCTACTTGGATGTACATCTTAACCTTTACCTTTCCGGGGTTATTTGCGACGCCGGCAACTGCATAGACCGTCTCACCGGCAGCGAAATTGCTGTTCGGGCTTGTCACGTCGGCGTTTTTGCCGACCTTAAGGCTGTCCAAATTTGCTGTGCTGAAGTTACAGGCAAAAGCTGCGGTGAATATTACGGCTGCGACGATCGAAATGCTTGCGGCGTGGCGCATAGGAAAGTTCTCTCCAAATAATTTGATCTCAAATTTCGTTTTTGACGACGAAAGAGCGTAGCCTGAAACGGCCCTAGTGTCAATTTGAAAACAGGGGATATTGACACTGTTCTTTCGTAACGTATGATTGTCATTTATGAACATGCTTGACAGCAGTGAATTGATGGCGTCGATCGGCCAGTTCCTTGCCGAAGATATAGGCCGCGGCGACATAACTACTCGATCTTGCGTTTCGCCAGACAAAATGGGCAACGGACGCTTTCTCGCGAAGGAGTATATGGTCGTTTGCGGCCTTGATGTCGCCGAAGCCGTATTCTTCCACCTCGATCCGGATTCGCCGGAGATCGAGACGAGCTTCAACGAGGGAGATGAGGTCGAGGAGGGAACGGTGATCGGCACACTAGGCGGCTATGCCGACGTGCTCCTTACGGGTGAACGCCTCGCCCTGAACCTGCTTCAGCGGATGTCGGGCGTTGCGACGCTGACGCGGCAATTCGTAAAGGCGATCGAGGGGACGGCCGCTTCGATCGTCGATACCCGCAAGACTACGCCCGGCCTGCGAATGCTGGAAAAATACGCCGTCGTGATCGGCGGAGGCAAAAATCATCGAATGGGCCTTGATGATGGTATTTTGATCAAGGACAACCATATTGCACTCGCCGGAGGCATTACGGAAGCTGTCAATGCGGCTCGCTCCCTGGCGGGTCATCTTCACAAGGTCGAAGTCGAAATAATGAATTGGGCACAGCTTCGCGAAGCGATCGAAGCCGGGGCCGAGATCGTGATGCTCGACAATCAGACACCTGAAGAGGCCGCAAAACTTGTCGATATGGCCCGAAATTTGAATCCGAACGTCCTCATCGAGGCTTCGGGCAATATGAACCTCGACCGTGTTCGTTCGTTTGCTGAAGCCGGCGTCGATCTGATCTCTGTGGGTAAACTCACACATTCGGCGCGCGCCGTCGATATCAGCTTTAAGATCCAGTAGCGGAGGTACGGCCTGCGAATTCTGCGAGTTGCGGAGCCGGCCGAAGGCTCGGTAGTAAGTACATCGCTCCGATGAGGACAAGCAGGGCGATAGTGCAGCCGACGCTGCCTTCAATTCCGTAAGCTTCGCCTGTGAGCCACTTTGGCCCGTGGTCTGTTTCGACAAAAAGTGTGATCGGCGAGAGGAATTTAAGGCCGCTCACTTCGATCCCAAAGATCGAACCTTGCGCGAAGTTCCACATAAAATGCAGCCCAAAAGGCAGCCATAGATCCAGCGTTTTTAGATAAGCGAGGCTGAATACAACTCCTGCCAGAATGGTGTTTGCGGTTGAGACCGCATCGGCGGCCGGATTCGTAAGGTGAACAACTCCAAAGAGAATGGACGTCAAACCTATCACGAGCCACGCAAGACCGCTTCGCGCGAAGGTTTGTAAGATGTAGCCTCGGAAAAGAGCCTCTTCGAAGGCCGCTCCGAATGCGAAGAACACGAACGAGAGCCCGATCTGATATGCGAGCACCGAAAGCGGTTCTTCGCTAAGGCGGAATTGCAGATCTCCTCCGATCAGTGCCGGCAGTATCGCTATCACGATCGCAGCAAAGCCTAGTGCGTTGCCAATCAGCAAATGCTTTAGCCAGCCAGTCGAAAACGCGGCGCCGAAGGCCCGAAAGGGAAGTCTCTCGAAGATCCTGCCGCAGAGCCACGCAACGGCGCCCGCCAGGATCGTACTGACGAAAAGCCCGCCGAGGCCCAGCAGCCTCTGGTCGCTCGTTTCTTTCATCAGATAGCCGGTCGCGATAACCAGCAGGGTCTGAGTGCCAACACTCACTAGACCGTAGAAAACTAGGAAAAAGAAGGCGCGCCAGCCGCTCCGAAGTATGCTGCTTGTGTCGAAGAAGATCGTAGAAAGCGTCATCGAGAACGGATGTTCGGCGGCATATCTCCGTGCCCGAACATAGTTTATAATAGCATCCGAAGCACAATGGAGAATCCCAAGCGGTCAAAGAAAAAGCGTCTATCTCCCTGGATCTTGGGCGCGATCGTCCTCTTGCTCTTCGTTTTTCTCATTCTTCTGCAGACATCGAATCTTTGGAAGAATCTGTCGGTCGAGACGACCAGCGACACATTGCTGCTTTATGCGCTGTCGTCGTTCAATTTTATCGCGCTGATCGTTTTCGGATTCATCTTTTTTCGGAGCATCGTAAAACTTGCCCGCGAGCGTCGTGCACTAAAGCTCGGTTCGAAGATAAAAACGCGTCTGCTCTTCTATTTCTTTCTTGTTAGCCTCTTGCCGATCATCGCTATGGCGGTCTTCTCGTACCTTTTTATGAACCGTGCGCTTGAGCGGTGGTTCACCCAAATACCCGAGAATGTTGTCCGGCAGGCACGCGAGGTCCAGGGGCATTCGCTGAGCGATCGGACCACCAAGCTGGACGAAGCTGCACAGATGCTTGCATCCTCCTTTGGGACAAGGAAGCTGACCAACGACGATCTTGCGCGCGTCGCGGTCGCTGGCAATCTTTCATATATCGAGATAGTCGCGGGTGACGGCCATACGATCGATTCTTATGAACGTGAAGTGCCCCCTGCACAACGCGATGAATTATCGAAGGTCGTTGATTCGATACACGCAGGACAGACCGAAGATGCGAACTTTCGCGACGGCCGCGGTTTCGATGTTGCGATGGCCAAGATGCCTGGCGGCCGAACACTTGTCATCATTCCCGATCCATTTGGAGAGCAAACCGTAAGTCAAATAGTTGACAGCAGCCTTCGCGAATTTGACGAGCTAAAGGAGAAGCAGGTGACCGTGCGGCAGGTAGGCCTATTGACGCTCGGCGTGCTTACTTTCGTGCTTATGTTCGCCTCGTCATGGATCGCGTTCTACGTGGCCCGCGGTATCACGATCCCGATCCAGGCTCTTGCAGGCGGAGCGAAGGAAGTTGCCGGCGGCCATCTCGGCTATCAAGTGAATGCACTCGCCGAAGATGAACTTGAACTTCTGATCGCCGCTTTCAACGAAATGTCCGCAACGCTTGCGTCTAATTCGACCGAGTTGACCGAACGCAAAAAGTACATCGAAACGATCCTTGCGAGCTTGCCGACGGGTGTTGTCGCATTTGACTCTGAAAATCGGGTAACGAGTATCAATCCGGCGGCATCGGCCATCTTGAACGAGACCGATCCGGACGTAACTCAGGTGTCGGGCGAATCTTTGTTCGATGCTGATAATGCTCTGATCGTAACCCGACTGCTGAACCGTGCAAGACGGGTTGGCCGCGCCGCGGAGCAGATCACGTTGTCAGGACCAGGTGCCGGCCGCGAGATAATGGCCGCTTTGTCGGCGACCGCACTTCCTTCGGGCGGCGGTGTCGTGCTAGTTATTGAAGATCTCTCCGAGCTGATCTCTGCGCAGCGAGCCGCGGCGTGGCAGGAAGTTGCTCGTCGGATGGCCCACGAGATCAAGAATCCGCTGACGCCGATACAGCTTTCCGCCGAGCGTATTGCGAAACGATTCAGCAGTGAGCACACATCTGAGAACCCGGACCGTCCATCGATCGGCGATGTGGTCGATCAAAGCACTGAGACGATCCTTCGCGAGGTGTCTTCGTTGAAATCAATGGTCGATGAGTTCTCGCGATTTGCCCGGCTGCCGGATGTGAAACTTACGGTCGGTTCTGTTAATGAAGCGATCCTGCAGGCAGTGAATTCATACGAAGGGCGGAACTCTGACATTGTCCTTGATGTCCGGCTGTCGGAAAATCTGCCTGAGATCGCGATCGACGACGAGCAGCTTGGACGGGTCTTTGTTAACCTGATCGAAAATGCCGTCGAAGCGTTCTCGGCCGAGCACGGTAACAAGCGGATCGACGTGCGGACGCGGTTCGACGCGGCACGGGACCTGATCGTCGCCGAGGTTGCGGATAATGGAAACGGAATTCCGGCCTCCGATCTTCCGAAGATCTTTCAGCCCTATTTTTCTACGAAAGGACGAGGGACAGGGTTGGGGCTTGCGATCGTAAGAAGGATAATAGTTGAACACAAAGGTCGCATCTTCGCGGCTGCCAATGCGGGCGGCGGAGCTAAGTTTACGATCGAACTTCCGGGTTCTTGATAGGTTATGCCTGAGAAAATCCTAATTGTTGACGACGAACGCGGAATCCGCGAGACTCTTCGAGGTGTGCTTGAGGACGAGAATTTCGTCGTCTCGACGGCCGTCTCGGGCGAAGAGTGTCTCGAAGCGGTCAAACAAGCTTCCTTTTCGTGCATTTTGCTCGACATCTGGCTCGGATCAGGGATTGACGGGCTCGAAACTTTGGAGCGGCTCTCCGAAGCGGGAAATGACGCCGCGGTCGTAATGATATCCGGCCACGGAAACATCGAGACCGCAGTCCGATCGACAAAACTCGGTGCTTTCGACTTCATCGAGAAGCCGCTGAGTCTCGAACGCACGATCGTGACAGTAAAGAACGCGATCCGGCAACGCAAACTCGAACAGGCTAACAACCAGCTTCGTCGAGAACTTGCTGAACAGTATGAGATGGTCGGTGAATCGATCGCGATGCGGGCTCTCCGCAAGCAGATCTCGATCGTGGCACCGACCGAAGGCCGCGTACTCATATCCGGCGAAAGCGGAACGGGCAAAGAACTCGTCGCGCGTGCCATCCACAATCAATCGAATCGTTCCGGTGCAGCATTTGTCGAGATAAACTCGGCAGCGATCCCAGAAGAACTCGTCGAGAGCGAACTTTTCGGCCACGCAAAAGGTGCTTTCTCAGGCGCGACCAAGGCGAAGAAAGGGAAATTCCAGATAGCCGACGGCGCGACGTTATTTCTAGACGAGATCGGCGATATGTCGGCAACGGTTCAAGCGAAAATGCTTCGCGTCCTCGAAGAGCAGCGCTTCGAACCGGTCGGCAGCAACACGCCGATAGTCGTCGATGTTCGCATTATTTCTGCGACGAATAAATCGCTAGATACACTTATCGAGAGCGGCGATTTCCGCGCCGACCTTTTCTATCGCCTGAATGTAATACCGTTTCAGGTACCGCCGCTGCGAGAACGCCCCGAGGACGTGCCAAAGCTCATCGAACATTTCAATCGGCGATTCAGTGCTGATTACGGCAAGCACCCTAAGAGTTTTGCCGATGCAACTGTCGCAAAGCTGCAGGAATACTCATGGCCGGGAAATGTTCGGGAGCTAAAGAACACGGTCGAACGTGTAGTTATCATGGCGGGCGACTCCGAGGTGACGCCGGACGACCTGCCCGAACTTTCCGATGGAACGCTTGAAGCCGCCCATTTCCGCTTTCAAAAATTCAAAGATGCCACCGACGCCTATCAGCGCGATTTCATCCGCCACAAGCTCGCCCAATTCGACGGCAATGTTGCGAAGGCTGCAGAAGACATGGGCGTCGACCGCAGCCATCTTTACCGCAGAATGCGGAATCTCGGCATCAAGTAATTACTTCTTCGGGACAGGAAACCCTCGGTCCTCCATCAATGCTTCAACCCGTGCATCGTGACCGCGGAAGAGTTTGTACGCAATGAGCGGATCGATCGTGTTCCCGATCGAGAAGACGTACTTCTTCAACCGTGCGGCGACTTTCTTATCATACGGCCCGCCTGCTTCTGTGAAAGCTGTGAATGCGTCGGCAGAATGAACGTCCGACCACAAGTAGCTGTAATATCCCGCCGAATAATCGTCGCTTCCGAAAATGTGTCGGAACTGCGTCGGGCGATGCCGCATCACGATCTCTTTGGGCATGTTGAGCGCCGCCAGCGTCTCTTGCTCGAACTTGTCCGGATCGATCGGCGTATCGCCGGCAAGGTGCATTTTCATATCGACGAGGGCGCTTGCAAGATACTCGGTCGTGTCAAAGCCCTGGTTGAACGTAGATGCCTCTTGGATCTTCTTCACTAGTTCCTGCGGGATCGGTTTGCCGGTCTTATAGTTGATGGCGAATCTATTCAGAACTTCCGGCGTCGAAAGCCAATGTTCAAGAAGCTGTGAAGGGAATTCAACGTAATCTGATGGCACTGCCGTCCCCGAAAGCGTCGGGTATGTAACGTTCGACGAAAGGCCGTGCAGAGCATGGCCGAATTCGTGGAACATCGTCGTCGCATCGTCCCATGAGATGAGCACGGGCTCACCCGGTTTTGCTTTCACGAAGTTCGAGTTGTTGGAGACGATCGTCGTGATCTCTTTCCCGCCGATACGTGATTGGTTGCGGTACTGATTCATCCACGCGCCGCTGTCCTTGCCGTCGCGGGCGTACGGATCGAAATACCAGAGACCTACGTGCTTGCCCGTCTTCTTGTCCGAAACCTCGTAAACCGTTACGTCCGGATGGAATACCGGAATACCTTCGACCTTCTTGAAGCCGAGGCCGAACAACTCACCCGCGACCCAGAACATTGCCTCGCGCATCTTGTCTAGCTGCAGATAAGGCTTCACTTCATTCTGATCAAGGTCGTACTTGGCTTTTCTGACCTTCTCCATATAGTAGTGATAATCCCACGGCTCGATCTTCACGCCTTTGCCTTCGGCATCTGCGACCTTCTGCATGTCAGCTACCTCTTCGTGCACCCGTCCGATCGCCGCAGGCCAAACTTCTTCCATCAACTTCATTGCATTCTCAGGTGTTTTGGCCATCTTCTGTTCGAGGATCCAATGCGCATGAGTCGGGAAGCCGAAGAGCTTTGCGCGCTCGGCACGAAGCTTTAAGATCTGCGTGATGATCGCTTTGTTGTCGCGACTGTCGTTGTTGTCGCCGCGGCTGACGAACATCTTCCAGACCTTTTCACGAAGGCCTCGGTCATCTGCATACGTGAGAAACGGATCCGTAGATGAACGCGTATTTCGGATCATCCAGCCTTTTTTGCCCTTCGACTGAGCGTCAGCGGCCGCCGCGTCTTTCAAAGATTGCGGAAGCCCCGAAAGCTGTGCCTCATTGTCGATGAGGACAAAGAGTTCACCTTCTTCGCCTTGAAGATTCTGATTGAATTTCGCAAAAAGACTCGCTAGTTCTTGATTGAGCTTCGAGACCTTCGCCTTTGTCGCGGCATCAAGCTTTGCGCCGGCGTGCGTGAAGTTCTCGTAATAGACCTTAACGAGCCGCTTCTGTTCGGAAGTGAGTCTTTTTGCCGCCGGTGAATTCTTGACCGCTTCGATCCTCTTGAACAGCGCACCGTTCTGCACGATCTTGTCGTAATGTGCTGCGAGCTTCGGACCCATTTCCGCTTGGATCGGAGCGAACTCGGCGGAGTTCATATTGGTCGCCCAGATCCCGAAAATAATATTCACGCGGGCAAGCATCTGACCCGAGTTTTCAAGCGGAACGAACGTATTCGCGAAGGTCGGCCTCGCTTTATTGTTCGCAATAGCGTCGATCTCTTTTAGATTCTGAGCCATCGCGATCTCCATCGCCGGTTTGAAATCGGCGATCTTGACCTTGTCAAAAGGGGGAACGCCGCCGTACGACCCCGTCCAATCCGCAGTTAGCGGATTCGTCGCCGGATCGAATTGGGTCGGTTGAGCCGGCGTTTCTGCGGCCGCAGAAGTTGGCGGAGTGTCAAATTGCATATAGATCAGGACAAGAGCCGTAAGCAGCAAGGCGCCGGCAAAGATACGTAACATTCCAATTTTGTACATTGTCAGGGAATCTCCTCAAGGTCTTTTGATTCTACATTCTCGCCTTCGGTTGGGCAATTTCGTTGCGATCGGCTCTCGCCCTTTGTTCCGTTCCGCTCGGCGCGGAACAAGCGGAACAGAACGGAACAAAAATAGGCGTTTTTTGAGGCTCGCGTTACAAATTGTGTCACTTTTCACCATCTTCAGTGCCTCGTCGGCAGTCAGAACCGCCTACGTCAGCGGGCGGTCAGAAGCACTCGGCTCCATCGGAGCCGAATGTTTGTAGAACGCCACCGTTAAAACACATCCCGGAGGCGGCTCTGCCGCCGACAAACGTCTGGATAGGAGTTTTGGTCGCCATTTTGTCCCGGAAAACGGCCCCTGGGACAGTCGTGGGACAGCCTCTGGGACAAATAAGTCGCGTGTTATCAGCTACTTACATAAAACAAGGCAAAATCTCGCGAAGAAAATTCGGTCTGCCATTCGTGAGATCTTCGCTCTTAACGCCCGAGGAGAGTTTGTCGCGTGTTTCACACGCTCCGAGGAATTATTTGGTCATCTTTTTACAGGATCCGCTTCGCTCCTCCTGTAGCTAGCAAAATTGCCGCGTACAGCACGTTCCCTCGCAAACGTTAGCACCAACGCATCCGTCGCGTCAGCGACGTCTGAGATCGATCCGACAACGGGCATTCGTAAAATTCCGCTCAAACGTCGCAGACGCGACGCGAAATCGTTTTTACGCCGTTATCGTGGGTTGAACCCACCTTCTACAGTGACGCCTTCGCTAAGCGATGAATGCCTATTCCCGATTCACCATTCACGAATTTTCAAAGATCCAACCGTGCCAAGGATACGCTACTGCCTCGCCCAATAGAAGAACAAACCGCACAGAATGTATAAAAATGCACGAAATGCACGAAATGCACAAAATGCACAGAATGCCGCAAGCCCGCAGGTTAGTAAGCGCGCAACACTCAACGTTGCCAGTCAGAACCGGGAGCGATAGCGACTGGGCTCCTACATTCCGCATCTCTGTATTCGGAAGACCCAGTCGGCGGCTAAAGCCGCCTCCTGGATGAATGTTGAGCTTGGCACGGTCGGGACCCGTTTGCGTTCTTTGCAACACTTGGGGACTTATGATCCAAGAACCCCGACCCCATTGCCAAAGGGCAAGCCCACTCGATTGTGGATTCCAGCCGACAACCGTTTCCCGAAGGACCGGGATGACGGAGACGGTGCCGACAGCATTATCGAACCCAGAAGTGGCGACCTTTACTGGAATATCTTGACAATTTGTGCCGACTGAGATAACTATTTGGTATTCACGCAAATTGATTCGAGGTTTTGGCTTCCGCAAGCGATCCATTTCCGAACGCGGCGAACTTCCCATATCGGAAATATCTGGTCTTGAAGGGTTGTGGAGTAGCAGGATCGTATGGACGTGAGAAAGTGTTTTGTTAGTTGTCTTGCTCTTTGTCTTGGGTGTTCACTGACCGCGACGGCTCAGAATGTCGTAAGCGTAAAGTCACAAAACTTCTGCGGAATGGAGGCCGCGATGGCTCGTCTTTCGCCCGAGCAGCGTAAGGCGATGCTTGACTCTGCGATCCGGCCTCTTGCTCCGGCGGCCGAGATACTGCTTTACCTGCACTTTCCGCCGGCCGGAGGGACGTTGATCAGGCCGGGAAATGCCAATTCCACTGGGTTCATTTCACCCATTGTGCCAGGAAATAGGATATGTCCCGCGTCAAGCTTGACTCAGGCTCAGAAGGACCGCGTAGTCGAACAAGTGAACGAAGACTTTTCTCCGTTCAATATTCGGGTAACGATCGACTATCAGGAATTCCTAAATTATCCATTCGCCCAAAAGCTGATCCACATCATCACCACAACTCCGCAAGTGATCGGACAGGGAAGCGGAACCGGAGGCGTCGCGCCTTTTATTGGGATTGGGACCTTGATGCCATCGAACCCTTCGTTCAGCTTCGCGACCGCTCTCGGCGACGACCCGTTTTATGTCGCGAATGTTGTTTCGCATGAAGTTGGCCATACCCTTGGTTTGGCCCATCAGTCCTTGTACAACGATTCGTGCTCCCTTCTAACTGAGTATCATCCGAATATCGGGACGGGCCCGTTGTCCTTCAGCATCATTATGGGAGATGCAACAGATCCGGGGATATCAAATTGGTATTCGCAGGAGTGTTCACATCCAACTTATGGCACGCCGCTACACGATTTTGAGGTGATCAGCAGCCAGGTCGTACTAAAAGCTGATGAGTTCCCAGAAGTACCCGGTTCAACGCCGCTTGCCCCGGCCGTAACGCTCCCGGTGAGCGGCATCCTGGGCCAGGCGGGTGATGCGGATGTTATTCGCGTCGAGCTTCCAGCGGACGGCACTCTGCTGGTAACCACCGATAATATCGACGTGGAAGTTTCCACTTTTGAAACGGATGGCACCCCGATCGCAACGTTCAACGATCCTGAACTGCCCATCGTGTTCTTCCCCGTGACCGCAGGGCCAAAGGACGTTCGCATTCGAGCTGCGAGCAACGCGAATATGGACGCGCAATTCATGACGGGTTCATACACGCTGCAGGAACGCTTGGTACCGACAGCGGCTTCGGTTTCGGTCAGCGGTCTTGTGGCGAGCTATGGCGGTGCCCCGATCTACGGCGCTGTCCTAAAACTCACCGGGCCGGCCGGCATCGTTGGAATTGCCCGCTCGAATCCGTTCGGCTATTTTCACATCGAGAACGTGCCGTCCGGCGGGAATTATGTGATCGAGACACGGCACAAATTGTACCAATTCCAACCAGTGCTCATTGATGTGGGCGACGAGATATCCGGCCTCAATATCGTATCGAACGCGACGGAATTGACCCAAAGATAGCCTCACGCCGGACATCGCTCCTCCAGAGAAGAAAAGCTGCCGGAAGATGGTCTCTTCGCGGCAGCATTTTTTCAGTCGTGTGGCTTGGCATGATTCGAGCATTCGGCGTCTTGATCCTTAGCCAAGCACTTTGTTCGGCCCTTCAGTTGACCAAGATGCTCGATCATCTGTCATTGCGTTTCCAAGGAGGCTTCCCGCGCAAAATGTTGGAAAATGCGGTCGTTGGAGTTAACAGGCTCCGAAACGCCTTCACGAAGAAACTGTCCGAACGAAATTTACGTTCGATCCAGTTCTTCAATATGTAGTTGTCAACCGTGTCTTCAAGTATGACGACAGCGGTTCCGGTCGTTGGTGTGATCACAAGATCAACAAATGCCATCGGACTCTTACCATTTTTCATGTGCAGGCCGACATTTCCGATCGACGCTTCGCTGAATGGGCCCAACTCGAATTGTGTGCTCCATGCCGCAGACCAAACAAAGGCTTTCAGCCGGCTTTCCCAATAATCGGAGGAGCCGAACTTCGCATTACGCGCTATCTTGCTGTTGTTAACGAATATACGTCCGGTGACGCCGCCTTGCAGCGGATGCGCTATATAGTTGATGAAGGCGCTGTCGCCGTCATCCCAACCTCGCAGGTGCTTCACAGAACGGCCCCAATCTTTGAAAAATGGCCCGCCAAGCTCACGCTGGGTCCTGGATTGCGTCAAGCGGAACGAATGCTGGATGCCCAGGAAGATAAATGACTGAGCCATTGCTCCATTCCAATTGAAATTTTCGCTGTCACCGTCGATATCTTCCTTCTTGTTCTTGGCCTTGTCACTATTCTGCTTTGCCAACGGTTCGCGCCATTCATTGTGCCGTCCGAACGTCTGTACGGCATCATCTGCGACCGATCCCGAGTGAAGGTCCGGCGGGATATAACCATCAGGGCGACGACCGAACAATTCGTCGGATCCGATGTCCGCTTGTCCATACGGGATCTTGTCCGCCGGCGGATCGTTAGAGACGGAATTGATCTGAAAAGAGAGTTCCCTCTGCTGCATTCCTATTGGCCGCGTCTGAGCGGCCGTGTTAATGACGGTCGAGAGCAGACAAACGAGGAGAGCTGCCAAAACGCACGGCATCCAAGGGCCTGCGTTTAGAAACTGGCGGCCGGATGGTCCGATGGTTGATGCGACTTGCTGCAAGCTCTGTGAGAAACTCATTTCCACACGATCTCCGTGGTCCCGAACTTTGGCTAGAAGACTAACCGAATGTGGATATTTTCTAGGGAGATTCCGCAAAAACCGACAGCTGCCTTTTATGCAGCTGTGAGTAGTCGGTAAAAGCTTATGGTACACCCGGCATGATTCGAACATGCGACCTCTTGATTCGTAGTCAAGCACTCTATCCAGCTGAGCTACGGGTGCACAAAGGCGAACAGATAGACTACATATCTGAGGATGCTTATGTCAAGAATGCGACCTCACTATCGAGCGAAATAGCCGGTCCTGGTCCGTGATATGAGGTCCGGGACGGCGACATCGACCTTGATGGAATGCCACTTACCATCCCGCTTGTCGCTGGCCGGTTGGTAGTCGATCGTGTAAAGCGTTCTCAGATCGGCCGCGACCTCAGCGTACAGACGCCCCATGTCTTCGAGTCGATTTATAGTTCTGATCGTCGCTCCGGTCCGCTGTGCCAAGAAGGCAAAGCGTTCGCGGGCGGCGCGGAACATCGCGATCTGTCTTGGCGTAGGGTCCGCGAGTTTCGCAGGGTCGCCGGTCGGCAGGGCAAGCGGATAGATGGACACTCCCAATTTGTCCGACTTGCTGAGGATTTCGTTCAAGGGGCCGTAAGAATCCGGGCCGATCGCGTCGGTCACCTTGTCGTCCGCCATAGACGCGAGCATGTCCCGATCGGACGATTGTGCGACGCTGTCAACGCCATCAGAAAGTACAATGATCGCCTTTCGCCGTCCCTTTTCGGCGGACAGCTTGCGAAGAGCAAAGTCCAGGGCCTCGTAAAGTCTCGTTTTTCCCCGGCCATTCGAGGCGTCGATCGAATGAAGGATCGTCTTGCCGTCGGTGGTGAAGTCGTTTCGTAGGTTTATGCGGTCGTAGAACTCGACCACGGCGACGCGGTCGTCCGGTCCCAACGCATAAACGAAGCGATTTGCGGCCTGTTTAAGGACCTGCCTGAATGGCAGCGTAGAGCCACTCATATCGAGCATCAGGACGACACTGAATGGCGCGGTAGAAGGCTCAAACCCAATGATCCTTTGCTTTACACCGTCTTCATAGACGGTGAATGACGTGCGCTCGAGGTCAGTAATGGGCCGGCCTTGGCGGTCAACGACGCCCACATTCAGGCGGACGATCGTCGATTCGACGCTGATCGGGTCGTCGATCTGGGCCGCGGCCGCGGCCGTGAAAATTGCGAGAAGGGCCAAAATGAGCGCAAGGCGACACATAAATAAATACTAACACTCAGATGTTCTGAAAGTTAGAATCGCTTGCTGCAAAAAACAAAACTGAAGCCCGGCCGCGAGCGTGCATTCTACTTTGACCGTTGCCTTGCAGTGTTGATCGCGGAGTTATAGAAACTCAGCACGCGGCTGTCGTAGTCGCTGAAGAAGCTATGGTTAGCGTAAGACGACCCAAGTATGGTAGAAATGCCCGAAATATAAGGGGAATACTGCGACGGGATGACGGATTGCCAGTTGGTATTTCTCGGGTTGTCGATAAGGAAGTCACGGCCGTCGAGAAAGCCGCCATTCTTCAGAGCGTTGTAGATGTTACGTGAATCTGCTTCGGTAAGGTTTGCGAGCCGCCAAAATCTCTCCGGGTAAACCGGGGTTGCAGGATGAAGGTTGAAACTTGCCATGATCCCGCGTTGCTGAAGGCTAACAGCCTGGTCGTGCGCGCGTTGGTTGCCTTCAGGCCCGACCAGATCCTCATCGTCGTTGACCGCCGAGCAGAATATCGTCGGCACTGTAGTTAACGGCATTATTGAGTTCACGCCGAACCCGATATAGATGGCCGCCGCCTTGAAGTTCAGGTAATAAGCGGCCACCGAGGAGAACACGCCGCCGCGCGAAGTGCCTTGAGCAACGATCGGATCATTTGCCGAGATAATTCCGCGTTGCTGGAAGCTTGTGATCACTGCCTGAATATTTGTCAGGTCCGGGTTATTCGGCGGCGGCAGGAAACTCCAGAATCCATTGACGCGATCCGTGCTGTCAAGAGCGATGATCCCGTATCCGGCCGCAACAGCGTCGTTCGAAAAAATGCGGCTTTCAATGCTTGAAAGAGTCGATTGGGCGCTGCCGCCCGATCCATGGAAACGAAAAATGATGCCGACACGTTTCGGCGGGATATAGTAAAGGACGTCAACGCCGTTGATAGTCTCTTCGGTAAGACTCCAGGAAGGCGCCGGCTTATAAGTTGCGGTTAACGCGATATTTTTGCTCAGCGGATTTACGAAGGATGCCGCCGATGTCGGGTCCTCAACTAGCGTGGTGTCGCCGATCCATCTATCGAATACCATGTTAGGGGGATTCGGATCCGCCCAAATATTCACACGTTGCTCGCGGACGCGAACAGTCGATCTGCTTCCGTTCGTTACGGTCAGGTTCGTCTGTGCCGATATGGCCGCAGCAAATGTGAGGAAAAGTAGAGGCATCAATGAACGAGAACGGTACATCATAGGAGAATTGGACGTTTTTGAGTTGTCGAAAGTCCAAATTTCGGCTGCGACGTTTAACGAGCCTCTCTCAGACGGCGTTAGGCAGATCGTGAAGGGCTCTATTTGCATCGCGGAGCGAGCGGGATGCTTAGCGAAAAAATCAGTATTTCCCCCCGAAACCTAAAAAAGGGTCTTAACATACGCCTTGTTTTCTAATATACTTATCTGTCTGACAAAAGGTCACGTTAGCAGTCAACTTGCGTGGAATGCAGCTACTTTTTCGCCCAAAATTCTGTGCCAACTGCGGAGAAAAGGTTGTGCGTGATGACTGGCATATTTGGACAAGCGGTCGATTTTGCGAACTTTGCGAAACAGAGTTTCAGGGTCGCGAGATAGCATGGCGAGCGGCGTGTGTCGGTGCGGTTCTGTTGGCGGCGGCGGTAGGTTTTGCTTTTGTCGCTCCGGCGAAACCGGTCGAAACGAGACTAGTTGCCGCGGGCACGTCCCCGACGGCACCAAAGGCGCTTCTAAGCAAAACGGAATCAGCGAAACTTCCTGCAAACCAGGCCAAGGAGCAAGTAGCAGAGCGGCAAACATCTCAAGCGACCCCGACGCAAGAACAAAAGCCTGAGGTGACCGCATCGGAGCCGACATATATGTGCGGTGCCGAAACCAAGAAGGGAACGCCGTGCACCCGCAGGGTCAAGGGAAACGTTAGATGCTGGCAGCACCGCGGAATGCCCGCGATCGTGAGTGCCGAAAAATTGCGGGTAGAGTAGTTCCGTCTGATAATTTGTTGTTTAATCTTAGGTATAAGTCGGTAAGTCGCCGACCAATGACGAAATGAATCCGTTGTCCCCAAATACGATGATCCAGGATCGCTACCTGGTCGTTCACTTGATCGGTAAAGGCGGAATGGGCGAGGTGTATCTTGCTGTCGATCAACGGCTCGGTAGTGCCGTCGCCTTAAAGCGGACGAGTTATGCCAGCGATCCGGCTCTTGCCGGTGCATTTGAGCGCGAAGCCAGGATACTTGCCCGCCTTCGTCATCCGGTTCTCCCTAAGGTCAGCGATCATTTTGTTGATGGCGGAAATCAATATCTGGTGATGGAGCACATCGCCGGCGACGACCTTTCTACAAGGCTTGAGGCGACCGAGAAGCCTTTCCCGGTAAGCTGGGTGATGTTCTGGGCGGACCAGTTGCTGGATGCCCTAACTTATCTGCATTCTCATCAGCCGCCGATCATCCACAGGGACATCAAACCGCAGAACCTGAAATTGACGGATGAGAACCACATAATACTTCTGGATTTCGGGCTTTCGAAGGATTCTCCGAATCAAACCCGGAGCACGTCGGGGCAGTCGTCCGGAAGCGTGTTCGGCTATACGCCGCATTTTGCCCCAATGGAGCAGATCCGCGGGACAGGTACAGACGCGCGCAGCGACATATACTCCCTCGCGGCTACGCTCTATCAATTGCTTACGGGGATAAAACCGGCGGACTCTCTGACAAGGGCCGATGCCGTACTGAATGGAAGCCCCGATCCGGTCTTAGCTCTTAACGAGGTCAATCCGGAGATCGCGAGCACAGTTTCCGATGTCCTGATGCGTGCCCTTGAGATCACACAGGATCGGCGGTACAAGTCCGCGGCTGATATGCAGCGTGCGCTGAGGTCTGCCTATTCAGATATGAAGGATGCGATGTCGGCCCAGACCGTTATGGTGCCGACGCCTGTCGTGCCTGATGTTGCTCCGAGCGCCGAAGTTCCTCCGGTCGAGCAGACACCTCCGCTTGATGCAACTCTGCAGATGGACGCGGTTCCGCTTGAGGCCACAATGCAGGTGGATGCAGCACCGGTCGATTCGGGGCCAAGACAGGCTGATATCAAGACGGAAGTATTTCTCGCGCATCAGATCGAGGTGCCCGAGCAGTCTGAAGGCTCGGTCAATGGCGGGCAAGGCTATCAGGCAGATGCCACCGTCCCGTTGATCGCTTACTCGCCCGAAGAAAGATCTCAGGAAGCAGAAGAAGTTCTCTCTGTGCCGGCCGAAAATGTGATGCCGTCGGCGGCGCCCGAGTTCTTCACGTCGCCCAATATTGAGGCCGACGCACCGAAACAGGAGCTCGGGGCCACTGAATCGTTCACAGCTGAAGAGATTCCGGAGGTTGAGCCCGCGGTCGTGGAAGCGGTGCCACCTGTGCCGCCAGTTCCCGGTCCGCCCGTAAAAGCAAAAAAATCTGGGTCTAAGAAAGCTGCCGTGATGCTCCTTTTGCTCGGCGGGTTCTTTGTCGTTGTGCTTGGCGGCGGTGCTGCCGGTTGGTATTTCTGGCCGACCATTATGGGGACGGTCGGAGGTGATGCCACTCCATCACCGACCCCGATCGTCGAGGAGAGCCCTTCGCCGACCCCAATAGAAACGCCATCTCCGACGCCGGAGTCAACACCGGACGAGTCGGCAAACGCAAATTCGAACGCGTCCGTTGACGTTTCTCCGACACCGACGCCCGCAGCTACGCCTGAGGTCTCGAATCCGGTCGATCGACCGGTCGATGTGCGGCCTCAGACAGATACGAGAAAGCGGCCGACGCGAACACCTGCGCAAAGGCGGTCTCAAACACCAAAACCCCAGAAGCCCAACGGCGGACGTACTGACATTTTGCAGTAGCGTTTTGATTGAAATTATGAAGCCCGTTCATTTAAGGAAAATCGCAGCACTTCTTTTGATAGTCATGGTCGGCTCGGTCGGGGCCGCGCTCGCTCAGTCCAAGAAGGACAGAAAACGGGCTCAAGAGCTTGTCCTCGCGGGCGACAAAGCGTTCAGGGCGAGGAACTATCGTGACGCCACCGCAAGTTATGGACAGGCGATCTTGATCGTGCCCAACAACTCCTACGCGCATTACTGGAAAGGTGTTGCTCACTACAACCTAAAGGAAAATGCGGATGCATTGCGCGAGTTCGATATCGCTCTAAGCCAGGGCTTTAAGCCGATCGAGGTCTATCGAGTTCGTTGGTATCTGCATTACGAGGCAAAAGAGTATGAGGCAGCACTGAGCGATGTGCTAAAGGCGATAGAGATCGATCCCGACAACATTGATTTTAAGAAGGGAATGGGTGAGATCTATTACGCGCAGGGCCGGTATGCCGATTCGCTCCAGACCTTTCAGGCAATTGTCTTGAAACAGCCTAAAGATGGGGACGTTTATTACAACATTGCGCGGGCTCAAGCCGCAATGGGAAACGCGGTCGAGCAGGGCAATGCTGCGCAGGCAGCCCTTTCGAACAACACTCGCATGATCGGCGAGTCTTATTTCCTGCTGGCCGATTCTCTCCAAAAGCAGGCAAAGTTGGACGCCGCTATCGATAACTATCAAAGGGCGATCGCTGCTAAACCGGAAAATTACCAGGCATATAAGAACCTCGCGGATGTTTACCGCAGTATGTCGAACTTTAAAGCGGCCATCGAGGTTGCGAAAAAAGCAATTTTGAAATTTCCCGACGATGGAAGCTTCTACACGGATGTATCGTGGTACTACAGCCTGGATAACGAACCTGCTAGGGCCGCTGAAGCCGCTAGAAGCGCCACAAAGCTCCTTCCGAATCAATACCTCGGTTATACGAATCTATGCCGTGCTCTGAATGATCTCAAGGATTACAGCGGAGCGGTCGCGGCCTGCAACACCGCTCTCAAACTTAATCCCGGCGATGGTGAAACTTATTTCTATCTCGCACGTGCGTATGACCTGGCCGGCCGAAGGGCTGATGCGACCCCGCTTTATACAAAAGCAGTGGCTGGACTAGAGGATTTTGTTAAGCGCAATCCCGATTATTCGGACGGCTACTACCTTCTTGGTAACGCCTACTACGCCGACAATCAGACGGACAAGGCCGTCGAATCGTACAAGAAGGTGATCAGCCTGAATCCGGGATTCTCGAGGGCAAGGTTCAATCTTGGAATGGTGTACCTTCAAAAGAAAGACAAAGCATCCGCGATGGAGCAGTATTCCGCTCTTCTTCCGATCGATCCGGCGTTGGCCGGACGGCTAAAGGCAGAGATCGACAAATCGTAGGTCAGTTGCGGGATCTTTTGTTCGGCGAGACTACCACGTTCTGGATCTTTAGCACGACCTGTACGTCATTTCCGCGGCCATCCAGTTTCGCCGGGACGAAGGGCGTCGATGAGAGATGATCTTGGAAGGCATGCTCAAGGTCCTCAACCGCCTGCGGATCACTTGCCGGCTCTACGACGTCCGTGATCTGAGCCAACCCGTTGCCAAAGACCCGGGCAACGACAACCATCTCATCATTCTTAAGATTAGATCCCGAAAGGCCTCTTGTCATTGCGACTAGAGCTCCCTGCGGGTTGATGCTGGGTGATTCCGCGGAATACGCCAGCCGCTGATTTGCGAAATCGGCGGCAGAGACCGAATCTCGAGGGTTTGCAGATCGCCCAAAGGTACCCACGTTCGGCCGCGGTGCATTGGCCACTATAGAACTGTTCTCACCGAGGACGCCGGAAAGCAGGTAACTGAATAGGGCAAAGCCCACAAGAATGCTCGCCAACGAACTTCCAACGAGCGGCAAAAGGTTCTGCCGCCAGGCAAATCCGTTGAGCTTAGGGAATGAGAACATCGCCGGCCGTGCGGCAGCGATGGCCCAGTCTTTCAGGCCTTCACGCAATGCCGCAGGCATTTTTGCCCTCGAGAGTGATCGAAGGGCCGACCGCATTTCTCTATATTCAAAGAGTTCCTGCCGGCAGATCGGGCAGATCGCGAGGTGTTCTTGCAGAGCGTTCTCAAACTCACGGGACAAACATCCATCGCCGTAAAGCGATATGTCTGACCGAATATCGCTGCATTTTAATACGCTCATCGTCTAAACCTTCATATCAGACAAATGGCAGACTGACCCCGGTTGGCGTTCACGCTGAACGACAACACGAACCCGGCAGAGGCCGCGGTTTCTATTCCCGCTTGAGAAGCTTTCAGGACATCATGTCGGTAGGGAAGCAAAATCGATTGTTGCTGGTCGATCAATGTCCCCGCCGTCTTGCTCCTTCGGCTCCGTTGGCGGAAATAAAGACTCGTTCCATCGGACTCGTTTTTTTTGACCTCGTTCGTTGGCACCGATCGTTGTGTACAAAAAATAAACCCGGGGTGAGTCTGCCATTTTCCTGATTATCAAAAATCCTTTAACTTGCTCCGAAGCTCTTCTCGAGCACGGGCTATGCGCGACTTCAAGGTTCCCATATTGATATCGAGGGCAGCGGCGCACTCCGCATATGTCAAACCTTCGATATCAGCCAGCACGATCGCTTCTCGATATATTGGCTTCAGCATAGAAAGGGCGCCTAGCAGGGCCGCTTCTCGTTCCCGTCCTAGGGTATCGGCTTCCGGGCTCGATGCACTGCCGATGATCGTGTCCCCAAGTGTGATTCCCGTTTCGCCTATCGGTTCATCCAGCGACATCGTATTTTCACGGCGTCGTCTTCTCCACCATCTTGCTCGGTTGCGAGACTGATTGATCGCGATCCGGATGAGCCACGTCTTCAGGCTTGCGTCTCCGCGGAACCCTGAGATGCTCCGAAATGCTCGAAGGAACGTCTCCTGCGTAAGGTCCGCCGCCTCCTCGCGGTCCGCGGATAACCTGAACGCAACTGCATAGATCGGACCGGAGAATCGTTCGACCAGCGTCTCGAACGCGGCCGCATCATTCGCCTTAAGCTTGTCAATAAAGCCGTTCTCGGAATGGCAGTTGTCGTGATCTGAGGCAGAAATGGCGCGGACCAACTCTTCGTCGCCAAAGGTTGTTGCCTTGCTGAAGAACATTCCGCTCATTTTCCTCAAGTCGAAAGAGCCATTTCCTGCAAACGAATATGCGCGATTTCCAGCATATTCGATCACTTTGACACCGCCGGCCCAATATTGTTCCACAAACGAGTGAAAAAAAGTTTTCGGTGTCTCACGCCTGCATTTTCCTGTGCTTATTTGCTCTTCTCTGCAATTTGAGCTAAATTAACACTTTTGAAAAACGCCCGTTAAAGGCAATTATACAACGAACGAGCAAGATCGAATTGCAGTTTTTTTTCATAGAGCATGGCAAAGAAGAAAAGACGTTTTGGCCCGGTTGAAGGGGCTGATGATCAACCGAAAGATGTGACGTACGAAGACCGGTTCCAAAAGACGGTCGGCCGCGGCGTCGAAGGTTTGGGCAAGGCTGTCGAGGGCCGAGGACGAACGATCCTATACATCATCGGGGCACTCGTCGTGGTCGGGATAATTGTTTTCGTGATCGCTTCTTGGTCACGCCGCTCGGGTGCGGAGGCTCAAACTGCTCTTGGACAGGCCATTGAGATCGCCGAAGCCCGTGTTACAAGCGTGCCGATGCCGGCCGGCTCGACCGAAAAGACCTTCAAGACGGAGAAGGATCGCGCCGATGCTGCTATCGCGGCGTTTCAAAAGGTCGTCGATATGGGCAGCGGAGCGGTCGCAGAAAAGGCGAAGTACTTTATCGCGATGAACAAGCTTTCGACCGACCGTCCGGGCGGGATCTCAGATCTTGAGGCTTTGTCGCAAGGGTCGTCCGACACGGCGTATCTGGCGAAATTCGCGCTTGCTCAGGTCCGAACAGATGACGGCCAGTTCGATCAGGCCGCGAAATTGTACGAAGAACTTGCGGGCGTCGATAATCCCGTACTGTCGAAGGAAACGATCAATTTTGATCTTGCCGGCGTCTATCAGAAGCAAAATAAGACGAAAGAAGCCGCCGATCTCTATTATAATATCGTCAAGGCCGCAAGCGAGGCGAAGAACGCAGACGGTGAGCCTGCAGCTCAGACAGAGACGGCACGCACCGCTCGCGAGAAACTGACGGAGATCGCTCCGGAGCGTGCAAAAGAGATCGCCGAGCCCGAGGCTGCCAATCCTTTTGGCGGCTAAGATCGACCGAGTGTGTTAGGTCCGGCCTTTTTCCTTTCGCCGGTCTGCTCTTGCCGTACTCTCACTTTCTGAGCCATGAGAGAAACCGTACCAGCACCGAATGAACTTTGTGAGGAAGCGAAGCTTTCTGAGGCCGTTGGCGTGCGGGCGCCATTCAATTCTTACATAACTGCCTTTCTACTTGGTTCGTATGCGTGCGCACTACTCTTCTATGCAGAGTACGTGATCGCCGGTCTCGTTGCCTTCATCTTCTCGTGGGTGGTCGTACCTTTCCTCGCGGCATCCGATCACATCGTTTTTAACGGCAAGCGTATCTCTCGAACCGGCATCGTTCCGGTTCTCTGGGCAAGATTTAACTCGAATCGGAATTCTCTTAGGATCAGCGATATCGAACAGGTAGATACGCAGGCGATCCGCGTCCTGCGTCGAGGAAATCGCGTTCATTATCGTTATCGAACAGCGATCCGCGGCCGAGGCGTCGCATTTGCATTTACCTCGCATGGGGAGAATTTCCGTCGCCTCATCGGACAGCTTTTGCCGCGGCTGAGCGAAGACGTTCTCGATGCCAGGTCGCTCGACCTGCGTTCGTATCCATTAGATCCTAAAGAAGTGCTGATGAAGGCTTCGTTTGCAGGGATCCCGAGCGCGGATGTACTGAGGGAAACCGTTATGACGCGTCCCTCAAAGATGCGCGGCAAGGTCGAGATCGAATTGGATATCTCAGGTGACGGCGAGAATCGAGCCCGATATTTGGCCGACCTTGGCAACGAGCTTCGGCTTTCGGGACATTTGGTGAGGGCCTTGGAGTGTTTTCGCCGAGCCCTTTTGATCCAACGGCGAGATGGGCGCTTGATCTATGATTTTTCGCGGTGCCTTCATTCGCTCGCTGCCACAGAACGCAGCCATAAGCTTGCGCGGCGGTCGGTGGCAGCTTTAAAGCTTGCAGAACGTTACTCAGCGGGTGATGCCGGACTTCTTGCTCGTATTGGAGAAGCATTTGCACAGATAGGCGATTGGCGGAGTGCGGAGAACGCCTTCGGTCGGGCAGTAGGAGCAGGTGGTGATACCTTCCTTGCTTCTCGAGGCCTCGCTGAAGCAGCGTTGCGTGAAGGCAAGATAGCTCATGTGATCCACAGGTTCGCCGCCGCTGCTAACACGACACTGTCTCCGGCACTTCGACGTTGGTCCCTCGATGAGGCGAGCTACTACAGCAACCTGAATTCTGACGAAACCTATATGGAGATGGAGGTTGGCCGCGTGAACCTGCTTGGGTCGCTTCAACGCACGCGGCGGACACTCCTTCGTATATCTTCGTTCGGCTTTTTTGTTGTTGCCGTGGGTGTCACCGGGGCGGACAACGATATTACGAATATCGGACTGGCCGTAGCGACGTTGGCACTTGCCGTTTGGCTTGGCCTTAGGTTCTCTTCCGGCCTAATGGCGGAACGCATCGCATACGACGACGTCGCAAGCGAAGATTAAGGGCCTAGCTCACGCCCGGTTAAGCATTCCCGTCCACCTGTATTCCGGCTTCTCAAAGCCTTCATCCAATTTCTTCAGGATAAAGTCGGTCATATTATCCACGATCCAGCGGTGATTATATTCACCGACCGAGGCGAGTTCTGCGTCGGGTGCCGGATTCATAAAGTCGATCGCATAGGGAATGCCGTCCTTGATCGCGAATTCGACCGTATTCAGGTCGTAGCCAAGTGCTGTGCAGAGGGTCTTTACGTCCTGTTCGACACGAGCGTGAAGTTCAGGCGTCAGGTAGTTATCGACATTCACATACTGCATTCCGGAAAGGTAGGGCTTCGACGGGTCATAGGGCATAATAAGCACCTTTTCCTTGCCGACACAGTAGCAGCGGACGAATTGATCGTATTCGATGCCTTCCTGCAGCGTCATGCAAAGCGTCCCGGACTCGTTGTATTCTCGGAGCAGTTCCTCAGCGTTGTGAAGTTTTGAAACGTTCTTCCAACCGCCGCCGTCGTGCGGCTTCAAGAAGGCCGGAAAGCCGATGTATTCGACGATCTCATCCCACTTGAGAGGGAACTCGAGGTTCCGAAGCGATTCGCTCGTAATGTCCTTTATGTAACTCTGCTGCGGCAGAAGAATGGTCTTCGGGACGGCGACGCCGATCTTCTTGGCAAGCGAAAAGTTGAAGAACTTGTCGTCCGCCGACCACCAGAACGGGTTGTTGATGATGTAAGTTCCTTCGAGCGCCATACGCTTGAGCATCGCCCTGTAATACGGAACCTCGTGCGAAATGCGGTCGATGATGACGTCGTATCGCTTTGGCTCGTCCTCGCGGATGCCGCCGACGCTGACCATTTCGGCGGTTACTTTACCGTCGCCCTTCTCATTGATGGAGTTAATAATCGATTCCGGGAACGTAACTTCGCGTCCCACTAATATTCCTACTCTTTTCATATAGATATTCGGATCCCCTAGCTTTGGTCGAGCCGGCGATAATCAAGCCTAAAACAAAAATTTTATAAGAAACCAATGCGTCCTGCAACGAACCACTCGCAATGAGACTGGTTAAGATTTATTCGGTTCGGGAAGCAGGTCGTAATTTCCCATTTCGCGGTTGTAGCTGTCGAGTTTGCCCATTTCGTCGGCGGTCGCGTCGAGCATCTGTTTGGTCATCGCGATCGAGTCGGAAAGCTGCTCGAAATCAAGCAGCGAGAACTTCTCGGGTGTCGTTATGGTGACGATCTCGTCGTTGAGGTAGCTGAAGAAATTTTCGATGGATTGAAGCTGGCCCTCGACGAGTTTTACGCTGCGTTCGATCTCGTCGAAAGATGCGATGCGGCGTTTCAGGATCTCGACATTCGTCTGCTGGATTCGGCGGGTCTTGTCGTCGCCCGCACCTTCCATAGCACGAAATGCCTGTGAAAGTTGGTTGTGGACGGCCTGGCGATTGATCGTTTTCAGGTGTTGTTTTCGCCGTCGGTAAGTGTCGAGAAGGTCAACGAAATCTTCCCAACGCTGATCCAAAGCCTGTAAATTCGAAGGTAAACGGCTTGCGCCGGTGAATTTTCGATAGTTCTCCTGGATCTTGTTCTTAAGCCAGCGAAGATATTCGACGGCCTCACGTTCACGCGGCGTAAACGTTTTGATCAAACCCTCGCGGTTCGCAACGTGAGCGGCGAGCAGTTTCTGCTGGTGACGCTCTTCGACGAGGCGGCGATAAGCCGGCAGGTTCGGAACCGTGACAAGGTATATCGCTTCGGCGACCAAAGCGATCAGTAGCGGAATGACGCTGCCGGTGAATGCGGCAGCAGCAAGAAAGCCTGCGAGCGCCCAAAAATTGAAAGGTTCCTTCAAAGCTTCCTTAGCGTAGCTTTGGTTGAACCTTTCTACATCCTGCCGATATTTGGCGATGTCAGCCATATTTTGGACGCGTTCTCCTTGAGCGAAGTTAGTTCGATTGGCCGCTTTCCGTTTCGTTGACGATGACGTCGTTCAGAACCTCTGCCTCGGGCCGAGCAGGATCGCCGGATTCGATCTGCTTCGAAGCGGGTGGTGTACCCGAGCCGAGCATTCCCATCTGCTGCTTGTATGCGAGCAGTTTGTCCTGAAGCTGAATGTCCATCGCCTCGCGTTCGATATCCTGCATCTGCGAATCGACGGAGCTTGCCCCGAGCTGCAGTTTCGCTTCGGCGGCGGCAACTCGACGGTCGATCTTTTCACGCATTTCGTTGAAGGTGGAAGAATCGTCGCCGATGTTGAAGGAATCCATCGTTTGAGCGAGCTGCTCCTGCAGTTTCGCCTGTTTCGCGGCCGAGATAAGCTGCATCGCCTCGGCGGTGCGCTTCTTCATATTGAGCACGTAATTGTCGCGAGCCTTTAGTGCCTGCTGAGAGGCGACGCCTGCGTGTTCGGCCTGAACGCTGGTGCGGTCAAGATCCATTTGAGCCTGCTGGAGCTGACCGATGTACGCGGTCGCAATGTCGTCGCGTCCCATCTTAACGGCGGCCTTGATCTTAGAATCAAGTTCGACAACTTGGCCCGAAAGGTTCTCTTTCTGCTTCACGAGCAGGCGTTCGGTGGCCATTACCTGCGCTACCGAGTTGTTCAATTCCGGAACGCGGTCGCGCATGTCCCTGATCGTCTGCTGTAGAACGAGTTCGGGGTTCTCGATCTTATCGAGTGCCGCACCTGTGCTTGCACGGAAAACTCTCTTTATTCTCTGCCACAATCCCATCTTCGATGTGCTCCTCAATTTATGCCAAAGGTGCTAACCTTTGGCGAAATGCCTTACGTAAAACGCTTCCGCAAAGTTGCAAATTCAATCTTAAAGTATAGCAGGAAATGCGTGATATCGAATATCTAAACTCCGACGAGAGCGAAGAATCTTGTTTTGCGCAGGGAGTGGCGATAAAGCCGATGCAAGGAAAATAAAGTCTTTCGTTCATACTAATGAAAGGGACGCTTCGTGCATCGAAGTCGTTAAGGAAAAACTGGTTTGCAGCCGTAAGGCTCGTTGCTGCAATATTTAACTACATAACTTGAGGATCCAATGAAGACCACTATCACCTATCTCCTTCTATTTTCGATCTATTTAGGGATCTTTTCCCCGATCACAAATTCGATCAAAGCACAGTCTGTCGCGGCAACGGCAGCCGAGCAAGATCAGCCCGAAACTGGCCTGAGCTTTCGTCTGAGCGAAGGCGAGGAGACCGCTGAAACGCGCGAAACACCGCCGCCAGCGAACGCCGAAGCGTTGTCGTCAGACGAAACAAACGGCTTGGTAAACAGGCTTCCGAAGATCGGTGAGCAAGATGGCGACCAGCAGGACGCCGCCATTAGGGCGGGTTCACTGCCGGCGCCGAAAAAGGGTGAGAAGATCCCTGTTCCGTTTCCCGGCAAGGGCGACGCCGATCGGCCTCAGATCGACACTTCGAAGGAATTGGCGGTGGTCCGATACGCGCCGCAAGGCAAGGTCGAGCTTGCTCCCGACATGAGCCTCACGTTCTCTGAGCCGATGATCGCCGTTAGCTCGCAGGAAGAAGCCTCAAAATATGTTCCCGTCGAATTAACGCCGCAGATCGAGGGGAATTGGCGTTGGCTCGGGACGCGAACCTTGAAATTCGATCCTGCGAAACGCCTTCCGATGGCGACGGAATTCAAGGCCAGAGTCCCGGCCGGCACCAAGTCGGTCGCGGGAAAGGCCCTGAAGAAAGACGTCGTCTGGACTTTCTCGACACCAGCACCGAACGTGAAGATGCCGATGCCGACCGAAAATTGGGGGCCGCAGCGGCGGAACAAGATCATCTACATCGGCTTCGATCAGGCGATCGATGCCGAGGCCGTCCTCTCGCACATTTCGGTAACCGGTGCGGGCCGTAAGCTGAAAACCCGGCTTGCAACCGCCGAAGAGATCGCTTCGGATTCGTCGGTCGCCTCTGCCTCAAGGCAGGAGCAGCCGGGAAGGTGGTTGGCGTTCCGTGCGATCAATGCTGATGGCGGAACCGATGCATTGCCCGCCGATTCAACGATCGGCGTTACCGTTCATTCCGGCACGCCCTCGGCCGAGGGCCCGCTCAAGACGGAGAAGGATCAGTCATTCGCCTTTCGGACATATGGCGCGATGAAACTCGGCCAGTACTACTGCCAGTATCCGTCTGCGGTCAATTGCTATCCGGACGACACATTTACGATCCAATTCTCAAACCCGATCGAGGGGTCGAAGTTCGACAAGTCGATGGTCCGCATCGAACCGGCACTCGAGAACGCGAATATCTTTGCGTCCGGGTACGCCATTTACGTCGCCGGGTGGAAGAATCCGAATACGAAATACCGCGTGACGGTCGCCGGCGATCTCCCTGATGTGTTCGGCCAGACGCTCGGCAGCGGTGTTACCGTTCGATTCGAGGTCGGGAATCCGCCGCCTTCGCTGATGGCGTCGAGCAAGATGATGCAGGTTCTGGATCCTTTCGGTCCAAGGCAATACTCGGTGTACTCGATCAATATCAGGGAACTTAGCGTAAAACTGTACGCGGTTCGGCCAGAAGACTGGCCGGCCTATACGAAATATCTTCGCAATGAGAGGGCATCGTCCGGTGAGCCGGCAGCGATCCCCGGGGAGCTTGTTTCGGACCAGAAGGTAAAGGTAAATGCCGAGTCGGCGGCCAAGATGGTCGAGACGCGGATCGGTCTCGACAAATTCCTGAAGGGCGGCTTTGGCAACGTGATCGCGGAGATCGAAGACACCTCGCCTGCGAAAGACGAATATGCGCGGCGGCGCAAGACCGTATGGATACAATCGACGAACATCGGGCTCGATGCGTTCGTTGACAGCAATGAACTCGTCGGATTCGCGACCGATCTAAAGACGGGCAAGGCTCTCGCAGGGGTGAATTTTCACATTGCGCCGAATGGTGTCCAGGATGTGAAGAGCTCGGCGACAGAGAACGGATGGTTCAGCAACGCGTGGGCGTGGCTCTCAAGTTGGGGAACTTTCGACCCGCAGGCTGCGACCGCGACGGACGAGAACGGCGATCCGCTTTCGATGATTTCCATTCCTGAGACGGAAACTCAAGCGTCATCCGCCACCGGCATCGCGCGTCTGAAACTGCCCGCGCAGCGGTCCGACACTGAGAATCTGCTCATTGCGCGTCTTGGCAACGACACGGCATTCGTTCCGGAAAACTCCCAGTACTTCTGGCAGCAGCGGGGAAATTGGTACGAACAGCCATCGGGCAAACAGGTGTCGTGGTTCGTTTTTGATGACCGACATCTGTACAAGCCAAAAGAAGAGATCTCGGCGAAAGGCTACGTCCGATATATCGATACGAGCGAGCTCGGCGATGTCGAGAAGGCGGCCGAGATCACGAGAGACGCGAAGAAGGTCAACTATGTTGTCAGAGATTCTAGAGGTGCCGAGCTCGGGAAGGGAACGACCGAACTGAACGCATTCGGGGCATTTGACCTAAAGGCGAAACTCCCCGACAACGCAAATCTTGGCTATGCGCGGATCGATCTTGAACTGCTGAATAACGACGGTGTCAGGATCGGGACATATTCGCACAGTTTCCAGATACAGGAGTTTCGACGCCCCGAGTACGAAGTGACGGCGAAGATGGAGACCGAGGGGCCGTACATGATCCAGGGTTCGGCAAAGTTGAGCGTCAACGCGAAATACTTCTCGGGCGGCGGCCTCGCAAAAGCGCCTGTGAAATGGACCGTAACGGCGAACCCGACGAACTTCACGCCGCCAAATCGCGACGATTTCACGTTCGGTGTTTGGACGCCGTGGTGGAGAAGCTTCTACCGAAATAGCGGCAATAGCGAGACGAAGACTTTCGACGGCGTAACGGACAAGGACGGGCGGCATCTCCTGAAGATCGACCTTGATGCGGTCAATCCACCGAGGCCCTACAACGTGTCGGCATCGGGAGCCGTTACAGACGTGAACCGCCAAACGTGGTCAGGTTCGACAAGTTTCATCGTTCATCCGTCGTCGCTTTACGTTGGGATACGAACACCGCGGACATTCGTCCAAAAGGGTGAGACGATCAAGGTCGAATCGATCGTCTCGGACATTGAGGGCAAGATCCAAACTGGCCGTCGCGTCGATATCAAGGCGGTTAGGCTCGAATGGACGAACGAAAAAGGGAATTGGATCGAGAAAAGCGTCGATCCGCAAAACTGCACGGTTACGAGCGCCGAAAAGGCTCAGACGTGCAATTTCGTCGCCAACGAAGGCGGGCGATACCGGATCACTGCCCGCGTCGTCGATGATAAGGAAAGGCCGAACGAGAGCGAACTCACGATCTGGGTTCCGGGAGGCGAGCGTCCGAAGGACCGCGATCTCAAGCAGCAGAACGTCGATATCATCCCTTCGCAAAAGGAATACAAGCCCGGCGATACCGCTGAGATACTTGTGCTCTCGCCGTTCACTCCTGCCGAAGGTGTGCTCACGCTGCGACGAAACGGCATCGTCTCGACGCAGCATTTCAAGAGCGAAGGCAATTCCGTAACGCTTAAGATCCCGATCCTTGAGGCATATATGCCGAACATCGAGGCGCAGGTCGATCTCGTCGGCGTGAGCGAACGCGATACCGGCGGGCTGAACTTCACAAAGAAACTTCCGCCGCAGCCTGCGTATGCTTCGGGCAGCATCGATCTGAAGGTCTCGACGGAATCGCGAAAGCTGTCCGTAACGGCCGATCCTGCGGACTCGACGCTCGTCCCCGGCGGCAAAACGAAGTTGAGCGTTGCGGTAAAGGACTCTGCGGGAAACCCTGCGGCGAACACTGAGGTCGCTGTCGTCGTCGTTGACGAAAGCGTTCTCTACCTTGCAGGATACACGCCGCCCGAACCGCTGCCGAGTTTTTACGAGCACCGCGGCCCGGGTGTTAGGGAATTTCATTCTCGAGACAATATCGAGATTGAGAGGCCCGAACTCGTTGCGTCGTTTTTGCGGTTGGCGCCTGCAGATCCGACCGAAACCAGACTGCAAACGAATCTAACTCAAAGGCTGATCGAATCGCTCCCAAAAGGCACGACGTTTACGAGCTTGTTGAAAGCTGCGCCAAGCGTGAGAGCTGAAGGTCTATCAGGCGGTTTTCAGGTTGATGGTGCGTCGGCCTCGGAGAACAAATGGCTGGAAAAGGATGTCGCGTACATCATAACGGCCGATGGTCAGGACAAGGGCAAGTCTCCGATCGCAATTCGGCAGAATTTTTCGGCTCTTGCGGCATTTATGCCGAGTGTCAAGACGGATTCGAGCGGCAAGGCGACGGTCGATGTAAAGCTGCCGGACAATCTGACGCGTTATCGCATCATCGCGGTCGCGGCAGATGACGGAAAGCGTTTCGGCAAGGGCGAATCCTCGATCACGGCACGCAAGCCGCTGATGGTGCGGCCGAGCGCTCCTCGATTCCTGAATTATGGCGATAAGGCGGAAATTCCCGTTGTCATCCAGAATCAATCCGACAAGGATATGACGGTCGATGTCGCTATGCGTGCCTCGAACGTGAAAATGCTCGACGGCGCGGATTCAGCGGCGGGAAAACAGGTCCTCGTCCGCGCAAACGATCGCGCGGAAGTGCGTTTCGCGGTCGAGACCGAGAAGGCCGGGACGGCGAGTTTCCAATTCGCGGCAGCATCGGGGGAATATTCCGACGCGGCCGAGATCTCGCTGCCTGTCTGGACACCGGCGACCAGCGAGGCGTTTGCGACATACGGAACTGTCGATCAGAACGGCGCGATATTCCAGCCCGTAAAGGCTCCCGACAATATCATTCCGAGTTTCGGCGGGCTCGAGGTAACGACGAGTTCGACTCAGCTGCAGGAGCTGACCGACGCGTACATCTACCTCGCGAAGTATCCTTTCGCGTGCTCGGAACAGCTTTCTTCGAGAATGATCTCGACGGCCGCATTGCGCGACGTTCTGACGGCTTTCAAAACAAAGGATATGCCGAAGCCTGAGGAGATCGAAAGCGAGTTCAAGACAGATATGAAGGCTCTTGCTTCGCGCCAGCGTTCTGACGGAAGCTTCGGCCTTTGGACGAGCGCTCCGGAGCGATACCAGTGGCCGTTCCTGACCGTGCACGTGGTCCATGCGATGGCGCTTGCCAAGGAAAAAGGTTACGACGTGCCGCAGGATGCGATCGAGCGGGCGAAACCTTACCTCAGGGACATCGAACGCTACTATTGGTTCGATAACCCTAAAATTCGTTGGACGATCTCGTCATACGCCCTTTACGTGCGTGCAAGACTCGGCGACCGCGACGTCGCAAAGGCGAAGACACTCCTTGCCGAAGCGACGGTCAAGGAAATGCCGTATGAGGGCCTCGGCTGGCTGCTGTCCGCCTTTTCCGATGATCCGAATTTTGCGGCCGAGAAGACGGCGATACTCACATTCCTGAACAACCACGTTACCGAGACCGCATCGACCGCGAATTTCGTTACAGAGTACGGCGACGGTGCGTGGCTGATAATGTACTCGAACCGACGTGCAGACGGCGTGCTCCTAGAAGCGCTGATAAAGGCAGATCCGCAGAACGACATCATCCCGAAACTCGTTCGCGGCCTGCTCGATCATCGCGTCAAAGGTGCCTGGGCGAATACGCAGGAGAACGTCTTTATCCTGCTCGCTCTCGACCGCTATTTCGCGGCGTATGAGAAGGTTACGCCGGATTTCGTCGCGAAGATGTGGCTTGGGGATACATACGCCGGCGAGCAAGTGTTCAAGGGACGTTCGGTCGATTCGAAGGTGCTGAATATTCCGATGTCCTATCTCTTGAAACAAGGCGGTTCGGCCGATCTGATCCTCGACAAGAAAGGGCCCGGAAGGCTCTACTACCGAATCGGGATGAAGTATGCTCCGAGCAGTTTGAAGCTCGAACCAGCGGATTATGGATTCACCGTGCTGAGGTCGTACGAGCCGGTCGATAAACCGGACGATGTGAAGCAGAATCCGGATGGATCGTGGACGTTCAAGACAGGAGCGAGGGTGCGTGTGCGTCTTACGATGATCGCGGAATCGCGTCGGTATCACGTCGCACTCGTCGATCCGATGCCCGCGGGCCTCGAAACTTTGAATCCGGAACTTGCCGCGACCGAGGAGATCCCTGACGACAAGAAGCAAACGCCGCTCATAACCGGCGGTTCGCTGAGTTACGGCAGTTGGTTCTGGTGGTATCGCGCTCATTGGTTCGAACACGAGAACTTCCGCGATGAACGTGCCGAAGCCTTCACATCACTTTTGTGGGAAGGCGTGTACAATTACTCGTACGTAACGCGGGCGACAACGCCCGGAAAATTCGTGGTCCCGCCCGCCAAGGCCGAGGAGATGTATCATCCCGAAACCTTTGGCCGCAGTGGCACGGATTCTGTTACGATCGAGTAACTATGAAGCTCAAGTTTTTCGTCGTTTTCGCAATTTCGGTCCTTGCCGGCGCCTGTTCGTCGGCGGGGACCGATACCGTCTCGAATCAGCCGCCGCAGACGAACGCAAATGTCGCGGCGGCATTTTCCAACAACTCGCAAAAGGCTGCCGCGGACGCGAATGCGGCCCAAGCTTCGGCGCTTGCGGCAGGTGAACCGACGCTTGCCCAGTGCTATCAATCGAAGGTCGCGGGCAAAACGCTAGTGCGCGAGCAGACATTCATTTTCGATCACAAACCGTACGAAAGATCGTGTTTCGTGACCTTTGCGAACCCTGATGAGATGGTCGATGAGCGCGACGTGCCGCGAGGTTCGACGTTCCACATCTTCACGAAAGGCGAGGATATGTTCGAATTCCCGGACGCATTCAACGGCCAGACGGCGTGCTGGGTCGAGGCACTGTCTTTTGACGATCTGAACAAGGACGGCCTCACCGACGTCATAATGGCGGGCAAGTGTTTGGGCGCCAGGGATTCGTATCCGACGAACGCTATTTTCGTGAACGTCGGCAAGGGATTTTCCACCAACGAAGAGGCGAACGCCGAACTCGACGATCTAAAGAATATCCAGCAAATACGGGAATTCGTCGGCAAGAACCTCAAACGGTTCTTCGACCGCTGAATATCAAAAACGTGCAAATCGTGCATTTCGTGCATTTTGTGCACTTTGATACATTTTGTGCGGTTTGATACGTTTTGTGCGGTTTGTGCTTCAACGCACGGGAGTCGTTCGCTATTATTGTGAGCGGTAAGAAGCGGAAACACGACCGGTAGGGAGTGTGTCCCGGAATGCGGAATGCGGAGTGCGGGCGGAATGTAAGAACCCAGTCGCTATCGCTCCCGGTTCTGACAAGAGAAACGGTGAAAGTTTACGAAAAGACAATTGAGATCTTGCGGCTTGAGGCGGCGGCCATCGAGAACGTCGCGTTACGCATCGCACGCGATGCGGTCGAGCGAGCGGTCGAGCTCCTTCTGAACTGCAGCGGCAAAGTGATCGTTACGGGAGTCGGAAAAAGCGGCGTGATCGCGCAGAAGATCGCTCAGACGATGACGAGCACGGGCACGCCTGCGATCTTTGTTCATCCTTCGGACGCGATGCACGGCGGACTCGGCATCTTGGCGGAAGGCGACGTCGTTCTCGCGTTGAGCAATTCGGGCGAGACGGAAGAACTCGTTGCGATGCTGCCTGCGATCGCGCGACGCAGCGTGCCGCTGATCTCGATCGTCGGCAACGCGGATTCCACGCTCGCACATTCCTCGACGGTCGTTCTCGAAGTTGCGATCGACAAGGAAGCTTGCCCGCTCGACCTTGCGCCGACGTCTTCGACGACCGCGGCACTCGCATTGGGAGACGCCATCGCGATGACGCTGATGGAGGCAAAAGGCCTGACCGAGGCCGATTTTGCGGTGAATCATCCTGCGGGGCGTTTGGGGCGGCGTTTGACCGTCCGCGTCTCGGACATAATGCGGGAGAATCCTGCGGTCGCTCCCGGTGCGGGCTGGATGGAGGTCGTCAAGGCGATCTCGACATACGCTCTCGGTGCCGTGAACGTCGTCGATCAGAACGGTAAACTCCTCGGCATCGTAACGGACGGCGACCTGCGGCGGACGATCGAACGCACGGCGCCCGAAGAACTAGCTTCATTGACCGCCGAGTCGATGATGACCGCGAACCCGATCACTACCGAATCGGAAACGCTCGCCTTCGAGGCCCTGCATACGATGGAAGATCGAGCCTCGCAGATCTCCGTGCTGCCGGTCGTTGACGGCGGAAAATGCGTCGGCCTCATACGCCTGCACGACATCGTCCGAAGCGGCATCTGAGCTTCCCCGGCGAACGCGGCGGGAAGGAAGGTCATCTCACGAGCCGTATATTATGAAACGCATCTTCTTTAATACAGCATTGCTCTTGACCGTTCTCGCTGGTTTTGCGTCGGCCGTTTCGGCGCAGCGGACTGAGATCACGCTGACCGTGAATGAGCAGTTCTTTGATACGCTGATCGATGCGACGTTCAAGAATTTCGATCCGCCGGCTTTCCCGATCGGCGGCGGTGCGGTCGCCGCGAACGACACGAATTTTGTACGGCGTCTGATGCCGTCCGCGTTCGGGCCTTCGGCCGGCGAGGAGATTCTGAATTGCGGGACGATAAAGGTCGTGCGCGAGACCGGCGGAATGAGCACGGCCGTGCGACTCGGCGAGGGCCAGATCCGCGTTCCGCTCGCATTTAACGGGAACTATTCGATGCCTTTTGTCGGATGTGTGGATTTTGCGGGCTGGGCCGACGCGGTCGTGAATCTCGAATTCGATTCGGCGAATCGCAGGCTTGTCGGCCGTGTGAAGGTAAAGAGCGTGAATATGAACGGCACGAACGGCGTCGGCGGCAGCCTGATCGCCGACCTCATACAGAGCTCGGTTGACCGCAAATTCAACCCGATGGAGATCCTCACCCTCGACAAGGTCTCGTTCGGCCTGCCGATCCCGAACACCGGCAAGCTAAAGATGAACGCCATCGGAATCCGCACCGACATTCGCCCCGGCGTGATGAACATTCACGTCGTGTATGAGTTTTCGAAAGAGGCAGGGGCTTGAGGAGTGCGGAGTGCGGAAGAGCGGTCGGGGCGGAAACGCGGGCCGCAGGGAGTGCGTCTCAAGGATTTGGGATTGCTGATATTGGATTTTGGATCGACCGTGCGGAGCACGCGGTCATTTTGTTAGCTACACATGGAGCCGAAGGCGGAATGTGTAGAACGTCATACCAAGAAATATTTCGGCGCGAAGCGGGATAGCCAGGAATGCACGAATCGGAGGAAGCCCGAAGCTCCGTTAGGAGCGAAATGTTTGTAGGATAAACCGCAAAATGAACCCCGAAGCTCCGTTAGGAGTGACAGAGGTTTGTCGGCGGCAGAGCCGCCTCCGAGGTTTTTGTGGGCGACGGCGTGCTACAAACATGCAGCTCCTGACGGAGCCAAGAAGGTTTCGAGCGGAACTGACCGCGTGCAGAGCGACTTCATGCCGTTCGGTGAGGATCTTTCTGCGGACGGCGTGCACCGAGATTCAGAGCGAATATGGTCGTACTCTTCAGCTTGATAGTAATGCTCTCTGGACTCGCCGGCATTGTCTTTCATCGACCGCTCGCTAGGTCTATGATGAAATATTATACGGAACGCGAGCAGCCAAGAATGCTAACAGTCATGCGCCTCGCATACGTGTTGATTGGTTTATGGATGATCACTATTAGCTGTTGGGTGCTAGTTCGCGCTCTTCGATGAGGCTTTTGACGGTGCCGTGAGTGAGCTTTGTACAAAGCTATAGGTACGACGAATTTTGCGCGCTATCAACGAACGGCGTTAGACCGCGGCGCCCTTTTTGTTCAGGATCCCTAGGTATTGCACCCAAGGGCCGACGTTGCTTTCGTATTGCCGTGCCATGAAGGTCGCGATCTGGTGAATGTGATTCAGATCGTGAACGGCCCAGGTTGCGAGCAGTTGTTCGAGCGTGACGCGGCCGAGTTCGGGATGGAATCCCTCGAGAGCAAGATGTTCGGGCGTTAGTTCCCAGCTTAAGAGCTTCTCTATGCTGATGCTCCGTGCGTGGGCGAACTCTTCGAGCAGTTCGTTGAGGCCTTTGCCGGCCGAGCGCTCGAATTGAGCCATTCGGTCAAATTTCTCAAAGGCACGTCCGTCCCGAGCGAGAATGATCTCCGCCCGCGGGATCCAATCCGTCTCTTCGCCATGGATAAGGTGGCCGAGAACGTCATAGGGAGACCAATCATTGAAGCCGCCTCCGAACTGGGTCCATTCGGGTGAGAGCTCTGCCAAAAACCGTTCAAGCGTGTAAGGAGTTTGACGCAGGATCTCGACAGTTTTTCCGATCTCGAATCTCATACACTTCGCACAATATACTGACTCTTTGATAGAATCAAGCGTTTAGGATAATGTCAGCTCCACTTGTTGCGATCATTGGTCGCCCGAACGTAGGTAAATCTACTCTTTTCAACCGCTTGACAGGCTCTCGAAGAGCGATCGTCGGCGACGAACCGGGCATTACGCGCGACCGAATGTTCGGCGAAGTGGAATGGCGCGCCCATCGATTCCGGCTTGTCGATACGGGCGGCATCGTGCCGGACGACGAGGCGGTCATCCCTTCCAACATTTTCAAGCAAGCGTCATTCGCCATTTCGGAGTCCGTTGCGATCATTTGGGTCGTAGATGCCAGGGCCGGGATCACGCCGCTCGATGAAGAGATCGCCGTACTCCTAAGAGCGACAGGAAAGCCTGTCTATATTGCGGCAAATAAGGCGGAAACCCGCCACGTCGAGACGGAAGCGGGAGAATTTCACCGCTTTGGGTTCGAGGTCGTACCCGTTTCAGCAGAACACGGCAATGGGGTCGGCGATCTGATCGACGAGATCTTCGAGGATATCGAGCCCGAACCGGAGGAAGAGAAAGAAGAAGAGCGTGAGATTCGCCTTGCGATCATAGGACGGCCGAACGTCGGCAAATCGTCGCTCTTGAACAAGCTTTTGGGCGAGGATCGCGTGATCGTTTCGCCGATCGCCGGAACGACGCGCGATGCGGTCGATACGCATCTTGAGTTCGAGGGCAACAAATTCTTGCTCATTGATACCGCCGGTATCAGGCGAAAGGGGAAGACGACGGAGATGGCGGAGAAACTCTCGGTCATAATGGCGAAGAAATCGCTCGAACGCGCCGACGTCGCGATCCTTGTGATCGATGCCGTCGAGGGTGTAACACATCTCGACGCGAATATCGCGGGTTACGCGCTCGATTCGGGATGTTCGATCATCATTGCCGTCAATAAATGGGACGCACTCGAAGAGAAAGAGACGAATACGATATACGAATTCGAACGCGAGCTGCGGCAGGCGATGAAATTCCTCGATTGGGCGCCCATGGTCGCGATCTCGGCCCTTACAGGCCAGCGAGTGACGAAGGTCCTGCCGCTCGCGATCCGCGCACACGAGGCACGGGACAGGCGAATACAAACGTCGCGGCTAAATCGATTCTTTGAGGACGCGATAACGCAGCCGAAAGGCGGAACCGCTCCGGCGCCCGTCAAAGGCGGTTTTTCACGGCTGAAGGTACAGTTCCTGACGCAGGCCGGAATTCGCCCGCCGCTGTTCATCCTATTCACTTCGGGAGGCAAGGCCGGGCTTCATTTTTCGTACTTGAGATACGTCGAGAACCGAATGCGCGAGGAATTCGATTTCTTCGCGACGCCGATCCGGCTTGTCGAAAGACATAAGACGAAGGGCAAGAAGGGAGACGCGTAACCCGTTCATTCAGTGATGGACCTATTTATCCTCATTCTCAGGTTGATCTTTGCGGGCGTTTTTGCCACGGCCGCGATCGCGAAGGCCGCCGATATCGAGGGAAGCCGCAAGTCTCTCAAAGGCTATGGCATTCCTGAAAGCACCACCCTTTTCTTCAGCATTTGGCTGATCGCGGTCGAGCTGATCTTGAGCGTTGGTTTCCTGTTCGTTGACACGGCTTGGGGTGCGGCCGCGGCAGCGGTGATCCTTCTCGCGGCCTTCACGGCCTTTCTGGCTTATCAGCTCATTCGGGGGAATCGGCAGAATTGTCATTGCTTTGGGCAGCTGATGTCAGAGCCGACCGGAGCGGGTGCGATAGTTCGAAATCTCGTGCTGCTTGCCGGCGTTGCGTTCTTGGCCAGTCGCGGCTCGGAGGGGCAAGGTGCCGCGTATTCGAGCCTTTCGCGGATAGACGTCGCGATCATCCTCGAACTCGCAGTGCTTGCGGCCGTTCTGCTCTGTTTTATCACGCTGCGGCGAATGATCCTCGATGCTCAGGCAGGTGTTTTTGATGAACATGAACACTCATACGGCGAGGTCGAACGCGATTCAGGCGCATTGACGGATTCGCTGCCGATCGGTGCCGAAGCTCCGCGTTTCACGCTGCCGAATACCGACGGCGAACCGGTCTCGCTCCAGGCGATGATCGATGAAGGCTATCCGATCCTTCTCTTTTTCGTCGGCTTGGCGTGCACACCTTGTGCGTCGATGATCGAGGATTTTCATTCATGGCAGAATGAATTTCGGCAGGACTTTAATCCGATCTTTCTTAGCAGCGGCGACCCGGAGGCGAACGAATTGAAATTCGGTGACGCTGGCGAACTCGTATTGCTCCAAGAGGCTCGCGAGGCCGCTGACGCGTATTTTGCGCGATGGACCCCGTCGCTCGTGGTGATCGGCAGGAACGGAAAGATCGTGAGCAATGTCGCGGCGGGCGATATCGCGATCCGCAGCCTGGTCGAACGAGTGAGGCGAGCGGATTTCTCCGATGAGTTCCTCCATTTTCCGATCGCGGGAGCCGGCCATTCGAATTTTGTCGGAGAGAAGGCAGCGGAATTCTCACACACGACCAGCGACGGCACCGAAATTTCGACCCGTTCGCTGTCGGGCAAGCGGACGATGCTTCTCTTTTGGGGCGAGAACTGCCTGCATTGCGAGAGTATGCACGACGAATTCTTCGATTGGCTCGCAAAACGCTCGAACGGCGAGCCCGACGTTGTCGTCTTTACTGACGACGCATCGCTCGAAGCAAAGTTGCCCGGCCGTGTCGTCGCCGATGAGAATTACAAGCTTGCGGCAAAGCTCGGTATGTACGGCACACCTTCGGCGGTAATGATAGATGCGGACGGTGTCTTTGAATCGGAGACTGCGGTCGGGCCTGCAAGCATCTGGGCGCTCTTAGGCCAAAATAATGTCAACTGAATCAGGAAAAGCGATCGATTGGAATGTTGAGGCTTCCGATGGCGAGGCACGCGCCGGCGTGCTTCGAACGCGCCGCTCTGTGATCGAAACGCCGGTCTTTATGCCCGTCGGAACGCAAGGTGCGGTCAAGGGAATTCGATTCGAGTCGCTAGAAGACGAACTCGACGCGCGCATTATCCTCGGCAATACCTATCACCTTTTCTTGCGGCCCGGCGTCGAAGCGATGCGGCAATTCGGCGGGCTGCATAAGTTCACGAGCTGGAAAAGATCGTTCCTGACGGATTCGGGCGGTTTTCAGGTGTTTTCGCTGACGGATCTGAGGAAACTGACGGAAGAAGGCGTCGAATTTCGCTCGCATTTGGACGGCAGCAAGTACTTCCTGTCACCCGAAGTTTCGATGGAAGCTCAGGCGGCGTTGGGGAGCGAGATCGTGATGGCTTTCGACGAATGTCCGCCGGGCGATGCCGATCACGCGACGACGAAAAAGAGCCTCGACCTTACGATCCGCTGGGCGATGCGGTCGAAGGCTAAATTCGACGAACTTCAGGCAAATGGCGAAGATCTCGGTTTTGTCGCCGACACGGAAGGCCTTCGCGGAAGGCAGGCCTTGTTCGGGATCGTGCAAGGTGCGGGTTACGACGATCTGCGGCTCGAAAGCCTCGAGCGCACGGTCGGGATCGGGTTTGACGGCTATGCGATCGGCGGTTTGAGCGTCGGCGAAGAGAAGAGCGTGATGTATCGCGTGCTCGAAAATCTCGCGCCGAAGATGCCGCAAGATTCGCCCCGTTACCTGATGGGTGTCGGAACGCCCGAGGATATGCTCGAGGCCGTCGGCCGCGGCGTTGATATGTTCGACTGCGTCATTCCGACGCGGAACGGCCGAACGGGAAGCGCATTCACCTCGCAAGGGAAACTTAATATTCGGAACGCGAAATTCCGCCTCGATGACTCGCCGCTAGACCCTGAGTGCAGCTGTTCGGTTTGTGCGCGATATTCGCTCGGCTACCTTCGGCATCTCCAGCAAGCGGGCGAGATGACGGCCGCAACATTGATCTCGCATCACAACGTCGCGTTCTTTCTCGGACTGATGCGGCGGGCGAGAAGGGCGATCATCGAGGGCCGATTTATAGATTTCCGCCGGGAAGCCCTCGAGAAAATGGCGCCTGAGAGCACTCTCGGCGTTTGATAATCGCGTTTTAGTTGTATATCATTTGCTTTTTGTCTTTAGAGGCACGCTCTTTTTTATCGATGAACATTTTGCTCTTTTTCTTTCAGGACTCGGGTGCCGGCTCGATATTCGGGCTTGTGCTGCCGTTGCTGCTCATGGGCGGCATTTTTTACTTCCTTGTGATCCTGCCGCAGAAGCGCCAGAAGCAACAGTTGGCCGAGATGGTTGCATCTTTACAGATAAATGACGAGATCGTGACCAACGGCGGCATCATCGGCCGCGTGAAAGAGATCCGAGCCACGAGCTTTGTCATTATGAGTGCCGAAAAGACGCTGATCGAGATCGGAAAGGCCGCCGTCGTCGGCAAAAAGGCCGAGAGCTAAAGCTCTGCAAGTTTGATAGCACGTATTTTTAACCAATGAAAAGAACTGGGTTGTGGATCAGGACGGGCGTAATTCTCGCCATCACGCTGGTCGGAATTTATTTGGTGTTTGGCCCGCGTCGCATGCCGACGGCGGCCGACTTTACCTGGGAAGGGATCAAGGCGAATCTTGCCGAGAATATCAATCTCGGGCTCGATCTCAAGGGCGGCTCGCATCTCGTAATGCGTGTAAAGCTCGATGATTACCTCAAGACGATGACCGAGAATAACGCGCAAGCTGCGGTCTCGGCGATCCAGGACAGCACCGACCCCAAGTTTCAAGTGGTCAACAACGCGACCGTCGCAGAGAACGGTAATTATTCTTTCAACGTGACCTTGGCCGACGGGACAGACCTCAGTGCAGTTACTGAGGCCGTGAAGAAGAAGGTCGATCTTCAGACTTGGAATGAGACCAGGTCGGGTTCGACGATCTCATGGACCCTTGGCGCCGCGGCGCAGAACGTCTTGAAGGTCGATGCGGTATCGCAGGCGAAAAAGATCATCGAAAGCCGTATCAATACGTACGGTGTCAAAGAACCGACCATACAGAATCAGGGTTCACCGACTTCCGGCCAGATCCTTTTGCAGATGCCGGGCGTTGACGATCCTGAGCGTGTGAAGTCGCTTATCGGTGCGGAATCGAACCTTGCGTTGATGAAGATCGTCAGTGCGGCAAACCCTGCACCTGTAACGACTTATCCAACGATCGATGCGGCAAAGGCCTCGCTTGGCGGAACGGTTCCGGCAAATCGCAAGATCCTGCCGTACGCCGAACGTGACGAACCGACCGCGGCCGGACAAACGCCGGATCAGAAGGCTCCGACGAGGTATGTTGTGGTCGAATATCCGGCGGTGGTTGACGGCAGCGAACTTCGAAACGCCGAGGCGGTTTCCCGCACCGGCGCCCAGGGCGATTACCAGATCTCGTTCCAATTCAAGCCTTCGGGTGCACAGAAGTTCGGTGAGTGGACGGGCAAGAACATCAATAACTATATGGCCGTCGTCCTCAATGACGAGGTCAAGTCGGCGGCATTTATCAAGTCGCAGATCTTTGACAGCGGCGAGATCTCGGGCAAGTTCACGAAAACCTCGGCCGAGGACCTCGCGTTGACGCTGAAATCGGGTGCATTGCCCGCGAAGATCGTTTATCAGGAAGAGCGAACGGTCGGGCCGAGCCTTGGTGCTGACTCGATACGCTCGGGTGTCGAGGCGTCGCTTGGCGGCCTCGCTCTCGTGATCGTCTTTATGCTCTTCTACTATCGCGGTTCAGGAGTGAACGCCGTCGTGGCTCTCGTGCTGAATATGCTCCTGACGATCGCCGCACTCGTGCTCATACGCTCGACGCTGACGCTGCCGGGCATCGCGGGACTGATCCTTGGTATCGGTATGGCCGTTGACTCGAACGTGCTTATATTTGAGCGTATCCGCGAAGAATTGAAGGCCGGATTCGATATTCCGACGTCGATCGACCTCGGATTCGACCGAGCTTTCGTGACGATCATCGATACGCACATCACGACGATCATCTCGTCGATCATTTTGTATATGGCCGGCGGCGCGGGTCCGATCCGCGGCTTTGCCGTCACCCTGATCTTAGGCTTGCTGATCAACCTGTTCACGGCCGTTTTCGTATCGAGAACGATCTTCAACTGGGAATTGAGTTTGCGGCCGAAAATGGACAGGCTAAGTATCTAGGTTCTTCTATGCGGGACGGGGAAGCGTCTTGGCTGCTTCCCGTTTCGAAAGTGTTAGAGATTACAGATGTTAAATCCTTTTGACAACTTCCATTTCGATTGGCTTCGCCGTCGGCGTGTATTTATTGGTATTTCTATCGCGATCATGGTCGCCGGACTGGTCTCGGCGGTCGGCCGCGAACTTACTCCGGGCGGCACGGATTCCTTCAATATGGGAGTCGATTTCAAGGGCGGAACGATCGTAACTGCGAAGTTTAGAAACCGCCCGACCGACGACGAGATACGGGCGGCCCTCAATAATTCGGGTGTCGGCGATCCGGTCATCCAGTCGTCCACGAATAAGCCGGACGAGGTCTTGATCAAGATACCGCTTCTTGAGGCGGAAACGAACCCTGAGGGCATTTCGGATCAGGACCATACGCTGCAGGTCCAAGCCGGCCGCGCGGAGGTGAAATCCGCTCTCGATACGTTCGGTACTGCCGCTGAGGGCGACGCAACGCTCGATACAGCGCCTGACGCAGCTTACAAGATCATCGGAACGGATTCTGTCGGAGCCATCGCCGGATCACAGCTTCGAAATCAGGCTGTCATCGCGACGCTTTTGGGCCTCGTCGGCATACTCGTCTTTATCGCTTTCCGCTATGACTGGACATACGCTGCCGGCGCGGTCATCGCCGTGTTCCACGATGTGATCATGGTGCTTTCCTTCTTCTCGATCTTTCAATGGGAAGTGAATTTGACGGTGATCGCGGCTATTTTGACAATCGTCGGCTTTTCGGTCAACGACTCGATCGTTATCTTCGACCGCGTGCGCGAAAACGTGCCGATGCGGCGCCACGATTCGCTCTTCGAGATCACGAATGATTCGATCAACCAGACGCTTTCTCGAACGGTCATTACGGCCGGCCTTGTGATCTTGTCCGTGCTGGCGCTCGTTATATTCGGCGGAGAGGTCTTAAGGAGCTTCTCGCTCGCTCTGCTTGTTGGCCTTACGCTCGGATGCTATTCGACGATAGCTATCGCGAGCCCGATCGCTATCTGGTGGCAGTCAAAATTGGGCGATTCGAAGATCAAGGATGCTCTTGCGCCTTCGGCGACAAAGGGTGAAAAACTTGCGTCTTCTTCGCGGAGATCGGTAACGCGTCGTCCGGTAACGCGGTAGTTCGGCGGGAGCGCAAAAGGCTCGAAGGAATGCTATGGCGGAAAAGCCGGTTTTTTGTAATAAAACGCATTATTCATCTTGACTTTGGGGTTTCAAACTTTTAGACTTTCCTTCGTTGCTGGTCAATTAGAAAGTTTGTTTAGCTCGTATCCGAATTCGCAGTTAACGCGATAGGTGTCGGGTTTCCCGTTTTGCGAATTCAGGCAGTCGGTTGACGTCCAAGCAGCCCTCGCCGAGAATTCGGAACCCATCGAACTGAACAAAAAGATCTCATCTCGTCCGGTCGCCTTGCACTCAGCTTTGCGGCTGCAACGAGAGCAGGTGCGGCTACATCTAAGTTTTGAAGACGTTTCGTGACCGTTGACCTCGAATTTGGCACCAAGAGGCAGAATGGAGGATTAAGATGCTTGATCAACTAGTAGAGTCTAAAAACAACTCGCCGGAAAACCGACGAAAAGGGGCACTGTTCCTGGTGTTCTTCGTCCTGGTTCTCGCAGGGTTGGTAGCGGGCACGACCGTTAGCCTGTTCGGCAAGGATTATGGAATGGGCACCGGAGACCTTGAGCTTACCGCTTTGGTCGCACCGCCGCCGCCCGATGAGGCACCTCCGCCGAAGGAGGAGAAGCAGCCGGAACAAAAACGAGCCCCGGATGTCGATATACGCAAGGAGCTGATCGCGAACATCAACACGACGCCGCCTGACAAGCCGCCGCCGATCACGACCGACAACAAAAAGATCGTCGCCATGCGCGAGAACGTTAAGACGATGCAGGGGAATCAGGACGTGACGAACTTGGCGGCAACCCAGCAGCGGGGCCAAGGTGCAGTCGCCGGCACGACGAATACCTTCGGTGGTGGCAATACCCCTAACGGTGATAAGGACGGCAATGACGATATCGATGCTCCGCCGCCGACGCCAAAACCGGCTCCTAAGACGGTTTCGGGCGGTGTGCTGAACGGTAAGGCCGTCAACCTCGTTCAACCGCGTTATCCGGCTACCGCTCGTGCGATGCACGCTTCGGGAACGGTTACGGTCCAGGTGCTGATCGACGAGCACGGAAACGTTGTTTCTGCAACGCCGGCCGGCGGCAATCCGCTGCTCGTACAGGCTGCTGTAGAGGCGGCGCGACGCTCGAAGTTCAGCCCGACATTGCTTTCGGGACAGCCCGTTAAGGTCTCCGGTGTTATCCGGTACACGTTCAATCCGTAGGTTACGGATAGTTGGCGAACTATTCGCGGGATGCCGCTCCTGACGCTATTAGGCCCGGCATCCCGCAAATTTTCTGCAAATACAGAGTAAAAATATCTTCGATTTCTTTTTGGAGGAAAAACAATGACACTTTTTATGATGTTCGAGGGAGGCATTTCATTCGGCCTCTACGATATCGTGCACAGCTTGACGATCCCCGGATGGGGCGTGGTTATCGTTCTGCTTATCCAGTCGGTCTATATGATCGCTGTGGGTATCGAACGATGGCTCACCTATAACAAGGCAAAGACGCAATCCCGTCAGTATGCCCCGAAGGTCGCTCAGGCGCTCAAGACGAGCAATATCGATGAAGCGATCAATATCAGCGACCGCCACAAGGATTCGCACCTTGCGATGGTCGTCTCCTCGGGCCTTAAGGAGTTCTCAGCTCACCAGAGCAACTCGGAGATCACTGATCTCGAGATGGAATCATCCAAGCGTGCCCTCGAGCGTGCCATTGCCGTGAAGACTGCTGAACTAAAGCGCGGCCTCGCAGGCCTTGCAACGGTCGGCTCGACGGCTCCGTTCGTCGGACTCTTCGGTACGGTCATCGGTATCATCGGTGCGTTCCAGGCTTTGAGGACCAACGAGACGGCCGGTATCGGCGCGGTCGGCGGTGCTATCGCTGAAGCCCTTGTAACAACGGCCAGCGGTATCCTCGTGGCAGTTCCTGCGGTGTGGCTTTTCAACTATTTCACGAACAAAGTTACCAGCTTTGGTGTCGAAATGGAGAACTCGGCTTCTGAACTCGTTGACTACTTCATCCGTCAGCGCGGAAAGAATCTGAAGGGCTAGGATCGCAGCGTTCTCGGCTTTTTCACAAAAGCCCGAACTAGGAGATGGTTAATTATGAGTATGCAGGTCGGCGGAGCCGACGAATACAATTCGGATATTAACGTAACTCCGATGGTCGATATCATGCTGGTGCTCCTGATCATCTTTATGATCGTGACACCGCTGCTTCAGTCGGGCGTGACAGTCAACCTGCCGCGCGACATGATAAGCCCGGATGAGGATCCGGATATCGCAAAGGAGTCGTCAGTTGTAGTTGCGATCCCGAATTCCAACAACTTCTACATCGGTAAGGAGCAATACCCGATCGATCAGCTTGGTGACATCATCAAGAAAAGGATGGAAGGTAAGGCACCTGCACAGCGTATCGTCTATATCAAGAGCGGTATCGATGTGGATTACGGAACGGTCGTCCAGGCGATCGACACGATCAGGCGGCAGGATATCGACAAGGTCGGCCTCGTCGCGGATAAGAAGAAGGGAGCTCCTGCTCAGCAGGGTGGCTAACGCAAGACAACTCGGAGCAATGAGGACGGGCCGAAAAGGACCTCTCTGATTCATTGCTCCCAGGGTACTGAGGAGTTTATATGGGAATGTCAACCGGCGGCGGTGACGGCGCCAAACCAAATATCAACGTGACCCCGTTGATCGACGTGCTGCTTGTGCTGCTCGTCATCTTCATGGTCATTACTCCGCTGAAGCCAAGCCGATTCGAGGCGAAGGTCCCGGCCGAGAAGAAAGATCAACAGGATGTTGTGGTTCAGGCGAATCCGTACACCCTTGTCGTCGCGATCAATAAAGACACTAAAGGCGTAACCTTGAACAACGAGCCTTATGGCGATGTGACCAATACCGAAGGCCTTATCGCGAAGCTCAAAGAGGTTTTCAAGGAACGCGCTGATAAAGGCGTCCTGAATGAGAACACGAACCAGGTCGAGCGGACACTCTTCGTAAAAGCGCCGAAAAGCGTGCGGTACGGTGATGTGGTCCTGGTGATCGACGCGGTCAAACAGGCCGGGGCTTCGCCCATAGGCCTGCAGATCGACGATCTTGCAAACTAACAATTTTGGAACGGGGCGTGGCCTTGTTGCCGTTCGTCTTTTATGAGCGGAAGGCGCCTTTGGAGCGATCGGCCTTAAGGGAAATGGCCTAACGTCCCGGCTCTTATTAACTGGAGTGTAATAATGAGAATCTCTCGTTTAGGAGTTCTAGCGGTGGTCGCAGTGATGGTCTCACTCGGCTCCGGCTGCTCCTTTTACAATCGCGTAATGGCGCGTAAGAACCTCGTGGACGGTGCCAAGGCCTATAAGGACCGAAAGTTTCCCGAGGCCGAACAGCGTTTTAGGTATGCTGCATCGCTTGACCCCGAGGGTGAGACCCTTGAAGGACGTACGGCGCAGCTTTCTCTTGCTCGTACTCTCCATTCGGAATACATCGGAAACCGCTCGGACAAGGGAAAGGCCCAAGAAGCGATCGATGCGTATAAGGTGAGCCTTCCGCAATATCTGAAGGAACTAAAGGAGACCGAGGCGGCATACAATGCGAACCCGGCGTCTCCGGATGCGGAGCGGATGTATCTCAATTCGCTTTCGTCGGTGAACTCGACCTCTAGTGCGATAGCGAGCCTTTACGACAATATTCAGATGCCGGACAAGGCAACGGCTTGGCTCGAACAGGTGGCGAAGGATCAGGCATATCCTCCGACGGCGCGTGCTCGTGCCCTCAGCGCCCTTGCCGCAAAGCAGAATACCTGCGCAAGCGAGATCTCAGATACTCCTGAGACGAAGAAGACCGTGGCTGCCGGTGACGGCAAGCAGGCTTATCAATACGTTAAGCCGGCGGATGCGGCGCAGTTTACCAAACTACAGCAGTGCGCGACCGACGGTATGGCGCTGATCGATCAGGCGATGGCCCTCGAACCGGACTCGGTAAAGAAGTCAGGTTCGCTCAATCCGGACACGATGTCGGATGTCGAACTCGCTCTTGCTTCCGAGGTGCTGAAGATATTCCAGTCGGTTCGTTCTTATAAGGCCAGCTTGATCAACCAGCAGGCCCGCATCGCCGAGATGAACGGCGACAATTCGGGACGCGACAAGCTTAAGGCAGAGTACGAGACGGCTAAGGGCGCGATGAACCAGTTGGGCGATGTCGTTCAGAAGATCGATGACGCGGTTCAAGCTCGTGCAGCGGCCAAGGAAGCGGCCGAGGCGGCGAACGCGGCCAACGCCAACGGTTCTGCGAACGCAAATAAATAGTCGTACAGTCGATTTTCCTTCCAATTTAGCGAGGTGCCCATTTACAATTAGATGGGCACTTTTTTTGTAGCTTTGGCCTGGGCGAAATGCCTTGCCGAAATACCACCGTATGATCCGGATCGAAGACGTTATCGAGACCGTTACGACGAATCGGCCTGACGCCGACGTCGATCTGATCCGGCGCGCATATCTTTTCTCCGCTCTTCATCACAAAGGTCAAACGCGCGCATCCGGCGAACCGTACCTTGTCCATCCGCTGGAAGTTGCCGAGATCCTTGCCGAGATGCGGCTTGACGAGGTCAGTGTTTCGACAGGGCTGCTGCACGACGTCGTCGAGGACACGCTGGTCGATCTCGACACGATCAAGGCCTATTTCGGCGAAGAGATCACACATCTCGTTGACGGACTTACGAAGATCGCTCACATCAGCGACCTTTCGAAAGAACGCCAGCAGGCCGAGAACGTCCGCAAGATGGTGCTCGCGATGATAACGGATGTTCGGGTCGTGCTTATCAAGCTTGCCGATCGTCTGCACAATATGCGGACGATGGAATTCCTGAAACCGGAGAAGCGCGCTCGGATATCCCAGGAGACCCTCGACATTTATGCGCCTATCGCCCACCGGCTCGGAATGGGTAAGATGCGCAGCGAACTGGAGGATCTCTCGTTCAAGAACCTTCATCCGGACGAATACAAACGCCTTTCCGATATCGTCGAAGCCCGTCGGCCCGAACTCGAAGCGACCCTCGCCCGAATACAAGAGACGATCGAAACGAAGCTCAAAGAGAATGATGTTCCGTTCGTCTCGGTCGAGGGCCGTGTGAAGCGTTTGTATTCGCTCTGGAAGAAGCTTAAGAAGCAAAAGATCCACATCGAGCAGGTCTATGACCTGATAGCCGCACGCATCATCACGCCGAACGATCGAAAATACTGCTATCTTGCATTGAGCGTCGTACACGACATTTGGACGCCGGTGCCGGAGCGTTTTAAGGATTGGATCGCCATCCCGAGGGATAACTTGTATCGGTCGCTCCACACCTCGGTGATCAGCGGCAGCGGACAGGCCTTCGAGGTGCAGATCCGCACAGAGGAGATGCACCACATCGCCGAAGAGGGCGTTGCTGCTCACTGGAAATACAAAGAAAGCTCTTTAGGTTCAAGCGAGGATGACGAAAGCCTTGATGAACTAAGAAAGACGGTCGAAAAGCTTCTGCTTCCGCTGGTCGAGACCACCGAGGATAACGAGAACTCTGAAGATTTTATCGAATCTTTGAAACTCGATCTCTTCCCGAAGGATGTTTATGCGTTTACGCCGATGGGAAAGGTGATTCAGCTTCCAAGAGGCTCGACACCGATCGATTTCGCGTACGCTATTCATTCGGTCGTCGGCGATACGTGTACAGGTGCGAAGATCAACGGCCGGATCGTCCCGCTCCGCACGGAGATCCAGAACGGCGACGTCATCGAGATCCTCACGACGCAGAACTCAAAGCCCTCTCGCGACTGGCTCAATCATGTTGTTACCTCAAGGGCCCGCAACCGCATCAGACATTGGATATCAGAACAGCAGAGGCAGGAATCGGTCGATATCGGGCGAAAACTGCTCGAACGCGAGGCCGAACGTTTCCGTATCTCGGCCAAAAAGCTCGTAAATAACGAGGCCGAAATGAAGCGTATCGCGAACGACTATGGGCTCAGCCGTTCTGACGACCTTCTTGCGTCTATCGGCTACGGAAAGACGCTGCCGCGAAATGTCCTGTCAAAGTTCCTCGGCACGGAAAAGTTCGAAGAGCTTGATCCGGAGAAAAAGTCGCCTACGCGGATCTCTGCCGGCGTCAAGGCCGTAAAGAAGTTCATTGGCCTCGGTGAAGATGCGATCAGCGTCAAGGGCGTCGAGAACCTGCTGGTAACGCGTGCGCGCTGCTGCAATCCGCTGAGAGGCGAGGACATTATCGGCTACATCTCGCTCGGGAAGGGAGTCGTCGTGCACAATAAGCGGTGCAAGAACGTGCGGCAGCTGATGGTCAACCGCGACCGGATCGTTGATGTTGAATGGGCCAAAGATCGCGACGGAGAGATCCAGTCCGTCCAGCTGCTTGCAACGACCGAGAATCGCACTGGAATGCTCGCCGGGATCACGAATGCGATCGCAGAGATCAAGACGGGAATTCGCGATGCACGCGCCAATGTGTCGAAGGAAGATATCGGACTGATCGAAGTAACGGTCGAGGTCCACGACAAGAAGCACCTCGACAAGGTGATGAGCGCCGTCCGAAGCGTGCCCGGTGTTATCGCCGTTGAGCGCACGAACGTATAAAATCCTGCCCTTAAACTTTCCTTTTACCCCGAGTTTTGTTACTATTTCGCTTTTGCTCAAGGCATTGGAACCGGGCAATTTAGGAGATATATGATCGAGGTTGTTGCGACAGATAAGGCACCGGGTGCGATCGGCCCGTATTCGCAGGCGATAAAGGCGAACGGAATGGTCTTTTGTTCGGGCCAGATCCCGATAGATCCGGCGACCGGGAATTTTGTATCAGAGGACGTTGCGGAGCAGACCGAACAGGTCTTGAAGAATCTTGGTGAGGTTCTTGCCGCGGCAGGTGCGAGCTTTCAAACAGTGGTCAAAACGTCGGTATTTCTTGCTGATATGAATGATTTCGCTGCGATGAATGAGGTTTACGGCCGGTATTTTGATTCGAACAAGCCGGCAAGGGCGACCGTCCAGGCCGCACGTCTGCCTCGAGATTGCCGCGTCGAGATCGACTGCATCGCGGTCGTTGAGTAAGGAAAAAGCAAACGCCCCCATTTTTTAATGAGGGCGTTTGGCAACCAAAAGCTTGGCCGTTCACTCAAATATGAATTACGCGGCCTTAACGATCTTTCCGGACTTGATGCAGCGTGTGCAAGCTTTTATTCGTCCGGTGCCGCCGGCAGGCAACTGAACCCGAACCGGTTGAAGATTCGGATTGAAACGACGTCGAGTCTTATTGTTCGCGTGTGAAACGTTGTTACCAAATTGCGGACCTTTTCCGCATACATCGCAGCGTTGAGCCATAAGTTTAAAGCCTCCGTATCATTACGAGGAAGTATTGCTGAGTTTGTTAAAAACTCGAAAACAGATTTTATACCAGAAATAGACGGTAATAGTCAAGTTATGTTAATGACCGAAAGGTTGAAAGGAGCGAATCCCGTAGTGGAAAAATTTGGAAGGATCTTTTTGGTCGCGACCCTGTTCGCGATCGTGTCTGTCGTTTTTACGGCGTGCGGCGGCGGAACAAGCAGCAACAGCTCGTCCGGCGGTATGGACCCGAATGAAACGGCAGCGACCGTGAACGGCAAGGCCATCAAGAACGAAGAAGTCGAGCGCGTCTTCAAAATGCAGGCTCAGGGCCAGGATGCGCGTATGTCGCCGCTTGAGCTTGCGAACTCAAGGCTTCAGGTGCTTTCAGGGCTGATCGAGCAGGAAGTCCTGTTCCAGAAGGCCGAGAAAGAGGGTGTCGTCCCGACGGACGAGGAAGTTACAGCCGAGCTGAACAAGCAAAAGACGCAGAGCGGCAAATCTGCCGAGCAGCTTGAGAAAGAGATGAAGGATGCAGGTATGGACGATGCGACGGTCCGCCTTCAGCTCAAGAAGACGATCGCGATCCAGAAGCTTTTCGACAAGATCACCGGCAAGATCGAGCCGCCGAAGGACAACGAGATCGAGAAGTTCTACGAAGGCAACAAAGAAGCCTTCGTCAAGAAGAAGGGCGTCAAACTTGCCGCTATCGTGATCGATCCCGCAAATAACGGCGAAGGCGATGTTACCGTTGATCAGGCTTCGGCGATGGCCCGCGGTGACGAGATCGTGAAACAGCTTCAGGCAGGTGCGGATTTTGCGAGCGTCGCTCGTGAAAAGAGTGAGGACCAGAGCCGTTTTCAGGGCGGCGATCTTGGATATGCTTCCGAGGAAGATCTTCGGCAGACCTTTCCGGGCGATGTGGTCGAAGCTCTGATGAACCCGAAGACCGAGATCGGCAAGCTCTTCATTACGAGGGCGCAAGGCAAGTTCTTCATCTTGAAACTGCAGGAACGCAGCGACCGCGATGAAGCACTTACGCTCGAAAGCCCCGGTGTTCGCCAGCAGGTCACGGACGCTCTGATCAGTGCAAAGAAGCAGCTCTTGCAGGCGGCGTATCAGACGATCGCGATGAGCGAAGCGAAGATCGATAATATGCTGGCCCGCAAGATCGTTAATAATCCAAACGAACTGAGCGGTGCACGTCCGGCAGGAATTGCCGCACCCGCGAATGCAAATTCGAACGCTAACGCTAACGCGGCAGTGGCTCCGGCGAACGCTAGCGCGAACACGAACGCGAACACGAACGCCGACAAGGCAAATGCCGCTCCGAACGGCAATGCCAAACCTGCGGCAAACGCTGCGAAACCGGCGGCGAACGCTGCAAAGAAATAGCCTGCTTTGAGCCGGCCGCATACGCGTGCCGAACTTCAAAAGCAGCTTCTTAGATCCGAGAGGTAGAGGCGAACCGCTGCGGTTTTCTTCTACCTTTCGCTTGTTATTGGTCAAGTGTTATTCCGTCTCTCAAATATCTCTAAATCATACGGCGGCAACGCGATCCTCAAGGACGTCTCGTTCCAAGTGAATCCGGGCGAGAAGATCGGGCTTGTCGGCCGAAATGGTGCCGGAAAGACGACGCTCTTCAACCTTCTCACCGGCCGCGAAGCACCTGATGCCGGCGAGATCGTAAAGATGCGCGGGCTGAAACTCGGACTTCTCGAACAGCACGTCGATTTTGCTGGGAAGGAGAACGTGCACACCGCCGCTCTTTCCGCGTTCGAGCACATACACGATATCGAGAACGAGATGCGCGCTCTCGAGCGGCAGATGGAGACCGATCATTCGGAGCCGATCCTTGAGCGATATGCGGATCTCCAAACGGCGTTCGAGCAGGCCGACGGATTTACTTACGCCGCCCGTGCCGAAGCCATTCTGCAAGGCGTCGGCTTCTCGAACGATCAGTGGGGCCTGGAGACGAACACTCTTTCCGGCGGCCAAAAGAATCGGCTTGGGATGGCGAGACTTCTGTTGTCGAATTCAGATGTTCTGCTACTCGACGAACCGACGAACCACCTCGATGTCGATGCGGTAGAATGGCTCGAAGAATACCTGACGAGCTACGCGACCGCGTACGTGATCATCAGCCACGACCGCTATTTTCTTGATCGCACGACCGACCGCATCATCGAACTCGAAAATGGCCGTGCGGTCTCGTACAAGGGCAATTATTCGAAGTTTCTCGTCGGAAGGGAACTCCGTCGTGAACAGCAGCAGCGTGAGTATGAGAATCAGCGGTCAATGATCGCAAAGACAGAGGAATTCATTCGGCGAAACCTCGAAGGACAAAAGACAAAGCAGGCAAAATCCCGCCGCAATATGCTTGAACGGCTCGACCGGATCGAGGCCGTAAAGTCGGAAAAGAGCGGCGGCAATTTCAAGCTCAGACAGGTCGAGCGTGCGGGCAACAACGTGCTGACGACCGAAGAGCTTGCGATCGGTTACGGGTCAAAGGTGCTTGCCTCCGGGCTGAACGTCTCGCTTCATCGCGGCGGTGCCCTCGGTATTATCGGCGGGAACGGCACAGGCAAGACGACCTTATTGAAAACGCTGATCGGCGAGATCCGCGAACTCGGCGGCAAGCTTGCTTGGGGAACAAAGACGAATTTTGGTTACTACTCTCAGAATCTCGACGATCTGCACGAAGGCAACGACATCATCTCGGAACTTCGCCGCGTGGCTCCGACAGCAGAAAATGTTGAGTTGCGCTCGTTCCTCGCGCGATTTCTCTTCTTTGGCGAGGACGTTGAGAAGCGTGTTCGCGATCTTTCGGGCGGTGAAAAAGGCAGGCTTGCCCTCGCAAAACTCATCTATTCACAGAAGAATGTCCTCATCCTCGACGAGCCCACGAATCACCTCGATATTCCGGCACGCGAGGCTCTTGAGAGCGCGCTCGACGAGTATCCGGGAACGATCATCACGGTCAGCCACGATCGATATTTTTTGGATCGGATCGCAACGCAAATGCTCTCATTCGAGGCGGATGGCAGCGTGCTCGATTACGCGGGAAACTATTCGGAATTTCACGATTGGAAAGCTGCGAGGCTTCGATCGCCTGAGTATGCCGCCTCGTCACCGGACGTCAAAGCCGCCGCTGAGGAAACCAACACTATCTCCCGAGCATCAAATCTTTCAAAGAATCAGATCCAAAAGATCAAGAATCGGATAAGAGATCTGGAAACGAGCGACATCGTAAAAGCGGAAGATGATGTTGCGAAACTCCAAGCGGAAATGACCGACGCCGCTGTGGCGGCAGACCCTGAGAAACTTCGTGAGATCGCTGAAGGACTCAATTCGGCCGAGCTCCGCGTAAAGTCTCTATATGGCGAGTGGGAAGACCTGCTCGAACAAATGAGGTAACATCGAACGGGCGTTCTGGGCGCTTCGGCCCCTTTGACCGTGCTCCATTTTCTCGATCCCCTTTGGGGACGGAGAAATGCGAAATTCGGATTGCTTCGGGGGCTGATCTAGCTCCGTAGGAGCGAAATGTTTGTAGGTCGGCGCCAGCCCTTCTCGAGCGTGCGAAGCACGCGGGAATTTTAGCAGCTACAGGTGGAGCGACAGCGGAACCTGTAGTTCACAGGGCAAAACATCGCCCGGAGCGTGTGAAACGCGCGACAGCATCGCGGGGCAGGAGTATGATCTTGAGTATGGTTATAACCTTGCGGGGCAGCTTGTGAGCGAGAGGTATCCGAGCGGCAGGGTGGTTACGAACACCTACGATGCAAACGGCCGTCTTGCGGGCGTCGCCGACGGTTCACGCACGTATCTCTCGAACCTGCAATTCCAGGGCCTCGGCGGCAGTCTCTCGTCATTGTCGTATGGCAATGGCACGGTTCAGACGTTCGGCCTCAACGACCGTATGCAAATGATCTCGCAGGAGCTAAAACGCGGTACCGAAACCTTGCAGAAGTACGCGTATGGTTATGGCCAGTTGAACGCTTCGGGTACACTGGACACGACGAAGAATAATGGGCAGTTGTCGCAGATCGAGAGTTGGATCGGTACGGCGAAACAGTGGACGCAGAAGTTCAGTTATGACGATGTTGGGCGCTTGAAGCAGTCTGCGGAGTACAAGGGGACGGATGGTTCGTTGACGTATCGGCAGGTGTTCGATTTCGATCGATTTGGGAATATGTATCGCAAGGCGGCGAGTAACCCATCGACGGGGCAGGCGAATCCTTTGCCTTATACGCAGATCGAGGAGAGCGATATTTCGAAGGCGACGAATCGGTTTACCACGCAGACGACGTATGACGAGGCGGGGAGTGTTGTTTCGGATGCGAAGTTTCGCGGGATGGGTTTTGGGTACGACGCGAACGGGCGCATGGTGAAGGCTACGAAGGCGAATGTGCCGGACGCGCTTTCGGTCTATGACGCGGCGGGGATGCGTGTGGCGGAGCGTGTGAACGACGTTTGGCGTTTCAGCATCTATGACATTGGGGGTAAGATCGTCGCGGAATACGGCGGCGTTGTGGCGACGGACGAAGGCGGCGTGAAATATCTCCTCTCAGATTGGCAAGGCTCGACGCGTGCTATGATGAGCAACGGCGGTTTTGTAAAGGCGAGGATGGACTACACAGCGTATGGCGAAGAGATCGGGGTGGGAACAGGGCTTCGCACGAACGCCCAAGGTTTTGATTCTGGGATAAACCCGCGTCAGCAATATGGCCTCACCGAACGCGACGACGCAACGGGCCTTGATCACACCTGGTTCCGCAAGAATGAAGGCCGTGCAGGCCGTTGGACAAGCCCCGACCCTTACCTTGGCTCAATGTCGGTATTCGATCCACAAAGCTTCAACAGATTTTCATACGTCGCCAACCAACCCACAAACTTCATCGACCCAACAGGACTTAGGATTGAACAGGTTTGTCAGTGGGTTCGCTATGGATCGGCATCCTATACCGACCCAGAGGGAATCACCCATTACATGCCTGGATTTGAGCGTCGTGAGTGCACACTAATCTATATTGTGGATGCTCCTGGCGGTTTTTCTTTTCCGATTGCTGGCGGCGACACGGGGGTGTTTGACCCAGGGAGGCCGACCGATCTTGGGCAGGATGCGCGCAATGCAACGTACAAAACGTGTCTCAAAGATAAGGTCAGGAATCGAGTAAATGCGGTGAATCATCGACGAGATGACGAACTAAAGCGAAACATTCTCGGCTCGGTCGCTCCGTCGCCGCTGCCAGCACCGCTAGGTTGGTTTTCCCCCGTTGCAATGGCTCCCGGAGGGGTAGTGCTGCCTGACCAGACTGACGAACAGCTTACTGCGAATTATCTAATCGGAATGTGGAACCCGAAAGACCTGGGACCTATCGGTGCGGGAGCAAATATACTTGTCGCTGGAGCAATGGAGGGGACCTACGGCTATTACAATCACCGCAAGGCTTTAGCGCAAGCCAAAGCGATTACGGCCGCTGATAAGAAAGACTGTCTCCGCGAAGCGAACAATCAATAAGTGATGTTAAGAAAGACGAGTTTGATCTTAGTATTTGCTATGGCACAAATCGGGTGCGTATCACCGATGGCGGAATCGCAAAATGGAGTAGCTCCGCGGGCGACTCCGTCCGACGAGTATGCAGCCTTCGTAGTGAACCTTGAGACGGGAGACAAGATGCTCTCTTCAGGTGATTTCGATAAAGCCGAAACGAATTTCCAAGAAGCCAACAAGATTGCAACGAAGCACCACTGGATAAATGAAACTGTATCTTCGACTACCGAACTAGGGAAGGTCTCGGTTGCGAGACGCGATCTAACTTTGGCTGAAAAGTACTATACCGAAGCTGTCCGGATTTGTCAGAGCAGTCCTGAGTGTGATGTTGATCAGCTCGACGTAGCGGTAAGCTATTTAAACCTTTTCTACGTATTTCGTATAAAGACTCCTGGAGAAGCTGCTGCGGTGCTCACCCGCCTAGATTCATCCGACAAGTTTGCAAGTGGTGAGTGCGACAAATTCATCTGTGAACAGTGGAGTTGGATAGCCTCTAGCGGCGGAGACGCATCTCAGAGGCCGGAAAAGTGCAAAAGAAGGTAAAAAGCCCATGAACACGCGGAGTGTGCCAGAATCGACGCGTGCTATGATGAGCAACGGCGGTTTTGTGAAGGCGCGGATGGACTACACGGCGTATGGTGAGAATATCGGAACAGGAACAGGGCTACGCACTACTGCCCAAGGCTTCGATTCTGCCATCAATCCGCGTCAGCAATATGGTTTGACCGAACGTGATTCCGCCACAGGATTAGATCATACCCCATGGCGGAAAAATGAAAATAGAGCCGGAAGATGGACAAGTCCAGATCCATTTACAGGCTCTGCAAGCATCGGCGATCCACAATCATTCAATCGTTACTCATACGTTGGTGGTGACCCGATAAATTGGATAGATCCCTCAGGCTTAAATGAAGCAACGCCAGTCGAAGGCTGCTCTTACAGCGGAAAGAGAGACCATAACGGAGAGCCGGTTTACGATGGCCATATTGTAAATGGTCGATGTGTGTCAGACTACGGCACAGTGCAAGTTTTTGCGGGAGATTTAAGCTGGCTATTTGGTGGCGAATCCACTTGGAATCCTGTCGGACAGGGCCATGGCTTCGAGGAGCTAGGTGGTGGCAGTCCTACAGGAGGCGGCACGACACAAACTGGCGGCGGTAAATATCCAACTCCGCGAACCCAGCAGGACGATCTCAACTCGTGCATTGGGAAAGCGATTGCGAAATACCTTTCGAACGTTGCTAAGGGAACCGGCCAAACTTATCTTGGCCTTAGTATGGTTGCCGGAGGCGGTGCTATTGCAGCTGCGGGATACCGCTTTGGAATTAAGCATCTCGGCAGTGCAATAAGTGCCGGTGAAGGAATTAATGCCTTGGCCGCTCCGCACCATATATCAAAAATTGCTTTAATCGGTGTTCCTTTTTTCGCTGCGGGGTACGCGCTTGCTGACAGGGGGGTAAATAAACTTCGGTTAGCCCCCAGTTCCTTAGACGCGGAAGTTCGACACTGCAGAGAGGTCTTTAAGAGCTGATTGTCAGCATTATTTGAGACATGACTATTTTTCTGTTATCGATAATAGCCCTGTTCGGCCTATATTCTATTTTTGTTGCGATCCTCCTAATGGCTACCGGGAGGTACTCGAATAACGGGAAGGGAGCTGTCGTAGCGTTACTCACTGCAATCGCGGAGATTGGGATCTCTGTATCAGCCATTTACGTGTACATCAACGCGATCCTCTCCGATATCACGCTATGGTTTGCAGTTGGCGTGCTTCTAGGCTTGAACATTCTTGTGTTCGTACTCTGGGGAAAGGTCAAGTATTGACGCAAAAAACGGCGAAGCAGTACACTCAGAAGTTCGTTTACGACGCGGTTGGCCGTCTCGAACGCGAAACGGAATATCGCGGTGACAATGGGAATCAGGTGTACAGTCAGAAATTCAGCTACGACCGTTTTGGGAATCGATATTTGAAAGCTTCGGAGAATTCGGCGGCGAACGATCCGCTTTTTCCGTTCTTTATCGAAGAAAATAACGTCGATCGTGCAACCAATCGGCTCGCCTCGAACACAAATACGAGTTACGACGAATCGGGCGGTGTCGTTACGGACAACAAGTTTCGCGGACTGAAATATTTTTACGATGCGAACGGGCGTATGGTGAAGAGTTCGACGTTGAGCGATGTCGAAGTTGGGATCGCGGTGATGGATGCGGCGGGGAACAAGGTTGCGGAGCGTGTGAATGATGTTTGGCGTTTTTCGGTTTATGATGCATTTGGGAGGCTCGTGGCGGATTACGGAGGGGCGACAGCGACTGACGAGGGCGGTGTGAAGTTTGTGCAGCAGGACATACGGGGTTCGACGCGGTGCGTTACTAGTTTAACCGGCAATGTTCTTGCGCGTATGGACTATCAGGCTTTTGGCGAACAGATACCTAACAACATCGGCCAGCGTACCGCAATCGGCTTCACGAACGCCGACTCCATCCGCCACCGCTACGCTCTCACCGAGGACGACACCGGCACCGGCCTTGCCGACACCTGGTGGCGCAAACTCGAAAACCGCTCCGGCCGCTGGACCTCCCCCGATCCTTACAACGGCTCAATGTCCCTCGGCGATCCACAGTCATTCAACCGCTACTCAAAGCCGACTGTCGGCGGCTATCGCCGCCTCCAAGGTTGGTTTGGGCGGTAGCCCGGAAAACCTGAGGTTTTCCGCAAATATATAGGCAGAGCCTGAGTTCCGCCCTTACTCAGGTGCGGGCTTCTGCAAGGTTGGCCTCAAAAGAACGGTTAAATACAGCTTTCAGCTATCAGCCGTTAGCTTTCAGCCGCAGTATCTCGATCCGCGTGGGAGGCTCTGACAACGGAATCACGCCCTTACTCAGGTGCGGGCTTCTGCAAGGTTGGCCTCAAAGGAGCGTTTATATACAGCTTTCAGCTATCAGCCGTTAGCTTTCAGCCGCAGTATCTCGATCCGCGTAGGAGGTTCTGACAACGGAATCACACCCTTACTCGGGTGCGGGCTCCTACCGCTGACCGGCCGCTGCTCCCTCCACCCCGGCCTTCGGCCACCCCTCCTCGGGCAGGAGGGGAACTGGCGGTTCTGACAAGAGCGGACGAGGGCGTCCGCCTCTCCGTGCAGGCGGTTCGGACTAGGATTCGAGTCGGTAGTTCGGAGCTTCTTTCGTGATTATCACGTCATGAACATGTGACTCGCGAAGGCCCGCGGATGTGATCCTTACAAACTTTGCATTGGTCTGAAGCTCCGCGATCGTTCGGCAGCCTGTATAGCCCATTCCCGATCGCAGGCCGCCGACAAGCTGCGTGACCATGTCCGCGATCGTTCCTTTATAGGGAACGCGTCCTTCGATGCCTTCCGGTATGTATTTTGAGTCGGAAGAGGTCGCTTCCTGTGCGTATCGGTCGCTTGAGCCTTTCTTCATTGCGCCGATCGAGCCCATTCCGCGATAGGTCTTAAAATTCCTGCCCTGAAACAGAATGATCTCGCCGGGAGCTTCTTCCGTTCCGGCAAAGAGCGAGCCGATCATGACGCTGTCCGCTCCGGCAGTGATGGCTTTTGCGACATCGCCCGAGAACTTCACACCGCCGTCGGCGATTATCGGAACTCCTGTGTTCTCGGCCGCTTTGACACATTCATTGATGGCTGTGATCTGCGGAACGCCGGCGCCTGTAACGACGCGGGTCGTGCAGATCGAACCAGGGCCGATGCCGACCTTTACGGCGTCCGCCCCCGCCCGTATAAGCCCCAAGGTGCCTTCGGCGGTCGCAACGTTGCCTGCGACGACCTCAATGCCCGGGAACCGCGTCTTTACGGCCTTAACGGCATCAAAAACGCGTGAGCTATCGCCGTGCGCCGTATCAACGACGATCGCGTCAGCTCTGGCGTTTACCAAGGCTTCCGCCCGCTCCAAAAAGTCGCCTGTCGCACCGATCGCGGCGGCACAGCGGAGCCGTCCAAGTGAGTCTTTCGCGGCGTGCGGGAAGTTGATCGCCTTTTGGATATCCTTGACGGTGATAAGGCCCTTTAGATGTCCATCGTCATCGATGACGAGGAGTTTCTCGATGCGGTGTTTCTGGAGTGTTATCTTCGCTTCGTCGAGCGTGGTGCCGACCGGCACGGTTACGAGCGGCTGAGGGGTCATCACCTCGGAAACGGGAATATCGAAGCGCCCTTCAAAACGCAGATCGCGGTTCGTGATAATGCCGACTAGGAGACCATTCTCATCTGTTACCGGCACGCCGCTGATCTTGAACCGGCCCATGATGACCAGGGCTTCCGAGACAAGGGCATCTTTGTTGATCGTCACGGGATCGACGATCATACCTGATTCGCTGCGTTTTACCTTATCGACCTCTTCGGCCTGTTCCTCGATCGAAAGATTCTTGTGGATCACGCCGATGCCGCCTTGCTGAGCAAGAGCGATCGCGAGAGCGGCTTCTGTGACCGTGTCCATAGCCGATGAGCACAGCGGGATATTCAGGTCAATATTTCGCGAGAATTTTGTTCGAGTGTCGGCATCCGACGGGAGAATTTCCGAATACGCGGGTACGAGGAGAACGTCGTCGAAGGTCAGGCCTTCGTTGATAGCTTCGATATCCATAAGCAATTATAAACAAAAATGCCCGTGAGAAAAACTCGCGGGCATCGTTCAAGAAAAAACGGTCCTTCGCACGGGTCATCAGTGCGTTTCAGCTCCTGCCGGCTTTTTCGTCGGTGCGGCCTCCGGTGCTTTTGTGCTTGTTGCCGGCCGTTTTGCAGGCGAGCCGGTGGTCGCCGGCGTCGCAGCGGTATTGGTCGACTTCGGCGTCGCAGGGGCAACGCTAGGTTTCGGCGTTGCGGTCGCGGCTTCAGGTTTAGGTGTTGCCTCGGCCGGTGCCGGAGTCGAGGTCGGTGGCGCGGCCGTCACCGGCTGGGCAGCGGTGTTCTCAGCCGCGGCAGGTTCTCCCGGAACCTCACCGCTGATCGAAGCGCTTGCCCAGATCGCAGGCAGCGTGTCCTTGTCTATCTGAAATTCAATGACGCTCCGTCGCGGGTTGGTCGGAGTTGTCGGCAAGGTTATGGGTTTTCCGTTAATCGAGAGCTTGACGACCTGTGCAAGCGAGCGTGAGTAGCTCAGCTTAAGGCTTTCCTTTGGCTCGAAGGTCTCGGTAGCTCCTGCCGCGATAAGCTTGCTCTCGCTTCTGCCCCCATCGAGCGACGCGGTAACGGAAACAGGATCTGTCGTTGCCGAGAACTCGACCTTTAGCGAAGCCATACTGGGCACCGCCGGTTGGGGAGTTGCCGCAGGAATCGCAGGATTCGAATTCGTATTTGCGCCAGGCGATGTCGAATTAGCGACCGGTTCGGCCTGTCGGTTCTTCAGGTAGTTAAGGCCGAAAAGGACCGCTGCCGTAACGATCGCGAGAATTACGACGGCCGCGATCACCGTAGGGATCATTGATCCGCCCGCGCGGTCATCCGTCAAAACCTCAGGCCTATAATGCTTTGACGCAGGTTCTGCGGCCTCCGGGCCGCCATCCGCGTTGATGATACGGGCATAGTCCGCCAGAGCGGACGCCTCATCAACGCCGACGTACTTCGCAAAGGATTTGATAAAACCCTTGTTGAATATGCCGCCCGGAAGCGTGCGATAATCATCAACCTCGATCGCTTGAAGGTAATGCGGAGAAATTCGCGTGGCTTCGGCGACCTCGGTAATGGATATACCTCTTTCTTCGCGGGCGAGCCGCAACTTTTCGCCTAGTGATTGTGACATTTCAGACAATTCGCGCCGATGGGGGACCAACCGTTCGTAAAATAAAAAGTTTAAGCGGTCGAACCTGCTATGTCAATTTCGTAACCGTTCTACAACGCTTGAAGATTCGCAATCTATCGTGATAATTTTGGCTATCGAATCTTCGTGTTATAAAATCCAGCTAGCTTAATTTTAAGTGAGGAACAGTCAATGAGTTTAGAGGCACTCGGAATGGTCGAGACCAAGGGATTTGTCGGTGCTGTCGAGGCGGCCGATGCAATGGTCAAGGCTGCGAACGTCCAGCTGATCGGTAAGGAATATATCGGCGCCGGATATGTAACGATCTTCGTCCGCGGTGATGTCGGGGCGGTAAAGGCCGCAACTGATGCGGGTGCGGCCGCTGCACGACGCGTAGGCGAGCTGATCAGCGTCCATGTCATCCCTCGGCCTCACTCCGAGGTCGAGCGCGTTCTGCCGAAAGGCGGCGCCGTCGGGTACAGTCCTGACGAGAAAGCCCTTCGCGGCGGCGGAAAATCCCTGACCTCCGGCGATGCGGGTTCGTCTGCGATCTCGAGCGAAGGCAGCAAGAGCCGCTCGAAGTAGCGTTCCTTTTTTGACCGAGTGCCCTCGTTTTCGTGTACTTGGCACGCGAGGGCACGATTTCCGTGATTCTTTCCGTTTAGTTCGATGGCCGACAAGGACCTTCTCGCACAACAGGAAGCTCGTGATGCCGTTGACGCGGCATTTGCGGCGTTCTCCGTCTTGGCGTCTTTCGACCAAACGAAGGTCGATTCAATTTGCGATGCGATGGCGAAGGCGGCCTTGGCGGATTGTGCCCGACTCGGTCAAATGGCGTGTGAGGAGACGGGATACGGTAGGCCGGAAGACAAGTTCGAGAAGAATCGGTTCGCTGCCGAGGACGTCTGGAATTATTTCAAAGGCCTAAAGACCGTGGGCGTCGTCAACGACTCGAACAGCATTGTCGAGATCGTGAGCCCACGCGGCGTGGTGGCTGCGATCATTCCTTCGACGAATCCCACGTCCACGGCGATCTTCAAGATCATCATTGCGATCAAATCGCGGAACACGATCGTGCTGTCGCCGCATCCGGCAGCTGCAAAATGTATAGCGGAGATAACGCGAATAATGCGGGACGCAGGCATCAATGCCGGCCTTCCTGCGGACGCGATCCGCTGCCTGACGGTTTCGACCATCGAGGGAACTGAGACCTTGATGAAACACAAGCGGACGGCCGTGATCCTCGCAACGGGCGGAACGGGCCTTGTTCGCGCCGCCTATTCTTCGGGTAAGCCCGCGTTTGGCGTCGGGCCCGGCAACGTGCCGGTTTTTATTGAGCGGTCGGCGGATCCTGCGAAAGCAGTTGCCGACATATTGACGGGCACTTGCTTTGATAACGGCACGATCTGCGCAAGCGAGCAGAGCGTCGTCGTCGATGCACCGATCGAAGCGGCAGTCCGTGCGGAATTTGCGCGCCAAGGCGGACATTTTCTTTCGCCTGCAGATGCAGATGCTGTCGCGAAGATCCTTTTGACGCCGCAGAGAACGCTGAATCCCGGCATCGTCGGGAAGGCCGCGGCGTACATCGCTCAGCTTGCAGGCGTCAGCGTTCCTGAAGGTACGCGATGTCTGCTTGCCGATTGCGCGGGTGTCGGCCGGGAGTTCCCGTGGTCGGTCGAAAAGCTTTCGCCGACACTTGCATTCTTTGTTGCCGACGGCGTTAAAGAAGGTGCCGCCCGATGCGAGGAAATTCTTCGCTTCGGCGGAATGGGACACACTGCCGGAATGCACACGAAAGATCGGGAAATGGCCGTTGAGTACGGCAAGCAGATGCCTGCCGCACGCGTGATCATCAATTCGCCGACAACTCACGGTGCGATCGGATTCTCTACGGATCTTTCGCCGTCGATGACGCTCGGTTGCGGTTCGTGGGGCGGCAACGTAACTTCCGACAATGTTTCGCCTCTGCATTTGATGGACGTAAAGCGCGTTGCGTTCGAGACCAAGCCGGTCAACGCGGCGAGTGCGTCTGCGAAACCTTCGCTGCAGACGGTGTCAGCCCTTGCTCGGCCAAAGCCGCGGCGCGAAGAGATCGCCAAGATAGTGGATACATTTTTGCGAAATCGCCCCGAGGCCGTTCTTGAACTAGAGCCGGTGAATCCGCTGCCGACGCCCCCACGTCCTTCTCAGCCGGCAGAAACCGGAGCGAAAGAGACGATAATTCATCACGTTTACGCCGAACCGGTCATTGAGAAAGGGCCGCCTCAGCCGGTAGATTTCGTGAGCGAAGACGACGTTCGGCGGGCGGTAGATCGCGGCGAGAAGATCTACATAAACAAGAAGACGATCGTCACGCCTTCCGCCCGGGATCTTGGTGAGGAGAAAGAGATTTTTGCACGAGTTTAGATAGATGGAAGCTGTTGCCGAAAAACCGGTCTGTGCAGAATGCGGGGCAGATGTCCGCGAAGGGACGCGCTTTTGCTACGCATGCGGAAAGCCTGTGAACGGCCCTGCGCTCGAGGCACCTGCCGAAGAGATCGCGGCTCCGGCCGATCCGAATGAATGTTCGAGCGTTAAGGCTGATCTCGAAGCCGCTTTTGCACGGGCCGAGCAAAGAACGTCGGCTGAAAGTGAATCGGATGACGGGAAGATGAGCCGCGTCAGAGCGGCACGCGAGCGTAAGGCCTCGCGCGTCGCCAAGCGGAAGACCGTCCGCTCGGAATGGGTTGAGCCGGTCGATGCTTCCGGGTTCGGGCTGATGGCCTTCGCAGGGGTTCTATTCATCATCACGGCGATCATTGTTCTCTATCTGGAGGTCTTTAAGTAGATGCTCGCAGCAACAGTGATCGTGTTCGGAAGTATTTTTGCGGTGATGGGCCTTTTTGCCCTCGTCCTGGTTTTCCGAAAGAAGAAAAGCAGCTGATCTTTGGAGAAATTTATGCAGGCTTTGGGAATGGTCGAATGTTTTGGCTTGGTCGCGATGATCGAGGCTGCGGATGCGATGGTGAAGGCCGCTAATGTCAAGCTCGTAGGGTACGAGAAGATCGATGCGGGCCTCGTAACTGCGATCGTGCGCGGTGAGGTCGGTGCTGTAAAGGCGGCGGTGGATGCCGGTGCGGCCGCGGCAAGAAAGGTCGGCCAGGTAACGGCAACTCATGTCATTCCTCGTCCCCACGAGAATGTTGACGATGGAATTCCTGTCCTTGTAACGGGCGAGACCACGCGCAAGAAGATCTCAGGCTCTGTCCCCGAGAAATAGCCCTTCCGCTTTAGTTCTTTGGTAAATTGGTCGTATTTGCCGGCTTTGCAAGGCTAGGCGGGCCGTTCTCGATGTCTGCTGTCCGGCCTGCACGCGTAACGGGAATACGCTTTTGGCCGTTCGGACCGTCCGCGACGACGACCTTTATCGCCCTGAACTTGCCGTCCTTTCTGTCGTTCGTCGGAATATAACCGATAGAATACTGAGTTCTGAGCTCACCAGAGATCTGCTTGGCGATATCGGGAAGTTCGCCCACATCTGCCGGGAAGTATGTCTTTCCGCCGCTTTCATCCGCAATTCGCTGCAGGAACGCCTTTGCCTTTTCCTGCGGACTTTTGCCGATAAAACCGCCTTCTTTGCTCAGGTCGCCCAAGAAGCCTACAACATAGATCTGAACTTCGGATTCCCGCAGAAGGTCCATCAGCTGCTTTTCGTTGTAGTAGCTGTCGCGGTCCTCACCGTCGGTCACAAGGACGATGGCGCGTCGTCGTCGGTCGTCCATCTTCTTCGATTGCTCGTACTTATCGACATTTTCAACAGCTAGATAGACCGCGTCGATTATCGCCGTTTGGCCGCCCTCGATAAAGAGGTTGTCAAGCGAATCGTTAAGGTCCTGCTTATTGGTCGTGAACGGCTGCTCGATCGTGATCTTGTCTCGGCCGATGAACCGGACGATCTCGGTCTCGTCCTCTGGCTTATTCTTGTCGATGAGTATCTTGCCGGCCTCGATGACCTTATCGAGCTGAGCACGCATTGAGCCTGAGTTATCAAGCACCAATGCATAGTTGGTCGGAACTTCTGAACGGGAAAAGAAATCGATCGTCTGGAGAACGCCGTCCTCAAAGATCTTAAAGTCCTTTTCGGGTACGTCGTTTATCGTTCGATTATTGCGGTCAACGACACGGACATTGAGATTTACGAGTTCCGCTTCGACCCTGATGACATCGTCATCAGGATTCGGTGTCGGTGAAGGCGTTGGCGTGGCTTTAACTGCCGGCGTGGGCGTCGGAGTCGGTAGGCGATGCCGGCCATCCGATTCGGCTGCATCGGCCGATCTTGAGAAAACGGCAAATATACCAACGGCCGCAGCGAGTGCGGCCACGAGAACAGTAGCTTTCGAAGCTTTCATCAAAGGATCTTCACTCAACTATCGGTAATCCGAGGCCGGCGAAGCATAATAGCCGTCGCGAGCCCGGACGGTTAGACGCGGCAAACCTCGCGGGCGTTTGACCTTAACTTTGACCTTACGCCATTTCCCGTTCGGAACAAAATCTTTCGGGGTATAACCGATCGAGTATTGGTGACGCAGTTCCAGGGCGATGCGCTCAAAGATCTCGTCCATCTCGACGTCCGAGTCGGGGTAGAAGGAGCGACCGCCGGTAACGTTGCTGATCTCGTCTAGGAATGCCTGCCCCTGCAAACCAACCTCGCTGGCAGCGTCATTACGGCCCTGAATACCGATCGAATACGCCACGACATCCGATTCTTTTAGAAGACGCCGGACCTCGCCGAAGTTGTAGCGCGATGCGTTGTCCTGGCCGTCGCTGATTATAAGAACGGCCTTCTTCTGGTGCGAGCCGCGCATCACTTTCTCGACGCCTAGGTAAACAGCGTCATAAAGAGCTGTGTCTTTCTTTGGTTCGACGAGCGTCAATTTCTTCAACACGGCCTCGCCGTCGCGCGACCGGTCCAGCAGGAGCTGCGCCTTATTGTTGAAAGCGATCAGGAAATACTCGTCCATCGGATGGCTCGTTGCGATGAAACGCGAGAGCGCATGACGAGCTTTATTGATCTTTTCGCCGTTCATCGAGCCCGAGACATCGAAGATTATGGCCAGCGAGACAGGTGCGTCGCTATCGCTGAAGAAGGTGATCTCCTGCTTCTCATCGTTGTCATAGACGGTGAACGCATCCTTTTTCAGTCCCGAGATATATCGATCATAGAGGTCGGTTACCGTAGCAGTGACCGTAACAAGATCGGTTTTGATCTTGATAGCACCATTATCCGGCGGCGTTGGGCGCGGAGTCGGCGACTGCGCCGCGGAGACGGAAGCTAAAAATGCGACGGCGAAGAGAGAGGCCAGCAGGATCGAAAAACGAGAATGCTCGATGCCCAAATGTTTACGCATACATACTCGAAAGGGACACTCTTATTGTAAAGATTAGCGAAAATCCGTTCAATGTATATTTTCAGATGCCAAGAGCGGCTCTTTGGTTGTTCGGCCTCAAGAATCCAAATACGCTATCTGAAAGGAACATTCTTGCGTGCCGGACGTGTTATAATTCGCCCTTTGACGTTGGAGAGTTGAGTGCTTTTGAACGTCGTTGGACCACCGGGTCCCGATCTTATGCCTGAATATATCTGCCGCCTCGGTACGCCGTCCGGCGAAGTCGTAACAAAGATGGTCGAAGCCATCGGTGCTTCGGAAGCAAAACTTCGGCTTGAGGCCGACGGTTTTCGTGTCTTTGCCGTTTCCTCTGCGGAGAACGGGCTTTCCTCGGTCCTCGGTTTCGGTGGTTCTGGCAAGCATAACAAGGTCAAGCAGGCCGACTTCCTTTTGTTTAATCAGCAGTTTTCGGCGCTGTTAAGGGCCGGTATTCCAGTTCTTCAGGCGGTCGAGCTTCTTAAGACACGTTCTGCGTCGGCAAGTCTTCGAATGGTTCTCGCAGACGTTGAGGACCGCATCAAGAACGGTGAGCCGCTCTCACAAGCTTTCGAGGAACAGGGAATCTTTCCGAAGATCTATACTGCATCGATCCTGTCCGGCGAGAAGAGCGGCGCTCTCGACGACGTACTGGCCCGGTTCGTGACATATCTAAGGCGGAGCGTTGCGATCACGCGGAAGCTTCGAGGGGCGTTGGCATATCCTGCGTTCCTCCTGCTTGCGGCCACGATAATGGTCGCGTTCCTTACGCTCTACATAGTTCCGCGAATGTCGGATCTTTTTCGCAACCTGAATCAAAGCCGTGAACTTCCTGTCCTTACGCGGGCGGTGGTGTATATCTCGGGGACGATCGTCGCAAATATTTGGTGGGTCTTGCCGCTTGTTATCATCATCGTCCTCGCACTTGTGTTCTGGTTCCGAACACAAAATGGCAAGCTTCTTTTGCACAAGGCGGTGCTTCGCCTGCCGGTCGCCGGCCAGCTCGTTAGGAATATGGCGACCGCACAGCTCTCGCGATCGCTCTCAACGCTGCTTTCAGGCGGCATCACCGTGCCGGAATCCTGGGATATTTCGTCACAAGCTTTGAACAACCTCGAGCTTCGACGCAAGAGCCAGTCCGTTCTGCCGTTGATCCGAGAGGGCCGCGGGTTTACTGAGGCGCTTGAGACCGCGAACTGGATACCGTCACTTGGACTCGATATGATCGGCATCGGCGAACGCTCGGGCAGTTTACGCGAGATGCTGGACGAAGTAGCCGCCTTTTACGACGCAGAGGCAGAAGTTCGGCTCGAACAGCTCACGACGCTGCTTGAACCGCTAATTCTGCTGTTTATGGCGGCCGTCGTTGTCGTTATTCTTCTTGCGATCTACTTGCCGATCATACAAATGATCTCTGCCGGGCCGTTCGGCGGCAGGCATTAGTCATCAAAGGTTTTTATGAACGTCGAAAGCACAAATATTGGGCCGGTCTCGTCGCCGAAGATCGAACTGTCGGATTTCCTCGAGAACGAACCGCCGGAGGTCATCGAAGCAAAGCAGCGTGCAAAGCGATATCGAATGCCGTACATCGACCTTCTGCCGCCGGACGCGCCTTCGCCAGTGGACCAGGAGGAACTTGCGAAGATACCCGTCGAATTGATGTTGAGAAATCAGTTCGTGCCAATTCGCCGCGAAGGGAACTCGATGCACGTCGCGATGGCGAATCCCACGGACCTGGAACGTCTCGACGAACTCGAGAACGTCCTCAATGTCCGCATCATCCCGCATGTCGCAACGGCCGGTGCTATCGACCTCGTCCTGCGGAAGGGCGATGCGACCCAGCGAGTGATGCAGGAGGCTGCGTCCGGATTTCGGATCTCGCTCGTCAAGGAGACCGAGCAGGGCGAAGAGGTCCTTGACCTCGATCGTCTCGCTTCCGACAGCGATATGTCGCCGATCATCAAGCTTGTCGACACGATCGTATATAACGCGATGGAATCGAGGGCGTCCGATATCCATATCGAGGCAGGCGACCGAGATGTCCGTGTAAAATTCCGCATCGACGGCGCGTTGTATGCGAAGGTCGATCCGATCGACATCGCGTATCACCAGACTCTCATTTCGCGTATCAAGGTGATGTCCGAGCTGGATATTGCCGAACGGCGGATCCCGCAGGACGGACGCTTTCGCGTCAGGTACAAAGGCCGAACCGTCGATTTTCGTGTCTCGATCCTGCCGTCCGCGTTCGGCGAGAACTGCGTCATCCGTATCCTCGACAAAGAGCAGATATCGGAGGAATTCAAGAATCTCAGCCTCGATGTCGTTGGATTTGACGAGGAAGATCTGCGGCGCTTTAGGATCTATATCAAAGAACCTTACGGAATGGTGCTCGTCACGGGACCGACCGGTTCCGGTAAGACGACGACCCTTTACGGCGCGCTGAACGAGATACGGGCGGAAGAGGACAAGATCATCACGATCGAAGACCCGGTCGAATATCAGCTGCAGGGAATCATGCAGATCCCCGTGAACGAGAAGAAAGGGCTGACGTTCGCACGCGGCCTTCGGTCGATCCTTCGTCACGATCCCGACAAGATCATGGTCGGCGAAATTCGTGACGAAGAGACTGCGCAGATCGCGATCCAATCCGCACTGACCGGACACCTTGTGTTTACGACCGTTCACGCGAACAACGTGATCGACGTCATCGGGCGTTTCCTCAATATGGGCGTCGAGCCATACAATTTCGTCTCCTCGCTCAACTGCGTGCTGGCACAGCGGCTAGTTCGCCTCTTGTGTCCAACGTGCAAACGGCCCTACACGCCGTCGGTCGAAGAGCTTGCGGATTCGGCCCTGAAGCCGTCGGATGCCGAGGGGCACACTTTTTATCGGAATGTCGGCTGCGACGCGTGCAATCACACGGGCTATCGCGGACGTTCTGCGATCCACGAATTGCTCGATATGTCCGACCGAATCCGCGAAATGATCATCGAACGCCGTCCCGGCTCCGAGATCCGCCGTCAGGCCGAACAGGAAGGCCTTTCATCGCTTCGCGAGTCTGCCGTAAAGAAGGTCTTTGCCGGACTTACGACGCTGCACGAGATAAACCGCGTTACGTTCGTCGAAGAACTAAAGTAGGAGAAGATCGCGGGCAGCTATTAGCCGTTAGCGATCAGCCTGGCGTAAACATCGGGATCGACGTTGCCGCCGCTTACCACGACGCCGACGCGTTTGTTGCGAAATTGATCTGCATTCTGTAGAACGGCGCCGAGCGAGAGGGCACCGGTCGGCTCGCATTTGAGATTTGCGTGCGTGAAGTAGAGTCTGAGGCCTTCGACGATCCTTTCTTCCGGAACCTCCAAGATCTCTTTGACGCCGCGTTGAATGACCGGGAAAGTAAGGTCGCCGACCGAGAGCGTTCGGGTTCCGTCGGCGATCGTCTGCGGTTCGAACTCGTTCGGGATGATCTTGCCAGCGGCTAGCGACCTAGCCGCGTCATTCGCCATTGCCGGTTCGGCACCGATGATCTCGATAGGCTTTTTCGAGCGTTCGAACGATTCGACCGTTCCCGAGATCAACCCGCCGCCGCCGACCGGCACGATCACGACATCGAGGCCGAGACCTGCGATCTCATCCCCAAGCGTAGAATTGCCTTCGATAACGAGACGGTCGTCGAACGCGCTCGCCATGTATGCGTTCGGTTTCTCGCTGCTCAATTGAGCGAGGCGTTCCACGCGGCTGGTTTCATTTACATTTATTAGGTCGGCGGCCGCACCGTATTCGAGAACCGCATCGATCTTCACCTTCGCGGAATTGTGCGGCATCACGATCGTGCATTTTCGTCCCAGCATTTTGCATGCGAGTGCCAGTGCCTGGCCGAAATTACCGGACGAAACACCGACGAACTCCTCTTCCGGACGATTCAAAACGACGTTGTAGGCCGCACGGAATTTGAAGCTTCCTGTGTGCTGGAACGTCTCGCTGATGACAACGAGATCCTGATCGAGCTTCGAGCGAAGCTTCTCGGGTCGCAGGATAGTTGTCGGGCGAACTGCTTCGGTAAGGGTTTTCATTTCGATCACTTTAACTTTTGGATCCTGATCTGGTCCAATGCCCGCGCGACCGCCCTATCCGAACCTGTCAGAAGGTCCTTGATCGTCGGTGCGACTTGCACGTCCGGCTTGATGCCGACTCCGATGAACGGTGTTCCATCAGGAAAGGTATCGTATTTTGTACAGATACCGGCGATGATGCCGCCGGGCAATGAAACAACGAGCGGCTGCCCGGAGCTTCCGCTTGTCGATTCGCCGATGACGAGTCCGCGTTCCGCGGTGCGAAATGCGAGCACAAAATCCTCGGCGGCCGAACCCGTCCGCGCGGATGTTAAGAGTACGACGGGTTTAGAGTATGTCCGCGTTGCGGTCTTCGGAACCATTTCGGAGGCTTCGGTATAAAGCTGATCTGGCTTGTTCCACGCCCGAAAAGCAGGATGGTATTCGCGAGTAGCCCATTTCGAACTCTTAAAAGAATTTTCGAGCAGCAGCGAAAGGATCCTCGCCCCGACCGCGTCGCTCCCGCCGCCGTTCTGCCGAAGATCGAGGACGAGTGCATCTGCCTTTTCAATGGTGTCGAAGTTCTTTTCGAATTCATCGGCTGTTTTTGGATTCGTAAATGTATTGAGTCGAACCAGAAGAACGTTCCCGGGAAGCCGCGTCATTTCAAATGGCTCGTGATCGGAGGCTGACGCTCGCCATCTTTCAAACGCGACGCGCGGGATCGACCGCGAGAAAGTCCTGCCCTTTGCGTCTCGCAGTTCGAGAAGCACGGGAGTCTTAATCGGCCCCGCCAAAAGCCATCGCGTATAAACTGCGTAATCGCGCGCCTGAGGAGTTGAGACCGAAACGTACGGCGCGACCTTTTCTTCCGCAAACGCCTTGACCTCGGTCCTGTCGATCGCAGCGATCTCGACGCCGGGAGCGAAGCCTTGAGCGGTGAGTTCGGGGTCAAGAACGTGCGTTATGACGACCTTGCCCTCGATAAGGGCGGTCTGGATCATAGGACGCGAATTGACGAGTTCGGAAAGTTCGGTCGGCGGCAGAACGAGTGTGTGCCCGTCGTGGAGCTTTGCTGCGAATTCCTGCAAAACACGAAAATACTCCAGTGTCGAGCGAGTTTGTCGCACCTTTTCAAGATGCACGAGATACTCTTTGTCCCAGTCGACGCCGGGAACGAGATCGAAGTTGACGAAGTTATATTTTGCTTCGGACCAGAATTTCGAGATCCCCGCGATCTTCTCGTTCTCGGACAGGTCTGCTTTGTACGGGGTTTTTAAAGCACGCGTCTCCCAGAATGCGGGGTCATTCCAAAAGGGCGTCTTTTGAATACCGTCCTGAGCATTTGCGGCGATCGAGAAAGCAAATATCGCCCCGAAAACTCCTATAAGAAAGGCTGCATTTTTCATCTTGTTTCCTAAAGAACGACGCAGGTCGGAAAATGGTTCCAATTACGCCGCCCATTAAAGAATGTTGTATAAATAAAGTATGGACAAGGCAACTTTCGGGATGATCGGCCTCGGCACGATGGGGCGTAACTTTCTCTTAAATATCGGCGAACACAGCATTGCGGGCGTCGGTTACGACCTCGATAAAGAAAAACGCGACCTTTTGATGAAAGAGGGAAGCGAGATGCCGCTCGATGTCGGCAAAGACATACCGGAATTCCTCTCGAAGCTCTCGAGCCCGCGAAATATCATGCTTCTTGTCCCCGCAGGCCCGATAGTCGATGCCGTTATCGCGGACCTTACGCCGCATCTGAACGAGAACGATCTGATCATCGATGGCGGCAATTCTCATTACACCGACACCGATCGCCGCATCGCCGAACTTGCCGCGCAGCAGATCGGTTTTATGGGCATCGGTATCAGCGGCGGCGAGGAAGGCGCACGCCACGGTGCCAGCATCATGCCCGGCGGCACTAAAGAGCATTACGACCGCGTTGAGCATATTCTGAAGGCTGTAGCTGCAAAGGTCGATGATGAGCCGTGCGTGGCCTATATGGGCCAGGGTTCTGCCGGGCATTTCGTAAAGATGGTGCACAACGGCATCGAGTATGGCCTGATGCAGATCATCGGAGAGACATATGACTATCTCCGCCGCGTTAAGGGAAAGACCGCGGGGGAAATTTCCGAGATCTTTGAAAAGTGGAATACGACCGAGCTTAACTCATTCCTGATCGAGATCACGGCGATCGTACTTCGAAAGAAAGACGCGGAGACCGGGAAGTTCCTTGTGGATGAGGTCCTTGACGAGGCGGGCCAGAAAGGCACCGGTAAGTGGACCTCGCAAGCGGCACTCGACCTCGGAATCCCGATCCCGACGATCGATTCTGCCGTCTCGATGAGGCAGATCTCGGCGATACGGAGTGTGCGTGATGCGGCCGGAGAAGTATTCGGCAAGGATCTGGCCGAGCGGGAAAGTTCGATCAGTACCGATGACCTTCAGAAGGCGCTAACTGCGGCATTCATTATCACTTACGCACAGGGAATGTCGCTCATTCAGGCGGCGGCGACGGAACTTTCATATGGGACCGACCTTGCTGAGGTCTCGAAGATCTGGCGCGGAGGCTGCATCATCCGTTCGGCCCTGCTTGAAGAAATGCGACAGGCATACGGTGAGAATCCGGGCCTTGAAAGTTTGATGATCGACGCAAAGTTTGCGGATGCTTTGAAGGCCCACACGCCGAACTTGCGCAAGATGCTCTCAGCATGTACGCGCCACGGCATCGCGGCGTTGTGTTTGGGTTCTGCGTTGAGCTATTTCGATGCATTCCGCGCCGAGAAATTGCCTGCGAATCTCATTCAGGCACAGCGCGACCTATTCGGTGCACACACCTACAAGCGGAACGATACGGAAGGTGTGTTCCATACATCGGATTGGGAGACGGCTGATGGAACCGGCGCTTAGGCTTGAGACGGTAACATTCACGAGCAACAGGCTGTGGTTACGCGATCTCCCACGCTGATTCGGTTTCGAGGAGCTTGGTCATCAGCTGGGCGTGGACGGAGTGGCCGCTTTTTTCGGCGGTGATTCGGCCTTTGATCGGCATCCCGACGAGGGCCGCGTCGCCAATAATGTCGAGGATCTTGTGGCGGACGAACTCATCTGAGTACCGCAGGGGAGTTTCGTTCAGCATCCCATCTTTGGTGAGCACGATCGCGTTGTCGAGCGAACCGCCGAGAGCTAGATTCGCTTTGCGGAGCATATCGATCTCTTCCGCAAAACCAAACGTGCGGGCCGAGGCGATCTCACGGCCGAACGAACCGTTCTTCATCACGAAGCGATAGGTCTGCCGCTCGATGAAAGGATGGGGGAAGTCGATGACGCAGTCGATCTCGAAATTGTCGGCAGGCTCGATCGACATCTTACGTCCGTTCTGATCGACCTCAACTCTTTCTTTTACGACGAGAGTACGTCGCGGTGAATCCTGCTCGATGGTTCCGGCCTTTTCGAGAAGGTCGATGAAATTTTCGCTCGATCCGTCAAGGATCGGCACCTCGATATTGTCGAGCTCGATGAAGCAGTTGTCGATCCAGCTTCCTCGCAATGCTGAAAGTAGATGTTCGCAGGTTGATAATACAACGCCCCGGCGCATCAAAGTAGTCGCATAGGAGCAATGCGAGATGAACTCGACCGATGCCGGGATCTCGAAATTATCAAGATCTGTGCGGACAAAGACATAACCCGTGCTCTCGGGCGCCGGCCGAAGGCGTAAGTTGACCTCAACTCCCGTATGAAGGCCAATGCCGCTGACCGAAATTGATCTCGCAAGTGTCGTCTGATTCGCCATCTTCGCCGGTCTATATAGCAAAACGTATGCCGAGCGAGTTTCGCTAGAATTTACAGGTGATCTGCATTCTGAGGCCGCCAATGTGTTGCATTGATACCACATACCGTGGCGGAATTTACTAATAACGGCGAACCCATTACAATCTAGAGAAAGTTATGGCGATTGCAACCGCTGGCCAAAAGGCCGCGAAAACGACTAAGGTAAAGATCGAGAATACGGCGACCTTTCCGCTTCCAAAAGACTATGAGGCGTCGATCCACAAGGCCCTCGATTTTCTTCCCGTTGAACAGACACGCGGGATCGAGCGGATCAAACTCGTAGATTTCATCAATGATCCGAGATTGAAGAATATGGATGTTCCGGTTAAGGGCGACCTTCCGGGGCTATATCATCCGCGCGTGCAGAACTCGGCGCCGTGGTTCGAGATCTCGATGGGCGCTTTGCTCCAGCCGACGGAAGGACGAGCAAAGCGTTTTATGGCAAAGAGCGGCTTCAAGGGCAATGTTGCCGGACTCATTTTTTCGCTCGTCGGGCAGCATTATTATTTGACGCTGCGTCATTCCGTCAAGAAAACAGGGCTCGAACCGCAGATCCGCCAATATGCAGAAAAGAATCTGCGTGCGTGGACCGAAAAGCAATCCGAGGGCAGTTGGCGTGCGAAGATCTTCAAACCTTTCCGCCCGATGCTCGAACGCTGGGCAAAATGGCTGAATAAAAAGGCCGCGCAATCGAAGAAATAGATAGTTAATGGTGAATGGTGAATTGTGAATGGTGAATGGCGAATTGTCATTGACGCATAGTTAAAAATTCACAATTCACAATTTACCATTCACAATTCACCATTGACGCTATGAACTATTGGCTTGTAAAACAGGAACCAACGGCGTATTCGTGGGACGATCTCGTCAAGGACGGTGCGACGGATTGGACCGGGGTCCGCAACTACACGGCCCGCAATCATCTGAACGAGATGAAGAAGGGTGACAAGGTCTTCTTCTATCATTCGGTCGTTGGGAAAGAGGTTGTCGGCGTTGCACAGGTTTCGAAAACGGCGTTCCCGGATCCGACCGATGAGAAATGGATCGCGGTCGAGATCAAGCCAGTTAAGGCATTGAAAAAGCCAGTCGGCCTCGATCAGATCAAGGCGAACAAGGCACTCGCAAATATCTATCTTATTAGGCAGCCGCGTTTCTCGGTGATGCCGCTCACAAAGGATGAATTCGAAGAGATCCTTAGTATGTCGAAATAGGGTGAAAAATGCTTGAAGAAGCCGTCAGTCATTACAACGACCTACTGAACGATGAGGCGCTTGCAGCCGATTCGCTCGCGATGCTCCAGTCCGAGCTCGAGGCCGCGAAGCTGATCTTCGGCGGGCGGCCGTTATCGCCGTATCTTCGGCCGCATTTCGTGCTTCGTGAAGATTGGGAACGCGTCGTTCGAGCTTGTGAAACGGTCTTCGGCGCTCTTCAAAAAGTGAAGGAAGCGGCGATCAAGGACGATGCCTTGCTTGATGAGCTTGGTGTCACGGAGATCGAACGTGAACTTATCGCGATCGATCCCGGCTACGCTCACGTTTCACCCACAGCAAGGCTCGATTCTTTTCTGGTTGGCGACACTTATTCCTATGTAGAACTGAACGGCGAGAGCCCGGCGGGCATCGCGTTCGCAGATTCGGCTTCGAAGATCTTTCAAAAGCTTCCGGTAATGAAGCGGTTCGCTGAGCGATACGAACTGACCGCGATGGAAGGCTCGTCAAAGCTGCTCGCAACGCTCGTCGAATGTTACGAAGAGTTTATCGGCGGGAAGTTTGATAACAAGCCTACGATCGCGATCGTCGATCTGCGCGACCTGCCGACGATCAAAGAGTTCGAACTTTTTCGCGACTTTTTTGAAGCCAATGGTTATCCGTCGCTCATATGCTCACCGGATGCACTCGAGTTCGACGGCAAACGCCTTTCGGCCCGAGGCCGCGAGATCGACATCGTTTACAAACGTCTGCTAGTAAATGAGTATCTTCCGATAATCGAGAGCGAACCGACCCTGCTTGATGCGTGCAAGGCAAAGGCAGTCTGCATGGTAAACAGCTTTCGCGGAAAGTTGGTCCATAAGAAAGCTATCTTTGCCGTACTGACAAACGAGCGTTACGAACACCTGTTCGACGAGGAAGAGCTGACCGTTATCAGAGCCCACGTCCCGTGGACTCGCAGATTCCGTGATGAAGAAACTCGCTACGTTGACACCGATATCAGTTTGGTGCAGTGGACACGTGAGAATTCCCACAAGCTCGTGCTCAAGCCGAACGATGATTACGGCGGCCACGGCATCTACATCGGCTGGAATTCATCCGGCGAAGAATGGAACGCGGCCATCGAGACGGCCCTTTCGGATGGCGACTATCTTGTCCAGGAGCGTGTGAAGACGGCCAAGGAAAGCTTTCCTGTGGTAACTGCCGATGGCGGTTGGCAGATGGCCGAACAGCTTGTGGATCTTGATCCCTTGCTCTTTATGGGAAAAGTCGGATCCGCGTTCACACGGCTAGCATCCAATGAACTTGCAAATGTCACGGCCGGCGGCGGAATGGTTCCGACGTTTATTATTTCTAGGAAGTAAGAATATTCACCGTAAAAACTGAGATCGATCATTATGGCAAACTTTTCTACGACAGTTCGAGTCAGCCTTCTGCCCATTATCGCCTTCGCTGTCCTATCGACCGGTGCTTTGGCACAGGGGAAAAGGGTCTTCAGTATCGTCGAGACTCCGACGGTTCGAGCAGCCGAACAGAGAACGTCGGTCGCGTCGGTTCGCGAGGCCGAGATAGCGGTTGATGCCTCCGCTTTTCGCGGCGGTCAGCAGGAAAGGCTTATCCTGCCTTTGTTTGACGGCAAGACCTTCGACGTGAAGCAGCTTGCTTCCGAAGGCAGTGAGAGTTTCGCCCTTGACAACTTTGTTTGGCGGGGCAGGCTGAAGGCCGGAAAGTTTGTCGGCGATGTCGTCCTAACGTTCAATAAAGGTTCCGTCTCCGGCCTGATATATTCGCCGGAAGCCGTTTACGAGATCGCTCCGAAAGGTGAGAAGAACATTTTGATCGAGCTCGATCAGTCACTCTTCCCGCCGTGTGCAGGTGAGATCGAGGGAGAGAAGACGATGGCACAACGCGTAACTGTGCCATCCGGAAGCAGCGATTCGGGCGACAGGATCGACGTGCTGGTGCTCTACACTAATGCTGTCCGCACCTCCGCCGGAGGTGACACGCAGGCTCAGACGATCGCGCAGCAGGCGATCGCGGCAACGAATACTGCTTATATCAACAGCAAGGTTCGCCAGCGTGTGAGGCTTGTCGGTGCCGAACTAACTGCGCTGAATGAGACGGGGAGCTTCAATACCGAATTGAGCAATCTGCGTGCTGATGCTTCGGCGAATTCGCGTAGAAACCAATTGAACGCCGACCTTGTCGATATGCTCACAAATTCGACCGCGGCCTGTGGTATCGGCTACTTGATGGGCTCCCTGCCGGGCAACGCGAACAATGGATTTACTGTTACAGCCCGAACTTGCGCCGTGGGAAATCTCAGTTTCGCGCACGAACTTGGCCACAACATGGGAAGCCAGCACAATCCCGAGAACGGGAGCGGGCCGACGTTTCCATACGCTTTTGGACATTACGTCAACGGAGTTTTCCGAACGGTGATGTCGTATTCCGATCCATGCACGTCAGGCTGTACGCGTGTCGCCCACTTCTCGAATCCCGTCATCAACTACAACGGTTACGCGACCGGCATCGACAATGCACGCGACAACGCACGCTCGATAAACAACACTGCGGATTCGATCGCGAATTACCGTTACAGCGGTTCGAGCATCACGCTCAACACCTACAACGGCGGCGAGTGGTTCCCGCGTCAGGTTCGCCGTACGGTCAACTGGATCTCGAATGGAGTCACCGGCAATGTCAGGATCGACGTTTCGTGGAACGAAGGGACGACATGGAAAACAGTCGTCATGAGTACGCCGAATGACGGCTCCGAGACATTTTCCATTTACGGTCCCGCAACGCGGCATGCGAGGATTCGCATCGTTAGCCTCGACAATACGGCCGTCAGCGACTCAAGCATCAACAACATTTCGATCAGATAAGGAACGTTCTGCAACGCCCAAATGACAGATATCGCCTCAAATTCCCGCCTTCGCACTCTCACTGAAGAGTTTGTCGAGCTCGAAGCAAAACTAAAGCTCGGCGGCGGTGCCGAGAAGGCCGCGAAGATCCACAAGCAGGGCAAACTTACCGCTCGTGAACGTGTCGATCTGCTGCTCGATGCCGGTTCTCATTCGCAGGAGATCGGCCTGCTCGTCGCCTTTGACGAGTACGACGGGAAGGCACCGGCGGCCGCGGTCGTTACGGTTCTTGGCAAGATCGAGGGCAGGGAATGCGTGATCGTTGCAAATGATGCGACGATCAAGGCCGGTGCGTGGTATCCCGAAACGATCAAAAAGATACTGCGGGCGCAGGAGATCGCGATGCGGAACCGCGTGCCCATCATCTATCTTGTGGATTCTGCGGGCGTGAACCTCCCATTTCAAGGCGGTGTGTTCCCGGGACAGTACGGGGCGGCTCGAATTTTCTATTACAACTCGATAATGCGGCGATACCTTCGCGTTCCGCAGATCTCGGCGGTGATGGGGATGTGCGTGGCGGGCGGAGCTTATTTGCCGGCACTGAGCGACGTTATTTTGATGGTCGAAGGCACTTCGTTCATGGGCCTCGGCGGTGCGAATCTCGTCAAAGGCGCAACGGGACAGACCATCGACAACGAAACTCTCGGCGGTGCGATGACGCACAACGCGGTCTCGGGCGTTGCTCACTATCGGACGAAGAATGACGAGGAGTGTATCGACAAAATTCGTACTCTCGTCGGCGATCTGCCGCGGGCTGACGGCACGCGTTTGTCGATCGGCGAAGCGGTCGAGCCGTCCGCATCTTCCGAGGCGATGTACGACATTCTGCCCGAGGATCATCGTGCTCCGTACGATATGCACGCATTGCTGGAGACGTTCCTTGACGCCGGCGGTGTCGAAGAATTTCAAGCGGATTTTGCCCGCGAAATGATCTGCGGGAATGCGCGCCTTGGTGGTATGCCGGTGGGCGTGATCGCGAACTCACGCGGTATGTCGAAAGGCAAGCCCGGCTCGCCGCCTCGCTTCGGCGGAATAATTTACACCGAGTCTGCGGAAAAGACCGCGTATTTCATCGAGAATTGCGACCGCCATTCGACGCCCTTGCTCTTCGTGCAGGATGTGTCGGGCTTCATGGTCGGCGGCGAGGCTGAACACAGCGGAATTATCCGTGCCGGTGCGCGTTTTGTCGAGGCGATGTCGTGCGCGAAGGTGCCGAAACTCGTGCTCACGATCAACCACGCGAGCGGTGCGGGCTATTACGCGATGGCGGGGCAAGGTTTCGATCCCGACTTCATCTTTTCGCTTCCGACGGGGCGAATGGGCGTGATGGAAGGCGACTCTGCCGTCCAGGCGATGTTCGGGACGCAGCTCGATAAGCTCAAGGCCGCGGGCGAGTCGCCATCTGCGGAGTTCGAGGCCGAGATGGACGCCGTCCGTGCGACCTACGACCGCGAACTCGACGCAAAACACGCCGCCGCACGCGGGCTCCTCGACGCGATCGTCACACCCGACAACGTTCGCCGCTCGCTCATCCTCGCTTTGCGGACGTGCCTCAACACATCGACACCGCACATCGGCCCCTTCGTCCTGCCTTGGACGGAATAGCCCCGAGCGAGAAAAACCTTCCCAAACCTGTGGGCGGGTAGTTATAATAAAGAACTATGCCGCAGTCTGCGGCCGACGCGCTTCAACCTCTCGATCTCGAATAGACAATGAAAAACTCTCTACTTAAGGCAGCATTCGTCTGCGCGGCATTACTCTTCTGCGTTCTTTCGGCCAACGCCCAGACGCCATCGACTGGATCCGCCAAGCCATCGGAGCATGCCTCCTCCCCTTCGAAAGGCGGCAACGCCGTGCTGAATGGAGCAGGGAAAGTGGCCGTCGTTGTCGTCAAGTCGGCCGCAAAAGGCACTTGGGCCGTAACGAAATTCACCGCGAAGAACGTCGCGAAGCCGATCCTTTTCAAACTCTTGCCGAAGGCCGCCAAGTTCGCCCTAAAAGGCACCGGCCTCGCCGCAAAACATCTCCTTCCGTACGCTGCAAAGCTCGCCGTTCTATGAAAATGTCGCAATAATTCGCTGAAAAGTCACGATCTTACGCGGTAAAATTGCGACCCGAAGTACACTATTCGCCGCCGGTCGTGAGTATTTTATAATCCTCGATCGCAGCATTTATCACGGCAAAGGAAGCGTTGCGGCCATACATTCCGGCGATCTCGCAGCGGTTCGGCTCGCTCGGAAGAGCCTTGTAGGTCAGGAAATAATGCCGAAAGCGATCGACGATGCCCGCAGGAAGGTCTGAGATATCGTCGTACTGGCCGAAGACCTTGTCTCCTTTCAGAACGGCTATGATCTTGTCGTCTGCCTCGCCATTGTCGATAAGGCAGAGTCCTCCGATCGGGATCGCTTTTAGGATGATATCGCCCCGAGGAATGTGATGCTCGGAAAGCACTAGAATATCGAGCGGATCTCCGTCGCCTTTTGCCGCGTCGAGCGAAGAATGCGAACGAGCGAGTTCAGCTATCCCGTCTCCGCAATAAGTTTGCGGCACGAAGCCGTAGTTTGCCGGGACTACATTTGAATATTGCTGCGGACGGTCGATCTTAAGATACCCGGACGGCTTGTCGATCTCGTATTTTACTGTGTCGGACGGAACTATCTCGATGAACGCCGTTAGTTCATGCGGAGCGTCGTCACCGATCTCTATTCCGTGCCACGGGTGGGCCTTGTCGCTTCGAAATTTCACCATGTCATCTAGGAATTTATCACAGAAGGAGATGTAAGTGGCGTGGCTGTCCTCACAATGGCTTTGGTACGCAGTATGGTTAAATAGTTGCAGATGTCCGAGAATGTGTTGATCGAAACTTCAGACGGGATCGTGATCGTGCGATTCACCCGACCGGAAAGGAAGAATCCATTGTCTCGGTCGGTCATCGAACACCTGCACGCTCTCGCCGATGCTCTGGCGGCTGACAGAAGCGTCGAGAAGGTGATCCTAACCGGCATTGGCGATGCTTTTGCGAGCGGTGCGAACTTGCACGAGATCGCGGCACTTTCCGCCGAGGACGCACCGGAATTCGCGCACCTCGGACAATCCTTGATGCAGAAGATCGTCGAACTCCCGCAGATCGTGATCGCTGCCGTAAACGGACATTGTTTCGGCGGCGGACTCGACCTCGCACTCGCCTGCGACGCACGCATCGCATCGCCGAACGCACGATTCGCACATCCCGGAGCAAGCTTAGGAATAATCACCGGCTGGGGCGGGACCCAGCGTCTGCCTCGCTTGGTAGGCGAGGGCAACGCGCTCGAAATGTTCTTTTCTGCAGACCCGATCTCTGCCGAGCGTGCCTTTGCGATCGGTCTTGTCGATGAGATCTCGAACGATCTGCTGACCTCGGCCTTACAATGCGCGAGGAGTGTATGAAACTGCGGCATGCCATTATGTTCTTGCTCGTCGTGGTGCTTGTTGTGCATACGAGCTATTACTATCCGCTGCTGCCGACGTCCATGGCATCGCACTTTAACGGTGCCGGCGAACCCGATGCGTGGATGGAGAAGAGAGTTTTTCTTGTTTTTGAGGGAATACTCGTCTGTGTACTCCTCTCGGAGTTCCTTGGACTGCCTTGGCTCATCGAGCGGATGCCGGACAGATTAATAAATCTGCCGAATAAAGCCTATTGGCTCGCGCCCGAGCGTCGTTCGCGTGCCTTCGAGATCTTTAGGACCTACTTCCAGTGGTTCGGAATCGCACTGTTGACGCTGCTCATTTGCGTGAGCCATCTTGTCTTTCGCGCCAATATTGCAAGGACGGAGTTGGACAAGAGCATCTGGCTGTTTCTCGCCGGCTACTTTGTCTTTGTTGTGATTTGGCTAGTAAAATTCATATTGGTATTTAAGAGGACATCATGAAAGTTCAACTCGTAAAACTCGCTCACGCTCGCTCGGGAGACAAAGGCGACACGGCAAACGTCGGGCTAATAGCACTCGATCCGAAAGACTATCCGATGCTCGTTCGAGAAGTTACCGCCGCACGTGTCAAGGAATTCTTCGGCGATATGGTCAAAGGCGACGTCGAACGCTTCGAACTGCCGAACCTGCACGCCCTGAACTTCCTCCTGCACGGCTCACTCGGCGGCGGCGGCACACTTTCCCTAATGACCGACGCCCAAGGCAAAACATTCTCCACGGCATTGCTGCGGATGTATATCGAGACAGACGCGGAGTAATGAGTGAGAATATCGTTCTCGACAAATCTCTTGATTTCGCTTTGCGGATCGTCAAGCTGTGTCATTACCTTAATGAAGATAAGCGCGAGTTCGTCCTATCGAAGGAGCTGCTAATATCGGGGACCAACATCGGCAGGCACGTTCGGGCCGCAATTGGCGCCGAGAACCGAGAGACCTTTATTTCAGAATTTGGCATTGCTCGTCGTCGAGCCCTGGAAACGGAGTATTGGTTGTTGGTTCTGTTCCACGGTGAAATACTGACTGAGCATGAATACAATTCGATCGAGGCAGATCGACTGGAACTGGTCAAGATAATCTCCTCGATACATTCCTCATCTCGACATACTAATTAGTAATTATTAATTACCTAATTACTAATTAAAAGGAAGTGACACGACTGATGGATGAGATTTTAACCGAAACCGATGGATCGATTGCGATCATTACACTCAATCGCCCCGAGAAGCGGAATGCGTTGAATGATCGGTTGATCGCGGCGTTGAAGGTTGCTATGAGTGAGGCTGACGCGGACGAAAGTGTGAAATGCATCGTCATTCGCGGCGCCGGGAAGGACTTTTGCTCCGGCGCCGATCTTGCGGCCTTGCAGAAGATCGCTAAGGCCTCATACGAAGAAAATCTTGAGGACGCTCGCTCGCTTGGTGAGCTTTACAAACTTATTCGTGCGGTGAGGCAGCCGGTCATTGCGGCGGTGAAAGGAAGGGCCTTGGCGGGCGGATGCGGACTCGCCATGGCTTGTGATCTTATCGCTGCTGAGACAAATGCCAAGTTTGGCTTTCCTGAGGTGAAAATTGGATTCGTGCCTGCGATGGTTGCGGCGATCGTACGTCGAAGTATGTCCGAGCGTCTTGCGTTCTCGATGCTGACGCTTGGTGAAATGGTCACCGCCGAGGAACTTCACAACGCAGGCATCGTTCACGCGGTCGCGGACGAAGCCGATTTCGAAACCACGCTCGCCGCAGTTGCCGAATGCTACGCAAAGTTAAGTGGTTCCGCCGTCCAAATGACAAAACGTCTGCTCTACGACATCGACGGGCTGAATTTCGCTGCGGCAATCGAGCAAGGCGCCCAAGTAAACGCCCAAGCCCGCATGAGCGACGATTGTAAGCAAGGTATTGCAAGGTTCTTGGGTAAGTAATTGTGGTATCATTCACGCGAGGTGTCTATGGCTACCGTTATTGAGAGTAACGAAAAATTGAAAGAAGCGTTCAAAATGGCAATTGTTGAGCTTCTCCAGGAACGGCAAGACTTAGTGCGCGATATATTGGACGAGATCGTCGAGGATATAGCGTTTTCAAAGGCGATTGCCGAGGGCGAACAAACTCCGAGGGTCAGCCGTGAGTCTGTATTCGAAGTCCTGGAGAGCGTGAATTGAAGGTCGAGTTTAACGAGAGCTTTCTCAAAGACCTCAAGGCCGTTCGAGACAAGTCGGTGCTCGCCAAAGTCCAGACCGTCATAGAATCGAGCGAAAAAGCCGACACTCTCGATCAGCTAATAAACCTAAAGAAAATGCGCGGTTCGCGGGAATATTACCGCATTCGCATAGGTGACTTCCGGATCGGCCTGAAACTCGATGGCGAGACGCTCGTTTTTATCCGGTTCCTCAACCGCAAAGATATCTATCGGTATTTTCCATGATCTGTGCCGGCCATCGAACACGGCGGCCAAGTCAACGCCAGCGCCCGCATGAGGAATGCCTCCCAGCGAATATCTCACAAAACACCTAATCCGGATTACTCCATTTTAGACCGGCGCTAAAAAGGGGAGGTTTACACTTAGCCATTTATCCGTTGAATCTATTATATTACTCGCAATCTTCAATTCTAGGATATTTGTATTTTCGATAAACTCCTCGTTTGTCGGTATATCCATATTTTTCGATTTTGCAAATCGTAGGCTTATATTCGGAGCCATTATATTGATACGTTTCCAAGCCGCCTTCGCAGCAGTTTAAAAATATACTTGCCCTTAAATCCCTGAAACCATTGGTAGAGGTGGCGAGAACTTTCAATTCAAGGAAAGATCCTTCAAAAGGAATTTGTTCGAATAAATTTCTGCGTTTGCGATAGATCCAGTGTGAACAGTTCTGTCCGCAAATCAGACCAGAAAGAATAAATTCAGCCAGACCATCGCCATCTAAATCAACGGCTTTTGCTGTTAGTTGCTTAATCACGTCGCTGGTTGAGTATCCGGAGTTGCGAACGATGTCCGCAGCATTTGAATCGTCTCGTAATAATTGATCAACCAACGCTTTTGTTGGGCGCTGTCCATGGACCGAAGCAGAGAAAGAAAAGGCTATCGAAAATAAAGCTAGTAGATTATAGAAAAGTCTTCGCATTCTTATGGAATCAGTATTAAGCAGTGGGAGCCACTGACGCATCGCGGCCCGGGTTCTAAATTGCGGCGAATGTAATGATTCATAGGATAAGGGAACCTCCTAAGATTATACGAATTACCGTGAAAAATATGCGGTCTCTCGATAATACTCGCATTTATCTGGGTGTCAAGAGCTTCGGGCTCGTTAGTTTGGAATTCGGAATTGCCGTGCGAGGCTTCGACGCAGCTGCGCATTGCCTCGGAGCCGTTTGCGCCAAGCTTCGGAGCGGTTGCGCGGAGTTCCGGAACAGTTGCCGGGTATCTCGGCGTGGTTGCCCCTAGGTTCGAGGTCGTCGAATGTTCCTTCGCGGTTGTTGTGAACCGTCGCGGCGCGACGCGATCGAATATTTGTGCGTAACCGTGGATTGAAACCCGCGGCTACAATCAACCGGCGCGATGCGACGGAGAGAAGAACTACGCCTCGATGATATCGACCTTTGTTTCGATCAGTAACTTTGGGAACAGGGCGGGTTAGGCAGCAACAAGGATCTTTGCAGCTTGGGCATCGACCGCTCGAATGGCTTCCTGCATCGAATCGACTTCGGGCTCGTCGAAATAGACCTCGCCGCATTGCTCACACACGAAAGCCGGAACACTATCGAAGACAAGGTGATATCCTTTGCGGTCAATATGAAATGGAGCGGTGCCGCGTTTCATCTTCCCTTTGCAATACATACATTCCATAATCTATATCCTCACACGCGGATCATCCGACCATTCATCGTTGTTGGGAAGATAGGCCGTGATAATTGCAAGATACTCGTCTTTTGGCGAACATAACAACATGAATCGGTCTATCGTCGCCGAAACCAAGCATCAGACAACTACGACCACGGGCGTCTTCCGGATATTCCTCAATAATCTCACCGTAGAAAACTACGCGCCGAATCTCATCGGTCGTGATCAACCTGTCGGGACGCGACATCTGGCGAATCGCGTGTGGTAGAAACAAAACACGTTTCGATGCCGAGGCTCTTACAGATTCAATTATGTCTGGGTCATTCATTATCAATACGTACCCGGTCGCTACCGCTCCCGGTTCTGATATTACGCATCTACTATGCTGACGTTGGTGCGAATCAGTGATTTCGGGATTAGGGCGGGGAAGTAGGCCATAATTTCCTCGACCTTAGGGCGGCCGCCGGCGAAGCCTGTAACGCCCGGAGGGCCGGTGAGGATGAGTGGTGCGATCTCTTTTGTGAAGCGTTCGACGTGCGCCTTGTTGTGGCCGCGGACGGCGACGCGGAGTTGGACTTCCGGGATGTCTTGGAGAGAACCACCCCGTCCGCCCGAAGGGGCGTCCACCCCTCCTTCGTAAGGAGGGGAGCTTAGGGCCAAATGGCCGTGTGTGGCGCTGACGCCGACGAACTCGGTTAGGATGACGTCGAATTCGAGGCCGAGGTTCTCGAGGCGTTGGCGAAGGATCTTGTCCGCAGCCTGAGCCTTTTCGTAAGCGTCGGGCCACGAATAAACGAGCGTGCCGACGGATTTCCAGCCGTCGGAATACGCGATCGAGACCTTGTAGAAATCGGTTTTTGGATTGCCCTTAATTCCGAAGACCTTAACCCGGTTCTCTCCTGCATCTTGGAGGTGAATTGACGAAAAATCGGCGACGACATCAGGTGTGATGTAGCTTTTCGGATCGCCCATTTCGTAGAGAAGCTGTTCCGTGACAGATTGGACATTGACACGGCCGCCCGTCCCATCATGTTTCGTTACGATGAAAGTGCCGTCAGCCTGGGCTTCGATGATCGGAAAACCGATGTTCGCCATGTCGGGAATGTTCTTCCAGTCGTATTGGCAGTTGCCGCCTGAGGACTGAGCACCGCATTCGATGATGTGGCCGGCGATCGTGCCCGCCGAGACGCGGTCCCAATCGTCGAACTTCCAACCGAACTCGTGCATCAGCGGGGCGAGCGTCAGGCCGGTGTCCGTTAGGCGTCCGCCGACGATGATGTTCGCACCGCGGCCGAGAGCTTCGACGAGGGCTTCGGCACCGAGATAGACGTTCGCCGACTGAACCTTGTCGCGGATCGAGGCGAGCGGAGTGCCGTCGTCCATCGAATTGATCTCGACGCCGTCGGCGATCCATTTGTCGAGATCGCTGAGCACATCGTCGCCTGTTACGACACCGATCTTCACCTTACCGGAAAGACCGAGTTCGACCGCGGCCTCGCGGATCTTCTCGGCACAGCCCGCTACGTTGACGCCGCCGGCGTTCGAGAGGACCTTGACGTTCTTTTCGACGCAATCCTGCAAGATCTCGTGCATCAAGCTTACGAAATCGCGCGCATAGCCAGCTTCGGAGTCACGATTGCGCTGCTTTTGCAGGATCGACATCGTTACCTCTGCAAGATAATCGAGCATCAGGTAGTCGATCGGGCCCTTACGCACCTGATCGATCGGTGCGGTGAGAAGATCACCCCAAAAACCCTGGCCGCCTGCAACACGAATAACTTTTTCCGCCATAAGATTCGATTATACCGAAAAAGATCACCTAAGCGCAGTTGAGGGCATTCGATGGCATCGTCTGCATCGAACGCCCCCAAAAGAAAATCCCGCCGGGCCGTAAAGTTACAACTTTTTCTTCTTCTTGCCGACAACGACATACTTACCGGCACGCCACACCTTCTTCGTCACCCATTTGCCGCCGCGATATACTCGGACGGTCACCCAACGGCCGCCTTTGTAAGATTTGACCGCACCTTTCTTAGTGTAATGAGCACCTTTCTTGACGCCTTTTTTGGTAACGTGTGCGACCTTCTTGGCGGCCGGCACGATCTGGGCAGAAGTTGAAGGCGGTGCAACAACAAAAAATCCAAGCACTGCAGCAATGGCAGCAACTAAAAAATATCGATTGAAAACTTTCATAGATCGTTTCTCCAAAGTCCTTGCCTAATTCTAATTCTAATTTTTCCGGACGTTCTGGCGAATAAAGCCAACGATGTCTTCGGTCGAGGTGCCCGGAAGAAATACCTCGGCGATGCCCTGCGTCTTGAGCGGAGCTATGTCGTCTTCGGGAACGATCCCGCCGACCAGCACGAGCGTGTCGTCCATACCGTTTTCGTGCAGCAGATGGACGATTCGCGGACAAAGCGTCTTGTGGGCGCCGCTCAAGATGGAGATACCAACAGCATCAACGTCCTCCTGCAAAGCCGCAGAAGCGATCATCTCCGGGGTCTGTCGAAGCCCCGTGTAGATAACCTCCATACCCGCGTCACGCAATGCACGAGCGATCACTTTTGCCCCACGGTCGTGGCCATCAAGGCCGGGTTTAGCCACCAGAACTCTTATTTTTCTTTCGTCCATCGTTTTTCTAAGTATATACTAACGCACCATGACCGCGAGCAATCCACGCGGGTTTATAAACGGCTTCATCTCTTTCCAGGTAAGATCGAACTCATTGTCCGGTTCAGCGGCCAATATTACGTGTGGAAAGCCAAATTCATAGCGAAATGCTACTCCCTTGGCATCAACGGAAAAATTCTCAAGATCTTTAACTTGGAAGACTTTATCGCCAAGAAGTTCCTTTTCGTCGAGGTCCCTCATGTCCGGATCGGTCTTCCATCGAGCGACTTCCTCGGCGATCGCCTTCGCCATCCGCTTGTTGACCAGTTCGGCCAACTTTACACGGTCCACGAAGACGGATGATGGCCCGGCTACAGTGCCGTTCAGAGAATCAAGCACCACATAATGATCCGACCCTGATGGGTAAGCAGCGGTGCCTTGGATACTTAGCCCAATGCAGAGAACGTTGTGCTTATTGAAAAGAACTTCGTAGGTCGCCTCTTCGAGCCATTGCAGATCGGTCTGCTCTTCCTTGATCGTAAAATCAAAAACCCTTTCGTAATTAAGGGCGTTCTCGATCCTTCGAGCGACGGCAGCGGGCCTTCCCGATACCTTCGGCCAAGTGATCGTAAAGGTCTTCTTGTATTCGGAGATCGGCTTCGGTCGTCGATAGGTGACCTTTTTTGGGGTTATTCGAACCTGGGCGGCGACAAAGCCGACAGCAAGAAAACAGAGAATGAAGACGCAAGATAAAGCTTTTTTCATATTCGCTCGAAGTCTACTTGGTATCACCTGCCCTTTCAAGCATAGCGATACTTGTATTTGACCATTGGCACAGGGCTTCAGCTTCACCGGGGCGCATAACTGCATCCCGGTGGACCCAAAGGTATGCGGGAAGCGGCATATCTTTTGACTGCACCTGCTCACATATCTCGGCAAGCTTTTTTTGCTTTTTCGAGAGGGAATAGGTGTTGAAGGTGCTGAAGTTCAGGTGCCGCCGGCCATCGTCAATGTGATCCTTAACGTACCAACCGGATGGCTGTATGTTTGCGTACCAAGGGTAGATCGTCGTATTAGAATGACAATCATTGCAGGATCTGCCCAGAATGATCTGAATGTCCGGCGGTACTTCGACGGCCGCGCCAAGGGTTTCGGCAGCATTTACGGCAGGATTCGTCTTATCGATGCGGAAAAACTGCAGGACGGCAAAAGCTGCGACCAGCACGATCAATGTGATCTTTAAAGCCTTCTTCATATGAAAAATAACCTCGGAAATGATGAAACCGCGTTGCGGGAAGAATAAAAGAGGTTGTAGGAAATACGCAATGTCGCTAACATAGGTTCTTAAGTGGAAAGCCGATTGAGAATCGTTCATTATCCGGAACCCGTTCTGCTCTCAGTGGCAAAACCGGTCTCCGACAGCGAGTTTGGCAACGGCCTTCAGGCCTTTTCGAAAGAAATGTTCGCCGCAATGGCGGAGGCTGGCGGCGTTGGGCTTGCGGCCCCGCAAGTCGGCAAGTCAAAACGGCTCTTTGTAATGGACATTCCTGAGGGAGATGACACTCCGGCTCTAGTTGCGACACTGATAAATCCGGAGATCCTTCACGTTGAAGGCGAACAGACCGGTGATGAGGGGTGTTTATCATTTCCCGGTATTTTTCAGCCGGTAAAACGCCAAATGCGTGTCATTGCAAGAGCTTTTGACGCTGCCGGAAAGGAATTTGAGCTCGACGCCACAGGACTGGCCGCCCGCTGCATACTCCACGAAACGGACCACCTGGACGGCATCGTCTTTCTCGATCGAATGTCGAGACTCAAGCGGGACCTGGCAAAGCGGAAGATCAAGCGTCTTCAAAAGAGGGGAGAATGGTAACAAGCGTTGAAAACACAAAGTTTGCGGCGGAAGTCGGTTCTGTGCGTGAGTTAAACCTTTATCTAAAATCGGGCTGGACGCTTATACTTACATACGTGAAACAGAGCAGCGAAAAGCAGAGCCCCCGATTCGTTCTCGGTTGGCAGAAGGATGACGAACCAAGGGTCCCGGAACTGCTTGACGAATGGGAATTGAACGAGATGGATCGGCAGCGATACATCTAAAGCGGCTTATGAGGGAATAGGCTGTTAATGGTAAAATAAGAAGACTTACAGGGTATTAATATGCGCACACAACTTAGTTTGGATGAATTCAGAAACGAACCTTTTACGGATTTTTCAAAACCGGAGAATAAGGAGGCGATGCTGTCCGCGCTCGAAACAGTACAGAGCGAGCTGGGGAAAGAGTATCCGATCCTCATCGATGGCGAGAAGATCGCTCTCACGAGCAAGTTCGAGAGCCGTAGCCCTTCGAACAAGGAACAGGTCGTAGGGGTCTTTAGCGAGGGCGATACTGATACCTCGCTTGTGAATAGAGCGATCGAGGCCGCTTCTGAAGCTTTTAAGACATGGAAGAAAGTGCCGGCCGCAGAACGCGCCGAGTATCTGTTCAAGGCCGCTGACATTCTGCGGCGGCGAAAACACGAATTCTCGGCCTGGATGGTCTATGAAGTGTCAAAAACTTGGGCCGAGGCCGATGGTGACACCGCCGAGGCGATCGATTTCTGCGAGTTTTATGGCCGTGAAATGCTTCGCTGGGCCGAAGAACAGCCCACTACGCCGGTCGCGGGTGAAAAGACATCGTTCGGATACATTCCGCTTGGCGTCGGGGCGATCATTCCACCGTGGAATTTCCCGCTTGCGATCATGGCGGGGATGACGATGGCCGCCGTCGTTACCGGAAATACCGTCGTGCTGAAGCCTTCGTCGGACTCGCCAACGATCGCCGCGAAATTTATCGAGGTTTTGGAAGAGATCGGGCTTCCGAAGGGCGTCGTGAACTTTATTTCCGGCAGCGTTGAGACGGGTGAAGCGATGGTGAAGCATCCGAAAACTCGGTTCATCTCCTTCACAGGTTCGAAAGGCGTCGGCCTACACATCAACGAAGAGGCGGCAAAGCCCCGCGAAGGGCAGATCTGGATCAAGCGAGTTGTCGCCGAAATGGGCGGCAAAGACGCGATCGTCGTTGCCGATGACGCTGATCTTGATTCTGCGGCAAGCGGCATCGTGTCGGCGGCATTCGGTTTCCAGGGGCAGAAATGCTCTGCATGCTCGCGTTTGATCGTGGATGAGAAAGTACACGACGAGCTTATCGAAAAGGTCGCGAACCTGACGAAGGCGCTGACGGTCGGCGGTCCGGAGTCGGATTCGACCAATGTCGCAGCGGTGATCAACAAGCGCTCGTTCGACAAGACGCTTGGGTACATTGAAAAAGGGGTTGCAGAAGGCGGACGCATCGTCGCGGGCGGCAAAGGCGATGATTCTACGGGATTCTTCATCGAGCCGACCGTCATCACCGACGTCAAGCCCGGAGCGACCATCGAACAGGAAGAGATATTCGCACCCGTACTCGCGGTCATAAAGGCGAAAGATTACGATGACGCCCTCGATATCGCTAACGGTACCGAGTTCGGGCTTACCGGCGCTGTTTATTCGAAGTCGGAAGAGCGTCTCCAACAAGCCCGCGAAGAATTTCACGTCGGGAATCTCTATCTGAATCGAAAGTGCACAGGGGCCCTCGTCGGCGCCCATCCCTTCGGCGGATTCAATATGAGCGGCACGGATTCGAAGGCGGGCGGCCGCGAGTATCTGCTGATGTTTATGCAGGGAAAATCGATCGCGACAAAATCGTAGGTCTCAGGTAGCGATAGTTATGAAGAGAATTTCGTTGTTACTCCCTGCAATGGCGGTAGTGTTATGCGGTTTTGGCGCAGTTTATGGCCAAAAGAGACCTGTCAAGAAACCGCAGCCGCCAAAGTCGGCGATCTTCGCGGTCATCAACGACGGGGAAACCGTGTCTCCGATCGCGCTCATTTCCAATGGAAAGCTTTCGGAACCGGTGAACGGCGGAGATGACCTGGCAAAGCTTACGGCGTTCGGAAAGGCCTATTACAAACCGAAGACTACGTACCGCTTGATCTTCGGTGGTGCTGATGCCGGAACCGTCAAGATCGCTTCTTTCGACCCGAAAGCCGAGTGCGCTAAGGACACCGCTAACATCACCGTAGCTTCGACAAAGCTGAAGCTAAATGGGTTCGTAATGGCGCTCGCGACCAACGCTGCTGCTGCCTCGAAGTCGGTCGCGTTCAGACGGCGTCCGACCTCTGCTGAAAAGACGGAGGTCGAGGGCCTTGTCCGAGCTGAATACGAAAAGAACAAGCTCACACCGAAGGCCCTTCACTATCAGAACCTTACTGCGATCGATACCAATGGCGACGGCGTTGCAGAGTTGGTCGGCTCATACTGGATCGAAGTTGATAAGCAAACTCGTGCACTACTCTTCTTTATTGCGGAAAAGGGGAAGAGCGGGAAGTATGCTTTTGGCTATTCGGATTATCGGCGAGTTGGGCAAGACGGCGTAATGAGCGGCGACATCAAAGACCTCGATAGAGGCGTCTATCACGAACTCTTGCTCGATTATTTGGACGTGGACGGCGATGGCAAGGCCGAGATCTTCACCTATACGCAGTCCTTCGAAGGCGCGGGATTCGATGTTTATCATTTGGTCGGTACAAAGTGGACGAAGCTATACTCTTTCTCCGATTATCGCTGTGCGTTTTAGATCGGCCTATTCGCTCCGGATCAATAAATAAATTAGTGTGGCTAAAGTTATTGATTAGCAGTTCTTAAAAGAAAGACGAGGCGATCATGGTCGTCTTGAGGCCCTCACGTGTTTGATTTTGTCCTCGAAGGCTCTTAAACTGTTAGTTTGAGAAGACTTCGAGGACATCTGCTATGACACACCAACTTTTCGACTCCCGACAAACATTCAAGACGGGCAACGGCAGCGACGGCATTTTCTATTCTCTTCCTGCTCTTGAGAAGGCTGGATTAGGCAACATCTCGCGCCTCCCGATCTCGATACGCATTGTCCTTGAGTCCGTCTTAAGAAATTTTGACGGCGGGCAAAAGGTGAGTGAACAGAGCATTCGCGATCTTGCGTCCTGGACGCCGAACGGCGAGCGTGTTAGCGAAATTCCGTTCATAGTTGCTCGTGTTCTTTTACAGGATTTTACCGGCGTGCCCCTGCTTGTTGACTTGGCGGCGATGCGTTCCGCCGTCGATCGGATGGGCGGCGATGTTAAGGTCGTTGAACCGCTCGTCCCAGTGGACTTGGTGATCGATCACAGCGTGCAAGTTGACTTTGCCGGTTCGCAGATCGCTTACGAGCGGAATATGGAGGTCGAATTCAGGCGGAACGACCAACGATATCGCTTTCTGAAATGGGGAACGCAGGCATTTAACGGATTTGCGGTGATACCGCCGGGCATCGGTATCGTCCATCAGGTCAACCTTGAGTACCTTGCCAAAGGCGTATTCGAAAAAGACGGGGTTTACTTTCCGGACTCACTGGTTGGAACCGATTCGCATACGACGATGATCAACGGGCTAGGCATCGTCGCTTGGGGCGTCGGCGGTATCGAAGCTGAGGCGGGAATGCTCGGCCAGCCGGTCTATTTCCTTACGCCGGATGTCGTTGGCGTACATATTTCAGGTGACCTTCCGGCGGGAGCGACGGCAACCGATCTGGTCCTGCGAGTGACGGAAATGCTCCGAAAGACGAATGTTGTCGGTAAGTTCGTAGAGTATTTCGGCGAAGGCGCCGCCGCATTGAATGCGACCGATCGGGCGACCATAGCGAATATGGCGCCTGAGTATGGTGCGACAATGGGCTTCTTCGGAGTGGACGAGAAGACGCTCGATTATATGCGGAACACGGGCCGCAGCGATGCACAGATCGAGACGATCCGCAGCTATTACACGGCCCAGGAAATGTTCGGCATTCCGCGAACGGGTCAGATCGATTATTCGCAGGTTGTTGAGCTTGATCTTTCGACCATCAAGCCGTCGGTCGCGGGGCCAAAACGCCCTCAGGATCGCATCGAGCTCGATCATCTTGACGAGCGATTCAAGGAACTTTATTCAATGGGTGTCCCCGATGGTGGTTTTGGAAAAGCTGCGGCGGATCTCGACGCTCGATTCCCTGTGACCATTGGGTCGGTCGAATCGGATTGCGTCGAAGGCGGCGGCGAACAGAGTCAGCGCTCCGCTCCGGAATCCGCTAACCGGAACACCTCAACAAAGAACACAAGTGTCGCGACGGAACTCGAGATGATGAACAATCGCCCGACTCCGAACTGCGTTGTTCAAGATGAAGCTCCGAATGGCAGCGTTTCTATCGGCAGTGGCGATGTCCTGATCGCGGCGATAACTTCCTGCACGAACACATCAAATCCCGCGGTGATGCTTGCCGCCGGACTTCTTGCGAAAAAGGCGGTCGAAAAAGGTCTCAAGCCGCCGAAATATGTGAAGACATCACTCGCGCCGGGTTCGCGCGTCGTCACCGAATATCTGGAAAAGACGGGCCTCCAGCCTTATTTAGATCAGCTCGGATTTGAGCTCGTCGGTTATGGATGCACGACCTGTATCGGCAACTCCGGTCCGCTCGATCCGGCGATCGAGGAGCAGGTCGTTGGCAATGACCTGATAGCCGCGTCGGTGCTCTCCGGCAATAGAAACTTCGAAGCTCGAGTGCATCAGAACATTAAAGCGAACTTTCTAATGTCGCCTCCTCTCGTCGTTGCGTTCGCTCTTGCCGGCACGGTCCTCAAGGATCTGCAGACTGACCCGCTTGGGAAGGACAGGGAAGGCAGCGACGTTTTTCTCAGAGACATCTGGCCGTCGCTCGATGAGGTTCGCGACCTCCTCTCAACCGCTTACGATGCGGAGACATACAAGAAACTCTATTCGGAGTTTGCGGATCAAAATCCGCTTTGGAACGCGATAACTTCCAGCACGGGAGCGATCTACGAATGGGATCCGAATTCGACCTATATCCAAGAACCGCCGTATTTTGACAGCTTCGGCAAACCGACCGCGGGCTTTACGGACATGCGCGATTCGCGCGCGCTTGCGATCTTTGGCGACTCGGTAACGACCGACCATATTTCGCCTGCGGGTGCGATCAAGGCGAATTCGCCTGCGGGAGAATATTTGCAATCGCTCGGTGTTGAGCCTAAAGACTTCAATTCGTACGGCTCGCGCCGCGGAAATGACCGCGTCATGCTTCGCGGCACATTCGCAAATGTACGGATCAAGAACACGATGGTCTCGCCGGTCGAGGGTGGGTTCACCAAGCACTATCCGGACGGCGAACAGACGACCATTTACGACGCAGCGATGCGATACACGGCCGAAGGCGTGCCGCTCGTGATCTTTGCGGGCAAAGAGTACGGCACGGGAAGTTCACGCGATTGGGCCGCAAAGGGTACGATGCTGATGGGCGTAAAGGCTGTGATCGCCGAGTCGTTTGAACGTATTCATCGCTCCAACCTTGTAGGCATGGGAGTTCTGCCCCTTCAGTTCAATAACGGACAGACGGCATCGTCGCTTGGACTCGACGGAACGGAGACGTTCGATCTTTCGGGCTTGGAAGGGGTTGAGATTCGCCCGCGGCAGGACGTGAAGCTTACGATCCGACGCGCAAATGGTTCTGCCGTCGAGACGACCGTACGGTTACGCATCGATACGCCGATCGAGATCGAATACTACAAGGCGGGCGGTATCTTGCCCTTCGTCCTTCATCAGTTGACAAGGGGCAAATAGAGCTCTTATCTACTTTGACCGCCGATGACGCCGTGTTTATTAGATTGCGTTTTTGGCGGTTTCGGTCTAACTTATGGGATGGCTTGATCTGTGGTTCGAATCAAGGTCATGCGACTCGGAACCTCAACACTCAAACGCGAAGGTAGTTTTTATGCGAAGGGTACTATTCTTTCCGCTTCTCTCCTTGGTTCTCTCGATTCCGCAGGCGACTCTTGCCCAATCCGTGAGAACCGGTGTGCGGCTTGGTGAGCCTCAAGTGTCTGAAGAGCAGGCCAGGGCGTCGTTCTCGGCAGTTACAGACGGCGGTGGTGTCCTGCTGAAGTGGACTCTCGGCAGCGATGCGTCTGTTGTCGGGTTTAATGTCTTTCGTCTGACATCGGACGGCGTCGCGCAGGTCAATGCGGTCATTATTGCCGGCCCGGCCCTTAAGAACGGTGTGCAAGGGGAAGAAGGTTCTACCTTCCAGTACTTCGACAAGCAGGGTGCGGCCGGAAGTGCGTATTTCTACGAGACGATCTACCTGAATGGTGCGCGTTCGAGATCTCAGGCCACCTCGGCGATCTATGATGGCAGGCTTAATGGGGAATTTGAACGTGCCGCCGCACCTTATCGCATTTCACGAACAGCCTCTCCGTCAGATCTATCCACCTCGACGCTCGGACTGCCGAAGGAACTTAGAGATGAGATGCTTTCATCGGTCTCAAAACCAAATCCCCGAATGCAGCGGAGGCTTTCCACTTTCAACGGAGCAAAGCTCGGTATCAAGAAGACAGGATTCTATCGCGTTACGGCATCCGAACTTGCCGCGGTGAATTTTGATGTGGGCAGCGATCCGGCGACGTGGCAGTTATTTGTGGACGGCAACGAAGTTGCGATGAACGTCGATCCGAACGGCCAGTTTATCGAATTCTTTGGACGCGGGATTGACACGGTCGAGACAAACACCCGCATCTATTATCTGACAAGCGGCATCGGCGTTGGAAAACGTTTTGCTCACAGATCTTTGCGTCCGCTTGGCGGAAACGTGACCGCCGCTCGCTACGATCAGACGTTTGAGAGCGTTGAGCGTAAGCAGTATGTTAATACGATCCTAAATGGAGATGCCGAGAATTGGTGGGGCCGTATGGTGCTGGATACACCGGTAGCATATTCGTTCACGCTATCCGGCGTCGATCCGTCCGCTGGCAGCGTTCCGATCCGGATCGCCCTTCAGGGTTTTACGGTTCAATCTCATTCGGTCTCTCTAAAGCTCAACGGAACTACGCTAGGCAACGCTGTCGGTTTTGGTCAGGTACCGCTTGTGTTCAATGGCTCGATCCCTGCATCACTGCTCGTCGAGGGAACGAACACCCTCGAAATGAACGGCAGCAGTGCGACAGATATTTCGTTTTTTGATGGTGTAAAGATCAGCTATCCGCGAAACTATCTGGCGGCAAACGGGAAGACCGAGTTTTATACGCAGAACTATAAACGCTCGACGGTCAAAGGCTTTCCGACCAGTTCGATAAGGCTTTTCGACATTACGAATGAAGCAAGCGTGGCGGAATACGGTAATCTGAATATCGCTTCCGGCGACAACGGATTTGAACTTCGCCTTCCTGCGACGCGTGGCCGCGTGTTCTACGCAATGGATTCCACATCGGCGGAACCCGTCTTTTCCGTCGAGGCGAACCTGCCGAGCGATCTTCGAAATACCGCGAATGCGGCCGACCTCGTGATCATCTACTATCGCCCTTATGCACAGCAGGCACAGGATTGGGCGACGTTCCGGCAATCACAGGGAGTTGCCGTCAAACTCGTCGATGCCGACGATATTTACGACGAATTCTCCTATGGCCTGAAGAATTGGGAAGCGGTAAACAGCTTTTTCCGTTTTGTGAAGCAGAATTGGGCGACGCCTCCGAATTACGCATTGATCCTCGGCGGTGCCAGCGAGAATCCAAAAGATTACGATCTTTCGCCGGAAGATCAGGGCTACAACAACGATATTCCGACGCGCATGGTCAACACCGTCTATACCGAGACCGGCAGCGACGAGGCGATGGGCGATTTCAACGAGGACGGTCTTTCTGAGATCGCGATCGGACGCATTCCCGGAAGGGCTCCGGAGGATATACAAGCCGCTCTCGACAAGACGATCGTCTGGGAGAACGGCGTCCGCAGCCTGAGCCGCGGGACGTTGTTCGCATACGATCTCCCCGACGGATACGACTTTCAGGCGATGAGCGGAAGGATCCGCGATATGCTTCCTTCCGGAACGTCGGCTGATATGGTCGGCCGCGGCGATCCCGATGCGCACACGACCTTGATGGCGTCGATGAATACGGGCAAGTATCTTGTGAACTATTCGGGACACGGCACGATCGGAATCTGGGCGTCTAGCAGTTTTTTTGGCAGCTCTCACGTTGGGCAGCTTACGAACACCACAGCCCCAAGCACCTATACGCTTCTTACTTGCCTGAACGGATATTTCTTGAATCTTTACGGCTATAGTCTTTCCGAAAACCTGCTTGAGTGGCCGGACCGCGGTGCCGCAGCTGTTTGGGCTTCGACAGGGAAGACCACGCCCGATGTTCAGGAAGTGATGGCGAAACGCTTTTATTCGAAGACCGGAGATGGCAGCATCCTGCGGATCGGAGATCTGATACTCGACGCCAAACAGCAGCTCCCCAATGCCCACGATGTTCGTGTTTCGTGGGTGCTCCTCGGCGACCCAATGCTGCGGATGCACTGATTTCAAGATCGTCCGCAGCCGATCAGGAGTTCAGATCCCTGATCCGGCACAGACCGACCCCTTAGAGCGATGATGCCACAGATCGCGAGACACCGGGTTTCGAGCGGTTTCCACCAACCATCGGCCGCTTTGCATTTTGTGGAAATCGTGCATTTTGTGCAAATCGTGTATTTTGTGCACTTTGATACGTTTTGTGCGGTTTGTGCTTCAAACGGAGCCGGCGTTTGGATATGATGACAACACGGCCGAGACGGCCGTTTGGTCATTGACAATAGAAAGTTCGGGTTTCGGGTTTGGGGCTTCACGTCTGGGATCGGTTTCTCGAATTTCAAATTTCAGATCTGAGATTTCAGATGAGCTTCCGATCCGTTCGTTCGTGGCTTCTTTCTTCCTTTGCGTTCTTCGCACCTCCTTTGCGTTCTTTGCGTTTACGATCTCGGTTTGAAAACGCAAAGGCCGCCAAGCGAAACCCCGCAAAGACCGCCAACGCCCTAGTCCCCGTAGGGGACGCAAGAAAATAGCCCAGGGTAAGGCCGTCTCGGCCGCCACCCTGGGAACCGGGCGTGAAATAGTTCGATGGAGCTCCGTTAGGAGCGACAGAGGGATTTGTCGGCGGCAAGCCGCCTCCGAGAATCCTGTTGTGCACGGGACGGGCAGGCAAGCCAGCCCGCACTGCGATGCGGCAAGCCACTCAAGAAGTGGCGAATTGGGATCACCTTTCACCTTTCAAAGGGCGTTCGCGTTCAGCCGGCCGAACGGCTTTTGTTGAGGGGAAATTGGTACTCGCGGCGGGATTCGAACCTGCGACTTCTTCCTTCGGAGAGTAATCTTTGCCTATTTAAACATTTACGGTATTTACCCTAAGTTCGTTTTCGTTCAATGTTTATCGGACGATCACTGAAGTTCAGTTAAAACGTAGCCAGTTACATAATCATCTGGTTGCGCAAGTTTGACTACCAACTGACAACCATACACATTGCCTATAATCGGTCACGAAACAGGAAACTTTACTTGGGACTTTACCTCTTTAATTTCATAGATTATCTCGCTAATTCGATAAAAAGACAACCTGATGGTTCAGGTTGGTAGCTCCTGGTTAATTTACTTTGAGGCGTCCAAAATCGGACGCCTTCTAATCTCTCGATATCCGCGGTACAAAAATAGCGGTGGGCAATTTGATGGAGGAAGTTAGAAGTTGCATGGCAGCCAAAACCTTAGTTCGACGGCCGCTGACCATTGATTGTAAAAACAGAAAGGAGCTAAATCAGCGACTGGCCGAAATTCGAAGAATGTTTATGACTGATGGAGATGATCCGACCTATTGGAATTTCCAATCAAGCCGTCCGGCATATTCTGTACATTTTGATCTAGATGAACGTCGGTAACAAACAGTAACAATTGGGTAAGAACCTCAGAAACGCAACTTTCTATTGGGAAGCTTTATGATAAAAGTAACCGCAACCGCGAAGGTCGAGCACATGAAGCCCGCCCATAAAGCGTACATTGTTAAGCATGGTGAAGGCTCGAACCTCGATCGGGCCGCTCGCGACGCAATTCACAATATCCTCACCGATCCTCAGTTCAAAGGTCTCAAGGCTAAAAGTATCCTTCCGATGCAGATCACGCTTCAAGAATACAAGGAGTACGGCGACGAATAACGAATCAATCCGCAAGACTCAGTATCGCTTCGTGATCTCGAACCTCCAGACAAATCAGGCAATAAATAAACAGACGAAACCTTTGCCGACAGTCAACCCTGCATCGGCTACAAGTATAGGACTGCGTGTCTGGGTCGAAACGTGCCATGAATACCTGTAAGTGGTGGAAACTCGCCGTTAGAGACGGGAACGGGTCAAGTGTCCGGGTGCGTTTGCAATGGAAATGTGCGGCAGGCAGGCTGTGGTGCGAGAGATCATTCCGGGCAGTTGAATCCACAAGCGGACTCTCATTCTTCTATATCTGCGATTCATGTCGCAAGCGGAATCTCGCGAAGCGGTGGAGATAAAATGACCTTCAAACAACTCTACAACTCCGTCAAGAGCGGCAAGATCTAAGCCATTAGCTCTTTCACTTATTTACTTCAGACGATCCGACTTTTCGTTGCATAAAAGCGGCGGACAGTTAATTGCGCATTGTCGGTGAAAGCGGCCATTCGCGAAATATTAAATTCACACTTCGGGTATTCGATAGTTCGAATAACCACTAGATCAAATTTATGAGCAGCGAAACACTCGTTGAGGCGGAGGATTACCGAGGCTACAGGGTAGAAGTGCATTACGACTTCGATGCAGAGAAGCCTAACGATTTCTGCGATATGCTTTCCACGTTTGTCCATTGGCACAGGCGGTATCACTGGGATGTCGATGGACGTGAGAAGTACGATACCGTTTTCGATCTCTTCGAAGAACTCGCTGAGGTTTCCGTGGACGATATTCAGCAATACGAGCGGAAAAACGAACACGGCTGGATGGTCTATGAGGACAAGTGGAAATTCCGCGGTCGATGGTATGACTATGACTCGCTTAGAAATAAGATAGTCGATCTTGCGTACGAAAAGGCGGTCATCATTCCGGTCGGCATGTACGACCACAGCGGGTACACGTTTTACGAGGGAACGGGACCGCACGCATTTGATTCCCCAGGCTGGGATTCGGGTCAGGTCGGATTTCTGTATGTGACAAAGGATCGGCTTCGGAAGGAAACCGGTTACAACGAGCAGGAGTTGTTCTCAACCGACCGCAAACGTAAACCCAAAAAAGGCGATCGCGTTAAGGCCGCCCGCGCTGCTCCTTGCGACCGACGTGGGAAACATGACTGGGGAAGGGTAATAAAAGTGAAGCGTAATGGCAGTCTGGTCGTTGACTTCAATAACGTCCCGAACCGGAAAGCCTGCTTTTGACCGTCAATAAACTCAAAAAGTTGGTAGGTGAAGATAATGTCGGCTTGCCTGTCATTTTAGATCAACGCATCACCGAACCGTTCGTTCTTGATCCTCAGTTGCTTCCGAAAGGTATCGAAACTACCAACACCGAGCCTCGCCGGCCGACACTCGCATTCACATATTACAGACCACCGCTTCGGGCCGAAGTTATATACCGTGACGGGCGTCTGGTGTTTGTCCGCACACGTTATTTTGACGCATATGTTACGGAATATAGCGGTGTTTGGAGAGGAACTTCAACCTGGTGGGACAGGCCTTGGAAAACGCATCAATGGGATATCGAGATCGAGGACGGAGGGATCTATCGGCTTTGCAAGATTAGCAAAGAGTGGTTGTTGCTGGGGGAATATGACTGATGATGTATTGTGAACTGCATACACGCTCTGCCTTTAGTTTCCTCTCTTCAGGTTCGCAGCCGCAGAGATTGGCGAGCCGCGCGGCTGAGTTAGGCATCGGCAGCATTGCCTTGCTTGATCGCGACACGGTTGCCGGTGCGGTACGGTTTCATTTCGAGGCAAAAGAACACGGGCTAAAGCCGATCATTGGGTCGGAGATAACAATGGAAGACGGCAGCCTCTTGCCGCTTGTGCCGCTGAATCGCAAGGGGTATGAGAATCTTGCGAAACTGATAACGACGGTAAAACTTCGCAATAAGAAAGGCGAACACTTCGCCACGCGTGAAGATATAGAGCATTATTCACAAAACCTTATGTGCTTTACCGGCGGCTCGGACGGCTTCCTGCATAACAGCATTATAAATAACAATGGCCTGGCCGATCTTGCGTGGCTCAATTACGTTTTCGATAACCGGGTTTATGTGGAGCTCCAGCGGCATCATCTTCGCAGTGAGGAGCATATCAATCAGGTTTTGCTTGGGTACGCACATAAGCTGCGGCTGCCTTATTTTGCATCGAACGGCGTATATTACGCAGACAAGCACGATCGCGAACCGTTCGACGTTTTCACCTGCATTAAAAATCACACGACCATCTATGAAGCAGGCAATCTTCTCTCCGAAAATGATGAGCGTTGCCTGAAATCCCACGACGAGATGCGATGGCTTTTTGAAGATATGCCGGAAGCCGTCGATATCACCGAAGAGATCGCTTCACTTGTCGATTTTTCGATGGACGAGCTTTCCTATAACTTTCCGGATTATCCAGTTCCTGTCGGAGAAACGATGAATTCTTTTCTGAGGATAAAGACTGCAAAAGGGGCAGTAGAAAGATATCGGGAAAGCACACAGGAAATAAGAGGGCAGGTTCAGAGGCAGCTTGAAAATGAGCTTGCAGTGATCGAGATGAAGGGACTGGCCGGATATTTTCTTCAAGTCAGCGACATTTCGGATTACTGCAAGGGCGAAGGCATCTTATCGCAGGGGCGTGGTTCGGCGGCGAACTCGGTGGTCTGTTATGCGTTGGGGATAACTGCAGTCGATCCGATAAAGCACGATCTGTTATTCGAGCGGTTCTTATCTGAGAAGTACGAACAGTATCCCGATATAGATATCGACCTGCCTTCGGGCGACGACCGCGAAAAGGTCATCCAGCATGTCTATGAAAAGTTTGGCCGCCGCGGATCGGCGATGACCGCAAATGTCATTAGTTATCGTGGCAAATCTTCTGTCAGGGAAGTTGGTAAGGTATTCGGGTTCGGAACGGATGTTATAGATCGTCTGTCGAGGCTCAACTCGCATTATGAGACCTTTAAGGGAGATGAACTGCAGCGCCGCCTTAAGGAAGAAGGTTTCGACCTGACGACGGATCGGGCATTACGAAAATTCTCCGATCTCTATCGCCGCGTACTCGATTTTCCTCGTCATCTCGGTCAGCACTCAGGTGGGATGGTGATCTCGATCGACCGGCTCGATTCGATAGTTCCGATAGAGCCTGCCTCGATGGAAGATAGAACCATAGTTCAATGGGACAAGGATGACTGCGAAGCTCTGAAGATAAGGCTTGCACGTGTTCTTCGCTTTTTAGCGGCGACATTTCTCAATCAATGCACCATTGCTGATTCACTACCCATTTAGCATGCTTACCGATTCGATAGACCTCTTTCCGTTGATGCCTATCGTAACCGAGTGAATCAATTAGATCTTTGCTCGCCCACTTAACATAATCGGTGTCGCCCTGTTGATAAAGCTCTTCAAGCTCTTGCTGCTGGGCCAGTGTGGGAAGTATGTCGAGGATGTCGTACTGTAGTATCTCAAGGCAATCCCACCCTTCCGCCTGCTTAATTGGCGTTTGGATTGTGCAGGCGATCGCGTAATTAACATACGGGAAATTTTTCTGTGACAGAACTTTCGCTTTCCCGTCGATCAATTCTTCGTAAAACTCTCGCCAGTGCGATACCTCCCGATCTCGTTCGCGGCTGAACCAGTCAAGAAACTTGATCGCGTTTCTGGCGGGAACGAAAACGGCGAGATCGTCTTTCATCAACCCGTGTGTCGGCATGCGGGGATCATCGATAGCACCAAAGTCCGCCAGGACCTTCTGCGTGATCGGAAGCCGCTTGTATTTTCCACCTACATGCTGGTAGAAGTCCCAGTTGGAGTTCTTTACAAGGAGATATTTGTCCTTAATCTTGATCCGATATTGATAGGACATCGAAAAGCGGATCGAACGGTCGAAGAGACTGTGCCAAGTGCACTGAGCGACGAGTTTCCAACGACCGAGGTTATTGTAGAGATCCAGGCCGATCTGGACGATGATGAGTCCGACAAAGAGCACGATCCCCTCCGCGATCAGATTCGCGGATAGAGCTTCGGGCACAACACCGTATCCAAGGACGACCAAGATCAAGCAGAAAATTATCTGTACTAAATACTTCATTTGATCTCGGGGCTCGGCGCCACCTTCTTGATCGTATCGATCAGAGCAGAGTAGCTGAGCTTATTATCCGGGAAGCAGGCGGCAATCGCTTCCGGAATTACTCGAAGCGTTAGGTCAGAGAACGTGTAGCCCAAGCCGCCGTTACTTTCGGGACCCGTTCGCTTGGCAAGATCCGCGATCTCACTTTCGGAAAGTTCGGCGCCGTTAAGGAACTTTGCAAAGAGTTCGATCCGTTCTTCGAGCGAAGGCCGGGTAAATTGTACTACCACTGCGGCACGCCGCACGATCGCTTCGTCAAGAAAGTCGAGCCGGTTTGTGGACATGAAGATCACCGCCCTTCCTTTCATCTCGCGGACCTCATCGATCTTTTGAATGAGAGTGTTCACAGCAGCTTTTTCTTCCTGATGCATCTGCAGGGTCGATCTGCTCGAGGCGATGGCATCCGCTTCATCGATCAGAAGGAATGCGACCCGTTTCTTACCGACTTGTTCCTTTAGCTGAGCGAACGCGTCGTTGACAAGGCCCCCCATCTGTCCGTGAAGCCCTTCGCCGCGTACGCGCGTGCTCAGTCGCAAAAAAAAACCTTCTCGATCCAGTTCGCGAACGGCATGATCGGCTATCGCTTCGGCCGAGACTGTTTTGCCGGTGCCGACATCTCCTGCAAGAATGACAAGCGGATGCCGATCGGCGAGCATGCTGACGGCCGCGAGTTCAACACCGTGATGTCTTAAACTCCATTCTTTCAGGCCCTCGGAGTCGATAAGAAGCCGAAGGTTCCCAAATACGCGATTGAATTTATCGGTGAATCCGATCAGACCGTCAGCCCGCTCCTTTATTGCTTTGTTAGGCAACTCGATGATGTTGTCGAATATTGTGTTCATTAGTTGTAGTTAAACTTCTTTAATTCATAGCCATTGCTAGCGTACATCTGAGCATTCGAGCGACTTAGCCCCGGGAAGTTCGTGTTGATGTCCGTTGGACTCCATCCAATCTGGAAGTCATTTGTGTCCTGAAAACGAGACTGCTGTTCTTTCGAAAGAGCGCACCATGCATCGGTATAGGAGAGTATCACCGTGAGCTGCGAATCCGCGATCTCAGACCAATTGTTTCCGCCGGGCCGATCGCTGGAGATCCCCGTGCCCGCAGCGTTAACGACGAATTTCGAAGCCTTGAGAGAAACGCCGGTGTTTGACCGCTGGACAATGCTTACCGACTCTAGGTATCTTGCCTCGGCAAGTTTGATGATGTCGTGAAAGACGTCGGCGACGTAGCCCATACTCCAGGTGTTGGTTAGACGTGCGATCATTCGGAGGTCGGATTCGAACCCTTCGAAGGCCTTTCTGATGTCAACGACCGTATAGGTCAAAGTTCCGCTGACTGTATAATACATTCCTACAATGCTCCTACGGTTTAATGCTGAATGACGGGCCGAATACCGACTTCCATTCCTCGGCTGTGTCCCCCTGGTTGTTGCGGGCTTGGGCAATGTTAAGAGCCTCCCAAGCAGTAAATGTGTCTTCCCGGATCTCCTGCCATTTTTGATCCGTTAGTTTCTTCGCGACATTGTTTTCATTATTAGTGGGGTCTCCGATAAAGATCGGAGTTTGGAATTGAGCTACGGAGTTGATCGCCATAGCGAAAGAGATCGTCTTGATATCTGAAGTTGCGACAAATTGAAAGAAGCGGATAATTGCCTCTTCGATGTTCTCCTCAACGCCCTTGGTCAAATCAAGATACGAAGCGATCAGCTCGATCGCATACGAAGATAGCCCCGGCTCAAATTTTGAAGGCTTGAGTTCCTTGTAGTTTCGCCACCACTTGATCGCTCGGACGATCCCCGTGATCGAGGGGTTAAAGCGTCTTCGCGTAGCAAAAAATGCGAGCTGCCCAGCGATGCTAGTAATGTATTTTCCCCCTCCGCCGCGCTCCGGCTGCCAGACATATTCGGGCGGAGCATCCAGCGGAACGACCGGAACGATATCCAGTTCCATACCAGTGCCGATGAACTTTACCTTTATGGACTTCGTCTTACCTTCCGCGTCAGTATCGCGGGCAATGTCTTTCGTCGGATAGATAGCTTGCAAATACTCAACGATAAAGTCGTGGAGGCTCTCAAGATCGTTCGCCAGCGATTGATCTCCCTCGACGAATAGGACGAGATCTATATCTATCGGATGATCGCCCGACGGTCGAAGGATCGTATGTTTTTTCCAGGATCCGGCGATCAGGAACTTTGTGACTCGAATTCCAGTCTTGTCGTCTTCGTCAATTTTGTCACTCAGCCGATCGCGAAGATTGTTCATCTGATCGCGAAAAGGTCCCATCTGGTCCGCCGGAAGCTTAATCCGTTTGATAAAATTCCGGAGCTCGATATTTGAAAGTCTCATTTGTTTCCTTGCTGTATCTGCGTTTTGCAGATAAACTTAAAGCAACGATACGCCTCTCCGTTTCGTACGTCAAGTTTTGTTTCGCAAAAGATGGAGAACATATGTCTACGATCAGCCTGAGGAATCTCGGAATGATGATTAGGAATAAGCGTGGTGACGCGAAATTGCGCGAAACTGCGAATGAGATTGGCATCAGTGCGGCAACACTGATGCGTGTGGAGAGCGGCCGGATACCAGACGTTGAAACTTTTGGGAAGCTGTGCACATGGTTGAACATCGACCCAGCGCAATTCTTAGGATTTAAAAAAGATGAGGCCAAAAAAGCACCCGATGAAAACGTGTTGACTATCGGAGCACATTTCCGAGCCGATAAGACCCCAAAACTCGCAACGGTAAACGCACTCTCAAAAATGATCTTGCTTGCAATGAAAGCTCAGGGGGACAATCAGGCCGCACTTCGGGATGAAAACGCTTGAAAGGGGATTCAAGGCGTGGTCTGAAAGGACCTCGCTCGCGGTGCGAAAAGAGCTCGACCTTGGGGTTGATGAGGCTCTGTGCCCGTTCCGTTTGGCGGGCCACTTGGATATTGACGTACTCCGACCACAGGAGGTCCGAGGCATTACTGATGACGTATTAAAATCCCTTCTTGAAGATGACCCATGGGGCTGGTCTGCGACCAGTTTCACCTTCCAGAACCGAACGACGATCATTTTTAATCCGCGTCATAGTGCAGGCAGACGGTCGTCGGACGTTGCTCACGAACTCGCCCACGAACTGTTGGGGCACCAGCCTGCGACGATGATCGTTTCGCTCGAACTGGATCATTTCTCCATGCGGTCCTTTAACCAAAAGCAGGAAGACGAGGCGAACTGTCTGGGTTGGACGCTTCTTCTTCCCCGTGAAGGACTGCTTCGGGCAAAGTTAAAGAAAAAATCGGCGGAGGAGATCGCGAAACAATTCGGTGTATCCGAAACGTTGGTCACATTTAGGCTTCGTATGACAGGAATCGCCCGACAAGTGCGGTATTGATCCACTCCTGCTGTGATAGAGGAAGCGAGAAAAACGGCACATTCGTCGTCTTGTTGTACCGGTAGCCTTCGAGTTATGCAGCTTAGAAGCGGTCAGTCGCAGTTACACTATACATTATCGGCTAGATGCGAAAGACTTTGCCATCACATGATGCGGCGACCCTCACTCTTGACGAGGAAGCGTTTACATTCGGCATCGCCAGACCCAGGATGGAAGTAGAATCGGCATCGATTGCGCAAGGGAGACAACCGCGGAGAATTTCGAAGGCGGTTTTCACATTCCCACATCGCGGGCGATGTCAAAAGCTCGGTCTATGTCCTCAATTACGTCGTTCCAAATCCTCGATCCCTACCGAGAGGCTTATTAGAGGTGGCGGGCGAGACGGTCGCGGAGTCCATCGGGAATGCTGGCGTGCGACATATAGCATGGCATGATGATAGTTGAATGCACCGAGCCGAAACTGACAGCGGTCGAACATAGTTCCGTGCCTTCAACGATGCCGTTTTGAAAATCTGCGTCGCCTGTCGTGAAGCTGATCACCGAACCATCGCCCGTTGCTTGTTTGGCATGAATCCTGTCACTTTCATCTAAGCCAATGCCGGGATAATAGACCTTCGTAATGTCCGTTCGCTTCGATAGGTATTCTGCTATGAGTCTTGCTGATTCAGTCTGCCGCTCAATGCTGAGCGCAAGGTTTTAAAACTTTTAAGAGTAATCAGGAGTCGACGGGCTAAGATCCAGACGTTTCGGCACTCTGCACAAATGCGGTCTTTTCGCATATTGATCTAGATCGTCCGTTATGGCCGCGCCGATCATTACATCCTAAAGAAAGTGGGCAGATTATTTGTGCCCGAGCAGGTCGAGTGCTTCTCCGCCAGCTTCTCGTGAAAATGACTCACGTTGTGATCGAAATACTCTTCCCGATACAACCTCAATACCTCCTCCACCGTCTCCACGGGTATCCGTCGCGAACTCGCCTTTCCCCCTGCGCCCGTCAAACAATCCCTCATACCCCATAGCCTCACACCGCTCCTTTATCCGCCTTAGGTGCCGGCAGCTCATCCCCAATATCTCCGCCGCCTTTATCCAGCTTGTCTTCTTCACATACGCCTCAATATTATCTCTTGTCTTGTCATCGCTTTCTCCATTGCGGCCTCGGAGTAGTTCCTCATAGTTCGTCCCTCCCTCAAGCTATTTTCACTCACCCCTCGCCGCTGCAAAAGCGGACAGATCATCTGCTATTTATACCGGACATATGTTGTGCTCGCGACAGCATTCAATGATTTTATTGACACGCAAGCATTACGTCTGATATGGTTGTGTCACTTTTTCGTTTCCCTGAAGCAACAACTACTAAAGCTGCTTCAACTCGTGGTCAAATTTGTTCAAAAAAGGAGAGCCCTCATGTCTTCTAAAAAGCGAACCAAGCCATCGACCCGTTTAGTAAATTTGTCTCGTCGCTATGGAATACTCACGCGATTTACCTGTGCATTTCTGATCCTCTGTATTTTAACTATCTCGGCTCCTGCGGCGCCGACGGAGTTGAAGGGATATGTTAGGAATACTGCGCGATCGGTTCGTTTTTTATATCTGTCGGGAACTCTTACTAATAATTTGAATCGCTGGGTCATGGCTGGCTTTGCGTTCTTCGGATCGAAATCAGGCTCTCAAACACAGGATATTGCCAGTATAAAAATATTCCCCGGATCGGTGGAGCTCCCGGAAGGAAGCGAATATATCTTTGCTGCTGTTGCCTATGACTACAACGGCGATTCGCTTTCGGGCGTGGATTTCGACTGGCTGATCACCGATACGGAAGAACGTATGTCGCCTAAGCCGTTGGTGGCAAATCTATTCAAAGCCGAACTTCCGGGGACGTTCAAGCTGCGTGCGACAAGCGGTGGACATTTTGATGAAGTAACGATCACGGTTACTCCGGTCGAAGAAGATGAGGAGTTAATAAATAAAGGGGCAGTAACCACGCGTATATCGACGCGGAAGAACTCTAATACCAAAGGCTCGAGGTCTGACCAGCAACAAAAAGCGGAAAGGGTGGTCTCGAATCTACTGCCCGACGATTACGGATGGAACGAAGATAATTGGGAATCGGCCATCGAACCGGGCAATCAGCCCGGCAATCCTCCCGGCGGCCCGATGGACGGCGGTGCGGGTAACGGCAATTTCCAGATCACGGCTCCGGTGATTTCACTGCCGGGACGGAGAACGGATGCGTTATCTGGGAAGAAGACGGGCTGGTTCGGGAAGGAGCTTCCTAAGAATGCGGGCAGCACATGGA
>CALMYB010000018.1 GCA_937873515.1 uncultured Acidobacteriota bacterium
ACGCCGATAATAGCGGTTTAGTTGTTTCATTTCAGTAGTTTAGCCTATACGTTTTTCAGCTTAACTACCATAGACCCTTAAATATATGAAATTCAAAAGTCTCATTGTTCTCGCTGGTTTGATCTTAGCGATCTCGGCTACCGCGTTCGGCCAGGAAAAAGGTATGGAAGGAATGGAGGGCGGTAAGAAGCCGACCGAGGCCGACAAAACGGCCGTAATTCCTACCGACGGTTGGCTCAAACGCGGCGACGCGATCGGCAGCTCAAAGAAGGTCTCGCTATCGAAGGCTCTCGCAAAACCGGAGAAATTCGCGGGTAAGAAGGTCATTATCGAGGGCGTCGTCGTGCGCTCGTGCAAAATGGAAGGCTGCTGGGCCGAAGTCGCTGAAAAGCAGGGCGAAAAGAGCGTACGTGTAAAAATGAAGGGCCACGCATTTTTCATTCCGCTTCAGTCGGCTGGCGCGACCGCTCGCGTCGAGGGCGAATTCCAGGTGAAAACTCTCACGAAGGCCGAGGTCGATCATATGATCGAAGAGGACGGTGCGAAATTCGACAATCGCAATGCGGACGGTTCGGTCACCGAGATCTCGTTCGAGGCCACCGGCATCGAATTGAAACGCAGCTAGATCCGAAATAAGGAATAACTGATAGGTCAAAAGTGAAAGGTCGGCGGACCTTCGCTTTTGGCCCTTCGTTATGAGGTTGCCGGCGGCTCAAGTGGACTTGCGGCTTATGTTTTGCAAGAATTGCAACAAAACTCCCGTCTTGAGCCGTCGATAACGCTGGACAAGCGGTTGCTATCCACAAATGACCGCACCTAATCTCAAAGACTTCGATCAGATCCCGCAAAATCTTCCGTCCTATTGCCTTGAGGCGTTTCAAAGGCGGGCGAATCATCCGGTCGTCGGTTTTAAGTGCGGCGATGCGTGGCAGTTCCTAAAAGGCGCCGAAATGGTCGATCGTGTCCGACGCTATGCGGCAGGACTTGAGGCCTGGGGCATCGAGGCCGGCGACCGCCTGGCGATCATCTCGGAGAATAGGCCCGAATGGTCGCTTGTTGACCTTGCGATCTTGAGCCTTGGCGCGGTCAACGTGCCTATCTATACGACGCAGGCCGTCGATCAGATACGCTACATTCTTGAGAATTCCGGTGCAAAGATGCTTTTCGTTTCGGGCGAAAAGCTTTGGAAGCACGCAAAAGAAGGCGTTCAGACGGTCGAGAACCTGCAGAAGGTGATCTTTTTCGATGATGTTGAGGAGAACGGGGCGAAGTCCGCGACGCTTGAGGCTCTCGAAAATGCAGGGCGAGAGTATCTGAATGAATATCCGCATTTTCTCGAAGATAAGGTAGCTGCGATCTCGGCAGATGATCTAGCGACGATAATTTACACTTCGGGGACAACCGGCACACCGAAGGGCGTGATGCTCTCGCACGACAATTTCGTCTCGAATATCACCTCGATCTCTAAAGGCCTGCCGATCCTTTCGCACGACCGAAGCCTCGCGGTGCTGCCGCTCTCGCACATTTTTGAGAGGGCAGTGTTCTACGTCCTAACGGCAAATGGCGTGCTTGTGCACTACTGCTCAGCGTTCGAGCAGATCGCGAATTACCTGAAAGAAGTAAAGCCGACGATAATGACGGCGGTCCCGAGGCTTTTCGAGCAGGTGCATCATAAGATCGTCAAAAAGGGGATGTCCGCAGGCGGGATTAAAACGCGCCTTTTCGAGTGGTCTCTGCAGGTCGGGCAGGAATATTGGTCGTTCAAGGACACGCACGAACGCGTGCCTGCAGCATTAAAAGCAAAGCACCTCATCGCGGACAAACTTGTCTTCTCGAAATGGCGCGAAGGCGTCGGCGGTGCATTGAGATTCTTCGTCTCGGGCGGCGCTCCGCTCTCAAAGAAGCTCAGTTACGCGTTCTGGGCCGCGGGAATTCCCATACTACAGGGTTACGGAATGACCGAGGCCTGCATCGTCTGCGCAAATCGCCCGGAAGATAACAAGGTCGGCTCGATCGGGCGGCCTTTTGAAGGGATCGAGATGAAGATCGCCGAGAAGGACGGCGAGGTTCTCATACGCGGCCGCTGCGTGATGCTCGGTTATTACAACGACGCGGACGCGACCGCACAGGCCATCGATCCGGAAGGCTTTTATCACACAGGCGACATCGGCTACACGGACACCGATGGTCACTTTTACATTACCGATCGCATCAAGGATCTTTTCAAGCTCTCGAACGGCAAATACATAGCACCTCTGCAGGTCGAAAGCCTTTTGAAACAGAGTCCGCTTGTCGGGCAGGCGGTTGTCGTTGGTTCGGGCCGCAAACAGGTTGGCGTCCTGATAGTGCCCGATTGGGAGGCTCTCAAAGAAGAGATGAAGGCTGCTGGGGCCGATGTTTCTCGACCGCGCGAAGAACTTGCGGCCGATCCGGCTTTTATCAAGCGTGTTCAAAAGGATGCTGTCGCCCTCACCGCTGAACTTTCGGACTACGAGCGCGTAAAGCGCGTCGCTCTCCTCCCACGAGAATTCTCCATCGACAAAGGCGAAATGACGCCAACTCTCAAGATCAAACGCAGCGTCGTGGACGAAAAATACGGCCCGCAGATCGACGAAATTTGCGGGTAAAAAAATCCTTGACATTTCTGGGGGGGGGGCGTAGGCTTACTACATTGCTTAAAAATTGAGGCATCTCACTATGCCCGCTTTCGAAAAGAAACTCGAAGTAATAGCCAACCTGGCGATCATAGTCGCTGCCGGCTTTCTAGGTTACGCCGTGTTGCGGGGTCAATTTGTTCACTCCGGACCAACTCCTTTTACTAAAGACGGCCCGAAGGTCGGATCCGCAATTCAGTTAGATGGCGTAAGACTAGAACACCGCAACCTTATATTTGCTCTCTCAACCACTTGCCATTTCTGTGCCGAGAGCATGCCATTTTATTCGAAACTCGCGGCGACCAACGGCGCAAATCACGCCCTCAAGCTGATCGCGGTCTTTCCGGCAGACGCTGAAGCTGGCGTGAAGTACCTCGAAGGAAAGGGGGTTCAGGTTGATCAAGTCATAACTACATCATTCAATAAACTCGGCGTTGATGGAACACCGACCGTCATCCTAATCGATGAATCCGGAACTAACCTGAATCGATGGGTAGGGAAATTACCGCCCTCAGGAGAAGCTGAAATATTTGCTCTCTTTGGCTCATCTGATTCGCTATGAAGTAACAGGAGGTGTTAAATGAAAAGTAATTTGTCCTTGCTTAGAAAATTGTTAATTGCCATGGTCATAGGAGGTGCGGCATGGTATCTCGGCGTTCATACTACACAGCCGACCATGGCAACGGCGTGCATTCAGGACTGTGAAGCTGACGAGGCAATGTGCCACGACCAGTGCAGCGAAAGCTGCGGCAGCGAATCCGATGATGCGACTTGCGGAACCTGTCTTGCAAGTTGTGCCGGCCCGTTCTCGCTCTGTATGAGCCATGCTGAATGGTGTGATAATCATTCAAATCCGTACGAGCAACAATGCACGGTACATTACGGTGACCACTGCACACCCGGCAATCCGCCTACATGTACCCATTCGGGATATTTTGAGATCTGCGATGTTGGGGGATATAGCTGTGTCAGTTGCCCTGACCACGAGTACTGCGTTGGATCGAATGGGCTTCCGCCATGTATTTAGGTCGCCTGACTATGATGCTCGCAAGAGCAAAATTCGTCTTCCTCCTAATCGTCGTTGTCTTGGATTTTCCGCCAACTTTGAGGGGACAAAGCGAGAACCGGGTTATCCGCGTGCATACAGACTTAACGGTGGTATCAGCCTGCGTGTACGATCGGGACGGGCGTTTCATTGGCGGTTTAGATCAAAGCAACTTCAACCTGCTTGAAAACGGTGTTCAGCAAAAGATCGAATTCTTTGAGTCCGTTGACGAGCCCTTTACCGCCCTGTTGTTGTTTGATACGAGCGGCTCAGTGCGGGATTACATGCCGGAGGTTGTTCGAGCGGCGAACACATTTGTTTCGCAATTACGATCTGAGGACAGAATTGCAGTGGCGTTCTTCACGGACGACACGAAAATTCATATCTTGCTGGAACCGACCAAGAGAAAAGATTTTGATCAAGTTGTCGATATTGAGGCGAACGGCCGGGATTCTTCGTACACCACGACATTTGATGCCGTAAAGAAAGCGCTGAAGTTTCTCGAACCTATAAAAGGAAAGAAGGCTCTTGTTCTTTTCTCCGACGGCGAGCAATTCGGGCGACATGCATCGGCGAAGAGCAATCTTCGAAATGCTGAGGAACAAGAAGCAGTGATCTACACGCTTCAGTTCGGGGAGTATCCGCAGGCCGATCCTGACTTTTCCAGAGTTGTAGTGGATCAGTTCCAGATCGTACCGCCGAACGGCTCGACGAAAGGGGCAAGCAGAAAGGAGATAGAGAAGTTGATCGCTCGTGTGGATCGCTACATGAAGGGACTTGCCGAACGGACCGGCGGTCGCGCATATAAGGTCAACTCGATCAATGATTTGTCCTCGACCTTTCGAACCATCGCTGCAGAGCTAGGAACGACCTATAGACTTGGCTACTCACCGACTGACACGCCTAAAGACGGAGAGAAAAGAACGATCAGCGTAAAGGTGGATGTCCCGAACGCCGCTGTGCGATCCCGAAAGGAAGTCGTGTATAAGTCAGCGGCTCGGTGAATCGGGCTTTGTCACCGCTTGCCCAGCCGAAATGTCCGCGAACGAACAGCACCTCTCTCCCGCCTTGACACACACTAGGGAAATTCGTAGTATCTAAAGTTTCGGACTTTAACGGCCCGGGAGTCTTGCGAGTTCTGATGAGTTTGCAAGACTGAGGATACTTGAGAATCGAAGCAGGAATTGTAGCGTAAAGCGGCTTGCGGACACCCGTGAGAGGCGGCATATAAAGAACACTTCTTAACAAACCACGCCACAGCAAAGTGAGATTTTTCAAGGGTTTAAGAGCTTAAATTTAATTCATTCAGCAAAGATGCTGCTTGAGCTAACTGCCGGACATAAGCATCCGGAAAGAGTCAGGTAAGACTTTGACTTTGTCTTTTTTAGCAGGATAGGAACGAGAATAGACGATGCCTACAATCAACCAACTAGTTCGAAAAGGACGCCAAAGGGTGCAGTACAAGACTGCCAGCCCGGCCCTCCAGGCAAACCCGCAGAAACGCGGCGTCTGCACACGCGTTTACACCTCCACACCGAAAAAGCCGAATTCGGCGCTTCGTAAAGTGGCTCGTGTTCGCCTGACGAACCAGATCGAGGTTACGACCTATATTCCCGGTATCGGCCACAACCTGCAGGAGCACTCGATCGTGCTTATCCGCGGCGGCCGTGTAAAGGATCTTCCGGGTGTGCGTTATCACGTAGTTCGCGGAACGCTCGACGCTTCGGGTGTCGCAAACCGCAATCAGGCACGTTCGAAGTACGGTGCAAAGAGGCCAAAAGGGAGTAAATAGTGAATCGTAAATAGTGAATCGTAATCGTAAAGAGTATTAACGATCATCAATTCGCCATTCACAATTCACGATCAACGAGAGATTATGCCAAGACGTAGAGTTGCAGCAAAAAGAGAGATCCTTCCCGACCCGATCTATAACAGCATCGCGGTCACGAAGTTCATCAATGGTTTGATGTGGCAGGGAAAAAAGACCGTAGCTGAACAGATCTTCTACGGTGCGATGACCAAGATCGGCGAAAAGACGGGCGAAGAGCCGCTCAAGGTCTTCAAGAAGGCCCTGGATACGGTTGCCCCGACGCTTGAGGTCAAATCGCGTCGTATCGGCGGTGCGACCTATCAGGTACCGCTCGAAGTTTCGCGCGACCGCCGCAATACGCTTGCGATACGCTGGATCGTCTCTAATGCACGCAATCGCAGCGAAAAGACGATGGAAGACCGCCTCGTAGGCGAACTTCTCGATTCGACGAACGGTCGCGGCGGCGCGTTGAAGAAGAAGGATGATGTCCACCGCATGGCAGAGGCGAACAAAGCGTTCGCGCATTATAGGTTTTAGTTAATGGTGAATGGTGAATTGTTAATGGTTAATTGGGCTCGCGGCGATTAACGACTAACGATGAACGGTTAACAATGGCACAGATTAGTTTAGACAAATTTAGAAACATCGGGATCATGGCCCACATTGATGCGGGCAAGACCACGACGTCCGAACGCATTTTGTTCTATACCGGTGTTTCCCACAAGATCGGCGAAGTTCACGAAGGAACGGCGACGATGGACTGGATGGAGCAGGAGCAGGAGCGCGGCATTACGATCACGTCGGCTGCGACCACCTGTTTCTGGAAGCGAAACGGCGTCGAGCACCGAATTAACATCATTGATACGCCGGGCCACGTTGACTTCACGATGGAAGTTGAGCGTTCGCTCCGTGTGCTTGACGGTGCGGTCGCAGTTTTTGATGGCGTTGCCGGTGTCGAGCCGCAGTCTGAAACGGTTTGGCGTCAGGCTGATAAATACGGTGTTCCGCGTATTTGTTTTATCAATAAGCTGGACCGAGCGGGTGCTTCTTTTGAACGCAGTTTTGACTCGATCCTGACCCGTTTGGGTGCAAATGCGGTCGCTTTGCAGATTCCGATCGGTGTTGAAGAGCACCTCAAGGGTGTCGTTGACCTGGTCGCGATGAAGGGCCTGATTTGGAACGACGAGACGAAAGGCGCCCAATACGAGACGACCGATATTCCGGCCGACCTCGTCGATTCTGCGAAAGAATGGCGTGAGAAATTGGTCGAAGCTGCGGCGAGCGTGGACGATGACCTGATGATGAAATACCTCGAAGGCGAGGAGATCTCAGAAGACGAACTTCGCAAAGCTCTCCGCAAGGGCACGCTCGAACTTAAGCTCGTTCCCGTTGTTACCGGTTCAGCCTTCAAGAATAAAGGCGTTCAGACGCTGCTTGACGCCGTCGTCGATTACCTCCCGAGCCCGCTTGATATTCCTGCCGTTGAAGGCACAAATCCGAGATCTGACGAAGTTGAGACGCGTGCGGCGGATGCGAAAGAGCCGTTCTCGGGCCTTGTGTTCAAGCTGATGGCCGACAAACACCTTGGCCAGCTCGCCTTCGTCCGCATTTATTCGGGCACAGTAACTTCCGGTTCATACGTTTACAATACGATCAAAAGTACGAAAGAGCGTGTTGGCCGCCTAATGTTGATGCACGCCAACAAGCGTGAAGACGTCGATTCCGCGGCAGCAGGCGAGATCGTTGCGATCGGCGGCATGAAGAACGTGACCACGGGCGACACGATCTCGGACGAGACGAAACAGATCATCCTCGAGTCGATGGAATTCCCGGATCCCGTTGTGCGTGTTGCGGTCGAACCGAAAACACGTGCGGATCAGGACAAGATGGGCATCGCGCTCAACCGCCTTGCGCAGGAAGATCCGTCGTTCCAGGTTTCTACCGATCACGAAACGGGCCAGACGATCATCGCCGGTATGGGCGAACTTCACCTTGAGATCATTGTTGACCGCATGAAGCGTGAATTCGGTGTCGAGGCGAATGTTGGTAAACCGCAGGTGGCTTACCGCGAAACGATCACGATGGCGGCACCGGGCAAAGAGATCTTCAAAAAGCAGTCGGGAGGCCGCGGCCAATTCGGTCACGTTGAACTCCAGGTCGAGCCGGCACCCGGCGAAGGCTTTGTTTTCGAAGATAAGATCACTGGAGGTGCGATCCCGCGTCAGTTCATCAAGCCGGTTTCCGAAGGTATTCAGGATGCGATGCGTCGCGGATTCCTCGCCGGCTACGAACTTGTTGACATCAAGGCAAGCCTTGTTTTCGGTTCGTATCACGAGGTCGACTCGGACGAACGCTCGTTCCACATCGCCGGTTCGCTCGCGTTTCAGGATGCCGTTAAGAAGGCAAAACCTGTTCTGCTCGAACCGATCATGCGTGTCGAGGTCGTGACGCCTGAGGAGTATATGGGTTCGGTCAACGGCGACCTTAACCGCCGCCGCGGCCAGATCGAGAAGATGGAGCCGCGTCCGGGCAATGTTTCGGTCGTTACGGCTTTCGTGCCGCTTTCGGAGATGTTCGGCTATACGACCGATCTTCGTTCGGCGACGCAGGGACGAGCAACTTCGTCGATGCACTTCGAGCGTTATGCCGAAGCTCCGCGAAATGTTGCAGAAGAGATCATTGCCAAGGTTAAAGGGGCAAGTAGTTAAGAAAAGGGATGAAGGGTTGAAGTCATATTCTTCAGTCCCTTCTCATAAATTAAGAAAACAGGAAACTTAACATTATGAGCAAAGAGAAATTCGATCGTAGTAAGCCGCACGTGAACATAGGGACGATCGGTCACGTGGACCACGGGAAGAC
>CALMYB010000019.1 GCA_937873515.1 uncultured Acidobacteriota bacterium
GCCGATTTTTGTTCCGTTTTGTTCCGCTTGTTCTGTTCCGCGCGGAACGGAACAAACATCGAGGTTTTGTCGGCGGCGAGCCGCCTCCGAGGTTGGTTTTGTGGCACGGTCCCACGGCATGAATGCCGTGGCAATTCGGCGGGAATCTGCGTTGAATTTCACGCCCTTACTAACGTGCGGGCTTGCGGCAACGCTGACCGCCCGCTCACGCAGGCGGTACTGACAAGAGCCTGACTGCCCGCTGGTTAGCTTTCTTCGAGTGCTTCGAACACCTGGAGGGCGTATTTCACGTTGCCGAACGGTGCCGAGACCTGAACGCCCTGAATGGCGTCGCGGACCTCAAGCAGCGATTCGCGTGCGATCACGATGCCTTCTTCGCGTGAGTGTTCTTTGCTCTTGTCGGAGGCGATTCGCATCCTTTCGAGGATCTCCTGCGTTACATTCACGCCGGGAACTTCGTTGTGCATGAATTCGGCGTTGCGGTATGAAACGAGCGGCCAGATGCCAGCAACTACGGGCACGCGAACGTGCGAGATGCGTTCGAGGAAGTGCCGAAGCTGCTCGGTATCAAAAACGGGCTGAGTGATGGCATATTCCGCTCCTGCCTCGACCTTCCACTCGAATCGGCGGATCTCTTCGTCGAGATTTATTGCACCGGGATTCACGCCGACGCCGATCGAGAACTCGGTAGGCTTGCCGATCGGGTTGTTGCCGAGATCGAGGCCGTGGTTGAGCTTGTTCGCCATGTTCGTGAGGCCGATGGAGTCTATGTCGAAGACGGCCGTCGCGTCCGGATACGGCCCCATTTTCGGCGGGTCGCCCGTGATAAGCAGCAAGTTGTGCAGCCCCAAAGCGGCGGCACCGAGAAGATCGGACATCATCCCGAGCAAGTTGCGGTCGCGGCAGCAATAGTGAAGCACGGGTTCGATGCCGACCTTTTCCTGGACGAGAACTGCGGTCGCAAGTGCCGACATACGCGTTTGGGCGCGCGGGCCGTCGGGAATGTTCACGCCGTCAACTCCGGCTTCGTGCAAAAGACGGATCGATTCGAGTGTTTTGTCCGCGTCGCAGCCCTTTGGCGGGAGAACTTCGACAGAAGTAACGAACTCGCCGCGTGCGATCTTCTTCGACCAAAGGCTTCGGTCCTCCTTGGGCACAACCTGAATGTCGGGCGGCTTTATCTCGGCGACGGCAACGATCTGGCGGCGCGCTTCGCTGATCGCCTGACGAGGGCTGATCGAGCGGACCGCATCGGCAATAAGCTTGATGTGCGTCGGCGTAGTTCCGCAGCATCCGCCGATGAATCTCGCACCGGCGGACACGAAACGCTTTGCAAAGGTCGCCATATATTCGGGCGAACCCATGTAGAACTGCCGTCCCTGAACGTCACGCGGAAGTCCCGCGTTCGGCTGGGCCGAAAGATCTTTTTCGGTTACGGCACGCATCTTTTCGAGAGCGTTCAATAGGTGATTCGGGCCCATTCCGCAGTTCAGGCCGACAATGTCGGCACCGAGTTCGTCAAGACGGGTCGCTATCGTCTCAGGCGTACTTCCGAAAGCGGTCTTGCCGTCCATCTGGATCGTCATCTGGGCGACTATGGGAAGATCGCTGACTTCGCGGACAGCCCTGATCGCCTGCTCGATGATCTCAAGTTCCGAGAATGTTTCGAGGACGAAGAGATCGACGCCGCCTTCGAGTAGAGCGTTGACCTGTTCGAGGTAGTAGCCCTTTGCTTCGTCGAACGACGTCGGGCCGAAAGGCTCGATGCGAAGACCGAGCGGGCCGATCGCTCCGGCGACGAATGCCTTTTCGCCTGCGGCTTGCCGTGCGATCCGGGCGGCGGCAACATTGATCTCATGCAGCTTCGATTCGAGGCCGTAGGGCAGAAGCTTCGGGCGAGTCGCGCCGAATGTGTTCGTCTCAATGATGTCGGCACCGGCCGCAACGTATTCGTCGTGCACTTCCTTGACGAGATCCGGCTGCGTGAGATTCAGCTCATCGTAGCTGCGATTGATGTAGATGCCCTTATCGTAAAGACGTGTGCCGACGGCGCCGTCAAACACATAAACGCCTTCGCCTCCGATAAGGTCGCGAAACTTTTTCATAAAAACCCTAAAAAGGCCTCGCCAAACCAGCGAGACCTTTTCAAAAACTTTGAATATGCATCAGCTGTTTAGCGGTTTATTTAACGTGGTCGCAAGTCGCAATAACTCACCACGATCTTTACATCGATATTGTGCCTTTCAATGCGTGGTGTCAAGGAGTTACGCCACTATCGACGCTGACACACGGGGCAAAAATAGGTGGATCTGCCGGCGTGAGTGATCCGCTTGATCATGTTCGAGCAGGTTTCGCACGGTTTTCCCTCGCGGCCGTAAACGAGCCAACGGCCATTCTCCGGGGCGTAGTTGCCATTGATATTCCTCGGATCGAGCTTGCCGCGTTTCGACATTTTGAGAGCCTGTCTGAGCGTGAGCTCAATCGCGGAAAAGAGCCTCTCGGCACGCGGACGTGAGATACGATTCGCTTTGACGGACGGGTGAACGCCCGCAGCGTACATCACTTCGGCCGCATAGATGTTCCCGAGACCCGTAACTTTTGTTTGATCGAGGAGAAATTCCTTTAGAGTGCGGCGTGCGGCTTTGAGTGAGCGATGAAACTGATCTACGGTAAATTCTTCCGAGAACGGTTCGGGAGCAAGTTTTGCGATCTCCGGTGAGCTTGCAATCTCATTTGTCTTGACGATCTTCATCAGGCCGAAATGCCGCTGATCGTCGAATACGAGCCGTTGGCCGTCGGTGAGTTGAAAGACGGCGTGGGCGAACTTCGGGTTCTCGTCCTCTTCGTCGAGGAGCATAAATCTCCCGCTCATTCGTAGATGCACGAGAAGCGTGTGCGAAATGTCGAATTCTATGAGGATGTATTTACCCCGTCGTCGAACCTCCGTAAAGGTGGAGTCTCGGAGTCGCCGTGAGAATACAGCGGGCGTCGTCGATGGAGCAAGCCGAGCGCGAATGAGTTTGGCCGTCTCGATGGTTCGGCCTTTGAGAAGGCGTTGCAGTTGGCGTGCGACGAGATCGACTTCGGGCAGTTCAGGCATTTGACGTTAAACGCGCGTGTAGTCGGTGAGCTGCGTCTTATCGCCAAGGATCGCGCCGTTGGTCACGGTCGCTTTGCGGCCGATATGGCAGCTCTTGCCGACGACAGAATCGCGTATCACGGCACCGGCAGCGATCCGCGTATGCGGCCAGATCACCGAATTTTCGACGATGGCCCGCTCTTCGACCAGGACGCCGCGGCCGAGAACCGAGCATTTGATCTCGGCACCGGGCTTGATGTTGCAATCCTCGGCGAGCCGGGAAAGATCGTCAACGACCGCTGCCGTCGCGATGTCCGAGCCTGAATTCGACTGCAGTTCGAATCCGCGGATCTTGCCGGTGAGCAGGTCGAGATTCGCTGTCAGGTATGTTGCCGGAGTGCCGATATCGCTCCAATAGTTGGATTCGATAACGTGGCCGTAGAACGGCATTCCGCGCTCGATGATCTCGGGCATTATCTGTGTCTCGAACGAGCGGTTCTCGCCCTTTGGAGCGAGAGCGAGGATCTCGGGTTCGAGGATGTAGATGCCGGCGTTGATCGTGTTCACCCCAAGGGCCGCAGCTTCTTCGGGCTTCGGCTTTTCAAGGAAGCGAGTGATCGCACTATCGGCGGTCGTCTCGACGAGGCCGTAACGGGAAGTATCCTCGACGCGGGTAAGGGTCAAGGTCGCGGTCGCGTTACGCGCACGGTGCGTTTCGATCACGGCCCCGAGGTCGATGTCCGTCAAAATGTCGCCGTTGACGACAACGGTCGTCGTATCGCAGCCGTCCGCGGCGAACCTATACGCTCCGCCCGTACCGAGCGGCGAAGCTTCCGTAATATAGCTCAAGCGAACTCCGAGGTCGCTGCCGTCGCCCCAGAAATGCTCGATCTTATCAGGTTGATAGCTGAGCGAGATCGCGATATCGTCCACGCCGGCCCGCTTCAGCACCTCGATCTGATATTCGAGGAACGGACGATTGACGACGGGCACGATCGGCTTCGGCGTATAGATGGTGAGCGGCCGAAGCCGCGTGCCTTTTCCACCTGCTAGAATGACTGCCTTCATAGAGGATTCTGAAGTGTTTAGAGTAAGAGAAAGGCTGATATAAATCAAAATCGTTCATTTTGACCGATGCATCGTTCAACATTGTATAAAATGTTTGACGTTCCTTGTTGCATTCTGCTAATCTACTCAGCACGGGTCAATCGCTTTCTTGACCTTTGTGTCCATCCATTCGCAATTTTTTTGGGCGTTAGATCGGCCTTTCCGGTGGGATTTCAGTAAAAGATGAGTTTCGACAAGACAAAGGCGATGCGAAATGCTGAAAAGCATGTCGCACAAGGGAAGATTCGACTCGCAATTAACGAGTATCAGGCAGTTGTAGCCCACGATCCGAGGGACATTACAACGATGAATATGCTCGGCGACCTTCACGCAAAGACCTCAGATCGCCGGCAGGCGGTCGAGTGCTATATGAAGGTCGCGGAACACTACGCGACGCAGGGATTTGCCCAGAAGGCGATCGCGATCTACAACAAGGTCGCGCGTCTCCAGCCGGATTCGATCGAGGTTTCTAACAAGCTCGCCGAACTTTACAAGTTAAAGGGTTCGCTGAGCGAGGCGCGTTCGCATTACGAGACTCTCGCCAGACATTACGAGGCGACGGGCAAACGGATCGAGGCTTTGGCGATGTGGAAGCAGATCGCACTGCTTGACCCGAACAATACCGAGGTTTGCCTTAGCCTTGCAGAGTCATATTTGAAAGAAGGCGAAAGCGAGGACGCGGCCGAGGCGTTCGCAGAGGCGGGCGGAAGATTCGACCGCCACGGCGATCACGAAGAAGCGGTAAAGGCGTTTCAGCGCAGCTTGGACATTCAGCCGGACGCTCTCCGTACGCTCGACGGTTTGATCCGCTCGTATTCGGCGCTCGGCAAAGTTTCTAAGGCCGTCGAATATCTTGAAGGCATCCTTCAAAAAGAGCCCTACAATCGCGACATCCTTTATCTGCTCATCGATTGCCACATCGATTCCGGGAATACGGATGGCGCTGAGCGTGCCGTGCTCCAGCTGGTCGAGATCGAGCCGGCGAATTATCCGAAACTGCTTGATCTGATAGGCCTTTATCTAAAAGCGGATGATCTTGATTCGGCGGCCAGGATCCTTTCGATGTCGTCCGAGTACCTGCTTGCAGGCGGACAGGCCGAGGATTGCAGCCGCTGGATATCCGAGATCCTGGAACGCGATCCGTCGCATGTGCCGGCATTGCGTCTGTTGGTGCGATATTGTTCCTGGGTCAAGGACGAAGAGGCATTCCGCGTTGCGCTCGAACGTCTTGCGGTCTCAGCCCGGGCAAAGAATGAGGCGGATGACGAAAGATTTGCGCTGTCGCAGCTAGTGATCGTTCGTCCGTTCGAGACGCAGTTCAGCGAGCGTTTAGCGGAATTGAAGGAGCTCCACGGCTTTGCTGAAGACGACCTCGACGTTGAACTTTTCCGTGCCGGATTTGATTCACCCGAGGTTCAGCCGGCCGTGGCCGTGGTTGAGGAAGAGCAAGAGCAAGAGCAAGAGCAAGAGGTTTCACCGGTCATCGTCGAGGCGCAGACGGAAGATGCTCCGGCACCGATACCTGTCGAACCTGAGCCGGTCGCGATACAAACGCTGTCCGAAAGATCGGTCGCGAGCGAGGCCGATGAGGCGAAGTTCGTAAAAGATCTTGAGAGCATCAGCTTCTACATCGACAACGAATATCACGAGCTTGCGGCGAAGGCGATCGATGAGATCGAGGCCGAATTTGGCCGTAGGCCCGAGATCGAGGACGTTAAGAAAAAGGTTGCTGCCTTGCGCAACAAGGCTGCCTCGAACCACAGTCTCACGGTCGAGGATATGCGCAGCGAGTTCGGCCTGACCGACGAGCTGCCTTCGGATGAAGATTACGACACGAAATATCACACTGCGATCGCGTATCAGGAAATGGGCCTGACCGAAGACGCGATACGTATTTTCCAGGAGGCGATCTCGCTCGTCTCGCCGCTTGACGGCACCCGCAGATTCTTTCATTGCGCGAACCTCTTGGGGCATTGCTTTATGGCAACGGGCCACGCAAGCATGGCCGTTACTTGGTTCACACGTGCCCTTGAAACGCCTAATCTGGATGATTCGGAGCGGCATGGACTTTGGTACGAGCTTGCTACTGCCTACGATGCGGCAGGCAATCCCGTCGATGCGCACCGCTTTTACGAGCAGGTCTATACCGAGAACGTAGATTTTCGTGACGTGGCAAGCCGAGTGCGGAGCGAGATGGCCGTGCATTAGCGATAGTTTTCGATTGCGTGTTTAGTTATAATTTGACGGTATGGTGGAACGCCTTACCGTCATTTTCTTTATCATTCTCTGCCTGCTGCTCGGGATGTATCTGATCCTGTCGCCTTGGGACGCGCTTTTCGGGCCGTGGGCAGACAATTATCTACTTGCGTACGTTGCCGACAGATCCGGAATGCCGTCTATCCAAAGAGCGATAGCTTCCACATGGTTTCGCGGTGCGGTAACGGGATTGGGCGTTCTGAACATCATCATCGCCGTGTGGGAAATGTTCAGTTTCAATAAGACGGTCGCGATGCTCCACAAGCTCAATCCGACAGATCCGAAATGACGATCGAGCCTCCGATCACTTACCTCATTACAAGCGGCGAACTTACTCAGGAAAATTTCACGTCCCGCTCGGACGAATTCGTCCGGCTGCTTGCCGAAGCTGCCGCGGACGGCGTCGATGTCATCCAGATCCGCGAGAAGGCCCTCTCGGCACGGAATTTGAGTTTCCTTTCGAGCCGTCTCGCCGATTCGCTTAAGGGCAGCCGAACGAAACTTCTTGTGAACGATCGCACGGATATCGCCAAGGCGGCCGGCTCCGACGGCGTGCACCTTACGACGCGTTCGTTGAGCGTCGAAGCGGTGCGGAAGATAGTCGGGGCCGAAGGCGTCATCAGCTGCTCGGCGCACACTATTGCTGAAGTTAAGCGGGCGGGCGATGCGGGTGCGGACATCATTCTTTTCGGCCCTGTTTTTGCTTCGCCCGGCAAAGGCGAAGCTGTCGGGCTCGATGCGCTTGTCGAAGCGGTCAACGCTGCCGGCGATTCAAAACTTCTTGCTCTTGGCGGTATCGACGAGCGGAATTTTACGGAAGCATTGGAAAGCGGAGCGGACGGAGTCGCGGCCATCCGATCGCTGAATGATCGAGCCTCTCGCCGCGTGATAATTGGAGGAAGATGAACGAAGATCTGCGTCCTGTTTGCCTGACGATAGCTGGAGTTGACCCTTCGGGCGGAGCAGGGGTTCTGGCCGACATCAAGACCTTTGCGGCGCACGATTGCTTCGGAACGGGGGCGATCGCTTCGCTGACCTTTCAGAATACGACGGGCGTGTTCGGCTCTGTTTCGCAGTCGGCCGAGACGGTCTATCAGCAGATCAAAGCGGTGGCCGAAGATATGGAGATCGCCGCGGTGAAGACGGGAATGCTGCCGACACGTGAGGTGATCGAGGCGGTGGCCGCGAGCATTTCGGAGTTTCGACTTCGGAACGTCGTGGCCGATCCGGTCGTGCGTTCCACGTCAGGTTTCGACCTTATAGATGATGCTGCGCTCGACGCCCTTGTCGAGAAAATGTTTCCGCTGGCAGTCGTCGTAACCCCGAACCTAGCCGAGGCCGAGCGCATCGTCGGAGGCCGGATCGCTTCGATCGCGGATCTGAATTCCGCGGGTGCGAAGATGCTCGATCGCGGTGCAAATGCGGTGTTGATAAAGGGCGGGCACTCAATTGAGCGGCGGCCGGCGAAGGCCGTGGACCGGCTTTATCTTCGCGAGGAAACGAAAGAATTCGAGGCGGAATTCATCGCGGGCGAACCCGTCCACGGAACGGGCTGTGCACTATCTTCCGCGATCGCCGCGAACCTCGCACACGGCAAGGATCTATTCGACGCGATCGCAGATGCAAAGAGATTTGTTACCGATTCTATCCGATCGGCGGAAAAGGTCGGACACGGAAATCGGCCCGTCAATGTTTAGTTATTTTGCGGGTGTGAAGATCGACGGGCTGACGTAGGTTACGCCAAAGATAACGCCGGTTCGCGGGCTGTTTCGGGTGATACCGAATGCCGCAGCGGTATCGAACCGCAGGCCGGATGCTCGGAACTGTGCTCCGATCCTCACCTGGCCCTGGCTTTCGGTTCCGATCGGTGCACTTCGCCGTGTACTCGATCTGCCGTTGATCTCGCTAACGATATTGATGTGGTCGGTGACGCGATAAATTCCCGCAAGTCCGTAGAGGATGACATCATTCTGCGAGAAGCGATCGAGCGGTGCGGACATCAGGCCTATGCCGATGTTGCCCATCAAGTTCATTCGCGGCGTGCCGCGGACGACGCTGCCGAATTTTTTCTGTACGAGGATCTTGCTGAAAATATTGATCTGATTCGTCCCGATGCCCTTCGCCTGATCGGTATTAGGCATCTCGAAGCCGAATTTCAGGCCGATCGCCGGAAGATACTTCTTCTCGTTCCTGAGTTTGATCTTTGCGGAAACGATGATGTCGCCAAAGTCGTGGGTGGAGTTGCCGCTTATGTTAAGCGGGATCGAGGGCGACGAGATCGAATCGATCGAGACGTAATCCTGTACGACGCCTTCGAGCTGAAGCTCGACGTTCGGAGCGATGCCTGACTTTATGCGGATGTTGCCAAGCCGCGTGAGATCTCCTTCCATTCCGGAGAGCGGAAATCTTGCGTCCTGAAAAAACTCGACGCCCGCACTGATCTCGAGGGCACCGGCCGGCGTAATGTCGATGTCGTCGGTAAGGAGCGGCCTTTGCTGTGCCGAGACGCAAAGCGCCGAAGCGAGCAAAATAACACAATAAATGACGGCCGTTCTCACGCGAAGTATTTTGACACGCATCCGCTTGAATTCGCAATCGCGTCAGTGTCTAAAATGCCGAATTCCGGTGAACACCATCGCGATGCCGTGTTCGTCGGCGGCTTCGATGGATTCAGCGTCTTTTACGGAACCGCCGGGCTGGATGATCGCAGAGACGCCAAAACGTGCGGCCTCATCGACGTTATCACGGAATGGAAAGAACGCATCCGAGGCGACCGCCGAGCCTTTCAGTTCGAGGTCAAAGCGTTCTGCTCGTGCCGCCGCGATCCTCACAGAATCTACGCGGTTCATCTGGCCCGCTCCGACACCGAGGGTCTGCACCTCGTTCGCAAATACGATCGCGTTCGATTTCACGTGCTTGCAGACAGACCACGCAAGCAGAAGCGAGCGCATCTCGCTCTCGGTCGGCTTGCGTTTTGTTACCGTCTGCAGGTCACTCTCTTCGATGACGTGAAGATCCGCGGATTGCAAAAGATAGCCGCCGGAGATCTGTCGAACGACGGTCGATTCGGGCTTGCCGCTCTCGACGCGAAGAATTCGCAGGTTCTTCTTCGTGCGGAAAACATCGAGAGCTTCCGGCTCAAAATCAGGAGCCACGACGACCTCGCTGAAGATCTCGATGACGAGTTTCGCAGTTTCGGCATCGACCTTGCGGTTGAACGCGACGATGCCGCCGAATGCCGAGACCGGATCGGTCGAAAGTGCCCGCTTGTATGCCTCGGCAAGGAAAGAGCCGACACCGACGCCCGACGGATTCGTGTGCTTTATGATCGCTGCGGCAGGAACGCTGAAGTCCGAGACAAGGCTCCACGCCGCGTCTGTATCGACGTAATTGTTGTACGACATTTCCTTGCCGTGAAGCTGCTCTGCATTCGCGACGCCGGAACTCGACGCCGTATAGAGTGCGGCTTTCTGGTGCGGATTTTCGCCGTAGCGAAGGTCTGCGGCCTTCTTTGCATCCAAATTCAGCGAGGCGGGAAATGCGTCCTCATCGTCGCCGGAATCCGCCTGCGAAAGATATGCGGTGATCGCGGCGTCATATTCTGAAGTGCGTTTGTAGGCGGCGGCGGCGAGTTTGGCTCGGGTCTCAAGCGAGAGAGAGCCGTCGTTCTCTCGAAGCTCATCTGCGATCTCGCCGTAAACGCTCACGTCAGTTACGACCGCGACGCTGCGCCAATTCTTCGATGCCGAGCGGATCATCGCGGGGCCGCCGATGTCGATATTCTCGACGGCCTCTTCGAGCGTTACACCGTCTTTGGCGATCGTTTTCTCAAAGGGATAGAGATTAACGACGACGAGGTCGATCGGTTCGATGCCGTGGTTTTTCATGGCAGCGATATGCTCTTCGTTATCGCGAAGGGCAAGGAATGCACCGTGAATCTTCGGGTGCAGCGTCTTGACACGGCCGTCCATCATTTCCGGAAAACCGGCAACCTCGGAGACGTCGGTCACCTCGAATCCGGCATCGCGAAGGCTGCGTGCAGTTCCGCCGGTCGAGATCAGCTGCACGCCGAACTCCGCGAGCACGGCGGCGAATTCATTCAATCCCGTCTTGTCTGATACGCTCAGGAGGGCACGTTTTATCTTTATATGATTGGACATGGTCGATCGATAGATAGGTAAAAGGGCAAAATAAAAACAAAAAGAGCGGCTTCACAGGAGCCGCCGGATTCTAAGGTCTTTGTCGCGCGCCTGACAGCGTGCGGGATACGGGCGAACGGCGTCGTTTTAGCCCCCCGTTCTTCGATCTTGCCGCCCTTTTAGAAAAAGAAGCGGCCAATGAACAGAAGGCTCAGCACCAACGCGATTGCGTAGATGACGACTTTGATAAGACTCATAAAGATAAAATACTCTAATAAAGAGGTTTACCGGTGTTCATCGCCAAGGGAGTACTTATCGAGAAACAACTATTTTATTTGTTCGCTAAGCTCAAGTCAATGCGGGCGAACGCCGGTATTCATTTGATCGCGTTGGCGGCCGTTTTGGTTGCCGCCGGTGCGACGTTTTCCTGCGGACAGGCGATCGATGCGGAGATTCGTTTAGACTCTCAGAGCAATTCTGTCGAGGTCTCAGGCAGATTTCTTGATGCTGGCGAGGTGCGGAATATCGCGTTCGAACGCGAGTTTGCAGGCGTTTCGGGGCTGGCTGAACGGATCTCGCGGATGAGAACGCTCGGGGCAAGTGGGCAGGAGGTCGCCTCGAAAGTGTTCGCACCCGGCGAATATGCGGCCGCTGAAACCATTGGAGCGTTTTCGTACACTGTCCGTCTTGACGCGCCCGACCGAACGGGCCAGGCGCACATCTCGTGGCTAAAGAACGGCCGCGGTGTCTTGTTCCTCGGCGACATCTTGCCGCTGGTTCTTGGCAGCGCAGCTACTGCGGCGACGGTGCGGATCATCAATGCAAAAGGGATCAGTGCGGGCGGCTGTTCTTCTTTGACGGAAGGAAAATATGCCTGCACTGACCGCGCTACCGCACTGTTTGCGATCCTGCCCGATCTCCGCACTGTGAAGACCGGAGATCCTGACCTAAGCCTTTTGATCGAAGGTGCTTGGAACTTTGACGATAAGGCGGCCGTCAAAGAGGCCGCGGAACTTTTCGAGACGTATCGCAGTGTTTTCGGCGGTGCGGCGCAAGGCCCGTTCGATATTGTGATCATGAAGTTTGCTGATGAAACTCCGCCAGGCAGATTCGAAGCCGACACGCGCGGCCGCACGATCGTGGTCATCTCGTCCGACGCGCCGTTCAACTCGCAGTCGCTGCAGCGTTTAAGCCTGCAGCTTCGGCACGAATTGTTTCACTTTTGGCTGCCGAACGGCGTTGCCTTGGCGGGGCGGTACGATTGGTTCTATGAAGGCGCCGCACTTTATATGGCTAGCCGTGTCGGGCTTATGACGAATAGGATCCGATTCGACGACTTTGTTTCGCAGCTCTCGACCGCGATCGCCTTCGATCGAACGTCGCCGAAGGGAGTGTCACTTGCGATGGCTTCCGACTCGCGTTGGCAGGGCAACGCAACGACACTTTACGCCCGCGGAATGCTGGCCGCTTTCATTCTCGATCTCGAACTCTTAAAGCGAAGCAAGGCAAAGCATTCGCTCGAAGATGTTTTGAGGAAACTTTTCAACGATCACGATCGTCGAAAGGCTTCAAAGGCTGACGCAGTTCCCGCGATCGTCGAAGCATTTTCGGTCTACGATGGCACAGGGAAGCTCGCAAAAGAGCTGCTCGATCGCACGGAACCGCTGGACATTGCTGCCGCCCTTGGAAACTCGGGATTTGAGCTTGCTGACTCGGGCCGCGGGCTTAAAGTAAAAGACGGTCCGGGCAGCCGGGAAAAGGCGATTTTGAACAAGCTGGGTTATAATAACTGGCGAAAACTTTCTCGTTAAATGATGCGATCCAGATCCAGACACATTTTCGCGGCGTTGGCCGTGCTTTCTCTCTTTCAGGTCGGCTGCACCTACATCGACCAGGCTTTTTCGGGCGTTACGAGCGCGCTTGGCGTAACGGACACTGCGACCGTGATCTCCAAGACAGCACAGATAAGGACATCGTACGCGGTCGTCGCGGCCGACGTCCTGGAGGTGAATCGCGGCGACAAACTCGACGTTCTCGACAAGGTGGATTTCGAGAAGGTCCTTTGGTTTCGCGTCCGTGCGCACGATCCCGAGGCGACCGAAGGCTGGATCGAGGCGCAGAATGTCATCACGAGCGAGACGATGGAAAAGAGCAAGAAGCTTGCAGAGACTTTCGCTGACCGTTCGCCGCAAGCGTCGGGCGTTATTCGGGCGGCTTCGAATCTCCGCTCGCAGCCCGATTCGAGCGACGAGAACATTCTCTTCAAGCTCGCAAAAGGTTCGACCTTCGAGATAATGTCGTGGAAATTCGTCCCAAAGACCGAAGCACCGGATGTCGATGACAGCGCGCCGGACGGAAAGCCGCTATCGAAAAAGGAAAAGAACGAAGAGATCGAGGCGGCTAAGGTTGCAGGCGAGCCCGAAAAGATCGACGACAAGTACGACATCTGGTACGAAGTGAAACTCGATCCTTCAGTTTCACCCGCACCGGCCGGTTGGCTCTTTGGCCGACAGGTCGATCTTCAGGTGCCGAGCGACATTTCGTTCTTTCAGCAGAACAATCGCAAATTCGTCACATGGCAGAGGATCGATGCCGATGCCGCGAACAAGAACCTCACAGGGCACGGCTCGACGCCGGGAAGCTATGTGATTCTGACGCGCACGAATCTCGTAAAAGCGATCGACGGTGTCGAGCCCGATTTTGACGGAATTCTCGTTCTCGCGTTCGATAAGTACGACCAGAATTACTACACCGTTTGGCGGAATCCGCCAAATACGGACGTTTGGGGACAGCTTCCTTTGCGGATGGAAGGGCAGGGCGACAATAAGACCTTCAGCATCAAACTGCGAAATCAGAACGGGCAGATCGATGAGCGTAAGTTCGTGATCTTCAAGGATCGCAACCGGATGCGCGTGACGCCGCCGGAAGACATCGCGCAGTATCAATTCAAGAGCAAGTGACGGACGCCGAAGAACCTTTTGATGTGCCGATCACCGACTCGATCGACCTGCACGCCTTTCGGCCTGCGGATGTTCGTGCGGTCGTCGAGGAATATCTTGCCGAGGCACATAAACGCGGATTTCGCGTCGTACGTCTGATACACGGCAAAGGTGTCGGGGTTCAGCGAGAGATCGTTAGGAAGGTGTTGTCGGAGACGGATTTCGTAAAAGGATTTAAGAACGCGCCGGAATTTTCAGGCAGTTGGGGAGCGACGATCGCGGAACTGGACGTCTAATTCCGATCGTCAAGAATGTCCGCCCATGCCTCGTCAACCGTCTCGGTCTCGATGCCGTGCCGTTCGAGCAGGGCATTCTTTTCCGAAAGCTTCTCCTCCAGGAGTTCGATCTTTTGACGTAGATGTTTGGCCTCGCGTTCCAGCGTTCGCGTGTGCTCGACACGCATCCTATACACCCTTTCAATGTAGAAGATGAACATTAGCTGCAGACCGACCACGCCGGTCAACACGAGAAGAAGTCCTATGAACACGTAGGTAAACATGGTGTGGTACTGCTTTTTTTGTTGTCCCTTTGGATAATTATACTCTTGACCGCAGGCATTTTGAAACGTAAAACTTGGGGTATTCCATATTTGCGAGGCAGACACTATGCGTGAAGATATCATCAACACTTTTCCCGAGCCGACCGGATTTGACCGCCGCGAGTTTCTCGTTCGGTCTATTTTTGCCGCCGGTACATTCGCCGCGGCCGTGATGCCGATCGCTGCACAGACGCGTATCGTGACCGACAGCAAAGGCCTTATCGAGGGCGAGGTGAAGATTCCCGTCAAGGACGGCGAAGTGCCTGCATATCGCGCGATGCCGGAGAAGGGCAAGGACTTTCCGGTCGTTGTCGTCGTCCACGAGATCTTCGGTGTGCACGAATGGATACAGGACGTTTGCCGGCGTTTTGCGAAGCTCGGCTACATGGCGATCGCACCCGCTCTGTACGCGCGTCTCGGCGACGTTCATTCGATCAAGGACGCGGGCGAACTCAACCGGCAGATCTTCTCGAAGATCCCGGACACCGAATCGATGGCTGACATCGACGCAGCATACACCTGGGCGGCAAAGAACAAGGGCAGCAAGAAGAAGATCTCGATCACAGGATTTTGCTGGGGCGGCCGTATCGTTTGGATGTATGCGGCCCATAACCCGAAATTAAAGGCCGGTGCAGCGTGGTACGGCCGCGTCGTTCCCACCGATCGTTCACCTGTCAACGAAGCTCAGCCGAAGTCGCCTATTGATTACGCGAAAGAAATGAAGCCGCCCGTGATCGGTTTTTACGGCGGTCTCGACAAAGGGATCACGGTCGATGGCGTTCAGCGTATGCAGGACGAACTGGAGAAGGGCAAGTCCGGCTCCGAGATCATCGTGTTCCCGAATGCGAACCACGGCTTTCACGCCGACTATCGTCCAAGCTACAATAAACAAGCATCCGACGAAGCTTGGGAGAAACTTCTCGCTTGGTTCAAGAAGCACGGGGCAAAGTAATTTTAATGGAAACAGAAAAACTCACGCTCGAATACACCTTGCTCTGCGACGACGTCCGCATCGAGATGGGCAACAAGATCTCGCTGATGGGCATCTTCCAGAACATCATGGTCGAAAAATTGCCGGTTTCGCTCATCAAGTTCGCAGTGATAAACCATTGGCGCGGAGAGGGAAACCACCGCACCGAGATCCGCATACTCTCGCCCGACAAGAACAATCTCGTCGTAACCTCACAGCCGACGACCATCGAACTCGCACCCGGCGGCTTCACCGACAACGTGAGCTTCTTTGTGAACGTCGTTTTTCCGGACGCCGGGACCTATTGGATCCAGACCGTCGCAAACGAGGTCGTCCTCGACGAACTCCCGCTCATCGTTACCGACCAAGCGAACCTCACCGCCCTGCAACACGCCGAAGAGATCTCGGAAACGGTCAACTAAGACCGGGCATTCTTGGCTCCAGCGGAGCCGCACGTTTGCAGCACGCCGCCCATCATCGTCCACCGCAGCGGCGGCTCGGCCGCCGACAAAGGCCTCGCATAGCCACGTCGTTTACGGCGTGGTTTAGGACGGAAAATGAATTCCCGGAGGCGGCTCGGCCGCCGACAATCCCTCTGTCGGTAATGTGTTTGTCAGAACCGCCTGCGTGAGCGGGCGGTCAGCATTGCCGCAAGCCCGCACGTTAGTAAGGGCACTCTTGTCAATGAGTGATGAGTGATGAGCACTCACAATTCACAATTCACCACTCACAATTTCCTCGATGTTTGTTCCGTTCCGCGCGTGGCGGAACAAGCGGAACAAAACGGAACAAAAATCGGCGTTCTGGCGACCTGCGGTTACAATTATTGTCACTATTGTCAAAGATCAGGGTGTTACAACATATGTTTACACTGCCTCTACGATTATATCATGTGTGTCAAGAGGTGCTTTTGATTCCTTTTCGGATCACCTTGTTCAAGCTTTGTTTCGACGGAAAATGAATTCCGGGGAGGCGGCTTGGCCGCCGACAAAGGCCTCGCATAGCCACGTCGTTTACGGCGTGGTCTAGGACGGAAAATGAATTCCGGGGAGGCGGCTCGGCCGCGCCGACAATGGCCTCGCGTAGCCACGTCGTTTACGGCGTGGTTTAGGACGGAAAATGAATCCTCGGAGGCGGCTTGCCGCCGACAAATCCCTCTGTCGCTCCTAACGGAGCTCCAAGAATTATTTTGCGGCATCTTTCCCAGGGTGGCGGCCGAGGCGGCCTCACCCTGGGCTACATTCATGTGTCCCCTACGGGGACAAGACCTTCTTGGCTCCATAGGAGCCGAACGTTTGTAGAACGCGAGAACCACGGACGATCTCGGAGGCGGCTCGGCCGCCGACAAGGGCTTCTGTCGCGTGCTTCACACGCTCCGGCAGAATATTTAGGAGAAGCTAATCACGAGCTGCAGCTCGCGGCAATTCAGCGGCCCTACCCTGGGCCTTTTTCTTTCGTCACCTGCGGGGATCACGTCGGCGGAAAGGCCGCCTCCAAGATCCAATTGGTAGCTCTCATCTGACGCTGCACGTCCGCACAACCGTTGCGTCAAACGGTTCGCTATGAACGAAATGCGCCGATCCGTTCGGTTTCGTGCTATTTTTCAGGAGTGCAAATGCATTTTTACGGTGAGATCAAGTCTGGCGGATCGGTCGTGATTTCCAACTACATCAAGGAGCATTGTTTCGATTAGGGGGTGAGAATGAGACATCTTTGCCGTTTCCATATTGTGTTGCTCATTCTGCTCGTCAGCGGGTCGGTCTGCTATTCTCAGGGGCGAGTTGATCTTCCGCAGGAATTAGCGGATGCTCGCGGGGTCTATCAGACTGAGACCGAGCGGCCGTTGCCGTTTGAATCCTTCAAGTACTTTTATATCGATAAGCTGCACGAAGATGACGATGCCGGTATTGCGGACGAAGTGTCTGGTGACCGCATAGCGGTCAGCGGAAAACTCGTATTGGCGGATGGGAGTATATTCGCGTTCTCAAAGGCGCAATTGGGAATTGTCACAATTGGTGACGAGAAATATTATCGGGATATCGAGTTTGAGACGGAAGCAAAAGGCGGGGTCAAGTATTGCTTCAAAGGCGCGTATGTCGAGCATATCATTCGAAACACGGGAGCCGCTCCTCGGATAAAGATACGCGGAACGCTTTCGCTGATCGAGAATGGCTCGGTCAAAGCGATCTGGCAACTCGCCCTTTACGAATACGGCGAGGAATAGTTCCAAGCACAGGTGGGACGCCGTTGACGAGGAATGTGTTTGCGGGGAAGGCGGTTATTGCGGAGTTGCGTGGGACGGGTTCGGGGGTCGGGGATATGGTGACGTGGAAGACGAGCGATCCGGCGTCGGGGACGGTTGTCTCATACACGAACGACGGGACGGCGAACACGGGCTTTGTCTCCGAGCAGACCGAACCGCTTGGGCAGAAGATCGACGTCACCGATCCCGAGCCGCCAAACGAACCCCAGACGTACGAGCAGCATCTATTCTTTGCGAGTGACCCCGAATGGCAGTGTTCCGTGCCAGATGCGTTCTACGGAGGCTTTCAGGGCCGACCGGATCATTGTCAGAACAAGGTGCTTATGAGTTTTGATAGGAGTCTGGATCAGATATACGGGTTTTCGAGTTTTGATACGCGAAGAATCGAGACATACGCCTGGGGCACGGCGGCGGTGAAAGGTTCGTACGAGGCGACGATAACGACGGAACAAGAGGCGATGCAGTGGGTTCTCAGTATCACGCACAAACCGGCCTCAGGCGGCGGATCAACGGGTGCCGACAGCGGATATTCGCATCAAAGTGGCCCGACGCAGTGGGACGTTCGGGTCAACGCGGGTTACGACACCATCGAAGGAGTGTTCGCACGCCTCGACGCCTCCAACCCCGGCGATCCGAATCCACCAGATGACTATCGTAAAGAAGTATTGGATGCGGTCAAAGCGATTTTGAGCGGCGAGTCAGAGTGTGCTAAGTGGTTTGGTGAAAAGGCAATACGATTAGCTGCCTTAGGCGCAGTTGGAGAACAGCTCAAGAACGCCCCAATTACGAGATATGAGAGTGGTGATAAGGGAGGTATCCGCATGTACGGCAATGAATCTCTCTTTGGAGCGGACGGACAGCCTTTTCGTGCGACTGATGGAACTCCGGCGTACATGCTTTTCTCCAACGTTGAGATTCAGAGCACTGGCCCGTTCAATAGTATCGTCTCAACTGCAAACAAAATTGGCGGTAAATATCCAAACGGTCAACTTGCATCAAGAATTGCCCAAGTCCTTCACGAACTTGCACATATCGTTTACGATCCGAAGACGTTGAAGACTTTGATCGAAAGAGATGGTGGTGATGAAAATAAGTCCGTAGAAAACTCAAGAATTGTCTTGGACGAGCATCACTGCAGGGAGGCGATTGATACTTTTTTGAAGAAGCACTGATGAGTTTTCAGTGACCGCTCGCAAGAATGACAACGGAGGATTAATATGATGAGGCTTTGGAAAGTAGCGGAATGGCTTTGTATCGCGGCAATTCTGCTTACTATGCTCGCTGGCAGCGTCGCTGCGCAGAGAGGGCGAGTCTTCAAGTTTATCGGGACCGTTATTGATAACTCCGGGCATCCGGTTTCCGGTGCCGATGTAACGATGATCCCGGCAGAAGGCGGTGTGAATCCTCAACCACATGACGTGACAAAGCCGGATGGGAGTTTTGAACTTTCGTACTATATGGACCGGCCTAAGAATTGGCGTATCTACGTTAGTGCAGGCGCTCTTGGATGGTCGCCGATCTCCGAACTTTTTGATGTTTTGCCAAAATACGACGAAACTTTCATTGGCCGGCCTTTTGTTGTAACAAGTGATTCTGACATGGTAGATGTTGGGGCGATTCAGGTGCAATTTTGGTATGAAAAGGTCAAGATCCCTATCCGTACCGAAGGACGGAAATTGACAAAGGAAGAATGGCAGCAAGTTTGGTGTGGTGTTCTCAACAAAGATGGGAAAATGATCGGCGAAAGCACGGTCGGCCCGCGGCTGGACAAAGTTGATCTAGCCAGCTCCAGCGTCATCGTCTCTCTCCCTGAGGGCCGATGGAAGCTGCAATTCCAAAAGTTTGAGTTTCCAACGAAACTCTCGAAGGACGTTCTAGGTTCGACTAACTATTTTGAAGTTGTCAAAGGCAAGCCGCAGACACTTGCACCGATCGAGATCAAACTCAAAGGTGTTGAGATGATCGACCTTTGACGATTGACCCCGCGTGGTAAACAAAATAATGCTCCGGACAAGACGACAAATTAAGCTCTGGGCTCTGCCGCTCATTTTGCTGTCAAGCATTTCTACGCCAGCACAAGATGCTAAGCCTCATGTTATTAGTGCCGGTGGCCTTGTGGTGGATAGTGCCAGTAGTCCGATTCCCAATGCACTTGTTTGCTTTCGGGGAGGCCGCACCGGTGATGTTTTTCCTTGCTCAAAGACCGGAGTTGAGGGAGTATTTGAGCTACGCGATTCTGTTATCGGACAATATGCGTGGCTGGTGATCGAAGTTAGAGTAGCGGGGATACCGCGTGTTGTCGTTGATTCATACGACCTGACACAATTCCCGGAGTTTCGCGGGCTGAGGTTAAAGGTTCCTAAGGATCCTGACTTTGTCTATCAACTCGAATACATTCGACCGCACATTGTTTATAAGAAGGTCGAGATCGATCTTGCGAAGCTGTTTGCCGGTGGTTTTGTGAAAGGCGACTACGATCTACGGTATGATCTGTTTTACAAAGGCAAGCTTGTGCGTCGGGGCGGCTATGTTGACAGCCGCGACTTCGACGAGAAGACGAAGAAACTCACTTGGGCGATCCCTGTCGGTAAATGGACAGTCACGTTCAAACTCAACAACGGTAAGGGTGTGCGACGCGAAAAGGTCGTGCTGACTGTGAAGTAGCGGCCCGCATCGTGAAGCATTGTCGGAGCTAGGTTTTGCGGTGAGAGGATTGTTGATGAAGAGCATAAACAAGCTGCGGGCGGTGCTTGATATTGCCGGATCTTTTGTCGGCCTTTTCTTGCTTGTATACGTGTTCAATATTGCTGCAAGGATGTCATCGCCGGACGAACCATTTCCGGTTCTCGGGTTCGCGATCACCTGCGGGGTTTTTGCTGCCGCCTATCTTGCCATTCTGCTTTGGCGAGGTAATACGGAGGCCGGCGGCCTGCCGATTCTCGTCCTTGCCGCATTGACCGGAACGCTGATGTATTTTGCTGGTACGATCGCCCTCTCCATCGCCCTGGGGCACGGTGATGGCTTGGTGCCTTCAGTCAGTTTGTGGATCTTTTTGGCGGTGGTGGTTCTGATCTCTACGAGCATCCCGGCACTCATTTTTCGTGCCATAGCAGCTATCATCCGTTGGCTAGGGTCCGGATCGAGGACTTCTCAAGATAATGTGGATGACGACTGATCCGGTGAGTGGGACGCGGGTTGAGTATAGTAAACGACGGGACGATGACTAACAAAAATCGACTTTTTCTGATGACTATTGGGCTCTTTCAGCTTTTTGCGGGTTCTGTCATATGTCAGACGGTCACTGATCCTGAGGTATGCCGCGTCCGCAATGAGCGTCGTGCGGCGACCCTCGATAGAGAAAGTCCGCTTTTGATCCTGATTCATCAAGGCAGAACGGGTGACGGGATAACACACTCTTGGATGGAACGGATGAAAGATCTCGGTGTCAAAGAAGCGACTGTCAGAGCAAGGTATCGTGAGAAAACAATAGGCATATTCGTAATTGATGTTGACACAAGCAGTATGAGGTTTTGGTCCTCCTACTATTACACTCCGTCCGGCAAATCGATTAATACAGAGTCTAGACGCGAGTCTTTCGAAAACCTCTCGAACGAACTGAAACCGATCTTCGAGCAGAGAGCCATGAAACAGCTTGCAGCATTGCCGCTCCGCGGCGAACAATGCGGAACCGTGGAGATCAGTCTGATTGATGACGCTTGCTTCCCGGTAATATATAGTCCGCCTCAGGGCGGTGAGTGTTGCGACGCTTTTGCCGGATGGGACGCCGTTGACGAGGAATGTGTTGCCGGAAGGCGGTTATTGCGGAGTTGCGTGAACGGGGACGAGCGGTTACGAGATGAAATCTATACACCGTAGAATGAGTATTGCGAGCGTCGGGTTAAGCGCCGCCTTCTTGATATGCCTGATCTTCGTCAACTCGGGTCTGGCCCAGAGTAAGAAACTCGAGAAGTTTTGCCAAGAAGCGGGAAAAGCATTCCTTGCGGATGAATGGAATGGCAAATTGTTGAGGGATGATCTGTTCAGTTCAGATTGCACGATTGAGGTTAAGTTGGCCGATAATCGCGACATCTATTTGAGCATTGAACAATACGGATCCGTTCGTGAGGCGCGAAAAGAACTTGAGAACGACCTGTCGTATTTATTGCTGGGGCAGAGTATGGCGTCTAGTACCCCTCAGCCTCGGTTAAAGGTCAAGCTCGATCGTTGGTGGAGCTACGGTACGGCTTACGGCGGCGTCGGATCTACGATTCTCCTGCAGCGCAAGGTCTTTTATATCCTGGTAATCGCGCCAGACAAGAAGGACTTAACTCCAATAGAAAAGATGCTGAGGCAGGTCGGAAAGGATGTTGGCATCTAGACTATTTTTAGCAAGCGACCTCAAGGACGATGGGGTTCAGTCAAGGGCAAATGCAGAGCTTGTTCGAAAAGCGTGTTTTTGAGGTTGGTGGTACGGCTATGAAATTTCTAGGCGGCGTTGTCATGGCGGTCGTGCTTCTCGCCACTATTGCGCAAGCGCAGAAAAGTACTGTCCTGTCACCGACTGGACGTGTGACCGGCTCGGTTTATGACAGAAACCTCGCGTACATCCCATCGAAGGTTGTTGCCGAGTGTAACGGAAAGAAGTTTGAGGCCGAGATCGGAGCAAACGCGTACTATTCGCTCGACCTTCCGCCAGGGATTTGCAGGATGAGTGCCCTGCCGCGCGACGGTTATGGGCAATGGTTTTATAAGGCTACGCGGGCCAGCATTGAAATAAAGCCGGATGAAGAGCAAAAACTGAATTTTTATCCCACCATTCGGATTGTGAGTGTTGCCCTGGTCGTGACAAAGAACGGCCTGCGTTCACCCGCGACAATGAATCCACCACAGGCCGACATCGCTTTCTCAATCTCGCAGAAAAGCCGGGCGGATGCCCTATTGCAATTTGCAGAACGGTCGATCGAAGGAACCTTCAGCACGTATACCAAGTGCATACTTACCTTCGGAAACACGACCGTTATCGCCGACACGATGCTGGTCGATCTCAACTTCTCAACCTTTAAGCTGACGGGACACTTGATCGTGGACGCAAACGGGAAGATCACAAAGGGCACAAAAGGCACCGTCAAGAATATCGACGGCAACTTGGTCGTTTCTGTTCGGTAGACCAGATAGGCGGAGTATAGTAACGAAACGGACGGCGAACACGGGCTTTGTCTCCGAGCAGACCGAGCCGCTGGGGCGGGCGGGCTGAGGTAAAGAGCAGTCTGCCGCTTCCTTCAAGCGTCCAATGAAGGAGGCGGCAAACTGCTTTATATCCGGCCGCTATTGGGCTGATGCGACCGGAATGTCAGAGCCCGTTCCGAAGAAGCGATAGTCAACGCTTCCGTCCGAGCTGCGAAGAATGTACCAAACACCGCTGCGATAGACCGCAGGATCCGTCTTGCCGTCGCCGTCATAATCGGCGGGTGCGAGGACGTCGGTCGCGAGGCCCCAATGGATCGCGTGGAACGATGCGTCCGAGCTGTAGCGGATGTACCAATTGCCGTCCGACGGCCGGAACACCGCAAAGTCCGTCTTGCCGTCGCCGTCGTAGTCGCCGGGAACTTGCTTATCATTGCTCATTCCGAAAGGCTGCATCACGTATTGGCCGGTGCCGCTCTCGATGACGTGCCATGTGCCGTCCGATGGGCGGAACACGCTGACATCCGAGATGCCGTCGCCGTCGAAATCAGCGCTCGCGACCGATTTGTCGGCGAGCCTTTCGCGCGTCATCACCCAGACGTCGCCCGACGGACTTCCGTTCGAACCGATCTCGCTTCCCGGACGTGCCGAGCCGACGACCATTTGCTTGCCGTCCCAAGAGAGCGATGCGCGCGTGTCGCCTGCCGCACTATTGATCGGTGCCGGCAGATGGACCGGCGCTTCCCAATCTGCGGACGTGCTGCTGCGTGTCGCTGTCCAGACGTCGGGGCCGCCGAGCGTGCCGGGCCGCGTCGAATCGAACACGATCTCGAGCCCGTCGTGCCGAACGTTCGGCCGTCCGTCATCAAACTCCGTGTTCACGCCGGGTGCGAGTTGTGCCGGCCCGCCATCGACCGAATAGTAAATGTCGAGGTCAGTGCCGCCCGGCGTGTGCCCGTCGGGCCGATTGTTCGCAAAATACAGCACGCCGTGCCCTTCTTCATCCTGAAAATACGACGGACTCCATTCCGTGCCGGGGCTGTTGATCTCGCAACCGAGATTCACGGGAGTATCCCAAGTGCTGCCGTGCTTTGTGGTGTGATAGATATCGGCCCCGCCGCACGCACCTGTCTCCGCGCGCGCTGAAACGAAATAAAAGCTTCCGTTTGGCGCCGGCGACGGGCAAAAATCGTCCGCGGTGCTGTTGATCGGCGCGCCGACGTTCACGAAGGCTCCCCACGGAGAGGTCGTAGTTGCACGCGTCGAAACCCAGATGTCCTGGCCGCCGAGGCCGCCCGGACGGTTCGAGGCGATGTAAAAACTCAATCCGTCGGGAGCCTGTATCGGGCATCCGTCGCCGTATGCCGTGTTGAATTCCGTGCTTGTGCCCGGAATGAACGACTCCATATTGACGGGATCGGACCAAGCGGAAAAACGCTGCCCAAATATGGGCGACATTGCGAATATCAGTACGGCCAAGATCAATGTGATCTGGAACAATCGGTTCATCTTAGTGTCCTCCTTCTGCACTAAATGCGGTCTGTTGTTGAATTAAAACCGGGGGCCGATCGTTTCGAAATGCGTTCGATCTCCGGTCGAAGCCTGTATGCGTCGAATATGAACGCTTCCGTCGATTGAAATCCTTGACAAAAGTTCTGCTTTTGTTCGTTTTTTCTTCTTCGCGGCCAGAAGGCAGGAAAATAAAGGGCCTGCGAGGTTTTGAGGATGAGAAAAAAATTCGGGAATGGCGGCAAAAGGATGTTTTTTCGCCGTCTATTCCCAGAAGCTAAGACTCCGGCCTTGCTTCATTCAAAAGTAAATTTTTGGGAGACCAATATATGAACATGAGAAGTATTCTTGTTTTTGCCGCGATCGCAGCGATGTCGGTTGCGGCCTTTGGCCAGCAATTTGGAGATGGCCGCCTGTCCCGCGAGGAACTGAACCAAATAAGGGCAGAGGCTCGCCAGCAGATCGAGATCGCAAAAAAGAGCCCTCTGCTTTCGGCATCGCTTGGTGCAAAGGCCGCACCGGGAGCCGCAAACCTCGCCACGATCCCGTCACCATATGACGATCCGGATTCTTTCGGCAATAACGTCAAATTCCTCGGTTCGCTTTATGCAGGAACGGTCTATATCTATCACAGCTGTTCGGCACAGGTTCTGCAGGACGAACTTGGATTGACGCTCGCCGCGGACGACAAGTGTATCGTGCACAACCCGCCATCTGCCCCGATGAACCAAACACAGGTGCTCTACGATCCGGCATGGGAATACACGATCCCGAAGAACACGGTCTCGAATACGCTCTATGTGATGACGAACAACAATCCGGGCTTTGACGCGTTCGATGCGAACGGGTTTGCGAGCAACTATACGGTGTTCTACTCACCGGTCGTGACATTTGTGAGCACGGCGTTGAACGATCCGCTTGCGATCGACCCCTCGACCGGCCAGCCGATGAACGGGCAATACACGACCTCGCTTGGCGGCAGCACCACGCTCCAGCGGTCGCTGGCCGCAAATGAGTATTCAAGCGAATACAGGAGCTATGCGTCTGTCGGCAGCCGCGGCTTTTCGCGTTCATACTGGCGTGCGGTCGGCCTTCCGGAAAGCGTGATCAACAAGATCTTCAATCGAAAGATGTCGCTCCGTTTCGGGATCCGCGTCCGCGTGATCGGTGCGGTGAATTTCGGTCAATTCTACTACTCGATGAGAATGCTAGGCGACTAGGATCCTCTATCTCAGCAGAACGGAAAAAGGACGGCCAAACGACCGTCCTTTTTTCGTATCACAAATGATATTTTTTTCGTTCGATCTCCAGTTTGATGACGGTGCGGTAAACCTGCGGCGAATCGGTGTCGATCACGTTCGATCCCGTAGCGCCGCTTGCGGACGCCGTAACGCGCACCTTCGAGACATTCATCAGACCGTTGAATTCGAACTCGCCCGCACGGTTGGTATAAACCGTCTGGACCTTTCGCGTTGAGCCGTCCGACCTTATTTCATAAAGATCGACGGTCGCCTGCTCGACGCTCAAGTTGTCCTTGTCAAAGACGATGCCCTTGACCAAAATTAGCGAACCCTGATCGCGCGTCATCAGGAGGTTGCTGCCGAGGTCGCGAAAGTCATTTTCCTTGACCTTGACGTCGTACTTAACGCCGGTGCCGTAGCCTTTCGCATCGAACGCGATGTTGTACGTGCCCGGTTCGAGAGCGAGCGTAAAGCGGCCCTGCTTGTCGGATTTGGTCGAGCGGACGACCTTGCCGTTGACGCGGGCCGTAACCTCGACGTTCGGGATCGATCTGTAATCAACATTGCGCACGCGGCCCTTCACGCCGCTTGACTGTGCGAACGCGGCAAGCGGAAATACGAGCCCGATCGTCAAAAAGATGGAGAAAAAGTTACGCTTGAGCATTTTGTAAGCTGTCCGGCCTTTCGCTGCGGAATTCGGCCGCAACATCATTGATGATGTCATCGAGGGTTCGGGTTGGCTTGTAACCGATCATCCGTTCGGCTTTTTCGAGGCTTGGGACGCGTCGAGCCATATCCTCGAAACCTGCTCCATAGACCTCGTCGTACGTCATATACTTGATCTCGCTCGTGCTCGCGGTCAGTTCGATCGCGCGTTTTGCGAGCCCGTTGATCGAGATCTCTTCATTGTTGCCGATATTTATGACCTCCCCGAAACACTGCGGGTTGTCGAGCAGCTTTGTCAGCCCTTCGACCACATCGGCGACGTGCCCGAAGCAGCGTGATTGCTCACCGTCGCCGTAAACCGGGATCGGCTCATTCTTTAACGCCGCCTGAACGAAACGCGGCACTACCATTCCGTACTGCCCCGTCTGACGCGGCCCGACGGTGTTGAATAGCCGAACGACGACAACCGGAAGCTGTGTTTCTTTCCAGTGAGCGAGAGCGAGAAATTCGTCAAGCGTTTTCGCACAGGCGTATGCCCAGCGATGCTTGTCGGTCGCGCCGGTAAGAAGGTCATCCTCTTCGCGGAAGGGAACAGAGACGCCCTTGCCGTAAACCTCAGAAGTGCTCGGCACAAGCACGCGCTTCCTGTAACGCGAGCAAAATCCGAGCACGACATCCGTGCCGCGAAAGATCGTTTCGATCGTCTTCACAGGACGCTCCATTATGAGACGGACACCGACAGCACTCGCCATGTGATAGACGCGGTCGGTCTCGCGAATGAGGTCTTCCATCAAACGCGAATTCAGCACAGTGTCGATCAGCAGACGAAATCCCGGCTTGTCCTCAAGATGAGCGACATTCGCATAACGCCCGGTCGAGAGGTCGTCAATGACCGTAACTTCATTGCCCTCGGCAAGCAGCTTGTCCGCAAGGTGGCTTCCAATAAATCCGGCACCGCCGGTAATGAGGATCTTCATAATATTCTTTTTTAAAACGCCTCTTACAAGCCTTCAATACTAAAACATTCTACATTCTAATTAGTAATTATGAATTAATAATTAATAATTTTATGGATGGCAACGGCCGTTTAGACCCTATCTCCCGCTGAGACGCAGAGTCGCAAAGAGGATCTACTCGTTCTCTGCCTCTTTGCGACTTTGCGAGAATTGCTTCTAACGCAAAGTCCGTCCGCTAAAATATTCGACCGTCTTATTCAAACCGTCGGAGAGCGGGACGGTTGGTTCCCAGCCGAGCAGTTTGTTGGCGCGTTCGATGTTCGGTTGGCGTTGTTTTGGGTCGTCCTGAGGCAGAGGCAAGTAGTCGATCTCGATCTTGCGGCCGGTGGCCTTGCCGATCTCGTCGGCGAGTTCGTTCATCGTGAATTCGCCGGGATTGCCGATGTTCACCGGAAGGTGAATGTCGTCAGCTTCGGTATTCATCAGCCGAACGATCCCTTCGACAAGATCGCTGACGTAGCAGAAAGAACGCGTCTGCGAGCCGTCGCCGTAGATCGTAAGTCGCTCTCCACGCAATGCCTGAACGATGAAATTGGAAACGACACGGCCGTCGTTTTCGAGCATACGCGTCCCGTAAGTGTTGAAGATACGCACGATACGCGTATCGACGCCGCTCTGACGGTGATAGTCCATCATCAGCGTCTCGGCGACACGTTTGCCTTCGTCATAGCAGCTGCGAAGGCCGATCGGATTCACGTTGCCCCAATAACCTTCGGTCTGCGGATGCTCGATCGGGTCGCCGTAAACTTCGCTCGTCGAGGCCTGCAGGATCCTCGCCTTTACGCGTTTTGCGAGGCCGAGCATATTGATCGTGCCCATCACGTTCGTCTTGACGGTCTTGATCGGATTGTATTGATAATGCACGGGCGACGCAGGACACGCGAGATTGTATATCTGATCGACCTCGAGCAGGATCGGCTCGGTAACGTCGTGCCGCACAAGTTCGAAATGCGGATGCGTAAGAAGGTGCTCGATATTCGCCTTTCGTCCGGTAAAGAAATTATCGAGACAGATAACCTCCGAGCCGTCCGCGATCAGCCTTTCGCAAAGATGCGAGCCGATAAAACCCGCTCCACCCGTAACAAGAATTCTCATAAACGCTATTTTGCCACAGAGTTCAAAGAGAACTCAGAGAGAACAATTATTTTGGCGTCCTCGGTGGCAGGTTCCATTATTTTGGCCTTCGAGACAGGTCCCACGCTGGATAATGATCGTAGTCAATTCCTTGTGCACGAGCTTCATTCAAGAGGCGGTCGTTTTTCTTAATACGTTCGGCCGGAGTCAGTTTTAGATTCGCGATCAGCTCTTCCATATCAACGCCAAACTCTTTTGCCTCAAAAGGTTTGCTGCCAGGCGGCGGATTCCGAAGATGCTCTTCCCAATTTTTTCGCAGTTTCATTTTTTGATTCTCCCTACGGCAATTCGAGGGCGGCGGCACGTTTTTCTGCCTTTTGTTCGTCGGTAAGGCGGCCGTAGCCGTAGATCGCGCTTTCCCACGTGCCGTACATCGCGTTCGGGAGGGCGATATAGTCCTTGCCAAAGTGTTCTTTCGCCGCATCTACGGCCGCGAAGCGATCCTCGACCGACTTCTTCTCGAACGTGCTCGAAAAATCATCTAGATTGTCGCCGACCTGCATCACGATGCGGTAAGTTTTGCGGATAACGTCGCGGCGTGCATCCTTGCTCGATTCCTTTTGGCGAAGAAGCACGTTCGCGTCCGTGATTTCCTCGAACCCGACCTTCTTAAGGTTGTCCATCGTCGCCTGTTTTTGCACCTCGTCGCGGTTCGACACGTAAAAGATCTTGACGCCCCGCGAATGTGCGTAATTCAGAAATTCGACCGAACCGGGAATGGCCTTCGCCTTTCGCATATCGCCCCAAGCGTACCAATCGGGGAGGTTAAATCCTTTGTTGTGCTTGATACCGTACGCCTGCGCAGGCGAATTATCGAGTACCGTCTCGTCGATATCGACCATGATCGCACGCAGCATCTTGCGCTCGGCCTTCGGCAGATGCTTCAAGTTCTTTTTCTCGAAGTCGGCATCGAGCCGCAGACGCGCGATGTTGAACGCCTGATAGCAGAGAGCACGATATTCACCGGCCTTCTGCATATACAGCACACCGGAGATCTGGTACGAATTATCTACCGCCGGTGCAGCCTTTTGCGCCGCAGACCCGGTTGCGAAATAAGTCGCGGTCGAAGCACCGGCCGCGATCGCAAGAATAAGAGCAAGGAATTTTGGTTTCATAGCGTGTGAGTTCGACTCCAATTTTTGCGAGCCGAGAACGATTATAGTTTATTCCGATTCGCGGGCGGGAGCACAAAGTGCACGAAATGCACAAAATGCACGATTTGCACAGATCTAATTTGCTAGGCAGGTTGGTCGCCGATGTTCACTTTTATCGCACGCCATTTTCCTTGATTGAACCGCACAACGCTCAGGATCGAGCGTATCGCGTGGCCGGCAAGCACGGCCAGCCAAATATGGATGGGTTCGAGCGTGCTCGTTTCGCGGATCACGAAGCAGATGCTCAGCGGCACGACTACCTGGGAGATGATCGAGATGTAGAGCGGACTTTTCGTGTCGCCCGCTCCCTGCAGGCCGCCTGTGTACGAAAGCGCCGTTGTGATGAAAAGGCCTGAGATGCTCAACACGCGGAGCAGCGTCGTCCCGACTTCGACGACCACAGGATCTGTAAGCCCGAAGATCGCGAGCATCGCGGAAGGAAAGAACATGAACACAAACCCGACCAAAGCGGCTCCGATCAGGCCGAATCTCGACGCGATTCGCACAGACCGCGCCGCACGATCGGGATATCCCGCTCCGATGTTTTGCCCGACGACGGCACCTGCCGCACCCATCAGCGCGTTCGACGACCACGTAACCAGCAGAAAGAGCTGTCCGTAGCCGACCGCGAACGCGGCCTGGGCCGCGGCGCCATTCGTGACCGAGCCCATGAACGTCAGCATCAGAACGCCGCCGATATTCATCGCAACGCCTTGAAAGCCGGCGGGCAGCCCGAAGCGAAAGAGTTCGCGAATGATGCCCCAGTCGGGCGCGAAGCCGCTTTTTGGGAAGCCAACGACCCAACTGCCCGCGTAAAGCTTGTAGAGCGAGAAGAGGCCGACGGCTCCTGACGCGATGCAAGTGCCGATCGCGGAACCTGCAGCCCCGAAAGACGGGATCGGGCCCAACCCGCGGATGAAAATAATGTTCAGAATGAGATTCAGCACCGTCATCACGATGCCGAGCACCATCGGGGTCTTTGCGTCACCTGCCGAACGCAGCGCGCCGCTCAGCATAAAGTAGATCAGCATCCCGAAACTGCACGTGAACATTATCCGCAAAAAGGGAAGAGCATCCTCGATGACGGTCGCATCGTGTGTCACAAATCCGAGAAGATGCGGTGCGGCAAAATAGCCGATCGGGGCGAGGATGCCGATCGCCATGAAGAAGCAGGTAAGAAAGCCCTGATAGACGGTACGGTTCACCTTTTCGTGATCGCCCGCACCTGTAAATCGCGCAACCAGAACGCTCATTCCGATAAAGATCGACGAGACGAAAACGATCACGACAAGGAAGATCTGAAAGCTGACGCCGATCGCGGCATTCGCCTTGTAGCCAAGCAGGTGGCCGACCATTATGTGATCGACCCAACCCTGCACGCCGCTGATGATATTCGTGAAAACCGCGGGCCACGCGATCTTCCAAACGGCAGACGTCAACGGCCCTTCGACGATCGAGCGGTCGAATCTCTTCGCTTTCGAATTCGGCTTTTCAGCGGGACTTTCTTCTTCGACCTCTGCTTCGCTCGGCCTTTGATCCATAAATCGTGCCTACAACAAGATAGGGCTTAGAGCGTAACAAATCTAAGCCCTTGAGCGAAATGGGACGAGCGATCGTACGCGAATATCCCGAAGATAGATGCCAAGCCAGATCATTATTCCCAGATAAACGGGGAAAAGCATGTGCGTAAAAACGGGATTGCCGATGCGAACGTGTGTTGCGACCGCGCCGCCCAAATATCCTGTCAGCAGAATTGCGCCGAGGATGGTGGTTTGCGGCACGGCGTAAAGGATCGTGCACACAAGAAGCGCGATTCCAAGCGGGAGGATCACACTCTCGTTGTATCCGAGAGCGATCGTGCCGGAGACGACGGGTTCGGGCTTTACGAACTTGCCGACGGCATCCATCAAAAGAAAAAGTATCGGAAGTGCGGAGATGATACGCCCAGCCCACAGGGCTTTTGTCGAAACATTTGTCATTTGCTTTTCCTCGCTTGAAATGCAGAAGCGGACCACGCGGATCCGCTCAAGTAAAGTCTTCGCCGATAGATGATCAACCCGCGGGAGTTTCCGAGTGATCGACCATCCAGTTGATCCCGAACTTGTCGGTCAACATTCCCCAATAGGCTCCCCAGAACATCACCTGCATAGGCATTGCCTGGGTGCCGCCGGCCGACAGTCCGGCGTAGATGCGATCGGCTTCCTCACGGCTCTCGGCCGAGATCGCGACCGAGAAATTGTTCCCGGCGGTCAAAGGCGTCGGGCAAAGGCCGTCCGGCGCATCGCTTCCCATCAGGACGTTGTCGCCTATCGGCAGCGAAACATGCATGATGAGGTGCTTTGCTTCATCCGGAACGGGCATTCCCATATCGGTGTCGCCCATTCGCATCATCATCGTAAATTCCCCGCCGAAGACCGAGCGGTAGAATTCGAAGGCTTCCTCGCAGCTGTCCTTAAAGTTCAAGTACGGATTCATTTTTGGCATATGTTTTTACTCCTTAAATTTCCTTTGAGAAACAGAATCTACCACAGACCGCTTGTGATATGCAAGGAAGGTTGCTTGCAATATGCAAAGTATGTTATATTCGTTTCTTATGGACGGGAAGGCAAATATCCCTATGCGTTCTGATTGCCCGGTGAACTTTGCGGTCGAGATACTCGGCGATAAATGGTCGCTCGTAATAATGCGCGACATACTTTTTTGGGGAAAACGAACCTACGGTGCGCTTCTGGATCGCGATGAAGGGATCGCAACCAATATTCTCGCGGTTCGCCTCGAATACCTCGAAGAGCAAGGCTTGATCCTGCGAAGGCCGGATCCGAACGATCGCCGCAAGGAGATCTTCGAGGCGACCGAACGCGGCATAGACCTTATTCCGATCATCGTAGAGATGGTCGCATGGAGCGCAAAGCAGCCGGGCTGGCACGCTCTCGAACCAAAAGGCCTGCCGGGGCAAATGCGGCTGATCCACCGTGCCGTAAATACAAAAAACAAATATCCAACGATCGAGAAATTCAAGCAACAGGTCCGAGATGGAGGCTTCATCTTCGAGGACTTTGTCGAGGGGAAGTAGAAGCGGCTCCGCTCAACGAGACATAGGCTCAGCTTTGGCCGATCTCGAAGCGGCATTTTGGCAGACCGGTTCTGTCGCAGCACTCTGAAACTTCCTCGCCCGTGATCTCAGCGACGAGGCTTTCGGCGACCTTGCATACCTCCGGATGTTCGGCAACCACGTCCGCGAACGGGCAGCATTCGCTGGCGATAACGACCTTTTCATTCTCACGAATCACTGCAGCCGCTCCGCCGAGCTCTTTTAGCGTCGAAACAGCGGCCTCGAGTCTCTTCCCTGCAGTCGTCAGCGAACCTGCGGGAGCGTCCTTGCCGATGCCTTTGCCGACCTCGCGCAAGGTCTTTAGAAAGGCCTTCGGTGTGAGGCTGTTCTTGAAGCCTGCAAGAAGACGGTTCAGAAGCGAGTCATACGCAGCGGGGAAAAGATGTCTCGCATCTTCGGCAAGTCCATAAGCGAAATGCGGCTTGCGAAAACCCTTGATCATCCCTTTCTGTATCACAAGATCGTCACGTTCGAGCGCCAAAAGGTGAGCGCGTACGGCGTTATCCGTGATGCCGAGCGCGTCAGAGAGTTCGTTGACCGTGCGGTCCCCGGCACGCAGTTCCAGCACGATGCGGCCCCGTGTGCTCGAAAAGAACCTTTCATCAAACTTTGTCTGGGCCATAATGTCCTCAATTCCAAAATAACAGAATTCGACAAATATCACAATAAGTCAAAATAACACTTGACTTATTAGTGTGATGAGAATATTCTTCGAATACAGCAAATGAGTTTTCGCTGAATTAAACCAAAAAAGAGGAAGGGAAAAATGGAAACAATAATGACAGCATCGGGAGCTATCGCTGAAGACAGCTCGGCCGAAAAGACCGCATCCGCAGGCTATCAAGCGTTCAGACTATTGCAGTTCGCCTTTGTCGTCGCCCCGATCGCCGCAGGCCTCGACAAGTTCTTCCACGTGCTTGTGAATTGGGATCAATATCTGCCGGGCTTTGTAAACAACATTCTCGGCGGACACGGACACGAGTTTATGTACGTCGTCGGCGTGATCGAGATCGTCGCGGGCATTGGTGTGTTCCTTCGGCCGAAGATCTTCGCATACGTGGTGATGCTTTGGCTGCTCGCGATCATCGTTAACCTGCTGATGATCCCGGGCTATTTCGACGTCGCACTGCGTGATCTAGGCCTTGCGATCGGTGCTCTCGCTCTCGCACGTCTGAGCCGGGAGTATGCGTGAATTAAGGTTCAAGGTTTATACTCGAAAAGAAGGTGCTTCTTATGTCTTTGAGTATGAAACGAGCGTATGAGGAGTCTGCGGTCTCGGACGGGAAGCGGATATTGATCGACCGTCTGTGGCCGCGGGGCATCTCAAAAGAGAAAGCACGCATAGATCTTTGGATGAAAGAGATCGCGCCGAGTACGGAGCTTCGAAAGTGGTTCGGGCACGATCCCGAAAAATGGAAGGAGTTCCAGGTGCGATACAAGAAGGAACTTGCCGCCAACTCAGAACTGGTCGATTCAATCCGGAAGATGGCGAAACGCGAAACTGTAACGCTCGTCTATTCCGCAAAGGATGAGGCGCATAACGACGCCGTCGTCCTGCTCGCGTGGTTGAAGAAGTAGTTCAAGTTCCAATTTTGCCTTTTCGCGATAGGATCGCGACGGCGACGGCGGCAACGAACGCTCCTCCGGCGGCTATCGTGACCGCATAGAATGCGACGGTGTAGTCGCCTCCGTGAAGGTCGGCGAGATAGCCTGTGATCTTGCCGCCGATAGCTGCGCCGATCACCTCGATCAGCGTTATCGTGCCAAGGATGCGGCCTGCATCGGCGCGGCCAAAAAGGTCGGAGGCGAGACGCTGGATCAGCACGAACGTACCGCCATAACCCAATGCGAACGGCAGGAGAAAGACGAGTGCGGTGCTCGCCGTCAAGTTTAAGAGCACGAGCGATGCGGCAAAAAGCAGGGCCGCGCAGAACGTCATCACGCGAACGGGCCCGAGTTTGTCACTCGCGAATCCGGCAAGGAACTTGCCGCCGATGCTGATCGCAAAGAGCGCAGATTGTGCGAATGCTGCGGTCTCTGCCGAGACCCCGATCTTCGGTGTTTGAAGGTATAGGATAAACTGCTGGCTCGTCGCAAATATCGGATAAAAGACGAGTGCCGAACAGGCGGCAAGCGCCCAAAAGATAGGCGTTCGCAGGGCACCGGTCCAACGAGTTCCGCCGGATTTGCCGCTGTCAGTTTTGTTGGACCGGGGATCGGGCGGTTCGTTTACGAGGAACAGAACGGCGGGCAAAAGAACGAACCACACGAGGACACTTAAGATTGCCATCGCCGGCCGCCATCCGTAGTCCGCTATCAGCGGCGACGCAAGCAGCGGAATTAGTGCCCCGCCAAGACTTGTACCAACCAGCGTAATTCCAAGCGCGGTGCCGCGGCCTTCTTCAAACCAGCGTGAGACAAGCACTACGCATGGAGCGACGCCGATGAATCCCAAAGAAGCTCCCATCAGTGCACGCGCTAGGTAGATCACGTTCGCCGTTTCACCTTGTGAATGCAGAACGAGGCCGCAGCCGAGCAAGACACAGCCCGCGATCATTAACTTCTTCAATGGGAAACGCAATGCGAGCCAGCCGCCGATGAGCGAAAAGACTCCCGAGAGCAGGAACGTGATATTGGCGGAATTCGCTATGAAGGTTTCCGCATGCGCGGCGGCGATCGCACCGGTCGCGACAAATTCTTCGCGCAGCGGCTTGTAGAACGGCGGAAGCCCGCCGATCGAGAGGCCGTTGCTGACAGCAAGTGAGACTGTCGCAACGGCCACGGTGCTCCACGAGGGAAATCGTCGGTTGCTCACGTGATCTATTTTAGCGGAGTTATGATCCGGCCGACGGGATAGACACCTTGTTTCTGGTTGAGAAAATATGGTGTCCGCTCATAAAAGAACTGCAATCTGGCTCGCGGGTTTCGGGCAAAGTTCGGATCCAGCAATTTCTTGTCGAAATCCTCTTTGAGTTTTGGGTCCTTGGCGAGCATCTCGCGTGCGAGCTTCTCCAACGCGTAGCCCGAACCAAACTCCTTCAACTCGAAGATCGAGTTGAAGAAGCCCCAAAGCACGAACGAATCCGGTCCGGCCGGTTCGAGCAAATGGATAGCGACGTTCGCCGCTTCCTGATCCAACGGCACGATAACTGAGCCGGCCGCATAGGTTCGTTTTTCGCTATACGCGACAGGTTTTGTGCGCAGCGTGATGCGATTCTCGAATGACGAGGCTGCCCATTTCGGTTCCGTGAGGTGGTAGCTCTCGACCTCGATCGTGAGCGGTTTGCGGATAGTTCGCGTTTTCAGCCCGTGCAGCTTCAACACCTCGATCACGTCTTTGTATTGCGGCGGAATTATGTATGCGAGGGGCGGTGCGACGAAATCAACAACGCGGCCTTCGTCATATTTCTTGATCGTGTACTCTTTCGGCGTCGAACCATAAACGAGCATCTTGCCGCCGGAAATATCAGAGTCTTGGATCGAATATTCGACGCCCTTGAATTTCATTTCGGTCGCCTTGTCGGTCACCGAAAGGCTCAGCGGATATTCCCGCTTCGGGTCGTAGGTCTTGCCGCGTTCGACCGTCTGCGTGTCGGCCATCGTATCGACGGCGAAGAGGCTTTCGCGAGCTCGTCCGATCTCTTCGATGAAGTATCGAAGCGTGTCGTAAGTGCCGCGAACACGCGACTTATACGGTTTATAGACGTGGGTTTCGATCAAGAGTCCGACACGATTTCGCAGCGGTGTGTATCCGGTCGAGAATCGGGGCGTTGCGATGAACGTCGCGATTCCGCTCGTGATCTCGCGGCCGGCGAATTCGACATAGTGGGTTACGATGTTGCCTTCCTTTTCGATCTTGGGGACGACATTCCTGTCAAAATGTTCGTCCATCCAATCTTTGATCTTTGGGTCGACCTCCTGAAAATGTGCGTATTCGTATGTGACGTTGTATTGAAAATCGGCGCCGTCCGTAACGTGGCAATCGATAAATACATCCGGGTTCCATTCGTTCCAGAGCTTTAGCCAGCCGCGGGTTTCGGGTGCGTCGGCCTTCATATAGTCGCGGTTGAGATTTAGGTTGGTCGCGTTTCCGCGAAAGCCCATCTCGGCCGGTCCGTTCTGAGCGAAACGCATATACGGATTCGAGTTCTCGTGGCCATCAACGTTATAGATGACCTGAAAAAGGATAACTACGTGGTCGAGCAACTTCGTGCGCGTCTTAGTGATCGCTATATCGCGAAGCAGGGCAAATCCGGCATCTTTGCCGTCGATCTCACCGGCGTGAATTCCGGCCTGAACGAGCAGAACCGCCTTGCCTTGTTCGCGTGCAAGTTTCGGTGTGAAAGCTCCATCGCTCGCGGCAATAAGAAGCGGAAGATCGCGGCCTTCGCCGCTTTTGCCGTACGTCGTGTATTTGATCAGAGGCGACGCGGCATCGAGTTTCTCGGCGTAGGCGACCGCTTGATCATATGTGCCGGTACGGTCGTAGTTCGTCTTTTCAGCGACGGTCTGCCATTCGCGGGGTACTTTTCCCATATCGCTCTGCGCAAAAGCGCCAAGTGCGGTGAACAAACTTCCGATGACAAGCACAACAGTCGTTATGCCGAAGCGTGTCAAACTTTTCATAGAATCTAAGTGCTTACGCAAAGCAGGAAGTGCGGGTTTCAACGAGCTTGCGGTAAATATTCGGGCGGCTCGATACCTTCAAGATTCCGCTCGTCGGCGATCGGCATCCCGAAAGTCGTATGGATCGGCACAACACCGGCCCAGATCGGCAGCAAATAGTCTTCCTCGTCGTCCTTCGGTGGGCCCGTGCGGACCTTTGCCGATGCTTCCTCGATGGGCAACCGCAGAACCGTCGTGCCTTTCAGTTCTTTGTCCGATGGCGGCCGAGCGTCTTTCCAACGGTGGCGAATGACGTGTTCGCTCAATATCTCAAGGGCTCTGACCTTTTCTTCTTTTTCGTTGATCAGCTCGGCCTTTCCAAAGATCACGACGGATCGATAATTGATCGAATGATGGAAGGCCGAGCGTGCAAGTACTAGTCCGTCAACGAGCGTCACCGTAACGCAGACATCAATGCCGTTTGAAAGATCGCGGAGCATTCGGCTTGCCGCAGAACCGTGAATTATAAGGTCGCTGCCGTCGCGGCCAAAAAGCGTCGGAATTACGACGGGCCCATGTTCGGTGCTGAAGCCGACGTGGCAAATGAACGCCTCGTCGAGGATAGAATTGATCGTGTCGCGATCGTATCGGCCGCGGTCGGGAATCCGTTTTACGCGAACACGCGGCGTCGCGGGCTCTACTTTTGCCGTCTCATTCATTATTTAGCGTCCATCCAGTTATCGCCGACACCGACTTCGACGATGAGCGGGACATCAAGTTCTGCGGCGGCTTCCATTTCGCGTTTGATGATAGAGGAGGCCTGTTCGACCTCGCTCTCGGGCGCCTCAAAAAGAAGTTCGTCATGAACTTGCATGATCATTTTCGTATCGAGGTTTTCACGCCGAAGGGCTTTCTCGACGTTGATCATTGCGATCTTGACGATGTCGCTCGCCGTGCCTTGGATCGGCATATTGATCGCCTCGCGCTCTTGTCTCGCCCGAACCGTAAAGTTGCGGTCATTGATCGAAGGGAAGTATCGCCGGCGGCCAAACAGAGACATCACGAACCCGTGCTTCTTGGCTTCTTGGGGGATCTCGTCCATATATTTTCGGATGCCCTTGTATGTTGCAAAATAATCATCGATGACCTTGCGGGCTTCTGCGCGCGAGATACCGACACGGGTCGAAAGCCCGAATGCCTCGACGGCGTACGCGATGCCGAAGTTAACGATCTTCGCAAGGCGGCGTTTTTCTTTGAGATCCTTCTCGTCCGTCGCGCCGAAGACGAGGCGCGCAGTATTTGCGTGAATGTCCTCGCCGTCCTGGAAGGCCTTCGTCATCACTGCATCTTTCGTGATGTGTGCGAGGATGCGCAGTTCGAGCTGCGAATAGTCGGCAGAGATGAGTTTCTTGCCCTTCTCCGGAATGAAGGAACGACGGATCTCCTGACCTAGAGCCGTACGCACCGGAATATTCTGCAGGTTCGGGTCTGTCGAACTAAGGCGACCTGTTGCCGCGACCGTTTGATTCAAACAGCCGTGGATACGGCCGTCATCGCGGATCATTTTTGGCAAAGCCTCTGCATAGGTCGCACGGAGCTTGTCCATTTCGCGGTAGTCGATGATCAACTGCGCGATCTCGTAAGTCTGGGCGAGTTCGACGAGCACATCGTGGCTCGTTGATATCTGTCCGGTCGCCGTCTTCTTGCCTGTTTCGATGTTGAGTTCCGCAAAGACCTCGCCGACCTGTTTCGGCGAACCGATATTGAATTCGCGTCCTGCAAGTTCGAAGAGCCGTTTGCTCAAGGCCTCGAGCTGCTCCTTGATGTCCGCGGAGAAACGAACTAGGGCTTCGCCGTCAACTTTCATCCCGACGAGCTCAATGTCCGCAAGAACGCTGATCATTGGGAGTTCGATATCGGCATAAACACGTTCCTGATCGTTCTCACGGATCTTCTGCCGCAGTCTGGGAGCAACGCGTGCGGCGATATCGGCAAGTTCTGCCGTTCGGAACGCCGCTTCGTCAATGCCCTCGGGGATCGAGCGTGCGATGTCGCTGTCAAGATACGCCTGTGCTAGAAAGTCGATGGGGTAGTTCGTTCGGCCGGGGTCGAGAAGATAGGCCGCGACCATCACGTCGTCCGCGACGGCAGTCGGTTCGATGCCGAGCTTAAGCAATGTGCCGTTGACCCTTTTCGCATCGTATGCGGCCTTGTCGAGGAATTTGTTCGTCAGAATGTCGCCAAGCGGGCCGATCGCCTTTGCGCTGCCGCCTTCGAAGTTTTCAAGATCGACATAGAAAGCCTCTCCGTTACCGAGTGCGATGCCGACGCCGAGCGGCGCGAGCTTGTCGTATGTGCTCGAACGTCCGTCCGAGTTGGAATCGTTCACCGAATAGCCGAACACGTCGCTCTCGAACAGCTTTCTGATCACCTTATCGAGTTCAGCTTGGGTCGTGATGGCGGAACAAGCTGTCTCAATAAGCTTTTCCGCGGCCTCACCGGTGTGTGTGGGAAAGCTGTCGAACAAGCCCGCGGATGCGTCGGAAAATTCTTTGACGAGCGACTTGAACTCCAACTCGCGGAAAAGTTCGTAAGCCTTTTCTCGATCCGGAGCACGATGTGCAAGAGCGTTAAGATCCATTTCGAGCGGAACTTCGCAATGGATCGTCGCAAGCTCCAGGGACTGTTCGATCAGTTTGCGGTTGTTCTGCAGGCTTTCGCGATATGTCTTGTGCGTTACCTCGTCGGCACGATCCATCGCTTCGCGAGCACCACCGAAATCAAGCACCAGCTTCAATGCTCCTTTTTCGCCGATTCCGGGCGCGCCAGGAATGTTATCGACCGAATCGCCCATCAGCCCGAGCAGGTCGATGATCTTTGAGGGCGGCACGCCGAACTTTTTCTGGACCCAAGCTTCGTCGCACCATTCGATCGGCGGAACGGGAACCTTTCGCCGAAGATTTTGTGCATTCTGCCGCATCGCCACGACATTGGGATCACGCACGAGCTGGCAGAGATCCTTGTCGTTCGAAACGATCACGCACTGCATCCCTTTTGCGGCGATCTGCTTTGAGAATGTGCCGATGATGTCGTCCGCCTCGTAGCCGTCGAGCTTTACGACCGGAATGCTGAACGCCTCGCAGACCTTCTCGATGTAAGGCAGCTGCGACACCAGATCGTCAGGCATCGCCTCGCGGTTCGCCTTGTAATCCTCGAAAGAATCGTGACGAAATGTCGGCGCGAACGTGTCCCAAACCGCCGCGATGTAGTCCGGCTTCTCGTCGTTCAGGAGCTTTCGCAGCATATTCGTAAAGACGAAAACAGCCTGCGTTACCTGGCCTTTGCTGTTACGCAGCGGCTCCTGCTTCATCCCCATCGGAGCAAAAAATGCCCGATAGACGTGGCTCATCGCGTCGATCAGAAATACTCGCTTCATCTGTTAGGCGATTTTAGCGTGATTTGGGACTTAATGCTAAGCTATCGCTCCCGGTTCTGACTTGGCTCTATGCTGTTTGAGTTGACTGCGCGGAGCATTGCGGCTTTCGAGTCGTGGGCGAACGAGCGTTGGAGGTAGCGGCTGATAGGATAGCCAAGCTTTGCGAGGAAGGCGTTCGGCTGTGAGAAGGCGAGCAGGTCGTACCAGACTTCTTCCGTTTCGTGGTCGAACTCGACGGAGAAGCGTTCTTCGCCCATTTCGACGTGTTCGGCGAGCGTGCCGTAAGCAAAGCCGAACCGGGACGGTTCATCGATGACATACACGATGCGCGCCGTGCTCATCGAGTAGAATCCAAAGTGGCTGACAACGATCGCCACATTGCGGCCTTCCTCGATCGGCGTGTCGGTCGGCACGAGCCGCACCCAACCGAGGTCGAACATCTTCCATGATCGGATCGCGCCCTTTGCTTTCTCGAAGTCGTCCGGCCCGCGGCCGATGATTTTGCGGTTGTGATCGACGTTGAAGCCCTCGGGCGGAATTTCGCCTCTTGTAGCACCAACATCGGCGTAGGAAAATGTGCTTTTCGCGGCCTTCGCGAGGAAAGCGCTGATCGCGGCTTCGGTTGGCTTGGAGATGAGAAACATAAGTAAGGATAGCAGAGCGGAAAAGAGGCGGACAAGGGCGTCCGTGTTCCGCAAGTTTGACAATAAAAATACCGTTACGCTATTCTAATCGTTCGCCTAAATGGGCGAAAGGCGAGCATTTTCGCGTACGTGTCCGGTTCGTCTAGGGGTTAGGACACCGCCCTTTCACGGCGGCAACACGGGTTCAAATCCCGTACCGGATACCATCTTTTTTGGAAAATTCAGCATCACACCTTCGGGTTTTGCACGCGAATTCGCCTGCACTCATCATTTGAGTCGGCGAATTTTTCGTTTTTATTGAGATGAAAAGAATCATTTTTCGTAACCTTCTCACGATCTTCCTCGGTGTGGTGCTTGCGGCAGCGGCATTTTCGCAGACGCAGGCGACTGACACCGTGATGGTTCTGCCGTTCGAGAATACGTCCGGCAAGGCTGAATTTAATTGGGTCGGTGAGAGCTTTGCGGCCGCTTTGAGCGAGCTGCTTCAGGTGCCGACGCTGAACGTCGTCTCAAATGACGAACGAAAGATCCTGCAGCAGAAACTCCGAATTCCACTCACATCGCTCCCGAGCCTTGCGACATCGTTGAAACTCGCCCGCGAAAAAGGTGCGACGATGCTGATCACCGGAACATACAATATCGCGCCGGCACAGGGCGACAACGCCGCGGTGATAACGGTCACGGCAAAGATCGTGCGGGTGAACGAAGGGCGTTTCCTGAGCGAATACATCGACGGGAAGCAGGTTACGCGGGACATTAACCTGACCGACGCACTCGGCAATCTGCAGTCCATTCAAGGCCAGATCGCGTATCAGATCCTTTACCAACGCGATAAGTCCTTGCCGTATTCGCAGAACGACATTATCTCGTCGGCGAGCAAAGTACCGGCACGGGCATTCGAGGCTTACACGAAAGGCCTTCTGACGAACTTGACGGACGCCCGCGAGAACTATTTCAAGAATGCGATGCGTCTTTATGCGGAGTCGGTGCCGGACGGTGTTTATTCCGCGGCCGCCTTGGAATTGGGGCACCTCTATTTGGCCGAAAGAAAGCTGAACGAGGCGCAGGATGCCTTCGAGCAGGTGATAAACGGCTACCAGCAATGCGTTGACCGTGCGAAATCCGCTGTCAAAGGCGGCAGATGCAATGGCGACGATTACGCAGAGGCAGCGTTCTACGACGGTCTGATCCAACTCCGCGCTGGCCGATTTGAGATGGCTCTCGGGATATTGCGGCCTCTCGCCGAGGATCTGAAGCTCACGGCGATCTATAACGCAATCGGTGTGATCTCGGTGCAGGGTTCGCGTGCCGAGAAGAAGAATCCTGCGAAGGCAGCGGCGATGCTCGCGGAAGGCGTTTCTCTTCTCAAAAAAGCTGCCGAATCAGAACCGAACAACGACAATATTCGATTCAATTACGGTGCGACTCTACTTATAAGCGGCGATATGGCCGAGGCCGCGAAGAGCCTCAAGGCCGCGATCGCTGCCAACACAAATGACGGCGACGCCTACTTTCTGCTCGCAAAAGCATTGGAAGAACTGAAGGATCCGCTGGCGGCCTCGATCGATAACCAGGCCCGCCAGAAGCTTACGGCAAATAATCGCTATGCTTCGCTGCAAAAGGAATGGGAAAGATCCAAGACCGTTGATGATGTCCCGCTGCGTGTCGAACAGCCGACCAGAAAGGATTTCGTGGCCGTGATCTTGAGCCGTAAGCAGGAAACGGCCGTGCAGCCGCAGGTCAACGAGACCGAAGCCCTTTTGGCAAAGGCCCGCACGATGGTCGCAAACGGCAAGGATGACGAAGCGATGCCGGTTCTTCGGCGTATTCTCGCAAGCGAACCGATGAGTGCAGAAAGTTACCTTCTGCTCGGCAAGATCCACCTTCGGCGCGGTGACATCGATCAAGCGATCAGTTCGTTCAAGACCTCGATCTTTTGGGACAGCCGCATGATCGAGGCACATGTGAATCTCGGGAAGATCTATGTTGAGAAAGGCGACTGCCAGCAAGCGAAAACGTATGCAGCTTCTGCCGCTGAGATCGATGAGAACAACGAGGATGTGATCGCTCTCGAACGGCTTGCCGATCGGTGCTCAAAATAATGCTGTTCGAGCGGTCCGCTCGGCTGATATAATTAGAATTCCCTTGGGCGGTTTTGGGGCTGCTTGAGCCGGTTGAAAAAAATCTGGAACTCTCGGGTATTTGTGGCACGCTACGTGCTTAAGAGAAAAGTGGCTAGCTTGATGAGATTTATCAAGACCCCGCCGCCAACTCTACTCCGAGCGCGGTTTGCCACTGTGCTCTTACACCTTCCGAGCGTTCCTTCAGTTGTCCTACCATACAAGCCCGGTCTCGCTAGAGACCGGGCTTTCTTAATTTTATTTAGCAAATATCGTGGAATGCCGTTAAATAAAGGGGTTCGTTCAATTTGAATGAAACGCGATCTCATGGTGACGCAGGGCGCGTCTGTAAGGCCGGTTTTATTTCAAAATGACAGGGTAGGTCCCGGAAAATTGGTGAAAGTGACAGCTTCCGTCAGAGGAAAGGTGACAATTTGCGTCACACGCGTTCACGTTGCCGTATTTTCGTTCAGATTGAATTGACCAAATCGGTCAGCGCGCACGGCTTTCGTCTGTCGAAACTGGTAAAATTTTTCAAGTGATCGGACTTTTGAAAAAAGTGTTTCCAGGTGTTCGAAATGTCGTGCTGGCGCTCGCCTCCGCATTGATGCTCGTGTTGGCGTTTCCCGATAGCGGCTGGTGGTGGTTGGCGTGGTTCGCATTCGTTCCTTTCCTGCTCGCCGTCGTCGATGAAAGGGATGCCATTTCTTCGTTCACTCTAGGCCTTATCTTTGGGACGGCATATTTCTTCGGAACGTGTTGGTGGCTCGCCCATGCACCGATCCACTACGGGGCATTTCCGCCAGTATTGGCATATCTGCTGATCTTTATCGCATGTTCGATCGCAGGGCTTTTCCCCGCGGTCTTTGCACTAGTATTAAATACGATCTCAAGAAGGTGCGGTTCGTGGAGCCTGCTCGCGGCACCTTTTGTTTGGGTCTTTAGCGAATACCTGCGTTTGTGGATCACAGGGAACAATTGGAATGCGGTCGGCTATTCGCAGGCCTTTTCGCCGCACGCGATCCTGAACATGGCGGCGGTCGGCGGCGTTTACCTCGTGAGTTTCAACATCGTTGCCTTTAGTACGCTGATCGCCGCGGCTATCAGGGTTGCTACCTCAACCTCGACGTCAGATGCTTTTGAACGCCGCGTTCCTTTACTCGCTTTGGGTACGTATTTCGTTGCTCCGGCGGGAATAATATACCTTTTGGTCGATCCTACGATGAGGTCGGCCTTTACGCAAGAGAGAAAGCGGATCCTGTCGCTTGCGTTGGTCGCGGTCCCGACCGCGGCGGCAGCTCTCTTATTCTTTTTTGCGATCGGTCCAACGACCGAGGCAAAGCCGTCAGACTCGACCGATCTTGCCGCTACGGCGGTGGTCGTTCAGGCGGACGTTCCGATGAGCCCGCTTTCTGCGGTCAAACTGGACCAGCTTCGCAGCCGACAGATACAGCTTGCGACCGAACGTTTAGCGGATGTTCGGTCCGGCACGAAGCTCGTGATACTGCCCGAATCGCCGATGAACTATATGTACACGGACGATCGCGAGTTCCAGACGTTCATCGATAATTTCGCACGGCGGAACAATGCTTGGGTGCTCTTCAATTCCGCTGAACCGGATAATGAATCGACCCGATATTTCAACTCGGCGGTTATGATCGATCCGAACGGAAAGAAGGCAGGTCAGTACAACAAGATCCACCTCGTGCCATTCGGCGAGGCGATGCCGTTCCCACTCGATGGAGTTCTTCCCGGGCTGGTCGGAACCTTTGCCTACGGCCGAACCTATGACGTTCTTCCCGTCGGTGATGCGAAGGCGGGTATCTTGATCTGCTTCGAGTCGAATTTCGGCACGCTTTCGCGCCGATTCGTCGCCGATGGCGCGGACGTGCTAATCGAGCTCACGAACGACGGCTACCTCGGCCCGACTCCGGTTTTGAAGCAGCATCTCGCGAACGCTGTCTTTCGCGCGGTCGAGACCTCGCGGCCCGTTCTTCGGGCCACCAATGTCGGGATAACAGGCTATATCGATGAAAGCGGTAATATCTCCGATACGCTGCCGGTTTACGAGGAAGGCACGCGCATCTGGCCGATCCGCAAGAGCAGCGGTAGGATGACCTTCTATGTTCGGTTTGGCGATTGGATCGCGTGGCTCGGCGCGATCGTAACGCTAGCCTTGGTCGGCTTTGCGTTTAAGAAGAAGTAAGAAGCAAGAAGCCGGTTCCGAAATAAGTCATAAGGGATAGGTGAAAAGTAATATGTCCTGGCTTCTTTGCGAACATTGCGGACTTTCGGCCCTTCTGCGGTAGTATCTTTACAAATGGAACTTACAGACCTGCACGCAAAACACGAAGAGATCAAAGACAAAGTTGCCCAACTTGGGAGGTTTCTTTGACGCGCCTCAGAAACGAAAACAGCTAGAACAATTTGAAGAGCAAATTGCCCAGCCGGGCTTTTGGGACGATTCCGAATCGGCTCAGAAGGTCGTGCAGCAGCGATCTCGCATCGAGAAAGCGCTAGAACGGCAGAAGGCGTTCGAAACCGGCGTATCTGATGCCGAGGTGCTTTTTGAATTTGCCGAATCGGACGCGGCGTCTGCGACCGAACTAGAAGACCTGATAGCAAAACTCGATGGTGAAGTAGCCGCTGCTGAGATCGAATCCTTGCTCTCGGGCGAAACGGATGCCAACAACGCGATCTGCTCGCTCCAGGCAGGTGCGGGCGGCACGGACGCGCAGGATTTCGCACAGATGCTGCTTAGGATGTATCTTCGCTGGGCAGAGCGAAAAGGCTTTAAGGCTGAGATACTCGACGAACAGGCCGGAAGCGAAGCCGGTATCAAGTCCGCTACGTTCCGCATCGAGGGCGATTACGCCTATGGCCTTCTGGCGGCTGAGGCAGGCGTGCATCGCCTCGTTCGCATTTCGCCGTTCAATTCCGGCGGCAGCCGCGAGACGTCCTTTGCGTCGATGTTCGTGAGCCCGGAGATCGACGAGAATATCGAGGTCAATATCGAGGACAAGGACCTTCGCGTCGATACATATCGCTCTACCGGTGCGGGCGGCCAGCACGTGAACACGACGGATTCGGCGGTTCGGATCACGCACTTGCCGACGGGCATCGTCGTAACTTGTCAGAACCAGCGTTCGCAGATCCAGAATCGCGCGGTCGCGATGCAAGTGCTTCGCTCAAAACTCTACGAACTCGAACTCGAAAAACGGCGCGAGGGCGCCGCCGAACTCGAGGCAGGCAAAATGGACATCTCGTTCGGTTCGCAAATACGCAACTACGTCCTTCATCCTTACCGACTCGTCAAAGATACGCGCACAAAGCACGAGACCGCTGATGTGGACTCGGTTCTCGACGGCGAGATCGATGACTTCATCCAGGAAGTGCTTCTTTATAAAAAAGGTACCGCCGTAAAGTAGACCCTCTCGATTGTCGGAAGTCTAAAAGTGGCTGCAAAGACAGGCAATCGCGCGCGCCAAAAAAATGACCTCGCGGCCTTATTCTACAGAGTCGCCGAATTGTGAATTCTGCTCTTGACACCATTTGAAAATAGGGTATATTCCATACTCAAAAGACAAAACTTTGGCCTTTGTTGGATTCCCAAACCCGGAATTTCGAGTTTACGAAATCGAGCGGATCCAGCTGTATACAGCCGGATCATCGACCATGTTCGAGCATCGTCCGCGAAATGGTCGCACTTTTGAAAGGGATCAAGGCTATGTCTGAAATCTACTCAGGAGCAAGAGAAAATGACCCGACACTTTCGTTCAGTTCGCTACCTAGTGACCGCATTGGTCCTGACCGCGATTTCCGGCCTGGTGTTTGCCGAGACTAGCGGTCTTTCACGTTTTTCCGACCTTTTTTCTGCATACGCGCAGGAATTTGTAAATACCGGCAGTGTTTCGGCCTTTCCCGAGGAAATGAGCAAGGAAGAGTCGGCGAATGAGATCGCCGAACTGTCTGCTCCTGCGCCCAGTGAGCAATTGATAACCGCATCGAGCTATGCGTTCTCAAGTGCGAACTCAGTTGCCCTCGATGATATGTCGAGCGGCACAACACAGCTTGTTGCCGCCGGGCAAGACGACACGGCTTCGCCCGTAACGAACATCGGGTTTGATTTTTTCTATGACGGGGTTAGGCATACGCAATTCTCTGTGAACGCCAATGGTTTGGCGCGCTTAGGCCCGGTAGTTGTTGCAACTACGTTCAATAACAGCACGAGCGGTTTGGGAACGACCACCAACGCACCGAAGATCGCTCCGTACTTCGAAGACCTCTGTGTTGGCACGAACGGCAAAGTTCACTACAAGGTGAACGGTACAGCACCGAACCGGAAGCTTGTTGTCGAATGGCAGAATATGCAGATCTCGCGCGGAACGAGTTGTGCCGGAGCAGGTGCGGGAACATTCCAGATGTGGCTTTTCGAATCGGCCGGAGCGACAACGCCGGGGAGGATCCAGTTCGTCTATGGTGACGGCGTAGTTGCCTCTCAAGCCGCTGATCTCGGTGCTTCGGTCGGATTGCAGTCAGGGGCTGCGACCAATTTCGCATCGGTGACCGTCACTGACGACTCGGTCTCTTATACGACAGCGAACGATACCAACTTGCCGGGTATTCCGGCTGGTAAGAGCTATATCTTTACGCCGAATGTACCTCTTCCGCCTTCGGGCTTGAACTTCGCTCCCGTAACGGCATCTTCGATCCAGTTGAATTGGACGGATAATGCCTCTAACGAGGCCGGGTTTGCCGTTTATCGTTCGACCGATGGCGGTACGACCTATAGCTTTGCAGGTCAGACGGCCGCAGACGCGACTTCGTTCAACGATACCGGCCTTATCCCGGGAACGACGTACTTTTATGAGGTTGCGGCGGTTTCCGAAGGCGTCATTAGTGCTTTTATCAGCGGAAGTCAGGCGACGAGTGCTGCGGGCAGCGACACCTGTGCTGCCTCTGGGGGAAATTGGAGCGATACTGCGACCTGGGCCGACGGCAGCATTCCGACCTCGACGGATAACGTCACGATCGGCTCGGGGTGTACGGTAACGGTCGACGTTACGACGGCGGCTGCGTTCAACGTCGTGATCGACAGCGGCGGCACCTTGCAAGCGCCGACAAGCGGCACGGTCACCAACAATAATCTGTCGCTCGGCGGAAACCTGAATAACAACGGTACGCTCGACCTTTCGACCAACTCGGATACGTCGGGTGCGATCCTGAGCTTTGTCGCGACCGTGCCGAATGTTACCTTCGGCGGCTCTGGGGCGGTGACGGACGTAAGGGAGATCGTTGTCAATAAGGGCGCGCAATCGTCAATTGTCGAGTTGACCGCAGCGAACTTTACCGTTCGCGGGGTTAACACGGATTCTGCGGGATTCTTGACGTTGACGAGCGGTACATTCAAAGTTTCGGGAAGTGCCAACGTTACGAACCGTGTCTTCACGACCGCAGGATACTCGATCCCGGCACTCGGCGGGTTCTGGCTGAACAACCCTAATTTTACGGTCGCAGGACAGAACGGCTCACCGACAGTAGCGGGTCAGCTTCGCATTTCCGACGGCACGTTCAATGTCGGAACATCGACCGGTAACTCACTGGGCGGCTCCACCGGCGGCCAGTATATTTTTGAAGGCGGCACAACTAATATTGCCGGACGATTGCAAACGACCAGCGCGATCAGCTACACCCAATCGGGCGGCGCAGTAAACGTATGCACGGTTGGTAATACGGCAACAACGGCGTGTTTCGGATTGACCTCGACAGCAAACACTTTCAATATGTCGGGCGGAACCATCACGCTGGTTACGCCAAGCTCAAACGCCACGCCATTGGATTACAGCGTCTCCACAAGCGCGAACGTTGTTTTCGTTACGAATCCTGTTTTGACCACGCTTAATGTCGGGACCGGCTCGGCTGCCCAAACATTTCGAGTTACGGGGTCAACTCCGAGCCTGAATATTCCGGCAAATAGCACAATGAATGTCGGCAGCGGAACTAACGGAGCTGCTATCTTCCATCGAGGAGCGACAGTTGTAAATAACGGTGCGATCGCGATCCAAGGTACGGGAACGAGTTCGCGGTTCGATTGGGCGGCAAGCGGCCCGATGACTTACAGCGGAACCGGAACATTCGGCACTGCCGCAACACCGTTCACCGGTGTCGGAATGAGCGCGAACAGCCCGACCGGCGATAATACGACGCTAAATTCGCCGATATTTGTAAATCGCGTGAACTTGTTCAACGGCGGATTTACTGGCAGCGGTAACATCACGCTTGGCGACGGAGCAGCTTCGACGACTGTTATTCAGATCGGCAATTCGACAACGCCGACCAACGCCGGAACCTTCGACGTTTCGCCCGTTTATAACAGCGGTTCGGGCGGCCACATCGCTCTGCACTTGAGAACGACGACACCAAATCGTCCGACCGGCTTTGAGATCAATACGACCCGTACACTTGCTTCGTGGACGATCGACGATAACGCAGTCGGCGGAACACTAGTCGTTACCGGCGGCGACATAACCGTTGTAGGCGCATTGGCGTTAACCAACGGAATCGTGCAAACAAACGCGAATACCATCATTCACAACGGAGCTGCAACGCGCACGAACGGCTATGTTGACGGCAATCTTAGCCGCAGTTACACGGCGACGGAAGCGTACACGTATCACGTCGGGCAGAACGGCTATTCGCCCGTGACAGCTACTATTACGAATTTACCGACAGGTCCGTCGAGTTTGACGGTCAAAGCGGTCGACGCAACTCTTCCCGGCTTAAATGTGCCGGTCTCAACTTCGCGCTATTGGAATTTAACTGAGATCGGAAATATTACGGCCGATCTGGCGTTCACTTATCTGGATGAGGACGTGAACGGCGTCGAAACCGATTATCGCGTTTTTAGATCTGACGCGGGCATTATGACCAACCTATGTTCGGGCGGGCCATGCGTGAATGATGCGACGAACACGGCAACTGTGACGGGCATAACGGCTTTCTCGGATTGGGGCATCGGCGAAAACACTGCCGCGACTCCGGGTGTGCTCGACTTCGACAGTGCGACGTATTCGGCCAACGAAGACGCAGGCACGGCAACAATAACCGTCACACGTAGCGGAGGCAGTGCAAATTCGGTCACGGTCGATTACGCAAGCGTAGCGGGCGGCTCAGCTATGGGCGGTGCTGCGTGTGCGGCGGGAATTGACTTCGTCAATGCTTCCGGCACGCTGACGTTTGCTAACGGCGACACCTCGGAATCGTTTACGGTTACGACGTGTCCGGATACTGACGTCGAACCTGATGAGACCGTAAACTTGGCGTTGAGCAACCCGACGGGCGGCGCAACGATCGGGGCACAGGGCACATCGGTCTTTACGATCCTCAATGACGATGTAGCCGGACCGGCGAACGTCGTGGTCAATCCGGGCAATACACCCTATGCGACCCTCAAAGAAGCGATCGACGCGATCAATGCGGGAACGCACACGGGAGCGATCACCGTTGACGTGATGGCCAACACGACCGAAACCGCCTCATCCGTTTTGAACGCGAGCGGTGCAGGAAGTGCGAACTATACGTCGATCATCATCCGTGCCGGTGCAGACGGCGTAACGGTTTCCGGGCCGTCGGTCCAGGGCCGAGGGTTGATCGAACTCAATGGTGCGGACAATGTGACTATTGATGGAGATAACCCGAATACGGCAGGTACGAACCGTAACTTGACGATTCAAAACACTGCCGCGAATACGGTCAACTTCGCATCCGTGATCCGCGTTGCGCTCAATGCGACCACGGTTGCGAGTGCCGATAACAACGTTTTCAAGAACCTGAATATCGCCGGCAACGCAACCGGCCTAAACGTCAGCACTGCCACGGCGACGGGCGGACCGCAGAATACGACCTTTGGTATCTTCTTGGGTCCCAATGCATCCGGTCCAACGACCGATCCAACGGCGATCACCTCGGTTGCAACGGGTGTCGCCGGCGCGGCGACCGCGGCAAATCTGGTCGTTGAGAACAACAGGATCGTTACCGCGGCACGCGGCGTGTCTGTGAACGGATCGGCGACGACAGTCGCACCCGGCTTACAGATACGGAAGAACCAGATCGGCAATCCGACGATGGGCGATCCCGACCAGGTGACCGCCATCGGGATAACCGCAAACGGTTCGACGAACGCAGTTATCTCCGAAAATCAGGTCTGGGTGGAGGGCTATGTTCGCTCGAGTTCCTCAACACACGGCATTAATGTCGGCGTGAACAGCACGAACACGTCAGGAGCGACCATCGAGAAGAACCGCATCGATCGTGTCAAGCAGAACGACGGCCAGTCTTGGGCGGCTTACGGCATCAATCTCGGCGGCGGCAGCAGCCATATCGTCCGGAACAACTTTGTCTCGGGCGTTATCAACGACCAGACCGCCGGAACAGGAGCATTCGGCGTTACCTTCGGTGCTTACGGCATTAGAAGCGGCAGCGGAACCGGGCATCAGATCTATCACAATTCGGTCAATATGTATGGTGCGATGGGCGGTGTCACGAACACGAATCTCACTGCAGCCTTCATATTGACGGGGACGAGTCAGACCGGTGTCGATGTCCGAAACAATGTATTCGTGAATTCGATATCGGGCGGAAATCCGACCGGGACTCGTAATGTCGCGATCTACTTGCCTTCGGGTGCGACATCAGTCCTAAATCTGACCCTGAACAATAACGACTACTTTGTCGGTTCGGATGCGAACAACCGTATGGCGCAGGTCGGCACATCATTCGGCACGGGTGAATATGCGCTTGCCGATTTTGATCCGACGATGACGACTCCCGCGACGAACTTCCGTTCGTACACCAGCCCGTTATCGGCGGGGGGACTGAATGACGATTCCAGCAAGAAGGTGGATCCGCTGTTCGTCTCCAGCAGCGATCTGCATCTGCAGGTGACTTCGCCGATGCAGGCCTCGGGTGCAAGCGTCGGAGTGGCCGATGACATTGACGGCGATATTCGGCAGACGCCTCCTGATCTTGGTGCGGACGAAGTCCTCTCAATGGGGTCGCCGGGTTCATTACAATTCAGCAGTGCGACCTATTCGATAGGCGAGGCAGGAGGCGACGCAGTAGTTACCGTTACCCGCACGGGCGGCAGTGACGGTACTGTAACGGTCGATTACGCGACCTCGGACGGCACCGCTGCCGGCGGAGCTTCGTGCGGCGGTTCGGTTGACTATGTAAATGCTTCCGGAACCTTGTCGTTCGCAAACGGTGAAACGAGCAAGACGTTCAACGTGACGATCTGCAACGACACAACGGACGAGCCGGATGAGACGTTGAATTACACGCTGTCGAATCCCACGGGCGGTGCAACGCTAGGCACACCATCCGCCGCAGTTCAGACGATCGTGGACGATGACGTGCCGGCGTTGACCTATAACGTCGCCATCAGCGATGCACGATTGGTGGAAGGCAACTCCGGTTCGGCGAACATGGTGTTCGACGTGACGCTGACCTCTGCGGCCCCGCCTGTCGGACAAAACGGCAGTCCGACGATCGCGTCGGTACAGTACGCGACCTCGAACGGCACCGCCACGGCGGGCAGCGACTATTCCGCGACTAGCGGAACGCTCAATTTCTCCGCAACGGGAACTCAGACGGTCTCGGTTCCGGTGGCCGGAGATACGACCAAAGAAGCGAATGAATTCTTCTTTGTGAACTTGAGCAATCCGTCGGTGGACACGACGATCACGGACGGCCAAGGTGCGGGCGTCATCGTTGACGAAGATCGGCCGTATGTGGCCGACTTCGACCGCGATCTGAAGTCGGATTTCAGCGTCTTTCGCCCGAGCAGCTTGCTTTGGTACGCACTCCACTCAAGCGACGGTTCGCTGGACATCGCCGCTGCCGGCGCTATCGACGGCGTTGCGGCACCGGGTGATTACGACGGCGATGGAAAGGCTGACTTTGCGGTCTTCGATCCGAATGCCGGTGTCTGGTCGGTTCGTCGCAGCTCGAACAACTCGATCCTTACGAAGTCTTGGGGAACCGCCGGCGACAAGCCCGTGCAAGGTGACTACGACGGCGACGGCAAGACGGACTTTGCGGTCTTCAGGCCATCTACCGGTGTCTGGTGGATCTCGCGAAGCTCGGATAGCAGTACCACTGCACTGCAGTTCGGTATCAGCACCGATCGGCCTGTTCAGGGCGATTACGACGGCGACTTCAAGACCGACCTTGCCGTTTATCGCGACGGAACCTGGTATATCTTACGCAGCTCGGATGGCGGCGTTTCGATACAAAGCTGGGGGCTTTCGACCGACAAACCGGTCGCGGGTGACTTCGATGGCGATGGCCGACAGGATGTCGCGATCTACCGTGACGGTGTCTGGTGGATCCAACAGAGCTTGAGCGGTACCTACATCGCCGTTCCATTCGGGCTGTCGTCCGATGTGCCGGCTCCGGCAGATTTCGATGGTGACGGTACGACTGACATTGCCGTCTTCCGCGGCTCGACCGGACTTTGGTACGTGCTGAAGAGCTCGGATCAGACCTTGACCGGCGTGATATGGGGTGTTAGCACGGACGTGCCCGTTCCAAGTGCCTACATTCCTGAGTAGCCGCCTTTGATAGCTGACAAATGGTGTGGAGAACCGCTTACTGGTTTTCCACACCGTTTTTTATTTCCGTTCCGCCCGCGACGGGGCACTCCTTGTTCCCGTCAGGTATGTCGGAAATGGTATCCTGTTCCCTCAATTACGATGGCAAAACAACCGGCGACCATATTCGTTTGTCAGAATTGCGGCGCACAGTCGCGCAAATGGCTCGGACAGTGTGCTGACTGCGGCGAATGGAATACGTTCGCCGAGGAGCGTTTTCGCCCCGCCGCTGCGGGTAAACGGGCAGCGTCCGCCGTCAACTACCGCCCAGCTGAAGCCTTTTCCTACACATCGATAGAATCGGACGAGGACGAACGCACTGCTTCGGGCATCGATGAGTTCGACCGTGTTTTGGGAGGCGGCATCGTCGCCGGTTCGCTCGTTCTGATCGGCGGTGCGCCGGGAATCGGCAAATCGACGCTCGTACTTCAGATGGCCGAACGGCTCGTTTCGGGCAGCATTTCCGTTCTTTATGTTTCGGGCGAAGAGTCCGAACGCCAGATCAAGCTTCGCGGAGCTCGACTTGGACTTAAGGCCGACGGGCTATTCATTATGCCCGAGACGAATCTTGTCGCTATTCTGGACGAGATAGCAAGGATGCGTCCGAATGTCGTTATCGTCGATTCTATACAAACGGTCTTCAGCCCTGCGATCGAATCGGCACCGGGCAGCGTTTCGCAGGTTCGCGAAGTCGCCTCTCAGCTGATGATGCTTGCCAAGCAAACCGGCACGCCTGTCTTCCTCACAGGCCATGTTACAAAAGAAGGATCGATCGCCGGCCCAAAGACGCTTGAGCACATCGTCGATACCGTGATCTATTTCGAAGGCGATCGGCATCACAATCATCGGATCATTCGCGCGACAAAGAACCGCTTCGGTGCCGCCAACGAGATCGGTGTTTTCGAGATGACAGGCACGGGTTTGATCGCCGTCGGCAATCCGTCGGAGCTCTTCCTTCAGGAACGTCCCGAGAACGCGACCGGTTCCGTCGTTACCGTTTGCATGGAAGGCACGCGGCCGATGCTCGTAGAGATCCAGGCACTCGCAAGCGGCACGAAGTTCGGCTCGGGACGGCGGATGACGCAGGGTTTTGACCACAACCGCACATCGCTTTTGATCGCCGTTATGGAGAAGCGTCTCGGGATGCAGCTTGCTTCGGACGATGTTTTTGTGAACGTTGCCGGCGGCTTCGAGGTCGATGAGCCCGCGGCCGATCTCGGCGTGATCGCGGCGGTCGCATCGAGTTTCCGCAATCTCGTTATTCCACCCGAAACTGCCGTTTTCGGCGAGGTCGGACTTACCGGCGAGGTTCGCGGTGTGCTCCAGGCACAGACACGTGCCCGCGAAGCTCAGACACTTGGATTCAAGAAGCTCATCATTCCGGAATCAAACCGTAAAGGCCTCGAGAAACTTCTCGGAATACGTATCGTCGGCATCAAGGACCTCGAGCAGTTGATGGACGAACTGTTCTGATCCTTCGTCCGTGCGTCGTTTCCCAAGTCGGAACAAACCGACCGATCGCTTCGTATCCATTCCTGCACCTACAGGAGGATCGGTTATGATGGGCATCCGTATAGTTTTTCTCATTGTTCTCTTAGTCACGCTATCCGTCACCTCGTTCGGGCAGACGGACGGTAAGAATGAAGCCGCGCTCAAGGCATTGGTCCAGCGATTGGCGGATGCACAGATGGCGTTCGACGTTAAGACGCTTGATTCCATCTTGACGCCCGACTATATCGAGATCTCGCCGCTTGGGGAGTTCGATCCCCGCGACAAGGTGCTTGGATTTTATAAGCCTGAAATGAAACCGCCGGGCGGTATCTCGGGAAAGGTGGAGTTCAGCGAGTACTCGATACGTGTTTATAGCAAGTTCGCCGTAGTGATCGTCAAGGAAACGTTCGCCGCCGCGATCGCCGGAAAACCAATGCCGCCGCGAAGCCTTCGGATCACGCTCGTCTGCCGTCGCATCGGCGGTGAATGGAAGCTTGCGTCAGCCCAATACACAGGCATCCGTCCAAAGCAGCCTAACCAGGAAAAGCCGAAATAGGCTCCTTGCAGCTTATTGCTCGGTTGCCATTATCTTGTCGAGAATACTATCGGTCTTGGCTCGGATGTCGGTAACGCGAGGGCTTGGGTGTTCGTTCAGGAATGACGGCGGCGTATGAAACGGATCGACCTGGACAGGCACTCCTTCTTCGTCAAGGCGATGCGTGATGATAGAAGAGATCAGTTCCTGCTCGAACTGAGTTACGTTCAGGAATCTCACGCCAAGGCCAGTATGATCGAATCGATATAGTGCCTTGCACCAAAGCGGAAGGTAATTCCCGTTAGGCAGCTCGATCTCCATCCGAAATTCGTCGCCGACGTAGATATTTTCCTCCCAGCCGGTAAAGCAGCCGCCAATGCTTATTTGCTGCAAACGAGTTTGCTGCCGCTCTCCGTACTTGGTGATGATCGTCGCCGGAATGTCGAGCGAGAATCGAATGTGTTGGCGCTGGCTGATGGACATTTTATAAGCAGGGCGTGACCACAAAAACTGGTGACAGGTTATTTTAGCCCTTTGCGGCGGACCCTTTCAACAGAAAAAGACCGGTGAGCGATAAAACCCGAGCCGGTCAGTTTCCGTGAAAAGCAAGTTTCGGCTAGGCCGCGGCCGCTTCCTCTCCGCTAGCCACTTCCTCAAAAGCGGCTGCGAGAGCCTGTCCGATCACCTGCGGCGGCCTGCCTTCGAGATCGCGACGCTCGAACATCTTTACTAATTTTCCGTTCTTCAAGAACGCGATCGACGGTGAAGACGAGGCGTAGCCGGTGAAGTACTCGCGTGCGGTCTCGGTCGCATCGATATCAGCACCTGCGAACACAGTGATGGAGCGATCAGGCTTTACGGCCGCATGCTGGAACGCCATCGCAATGCCTGGGCGAACGCCGCCGGCGGCGCATCCGCAAACCGAATTTACGACGACCATAAGCGTGCCATCGGTGTTCTTGACCGCGGCCTCAACGGCCTCGCTCGTCTTTGTCTCTTCGATCCCAAGGTTTGCGAGTTCAGCGCGCATTCCGTGGATCATCATTTCTGGATAGGGCATAGATTCTCCTAAAGGTCGGTATTATACTTGACCTTTTTTTCAAGTATCGTAGATTTGGTGATACCGCGTCAAGTTTGGCGCCGTGGGAACGAATCCTTTACTATCGACAGATATCACAAGACAATGCCCATCGAAACTGAGAAGAAGTATCGGATAACGGCTGAGCGGGCCGTCGAACTGGCCGCTCTTCTTGAAGGCAGCGGCGGTGTTTTCCTATACGAGCGTTTTGAGGAAAATCTGCTCTATCGCGGCGGACAGCTCGATGTAAATAATGCGGTGCTGCGTCTCAGACGAAGCGACAACGGCTCATTCCTAACCTACAAAGAGAAGGCGGTCGGCGAGGATGGATTCAAGGCCCGGCTCGAATATGAAACACAGATCGCTGATCCAATTGCAGTCGAGGCGATGTTCGGCAGGCTCGGCTATCGCCTTTCTCTCGTTTACGAAAAGCGTCGAAAGGCATGGCGGTTTGCCAATTGCGAGGTTGTGATCGACGAGCTTCCGTTCGGGGTCTTTGTTGAGATCGAAGGCTCTCCGGATGACATTCAGATTGCGGAACAGCGATCGGGAGTTGGTGAGTTGGAGGTTGAACCGAACAGCTATCCTGGCTTAACCGTCAAGTACGGGTGCGAAGTAGAAGGCGTCAAAGAAGCCCGCTTCAAATGATCCATCTCGCTAGCCGCTGCGGTCTGGCGCATCGCGAACACTCACGTCGATCACTCGCGGGTCGTCTCCGTCTCCCGATACCGATATTTCGACAATTCGTTTTGCGGCCGGCATCGAAGCGAGTCGGTCTGACCACTCAATGATCGCGATCGCTTTCGGATCCTCCAAGATCTCGTCAAGTCCAACGGCATCTGATGCGTTGGACATTGCGTCGAGCCGCCAGAGGTCGATGTGGTAAACGTCAAGGCCGTTCGTTCTATAAAGATTGACCAGCGTAAAGCTCGGGCTTGTTACCTCATCTGCATCGTAGCCCAGCCCGTGCAGAATGCCCTTTGCGAATAAGGTCTTGCCAGTGCCAAGTTCGCCCGACAAAAGTACCACATCGCCGACGCGAAGATCGGAGCTTACCTTCTTGCCGAGATCGAACGTTTGTTCCGGCGTATTGCAGATGAAGTTACCGGTCATCCAATGGGTATCCCGATTTGATCGAACCAAGAGTGCTTGTCCCAATAGCCACGCTGATAGACGATAAGGCTGTTGTGAAAAGTAAAGAAGCCGCAGCCGCGTATCTCGAAGGATCTTCCCGTCGGCTCTATGCCTGCAAATTCTCCGAGGAATGTACCTCCGCCGACCCATTCCCATGCTGCTCGATCGCCGTCGCCGAATAGGTTCTCGACCCGCGACCACGCATCGGGGAACGCCCTGAAGAAGTTCGCCGTGTCGGTCCGTATCTCTTCCATGCCGACCGAGGGTTTGCCTGCGGCGACCTGAAAGTTGACAGCATCCTCCGCGTAGCATGCAACAACACGCTCGACATCGCGTGCCTGAAACGCGTCGATCCAAGTTTGTAAAAGAGCGATCGGATCCATCCTTATTTTTCAAGGACCGCAAATGCGCCAACCAAACACTCACGCACGTCGGACGCGGTCATAACGCGTTTGCCGTAATTCGCCGCCGCGATGTCGCCGGCCATTCCCGCGACGTAAACCGCTGCCACGACCGTTTCGAAAATATCGATCTTCATCGCGACGGCCTGAGCCGTAAAGCCCGCAAGAATGCCCGTCAGAGTGTCGCCGTTTCCCGCCTTGCCGAGGCCCGAATTTCCTGTCGGGTTTACGACGACGCGGCCATCGGGAGCACCTATCAGCACACGCTCTCCTTTAAGTACAAGAATAACATTGTGCGTTGTCGCAAACTCGCGAACCGCCGCAACACGGTCGGCTTCAATGCTTCCCTGATCGTCGGGGTGGTTCTTAGCTTCGCCAATCAGCCGTCGAAACTCACCTTCATGCGGCGTCAGGATCAACGGAATGCTGTCAGAACCGCCTGCGTGAGCTGCCCCGAGCGTTGAATAAGCCCGCACGTTAGTAAGGGCACTCTTGTCAGAACCGCCTGCGTGAGCGGGCGGCCAGTGTTCCGAGACCGGAGAAAGCAAATTCAACGCATCCGCGTCCACGACCACCGGCTGACGACGACGAGTGACGACCTTCTTAACGAAGTTACGAGTACTCTCGCTTTGCGATAATCCGCAGCCGATCGCGATGGAATCGGCTTTTTCGAGAAGGTCGTGGATCTCGTCGAACGCACGTTCCGCGATCGCACCGTCCTCGGTCTCTTTGACGCCGCGGATCATAACTTCAGGCAAGACGCGCGAGGCCACTGAATCCTTTGACGTGTGCGGCGTTATTAGTGTCACCAGGCCGACGCCCGAACGCATCGCGGCATTTCCCGCCAAGACCGCTGCTCCCGAATAGCTTTCCGACCCGGCGATCACGACCGCGTGTCCGCGGGCGTTCTTGTAAGAGTCGCTCGAGAATCCAGTTCTCGCCAACCAGGCCTTTGCGTCCGCGTTTTCTGCAAGGAACAACTGAGGGTGCTGCCCTTGGACAAGCTCTTCTGGCGAGCCGATGTTCGCGACGACGAGTTCGCCGTTGAACTTCGATGCCGGCGGCAGAACGTTCGCAGGCTTCGGGGCGGTGAAAGTTACGGTAACATCAGGCGGCCGAAATTGTGTGCCTTCCACGTCCGCACGGTCGGCCATTAGCCCGGACTGAATATCGACCGCGACGTGCAGAGCATCTGGAAAACTCGCGACCAGTTCATTAACGTCATCTCGCGGGCTTCTCAAGCCCGTTCCGAAAACCGCATCGACCACGCAGGAAAGTTCGCCCCACTCGTGCTCATTCAGGAGGTTCGATGCATCTGCAACGTCTCCGGCTTCAAAGAATTCGAGGTTGGGCTGGTCGGCCATCGCGACGAGCTTCTCAAAGTTAGTTCGCGCGTCGCCTTTTGTGCGTTCGAGCGTGCCGAGCAGGACGACGGCCACTGCGGCCTCTGCGTCGGCTAACATTCTCGCCAACGCGGCTCCATCGCCGCCGTTATTTCCGGGGCCGCAGAGGATGAGGATCTCTTTCATTTTGACCGAACCGCCGAGTTTCTCGGTGATAACGCGCGCGACGGCATTGGCGGCGTTCTCCATCAAAATGATCGATGGAGTGCCGTATTTTTCGGTCGTGAGGCGGTCAACCTCGCGCATTTGGGCGGCTGTAAGAACAGGCTGCATAGATCAAGACCTAATGTAACACACCTGTTTTGAATGGTTTAGCTTGTAGTTTGCTCAAAATGCCAAAAAACCGCGTCGGCTCGCTTTCCGATGCGGTTTCCTTGGAAACTTACTCAATTGGAGAATGTGAATAGACTTCGGGCGTCCACATCGGCAGGTTTTGTTTGCCACTGTGCTCTTACACGCTTTTCTTCCGTTCATTTAAAGAAAACGTCCATTAAGGTTCCATTTCCAGAAAGGGGCATTTATTTGCGATTTGGGTGGGAATAGCAGACGAAAAATATTTCTTGACAAATTACGATATTCATCTATGATTCCGCTTGGATAGAGGTGTCCATACGGCGGGAGGAAGAGAAATGAACGGAAAGGTAGTCGCTCGGGCTGTATTGCTAATTTGTCTGTCAGCGGTTTTTGCGTTCGGTCAGAACCGTTTGTTTCAATACACTCATGATCTTCGAGCTGATCGATTCGGATTCGATATTCTGAATCTTCACCCGCGTAATAGAAGTCTGAGCAATACAGAAGAAATTGCATATCAGCAATTATTTCGCATGCTTTTGAGCTTCGAAAAAGAAGCCACCAAACAAGCGAACCACGGGGGGGGGGGGCACAGCGTGCCGAATTCTTGGGTAGTTACCTCCAACGAAAGGTTGGTTTAACTTTCGAGCAAGCTAGAACGTTAAAGGATTACGCTCAAAATGTCGAAAAGCCAATTGGGTTGTGTAAGCAATCGCTCCGAGCATCGTGGTTTGGATACGTCGAGTGATCGGAAGCTTTTTGAATACCGTGAGCGGATCCGCAAGCTTCTAGGCGAAAGCGCTTTTGACAGGCTTGAAATTTTCCTTCGCGAGAACATTGTTCGCCGCTTAACCATTACTGAAAATCCCTACACTCAGACAGCCTCTTTCGGCTTTTCAGAGATCGATTACAACGAGGGTTCGCATGAGGTCGTTGGATACTCGTATACCGATGAGCCGTCGGGGCACTGCGACGTTGTAGAGAATATTGTAAGCGCGACGTTGACTAGCGATGCTGACGGCATGGTTGCCACCGATTCTGCGGAAGTGTGCGACGGGCGGGCGGAAGTTTTTTTATATTTTTCGAACCCGCAACCGGACGATCGTATCTGTATTGACGCAGATCACAATTTCTCGATCGTATATTACCCGATGCTGACCGGCTCACGGCCGGTGCCGACGCGCCCTGCTTGTGCTTCGGGGGAAAACCAATCTCTACCCCCATCAAATGATTGTATCACGACGCCTCCCCTTGCAAATGTCACAAGTGTAACTTATCAGCTTATCCAAACTGGTAGCACGGGAATTGACACAAACCCCAATGCAGGAGGAGGTGAACGCCTTTTTCCCGATGACGATACGCCGAACGACCAGGTGAATCGACAACGGATCAGGGTTACTGCGCGGCTCGCGGAAAATCAAGCAGGCATTCAAGTCTATTTTCGCAACTTTGACCTAGACGATCCGTCGACGGATACGACGATCGACCCTAACGGCACTACTGGCGGCGACAACAACGGAGCCGTTAGCGGGGATAGTGCCGGCCAACTCTCGGCAACATCCGCCGTGACAAATAGTAGTGGCGAAGCCAGCGTTAATTTCACGGTTACCAGACAGCCGGGAGACAACTTCGCTATCGCTGCCGGCGTTGATCAAAATGCGGTGTCTGGTGTCGGCGTGAACGGTACCGACCTTGTAACCAGCAACGGCGCTACGATCGAAACCAACTGCGACGGTACGGATTTGGTTTGCCGGAGCGAGATGCTGACCGTGTGGCGACGATTGCACATCGAAGTCGATTCGATGGGGCAATCTCAAGGTAATTTCCTAAACGGATCAACGCAAAGCAGTGGGGTAATCAGGAGTCAAGCGACCATCCCAGTTACCTTACAAAATATGGAAGTTAATCGTTTTGAGCGGGGAAGGTTAAAATTTATTACTGGGCCTACATCCGCGATGCTCCGTGTTGACGGGAATTCTGCAAGTACTGTATCGGTGACTAATTTGGACCCAATGGGATCATCGATCTCGTATTCTAGCGGGGACGACTTCGAACTGTATGATGACGATGATTTCAACGACGACGATGGTACTGCTCTCGATGGCGACGCCAATGAAGACATTCCGCGGCCGGACACGTCCTTGATCTCAAACAGCGACAGCATAGCATCGAATGTATTTGCAGCGGCTTACATACGCCCCGTCTATGATCTAACGGCCGGGGAAAGCAGCAACATCAGCTTCGAGATCAATACGGGAAACACTGAAATGTCAATCATTTTCAACAACCCAGCTAATTTCAACAATATTGCGACAGAAGCGAATGTCGAGTTCTGGACAATTTATCTTCTAGGAGGGTATCAGTACAGTGAAGATCGTGATGGTGATCCAAACAGGACAGTTAATGGGGCTTTGGATACTGTATGGGGAATAGCTGATGTTCAAGCGAGGCAAACGAACGGTCGGGGAGCTCTTCTTTTTACGGAAGTGGGTCGAGCCAGAGAATACCCAACAGATTGGATGAGCCGTCCGGTTAGCGTCGCTTACACTGTCGCTCACGAGGTCGGACATTTATTTGGGTGTGTCCATGACGATGGTGAATTAATGGAGCCGACTACGACACGAACCGCGGGAACTTTGCCACCGTCTTGCTTACGGCAAATTAGGATTGGAACCACGACGCATCCGTAATCATCGACAGTTAGCGAGTCGAAAGGTTTAGGAGAATAATCAAAATGAAAATCGGACTAATATACTTCATATCTTTTGCTTTCTTGGCAGCCCTTTCCTTCATGGTTTTTGCCCAAAACGAACAAGGATCGACGAGGAAAGGAGACGATTGGTCAAAGTTGAAGCTTGTAATTAACACACCTCAACAGGTTTATCTCCTTGGTGAGCCAGTGCGGCTAAATTTTAAGCTTGTTAATGAAGGCTCTCGAAAGACCATTTCGCCCCCTTGCGCAAGCATCGAAGATGGGTACATGGGAATCCATGTTTCACTTGCGGGTGGACCCTTCAAAAGACAATACGGGAGCAGATCTCGCTTCCAAGTAGATGGATGTCTCGAGCCTCCGCACGCGCTTGAACCAGGCGAGTCATTTACGGATGTCGCGACGGTTCTCTGGAATGTGAAACCCGAAGTGGCTGGGCTTAGTGATTTCGCAAGTAAGCAGCTGGCAAAAGAGAGGATAATGAGCGATTACGCCTTTCCGGAGGCTGGTTTGTATTCGATCAAGACCGTCCTGTACCTTCCTGGACAAGGGGGCAAGACCCTTCAATCTGAACCGATCCAGGTCATCCTGACCGAACCGGTGGGAGAAGACCTTGTAGTTTGGGATCAGATCAAGAACAGTCGGGAGTTTGCCTATTTTCTCCAGTACGGCGAGTTCCTGACTTTAAAACCCGCTGAGCAAAAAGCGGTTCTCAAGAACCTCGAAGACATCGTGGCGGCGCACCCGAACAGCGTTTATTCGATCCGTATCCGACAAAGCTTGGAAAAGTTGCGTGCGGAGAAGAAGTTTAGGTAAGAAGGCTGCAATTGACACTCAGAACATGTGTGACCGACTCTACGCCCACATCCTTTGTTTATGGTGGTCCCGGCTGGATTCGAACCAGCGGCCTTCCGCTTAGGAGGCGGACGCTCTATCCAACTGAGCTACGGGACCATTTCGAATGGGAGTTTCGAATTCGGATCGCGGAATGTCAAAGTCTAGCTGTCGTATCGGACCAGTGACTGAACATTATAACCCGCAAATTTGTCGCGGCCCTTTAGAAAATCCAATTCGACGACGAAAAGAAGCCCTGCGACCTTGCCGCCCACGCTTTCGACAAGATCGACGACGGCGCGTGCCGTGCCGCCTGTTGCGAGCAGATCGTCAACGATGAGGACATTGTGGCCTTCACCGACGGCATCCTTGTGCATTTCGAGGGTGTCGGTGCCGTATTCGAGATCGTACGAGATCGAGACCTTTTCGGCCGGGAGCTTTTTCGGTTTGCGTACCGGGATGAAGCCCGCGTCGAGTTTATACGCGACCGGAGCGCCGAAGATAAAGCCTCGTGACTCCACACCGATCACGGTATCGACCTGGTGGCCGTTCGCGAGTTCGGCGAGCGCATCGACTGAAAGCCGTAAGCCCGTCGGGTCGAGTATCAGCGTCGTGATGTCGTAAAAGTTGATGCCGGGTTTTGGGAAATCCGGCACTTCGCGGATGAGTTTCTTAAGATCTTCCATTCTATTTGTTATCTTTTTCGATCCTGAATGTTGAATATTGGTCCGTCGGGTCTTCAACGATCTCTTCGAGCATTTCAACGTTCGAAAATGGCGGACCGGCCGCAATGTCTTCCTTAAAAGCGATGACCGCGCGTTCTGATCCTTCGACGAACGCTTCGACCCGACCGTCGCTCAGGTTTCTAATAAACCCGCGGATCTGATGTTTTGCGGCCGATCGCTGTGCGAAATAGCGAAACCCGACGCCCTGCACCATCCCGCTTACAAAATACCGTCTTGCGATCATTCGTTTCGCCGCTCGTTGCCGAAGCTAGATTGTGCCAAGCTTTTCGCAACTTGTCCAAAGCGACCGACCGCCGCGAAAAAAGGCATTGACAAGATATTGTGGTCGTGTTTAAACTATTCACAATAAAGATGACTGAAGGACGCGCTCGGACGGAATGAGAGGGAATCATTCTTGACGGGTGTTTTTGTATCTATTGGCTTGCATCAGGCACCGTGAAACTCGATACGTCGAGTTCGCGGCCATCGGTGACTATCGTGATCATCCCGTATTCACCGGTCGTGAGGACGGCGGCTCCCGAATTCTCCCATGCGACTAGAACTTCTTTGTGCGGATGGCCGAATTGCGAATGGCGTCCGACCGAGATGATCGCCCATGCCGCACGCGTCGCGTCGATGAAGTCGGCGGTTGATGACGTACGGCTGCCGTGATGTGCGACCTTTACGACATCCGCGGACAACTGTGTGCCTGAAGAGAGCAGTTCCTGTTCGGCGGTTCTCTCAATGTCGCCCGTCAGCAGTATCTTGCGATTGCCGAAAACCAGCCGCAGCACGAGCGAATGATCGTTGTCGGACGGACCCGCGGGATCACCGGCGGGATAGAGTATTTCGACGTGTACGCCGCCGATGTCGAGTACGCGGCCGCGAGTAAGTGCCTCAATTGGAATTTCACGCTTTGCGAGAACGCTCATCAGTTCGTTTAGCTCGGGATCGTCCGGCGGCATCCGTCCGAAGAAAGCCTTGCCGACAGCGAAATTGCTCGCTACATCGACGAGGCCGCCCGTGTGGTCGATGTCGGCGTGCGATGCGGCGAGATAGTCGATCCGGGAGTAGCCCTTGTGCCACAGAACGGGCGAAACGACGCGTTCGCCGATACTGGCCGTGTCAGGTTGAAAGTCTTCTTCGCTCTTCTCGTCCGGGTAACGCAAGTGCCGGCCGCCGCCATCCACAAGCATCGTTTCGCCGTTCGGGAACGTGATGAAGATCGAATCGCCTTGTCCAACGTCGATAACATCGACGCGAAGTCTTCCGGTCGCGGCCGGTGCCGAAAACGGATGCAGGGCGATGACTGCGGTGAGGAGAACAAGTCCGCATGCGGCCGCAACTATCCCTTTCTCTAGCGCACGGTCTCGGATGATCGCGAATGCGTTCCATCTCGCGGCGGCGAAGGCGAAAAGTATCATCAGGGCCGCGTAAACGAAATAGACGGCGGCCCCCGTACCGGAATATTCAGGCAAGCGGAAGCTGAAGAATGCGAATTTGGAGAGGCCTTCGGGAACGACCAGATTTAGCGAATTGCAGGCCTCTGCGAGAGCAAAAAGCGGCCTCGCGAGCGTGTCGTTGATGGCCGAAAGAAAAAGCCCGAAGACCGCTGCGAAACTTTCAACCGCAAGGAAGAATCCCACCCAAAGGTTGCTGAAAATGGCTCCGATCGAGATCCGATGAAAATAGATCACTGACAGCGGCAGCATCGCAAACTGGACGGCGAGCGAGACCAGAACGCCTTCGAACACATATCCCGCGGCTCGTTGAACGCCGCCTCGGATCCGCTTTTTAAAGAACGGTGATCTTTCGATATTCGCCGTCCAAAGATCGGAACTGTGCTGTCGTTCCCAAGCTGTCGCGTTCCAATAGAGCGTCTCACAGAATCTCCGCAGCCGACGTGGTACGTTCGGCGGAAATGGCTCTGCGGCCGAAGGCGTCCAAGAGCCGATCGCCTTCAGCTTCGAAAGTATCGGCAACGCAAAGAGGCCGATCGCGGCGGCCGCGGTGAGCGTGAGTTGAAATGATGGATCGAACAAGCCTGTTGGCCGCCATGCAAGCAGGCAGATCGCGGCAAAGGCGAGTTGGTTCGCGACAGACCTTGTACGATACATCGCGTACCCAAAAAGGCCCGCAGTGAGCATCACGGCCGCACGTACGATCGGAAGATCGGCACCGACGGCAAACGTGTAGATCCAAAGCGGGCCGATGGTGAGAGCATAGTGCAGCCATCTTCGCCGCGTGAAAAAGCGGACGATCAGCAGCAGCACGCCGGCGATAAATGTGATGTGAAGCCCGGAGATCACGAGAACGTGAAACGTGCCGCCTTCGCGATAGACATCGGCTGTCTGCTTGTCGAGAAGGCTGCGGTCGCCGAGCAGGCTCGCGGCCATCACGCCGGCCGTTGATGGCGATAGATGTGCCCTAAAGCCCTCAACGGCCGCCGCTCTTTGGCGATAGACGAACGCGAGCGGAAGAAAGACGGATTCCTCGCCGAGATGTTCGATCAGAAGCGGGCTTTTTACGCGGGCGGCTGCATCGATGCCGGTAAGGTCCGAACGCTCGACATCCGAAAGCACGCCGGGAGCACGGAATTCGTCCTCGCGTTCCAAGACGCACGTGAAACGAATCACCGAACCGTATGCGAGGCCGTCGGCCGCGGCATTCTTCTCTGTGATCGAAACTCTGACAATACCGCTTGCAGGACGCTCTATGCCCTTGGAGGAGACCGAGTTTGCGGCGAGCAGGAAACGCCTTCCGAACTGCGTAACCTCGACGGGGCCGCTGATGACGCCCGTCAGTTCGACGATCCCATAGGTCGGAAGAGTGTGCGATCCGATCAAAGCCTTTATGCGGTCGGGAGCGACGTTACCTCGCGATGCCGCAAAAGAGAACGCACCTGCAAAAAAGAAGGCCGTGCAGATGAGGATCGTCGCAAACCGCCGAGATCGAAAGATGCCGGACGCCGCCGCAAAAAGAACCGCAGCCGCGATCCATTCCCAAAGGCTCACTGAAACGGCGAACGATGAAGCAACGATCCCGACGCCGAAGCATACGGAAAGGATCGCGAGCGCCCATGGGGAGAAGAGTGTCGCGACATTTCGCCCGGCCCTCGTCATTCAGCGCACACCATCGGCTTGAACCCGAGGAAACGGTTTTCGCTCATCCCACGGATCAAAAGCAGCTGCTCGGGCCGTCGAAACTTTCCGTTCGCTGCGCGGAAGTCGAGAATGAGTTTCGCTGTAGGGCCTCCAATGCCGGGCAATCGAACGAGCTCCGGTTCCGTCGCGTTGTTAATGTTCAGTTGGCCGCTGGCACAACGTGTTGGTGTGTTTTCGTATTGGATGCGCGATGAGCACGAAGCAAAGAAGACGGCGCAAATGAGCACGAATATGGGAGCACGCATCAGATGGGAAAATAAACTATTCGCCTATTGTTCGTTCTCCATTTCCGAGAGATCTTGGACATCCTCGTAGGCCTTTGCGAGCACGGGCCGGGCACGCGTTGAACCATCCATCTCTCCGATATAGCCGTCGAGCACCATAGCATCGAGGATCGCAGCGGCGCGTCCGTAACCAATGCGAAGCTGGCGCTGCAGAAGCGATGTCGAGCCGCGTTTTGCCTGCACGACCGACTTCAACGCTTCGAAATAGAGCGGATCCTGGCGTCCGGGAGCAGAGTTGCCTCCGGCCGCGGTGTCCTCCTCTCCTTCGACGATACGCTTGTCGTACTCTGCCTCGACCTTCTGAGCTTTGATGAACTCAACGACCTTCTTGATCTCAGCCTCGTTCACGAATGCACCGTGAACCCGTGTTACGTTCGAATTTCCGGGCGGCAGGAAGAGCATGTCGCCCATACCGAGGAGGCCTTCGGCGCCGTTCGAATCGATGATCGTGCGGCTGTCCACTTTTGAAGAAACGCGGAACGAGATGCGCGAAGGGAAGTTCGCCTTTATGAGGCCGGTGATCACATCGACCGACGGCCGCTGAGTCGCGAGAATGAGGTGAATACCGACGGCTCGCGCCATTTGCGCCAGACGCGTTATCGATTCCTCAACGTCCTTGCCCGAGACCATCATCAGGTCTGCGAGCTCGTCGATAATGATGACGATGTAGGGAAGTATCTTGTGCGGTTCGCCGTTCTCGTCCCACTGCTCGATCTCGTTGCGGCGTTTTGCTTCCGAATTGTAGCCGTCGATATTTCGAACGCCGTAGCCGGCAAGGTCCTTGTATCGACGCTCCATTTCGCCAACGGCCCAGCGAAGCGCGTTCGAGGCGCGTTTCGGATCTGTGATGATCGGCACCGCAAGGTGCGGAATATCGGCATAGAGGCCTAGTTCGAGCCGTTTCGGATCGACCATTATGAACTTCACCTGGTCGGGACGCGCCCGATAAAGTATCGACATCACCAGCGTGTTCACGCCAACGGATTTGCCGGCACCGGTGGCACCGGCGATCAGCAAATGCGGCATCTTTGCGAGTTCCGTTACGTAATGCGTGCCGTCGATCGTCTTGCCCAGTGCGAGCGTGAGCAAGGCCTTGGACTCGGAGAACTCCGGGCCCTCGATGATGTCGCGCAGAAAGATCGTCTCGCGTTTTCTGTTCGGGACCTCGATGCCGACATATGCTTTGCCCGGTATGCGGTCGATGCGAATCGATTCGGCCTTCAACGCAAGGCAAAGGTCATCGACAAGGCCCGTTACGCGCGAATACTTCACGCCCGCGGCAGGTTTGAACTCATACGTCGTGACGACCGGCCCGCGGGTGATATTCATCACCTTGCCGTCAACATTGAATTCTTTCGTCTTATCGGTCAGGTCCCTTGCCGTCGCATAAAGCTCATTCTCGTCCTGCTTGATATGCGGCGCCGGCGGTGTCAGCAGATCAGACGAAGGCAGCTGATAGTCAGCGTAATCAGGCGAGGCGGTCGATACCGTTTCGGACACGAGGTCAGAGCTTTGTTCGGGGCCGTCCGCCTTCTTTTTCCGCGAACGCTTTTGCGGAGCCTCTTCGATGGCTTCAGGCGGCAAATCGCCGTCTTCGACCTTTGTCGTGGCATACGGATCGGCGTCCACGGTCGGCACCGAGACCTCAGCGGTCTCCTCGGCCGCATTTTTCTTCGTGCGTTTCGCGATCGAAGGCGGCTCACCGTTGATGTCAGGCAGGACGATGGTCGGCGGGATCTCCGCATCGTCAACTTTCTCGCGGATCTCGCGCCGTTTTTCGGCACGAAGTTTCGCTGCAGAATCGTCTGCCGCTCCTTCCGGCATTATGCGAGCAAACCAACCGCTCGCACGCAAATAAATGCCGCTGCCAGCGACCTCCATATGCGAGAGGAATCCGGCGAGAGTGGCGTTGGTAACAATGATCAGGGAGCACGCCAGGATCGCGGCGAGCAAGATGCCCGCTCCGACGTTGCCGATCAGGTGCGCGGTGCCCTGTGCTGTCGCCTCGCCGATAACGGCTCCATAGCCCCCGAAAAGAGCGATCAATCCCGCGAGCGAGACGGACAGAAAGACAAATCCTGCCACTCGAAGCCCGCCGGGCCTAAGGCTCGACGCCCTGAAAACTCGCCAAGCGATCAAGCCGATAAGAAGCGGGAAGAAATATGCTGTCCAGCCGAAGAGATTGAGAAGTATCGCAGCGATATTCGATCCGATCGGCCCGACCCAATTTCGCGTCGGTGCGCCTCCCGTCGAAAAGATCGAGCGATCCGCCGGGCTGTTTGTTACGAGACTCAATAATACGAGCAATGCGGCCGCCGCAACTATGATCGCGACGATATCGTTCGTGAGCGAGTGTTCTTGGATCTTGCCCTTTTTTGCGAGCAGCGTCGTGCCGTCAGCGAGACAGAAGTTGATGTCGTCGTCTTTATAGACCGTCTTGCAGGCTGGACAGACTTTCATATTAGATCCGGGCGTCGATTAAAGGAAAAAATGCAAGTGCTTAAGATGAAGGCCGCATTTTCCAAAAGGCGACGACCATCTACATTAAGTTCTACGTGATAAAGCTATGAAATGTCAATGTTTATATGCGCTTAAAGCCCGGACGCGGCCCTTTGCACGCGAAATCAAAAGGCTTGACAAGTGTGATACACTTATAAATGCGGACGTAATAGATGTTTTACGTCGCGCAGTTGACAAGATTACCGAGAGAAAGTGCGGCTTTGCATCCCGAAATTATTTTTTTTTCGAAAACCCGATTTTCGTCCTCGTAAAAGTCTGAAAGGAAAGGGGTTAACCTGTCCCACGCAGCGTTTGGGACAGCGTGGGACACTCGAAGGTAAAAAATGCTCATTAAGACGGCAAAACTAAGGAACCTGAACGCGGCGAAATGCCAATATCTTCAAAAACTTAGATAGTTCTCGGGAGCGACGATTTTTTCGGAATTTTTCTGTGCGTGGTAGTATTTTATAGGTATGAAGTTCGACGTGCTGATCATTAGGATCGGATTTGTTCTTTTGCTTGCGTTAGGCGGTTACTTGCTGAATCCACTCGGCAAGAGTTCACACCTTAACGAACTTGTTGGCGAAAGCGTCCGACTAAAGCAAAGCCTTTCCGGCGTTTTTGGCGCATTGGTGGCTATTGCCATCATTGGAGTTGAGGTCCGAGCGCGAAAGGCCTCCTTAAAGACTCTTATCGGAGCCGCAGTCGGCTCGATAATGGGGATCATTGGTGCATACCTGATAGGGATGCTGATCTCCTCTCAGGACATAAACACCGTTCCCGGCGAGCTGAAGACGTTCTTGACGATCGCCCTCGCTTTTTTCATGGGCTACATCGGTTTGATGGTCGGTGCGGCTAAAGGCGATTTCATCGACCTTTCGGCACTCGGCGGGATCTTCAGCGACAAGGCAGTAAAACGCGATTACAAGATACTCGATACGTCGGTGATCATCGACGGCAGGATCGCAGATGTCGCGGAAACAGGCTTTTTGAGCGGTTCGCTCATCATTCCAAACTTTATTCTCGCAGAGCTTCAGCAGGTCGCCGACTCGGCGGATTCCTCGAAGCGTCAGCGCGGCCGCCGCGGGCTCGATATGCTCCAGCGGCTCAGAAATAACAGCAAGCTCGACATTCAGATCGTCGAGACGGATTTTCCGGCGATCAAAGAGGTCGATCTCAAGCTGATCGAACTCGGGCTGCAGATCGACGCGGTTATCATCACGAACGACTTCAACCTCAACAAAGTGTCGCAGCTGCGCGGCGTTGCGGTCTTGAACATCAACGAACTTGCGAACGCCTTAAAGCCCGTGGTTCTGCCCGGCGAAGCAATGCGCGTCTATATCCTCAAGGAAGGAAAGGAATACAACCAAGGAGTTGCGTATCTCGATGACGGCACGATGGTCGTCGTCGATAATGCCCGCAAGCTGATCGGCAAGACCGCCGATATCGCCGTTACGAGCGTGCTCCAGACGACGGCGGGCAAGATGATCTTCGGCAGGCTTTGGGAAGAGGCGCATCCCGAGGATACTTCGAATTCCCAGAACGCGATCCACGATTCGCGATCGCTTGGTTTCCGGCGGGCAACGCGTGAACTCCGACAAACGACCATCATTGAGGAGGTCGAACACTCTTGACGCACGGCGAAGATCCGAACCTGTCTTTCACGGCATAGATGAACACCGCGATCATAGTCGCCGCGGGTACGGGCACACGCTTCGGCGGCGATACACCCAAACAGTTCGTTGCTCTTGCGGGACGGCCGATCCTCACGCATTCGATCGAAAAATTCGATAGTTGCGATGCGGTCAATGCGATCGTTGTAGTTGCAGCAAAGGAAGCGGTCGAGGGTGTTCGCTCGCTCGTTGGTGCGGCCGAATTTGCTAAACCTGTCGAGGTCGTGATCGGCGGGGCAACGCGTGCGGAATCGACGCAGAACGGTCTAAATGCGGTGAAGGGAAGTGAGGGCATCGTGCTCGTTCACGATGCTGCCCGGCCGCTTGTCAGCATTGATGATATTCGGCAGGTAGTGCGAGCGGCGGAAGAATTCGGCGCGGCCTGCTTGGCCGCTCCTGTCGCCGACACTGTCAAACGAGTTGCCGATGGTGAGATTCGCGAGACGATAGACCGCAAGCACCTTATGTCGGCTCAGACGCCGCAAGGCTTCTCAGTTGATCTGCTGAAGCGTGCGTTCGCTTCGGATCTTGATCTCGCGAATGCGACCGATGAGTGTTCACTCGTTGAGAAACTCGGGGCAAAGGTGAAGGTCGTTGCGGCGACCTCGTTGAACATGAAGATCACGACGCAAGAAGATCTCAAGGTCGCGGAAGCATTTGTCGCCGGCGGTCGTGACCGTCGCCCGCGGATCGGATACGGGACCGACCTTCATCGTCTTGAACCCGGCGGCCCGCTTAAAGTTGGCGGAGTGGCGATAGATTGCGATCTTCAGGCGGTCGGACATTCGGATGGCGATGTGCTTCTTCACGCCGTTACGGACGCGATCCTCGGGGCACTTTCCGCCGGCGATATCGGTTCGCATTTCGCTGATTCAGATGAAAAATGGCGTGGAGCCGACAGCCGCATCTTTATTGAAAGGGCGGTCGAGCTGGCCGCAGATCAAGGGTTTGTTGTCGGCAGTCTCGATGCGGTCATCGATCTCGAAAGGCCGAAAATTAGGCCGCACATCGACGAAATGCGGCGGACGCTGAGCGATATCATCGGGCTTGAGATCGGCCGTGTCAGCGTGAAGGCGAAGACGGGCGAAGGCGTGGGCCCGATCGGGGAATCACGTGCTCTTTCGGCGACGGCCACGGTCTTGCTTTTTCCTTCAAAAGTTCAATAACACGAGATGCGTCCACAGAACATCATCGAGAAGAAACGCGACGGCAAGGCGCTTAGCGATGCCGAGATCGCCTCGTTCATCGACGGCGTCTGCTCCGGCGCGTGGGAAGATTACCAGATCACAGCGCTTGTGATGGCGATGTTCATCAACGGCCTGACGACGAATGAGCAGAACGTGATTACGCGGGAAATGCTGCATTCCGGCAAGGTGATGGATTTCTCGGACATCGACGCACCGAAGGCCGACAAACACTCGACCGGCGGCGTCGGCGATAAGACCTCTCTGATCATCGCTCCGCTCGCAGCATCTTGCGGCATTGCTGTCCCGATGATCTCAGGCCGCGGCCTCGGCCACACGGGCGGAACCCTCGATAAGCTTGAATCTATTAAGGGCTATAACGTCAATCTATCGACAGAGCAGTTTCGGCATGTTATCAAGAGCTGTGGGTTCGCGATGACCGGGCAGACCGAATCGATAGCTCCTGCAGACAAAAAGATCTACGCTCTTCGCGATGCGACCGCTACTGTTCCTTACATACCGCTTATCGTCGCCTCGATAATGTCGAAGAAACTCGCCGAAGGCCTCGACGCGCTCATTCTGGATGTGAAGACAGGACTCGGAGCGTTCATGTCAAGGTTTGAGGATTCGGTAAAACTCGCAGAAGCGCTGGTGATAACCGGCAAGGAATTTGGCGTTCGCACCGAGGCAGTCATCACCTCGATGGATCAGCCGCTCGGCCAGTTCGTCGGTAATTCGCACGAGGTATATGAATGCGTAAAGATCCTTCGGAACGAAATGTCGGATCCGGCTCGCGAAACGCTCGATCTTTCGTTGGATCTCACCGCGCGAATGTTGGTCTTGACCGGACTCGCCGATGACGCGTCGAGAGCCGGGAATATCCTGCGGGCCAAGCACGAAAGCGGCGAAGCTCTCGAGCGATTCCGCTCGAATATCGCCCTGCAAGGCGGCGACCCCTCGGTCTGCGATAACCCCGAAAAGCTGATCGCACAAGATCTGGTCGTTCTCGACTTGCGAGCCGAAAGCGGAGGTTACGTTTCGTCGATAGATGCGCTGAAGGTCGGCGAGGTCGTCGTCTCACTTGGCGGCGGGCGCCTCAAGGCGTCCGATGACATCGACCCGTGCGTTGGATATGAGTGCGTGGCAAAGACGGGCGACACCGTGAACGAGGGCGATATTTTTGGGCGTGTGTTCTGCCGCAGCAGGGATCAAGCTGAGCAGGCTGAAGTCTTACTCCGAAAAGCGTATACGATCAGCCCGTCTAAAGTTGAATCGCCTGCGCTTATCCGCGATTCGGTCAATTAAAGAATTCCTCTGAACAATTCGTTCGTTTACGACGTAAAGCCAAAAACCGGCGAGTCGTCGGCGAACTCAATTTATGCTCGAAGCGGTCAACTTATCGAAAACCTACATCAGTGACGGCATAAGCTATGATGCCCTTCGTGCGGTCGATCTCAAGATCGACAAGGGCGAACGTGCGGCGATCACCGGACGATCAGGCAGCGGGAAGTCAACGCTGATGCATCTGCTTGCATGCCTCGACGAACCGACGGGCGGCAAGGTGCTTTTGGATGGCAAAGATATTTCCGGTCTTTCCGAACGTGAAAGGAATGTCCTTCGGAATGAGAAGTTCGGCTTTGTCTTTCAGCAGTTCTTTCTGAACGGACGCGAGACCGTTCTGGAGAACGTTGCATTGCCGCTTCGAATCCGCGGTTGGCGGGAGTCCAAGATCCGATCGGCCGCAAAGGCGGCTCTTGCCTCGGTTGATCTTGAGGATAAGGCCGGCAAGCGTGCAAAGGACCTTTCCGGCGGCGAAAAGCAGCGAGTCTGCGTTGCAAGGGCGTTGGTCGGCGAACCGCAAATGATCTTTGCGGATGAACCGACGGGAAACCTGGATTCGACGACCGGTAAGCTGCTCGAAGATATGCTGTTTCAACTCAATGCCGCTCGCGGCATCACGCTTGTTATCGTAACGCACGATCCGGATCTTGCACGACGGTGCGGTCGCGTTGTGAACGTGAAGGATGGCCGCATCGAGACGGATCTCGGAGCAAAGGGAGAGGTGCGATGAGACTTTTGGGTATTATCCGGATGGCGAACCGCAGCCTTCTGCGCAATAAGCTTCGTACGTTTCTTACGATCAGTGCGATCTTCGTTGGTTCTTTCACCTTGACGCTGACCAACGGCCTTGGCGACGGCCTTCGCGCTTACGTTGAGAATCAGGTCAAGAATATCGAGGCCGAAAGGGTGATGTTCATCCGCAAGCAGCCACCCGCCGCCGGGTCGGCAAAGCACAATAGCGAGCCTCCCGAGTATGATCCTGATGACTCCGATAACGGAGATGGTTTGGATCCGAACGCGTATTCCTATACCCGCGAGCAGATAGAGCGGATCGCAAAGGACGTCGATGGCGTCGTCACGATAACCCCGCAATATCCGATCGACGGGGAATACATAATGATCGGTGAAAGCAAGAAATACAGGGTTGAACTTGGAATGCTTTCGAGCGGTGTCACACAAAAGACCGAGGTTGGACGGACCATTGACGGTGACGATCAAGTTGTGATCCCGCTTGCGGTCGCGCGAACGTTCGACCCGCAGATAGCGAACCTGGTCGGAAAGCGAGCCGTGATCGCTTATAAGAATGCAGCGGGCGAACTGAAGACGGTTTCGCCGGAGATCGTTGGCGTGGCGACGAAGGGGATGATCGTAAATACGAATTCTTTTGTCGATGCTCGAACTGCCGAGGCGATCTACAAGGACCAGAAGGTCGGCAATGGCCCCGACAAGTTCTACAATTTCTCGCTGCAGATGCGGGCAATGACGGCTGAGAAAGCGGCCGCGGTAAAAGCGGCGTTCCAAGCAAAGGGTTTTGAAGCTGAGACCCTGGCCGATCAGAAGAAGCGCACGTACGATGCCATCGGGATCTTCAAGATCGGGATGAATTTCTTCGCAATGATCGCGTTGCTTGCCGCTTCATTCGGTATCGTGAACACGCTCATAATCGCAGTAATGGAACGCACAAAGGAGATCGGCCTCCAAAAGGCGCTCGGGCTGGGACGCGGCAAGATATTCCTGATGTTTTCGCTCGAATCGATCCTGATCGGGTTTTGGGGTGCGATCATAGGAATTCTGAGCGCGATCGTCAGCGGCGTTATCGCGAATAGGTTTCTGGTGTCCAGTTATCTGCCATCTTTCGAGGGTTACGACTTTTTCTCATTCACTCTTCCCTCGATCGTCTCCGTGCTTGCGCTTGTTTCGGCGATAGCGTTCATTGCGGGAGTTTTCCCTGCGTTTCGGGCAAGTAAACTAAATCCGATCGAATCACTTCGATATGAGTAGGCCGTTGCTGACTTTTTTGTGATTCTAAAGTAAGCTAGAACCTCGTTGAAAGCACTTTGATCGAGGGCATATGTTCAAATCTCTAACCTTTCCGCTGATCTTGACGGTCATCTTCGCGGTGATGTCGTTGAACGGGTGCAGTTCGACCGAAGCGCTTCCGCAGACGGGGTGTCATAGGAATATCGGCATCGTCTTTGATATCGGCGGCAAGAACGACCGCTCGTTCAACGCCGCCGCTTGGGAAGGCGTGAAGCGGGCCCAAAAGGAACTTGGGATATGTCTCTATGATGTCGAACCGGGCGATCCGACATCGATCGAACCTGCGATGCGAGCCTTTGCCGAACGCAATTTCGATCTCGTGTTCGGCGTCGGCTTTGCGCAAGGGCCGATAATGCAGAAGGTCGCAACCGACTATCCGAACGTGAACTTTGCGATCGTCGATGGCGTCATCTTCGAGGCGGACGGCAAGACGCCGAAGAAGAATGTCGCTTCGCTCGTATTTCGCGAGCACGAAGGCTCGTATCTCGTCGGGATGATCGCTGCTTACAAATCAAAGACCGGCGTGCTCGGATTCGTCGGTGGTATGGACATACCGCTCATTCACAAATTCGAGACGGGTTTCGAGGAAGGAGCGCGTTCCGTGAATCCGAAGATCCGAGTGATCGATAACTATGTCGGTGTAACGGATTCTGCGTGGAATAATCCGGGCAAAGGCAAAGAACTCGCACTCTCACAGATCGAGAGCGGAGCCGACGTGATCTTCACCGCGGCGGGCAATTCGGGACTCGGCGTCTTTGATGCGGTAGAGCAGTACGGCATCGATCCGAAGACGGGCGAGGCACGCAAGTTCGTTATCGGCGTCGATTCAAATCAGAACGGCGTCAAGCCCGGATTCGTGCTCACCTCGATGGTCAAACGCGTCGATAATGCCGTTTTCGATGTCGTCAAAGAGGTCGTCGAAGGGAAGTTCCAGGGCGGCTTTCACGCTTTCGGCCTAGACAAGGACGGCGTCGCGTATGCCCTCGATGACTACAACCGCAAACTCATCCCGCAGGACGTGATCGAAAAGGTCGAAGAAGCGAAACGCAAGATAATCGCCGGAGATATCAAAGTCACGGACGCAATGGCGAAATGAGCGGGCGGAGTTGACGCCTGTTTTCACGTTGGTCTTTTCACATTGATCATGCTCGAACTAAAGAACATCACAAAGACATTCGGTTCGGTGGTTGCGAATCGCGACGTTTCATTGAAGATCGAAAAGGGCGAGATCCACGCGATCGTCGGCGAGAACGGAGCGGGAAAATCCACGATAATGAAGATCGCGTATGGATTCTACAACGCCGACAGCGGCGAGATCCTTTTTGACGGCCGCGAGGTCTCGATACGCACACCGCAGGACGCGATCGCACTCGGCATCGGAATGGTGCACCAGCATTTTATGCTCGTCGAGGCGATGACAGTTGCCGAGAATATCATCCTGGGCGCAGAGACCGGCTCGGCCGTGAATCTAGATCTGGACAAGGCGGAGAGCGAGATACGAAAATTGTCCGAGGATCTGAAACTCGGCGTCGATCCGCGGGCACTTGTTGAAGATCTTTCGGTCGGGCAGCAGCAAAGGGTCGAGCTTCTGAAAGCACTTTATCGTCACGCCGATCTGCTCATCCTGGACGAGCCGACGGCCGTTCTCTCGCCGCAGGAGATCGAGGATTTCTTTGCGATCTTGCGGCGAATGCGCGAGCAAGGGAAGACGATCATCATCATCACACACAAGCTCGACGAGGTGCTCGCCATCTCCGACGAAGTTACCGTGATGCGTGACGGAAAAGTTGTTGGGAATGTTACGACGAGCGAGACGAACGCAAAAGAACTTGCACGAATGATAGTCGGCCGCGATGTTCTTCTTCGCGTCGAAAAACCGGACGCACACCCTGCGAATAATGTGCTCGAGGTTACGGATCTCTCGGTACGCGGCAAGCACGAGATCGCGGTTGATAACGTTTCGTTCTCGGTGCGTGCGGGCGAGATCGTCGGCGTCGCCGGTATAGAAGGAAACGGACAGACCGAGCTGATCGAATGTCTTGCAGGACTTGCTAAAGCCGCCTCCGGTTCGATCAAATTCGACGGTCGCGATATCACGTCGTCGTCCGCACGCCGCAGAAAGGAACTCGGTATCGCGCACATTCCCGAAGACCGCCATCGACGCGGCCTTCTGCTGAATTCCGACCTTGCCGAGAACGCGATACTAGGTGTTCACTACCGTCCGCCGATCGCCGCAGGCGGTTTTATCAGTAGTGCGGCGGTTGAAAAGCGCGTCGGCGAGATCATCGAGAACTTTGACGTGCGGCCGCCGAACGCCGAACTCCCGGCGCGTGCGCTTTCAGGCGGTAACCAGCAAAAGCTCATCATCGGACGCGAATTCGAGATCGAACCGCGTTTGCTGCTTGTCTCGCAGCCGACCCGAGGAGTCGATATCGGAGCCATCGAGTTCATTCACCGCAAGCTCATCGAACTGCGTGATTCCGGTGCGGCAATTCTGCTCGTCTCTGCCGAACTCGAAGAAGTTACCGCGCTCGCCGACCGCCTTCTTGTCATCCGCGAAGGCAAGATCGCCGGCGAGGTCGATCCAAAGACAACTTCCGTCGAAGAGATCGGCCTCCTAATGACCGGCGGCTAGACTGCACGTTTCGGTTCTCCGCGTCTGCAGCCAGCACGTGTCGGTAGCCCGTACGTCAGTAAGGGCTCAGGCCAATGACGATTCAATTTTAGAAGAACGCGAATCCCGTTGTTTGCCATCACGCGAACAATTCCTTCATTTTCTCGACGGCGTTTTCGAGATTCTCCATCGAGGTCGCGTAGGATATGCGCAGGTAACCATCGGCGCCGAAGCCTTCGCCGTCGGTCACGACGATGTGAGCTTCCTTGAGCATTGCTTCAGCGACCGCGGCCGAGGACGCGTATCTGTCGCCGACGAGTTCACGCACATCGACGAATGCATAGAACGCACCTTCCGGCATACCGCACTTGAAGCCGTTCACCTTGTTCAGCTCAGGAATGAGCCAGTCGCGGCGACGCTCATATTCGGCCGTCATCGAGCGTACGGCCGCTTTCGTTGCGTCGATATTGTCGAGAGCTTTCGCACAGGCGTACTGCGCGAACGATGTCGGGTGAGTGGCAGAATGGCTTTGGAGCTTGACCATCGCCTTTGTCCATTCGGGGTTCGCGACGGTGTATCCCATTCGCCATCCCGTCATCGCAAAGGTCTTTGAGAAGCTCCCAGCGACGCAGACGAAATCACGCACTTCGTTCGGAAGAACAGCCGAGGAGAACGGCTCTGCCGGCGGATATGCAAAGAAGAGGTAGCACTCGTCTGTGATCACATAAATGCCGCGGGACGCACACAGTTCGATGATGCGAATGAGTTCATCCTTCGGGATGACGCGGCCCGTCGGGTTGTTGGGTGAGTTGACGATCAGCAGTTTGGTCTTCGCAGTTATCGAGGCCTCGACCATATCGGCCGTAAGCACGAAGTCGTTCGTCTCAGTTTCGATATACTTCGGGATCGCCCGGCAGAAATGTACGATCTCAGGGAACGTGACCCAATATGGCTTCGGTATAAGGACCTCGTCGCCGGGGTTCAGCAGCGCGCAGGCCGCATTGAACAATGCCTGTTTGCCGCCGCATGAAGCAGCGATCTCCGGCGGCGTAAGTACTGCTCCGAACGCCTTAGCGTAAAAATCGACTATCGAACCGCGAAACTGAGCAAGGCCCGATGCGGGCGTGTACTTCGTAAAGCCCGATCTAAGCCCTTCGATCGCGTATTCCTTTATGAATTCGGGCGTGTCGAAATCGGGTTCGCCGACCGAGAGATCGATCACGTCGATACCTTTCGCACGCATTTCGGACGCCATTTGAGCCGCGATCATCGTCGATGAACCGTGCATCGCCGCGACATTTTCCGAGACAGTGAAATTCGCCATACAAGGAGATTCTAGCGTTTATTGAAAGGGAATCCGAATCCGGAGAAGAGAGCATTCTTTTAGTCGATCTTGTCGCGCATCCTTGCTTCGACCAATTCGGGAATCAGGCCGTCCACTCGGCCGCCGAGCAGGAAGACCTGCTTCATCAGCGTTGAGGAGACGTATGAATATTCTTCGCCGGCCATCAGAAATACGGTCTCGATCGAGGGTTCGAGCCGGCGGTTCATCAACGCCATTCTGAGTTCGTATTCGTAGTCGCTGACGGCTCGAATGCCGCGGACGATCGCGGACGCTCCCGAGGTGCGGGCAAACTCTGCGGTCAGGCCCGAGAAACTCTCGACCGTAAGGCGGCAGCCGTCGCGTTTCACGGTCTTTAGAACCTCACGGATCATGTCGCAGCGTTCCTCGACGGAAAACATCGGCTGTTTGTCGGGATTATTGAGGACAGCGACGATGATCTCGTCAAAAAGCGGCGTCGAGCGCTCGAGAATATCAAGGTGTCCGTTCGTCAAAGGGTCGAATGAGCCCGGGAATATCGCTTTTCGCATCGTGATGTAGATACTTCGTAATTACATTTTGTAAATATTTCGTCAAGCAGCTGCCGATATGCTTCCACTTGGACCTGATCCGGTGTTAGAATCACAGTCATATCGAAGAGCCTTGACCGTTTTTTGCGAGTTAAAGATAGCACAGTAACAAACATGGGTAAATCCGGAACCGCCGCGGCATTCTACGATCTTGAGGGCACGCTGGTCAGCACGAACCTCGTGCATACGCTCGCGTTCTACGCGAAACGCCAGCAAGGCCTGTGGCAAACCACGAAAAAAAGCGTCGAGACGCTCGTAAAACTGCCGTTCTTCGGCGTCGCGGATCTCTATTCGCGGAATGTCTTTAACGAGGTATTCTTCCGCAGTTACGAAGGGTTTTCGCAGGATCGTTTGCGTTATTTCTCAGAAGAGCTTTTCGAGGAAGTTCTAAAGCCCGCGATTTTCCCGGGAACGCCTGAACTTATCGCACAGGGCAAAAAGATCGGCCAGCGGCAGGTCGTGCTTACCGGCGCGCTGGATTTTACGATCGAGAGGCTGATGGACCACCTCGGTATTGACGATTTCGTTGCGAATCGGCTCGAATTCGTGAATGGCTACGCAACGGGGCGCGTTCTGCCGCCTGTGATGGCGTCTGCGACAAAGGCGAAGTGGATCCGCGAATACGCCGAAAGAGAGAACGTCAATTTATCCGATTCCTACGCTTATTCCGACAGCATCTCGGATCTCCCGATGCTCTCGATCGTCGGCCATCCAGTCGCCGTCTGCCCCGATTTCCGCCTGAAACAAACAGCGCGACAGCACGACTGGGCAGTAGTTGATCTGAAATAAAGGGTGATGGGTAATTGCGTACGATTATTGAATTTTGCCCGCAAAGCGGGCGGTTACCATAAAGCCTGGGGCGTTTAGCCCCAGGGATTGATCGGGTGATAACGTCAAGCCCGCAACGCGGGCGACAGATATAAACGAATGGGTCAGTCATATACGAACCTCCTCTATCACATCGCCTTTGCAACCAAGGATAGGCAACCGCTGATCGTGGGTGAGCGTAGGGAAAGGCTATATGAATATCTCGGCGGTATCATCCGCAATCTTGGCGGCATATCGCTTGGGATAAACGGAATGCCGGACCACATGCACGTACTCGCGAAGTTGCGCCCTGATAGAGCGCTTTCCGATATGCTTCGCGATGTAAAAGCGAATTCAAGCGGATGGATGCATGAAGTTTTTCCTGAGGCGAGCAATTTTGCGTGGCAACGCGGTTATGGGGCGTTCACCGTTAGCGCGTCGCAGGTTGAGAAAGTGCAACGTTACATCGCCGAGCAGGAGATACATCATGCGAAACGCGATTTTCGGGATGAGTTTGTCGAATTGCTAGTTAAGAACCGTATCGAGTTTGATGAACGATATTTAGAGTTGGGAACGCAGTCGCCCGCGGTGCGGGCTCTTGGGTGATGTGATGCTGATTTCCTAGGGCTCACGCCCTAGGCTTTATGCTGGCACCGGCTTCGCCGGTTAGATTAGGATAGCTGGTCGCCCGCGGTGCGGGCTCTTGGGTGATGTGATGCTGATTTCCTAGGGCTCACGCCCTAGGCTTTATGCTGGCACCGGCTTCGCCGGTTAGATTAGGATAGCTGGTCGCCCGCGTTGCGGGCTTGAAGAACATATGGCTTTGCAGCTAAGACGAAAGACGCACGAATCGATCGTGTACATTGACAAGGATTCGGCGCCGCGGATAATGCCGAATGGCGAGGACTTTATCCTTGAGGATCTTCCGACGGGTACTCGGGTGATCTATCCGAATCCGCCGATCAAGGGGCTGCCGAACCGAGAGGCGGCGATCCGTTACGCGTTGAATCATCCGCTCGAGATGGAGCCGCTTTACGCGCTTCTCGAACCGGGAATGCGCGTGACGATCGCAATGGATGACATTTCGCTGCCATTGCCGCCGATGGCGACGCCGGATATGCGGCAAACGATGCTCGAGATCGTGCTCGATCTGTGTGCGGCGAACGGCGTCGATGACATTCACCTGATCATCGCGAACTCACTGCATCGCAAGATGACCGCGTGGGAAATGAAGCGTATGGTCGGCTCGAAGATCTACGACGAATATTATCCCGACCGCTATTACAACCACGACGCAGAGGCCGACGACGAACTCGTTACGCTCGGCCACACGCGGCACAACGAACCGCTCCGCGTGAATAAACGTGCGATCGAGAGCGATCTTCTGATCTACCTAAACATCAATCTTGTGCCGATGGACGGCGGGCATAAATCTGTCGCGGTCGGGTTGTGTGATTACGAAAGCCTGCGTGCTCATCACGAGCCGCAGACGATCCGCGATTCGCATTCGTACATGGACCCGCCGGCTTCGGAGCTGAATCACAAAGTCATTCGGCTCGGAAAGCTCGTCGATGAGAACTGCAAGGTCTTCCACGTCGAGACGGCGTTGAACAACAAGATGTTCTCGGACGGCTATGACATCTTGACGCGGAACGAGGACGAATTCTCATTCATGGATCGGATGAAATGGGAGGCGATGGCGCGTACGTTCTCGAAGATGCCGCGTGGCGCACGGCGCAAGATGCTTCACGCAATTCCGGCTCAGTACGAACTGATCGGCTGCTACGCAGGCCGCACTGAACCGGTACACGAAAAGATTCTCGAATTGAATTACAGGCAATACGAAATTCCCGTGAAAGGGCAGTGCGACATATTGATCACGGGCATCCCGGACATCTCGCCGTACAACGTTTATTCGGCGCTGAATCCGCTGCTCGTGCAGGTGATGGCGCTCGGCTATCATTTCAATATGTATCGGAACAAGCCGCTATTGCGTAAAGGCGGCGTGATGATCATCACGCATCCGTGCTTTGATGAGTTCGACCCTAAATTCCATCCCTCGTATATCGAGTTCTTTCATCGTCTGCTGCCGGAATCTCGTGATGCGTTCTATCTGCGAGAGAAATACGAACGCGAATTCGCCGAGAATCCGGCGTACATCGAGATGTATCGCCGCGGAAACGCCTATCACGGAGCGCATCCGTTCTTTATGTGGTATTGGGGCGAGAACGGCCGTCAACACGTCGGCCACGTCATCGTTGCCGGCGCCGAGAACGCACACGTTCCCGAAATGCTCGGCTGGGAACGCGCCGATAACCTGACCGAGGCGATCGCAATGGCACGCTCATATATGGGCCGCAACGCCGAGATCACAATGCTCCACCAGCCGATCATCGGATTGTGCAGCGTGACGGACTGATTTTGAAAAAAGTGAAAAAGGAAGAGACTCGGATCCGCCGTATGGACGTCATCAGGGGCCAAAATAAGTCACACGGTTGGAGAATTGCAAATGGACGATAGAAAGGAACTTTGGGAAGAGATCGGGACGAGCGAGGCTTATTGGGCGGTGGCGACGCATGACAAGTTTCGTGCGGCGAATCTGAATTCCGACTTGAAAGAAGACTTTCTCGAATCGGGTCGCGAGCATATCGACGAGGCATGGACGACGTTTCGCGAGATTCTGGGCAGGGATCTTGAACCCGAGAACGCGGTCGATTACGGCTGCGGTGTCGGGCGTTTGGTCATCCCGCTCGCAAAACGCTGCAAGCACGCGATCGGCGTCGATATTTCGTGGGCGATGCTCAAAGAGGCGAAGCGGAATGCAGAGGCCGCCGGTTGTTCGAACATCACGCTCCAGAGTGTCGATGAATTCCTTCGTGATGAGGGCGTCGAGTACGATCTCGTGCATACGTATATCGTGCTCCAGCATATAAGCCCTGCGATCGGATATTCGGTGATCGAAAAGCTGCTGGAGCGTTTGAAGATCGGCGGTTACGCGATGATTCACACCACGTTCCAGGACACTTCGCCGTTCTTCGGGCGTATGCGCGCACGAGTCTATCGTGACGTGCCCGGCGTTCATCGGACCTTGAATCGGCTCCGCGGCAGACACGTGCCATTCGTGCCGGTTTACACGTATGACGCGAGGCGCGTCAGGCAGATCTTCGCGAAGTACGCTTGCGAGACGCTTTTAGAGAAGGACACGGATCACACCCTTCTCGGCAAGATGTTCTTTCTCCGAAAAGGACCGAGCTCCGCTTAGGCACGAGATGTGAATGTTGAAAGATCATGCCGGTGAACCGGCATTTGCGGACGGGGGCGTCCGCGTTCTGTATGAAATTATCACCAACAGAAACACTTAAGGGCAAGACGATCTTCTTTATCGGCGGGACCGGTTTTGTGGGGAAGGTCACCTTGTCGATGCTGCTCAATAATTTTCCTGATGTGGGACGCGTCTATGCGACGGTGCGGGCGAGGGACGAGAATGAATCGCAGACGCGCTTCTGGACGAGCATCGTGACCTCGCATACGTTCGATCCGCTTCGTGAGAAGTACGGCGACGGCTTCGAGGATTTCATCCGCGAGAAGGTCGTGCCGGTGAACGGCGATGTCGGGAACGAGTTTCTCGGGCTTGATGAAAAAGAAGCGAAGCGGATAATGCAGGCCACCGACATCATAATAAATGGTGCGGGAAATGTTACGTTCAATCCGCCGCTCGAATCCGCATTGAGGACGAATGTCGTCGGCTCGAACAATATTATCAAGCTCGCACGGATGATGAAGAAGCCGCGGCTCGTGCATGTTTCGACGTGTTTTGTCGCGGGCAAGCGTTCGGGTGCGATCTGGGAGAACGAGCCCGTCGTTGGTTACTTTCCGCGAAAGCGTGAGCTTGTCGGTACGACGTTCGATGTGAATCGCGAGGTCGAGGATTGCGCTCGTCTGAGCGAACAGGCTCGTCAGGAAGCGGATGATGCTGTGCAGGCCGCGAAGTTTCGCGAACTCGCCCGCACTCGATTCATCGATGAAGGCCGCGACCCCGACGACGAGTCCGAGTTGAAATCTGCGATCTTTCGCGAACGCAAGATGTGGATCCGCGAGCGAACCACAGACCTTGGAGCCGAACGCGCCGAATATTGGGGCTGGACGAACATCTACACATACTCGAAGTCGCTCGCCGAGCAGATCATTGCCCAGCAGGATGACATCGTTAAATGTCTTGTGCGGCCGAGTATCGTCGAGAGTTCGGTCGCGTATCCTTTTCCCGGATGGAACGAAGGTTTTACGACGACCGCACCGCTCATTCTCATCGCGCTTCGTGGACAGCCTGTGATTCCCGTGAATGAGAAGCTGATCCTCGATATCATCCCGGTCGATATGGTCGCCGGCGTGATCCTTGGGGCGGCTGTTCGTGCTCTTGTTGACGACAAACCGCCGCTGGTTTTTCAAGCTTCGTCAGGCGACTCGAATCCGAACAATATGAAACGGATCGTCGGTCTTGTCGGACTCTACAAGCGTCAGCATTTTGATAAGAAGGAGACTGGCAACAAACTCGTCAACCGTCTTGCAGGGGCCGTTGAGGCAACACCCGTGAAGCAGCGTGCATACGAACTTACTTCCGCCCCAATGCTGAATAAGCTCGCAAAGCGCGCTGACGATATGATGGATCGCGTAACGCCTCGTTGGGGCGGCGGACGGATCGGGAACATCGTTGCGGACCTCAAAAAATCGACCGAGAATTTCAAAGAATCAACGCAGGCGACTATGGATGCCTTTGCGATGTTCAAGCCTTTCATGATCGACAACGAATATCTTTATCGGTCGGATAACGTCCGCGAACTCGTCTCATCGATCAAGGAAAAGGAGAAGCCGCTTTTACCATGGTATCCGGAAGGTCTCGATTGGTATGACTATTGGCTGAATATTCATTTTCCGGGAATGCGGAAATGGGTTCTGCCCACGCTCGAAGAAGAGCTGAAGGCGGTAGAGAAGCGGGCATTCACCTATCGTGATCTGCTCGATCTTTTCGATACGTCGGTCAAGCGGTTCTCGACACGTGTTGCGATGCGGATCGAACGTGACGGCCGTAAAGAACAGTACACATTTGAGGATGTCAACGAATTGACGCTCCGTGCCGCAGGTTTCTTTGCAGCGAAGGGAATTCAAGCGGGGGAACGCGTGATCCTGTTCTCGAACAATATGCCCGAATGGGGAATGGCGTATTTCGGGATCTTGAAGGCCGGTGCAACTGCCATCCCGATCGACCCCGCAAGCTCGGTCGACGAGGTCATCAATTTCGCCAAGGCGGGCGAGGCGGCGACGATCGTTATCTCGCCAAAGCTTCTCGCAGAGAACGAGGGCCTGAGATCAAGGCTTAAGGAAGAGTTCGGGAAAGGGGCGCCAAGTTTGTGGAGCTTTGATGAGGTCTTTGAGATCGAGAGCGAGATCGAGGAAGCGAAACGCAACGCTTTGCTTCCCGCCAAGGTGCCGTCGAATACGATCGCGTCCCTCATCTTTACCTCGGGCACGACCGGAACGCCAAAGGCCGTAATGCTCACACACAAGAATTTCGTGAACATGGTGTCGATGCTCTCGAGCGTGCTCGAGATGGATCTGACCGACGGAGTGCTGTCGGTTCTGCCGATGCATCACACGTTCGAGTTTTCGGCGGGTTTTCTTACGCCTTTCTCGAACGGCACTCAGATCACCTACCTGAACGAACTGACCGCCGAAGATCTAACTCGCACGATCGAGAATGGACACGTGACCGGTATGGTCGGCGTTCCTGCGCTATGGGAAATGCTGCATCGCAGGATCAAGACGCGTCTGCGCGACCGAGGCGACTGGGTCGCTGACCTTGCAGACAACATAATCGACTTCAACGCGTGGATCCGCGATAACACGCCGTTCAATCTTGGCCCGATAATCTTCTTCCCGATCCACCAAGGGATGGGCGGCAAGATACGTTATCTGATATCGGGTGGTTCTGCTTTGAGCGAGAAGGTCCAAAAGGATCTGCATGGCCTTGGCTTTACAGTGCTTGAAGGCTACGGCCTGACTGAATCTTCGCCGGTTCTCACCGTAACGAGACCGGGCAATAAACTCTTGAAAGGAAGTGTCGGCAAGCCGCTGCCAGGCGTTGAAGTCAAGATCGAAGATCCGGACGCGACGGGAGTCGGCGAGGTCGTTGCACGCGGCCAAAATGTAATGGCCGGTTATTTCAATAATGATGAGGCGACTGAAGCAGTACTCCGCGATCGATGGCTCCGCACCGGCGATCTCGGCCGCATCGATGAGGATGGCAACCTATTCATTGTGGGACGCTCGAAGGACGTTATCATCGATTCGAACGGTAAGAACATCTATCCTGACGAGATCGAGGACCTCTACTCGAAGTCACTCTTTATAAAGGAACTGAGCGTCGTCGGCCTTCCGGATGCGGATGGCGGTGAAAAGATCGCGGCATTGGTCGTTCCTGATTACGAGAACGACATTGCCTTGTCGCGTAGCGAAGTAAATAAGAAGATCGAGGAGCATTTTCGCGAAGTCGCCGCCGGGCTTCCGTTCTTTAAGCGTATAAAAGTGATGCATATCACGCCGTTCGAGCTTCCGCGAACAGCGACGCGGAAAGTAAAGCGGCCGGAAGTGGTCGCAATGCTCGAAAAGTTGGAAGACCGCGCCCGCTCAAAGACAAAGTCGATCGTCGAATCAAAGGGCGACGACAACGTGGCATGGATGCGGAAGATCGTGGCGACCGTTTCAAATCGGCCGCTCGGCGATGTGTCCGTTGACAGCAAACTCGCCGATCTAGGATTTGATTCGCTGATGTTCGTCGAGCTGCAGGCGGCGATCGAGGATGCCGGTGGACGTGTTCTGATGCCCGACACGCTCAACGAAGTTCAGACGGTTCGTGAGCTGCTGACGGTCGTCAATCGGGTCGACAAATCGAAGCGTACCCTCGGAGAACTCAAAGTTGAGGAGTCGAAGCCTGATGACGACGACATCTACATTCCATCGCTCGTCCGGCGCGTCGGGAACGCCGTCGTCGATCTTGCGCAGGACGCACTCTATTCAAAGGTTTTGGACACTGCCATCGAAGGACAGAATAACGTGCCGCAGCACGTAAACTTTATCGTTACGCCGAATCATGAATCGCACATTGATACAGGCCTTGTAAAGCGTGCTCTGGGAGCTGACGTTGCTGAGCAGACCGTTGCGGTCGCCGCGGCCGATTACTGGTTCGATACAAAATATAAGCGGGCGTATATGAATAATTTCACGACGCTCGTTCCGATCGAACGCAGCGGCGGCCTTCGCCAATCTCTAAGACACGTTACGCGAATCCTGAATGACGGCTACAACGCATTGATCTTCCCCGAAGGCACGCGGTCCGTTACAGGCGATATTTCTGAATTCAAACCCGTTATCGGCTATTTGGCGCTGAATCAGAAGGTCGGGATCCTCCCGATATATATTTGGGGAACCTTTGAAGCATATCCGAAAGGGATGACGATACCGAAGCGCTCAAGCATCGGCGCAAAGATCGGCGCAAAGATCGGAGCGTTTCTTTCATACGAAGTATTGCGCGATATGACGGCGGGCGTACCGAATGCCGAAGCGTACAGGCTGATCGCGGCTCGGGCACAGCACGAGGTCGAGAAACTTCGTGACGGAACGCGCGTTGAATTTGACGTTGCCTACGTGCGAAAAAAATGGCGTGCTGAACGACGAAAGGCTCGAAAGGCAGAGCCCGTCATCGATGAATAGTCCTACAGGTTCAGCTAAGGAAAGATCGTAACTACTAATGGCTAAAGCGAAACCGAAAGCGAAGATCAAAGTGCCCAAGAAGATGCTCATCACCGGAGGCACCGGATTTTTGGGCGCAGAGATAGTGCGTCAGTTGGTTGACTCGGGTGAAAAGAACCTGAGAGTGATGGCATCGAGTGTTCCGGAATGGATGCTCGATGCAGGCGTAGAGGCGTGTGAAGGCTCGGTAACATCTTCCGAGGACGTAATGCGCGCGGTCAAAGATGTCGAAACTGTCCTGCATCTTGCCGGCAAGGTCTCGCGTGATAACGCAGACGCCGCGGCAATGAATCGCGTTCATCTTGAAGGGACGCGGATGCTTTGTGAGGCAGCGAGTGAAGCGGGCGTCGGAACGATCCTTCTGGCATCCTCGAGCGGCACGATCGCCGTGAGCAAGGAGGAAGAGATATTCGATGAAACATTTCCGCCACCCATCGAGATTATTTCCCGGTGGGCGTATTACTCGTCGAAATATTATCAGGAACGAACTGCTCTGCTTAACTTTGACGGCAAAGGCAAACGGCTCGTGATATTGAATCCGACGCTGCTGCTCGGGCCGGGCGACGAAAGATTGTCCTCGACAAAGCCGATCCTTGATTACCTCGGGAAAAAGGTGCCGTATTGTCCGAGCGGCGGGTTAAGCTTTGTCGATGTAAGGGATGCCGCGACGGCTTTCATTTCCGCCATCGAAAAGGGAAGACATCAGGAAAGGTATTTGCTCGGTGCCGAAAATATGCTCTTTTCTGAATTCTTCGGAAGGCTTGAAAGATTGTCGGGTGTTCGGGCCCCTAGCTTGCGTGTTCCCAAAAAGTGGGCGTTCGCCGGTGCAACGATGATCGAGTCGCTGTATTCGAATTGGGGAAAGGCTTCGCCGGTCGCACCCGGCGAGGTCGATCAAGCCGAACACTTTTGGTACCTCGATCCTACAAAAGCAAGAGAGGAGTTAGGCTTCTCTGCCCGCGATGTCCAAGAGACTTTGAACGATACCGTGGCCTATATTCAAAGGCATTTTCTCGGCGGCGGCCTCTTTTAATCCAAAGGGATCAGATCGAAGAAAAAGAAGATGACGGCGGCTGCTCGAGGTTCGACGCGCGATGCATAGCCGATCGTTCGCCGACTGGAGTTTTCGATGCGGCCATTCTCAAGAATATAACCGAGCGTACTACGAGACGCATTTTCGACGCGGCCGTTAGACAGCAAATAGCCTATCGTACCCCGGCTTGCGTTTTCGACGGTCCCATTGCTCTTGATGTAGCCTAGCGTTCTCCGAGACGCATCCTCGACCGTTCCGCTTTTGGAGAGATATCCAACTGTCCGCCTCGACGCATTCTCGATCGTGCCGGAAGACGAAACGTAACCTATCGTTCGTCTGCTCGCATTCTCGATCTTCTGCCCGACCACGGCGATAGGGCACAACAAAAAGAAAATGGTGACTAGGAAAAACTTCTTCATCTTGGTCTGACGTTGACCGATCTGTAAGTCACAAATATCACGGCCCCGAATAGGGCCGCTAGGGCGATAGGGATCACCTGTTTGGTGAGATCCGCATTCGATAGAAGCCAAATTATCACAATTAGAGACAGGCTAACCACCAGGCCAGCCGCAGGTGCTCGAAATCCGGCTTTTGGCTGGTCTTCTTGTCTTCGGAATATCGGCAATGCGATGCAGGTCGTTGCGTAAACAATGAGACGCGTTACGACGGAGATCGCGAGCGCCGAGATGAACGACGTATTGAGTGTAACTATCAAGACGACGATGGACGTGAACGCGATCGATGTCGATGGAATGTGCGAACGCTCAGACGTTATTCGAAGCCGCTGCGGGAGGTCGCCTTGTTCCGACATCGCAAAGAGGAGACGCGTTGCCGCCAGCAGGCCGACATTCAAATTGCCGAGGATCGAAATGAGAGCGCCGATCGTGACCGCAACGGCGCCGATCGGTCCTGCGATGGCCGCGGCGGCGTCAGCGATAGGGCGTTGTGAGGACGCGAGATCGGGGACGGTTCCGATCGCGACAATTTGAATTCCGATATAAAGGATTGCAACGATCGCGAGTGCTGAAAATAGTCCGACGGGGATCGTGCGTTGCGGGTCTTTAGTTTCGCCCGTAACGATCACCGCGGACTCGAACCCGACGAACGCGTAGATCAACAATAGAACCGATTCGGAGAACGAATTGAATGCCGGGACCGCTCCAAACTGAAACGCACCACGATCAACAAAGAATATGCCGACCAGAACCACGGCAACGAGCGGCACGAGTTTTCCGACCGTCATAATGTTCGTTGCAGCAGTGGATTCTCGGACACCTACGAGATTGATGATCATGATAAAGGCGATGATCATGATCACGAGAAGTATGCGGATCGCATCCGAGGCCGGGAAGAATGTGCCGAGATATGTGACGAAGAGGTTCGTGTTTGCCGCGATCGTCGTTACCCGGACGATCCAGTACAGCCATCCGACCTCGAACCCGGCAAACGGTCCGAATGCCTCTCTGGCATAAAGATACGGTCCGCCGCTCTTGTCGAAACGGCCGCCGACCTCTGCATAGCAAAGTACGAACAATCCGATGACGACCGCACATACAACAAAGGCGAGAAGGCTGTATGTGCCGATCTTCGCATAGATCGCAGCCGGCAAGCCGAAAACGCCCGCACCGATTATCGTGTTTATAACGACCGCGGTGAAGTCCTTTCGAGAGAGGCCGCGGATGAGTTTGTGTTGCATTCTGAACGTGCCGTAGCGCTCAACAGCGTCCATTGTTTTATACTCTTTTTGCTTCTATTCTCGAAATATCGAAGGTGAAACTTTAGTTATGAAACGACTTCGGAACTTTTTTGTTGTGTTGGCTCTGTTCCTTGCCGCGGGTGCCACGTTCGGGCAGAAGGTGAGCCGTCATGAGATCGTCAAACCTTCCGGCTATCGGTCGCCGCCGATAGTGCAGGAAGGTGAGATTGCCAACCTCCTCAAAGGGGCGGTCGATGCCACTATAGATGAGTTCAAGGCAAAGAATTTTACCTCGCAGGATGTTTCAGCAACGCTGATCGTGCTTGGCGATGCCGCGGAATGGAAGCAAGGTGACGTGCGCGGCACAGAGCGTATCTATCCTGCAAGCGTTGTTAAGCTCTTCTATATGGCCGCTCTTGAGCGTCAGATAGAAGACGGGAAGGTCACGGTCACCCCAGAACTTCAGCGGGGACTTCGCGATATGATCGTCGATTCCTCGAACGAGGCCACGCAGTATATCTTCGATGTCTTGACCGATACCTCCAGCGGGGCCGAACTTCCCGAGAAGCAGTTTGAGGTTTGGCAGTATAAGCGAAACCGCGTGAACAGATTTTTTGCGTCGATGGGATATGAGAACATCAACGTGAATCAAAAGACCTTTTGCGAGGATGCTTACGGCATCGAACAACAATCTCGAAAATATAAAGGCGAGAATAGAAATATGCTGACCGCGGACGCCGTTGCGAGGCTTTTCGCAGAGATCGTTACGGGCCGAATCGCAAATAAAGAGCGGACGGAGGAAATGATGGCCTTGCTGCACCGTGATCCGTTCGCTAAAGGGCCTGCGGAGGATCAGGCACACGGCTTTACCGGGCGAATGCTGATCGATCGGAAGTTGACCGGTCTAAATATATGGTCAAAGGCGGGTTGGACGAGCAAGACACGGCACGACGCCGCTTACATCGAGACCCCAGACGGGCTAAAGTTCGTGCTCGTTGTCTTTACAGTCGACCATGCTGATGAGGCAGGCTTCATACCGGCCGTCGCGGGGCGTGTTCTTGATGCGTTGACCCCAAAGGATCATTGAAGGTCGCAAACCTCGATCACTTCGGCCAGTTCGGAATGTGAATGTGCGCTGCCGATTATGTATGCGAAGCCGCGGCGCAGCATATCCTTTGCCTGAGACGCCGGGACAGGTCTTGAGAAAAGATATCCTTGACCGAGGCCGCAGTTCAGCTCTCTAAGCTTTTCGCGTTGGCCGCGTGTCTCGATACCTTCTGCAACGACCTCGAGGTCAAGGTTCTCGCCGAGCATCAAGATCGTTTTCACGATCAGAGAGCTTTTTTCGTCATCGTCCATTGCTTTCACGAATGAGCGGTCGATCTTTAGCCTTTGGAAGGGGAATTTCTGCAGATAGCTTAGACTCGAGTAGCCAGTTCCAAAATCGTCGGTCGAGAGCCCAACACCTAGGCGTCGTAACTCCTTAAGCACCTTCAACGCTTTGTCGCTGTGTTCCATGACCGTGCTTTCGGTTACTTCGAGCTTCAATTGGGACGGATGCAGGCGGCTTCTTCCGATAGCGTCGCGAACCTGAGCTGTTAGCGTCGGGTGCATCAGTTGCTTTGCAGAGAGGTTGACGCTCACGGTAAGCTGACGGTTCGAATCTCGCTGCCAGAGGGACAACTGCCGGCAGGCCTCGTTCAGGATCCATTTACCGATAGGGATGATAAGTCCGGTCTCTTCTGCTACGTGGACAAATTCTTCCGGTCCGACAAGTCCGTGTTCCGGATGCTGCCAACGGATCAGAGCTTCGAATTCGCTTACCTTTCCGGTCTCAAGATCGACGACAGGCTGGTAATGAACTTCGAACTGATCCTTATCAAGCGCGTGCCTTAGATCGGTCTCGATACGCAGCAGGTTCATGTTCCTTACATGGAGATCTTGGTCGAATATCTCGTAGCGTGCCTTTCCTCCTTCCTTCGCCCGATACATCGCGGCATCCGCATCACGAAGGAAGTCTTCGGGCGTTCGGTGTATCTGGCCAGAGAGGACGATGCCGATGCTCGCTGTCGTGAAAACCTCGTAGCTATCAAGCTTGAATGGTTCGGAGATCCTCGTTTGCAGCCTTTCGGCGACGGCGGCGACCTCGCGCGGATCGCTGCTTCGCTGCAGCAGGATCGTGAACTCATCGCCGCCAAGCCGAGCCACGATGTCGCCTGGCCGAATGCACGAACTCAACTTTTCGGCTATCGCGACAAGAAGCTTGTCTCCGATCGTATGGCCGAGGCTGTCATTGATGACCTTGAACCGGTCAAGATCAAGAAACAGCACAGCGAATTGGGCGTACTCGCTGCGCTCGCTTCTCGCTACCGCGTCGCGAAGGTGATTCATAAATGCCGCCCGATTCGGAAGCTCGGTTAGCGGATCATGAAGCGCATAATGACGCAGACGTTCTTCGGCCAGCGTGCGTTCGGTAATGTCGCGAAAACAGCAGACGCGGCCGACCGGCTTCCCATCCGTGAACTGCGGTTGGGAGTATCGTTCGTAAATGCGGCCGTCATTTAGCCTGACGAGCGTGTCGGTGGCCAAATACGGGTCGCTGTACAGCCTATCAAGCTCGGCGAGAAAGAGCTCCGGTTCCTCGAGCTGTTCGCAGATGTGACCGATCATTTCGTCGGCATCACCTTTATGTTCTACATTGCTCGGAAGGCCCCACATGTCGTGGAACTTGGTGTTTAAGGTGATGATCCGCCGGTCGAGGCTCATTACGACGATGCCGTCTGCCGTTGATTCAAATGTGGAAGAGAAGAGCGAGACGGTCTCGTGAAGCTTTTGCTCAGCGATGCGTTTCTGTGTGATGTCACGCCCCAGTCCCTGAACGCCAACCGGCACACCGTCCGTGTACATGATACGCGTACTGACCTCGAGTGTGACGCGTCGGCCGTCTTTGGCGACGATCTCGATCTCATACATCGTCGGCTTGTCGCGTTCCGACCTTCTGGGCGTCATGCTGCGGGCAGCTTCGAGGAAATCAGGAGCGACTATGTCGACGTAATTCATCTTCAGAAGTTCGTCGCGCGAATAGCCCGAGATAAGTTCGCCTGCCCGATTCAGCGAAGTGAAGTATCCATCCATATCATGGGTATAGATCAGGTCGTTGGCATTTTCCACAAGGTCGCGGAACCGTGTCTCACTTTCTCGCAACGCTTCTTCAGCATAACGTCCGTCGGTAATGTCCTGGATCGTCCCGAACATCCTTTCAGTCCGTCCGTCGGGACCGATCACCGTTTCGGCCTGAGTTCTGAGGAGTCGGTCGCGGCCGTCCGGCAAGACGATCCTGGCCTCTACGTCAAAGAATTTTCCTTCCTGTATCGCGGAGACGAATCCTTCCGAGAATATCGCCCGGTCAGTAGGTTTGATCGCCTTGTAGATAAAATCTATGGTCGGTTCGATCGATCTCGGCTCATAGCCGAATATCCGATAGACCTCATCTGACCAGCTGATAACATTGGCGGCGGAGTAAATACCGTCCCTAAGCTCCATTTCCCAACTTCCAAGGTGGGTTATCCTCTGTGCTGCGGCGAGGTTTGCTTCGCTCTTGCGCAAAGCTGCTTCCGCCGCCCGCCGATCGGTGATATCTCGAGCGATGCCTTGAACGGCCGCCGGCTTTCCGTCTTTGTATGCCAAGCTGCTATTGACTTCCAGCGTAACGCGCTCGCCATCCTTTCGGATGCAGTCAACTTCGTAGACCGTCTTAGCCGCTGCACCCGACAACTTCCTCGCGAATTCCTGTTTTGACCGCTCAAGATGCACCGGATCGATGATCTCGGATAGATTCATTCTTAAGGCCTCTTCCCTTGAATATCCAAATATCAATTCACCGGCCTTGTTTATCGACGTGTAGTTGCCTTGAAGGTCATGGACGTAAATGATGTCGCTTGCGTTCTCAAAGAGTTCTCGATACCTTGCTTCGCTTTCGCGGAGCTTCTGTTCCGATTCGATTCGGCCGGCGATATCTTGCCATATGACCATGCCCGCAAAAATAACACCGGTTTCGTCCCGTATTGGGAGGATCGTGGTCGCGAACAGGCCTTCGGCGGTAGCTTCCTGCATTGTCTGGGTCTCGCCGTTCAGGGCCTTGCGATATCTCTCGGCCCACAAGACGCCTTCGTCACCGGGAAAGACCTCATATACGGTCCTTCCTTCGATCTTGTCGGTGGCCCAATTCCGAGCCTGAAGTTGGGAGCCATCTGCCAGGATGTACCTTAGATCATTGTCAAAAAGGAGAACGCCGGTGTCAGGGATATTCTTGGCAAATGTTCGATACAGATGTTCACGCCGCTTGATCTCAGTGTCGGCCTCCATCTGCGGCGTCATATCGATGATGACACCTTGCCAACAGACCGGCACTCCATCCTTGTCCTTGATAAAGCAGCCGCGGTCCCTTATCCAGGCGATACTTCCGTCCGCACAGAGGACGCGATAGACAAAGTCCGTGTTTTCACCGCGTTTCAATGCGTCGCGGGTTTTGCCGAGGACTTCGTCACGATCGTCCGGATGGGTCACGATGTCCCAGATGTCAGGCTTGTTCAACCAATCTTCCAGCGGATAGCCAAAGCGCTCGAACGATCGACTGATAAAGATGGGTTTATGGGGAGGAACCGGCGTAACTGCGTAGAACATGGCGGGCAGGTTCTCGATGAAACGGCGGAAAACGCTGTCATCGGCCGCAATAATAGGGATGTTTGCGGCGCGGTCGGCGGCGTTGGCGGCGTTGGCGGCGATCTGTGAGCTTTTCTTTGCGGTCGTCATGCCTAAGGTAGGATCTTAAAAAACCGAATGGAATCAGAACGATCGAACTAGTATCGAGAGCACTCGTTGATGATCTTAGATCAAGATAAAGTAGTGCAAATAGAAGGTTTGCGGTAGTACGAAGATGAGCGCTTGGTTCGCGCAACATCTAATAGTAACATGAAGACCTGAACTTCGGCTATTACTTTTTCTACTAGGTCCGGTCCAAGACACCATTGGATCTACGGGCATTTTTGTGGCTCTGTAACCCCTTTGACGGGAGCGTCTTACAACACTATGAAAACAATAAGTTCTTTGATACTAATACTTGCCATCAACCTTTTGACCTTTGGCCAGACGATGCCGAAAGGCGCCGACCCCGTGCTCTGGCAAAAGGCTCTTCGGATCCACAGAGCCGCGATCGTCGTTGACGGACACAACGATATTACGTCGCCTATGGTCGATGAGGATTTCGATCTTGGTACGGACTCTCGCGGCAAATATCACAAGGACGGCGATCCATTTGGCACGGACATTTCGCGCCTGAAGGCCGGGGGGATCACCGGCGAGTTCTTCTCGATATATGTTTCAGGGTCGACGCTCAAGACAGGCGGTGCGATGAGGCGGGCAATGGATCTGATAGACGCGACGTATCGCGAGGTCGAGCGGCATCCGAAAGCCCTCTCGATGTGCACGAGCGCGGCCGACATCCGCAATGCGAAACGGCAGGGCAAAGTATGTGTGCTGATGGGTATCGAGGGCGGCTATGCGATAGAGAATTCGCTGTATGCGCTTCGAGACTTCTATCGCCTTGGCGTCCGGTATATGACGCTCACGCACAACGTTTCGCACGATTGGGCAGACGCTCATGGCGATGTTCCGAAGAACAACGGCCTTTCCGATTTTGGTAAGGACGTTGTGAGGGAAATGAACCGGCTCGGAATGTTCATTGACATCTCACACGTTTCCGAGAAAGTGATGAACGACGTCCTAGACGTTTCGACGGCACCGATCATCGCTTCGCATTCCTCGGCGAGGGCTCTCAACGACCATACCCGCAATATTTCGGACGCTGTTCTTCGGCGGTTAGCAAAGAATGGCGGCGTCATCATGGTAAATTTCTATCCGTCTTTTCTTGATGCTCGCACGAACAAGGAAGAGAACGAGAGAGCGGCGCGTCTTAAGCCCGAGATCGATGCCCTCAAGGCAAAATTCAAGGATGATCGGGATGGCTTTAACGCAGCTCAGCGAAAGCTTTTCGCTGAGAATCCAATTTATGTCACGCCATATACCCGCATCGTTGACCACATCGATCACATCCGTGACGTTGCAGGTATCGACCACGTAGGCCTCGGTTCTGACTTTGACGGCATTCCTTTCCTCCCTGCCGGAATGAATGGTGTTGAGGATATGCCTCTGATCACGTATGAAATGCTGCGTCGCGGATATTCCGAAGCTGACATTCGAAAGGTTTTGGGTGGTAATTTCCTCCGTGCAATGACACAAATGGAGAAGGTTGCCGGCAACAGGCAGATCAGCGGCCAGGGCAGCCTAAAGCGGATCGACAAGTAGAGCCGACAGACGATCTCGCTGCGGTCACTTCTTGACAAATTGCGGCGGGTTGGTTCTTTTTTCCAAAAATGTGTGGTAACATGCGGGTCAGCCCCTAAATGTGTTTCTAAATTTGCTATTGCGGCCGGGTCCAGCGTCTGGATCCGGATGGGTTACTTTTCCTGCCGCTAATGGTGGCTTCCTATTTTCTTAAGGGTGGCCACGGATCACTATCGTGATCCTAGCGGCCTAAATTCAATGGAGGGATATAAGAAAATGCGACACTACTCGCTCGTTGGATGCGTAAGAATGCTTTCAAAACCAGGAGCACGAATCTTTACAAGTCTTCTTTTGCTAATGGCGTTGACCTTGCCGGCGGTTATTTTCGGTCAGGATCTAAGGTCCGCTCCGAGTGACTCCAATCTACCGGATGCCAGCCGTGATGCTCCAAAACTGGATGTAAAGTTCGACCCGAATGCGACCTCTTTTCCGCAGCAGGCCATCGTTACGGAGCCGCTAGGAGGCAATCCTTGCGAATGGACGGCGGCGACACCGTCGTCATTTCCGGTCCTTGACCAGGCTACGACGACGGTCGGCAGCGATCTATACACTTTCGCCGGCGTCGGTGGAGGTGCGATCATTGCAACCGCTCAGAAATTCAATGGAACCACTTGGAGTTCGGTTGCGTCTGTACCCGCCGCTCTCGAATTCCCAAGTGCGGTATCAAACGGCACGTCGGCCTACATTTTGAATGGAGTCGATACGACGGGCACCAGTGTGGGTGGGGTCTATCGCTATAATCCTGGAACGAATGACTACACGACGCTTACTTCTACTCTGACTGCAACCTGGAATCAGGCCGCGGTTTATCTGAACGGTAAGATCTACAAGGTCGGCGGTTATGTTTCAGCGGGCGGAACTTCATCTTCGTCAGCAGCCCTCGATATCTACGATATTGCGGGCAACTCGTGGTCGGCCGGAGCTCCGTATCCGGTTGCTCAGGGATGGATGAGCGCTTTCACAGACGGCACATATGTTTATGTTGCCGGCGGTGTTGCAGCCGAAACAGGTTCAACTCCCTCGACGAAGACGTACCGATATGATCCCGGCACCAATACATGGGATGATGCCGCTATCGCTGATCTTCCCGTCAGCCGTTGGGGAGCGGCATCTTCTGTCACCGCATACCGCGGCGGCTGGGTGCTCAGTGGCGGCTATGTAGGCGGAACCTCTACCTCGAACCTTTCTGCCTCTGCGATCAAATGGGATCCCGTGAGCAACACGTGGAACGCGTTGCCCGATATGACCGCCGCACGCGCACGTATGACAGGCGCTGTCCTTGGTGACGCATTCTATGTTATCGGCGGACGTTCTTCGGCCGGCGGTTTCGGCGGGACGACCGATAACCAACGCTTGTTCTGTATCGATCCCAACCAGCCGTATCTAGTTGGCAGTGCAGCCTATGTTTCTGACAACGGCACGCCGGCAAATGGCGTTCCGGATCCGGGCGAAACGGTTACCGTTAGTCTCGGGGTCAACAACATTGGCGGTACCGCGACCGGAAACGTGTCGGTGACCTTGGCAAACTCGGGCGGTATTACCAATCCGAGCGGTCCGATCAACTACGGCGTGATAAACCCCGGTTCTTCGGCGACTCAGAATTTCACCTTCCAAGTTCCCGGAGATGCACCGTGCGGAAGCCTGATCACACTCTCATTCGATATTGCCGATGGTGCGACGCACTATTCGACAACACAGGCGTATAACCTGGGCGTACTCCAGACCGCAATGTCGGAGAACTTTGACGGCGTTACGGTCCCGAATCTGCCTACCGGATGGGTCCAAAACCAGACGGTCGGCACAGGCATTACCTGGACGACGGTTACGTCCCCCGCTAATTCCAGCCCGAATTCTGCATTCGCCAACGATCCGGGTTCGGTCAATGCGACCGCGATCGAATCACCGGCGTTCAACATCTCGTCTGCAGGTTCGGTCCTTACTTTCAAGAACAACTACAACACCGAGAATACGTTCGATGGTGCGGTTCTTGAGATCAAGATAGGCTCGGGATCCTGGACGGATTTTGTTACCGCGGGCGGTGCCTTTACCGCAGGCGGCTACAATGGAACGATCAGTACCAATTTCCAGAGTCCGATCGGCGGGAGACAGGCGTGGACAGGCAACGCGAATGGTTATATAACGACGACCGGTACGTTTCCGGCGGCCGCTGTCGGTCAATCCGTCCAGCTTCGTTGGTTGATGGCGTCTGATAGCTCTGTATCCTCAACCGGCATCAGCATCGATGACGTTGCGGTCACAAGCGGTTACGTCTGCGGCGGCGCGACGGCCCCGGTCCGGTCGCGTGCTGACTTCGATGGCGACGGTATCTCCGATCTTTCGGTCTTCCGTCCGTCAGAAGGTAACTGGTATATGAACCTCTCCGGCAGCGTTCCTTCCGGCATTTCGAGCCTTAACGTCGTGCATTGGGGAGCCGCGGGCGATTCTCTAGTCCCGGCTGACTATGACAACGACGGCAGGACGGATTTTGCGGTCTGGCGTGCGAACGACACAGAGGGTGCCCCGGATTTCTACATCCTGAACAGCAATGACTTTACCTACAGCGGCATTGCGTTCGGTAGGACAGGAGACATTCCGCTTGCGGGCGACTATGACGGTGACGGTAAGGCCGACGCCGCTATCTTCCGTCCGTCCGAGGGTAACTGGTACCTCTGGAGCTCACAGACAGGCGGAACGACCATTGTTCCGTTCGGAACTGCTACGGATATCCCGATCTCGATGAACATCGACGGCGATGCTATGGCCGACCTGGCCGTATATCGTCCGTCGGAGAACACTTGGTATATCCTGAAATCCGACGGCTCCGGCGTTGCGGTCTATGCCTTTGGGGCGACCGGCGACAAACTCGTCCCGGCCGATTACGACGGCGACGACAAGGACGATGTGGCCGTGTTCAGGCCATCGAACGGAACATGGTACATCCTGAATTCCACGGACAGCAGCGTGAGCTACATTCCGTTCGGAACCTCGGGTGATGTCCCGGTCCCGGCCGATTATGACGGTGACGGCAAGGATGATATCGCGGTCTATCGCGGCGGCACCTGGTACGGCCTGTTCTCGAACGGCGGCACCGGAACTGCCAACTTCGGCCTTGCGACCGATCAACCTATTCCAACCGGATACCTTCCGGCCCAGAACTAGGATCGATCGGCAGTTACTCTAGCTGTTCGGGGCGTATAAACAACGCTCCGAACAGCCTTTTTTCTATTATGAGCTGTCCCTCATCGCAGACGTAAATTACGTCTAGTATATATCGAACGAATATTCGACTTGCCTAAAGACCGCAACCGGTTTGCCGTCTTTTGCGGCCGGAGTGAACTCAAGATCGCGCGATGCAAGATAGGCCGTCGTCGTCAGTCCGTTCTCCAGCGAAATGATCGGTGCAGCATAGGCTTTTCCGTCCGCACCGAATAGGACGAGGAACTTGACTGTGCCCTCAGTGCCGCTCTGCCTAGCAATATCGGTGTAGCTTGGCTTCATCTTTTTGGTGACCTTCAGTTTTGTGGTCAGCTCTGCGTCGGAATAGACCGTTTCGCGGTTCTCTATGATCCGATTGACCGCCGTCAGGAAGTTGCCGATCATCTTTAGCTCATTGGTCTTTCCAAATTTTGTCTTGAGCGACAGTATCTTGAGAGCTGCGACCAAAGTAATCCGAATCGGTTCGGCGGCTTTTCTTATGCGATCCGCAGGCGTTGAGATAGAGTTTCCGTCCTTGTCCTTTGGATCCGAGGCGGAATGTCCGGTGAGCTCTTCCATAACGATCCAATAACCGGCTCGGACCGCCGCATCAAAGGCTTTACCTTCTTCTTTCTTGTTGCCGAGTTTCTCGTACGCGAGGCCGAGGTAGCTGAGTTCGATGTAATTCTTTGTGTCTTTGAGAGCGGCCACCGCACCGGCATAATCACCCTTGTTGAAGAGCTCAATGCCGGGCGATGTTACGGCCGACTCTTGAGCGTTGGCAACGAGGGCAAATGCAGTTCCGAGAAAAAGCAGCGTGAGGACAAGCGAGGCCGTGCGATTCATACGGCAAATATAGCGCGAATCCGAGAAATGCGGAATATGACACTCAGGTCAAAAGGCAGTGCGATCCGGTGCACGTTACATTTCTGAATGTGCAAATCGTGCAAATCGTGCAAATTGTGCATTTTGATACATTCTGTGCGGAATGTGCTTCAAACGGGCGCGTCAGTTCGTTATGATGACAACACGGTCGAGACGGCCGTTGGTCTTTGACAAAGTTGTTCATTGTTCGTTGTTCATTGGTCTCTGGCCTTGGTCTTTGCCGCTTGCCGCATAGCAGGCAAAGCCCATGAAGCGAGTGGCTTCTTCCTCTGCGTTCTTTGCGTTTACGATCTCGGTTTGAAAACCCAAAGGAAAGACTTCTGACTTCTGACTTATCACTTATTTCGGAACCGTTGGGGGCAGAGGCGTTTGTCCCATTGCGGACTTGGAATGGGACAAGGATCGAGGTTGCGGGCGGCACGTTTCCCCAAAAACGCACGGAAAATGACCGAACGTGACAGAATTTGTAACCCGAGCCTCGAAAAACGCCGATTTTTGTTCCGTTTTGTTCCGCTTGTTCCGTTCCGCGCGGAACGGAACAAACATCGGGAAATTGTGAGTGGTGAGTGGTGAATGGTGAATGGTGAATTACCCACTCTGCTCATCACTCACCACTCACCACTCATTGACAAGAGTGTCCTTACTGCGTGTGGGCTTGCGGCAATGCTGACCGCCCGCTGACATGATGCGGACGGGGGCGTCCGCGTTCCGGCGCAGGCGGTTCGGACAGATGGTGTCCGTGGTCCGTCAAATGCCGGCTCCGTGGCATTTCTTGAATTTCTTGCCGGAGCCGCAATAGCATGCGTCGTTCGGTTTCATTTTCGGAGTGTCACGAACGTAAGGCGTGTGACGAGCCGCTTCGGCGCCGGCGGCGTCGGCAGTTGCCATCGCACCGGTGAACGCCATTCCAGCGGCCTGCTTGCGGGCACGCTGCATTTCGAGGCGTTCGAGCCGTTCGCGTTCCTCTTGTTCGTCACGCGTGATGATCTCAAGGTTGAAGAGGGCCTTCGTCGTGTTCGTGTCGATGCGGTCGAGCATATCCTGAAACATATCGAACGACTGCTTTTTGTACTCGACGAGCGGATCTTTCTGGCCGTAGCCGACAAGCCCGATGCCTTGCTTGACGTGATCGATCGAGAGAAGGTGATCCTTCCACTGCGAATCGATGATGTTGAGCATGATGTAACGCTCGTAGGCACGAAGGCTTTCATCGCCCGCAAGCTTCTCCTTGGCCGCGTAATTTGCAGATGCGGTCTTCCAGATGGCTTCCTCGATCTGCTTAGGATTCATCGTCTTGAAGTCAACGCCGGCATCGATCGCCGGATCGACCGCATAGATGTGCGCGATCTCGGCCGCGTATGTGTCGATGTCCCAGTTGTCGGGCGTCGTCTGCATCGAAAGATAACTGGCGGTAAGATCGCCGAGAAGATCGCGCGCGACGCCGGTCTCGCCGAGAAGATATTCGCGATGTTCCGGTTCGAACATCAGCTGCCGACGCAGACCGTAGATCGTTTCGCGCTGTCGGTTCATAACGTCGTCGTATTTGAGGACGTGTTTGCGCGTTTCGAAGTTGCGGCCTTCGACGGCACCTTGAGCACGCTCGATCTGGCGGGAAACGGTGCGGGATTCGATCGCCATCCCCTTTTCCATGCCGAGCCATTCCATCATCGAGCGAACCTTGTCGCCGGCGAAGATGCGCATCAGATCGTCCTCGAGCGAGAGGACGAAACGCGAGCTTCCGGGGTCGCCCTGGCGTCCTGCACGTCCGCGAAGCTGGTTGTCGATGCGGCGTGATTCGTGCCGCTCGGTGCCGAGAATGTGAAGCCCGCCGGCCTCGCGGACGGCCACGGCCTCATCTTCGACAACGCGCTTCGCCTTTGCGAGTTCTGCCTCGAATTGTTCTTCGGTGGCCTCATCAGGATTGATCTCCTGGCGTTTCAGATATTCGCGGGCGAGGAATTCGGGATTGCCGCCGAGCAGGATATCGGTACCGCGGCCGGCCATGTTCGTCGCGATCGTAACTGCACCTTTGCGGCCCGCCTGCGCGATGATCTCGGCCTCGCGTTCGTGATATTTCGCGTTAAGCACGTTGTGCGGAACACCGACGGCCTTTAGCTTTCCGGCGATAAGTTCGGAATTTTCGACCGAGACTGTACCGACGAGTACGGGCTGGCCTTTCGCGTGCAGTTCCTTGATCTCATCGACGACGGCATCCCATTTTTCGGGAAGCGTTCGATAGATCACATCGGCCGTGTCCTTTCGGACCATCGGTCGATTCGTCGGGATCGCGACGACGTCGAGGCCGTACACCTCGTTGAACTCTTCGGCTTCCGTTTCGGCAGTACCGGTCATTCCGCCGAGCTTTTCGTACATACGGAAGTAATTCTGCAGCGTGATGGTCGCAAGCGTCTGATTCTCGCGTTCGATCTTCACGCCTTCTTTTGCTTCGACTGCCTGGTGAAGTCCATCCGACCAGCGCCGTCCCTGCATCAGGCGGCCGGTGAAGTCATCGACGATGATGACCTCGCCGTCCTGAACGACGTAATGGTGGTCGAGTTTGTAGAGCGTATGCGCCTTGAGTGCCTGCTCGACGCAATGGAGCAGATCCATATTCGACGGATCGTAAAGGTTCGAGACGCCAAGCAGCCGTTCGGCCTTTGATACGCCCTGCTCGGTGAGGACCGACGAATGATTCTTTTCGTCGAGAAGATAGTCGCCGGTCGTAACCTTTGTTTCCTCGTCCTTCTCACCGCGTTCGAGCTGCGGGATGATCTGATTCGCAGTGTAGTATTTATCGGTCGCCTCGTCGGACGCGCCCGAAATGATGAGCGGAGTACGGGCCTCGTCGATGAGGATCGAGTCGACCTCGTCAACGATCGCAAAATAATGATCACGCTGGACAAGTGATTCGACATCGAACTTCATATTGTCGCGAAGATAATCGAAGCCGAATTCGTTGTTCGTTCCGTATGTTATGTCGCTCGCGTAAGCTTCCTTTCGCTCGATGTCATCGAGGTCGTTCTGGATGCAGCCGACGGTGAGGCCGAGGAACTTGTGAATGCGTCCCATCCATTCGGAGTCGCGCGATGCAAGATAGTCGTTCACGGTAACGATGTGGACACCGCGTCCGGTGAGGGCGTTGAGATACGACGGCAAGGTCGCTACGAGCGTTTTGCCTTCACCGGTACGCATCTCGGCGATGCGGCCTTGGTGTAGAGCGACGCCGCCGATCATCTGAACGTCGAAGTGCCGCATTCCCGTAACACGGATCGACGCTTCACGCATTGTCGCGAAGGCTTCAGGCAAGATCTCGTTCAGGACTTCCTGTTCGGCCTTGCGGCGCGCATCTTTGTCTTCGATGCCGTCGAGCCGCTGCCGTATTAGCTCTTTGAACTTCGGCGTCTGAGCCTTCAGCGTGTCGTCGGACATCGCTTTCATCGTCGGCTCCCAATTTTCGATCTCCTTGACGGTCGATTGTACTTTCTTCAAGAACACGTCGCTCGACGTGCCGAAGAGCTTCTTTACTAATTTGTCTGCAAATTTATTTGTTGCCATTGCTAGATCCTATAGAACTGTATCCACAGTTCGCGTGCGGGCTGCTGACACACAAACTTCGGGTCAGCTGCCGTCTGATGAATTTGACGAGATGCGTTTGGTTTGAACTCGCCGCTACTTTGCGTCTTTGGTAAGTTAGGCGTCAAGCGCGGAGCGGGCGAGCGGAACGGAGCGGGCGAAGGTGAAGCTCGCGAGCGCGTCAAGATGGGCGTAACCGATCCGTTCGCCTAGAGAGGAAAGCGAGTCGGCAAATGCTTCAGCAGAGCTTACAGCGTTCGTCGAGATGTGTGTTTGTGAAGCGTCCGCGGCCGCAAATGCAAGCGCAAGATAGAGCGAAGCGTCGGACCGTGAAAAATCGAGCTGTTTCGCCTCATCGGAGCCCGGCAAGCTGATCGTCGATTCTTCAGGATCGCTCGATGCCGTTCTCTCAGAGAGTTTCGGCTCAAACTCTCGAACTTCGCTGCGGCGTTGGATCGAGTGCTGCTGTGACGTTTGAGCGACGAGCTGCGGCGTTGCACCGGCGAGTACGAGCCCGAGGTACACGGCGACGACCGCTGCCGTCAATATCGAATTTGTCGTTCTATGTTCGCTCAAAAACTTAATTACCCGATCTTGTCGCTCCCCGGCCGTTTTTCGGTCGAAAGATTAACTTTATCATTTTGCTGCAGAGTTGCACGTTCTTTAGCCAACTTTCTGTCAATGATCGTCTTGATCATCTCTTTTGGAACATTCAGTTGGATGACGAGGTTGCTGCCTTCCGATGAGATGGTCGTTGCATTCAAAAGGGCAAGATCGTCGAGCGCATCTTTCAGTTTTTCGGCATTCGCCGGGTCATTCACCGACTGCATTTGTTGGATGTCGGCCTCTTTTGCCTTGCGGGCAAGGTCAGCAAGGATGCGCATTCCGGCAGCTTTGCCCGAAGCACTCTCAGGACTCTCGAGCTGCGAAACAGCTCGCGCTCCGAGGTTTGCTTGATCTTGCTGCATCGAGAGCGTCAACGTCTTTCCGGAAAGATCCGCCAGATACGCAAGGAAGCCGCTCTCGTTAAAGGCTTCGATCGACCGCTTCAGCACGGCAACTGCATCTTTGTCGGTGCTCTCGGCCCGCGTGATCCGGAACGATTTCTTATCAAGATGCCCGTCTTTATTGAGCTTGCCGGATGCCTCGACGATGAATTGCGAATCAAGCACCGCCGCGCGCTTGTCGTCCGGCAGGGCATTGACCATTTTTGCCAGATCCTTGAAAGGCAAGCGGTTTATCTGCCCCGCGATCGCAGCGGGATCGTCCGGAGTCGGCGAAGAGGTCGGCACCTTCGGATCGGTCTTCGTGCCGGTCGAATTCGGTATTCCCGGAATGCCGTCAGTTTTGTCGCCCGAATTTGGATGCTTCGCGTCCGCGTCTCCAAAGGTCGGAAGGTTCCCGACCACAGAATTCTTGTTGGGTTTTGCGTACTTCGGCTTCGTGTTCGTTAGATCCGAACCGGTCGAAGGCCGTGGAAAAGGATTCGAGGTCGGAAAGCCGGACGTGAACGCCCCTGAATTAAAGCCGTTCGGATCATTCTGGGCCGCGAGCATCGCGTCGTACTCGTCCTTATTTGCGATCTGAAAATAGCCTTGCGGATACTCAAGCGGTGCGTTTTCGCCGCCGACGTCGATCATCGTAACATCAAAATCGCCATTGCCGAGTTCGGTGCGTTCGTACTGCTTATCAACGAATTCACGGTCCGACCCAAAAAGCGTGCTGGCAACCGCGACGGCATCAAGCACGCTGCAAACACGGCCGACAAACGGGCTGTCGCAGGCTTTTGTGGTCAAAAGCGAGGTCTGAGCGATGCCCGCGAGCAGCAGCATATTTACGATCGCCACGCCGCCAACGATCTTGTAGAAACGCGGTGTCCAATCCCACGTCCTTACCTCGTAGTGGTATAGAAAATCGCCCGTTTCTGCCGGCGGCGCCGGTTCATTTACTTCGTAGATCGACTGCTCGAACATATTAACCAAAATTGCCTCGGAACCAAGTCAGAACTCAATTTCCTTAGACGCTATGCCGCGGCTTTGCGTTGCGGCATAAATAATAATCGTAACATACACGCGGCTTGCGGCGTAAAGATTCGACAAGTACGGCAATAGGAGCCTAAAATCACGTTCTAGATGACAAGAAATCGCAAAGATCGGCCTCGCAAGCCTTCAAAGAAGCGTCCCGAGGGCCACTTCTTTGAACGATTTGATAAACGAAAGCTTGCAGCCCTAGGTTCCGTCGATCCGGCGCGAAATAAGCGACGCTTTGAAGGCGTCGAAAGGCTGCTCTCGGGGATCGGTGTGCCGGACGCAAAGCCTTTCAAGCCCGACGCCTTCCAGTTGGAGGCGCTCGCCGCGATCGAGCACGAAGACGTACTCGTCACAGCACCGACCGGGAGCGGAAAAACCTGGATCGCACGTGAGGAGATCCGCCGCCTTCTCGCCGCCGGCAGAAAGGCCTGGTACACGACGCCCTTAAAAGCATTGACGAACTCGAAATACACGGAATTTATCAAGGAATTTGGTGCCGAGAGCGTTGGCATCCTGACCGGCGACAGGAAAGAGAATTTCGACGCGCCTCTGATCGTTGGCACGACCGAGATCTATAGAAATCAGCTTTTTGACGCGCTTCGGGTCGGCAGCGAGGTCGAGACAGACCTTGTTATTCTCGACGAGGCTCATTACCTCGCGGACGAGGATCGCGGCCACGTCTGGGAAGAGGCTATAATCCTTTCGCCAAAGCGAATTCGGCTCCTTTTGCTCTCGGCGACGGTCGGCGGTGCTGGGGAATTTGCCGGCTGGATCGAACAGGTTCGTGAGACGAAAGTTCGCGTAGTAAAAGCCGGGCCGCGGCCGGTCGAACTTCGGGCCGCGTATCTTTCGAGCGAGTTGGAGATCTATCCGCTTTATGGAGCGGACGGCGGATATAATCGCGACATCGATGCCGCAGAAAAAAAGAAACCGGCAGCCCAACGACGCCGGTTTCCGCGAAGAAGGCGATAATGCCTGTTATTTCTTGGTAAATTTAACTTGTCCCATAAGTGCGTTGACATCGGCCTGCGGCAGGGCGATAGAAACAGTGACGTCCGTCTCGGCCTGGGCGATCTTCACGCTCTTGATCAAGCGGGCATACATTCGTTGGTCGGCACGCTTGGATCCTCCCAAGAAGGCGTTGCCGATCGCTTGCAGGCCTTGAAGCGTCGAACTCAGCTGCTTTGCCGATGCGGTATCTGCGTTTCTAAAAAGGGCCGAGAATGCGAATCCGTCCGCAACCGAGTCTGCCGACCCCGCTATAAACCGAAGATTCTTCAGGGTGTTGCCAAGGTCGTCATTTTCGAGCGGGATGAACTTCCCGAGGCCGTCAATATTCTCCATCGAGAAAGCCGCGACGGTCGTTGGCGAATCCTTCAATAGGCTCGTGATGGCCGGATCGACGGAAGTGCGATGCTCGACCGCCTCGACGACACGCGAGACGGCTCCGAACGCAACGGTATTCGCGTCAAGAACGACGAAGGCCGATTCCTTCAGGACCGTGTCAGGAGCATTCACGGCAGTACCGACGGCCTTTGCTGCCTTACTGACAGGCACTTCGAGCTGGCAAATATAGATCGTCCTTCCGGAGACGACACGCTCAGAGCATGGCGTCTTGCTTGATCGGGTCGCCTTCGCTACTACCTGCTCCGCATCTATGTCGCCGCGGCCGATAAAGACCGGCAGGATCTTTGGGGCAGTGCCCGCAACTTCCTCAACTCCGACACCTATAACGAGATGGGAGAATCTAAGCGCATCGGGCCCAGCTTTCGTGCTGAACGCCGCCATGCCCTGATCGACCTCGGCCTTTAGCTGCGGGTTGCCGACGAGAAGCTTCGGAAGGGCGTCATTCAGACCCTTTTGGACATCTACCGTTACGACCGCGCTCGATGCCGGCAATAGATCGATGAGACTTTGCGAAGCGGTCTTCGGAGCGGTGTTCTGGGCGAATGCTGCCGCGGAAAGCGAGATAGCGGCGATCGCCGCGGTCAATAGATTCTTTAGTTTCATAAACGGTCAAAAACCTCTGTTTAGAATAGCACTGAGACCTAACGGTTAAAGATGCTTAAATGTTCGTCAAAAGTTTGCCGTCAATGCGGCTTTTCGTCTTTGATCACCTCAAATTCGAACCGAACTTCCTTGCCGCGCACGATCAGATTCAAATAATGCTCCCAAAATTTGCGTGTGAACCTCATCGACGGCCATTTCTGGTCGAGATTGATAAAGATCTGAAAACCTAAAAGCCGCCACAGCTTCAGCGTCGAAACGCTGCATGAAATTGGCCGAAGCCTAACGTCGGTATAGAAATCGAAATTGATGCGGTCCTCAATGAAAGTGTTGAAACTGTACGAATTTATGTGATTTCGGTGCGTCGGATCGTTCGGCCAATCGGGGTTCGTGTAATGCGGTGCGAGCAATCTGATCCGTCCGCCGGGTTTCGTGATCCGATGCAGTTCGGCGACAAAGGCCATTACGTCCGGCACGTGTTCGACAACGTGATTTGAAATGACAAGATCGAACTCACTGTCTTCGAACGGATAGGGAATGACCCCAAGATCGTGTATCACGTCCGCGTGCGAACGCGGGCTGATGTCTAACCCGACCGCACCTTCAACCTTGTTCACGCCGCAGCCGACATCGAGAATTTTCATTGCTTTCAAGTTAATTCAGAATACGGCGAGTAAGCAAGGCGATGATGCGGGTGAAAGTTCTTTTATTCGGACAGGTTTGTCGGGGTCGCCGGCGGCCTCCGCGATCGTTTTTCGCTGAGGTAGTAATGCCACAACAGGCGCGCGGCCGTCGAGCGATGCGGCCTCCAGCTTTCCGCGATCCTTAGGAATTCGTCAGCACTCGGCTTCGGTTCGCCGCTTATGCTGTGCCATGCCGCGTGCAGGGCAATATCACCACGCGGCATCACATCTGGCCGCAAGAGTGCCATTAGAAGGTATATGTCCACGGTCCAGTGCCCGATACCTTTTAGAGCGATCAGCTTTTCTTTGACCTCGGCGTCCGAAAGGCGTTCGAGGTCGTTCAAATCAAGCGTTCCCTCGATGATCGCGTTCGCAAGGCCGCGTCCGTAACCCGTCTTCTGTCGGGAAAACCCGTCCTTCTTAAGGTCGGTATCGCTGACAGTAAGAAACCTCTCGGGCGTGACCTCGCCGAGCCGAAGTTCGAGTTTGTCGAAGCACGCCTTTGCCGAAGCGAGCGAGACCTGCTGTTCAAGAATGATCTGCAAAAGCGTTGCAAATCCCGGCTCGCGGTCCCATAACGGCGGCACACCGTACTTTTCGTAAACAGAGGCAAACTCCGAGTGATCGGCCGCAAGGACGGCTACGGCACGTTCGAGTTTAGTCTGTTTGAGACGTTTCGGCATCAATACTTGATCGATCAGTAGCAGGACACGACGAAATGTAACCAATTCACAATGGCACAATTTACAATGAACAATTGCAGATCTTCCGATTGTAAATTGTCGATTGGAGAATTGTTAATTGGGTGAGAGAGGCACCGCGTTATCTTTCTTCACCATATCGAAGGCACCGTCGATTCGTCGAGCTCGACCGTGCGGCCGTCGGGCAGGATGTGAATTATGCGCGAGATGCCTCTCGCCTTCAATGCCGGAGAAAGCAGTCCGACGCGATGACAATTCGCACGCGGAACTTTGTGCTGCGAAAGAGGTTTTGATTCCGAACACATCATCGCCGTGCGATGTTCCGACGCGAGTTCGATGATACGCGTCATTCCGCGCTCGAATTCTTCGGGAGAGTGACGCAGTCGGCCGCCGGCTTCGGGGATGTGTTCGTAGCCGATGCCGTTCTCGAGGAGCAATTCTGCGAGCACAAGACGATTGTATTGCGGCCAGCGGGAACGCGGGCTAGTTCGGACGTCGCAAACGAACTCGATCTCAAACTGACGCAGCAATTCGAGAAAGTAGTCAAACGCATGACGGCCGTGACCGATGGTGTATATGGACGACGCAGACATCATTTTCTGAACGGCATTATTGTGTAAAATACAAAGCGATCTCTATGCATTGTACCTGAGGAGGCTACGAAGATAGGAAGGCGAGCTAAAAAGGTTCTGAAGGGGGTGAGGCGTAAGCCTCAGGTGCTGAGCCCGGAAAAGATAACTTGTCTGAATTGTGGTGATCGATATACCGGCAGCTTTTGCAATTCCTGCGGCCAGGCTGCAACGGTAGAGCCTTTTACGATCGGCAGTTTCGGAATGGAGTTTTTCCGGAATATTCGGAAGTTCGACATAACAACCACCTTCTTTGCGTTTGTCGAACTCCTGGCGGAGCCGGGCGAGTTTGTGCGAGCGTTTCTTGCCGGGAAGCGAGTGGGGTTTATTAGCCCATTCAAATTTTACATCTATGCGTTGCTTGTACAGGTAATCTTTCTTAGCTTTTTACGCAATCTGACCACTGATGAGGCGTTCAGCCCCGGGCTCGCCGGCGACCCTTGGGTGTAGTTTTTTGGACTGGTCTCTACGATTTTCTGGGGGATATTCTGGGCATTGTTTTACCGCGGCTCGCTCAAGAGCATCGCCGAATATGCAGCTTGTTCGCTCTACTTTAGCGGTCAGAACATATTTCTCGGGACATTGATCGTCATTCTAACCTCGCCGTTCAGAGAAGGACTGCCCCTGACGGGTACTTTTATCCTCCCAATTCAAATGATCGTAATGGCGGGGTATAGTTTCTATTTTGCAAAGGAGCTATTTCAAGAACCATGGTGGAAGGTGCTGCTTAAGCAAGCGGGGCTTTTCCTTATCTACGTAGTCCTGCTGTCCGCCATGGTCCTTGCCTATGGCACGTGGCTGAATAGGGTCGGTCAATAAAAGGAACGCCGGTACGGCCAAACAGCTTCCGCCAGCGGATGGTGTAAAGCGTGAGATCCGTCATACGAGATCCATATCGGCCATCGAGAGCGGATCGTCGAGCGGCTCCATATGCGTCGAAGCGATGACGCCGGGAACGGCCGCACGCATTGCCGACTCGATCTCTTCGGCAAGCTCATGGCCGCGTTGTATGGTCCACTCGTCGGGCATCAGAACGTGAGCTGTAACGAAGATCCGCGGGCCGGCAACACGCGTCCGAAGAGCGTGATAATCGATGCCGATCTTCTCTTTATAATAATCGAGAACGGCGACGATCTTTGCCATATCCTCATCCGAGGCGGACGCGTCCATCAAACCTTCAGCCGATTGTTTCACTACGTGATAGCCCGTCCAGAGAATGTTGCCGGCGACCGCCAACGCGATCAGCGGGTCGAGAATCGTCCAACCGGTCCCGCCGATGACGATGATCGCAACGATGACGCCGATCGACGTTACAACATCGGTCATCAAATGTTTGCCGTCCGCTTCGAGCGTGATCGAGCGATGTTCACGTCCCCGCCGAATGAGAAGCTGGCCGACTACAAGGTTTATCACCGAGGCGGCCGCCGAGATCGCGATGCCGATCCCGATATTCTCGATCGGCCGAGGCGATACGAGCCGCTCGATCGCGGCCCACGCAATGCTGATCGCGGCCATGCCGATGAGCGAACCTTCAAGAGCTCCCGAAAAATATTCTGCCTTCGTGTGGCCGAAATTGTGGCCATCGTCCGGGGGGCGTGCAGCGACGGTGAGCATCCATAGTGCAAAGACCGCGGCGACAAGATTGATGATCGATTCGAGCGCGTCCGAGAGCAGGCCGACCGAGCCCGTATAAAAATACGCCCCCGCCTTGAGCGAGATCGTTGCAATGGCCGCCGCGATCGATAGCCAGAGATAGCGAGTGAGTTTTCTATCGATCATTAAGTTGTCGGATCGCCTCGATCGTCTGCGGATTCTCCAGTGACGAAACATCGCCCGCGTCTTCGCCAAGATACGCGGCTCGGATCACGCGGCGCATCACTTTGGCATTCCTCGTTTTTGGAAGTGCGGAAACGAAGTGAATTGACGAAGGTGTGAGCGGCTTGCCCATCTCGTGCGCGACGAGGGCCTTGAGCTCAGCCTTTAGCCCGGTCACTATCGCTCCCGGTTCTGACACGACGCAGATGGCGACCATTGCGGTTCCCTTTACTTCGTCCGGCACGCCGATGACTGCGGCCTCGACAACGTTCGGATGCGAAACGAGAATGCTCTCGACCTCGGCCGGGCCGACGCGTTTGCCCGCGACCTTTAGCGTGTCGTCGCTGCGGCCGAGGATGTACCAACTGCCGTCGGCGTCCTCCATCGCCCAGTCGCCGTGAACCCAAATTCCCTCAAAACGCCGCCAATACGCGTCGAGATAGCGTTCTTTCTCTTCCCAAAAGCCGCGAGCCATCCCGATCCACGGCTGCTTGATGACGAGTTCACCGACTTGGCCGCGTTCAGCATGCTTTCCGTTCTCGTCGAAAATATCGACGTCCATTCCCGGACACGGAGCGGGAAAAGAACACGGTTTGATCGGCAGGATCGGATTGCCCATCAAGATTCCGCCCGCGATCTCCGTCCCGCCGGAGTAGTTCACGATCGGCAGTTTTCCGCCGCCGATCTCATTGAAGAGCCACCACCACGGGTCGGGATTCCACGGTTCACCCGTCGAAGCGAGAATGCGAAGCGACGGAACGCGTCCCGACGGAACGCGGACGCCCTCGTCCGCAATCGCCGGTTCCTCCGGCGAGAGTTTTTGTTCGTGCTCCGCACTCAGTGCGGACGAGGGCGTCCGCGTTCCACCCTGCGCGGAAAGCGAGCGGATGAGCGTGGGCGAGATGCCGAGCACCTCGACCTCGTGCTTTGCACAAAATTCCCACATTCGATCCGCGGTCGGGTAGTCGGGTGCGCCGTCGTAGATACAGATCGTTGCGCCGTTGATGAGTGCTCCGTAGATCAGCCACGGCCCCATCATCCAGCCAAGATCGGTGTACCAGCAGATGCGTGTGCCCTTCCCAACGTCCGTCCCGAACGCCATATCCTGCGCCGCTTTGATAGGAAAACTCGCATGCGTGTGCGCGATACCCTTCGGCTTGCCCGTCGTCCCCGAAGTGTAAAGAATGATGAGCGGATCCTCAGCGGAGGTGGGTTCCGGAACTCTATTTTCGTCTGAGGAAATAAGGGTTTCGAATTCGATGTAGCTAACAGCTGTCAGCTGATAGCTGATAGCTGCCTTTTCGAACTTGAGTACGAAAATATTCTCGATGGTTGGGCTGTGCGAAACCGCTTCTTCGGCGGTCGTAAATGCATCGTAGAATTTGCCGCGTCTTGGGAATCCGTCACATGTGAAGATCGCTTTTGCTTTTACCGCGTTCAGCCGTGAGGCGATCGCATCAACACCGTAACCGGAAAAAACAGGCATTGCGATCGCCCCGATCCTGTTGATCGAAAGCAGGATAGCGACCGTCTCGATCGTCATCGGCAGATGGATCGCGATGGCGTCGCCTTTGCCGACGCCGTTCGCCCGCAAGCCTGCAGAACATTGTTCGACAAGGCCGAGAAGTTCGACGTACGTGGCAGTTCTGACATCGCCGTCCTCGCTTTCGCAGATCACCGCCGGTTGATCTTTCATCTCGTCCGTCTGCCAACGGTCAATGCACATTGTTGTGATGTTTAATCCCGCCGACGGAACGCGGCCCGACGGAACGCGGACGCCCTCGTCCGCAATCGCCGGTTCCTCCGGCGAGAAGTTTTGTTCGTGCTTCGCACTCAGTGCGGACGAGGGCGTCCGCGTTCCATCCAGTGCGGACGAAGAGACGGGAATTTTGCTCGAACTGCTAAAAGGCCATTCTTCAGGAGCGGTACAGAGTCCGGCCTTTACAGGATTGTTCGAAATATAACTAAGGGTTCTTGCAAAATGTTCCGCGTCTCTTATGTAGCGGTCGAAATAGTCAGGCTGCCAAACTGAGCCTTTTCGTCCTAGAGCCTTGTTGATCTTGTGGCTCGTTACGCTCTTTATCGACTGCATAATCTGAGAAAGACTGGCTCCTTCTAACGGCCTCAAAAGCACGTGAGCGTGATTCGGCATTATCACCCAACTGATGAGTTTATACGACACTCCGTCCTCGGCCAGAATTGACTCTCTGACGATCTCCGCGATCTGCGGGCGTTTAAGGATGCATTCGCCGATACCGCTGTCGAGGTAGTCTTCGACCCGCTGTCGGTATTCTTCAGAGGTATCTGACAGGTTGTCCGCCTCTAGTTCCGCTTTCAGCTTCTTCAGGACGCTTTGCGGCAGCGAGTCAGCCAACCGGAAGGTGATGAACTGTGTTACGACTCCATCAAAATGGTGTAGGTAGCCGCGTTCGTGCCAACCCTTTTTGTTGGCGAATGTTGCGGCAGTTGTTCGGGCTTCGCCCTCAGTGCGGACGGGGGCGTCCGCGTTCCGTGAAAACCACAGCGGGAATTCGGGGCCGTTGGAAACGTCGAGAAGCTTTTCGTATGGCGGATCGAACTTGATGTCGAGGAATTTTAGGACATCTTCAGTGAATTTCTCGACGTCCCGGATCGAATATGCGTAAAGCTCATCCCACGTCGAGGCGCCGACCTGTTTCATGAATTGCGTGAGGCGTGCGCGTTCGATCACATCGGGCGTGGGAGTCCAGGCGAAAGGCTGGTCGTCAAGGAGGTTCTTGTCCTGCATATGCTTTTTGAAGTCCAGATTAGCATAGATGGACACTGATAAGAATTTGCTTCTTTGTGTGTTAATCTAGCCTGCATCTGTGGTTAATTTACTTGCAATATGATCGAGCTGCCTCGGGATCTATTTAAAGGGAAGACGGCGATCGTTACCGGTGCTTCGAGAGGTGTTGGAAGGGCGACGGCGATACGTCTTGCTGAGGGTGGTGCGAATGTTGTCATCAACTACCTTTCGAATTCCGCCGAGGCTGCCGAGACGACGGAAGTGTGTGTGTCCAAAGGGGTTAGGGCAGTCACGGTCGCCGCCGATGTATCAGAATTCTCAGGCGCTCAAGCTGTTGCTCGTGCCGCTTTGGACAACTTCGGACGCATCGATCTGCTCGTCTGCAACGCCGGAATTTGGGAAGGTGCACCGATCGAGGAAATGTCGGAGGAAGTCTGGAATAAGGTGCTGAATACGAACCTTAGATCCGCCTGGGCGACGACAAAGGCGTGCGTCCCGTCGATGAAAAAACAGCCCGCGGCGGCGATCGTTCTTGTGTCTTCGACAGCAGGGCAGCGTGGCGAGGCTAACTATTCGAATTACGCGGCTTCCAAAGGCGGCCAGATCTCGTTCACAAAAGCCTTGGCAAGCGAATTGTGCCCGACCATTCGCGTAAATGCCGTTGCTCCCGGCTGGATCGAGACCGCGATGGTCCGACCCGCGTTCGAGGACAAGGAATACGAAAAGCAGGTGATCGATTCCATCCCGCTTAAGCGAGTAGCGACGACCGACGACGTCGCTCTATCGATATGCTTCCTCCTCTCGGACTGGTCGCGGCACATCACCGGTGAAGTTCTAAATATCAATGGCGGCGCCGTTCTGTGCGGGTAAGCAGCAAGGTCGAGCGATCGCGTGGGCTCGACATATGATCCGCAGTTCCGTGAGTCCTCTCACGTTCACGACCGAGCAGTTTTCCTTGACCTAAGATTGCAGAAGAGAAGCGTCTCATTTACTTTTCTATTAAGGTGAGCGAAACAACATTTCCTGTCGTTATGAAATTTGGCGGTACGTCGGTAGGTGACGTGGCCGCTTTCGAGCGAGTCTGCGGCATCGTGTCAGATCAACTCGGCAAGAAGCCTGTCGTCGTAACTTCCGCGATGACAAAGGTTACGGACGCTTTGCTCGCGGCATTCGAAATGGCACGCAAGGATGATCTCGCCGAGGCAGTTGCTTCGCTCGAACCGCATTTCGAACGGCACATTGCGATCACATCGGCATATTTTCCGGACGACAAGGAGAATGTCTTTCACAACGAACTTCGTCTTGCACGCGCCGAGATCAAGGATCTGCTCACGCGTGCGGCTCGCCGAAGCTTGCCGCTGCAGATGCTGAAGGACGCGATCGTCTCGTACGGCGAACAGCTTTCGTCGAGGCTGTTGGCTGAGGTTCTGAAGGCGCGCGGCATTCCGGCACGAGCTGTCGATTCGCGTCGTTTGATCGTGACTGACGATGAATTCGGCGCAGCTCAGCCGATCATCGACGAGACGAACGACCTTATCGATCTCGAGATCACGCCGCTCATCGACGCGGGCGAAGTCCCCGTTCTAGGCGGCTTCATCGCGGCCAATCGAGGCGGCGAGACCACGACGCTCGGACGCGGCGGTTCGGACTATTCCGCGGCGATAGTTGCAGCGGCTCTGCATGCGTCGGAGCTGCAAATTTGGACAGACGTGACAGGCGTGATGACGTGCGATCCGCGCATCTGCAGCGACGCCGCGACCGTGCCGGTCCTTTCATATGAAGAAGCGGCAGAGCTGGCGTATTTCGGAGCGAAGGTGCTGCATCCGAAAACGATCAAACCGGCCGTGGACAACGCCATTCCCGTGCGTGTCTGCAACACGAGCGAACCGGAGGTCACCGGCACGATGGTGCTCGCGAACTCCGACGAGACCGAGAACAAGATCAAGTCGATCGCGCATAAGAGCAACATCACGATACTGCGTATAACGTCTGCGCGAATGCTGGGCGCGTACGGATTTATGAGTGCCGTCTTCCAAGTGTTTGACCGTCATCGCACGGTGATAGACGTGATCTCTACATCGGAAGTTTCCGTTGCACTTACGCTAGATAAACCCGACAACATCGAGAAGGTCGTCGAAGATCTGTCGCGCATCGGGGATGTCGAGGTTGAAAGCGGCTACGCCGTAATTTGCGTGGTCGGCGAAGGCCTTAGAGCTTCGACGGGGCTTGCCTCGAAAATTTTCAAGACGATAGAGGACGTTCACGTCGAACTCGTCTCACACGGTGCGTCGGCCGTGAATCTAACATTCGTTGTACGCGAAACAGACGTCGCGAACGTCATCAAAAAGCTGCACAGCGCATTCTTTTGAGGTCGGCTGAAGGTTTCATACGAAAAGCGTGACAGTCTATGATACAATGTATCATAGACGCAATGGGCGTCATGTGATGTTTTTTTTGAAAATTTGCGTTTTTTTGCCAATTGTGACGCTCTAAGTGTAATGGTGACAACAATTCGCTGTCCACTAACAGGCGAGTGGACAGCAGTGGACAGCAGTGGACATCTGCTTGCTTCGGCTAACGCAGCACTTCCTATTGATGTGATAAGATAACTGCAACGAGGGCGTTATATATGCCGGTAACTGTCGAAATCTCAAACCCTGCGAAACTCCGTCGCGTGCGGGCGATCTTGGGCGCGAAATCGGACAGCGAGGCCGCCGAGCTTGCATTGGAAAAAGTGATAGAAGACCACACGCCTATGGAAGCAAAAGCCGGGTCTCACGATCTGCCCGATGAGTATTGGGATGATCTGTTCTCGGAAACGATGCTACCCAATAACGCCGGGTCGCAGGCGGTGATCGATGAACGCAACGAGGCGCGCTACTGATGTCGTCTTGGGACAGCAGTGCCATTGTGCCGCTTTGCGCCTATCAGCAAAATTCTACGTCAGCTCGCGCTCTTTCCCGCAAACTTTCTGACAAGTTCGTTTGGCGTGAGTGCGTGGTTGAGGTTTCATCCGCATTCGCAAGGCTTCAGCGTGAGCGTCTGATAGACGACGCTGCGCGCCGTCGTTTCGAAATGCGTCTGGCTCGTCTGGAAGTTGACTGGACGGTGGTCGGGGGGCAAGATCGGATCATCGAACTCGCCCGTACTTTCCCTGCATTTTACGGTCTCAAGGCAATGGACAGTCTTCAGCTCGCGGCTGCCCTCGTTTGGTGCAAAGAGTTGCCGAAGAATAAAGATTTTGTCTCGGCAGATGATCGCTTGCTAAAGGCTGCGGAGAGTGCTGGGTTCAATGTTCATGATCTGTCATAGTCAGCGAAAGCTCGGTGTTTTGCTTGCATCTTTTGCCGTAATGCTGATGTATGGATGTAAGCCCGCTAACTCGGTTCAGGTGTCGTATTCGCAGGATGTGTATCTGTCGCGAGAAGGGCACTTTGCGGCGGAAACTTTTCGTTACCGAATCTTTCTCCCCGCGAGCCGAACGGCAGGCGAAAAACTTCCGGTGATGCTCTATCTTCACGGAGCAGGAAATCGTGGCGACGACAACGAATCTCAGTTGAACGGCCTTGCGGATCAGATCGCTGCGAACTCGAAGAAGATCAAATTCATCGTCGTAATTCCGCAATGTCCGGCTGACCGTTTTTGGGATAAAGATATGCTCGAACGAGCGAACAAGGCGCTTGATGACACGGTTGTGGAGTTTAACGGCGACAAGGAACGACTTTATGCTGTCGGATTTTCGCTTGGCGGTTACGGCGTTTGGTCAATAGCGGCGATGTTTCCTGGAAAGTTTGCGGCCCTTGCACCTATGTCAGGCCGAATCCTTCCGCGGCCGAATGAAATGAAAGCCGTTTCTCCGGCTGTTGCAGAACTCGAAAAAGCGAGCGAGCCTTACACAGCTTTTGCGGAAAGAATCGGTTCAACACCGACTTGGATCTTTCATGGTGGAGATGACCGCGTCGTTCCGCTTGACTGCTCGCGTCAAATGTTTGCCGCGATGAAGGCTGCGGGTAATCAAAGCGTAAAATATGACGAGGTGCCGGGTATCGGCCACGAACCGCTAGCATTTCGGACCGACGGATTTTTTGATTGGCTCGAACAACAGCGTTTGGATCAAAAATGAATCTTTTCGAACTTACGAAATCCTTAATGTCGATCCCGTCCACTTCCGGCGAGGAGGAAGCGGTTGGGTTTTGGCTGCGTGATCATCTACGGTCGCTCGGCTGGAACGTGGAGCTGCAGCCGGTTTCGGAAAATCAGAACAATGTCATCGCTTATCTAAACGACACCCCGCGGGTTTGGTTTTCGACGCACATGGACACGGTTCCGCCGTACATTCCGCCGAGCGAGGACGACGAGAAGATCTACGGTCGCGGAGCCTGCGATGCGAAAGGAATCATTGCCTCGCAAATCACTGCGGCGGAGCGTTTGCGAGAAGATGGCGTCGAGGATATTGGTTTGCTTTTTACGGTCGAGGAAGAGCGTGCTTCGACCGGTGCGAAGGCCGCGAATCTTCATCCGCTTGCCGCGAAATGTGAATTTCTGATCAACGGTGAACCGACCGACAACGACCTAGCGATTGGATCGAAAGGAACGTTTCGCTTGAACATCAAGACGACGGGCAAGGCCGCTCATTCCGCTTATCCCGAGATGGGCGAGTCCGCGATCGAGAAGCTGCTCGACATCCTCGACGACGTCCGGCACACGCGCCTTCCGAACGATGATTTCTTTGGCGAGACGACAGTGAATATCGGCACGATCGAGGGCGGAATGGCGCTCAACGTAATTCCGGCAAGCGCAGAAGCCGGACTTGCGATCCGTCTGACTACAAAACGCGAACCGATCGAGGATGCGATCCGAGCCGTCGTTCGCGACCGCGGCGACATCGAAATTCTCTCGGCAAGCGAACCCGTAAAGATGCTTGCCGTCGATGGCTTCGAGCAAAAGGTCGTAAGATTCACGACCGATATCCCGCACCTTCCGAACTGGGGCAAACCGCTCCTCATCGGCCCCGGCTCGATCCTGGTCGCTCACACAAAAGACGAATTCGTCCTCAAAGCGGATCTCGAAAAGGCTGTCGAGCTTTATCAGGATCTCGTGAAAGCGCTTCTCTCGACTTAGGGCTGAAAATGTCAGTGCGGATTTTGCGAATCTTTATTCGTACTGTTTTCGTATATTCAACGACCATATTCTTTTTAAGTTGAGATCGTTATGAAAAAACTCCTCGTCCTTTTACTGTGTTCATTTGTCTTCGTACTGCCGGCTTTTGGGCAGGATCTCTTTATGCCGCGCAATGTTAAGGCTGCCTACGAGAACGACACGCGCAGCATGGATGGCAAACCCGGACCGAAATATTATCAGAACAAATCAGTCCACAATATCCGTATGACGATCGCTCCGCCGAACCGTACGATCACCGGATCCGAGGACATTACGTATACGAATAATAGTCCGAAACCGCTTGCAAATTTGATCTTGCGGTTCGAATTGAACGTTCATTCACCAGAAGCGGCGCGTGACCAACCGACTTCCGCGGGAGAGATGACGTCGGATGTAACGGTCGACGAATACGCTGAGAACGGCAAGGTCAAAGAATGGAAACCGTTGATCCCGAGAAAGGGAATGACGTACAACGTCATCAAATTGGATGAGCCTTTGCCTTCCGGCGGGACGGTCAAGCTTTCGTTCAAATGGCATTACGAACTTGTCCTCGAATCCGGCCGCGAAGGTGTGATCGACCCGACCACATTTTACGTCGCATATTTTTATCCGCGAATCGCAGTGCTCGACGATGTGAACGGCTGGGATCAGGTCGCGCATATCCCGTCCCACGAGTTTTTTGGCGACTTTAACGATTACACGCTGGAAGTTACCGTCCCGAAGAATTATATCGTTTGGGCGACGGGCGACCTGACGAATGCGGACGAAGTGCTGCAGCCTGCGATCGCCGAGCGCTTGCGAAGATCTTTCACGAGCGACGATGTCGTAAATATCGCGACGCTCGACGAAGTGAAGACCGGCAAGGTTACAGCTCAGAACGCGACAAATACGTGGAAATGGAAGGCCGAGAACGTCTCGGATGTGGCGTTCGGCCTGAGCGATCATTACATCTGGGATGCCGGCAGCCTTGTCGTCGATAAAAAGACGGGAAGACGTGCGAGCACGCAGGCAGCTTACGACGAACCATCGAAGAATTTTGCGAATATGGTGAAGTACATCAAAACGTCGCTCGATTTTTCGTCTAACCAATGGCCCGGTGTTCCGTATCCGTATCCCAAGATGACCATCTTTCGCGGCTTCGCGGATATGGAATATCCGATGATGGCGAACGACAGTGCGCAGGAGAACCCAGATATGCAAGAGTTCGTTGCCGCACACGAGATAATGCACTCGTATTTTCCATTCTATATGGGAATCAACGAACGTCGTTATGCCTTTATGGAAGAAGGCTGGACGACCGCATTCGAATATCTCTTCAACGAGGCGACATTCAGCAAAGAGCAGGCCGACAAGCTGTTCAAGGGCTTCCGTGTTCGCGGCTGGATCCGAAATATGTCGTCGGACGCTGATATCCCGATCATGACGCCCGAGAACGTGCTGACCGGCGGCGGCTATGGCAACAACAAATACGGGCGTGCGGCCTTAGGCTATCTCGCAATGAAAGATCTGCTCGGCGATGCGGAATTCAAGCGAGTGCTGCACGGGTTCATGGATCGTTGGCATGGCAAGCATCCGACGCCATGGGATATGTTCAATAGTTTTAACAATATCTCCGGCAAGGATATGAACTGGTTCTGGAACGCGTGGTTCTTCAGTTACGGCTACATTGACTATGCCGTCGCCGGAGTTGAAAAACGCACGGACGGTTCGGCCGTAACCATCAAGAACCTTGGCGGTTTCCCGGCACCGGTCGATGTCGTCGTGACGTTCGAGGACAACACGACCGAAAGGTTCCATCAAACTCCCGCGATATGGGAAAAGAATATGAAGGAGGCTGTCGTCCGGATCGCGTCGAAAAAGGCCATCAAAAGCGTTGCTCTGGATGGCGGCATCTATATGGACTACAACGAAGCCGACAACGTGTGGCCCGCCGCCGCAAAGTAGTTGATAAGGGTGAGCCTTGAGGCCGGATGTCGGCCTCAAGGCTTGAAAACTTTCAAGGGATCAGGTGGGTGTCTAAAACCGAACTCTGGTAATTGTTCCCGGAAAGATATTCGTCACGAAGATGTCGCCCGTACGGTCATCCCGAACCATACTCGATGGCGTCGGCAGCACGGGAACCACAACGGTACTAGTGCCGTCAGCGTCGATCCGCCTCAGTCTTCCGGGCGCGTTCGCAAGTTGGTTCGTACTGAATTCAAGCACGTAATAGCCACCCCGGCGAAAGCGTTGATCGACCGGCATTACGTCCATCGCGGATGAAAGCCCGGTTATGACCGTCTCACGTTCGCCGGTCCAAAGATCGACGCTTTGGACATCAGATTGTCCGCCGATGAAAGGAAATCCAGTCAGCTCAGGGACTAGGAGCTTCCTTCCTACACGGTGGACGTTGTCGGGCACAGGCTCTATGAATGGGCCGCCGATCGTTCCAAAAAGCGGGTTTGGCCGATTCGGGAACGCGGTTACGGTCGTAAGGCTTCCGTTCAGCAGGTTCGCCTTAAGTAGTTCGTTGTATGAAGCGTCGCTGATGAAAAGATCGGGCCCGACGAGTTCCAGTCCGAACGGATGTGATGTCCTAACGGCATTCGGAGCATTTGGCGTCGGCTCGGGGCGATAGTCGGGAATATCGACGGCAAGGAAAATATAGACAGATGCCCCCTCGGCATTCCTGATCCTGACCCAGTGCCGCTGTGCTATATCTTCCTGATCCTTCATCGTCATGACGAATTCACTGTTGAGGGACTCGAAATGTCGTGGCAGGATCACGGCCATGACGGAACAGAACAGCGGCGATGACGGAGACTCTGTCGGATATTGCGAGCCGCCGATGTTCGTGGCACCATCGCCGATCCCTGATGCGATGAAGAGGACGCGCCCGTCCAGGTCGATCGCGGTCGTTCCGTCTTGATCAGGCGGGCCGCCGAGGTTATCAACGCCGGATGGCAGGCCGCTGATGAGCGTATGTCTGACGCCGGTCGTTCGATCGACGACCGAGACCCGGCCGGTATTCGGTTCGAGGGTCCCGGCTTCGGACACGAGAAATGTATTGCCGGGCGCCTTGATGATCTTGGTCGGATGGTCCAATCCTACGGTCACGACCTCGGTAGTTTGAGCAAAAGCGGGGACTGATATCCCGGCCGCGAGAAATAGTACGAGCAAAACTCTTTCAATGGTTGCTAATTCCTTCATAACAGCTCCTTTTTTCAAAGTTCGGATCGGGCGGCGATGGTCTTTGCGACGAATTCAGCGTGGGTGTAGAATGGATATCCGGTATCCCACCCTAATCTTTTGTGAACGTTTTCGAGGATCGTAGTTGAGCAAGGTCGGTCTTGTCTTTCAAGATTCTTGAAACTTTTCTGATTTTTGTCTGAATGCGCCGATGCTGCCGAACGGAAACAAGATCTACGAATTCGATGGGTTTAGGCTGGATGTCCACGAGCGGACTCTTTCCTGCCGAGGTGAACGCTTGCATTTGGCGGACAAGGCCTTCGACTTGCTTTGCGTGCTTGCGGACAACAGCGGGAAACGCCTTTCGAAGAGCGAACTGCTCGAACAGGTCTGGACTGATTCGTTCGTTGAAGAGAACACTCTGGACAAGAATATCTCTCTCCTTAGGCGGCTGTTTAGCGACGCTAGGCCCGGGGTCGAGTTCATTGAAACGGTCCGCGGGCACGGCTACCGCTTCGTGGCCCCTTTGACAGAGATCGCGCCGTTACGCGGCCGAGCCGGCAATGGCGTCGATGCCGCTCCTTCATCCCTCGCAGTTCTGCCATTTACGAACTTTGAAAATGATCCGAAGATTGAGTATTTCTGTGAGGGTTTGGTCGAAGAGCTGATCAATTCCCTTGCCAAGGTGCATGATCTAAAGGTCGCCGCCCGCACCTCGACTTTCTCATTCAAAGGGAAGCAGGTGCCGATCGCCGCAATTGCGCGAACCCTCGATGTCGAGAATGTTCTGGAGGGGAGTCTTCGCAAAGAAGGCGACGCGTTCTTTGCTACGGTCAGACTGATAGATGGCAAGAGCGGATACGCGGTCTGGTCGGAGCAATATCATCGTCCTGTCAGCGAGATCTTCGCCATGCAGGATGAGATCGCATTGGCGATCATCGGAGCTCTCAACCTCCAGATGACTACCGAAGAGCGGAACGCCGTCTTGAAACGGCCTACCGCAAGCTCTCAAGCCTACCTTCTTTACTTACGAGGCCAATATTACCGATGGCGGCCGATGAAAGAGAGTTTCTCGAATGCCTTGAAGTACTTTGAACGATCGGTCAAGGTCGATCCGAAGTTCGCGCGCGGCTACTTTGGGATCTCGACCTATTTCGGATACGGCGGGGCTTGGGGCCTGCTGTCGATGCCGCCGGAAAGATCCTGGCCGCTCGCCGAAGCGGCAGCAAGAAAAGCGATCGATCTCGATCCTGGCCTCCACGAGTTGAGACTGTCATTTGCCGCGTTCGACCTGGTAGATCACCGGAAGCTGGATGCATCAGAAGTGCAGATCTGTGCGATCGCGGCGGATCACCCGAACCTTCCGGAGATCCACCATATCTATTCCTTTTTGCTGGCCATCACCGGCCGTTTCGACGAGGCGATCGAGGAGGCCCGGCGCGCCCTTTCCCTGGACCCGTTGTCAGTGCTATTTAGCCGATTTGTCGGATCGTTCCTCTACTACGCAAGACGTTATGGAGAGGCCGTCACGCAGCTTCTCGACGCCGCCGAATTGGATCCGAACAACCCGAAAGTTCACGAAGCCCTGTTCGAGGTTTATTACTCGACCGGGCAGTTTGAAGATGCCGTGGATTCTTGGGTGCGGGTTGCCCATCTTGAGGGTGATGATGCGATGCTTGAACTCCTGCCGACAAAGGTTCGGAACGGTCGTCCGGGTGGAGCTAAGGCGACAATTCGCCTTATGGCACAGAGAAAGCTGGAAAAGCTGGCCTCCGAAGCTGAAGGCGGATCTTACGTCCCCTCCATCCATTTTGCCCGCCATTATATCTTCTTAAATGATTATGAGAGGGCCATCGAGTGGCTTGAGCGGGCATCCAGGGAAAGAAACGCGTTCTCGCTTCTTATCGGTATCGATCCGCTTTACGACCCGTTGCGGAACGATACTCGATTTGTAAAATTGTGGGAGTATATAAGGACCGGCGATCGGGAGTGAAGGTCTTTCAAGTTCTCACTGGATCATCATATTTTCATTTCTTCGTAGAGCGTCATTATGAAAATTGCACTTATCGGATATGGGGCGATGGGGAAGATCGTCGAGCGGCTTGCCGTTGAGCGAGGGCACGAGATCGCGGGCGTTCTTGGTTCAGGAGAGCTGGGTTTATCTGAGCAGGAGATCGCCGCGGTGCTTGAGGGCAGCGATGTTGCGATCGATTTCACGGTGGCCGAAGCTGTGAGGCGGAATGTCGAGGCGGCCGTGATCGCGAAGGTTCCGATCGTTGTCGGCACGACGGGTTGGAACGAACAGCGGCAGGAGATCGAGGACGTGGTCAAGAGCGGGAACGGTGCGATGGTCTTCGGTGCGAACTTCTCGATCGGCGTGAATCTCTTTTACCGCATCGTCGAATTCGCGACCGAGCTTTTCGCGGAGTTCCCTGAGTACGAGGTCTTTATCGAAGAACAGCATCATTCACGTAAGAAAGACGCACCAAGCGGCACTGCTCTTCAACTGCGCGACATCGTTGAAGCCTCGCTTTCTAAAAGAGCGGACGAGGGCGTCCGCGTTCCCGTCGCGTCAACACGTGCCGGAAATATTCCGGGCACCCATCGTGTCGGGTTCGACGGCCCTGCCGACCAAATTTTGCTCGAACATTCTGCACGATCGCGCGAAGGCTTTGCGTCGGGTGCCATCCTTGCGGCCGAATGGATCGTCGGGAAGACAGGAGTTTTTGACTTCAGTGAGATAGTCAGCGAAGTAGTCGAAGTCCGGGAAATTAACCACAGATAAACACAAATGGACACAGATAAAGGCGATCAATTCTCTTTGCTCTTGGATCCAGCCAGACGATTTTCCAGCTTCGGAGAGATCAATCCGATCACCGAGAAAATAATCGGATGTGCATATACGGTCAGTAATACATTGGGAGTTGGGTTTTTGGAGAAAGTATATGAGAATGCCCTCGTTCATCAACTGCGCAAAGCCGGCTTGGTAGTCGCCCAACAACAATCGATTCGCGTAATGTATGACAATGTCGAGGTCGGATTTTACGAAGCGGATATTGTTGTAGAAGGGTTAGTTCTAGTTGAATTGAAAGCCGTGAGCGGTCTTAACGAGATCCATCAAGCCCAATGCATGAACTATCTGCGGGCCACCGGTCTGAGAGTTTGTCTGCTAATCAACTTTGCAACGCCAAAAATTCAAATCAAACGTATCGCACTATGACCGTATATCTGTGTCTATCAGTGTTCATCTGTAGTTGATGTTTTTATGAACACAAGAATCAAGATCTGCTGCATCCAAAATGAGCAAGAGGCTGTCGATGCGATAAGTTTTGGCGCCGCGGCACTCGGGCTTGTCGGTGTGATGCCGAGCGGGCCGGGGCCGATCTCGGATGAGGAGATCTATAGAATTGCTCAAGCTGTGCCGCCGCCGATCGCGACGTTCTTGCTGACGAGCGAACAGACTTCGCAGGGAATAATCGAACACCACCGCCGCACAAAGACGAACACAATTCAGATCGTCGATGAGCTTGCGGGTCGCGACTACGCGAAGATCCGCGAAGCGCTTCCGAATGTAAAACTCGTGCAGGTGATTCATATCGTTGATGATCGATCGGTCGATGAGGCTTGTGAGTTGGCCGAACACGTCGATGCGATCTTGCTCGACAGCGGCAATCCGAAACTTGCGGTTAAAGAGCTCGGCGGAACAGGTCGCCGGCATAATTGGCGACTCTCTCGACGCATCGTCGAAACCTGCGGCAAACCTGTATTCCTCGCCGGCGGCCTGAATGCCGCAAATGTCCGCGAAGCCATCGATACTGTGCAGCCCTTCGGCCTTGATCTGTGTTCAGGCGTGCGGACGGATAGCAAACTCGATTTACCTAAACTTGAGAACTTTTTTATCGCAGCAGGATATTAACCACAGATAAACACAGATGGACACAGATAAGACCGAAACTAATTATCTGTGTTAATCTGTGTTCATCTGGTGGTTGAGTTTGGTTTATGACGATGAAGCTTGATTGGATGCGGGGCTGTGCGACGGCCATTATTACGCCTTTTAGACGCGACGGTTCGGTCGATGACGAGTGTTTTAAAGAGCTCGTCGAGCGGCAGATAAAGGGCGGTATAAAACTGCTCGTGCCGTGTGGCACGACCGGCGAGAGCGCGACGATGGACGAGGCAGAACGGCTGCACGTCATTAGTATGACGGTCGAGGTCGCGAAACGCCTAAAGGCTCACGTGATCGCCGGAACCGGCAGCAACAACACGGCGGCGACGATCGATTTCACACGCAAGGCCCGCGAGGCCGGCGCCGACTGCGCTCTTGTCGTTGCGCCTTATTACAACAAGCCGACCCAGGAAGGAATGTTCGCGCACTTTAGCGAGGTCGCAAAGAGCGTACGCGAAATGCCGATAATGCTCTACAACGTGCCTTCGCGAACGTCGTCCAACATCTCCGCCGAGACGACGCTGCGGCTCGCAGAGAAGTTCGACAACATCGTCGCGACAAAAGAAGCCTCGGGAAATTTCTCGCAGATAATGGAGATCATTCGCCGACGGCCGAAGAACTTTCGCGTGTTCTCGGGCGACGATCCAACGACCGTGCCGCTGATCTCGCTCGGAGCCGACGGCCTCGTTTCCGTTTGTGCGAACGAGATCCCAAAAGAGACCTCGAAGATGGTCGAGCACGCTCTCAACGGCTCGTTCCATTTCGCACGCAAAATTCATTACAAGATACTGCCGCTGATGGAGGCGAATTTCATCGAGGCTTCGCCCGCACCGTGCAAGTTCGTGATGAAAGAACTCGGACTCTGCGAGGAAAACATTCGTCTGCCGCTCGTGCCTGTAACGAGCGAAACCCGCACGAAGCTAAAGACTATAATGAAGGAAATCGGATATTGAAGGTCCGAGTAAAACCAGCTAATAGCTGAGAGCTCGAAGCTATCAGCTGCTTTTAAAATTGCTACCCGGATACATTGATATATGAAGAATCTCGCCATTGTATTCATCGTTCTGTTGCTTTTTAGCAGTGCAAATTCGCAAACGAAGCCTCGAGCCCGTGATCTCGGCATTCCGTTCGATGGGACGCCCGGTGCCTTCAACGCGATAACGGATGTGAAAGGGGTCGAGGTCGGATATACGACGCTGATCTCGGGCGAAGGCGATAAGGCCATTCGAACGGGTGTTACAGCGATCTTGCCTCAGGGGAAAGATTTTGCCGGCCGCCTGTTTGCCGCGTGGCACACGTTGAATGGCAACGGCGAAATGACCGGCACGACCTGGGTGCAGGAGTCGGGAGGGCTGGGCTCGCCGATCCTCATCACGAATACGCACAGCGTCGGGATAGTTCGCGATGCCGTGATCGAATGGGGTGCCAAGAAGCATCCCGGCGGCGGCTATTCGGGCGATTTCAGCTTGCCCGTAGTTGCCGAGACCTTTGACGGTTTTCTGAACGACATCAATGGTTTTCATATAAAAAAGGAGCATGCCTTTCAGGCGTTGGACTCAGCGAAGTCCGGTCCGATCGCCGAAGGGAACGTCGGCGGCGGAACCGGAATGATGGCGCATGCCTTCAAAGGCGGCACGGGTACGGCTTCGAGGGTTCTGAGTGCGAAGTTCGGCGGCTATACCATTGGCGTCCTCGTGCAGGCGAACTACGGATCTCGCCAGCTATTCACCGTCGCGGGCGTGCCGGTCGGACGAGAGATCACGGATCTGATGCCAAAACCCGGCGGACAGACCTCGTCGTTGAGAAAAAGTAACGTGAATGAAGGAGACGGCTCGATCATCGTGGTGCTTGCGACCGACGCTCCGCTGCTGCCGCATCAGTTGAAGCGGATCGCACAGCGCATCGCACTTGGCGTTGGCAATGTCGGCGGCCGCGGTGAGAATTCATCCGGCGACATCTTTATAGCATTTTCCACTGCAAATGCGGCCGAGATCGGAAAGGACGATGGGATCGCGAATGTCCAAATGCTGCCGAACGATCGGATCAGTATGCTGTTCTGGGCAACGGAACAAGCGACCGAGGAAGCGATCTTGAACGCGCTTGTCGCGGCTGACACGATGACCGGCTACAAGGGGAATACGGCCTATGCATTGCCGCACGATCGCCTCCGGGAGATCTTGAAGAAATACAATCGCTTGCAGGAACCGACAAAGAAATGAACCTTCGCGAAGATATTGAATCACTGTTTGCAAAGTCGGAATTTACGTCGGACGATCGTGAAGTTTATGAAGCGTTCAAGCTTGCTCTGCGTCGCGGCGAGATTCGTTCGGCGGAGAAGGATGCGGACGGGAATTGGAGCGCGAACGCTTGGGTAAAGCAAGGCATCCTGCTCGGCTTTCGGATGGGTAAGATGGTCGAGATATCAAAGCCGACCGAGACCTTGCAGTTCTTCGACAAGGACACATTTCCTCTGCGGCCGATGTCCCTCGAGGACGGCGTTCGGATAGTTGTCGGCGGCTCTGCGATCCGCGACGGCAGCTATGTTGCGCCGAGCGTCGTTGTCGTGCCGCCTGCGTATATAAACGTCGGTTCGTATGTCGATGAAGGCACTATGGTCGATTCGCATGCGCTTGTCGGCTCTTGCGCACAGATCGGCAAACGCGTTCATCTCTCGGCGGCGGCACAGATCGGCGGCGTTCTCGAACCCGTGAACGCAACGCCCGTCATCATCGAGGACGACGTTCTTGTAGGCGGCAACACGGGAGTCTACGAGGGCACGATCGTCCGAGAACGTGCGGTGCTCGCAAGCGGCGTGATACTGACGCGTTCGACGCCGGTGTTCGATCTTCCGAACAGCCGCATCATCAAGGCCGCCGAAGGCAATTCGCTCGAAATTCCCGCAGGTGCCGTCGTCGTTCAAGGCTCACGCTCCGTCTCGAATGACTTCGGCCGCGAGAACGGCCTCTCGATCTATTGCCCGATCATCGTCAAATATCGCGACGAAAAGACCGATGCCTCGACGAAGCTTGAAGATTACCTGCGGTAGGCGTTCCGAATTGACCACGGATAAACACAGATGGACACAGATAAGATCAAATAAAGGGCAAGACGGGGTCTGTAACACGGGTCCTACTTGACTTAAGGATCCCGTGTTCATTTGCGTTCATCTGCGGTTGAGATTAACTTGCATCATAGAGACTATCTGAATGAATGATTCCGGACATGAGAACTGGCTCGGCGAACGGGCTTATGAGACCGTTACCCGAAACGGGTTCGAGCCGGCTTTTTCTTCGGCAGTCGCGGATCAGCTTGCGCAGATCGAGACGAAACGCGATCCCATTCTAACGCAAGACATCACGGACCTTCGCGATACGCTCTGGTCGTCGATCGACAACAAAACTTCCAAAGACCTCGATCAGATCGAGTGGGCCGAACAGCTTGAGAATGGTGACATTCGCCTGTTCGTGGGCATCGCGGATGTTTCCGCATACGTCAAAAAAGATACGCCGATCGACCGTCACGCCGAGCAGAATACAGTTACCGTTTACACAGAGACACGCATTTTCCCGATGCTTCCCGAAGAGCTTTCGACCGACATCACGTCGCTCGTCGAAGGCGAAGATCGCCTAGCTGTTGTCGCCGAGATGATCGTCAAAGAGAACGGCGATGTGCCGGAGAGTAATTTCTTTAGAGCGATCGTCCGCAACCACGCGAAACTCGATTACGAATCCGTCGGCGATTGGCTCGAAGGGCGGGGCGACATTCCGCAGAAGGTCGCAGAGATCGACGGGCTTGAGGCTCAAATAAAACTGCAGAACGAGGCCGCTGTCCGCTTGGGCGATTATCGTGCGAGGAAAGGCGCTCTTGATTTCGAATCCATCGAATCTTCGGCGGTCGTCGAGGACGGAGAGGTTCGAGAGATTCGTGCGGTCGTGCCGAACGCCGCCCGAAAACTCATCGAGAATTTTATGATCGCGACGAATGTCGAAATGGCCGAGTTCCTCGAACGCGAGAACGTTGCCTCACTTCGCCGCGTCGTCGAAGCACCGGAGCGTTGGGACGGCATCGTTCGCATCGCCGCAGAATACGGTGAGCAACTGCCGTCGGAACCTGCCCTTCCTGCGTTCTCTGCCTTTTTGGCCCGTCGAAAGGCTGCTGATCCCGAACGCTTTCCCGACCTCTCGCTCTCGTTGATAAAGCTTATTGGTGCAGGCCGCTGTGTCGTTCAGCGTCCGGGCGAGGATGCCGGCGGACATTTTGGCCTCGCCGTTAACGACTACGCACATTCGACAGCACCGAATCGCCGATTTACCGACATCGTAGTCCAACGCATCGTCAAGGCCGTCATCGCCGACGAGCCGCAGCCTTATACTCCAGAAGAACTCGACGCGATCGCCGAGCACGCGAATCTGCAGGAGAAGGCCGCCCGCAAGGTCGAGCGCCGTATGCGCAAGATCGTTGCCGCCGCCGTCCTCCAGCATCACATCGGCCAGGAATATGACGCGATCGTTACCGGCGACACGAAAGCCGGCGTATTCGCACGCATCCTTCGTCCGCCCGTTGATGGAATGGTCGTTCGCGGCCAAAATCGTATCGATGTCGGCGACAAGGTCCGCGTCAAACTCCTCTCCGCAAACCCGCACAACGGATTCATCGATTTTGCGGCGGAATAGCTCGTCGCTCGCTTTTCCGAATGGTCGAACGCGATAAAATCAATGGGAATACCATCATTTGGTTAAACGCTTGACATTCCTTTTTTTTTTATCATGCTCAGCGTAGCCTTTACGACTACCTCACAAAAACCAAAAAAAAAGGAGCATTAACGATATGCGTAAAGTATTGTCTTCGTGTTTTCTCGGCTTGATTTTCGCCATTGGAACAATTGCTGTTTGGGCAAACTCCCCGGCATGCGATCCCACGATCGTAGTCGGCGGTAAGGTTTGTACACTTGTAGGTTCGTCCGGGTGCGGGCCGAACGAACATCCGTGTGTTGAAGTTTGCTCGTACATTTGTAACTGAAGCGTTCGCTTGTTTGGGCCCAATTGTAACTTGAACGAGATATGGTTGGGCTCAAAGGGCCATAGGAGGCTGTTGAATGGGGAGAAACGTAAATTTCTTGTTGGCGTCTGCAGTCTTTTTTGTGACCATTCTCGGGTTTGTCGGCTTTCAATATTTCAACGGCCGAAAAAGAACTGTTCGACCTGATCTTTCGACCAGTGAGTCTGCGCTAGAAGACGAAGCGGCGAGACTTGTGGGAAAACCCATGAAAGTGTCGTTGTCTCACTAGATCGCCAGGAGAAGGCACTCGATGAGACCTTCGGTAATTTCTTAACGAAGGAACAGATCGAAAATCTTCCCGATGACCCCGAAGACTTAACCAAAGCGCTTAAGCAAATTGCAGGCGGCGGGACAGACGTCGTAATTCGGGTTGATGGCTTTTCGGGAGCCGATATTCCTGATAAATCCAAGATCGCTTCGATCAAGATCGTTCGAAGTTCCTACGACGCGGAAAATCACGACATTGGAAATATTTATGTAGATATTGCGACGAAGGTCGGAACCAGCCGTTACAGCGGTTCACTGTCGTTCAATTTCAATGACGAATCTTTGAACGCGAGGAATGCCTTTTCTCTGGATCGTAACCCCGAACAGACGCGGAACATATTCTTCTTTCTAAGCGGTCCTATCCGTGAGAAGAAGGCGGATTTTTCTATCTATGTTTTGGACCGCCGCAACAATGCGGCAAGCAATCTTTTCGCAATGATCCCGCAGGGAGAGGTGCGCGATTCGACGAATGTCGCAAGCTCTTACACATCCGTGAATGTCGATATCAACCACAATTTGGCCCCGAGCATACCGGCGAAATACAGTTACAAGTATTCGCAACGCAGAAGCGATGGGCTCGGGGTTGGAGGGTTCGATCTGCCTTCGCGGGCGTATGATACTCGCGGATACACACATCAGTTTCGCCTGTCGACGTCCATTGTCAAAGGCTCCTTCTTGAATGAGTTTAGAACAACATTTGCGGTCTCGGCGTCGGAAACTATGCCACGAACGGCGTCGCCGGCGCTCAAGGTCTTGGGAGCTTTTTCGGACGGTGGAGCCGGCAATTTAGAAAGAACACGCACTGCCCATTTCTTTATACTTAACAATATTTCGACCAGCTATAAGCAGGCTGCTCTAAAGGCAGGCTTTGAATTTTCGACTGCGTTTCAAAGCCTTCGATCGGCCGAGAACGTTAATGGAACATATATTTTTCGCTCGCTCGCGGATTACGTTTCAGGCCATCCCGCGCTCTTTTCGCTACGGTCGGGTGTGAGAAAGGCAGGAGTGCGACAGAACCGAGCCGCGCTCTTCTTTCAGAGCGATCTAAGGCTGAGGAAGAACATTATCCTGAGCGCCGGGATCCGGTATGAGGCCCAGAGTTCTCTTCGTGACCATAACAACTTTTCGCCGCGATTGGGTCTCGCCTGGACTCCTTCCAAGAGTGGAAATACTACCTTCCGTATCGGCGGAGGGATCTATTACAAATGGTTCGAGGCGGACGACTATTTGAGGATCGACAATCAAGGAGCGAACCAACCGCCGGAAATGATCGTGATTGATCCTTCGTATCCTTTTGATCCTAACAATAATTTGGGCGGCCGCCGACTACCTCCAAGCTATTTTCAGCAGGCTCGGGATCTTCGCAATCCGGAAGTCCTTCGTGCGTCTGCACAAGTAACCCAAAGGGTTGGGATGACCCATACTCTCAGATTCGAATATATTTTCGCGAGAGGAACTCATCTACTACGCAGTCGTAACATTAACGCTCCGCGCGAGGGCATATTTCCATACGCGGGTCTGGGCGTGATAACGAACGTGGAATCATCCGGATCAGCAGTCCGCAATGAGTTTAGGCTTGGATTTTACGGTCCGGTCACTAAAAAGGCCGATATCGCGATCAACTATACGCTTTCGAACGAGACGAACGACCCTAGCGGGATTTTTGGCCTGCCGACCGACAACTATAATTTGCGGCTTGATCGGGGACCATCCGACCTTGATCGACGCCATAGTATAACGATGTATATGGGTTGGCGGCCATTCAAAGGATTTAAGATAAATGCGAACTATACGGTCCTTTCGCCGCTGCCATTTACGCAGACCACGGGCCTAGATAATAACGGCGATACCATCTTTAACGACCGACCGACAGGCACGGCAAGAAACAGTCGGCGGGGAGCGTGGTTTGCTCAGCTTGATTTCAACCTCGGTTATACACTATCTTTCGGGCGCCGAGGAAAGGATTCGAATAAAGGATTCAAGGTTATAACGACCGCAGATGACGGCTTCGATATCGGTGATCCGACAAAAAGATTCTCTATACGGTTCTTTGGAAATGTTGAGAACGTATTCAACCGCACCAATCCCGTTCATTTTGTGGGGATCCAAACGTCTCCGCTCTTCCTTATGCCCACTTCAGCGGAAACTCCGAGAAAAATCACAATTGGCACACGCTTTACGTTCTAGATCGGGTTCGTCGGACTAATTCGCGAGTATTCTTCTTTGCCGGATCCTGAAAGCTCCGTGTGTTTCTGACACGCTGAAGGAGTTGCGATATACTTTAGGCAAGGAAGGCATTCAGCGATGACGGGATTAGAAGACAACGAAAGCGAGATCGAAAAGGCGAAAACGCCGACGGTTTCGGGCATTGGCCAGAAGGTGCTTGGTGAGATCGAAAAACTCGCCGGTATTATGAATGCCGATCCGCTCGCGCAGGCCGAAGGCGAATTCAACATCGAGGTCGGCGATATCCGCAACGAGCTTGAAGATGATATTGCCGAATCGAAAGAATGAAAGCAGTTGAGAAGATGAATTTTGAGTTGCCGACGCGTATGCGTGGGTTGAAGCCGACGTTGATACGTCAGTTCTTTGAGCGTGCTTTGCCGGATTCGATAAATTTCGGCCTTGGCGAACCGGACCTTCCGACGCCGCAGTTCATACGCGACGAAGCCGCACGCGTCGCGCGCGACGAACAGAACGGCTACACATCGCATCCGGGAATGCCAGAGTTGCGTGACAAGATCGCAGAGCAGTATTCGCATCTTAGTTTACCTCGGACGGGCGTTGTCGTAACTTGCGGCTCGCAGGAGGCGATGACGACCGCGATCCTTTGCACTGCCGATCGAGGCGATGAGGTTCTCGTGCCCGACCCGAGCTTTCCGGCATACGACGCCTGCGTGAGGATCGCCGAAGCGACACCCGTCTATTATCGGATGCCGAAAGAGACGGGCTTCTCGTTCGACATCGAGGCTTTTAAGGCCGCGATCACGCCGAGAACAAAGGCAGCCGTCGTCATTTCACCGTCAAATCCGACCGGCAGGATACTGACTCCTGAAGACCTGAAAGCGATCGCCGCGGCTCTCGAAGGCACGGGGATTTTCCTGATCTCCGACGAGATCTACAGCGATCTTTATTTTGGTGAAAGGCCGCATTCCGCATCTGAATATTATGACAGGACGATCGTTGTAAGCGGCTTGTCTAAGAGCTTGAGTATGACGGGCTGGCGCCTCGGTTGGGCGGCTTGTGCAGATGCCGAGATGATAAACGCGATACAGGTTTTGCACGGCTTTACGACGGTTTGCGCCTCGACGATCACGCAGAAAGCATCGCTCTTAGCGTGGACCCCCGAGGCCGAGGCGGCAAAAGCCGAAGCTCGCAGCATTTACAAAAAACGCGGTGAATTCCTCGTCGATCTTTTCGAAAATGAGCTTGGGCTAAAGGCGACCACACCGGAAGGCGCGTTCTACACGATGCTCGACGTTCGCGAGATCGGCGACGATCTCGAGGCCGCGGAAAGGACGCTGCAGAATCGCGTTGTAACCGTGCCTGGTCGTGCTTTCGGCGACGAAGCAACAGGCTTCCTCCGCATTTCATTTTGCAATACCGAAGAAAAAATGGCCGAAGGCGTCCGCCGGATGAAAGAGGCGTTCGGGCGCTGAGGGCGATATCAACAGAACGCGCGGTCGTTCGCGGACACGGATTTTTTAGATGAAAGGATACAGAGTTGGAATTTTAGGGGCGACGGGCACCGTTGGACAAAGGTTCGTGCAGCTGCTCGAAGGGCATCCCCAGTTCGAGATTACGGCGCTTGCCGCGTCGGACCGCTCGGCAGGGAAGCCGTATGCGGAGGCGTGCGCTTGGAAATTGCCGGGCGAGCTACCGGAATCTGTAGCGAATATAGTCGTAACGCCGATCGAGCCGCCGCTTGATTGCGACATCGTGTTTTCAAGCCTGCCATCGTCGGTCGCGCGCGAGACTGAGGAGGCGTTTGCTCGTGCCGGTTATCCCGTGATCAGCAATTCGTCGAGTTATCGAATGGACGAGGATATTCCGCTGCTGATCCCGGAGATCAACGCCGACCACCTTGCACTCATCGAACGCCAACGCGAGAAACGCGGATTCACAAAAGGCTTCATCGTTACGAATCCGAATTGTGCGGTCGTGAGTTTTGCTCCGCCGCTCGCAGCTCTGCACCGAAAGTTCGGGGTCGAGGCGTGCGTCGTAACGACGATGCAGGCGATCTCGGGTGCGGGCTATCCGGGCGTCGCTTCGCTCGACATCACGGACAACGTCTTTCCGTATATCGCCGGCGAAGAGCCAAAGGTCGAGACCGAATCGCAGAAGATCCTCGGCCGCATGAACGATGGCTCGGTCGAACACGCAGATTTCGCCGTCTCGGCTCAATGCTTCCGCGTAAATGTCGTCGATGGCCATATGGTTTCGGTGCGTGTCGATCTCAAAGAATCCGCTACGCTCGAAGATGTCGTTGCCGCGATGCGCGAATTCCCGACGCTCGATCTGCACTCTTCGCCAAAACAGTTCATTGCAGTTTCCGAAGAACCGACACGCCCGCAGACACGCCTTGACCGCGACGCAGGCAACGGAATGACGATCACGGTCGGCCGCGTATTTCCAGACACAGTGTTCGACTACCGCTTTGTATCGCTGAGCCATAATACCGTGCGCGGTGCAGCAGGCGGAGCCGTACTGAACGCAGAGCTGCTGATCGCAAAAGGCCTGATCTGACGTTTCTGCTTGCAACCTTAAATTACTGTATATACACTAATAGATGTTCAGTTGGGATATTCAAAAGGCAATTCTCAACTTTGAAAAACACGGTGTATCGTTCGAGGAGGCAGCTACCGCCTTTGACGACGACATGGGTTTGGATTGGGAAGACATCGAACATTCGGAGGTCGAGCCTCGACGTAAACGGCTTGCGATGTCAGAGATCGACCGTCTCCTTCTCATCGTTTATACCAACAGGGAGTTTGAAAATGGCAAAGAAACGATCCGGATCATCAGCGCAAGGCGGGCGTCGCGTCGTGAGCGACGAGCATATTTTGGATAGAGATATCGATTTCTCGGATATACCGGAATCGACGCCGGAGGAACTGAAGCGCGCTGTGCGCATCGGCCGTCCATCAACGGGTAAGGCAAAGCATATGATCGCCTTTCGGATCGCGCCGAATCTGCTGTCGCGGATAAAAAAACTTGCTGCAAAACGCGAAACACCCTATCAGACACTTCTCCACGAGTTGCTTGAAGATGCCGTTAAGAGACAACGAGCGTAACTAATGATACAACGCTACACATTGCCGGAGATGGGCGAGCTTTGGTCGCTCGAAACGAAATTCAAGAAGTGGCTCGATGTCGAGATCGCAGTCTGCGAGGTGCACGCCGAGGACGGCACGATCCCGCAGGAAGCGCTCGCCGAGATCAAGGCGAAGGCTGCGTTCACAGTCGAACGCGTCAACGAGATCGAGAAGACGACCGACCACGACGTGATCGCATTCACGACAAATTTGGCCGAAAATATCGGCCCTGCATCGCGTTTCGTGCATTACGGACTGACATCGAGCGATGTCGTCGATACCGCGAACGCGCTGCTTTTGAGGGACGCGTGCGACATTCTGCTTGCGAAGGTCGATGCTCTGTTGGGCGTGCTGAAGCGCCGGGCGTTCGAGTTCAAAGACACGCCGCAGATCGGCCGGACGCACGGCATACACGCCGAACCGACGTCATTCGGCCTCACGTGGGCACTTTGGTACTCGGAGATGCAGCGGAATCGCCGCCGTCTCGAATCTGCCCGCGAGGCGGTAGCAGTCGGCAAGATCTCCGGCGCCGTCGGTGCATTCGCGCACCTTGGCCCCGATGTCGAGGAGTGCGTCTGCAAACGCCTCGGCATTGCCGCCGCAGACGTTTCCACTCAGGTCATTCAACGCGACCGCTACGCCGAATACCTTTCTACACTCGCGATAATTGCCTCGACCCTCGAGAAGATCGCGCTTCAGGTGCGGCATTGGCAGCGGACGGAGGTTCGCGAGGCTCAGGAGGCTTTCAAGACCGGCCAGAAAGGCTCTTCGGCGATGCCGCACAAGCGGAACCCGATCCTTTCCGAACGCATCTGCGGGATGGCGCGCACCATTCGTGCGAACGCCGTCGTGGGCTTCGAGAATATCGCGCTTTGGCACGAACGCGACATCTCGCACTCCTCGGCAGAGCGCATCGTCCTGCCGGATTCGTCGGCCGCGACCGACTACATTCTCGCAAAGGCGACGAGCCTGCTCGACACGCTTGTTGTCTATCCCGAAAATATGCTCCGCAACCTCGAACTCACCGGCGGGCTTGTTTTCAGCGGCCAACTGCTGCTCGCACTCACGCAAAAAGGCGTCTCCCGCGAGGACGCGTACGTTCTCGCTCAGCGAAACGCGATGAAAGTGTGGGACGAGGGCGGCACGTTCAAAGACCGCGTCGAGAACGACACAGACATCACCTCACACCTCTCGCCTGACGAGATCGGACGTGTTTTCGACGTCAAATACTACTTGCGGAACGTCGAGAAGGTCTTTGAACGGGTCTTTTCAAGTGCCGGCTAGTACAAGATAATCTTCGATCGCTGCAATTTAGATCGACGGCGTGGGCCGTGTAGGTATAAGCGCGAAACGCGATCTCGGTCAGGATCACCTGTGGCTGCGGGCCGGCCTTTGTCCGTCGAAAGGATAAGAGATGCTCTGTGCAAATCGTGCATTTCGTGCAAATCGTGCATTTCGTGCGGTTTGATACATTCTGTGCGAAATGTGTCGTTTTGTGCGGTTTGATACATTCTGTGCGGTTTGTGCTTCAAACGGGCGCGCCGTTTGGTTATGATAGCAACACGGTCGAGACGGCCGTTCGTTCATTGACAAGCTAAATTCAGATTTCAGTTTGCAGTG
>CALMYB010000020.1 GCA_937873515.1 uncultured Acidobacteriota bacterium
GCGACTTCCCCGTCCCCGCTTACTATCGAAGATAGCGAGAAAGATACTGGAGAGAAGAATGATAAGGAATATCCTCGACAAACGACACCATTTCTTAACTGGCACTGCTATCGCACTTTGCTTGTCAATTTTTGCTCCTAACACGAATAGTCAAGTGCCGATGAAGCCCAAAGACAACGATGCAGAAATAGACATAAGTCAGTATGAAAAGCTTAATCTTTACGACGGTAAACTCGGCTTCAGTCTTCCATTGACTTCGGTTGGTGGGCGCGGTGTCGGGAACGGGTTTTCATACAATGTTGAGCAAACTTGGCGCAGAGAGGAGATTGTAATAGGTTATTCGGCGGGCCAGCCAAACTCGGTTGAACGGATAGACCCCGATCCGTACAGGCTCAGTGGAATATTCCCGTCCGTTGGAGGCTATCTTCAGGGGGCAATTACGCTAGTCGAAATTAACGAGATAGGGCACTGCTCGAACGAGACCCGCTATGTTGCCGGGCAGAAAGCGTTCAGTCTTACCTTCAACTCCTTTGCAGGACAAAGTTATAGCTTTTATTCCGTAGCAACCGACGGTGATGATGTCGTATTTGGAAATCAGGATTGTACTACTACCCAAACTATTTCTTTGGGAACCGTTTTTCTCGCGACTGACGGCAGCGGTTCGAAGTTTATCTCCGACGAAAACATTATCCTAACGGACGATCTGGTCGGCAACGGAAATGGAACCCCGTACTTTTATCCGAGCGGCGTTCTTAAAACCCCTGATGGAATTAGTTATCGGATTGATAACGGACTAGTCTCATGGATACAAGATCGAAATGGCAACCGCACGACGCTTACCAATACGGGATTTGTTAATGATGATGTCCGGACCAATCGTGTTACATCGATAAAGGACACTCTTAACCGAGAGATCGTAACGTCTAGCGATTCGAATCACGAATACATTACGTATAACGGATTTGGAGGGGCAGATCGCACAATTACCTTGACGAAATGCAATGGGTCTGCATCCTGTCTGCGTTCTGGGCTAGGGATCCAATACCTTAGCTCGCTTTTTGCGTGGATACCTTTCAACCATTACTCGAACCGGCTAATTGCTCCTGACGGGATCAAGGAAATCGAGCTGGCGAATGGGGAAAAATACAAGTTTTTCTATAACAGTTATCTTGAGCTCGCTCGCCTCGAATTACCTACTGGAGCAGCAGTTGAATACGATTATGAAACAGTAGGTTCAACTCTTTCCACCCAAAGGCGGCTGGTAGAGCGACGTGTCTACCCCGACGGGACTAACTTGGGCAACAAAACCACGTACGAGTATTCCGATTCTATAGCAGATATTGTCGGGAACACTATTCCGAGTGAAAGGTGGACGAAGGTAAAGATCTTCGATGCCCTCAACGATCTCAAGTCAATGTCTAAGACCTACTTTTACGGTTGCAGTGAATATTGCCAGATATCGGGTTTGCCCAATGCACCGGTTTCACGATACAAAAATCTGACAGGTCGGGAGTTCAAAACGGAAGTTTACGATAGCGACGGAACAACTCTCTTGAGAAAAGCGGAAACTTCGTATGAGGCTCGGCGTCAGCTCGGCTGGGCTCACCGCCTTAGCCCACCGTACGTTGATTATCGGGTAACGGAAGTGGTCAGCACCTTATCGGACACCTCTTCTGTGTCGAAGATCACTAATGGCTACGATTCAACTGCCGGCTACAATCTTCTTACGGACGTATTCGAGTATGACTATGGCTTTGGCAGCCCTGGGGCTTTTATGCGCCGTACCCATACTGAATATCTTAAAACAAACCCGGTCAATAATGTCGATTACACAAGCGACTCTTATTGTATTCTGAACTTGCCAGCACAAAAATGGGTGTCAACAGACGCTGCCGGAGAAAACAAGGTTTCGCTCACGACCTTCGAGTATGACAATTATGGCACAACATTTGGGCATGCCGGGCTTGTTTCGAGAAGCAATGTCACGGGGCACGATACGACAAACTATGGAGCCGGGTTTCTGTATCGGGGGAATGTAACTGCGGTTACGAGTTATGCAAATGCGGGTAATCAGACCGGAGCGGTCACGACTTACGCTCAGTACGATATTCTCGGAAATGTCGTAAAGACCATTGACGCAAACGGGAATGCGACAACGATCAACTATGCCGACAACTTCGGCTCCCCCGACGGCGAAGCGACAACGAATACAGCTCCAAGTCAGTTGAACGGCGATTCGACATTTGCGTTTCCGACGAGCACGACAAACCCGATGAATTGGACAAGCTATGCGCAGTATGACTATTTCACGGGTAAGCCTGTAAATACTCGGGATATCAACGGAGTGATATCAAAGACGATCTATAACGATCCGCTTGACCGCGCTACTCAGTCTGTGAGTGCGGTTGGAACAGGACTTGAGGCCCAAACGACGGTCGCTTATGACGATTCAAATCACAAGATCACGACGACAAAGGATCTGAATACGCTCAATGACAATCTGCTAAAGACGGAAAGCTTTTATGACGGCTTTGGGCGGACAACTGAATTCAGAAAGTATGAGAGTGACGGCAATTATGTTGCCGCCCAAACCCAATACGACGCCCTCGGAAGGCCGTACAAAACATCAAATCCGTTTCGCCCGACCGAGATAGACGGCAGCCATCCGATCCTTTGGACGCAAAGTTATTTCGATGCTTTGGGGCGTATAACAAAAATAAAAACACCCGACAATGCTGAGGCGTTAACAGCTTACTCCGGTAATGCCGCGACCGTTACAGATCAGGCAGGCAAGGTTCGCCGCTCGATCACGAATGCTTTGGGTCAACTCGTCCGCGTCGATGAACCGAACGCTGCCGGACAGCTTGGAAGCATCTCCAGTCCGAACCAGGCGACGTACTATTCCTACGACACGCTCAACAACCTGACGACCGTCAATCAGGGCGTGCAGACGAGGACATTCAGTTACGATTCTTTGTCGCGTGTGACGCAGGCCGTAAACCCCGAATCGGGCACGATCAATTACAATTATGACGCGAACGGCAATCTGACCTCAAAAACAGACGCAAGAAGCATTACGACGACCAATGCTTACGACGCTTTGAACCGTGTAATAACAAGAAGCTACTCTGATCCGACTCCGGCCGTGAGTTACACTTACGATGATGTGAACGTTGCGAACTCAAAGGGCAAATTGACGAAGGTTTCCAACTCCGTGTCCGAGACGAAATACACCGGATTTGATAGCTTGGGCCGCATCCTTTCGAGTCAACAGATAACCGACGGGCAAACCTATTCGTCCGCTTATGCATATAATCTTTCGGGAGCTCTTGTTGAACAGACATATCCATCGGGAAGGATTGTGAAAACTGTCTTGGACACTAGCGGCAACGTTTCGATGGTTCAGTCTAAAAAGGATGGGAATCATGGATTCTACAGCTATGCCAAGAACTTTACGTACAACGCCGCGGGAGCAGTGACCTCGATGCAACTTGGCAACGGACGTTGGGAATCGACGCAATTTAATTCTCGTTTTCAACCTACACAAATAGCATTGGGAACGTTACAAAGCGAATACGATCTGCTCAAGCTGAACTACACGTATGATAACGGAACGGCCACCATAAACAACGGCAACGTGATGTCGCAGACTATTACGGTTCCGGGGATGACATATCCGCTGATCCAGAATTACACTTACGATTCTTTAAACCGTTTGGAATCTGCGGTTGAGACGAGTAACTCAATGGAGACGTGGAAACAGACCTACACATTTGATCGGTATGGCAATAGACGTTTCGATTTCACAAACGGCAACACTACTGTGCCCGCTTCGAACTGTACCGAGGCGATCTGCAATCCGACGATTTCGACAAGCAATAATCGATTGACTTCTAGCGGATGGTCTTACGACAACGCCGGCAATACGACCGCCGACCCTAGCGGACAAACTTTTGTTTACGACGCGGAAAATAAACAGGTGTCGGCTGCGAATGGCAGCGGTACTCTTGGGGAATATTCCTACGACGGCGATGGCAAGAGAGTAAAGAAATACGTTCCAAGCACCGGCGAAGTTACAGTCTTTGCATATGATGCTGCAGGAAAGTTGATCGCGGAGTATTCCACCCAACTTAGCCAGACTCAACAGGTTAATTACCTTACGAGCGACCACCTCGGAAGTCCAAGAATCAACACCGACCAGAACGGAGCTGTCATCGCCCGCCACGACTATATGCCATTCGGCGAGGAAATAGACGGTACCGGCGGCAGAACAACTGGACTAAACTACGGCAGCGACTCAGTCCGCAAGCAATTCACCGGCTATGAACGCGATACCGAAACCGACCTAGACTTCGCCGAAGCCAGAATGTATGGAAATTCTCTTGGACGCTTTACCTCTCCAGATCCCTACAACGTTATCTTTGAGGCAGAGGATGCGGAGAAGGAAAAGAAAGGCGAGGGAGAAAAATTATTTAGGAATTATATTTCTCAGCCTCAAAATTGGGACCGCTACGTTTACGTAGTAAACAATCCACTTAACTATACGGATCCTACCGGCGAAGTTATTTATTTAACTGGAACTGAAGAAGAACAGAAAGCTGCATTAGAGCGAATAAAGAATATGCTTGGACCTGAGCGGTCAAAACTAATCAGTGTATATCAGCTTTGCGATGCTAAGGCGGGATACGTAACCGTAATCGGACTCACTGCGCAAAACGCAACAAAAATGGACGGGATTGGGAGCGGGGATGAAGGTGTGTTTAGTGTAAGAATGTCGGATATTCTTCAGAGTAAAGAGGTGGTTGAGTATCGTCTTTCGGAATCTTTTCAGACCAATGACGGCAGAGTGCATAAGACTGCTGAGTTCGGAGGGGCCGCTACCGTCGATAAGAGCGAAAGCACAACAGGCAATGTGCAAATTTTTGTTCATGGTACAAATGCGGTTTCAATCGCTCAATCAAGACTAAGTTCGATTCTTGGTAGAACAAAATCGAGTGACGGAGGAGCATTAGACTTCACAAACGAAATCATTGATTCTCATGAGTTTGGACACGCGCATGAAGGTATGAGTGGAGGTAATGTTAATTCCGATATCGGCAAATATAAAGCCGTACAGATGGAAAACATCATGAGAGGACGACAAAACGGAATCGTTGGGCCGCGCCGAAGGAAGGTTGATTAATTATGAGTAAATATATCTTCTTGGCATTTTGTTTACTCCTGATTGTATCTGGCTTTTGGCTATTCAACGGCAGCATTTTCCCAGGCACTTATTTTGATCATAAATGGAAACTACTGACTGATAGAGATGAAGCGCACGCTCCGCCATTCCAGGATTTAGTATTTTTTGATTCGAAAAATGGAGTCTCTATTGCCTTTATGACGATTCAGACCACTAGTGACGGAGGCGTCTCTTGGACTCAACGATTTGAGAATGACAACGGTGCTTTCTATGGTCTTTATTTTGGGGCCGAATCCGTCTTGGCTGTCGGTACTCAGGGCGGTCTTCCGATTATTTTGAGCAGTAGCGATCACGGTGTGCAATGGAAAAAAGAAGTTTTTGCGGGAAGTCTAGTCAAGAGGATGGAGAGCAAATTCACCAAATTCTACGATGTTTGTACTGACTCCACCGGTAAATTATGGATAGCAGGCGATAATGGGATAGTTTCGGCCACCATCGAGTCAGATTGGCTAACGGTGAACGATGTTTTTGAAACTACGGGTGCTAATCTCAGGATTGCATGTGGAGAATCCGGAAATATTTGGGCGATCTCAGACTCCCATACAGCCGTTTCTATTCACAATAATCGGATCGAAGAAAAAAAATTGGATACTTCGATAATTTATCTGATGAAAATAAAGATAATTGATTCAAAAATATGGATTCTAGGGGGTGATGGCTCAAAAGGAATTACTCTAAAAAGCCAGAATGAGGGCCAGACTTGGGATCGAAAAGAACAGGAAGGCGTTGGCACTAATTTTGATATTGCGATAATTGATGGGAAAGGTTGGATGGTCGGCGCTGGCGGAGCTATCTTTTACACAACTGACGATGGAAATTCATGGAGAAGGGCGAATAGTCCAACGCAAAATGATTTATTAAATATATTCTTCCTTGATTCTCAACATGGATGGATAACAGGAGACAAAGCGACAGTGTTGAAATATCAAAACTAATTCTCACCGGACGACGATTTTCGTGTATGATGCGAGTGGAAAGCTTGCGGCTGAATATACGATCAACGCGCCTCAGCCTGCAAATCCGACCATTAGTTATTTGACAAACGATGCTCTCGGATCGGTCCGTCTGACGACGGATTCATTTGGAGACGTGAAAGCCCGGCGTGATTTCCTGCCGTTCGGCGAGGAACTTTATTCGGGCCTCGCGAGTAGAACGGCGAGCCAGAGATACTCTTCGGGCACGGACGATACCCGAAAGAAGTTCGCGACCTATCAACGCGATGCTGAGACGGGTCTTGATTTTGCACAATCCCGTTACTATTCGCCGATGCACGGCCGGTTCACCTCTCCGGACGAATTCAAGGGCGGCCCTGACGAGCTGTTTGATTTTACCGATGATGCTTCGGATAACCCGACGTTCTACGCAGACCTCACAAACCCTCAATCGCTGAACAAGTATCAGTACGGCTACAATAACCCGTACAAGTTTAATGACCCAGATGGACATTGTCCTCCGTGCTCACCTGCGCAAATCACCGCGCCGTTGCCCTGGTTCATAGATCTTACCATGCCAAAAATTGGGCCAACTTTCGTTGATCCAATTGTACTTCCAAACGGCGACGTATATAGGGGAAAGTACTATGTGGATGATGCTGGCAATATTGTTGACAAAGACTTCAATGTCTTAAGGCCGGCGCCCAGAGCGAACGTCCCAAAGACTCGTGAGGCAGGAGGAACCGCGCAGCCGAAAGCACGACCTGCCGCACGTCCAATGGCGAAGAAAGGAAGCACCAAGAATATACAGAAAGCGAATGCTAGAAGAGTTAAGGCCGCACAGGAAAAAATTAAGCAGCTAAAGAATGAGCTCGAAAAAATACCTCAGCGCAATAAGACTCCGCAAATTAAAGAAAAGATAAGACGCATCGAGAACAACATTAAACGAGAACAGGAGCGTATAAAGAAATCAGAAGAGCATTCTCGGATTTATAAAGGTAATTAGTCATGTCCTTATTTACTTTTTTTCTTGAGTATGAAGGCGGTACATACATTACTCAGATCACCGCAAAAAATCCAAAATTAGCCATCGAAACTTGGGCTAAGGAATTCGATCTGCACAATAAAGTTGAGTTTGCGGATATATTCGAGCCGAGATTTCAGGAAAAGCTGGTTGAGTCTCTGGATCTCAAACTCTTTTTTCCAATCGAAAATGTCATCAATACTTGGACGTTTAATGCCTACCGCCTTGATAGACAAGCGACCATACACTTAACGAAAACTGATCCGCAATCCTAATAGTTATTCGGACCCCGTAATTCGTAATGGCTTTATTTGAGTGCCGCAAGAGTGGTTGACAAAAGGTAGTCGACGACCCGGCGAAAAGCAGAGGAAGCGGCCTCAATAGTAAGATATATGGACCTGAAATTGATACGAGATTTTTTTCAAGATGACATCGAGATCAGAGAAATGATGTCGTCAACGAAATCGGAACTTGATCTATACAATTCAGCTATTTCTAAATTAGGATCGTCCGCCCCTGTAATAGGAACGGGAGGCAATTTCTCACATCTGTTGAGTAAAAAGGACGTTCAAAAGCTGTGTCAAGCATTTTTAGACGACAAATTGGATGTTGGGGCAATAAGCTATTTAGCAAATCTTATAGAGCTGTCGGACTGTTTTGTGCCCTATTGCGAGGATGTCGAGGATGCTTTGAGCGAACTGAGTAGCCCTGAAGTGGGCCATCCAATTACAAGATCGTCTGTAGAGAAACTTTATCGTCGGCTCGCAGACTAATGGCGGTCCGTGCCAACGAGCCGGCCCCAAATGCGGAACCACCTAATTAGATGCGTGCTACGGGAAAAAGGGCGGGTGGTCTATTATGACTGAGCTACAGTGGGAAAACTATAGGTCGCCTGTAAGTTGGTATTCGCTGAAGTACCCGGCGAATTGGTCTTTTGAAGAGGATGCTGAGTGTACGTCATTCTACGACGATATTAGCGGCGTGGGAGCCTTGCAAATTTCGGCCTATAACACAGATTCGGGATTACTCTCTACTGACGCTCTCTTGGAATATCTCGCGCAAGAAGCGGTTGACCCAACTATCACTAGGTCGCGGTGTCTAGATGGGGGAGATATGGCGACTGCTGCTTATACGAAGGATGACATGAACGTACATATTTGGGTTCTTTCCCAAGGTCGCCATTTATTACTTATAACTTATACCGCCGGTGTTACCGAACGAAGCGAGCTTGCGACGGTCGAAAATATAGTTGCATCGCTCCGTTTAATCGATTAGTGTTTCTAGTTTTGGTGTGAACTCTCTCGCTTTCACTTGGGGGCTTAGGGTATTGGTCGACTCGATTGGCAATCAATACGAGGCGACGGACGCTCTAGGCAACACGACGACAACGACGTTCGACCCGACATATCACGCATTTCCGGTTACGGTCACGTCGGCGGTGCCGGATTCCGGCGGCACGCACGGGTCGAACGCCGCGTTTACGACAAGTGCGACGTTCGATGTCTCGACAGGTTTGCCCCTGACTACGACGGACGCCAACGGCCTGACGACCGCCGTCGAGTACGACGAGGCGACATTGCGTCCGCGGTACACTCGGTACTACGACGGTTCGACCCAGGTCGGGCCGACCAACGAGACGATCTATCACGACGAGAGCGGCAACTCGTGGGTAAAGTCGAAGAGCCAGATCGACGATTCGCATTATGCCGAGAAGACGGCCTATGCGGACGGCCTCGGGCGGACGTTCAAGACCGAAGAGCTGAACTCTCAGGGCAATATCTTTGTCGAGAAGGAGTTCGACGCCGAGGGCCGCGTCTCGCGCGTCTCGAACCCTTACCGATCGGGCGACACAAAGCAGTGGACCACCAACACCTACGATACCGCCAGCCGGATCGTAACCGTGACGCTGCCCGACAGTTCGACGATCACGACCGACTACGGCATTTCGACCTCTTCACCTGTCGGCGTGACGAAGACGATCACGGATCAGGCCGGAAAGAAGCGGAAAGGATACACGGATGTTTCGGGGAATATGGTCCGTGTTGTAGAAGACCCGTCTTCTTCGGCACTCGTCACGGATTATACGTTCGACACGCTGGGCAACTTGAGAAAGACTGCACAAGGCAGCCAGTACCGGTACTTTATGCACGACAGCCTCGGTCGTCTGCTGTACGCAAAACAGGTCGAACAGGATGCCAACTCGAACTTCTCAGGTTCGGGATATGCCGATCCGATCACCTCGAACGATCAGTGGTCTGCGAAGTACGTTTACGACGACAACGGGAATATCACATCGACGACCGATGCGAATAACGTCTCGGTCTCGGCGAGCTACGACGCCCTGAACCGTATTTATCTGCGTGACTATTCGGATTCGACACCGGATGTATATTTCTACTACGACGGAAAGTACAAGGACATTTCCGATACGACGCAGACTGCGTCAGGGGCAGTAAAAGGCAAGACGACAGGCATCAAGACATCCGTGTCGAAGACGAACTACACGGCGTTCGACCTTTTCGGCCGTCCGACGGCCCACGAACAGATCACGGACGGCACGAGCTACACGACGAGTTATGTTTACGGCCTTTCGGGACAGCTGCTTGAGGAGACGTATCCGAGCGGTAGAGTTGTGAAGAACACGCTCAACGGGAACGGCGAGCTTTCGCAGGTGCAGAGCAGGAAGAACTCTTCGGCCGGGTATTGGGCGTATGCAAAAGGGTTCAGTTACAACCCGACAGGGGCGTTAACGAAGATGCAGCTCGGCAACGGGCTTTGGGAGACGTATCTTTACAATAACCGACAGCAGGTAACGCAGATCGGCCTCGGAGTGACGGATGCCGACACGGGGCTTCTAAAGCTGGAGTACGGTTACAATACCACCGGCCACGACGACAACAACGGTGCGATGCTGGAGCAGAAGATCACGGTTCCTACGGTAGGCGGCACGAGCGGGTTCACGGCAACGCAAGCCTACGCCTACGACGCCCTGAACAGGTTGACGACCGCGACAGAGAGCATCTCCTCGACACAGACATGGAAGCAGGAGTTCAGCTACGACCGCTACGGGAACAGAAGCTTTGTGACGGGCTCCGGACACACTACAACGCTCGGAAGCTGCTCGACGGACATCTGCAACCCGACGATCTCGACGGGCACGAACAGGATGACCCCGACGGGTTATTCCTACGATCCTAACGGCTCGCTGACCGCCAATGCCGCAGGCGAGCGTTTTACTTACGATGCGGAGAATCATCAGACGGAGTTCTTCAATGCAAGCAACTCGGGATCGACGCCGGATGCAACATATTCCTACGACGGATCGGGACTGAGAGTTAAGAAAGAAACTGCATCCGAAACAACTATTTTTGTTTACGACGCATCTTCAAAGATTGTGGCCGAATATTCGACAGCCCTCGCTTCGACACCGCAAGTGAGTTATCTCACGCAGGATCATCTGGGTTCGCCCCGCGTTACGACTAATGAGCTTGCCGTTGTTACGAACCGCAAGGACTTTGCGGCGTTCGGGGATGAGGTTGCATCGTCCGAGCGTGTGAGCGGCAACAAGTACACGTCGACGCCCGACGAGCTTCGCAAAGACTATACGGGTTACGAGAAGGATACAGAGTCCGGTCTTGAGTTCGCTCAGGCGAGATACTATGCTCCTATTCACGGGCGCTTTACGAGCGTCGATCCTCTGACGGCCTCGGCGTCTATCAAAAATCCGCAGACGTTCAATAGGTACAGTTACGTCCTGAATTCGCCATACAAATTCACCGATCCGCTCGGTCTGCTGTCCGAGACTGCTACCGGTGCCTGCGGCAGCAGATGCAAAAATAGCTATACAGGCGAAAACAGCGGGCCGATGACCAGCGGCGGTCACGATTCATCATTTGATCTGTTGCTTGCCAGCATCGGCAATCGAACTTCCCAAACTGAAAAGCCTCCGCACAACGCTGTGTTGGAAGCCGCTGCTGCCGCAGGGGTTTTATGCGACCCAGACTTTGACTACGATACGTTCGCCGCTACATTGAATTTGAGTGAAACTTCATCTGCAAGCCCCCCTTCGAGTGCTAGCGGAAGTCGAACCGTCTTTAATATAAACTTGACAGTTCCCGGTGCATGGAAGGATACAGACTATCGCCGTACAAAAGTTGATGAATTTGGCTCGATTGAAGATGTAGGATTTCTTCGACAACTGAAGGATGAAATGAGGGCGATATTTGCGGACGCCGGCGTTGAGTTGGTTTTTAATAATCCGAATGCCGCTAGTGATACGAAAAATGGTAGCTACAACCTCGAATACCGGGAAGACTTTCCACATTTTATCAAACTCTTTCTTGGAAAGAATGATTTAGGTTTTACCTACCCTGACAAGACCGGCGGTGTAGTTTCTTTAAAGCGGTCAGGTCTTTATATCCCTGATTTAGCGGCTATAGGCGCTCACGAAGCAGCTCACCGGTTTTTGAACGGGTTCACTGGGCTAGATCGTTCGGGCCATGGCGGAGGAATAATGGCTCCGCAGTTAGGACCGGGTATTCGGAACAATCGGTTTACACGAGACCAAGCAGAATATTTGAGGAGCCTTAATGGACATTAGGAGCATGATCGATGAATAAAATTACATTGGGGCTGATCTGTTTTATATTTATCGTTTTCGGCTTTTTAGACTGTTTTGGCCAAAGTGATAATTTGGTTGGCCGTCCTGCGGACGGACCGCAGACTATGGCCTTAGCAAAGATCGGGAAGGCTAAGATCCAGATCAGCAATAACGATCTGCGAATCGGCGACTTGGTAAAGCTTGATGTCGGGGTGCTTTTGGACTCCGACAAGCCGGTGTGGTTTCCGGAGGATCTCCAATACAGGCTCGTGATCACGGATGCGAAGGGAGCGAGCGTGCCTTTTGAAACGACATTCCCGGTGGACGGGATCGGGCAGTTTGGCTTGTTCACAAAAACCTATCTGGTCGATAAGGCGTATTTTGTGGTCGGCTGCAAAGGTCGAGCGTCGGTCGCGACCAAGGCAGCGTGGTCAGCGGTTGATTGGGAAGACGCTCGTTCGGCATTCGAGCACGGCGTGTTCTTCCCGGAGTCGGACTTTTGCGTGAATGTCGCCGGCGAAGGCAAATTTTCTATTCACGTTGAAGTTTATAATGATTCGCTTCGTAGGCCGGACGTGGGCTCGGACACTTCTACCGCGATCGGCAGCATCTCAAGCAATGTTCTGGATTTTAATGTCAAGGCCAGGTAGCCAAGGGATATCGCCGATGGAATGGATGTAGCGGCAAAGAGTGACATGGACAAGGCAAAAGCTCTATCGGGAATGAGCACGTCCTATCAGGTGAGTTACAATCTTGCGGAAAAAGAAAGACGAGAGTACGGAAAGAATTTTAGCCTTTCTGGAGTTCCTCCGGGTACCGAGGTCGACTACTCAAACGTGCGCCAAGGTGGTCGTCGATATTTTGGTAGAACGCACCAATAGGCTGAACGAGGTGGACTCATGAAGAGAACTTGCTTTACTTTATTGATCTTTACGACAATATTCTCAGCAGTTACATATGGACAAGATTGTTTGGCCAATGCCAAAATCGAGTCCCCGTTATCAAACGTGAGCCTCTCGCGCCTCTGTCAACGGTTGGATTTCTACTATGAGGTCGGTGCTGATCCGGACTTTGGCAAGACCTATGATGTTCTTCTTGAAAAGCCAGCCGAAGGTCGTGAAAAGTATATCGAGCAGAAAAAAAAAGAACGCGACGTGGGCCGATCGGTGGATTTCGCGCCGTTCAGCTTAACCGGCGGATATGACGAAAGCCCACAGTACTGGGTTATGTCGTGCATTACAGTTTCGGAACGTCATCCGGGAAGGTCCTATACTTATACGGACATTGTTATCGCTCACTGGGTTAACGGTGATTGGTACTTCTCCAATTTTGGAGAACCGGCTGAAAATGAGAGATGCCATCGGCCGTATCGTAACACTAAATGAAATCCGTCGACCCAGGACTGGCTTCAACAGCACTTTGCTAACAATGGTAAAAAGACTTCCAAAACAGTCCAAAAAGCCATTGATAAATTCGCAAACAATCCCCTGCACGACCTAAGTTCTGTCGTGATAAAGACACGCTAGCGAACACGGACCGGCACCCTCGGAGACGGTGGTGAAGATTTGCGATAGAGATAAGATAAAAGCCATGTGCTGATGGCTGGTTTATTTCTATTTCGACACGTGAACCCTTATTGTCCCCCGAGCGGAGATGTTGATCCTGATATCGCCGTCCCAACAAGTGCAATAGACCGCTTTGTGCATTACTATCGTTTC
>CALMYB010000021.1 GCA_937873515.1 uncultured Acidobacteriota bacterium
TTCCTCATTGCAAGAATCTCCTCCAATCTTAATTGATTCTTGCTTTCCTACTGGTGTAATTTTACGGGAGCAGGTCACCACATCCCCAAAACATCGGAAGATCTCAACTAATGTCTCTGATTCAGGCTGGTCGCTATTAAATGTGTCAACCAGATAATTTAGGTCGATCGTATCAGCAAAATCAAAGTAAAAGTCCATTATTCGATCTGAGTTGCCCGACATTAGGTCGTATCGCGGCAATTTGAGATGCTTCAAAGCGGCCTTTGTTGACTTATCGTCGGAATCTAGGTGAAATCCCAAGGAATGACGAATTTCTTGTACTATTTTACGGTGTCGCTTAAAACTGGCACTAGCTAGTTTGTTGAGACGTTCAAAAAAACTTTCGTTGGTATATCTCAGCTTTAGACTATCGATCAATAGAAGTCCTTCGTACATGTACCCCGCAGTTACAAATATTGCACGGTTATATTGCCTTCTCCCGACGGGGGTCTTATCGTTTAGATAGTCAGAAATACATTGCATTCCAAACATCACGGCGTTCACCACTCGGCCAACCTTTATTAGAGCGAGGAAATCGGCATTCTCCCGAAGCTCCCGAAATCGGTGTTTCCTTATCCGAATCCGAGTCGGTCCCGGCTCTGAATTCTCCTCTAGTCTAAGCTTACGAGGTTTCTTTGAAACTTTCCTTCGGTGTTTAGAAGTAGGCATCTTATCGGGCAAACGGCAACCTCTTAAGATTTCAGCGCCTGCAAGTCATTCTCCCCCAAAAGGAAGATCATGTTTACCGTCGAGGCATGCAGCCGAAAACCTAGAGCTGCAAGCACCTTGATGATCGTCGAAAATTCGGGATTTCCGGCCGGAGAAAGGGCCTTGTACAAGCTCTCGCGGCCAAGGCCTGTTTTGCGAGCAACTCTCGTCATACCGCGAGCGCGTGCAATGTCGCCGAGGGCGGCAACGATCAATGTTGGTTCTCCGTCAGCTTCGTCGAAGATCGATTCTAGCCTCGTTCGCGGCCTTCGCGAATAGTTTCTACGATCTCATCGGTTGAAATTCCAAGATCGATCCCCGGAACGTCAAGCGGTGAGGCGGATGCATTCTCCGGCCTCAAGACAAAGACCTCACCGTTCGGGCGCTCGATCTTGACCTGCCCTTCCCTGCGTGCCAATTCAAACATCCGCAACAGATCTTCCTGAGTTTTGATAACCGTTTGCATCTCAGACAACCTCTTCGACCACGACGCCTGCAGACCTCGCTGCGTAAGCCAACCCACTATCTAATGTTAGCAATTGGGCAAATATGGCTCAATGCGCAGGCTTTCATATATGCGTCATAGGCGTAAACTTTTTGTTCATCGACGATCTCCAAGACCTTCTCCATTTCCACATTGACTGTTTGTATCGAAAGGCTTGTAAAGATTCCAAGAGCCGTTTTTGCTTGGGCTAAGGTTATCCGTCCCCGCTTGATCATAGCGGAAAATGCATTCCCTATCTCCCATCTTAATGATAATGGAGCTATCAACTCGAAATCCCTAGTCTTCTCGATAAGCAACGGCTTTTCGGGTTCGTTGGCAATAACTGCAATTATTACCGATGTATCGACGACGATTTTCATAAAAGATTAATCCGCAAATGCAACGGTTAGTTGTTTGAGTTTCATTGAGTCGCTTTTGTCGAGGGTGTCGGAGTCGTCGCGGTTGATGTGGTTGTAGAGGATATCGCGTTGTTGAGGCGTGTAGCCGGCTTCGCGGATCTGGTAGCGGAGTTCTTTCTCGTTGGCGTCGGTGTTTGCACCGGCGGCGGAGACGACATTCTCCTCGATCATTATCGAACCCATATCATCGGCGCCGAACCGAAGAGCGGCCTGCCCGATCTTCAGCCCTTGGGTGAGCCATGACGCCTGTATGTGCTGAATGTTATCGAGGAAGAGTCGCGACACGGCGACCATCGCGAGGTAGTCGATGCCGGTCGGCTCTTCCGTGATCTTGCGTCCAAGGGCGGTGTTCTCACGTTGGAAGGTCCAAGGGATGAACGCGGTGAATTTACCGCCAACTCCCGTCTCGTTGACGCGTGCGAGCGATTCGTCCTGTAGGTTCCGCACGAGATCGAGGTGGCGGACGCGATGTTCGACGCGGTCACCGATTCCGAACATCATCGTTGCGGTCGAGAACAATCCTGCGCGGTGGACGGCACGCATCACGTCGAGCCATTCTTGCGTCGTGCATTTTGTCGAGACGCGCTTTCGCACTTCGTCATCGAGGATCTCTGCACCGCCGCCGGGAAGCGAATTCAGGCCCGCAGCTTTCAGGCGTTCGACGATCGTGTCGTAATCGAGCTTCGAGATGAGCGAAATGTTGTGTATCTCGGGCGGCGAGAAACAGTGCAGCTGAAACTTCGGATATTTTGCGTGCAGCGTGCTAAGCAGATCCTCGTACCACTCGATATTGAAGTCCGGGTGAAGGCCGCCCTGCATCAGAACGCCCGTGCCGCCGAGTTCGATCGTCTCGTCAATTCGCTTCTCGATGTCGTCGATGGAATGGACGTACGTGTCTGGTTTTCCGGGCCGTCGATAGAACGCGCAGAACGTGCAGACGACGTTGCAGACATTCGTGTAGTTGATGTTTCGGTCGATGATGTAGGTGACGACCTCATTACCGTTCTTGCGCTGGCGAATTTCGTCGGCCGCGAGGCCGATGCGAAGAATGTCCTTCGATTCGAGAAGCGCAGTGCAATCTTCGGTCGAGAGGCGTTCGCCCGCGAGGGCTTTGTCGAGAATAGGTTGGACGGCTTTGCTCACGGTTCGATTTTATCAAAGATTTGAATTTCAGGCTTCCGGCGATAAGCTAATCCAAATGGCGAAATGCGTCAAATTCAGAACCATTCTCGATCATTCGGCCGAGACCTCCGGGTGGCATTTTCTCGTTATCGAGAAAAGATGGGCCGATCGGCTTTCGTTCAAAGACAAGTACAAACGCGTGGTCTGCTCGATCAACGGCGGCGAGCCGTTCCAATGTGCGCTAATGCCGTCCCGCGGCAAATTCTACATAATTGTAAACAAAAAGAAGCGCGAGACGCTTGGGATCGCCGCGGGCGACAAGGTCGCGGTCGAACTCGCGATCGACGAGAGCAAATACGGCCTGCCGATGCCCGAGGAATTTCGCGAGGTGCTCGACCAGGATCCTGACGGCGACAAACTCTTTCACAAACTCACGCCCGGGAAACAACGCTCTCTCCTTTATTATCTCGGCAATATCAAAGACATCGATCAGCGCATCCATCAGGCACTCCTCATCGTCGATCACATCAAAGAACACGGCAAGGTCATTGATAAGGTTTTGTATCAGGAGCTAAAGCGGCCACACCGGTGAGCCGCCGGCCAACGGCCAATCAGATCGCTCATCTTATTTTTTTGAAGGGGGAGAGTTGTTATCGGTCTTCCACAAAAGGAACAGGAGCGGAAAAAAAATGAGCGTGCCGATAAAGAACGCCAGAATGGCTTGCCATTCGGTCGGCGCTTCAGTGTCGTTCGCCCCAAAGTGCGTCCCGAATAGGCGATTTATCACGGACTCGATAAAACCAAGTCCACACCCTAGAGCCAAACCGAGAACGAGTAAATTGAGCAGACCTCGAGGCCAATACACCCTAGACGCCTCCTCGACTAATGTCTCTATAGGAACTGTAAATCTTTTCGTTCTCGGAATAAACCATGTCGTTCTCCTAGCTTGAAATATAGTTCGAGACCCGCGAACATTTCGTCCGATACTGAATAAGAGATACTGCGGCTGAGATAATCGGTCAGATCCGCGGTGTCGAGTCCGATCTCGTCGGTGTAATTCGCGGCGATCTCGTCGATGTGGGCGACCCCTTCGTCGCGGGCGGCGGCAAGATCGAGCGGACATTTATCCAGGCGTGTCATCCACATTGCAAAGACGAACCCGAGGCCTGTGTTGGCACGCCAAACTTTGGCAAGGTCGAATTTTCTATACGGCACAACGTCGCTCGGCGAGTCCGGGATCCGCAGCGCAGGATCGCCGATGACCAAGGCGCAGTCGGCCGTCGAGAGCATTTCGTCGATATTCGGAGCGGCGTCGCGCCACTTTGGTTCGCGGCCGATGAATTCGCGAAAGATTATCTTCGTGAGCGCAGCGGACGTGCGTGACGATACGTCGAGCGCTACGCTTTTCGCGTCCGCCAGCTCCATTCCTTTTGTTACGAGACAGACGCTTCGCACCTTTCGCTCAGCGCCGACGCAGACATCCTGGATGAGTTTCACATTCGGAATGGTTTGATAGGAAAAGACGGGCACCAACGCAGCATCGACGCGGTTCTCAAACAGAAGTTCAGCCGAACGTGCCGGAGCCGTGTCCATTATCAATTCGGCAGAACCGCGAAGCGAGCCGTATAGAAAGCTCCAGACGAGCGGAGCGGTGTTCGAATAGCTTGAAGCCGCGATTCGCGGAACAGAGAGCTGCATACTGCAACCATCTTATCCACCCATCGCGGCCTCAATCAAAGGCAGGCTCTATGGACTCGATACAAAATCAGCATCTGTTATTGAATCCGAAAGGGTGATCACTTGGGTTGAGGGCGCGAAGATATGGCACTACGCTATGCTGGAACCTTGTTAAGCAATACGACTTTGTCATATCCTCGATACATATGGCCCGGATCATTCTCCTTGCTGCTCTCTTATCTCTCTGTTCGATTATTGCCTTTGGCCAACGCGTCGTCATCCATGACCCGACGCTTCCGGTGAAGGATGGTGTCCCAGAACCGCCGAAGTCGATCGCTAAGATCTACGAGACCAAGATCCTTCCTCCTGTGCGCAAGAAGCTCGTCTCAGACAGTTGTGCGGATTCGCCCGTGTACAACGGCGCGGTCGATGGTTCATTCACAAAGGCAGGTGCCAAGCAGACCGCAGTCTTTTACCAGTTCTGCGAGACGGGAAACGGCCTTGGCTGGGTCGGCCTCTCGATCATCGAAAAGGGAAAGGTGATAGCGAATTTCGTACAGGATTCGGGCTGGGCTTTCAGCATCGGAAAGGTTGCGGATGTGAACCGCAACGGCGTTGACGAAATAACGCTGGAGTTCGGCGGCGGAATGCATCAGGGCGAGGGCGGTACGGGTGTTTCGATCTACGAATTCAAGGACAATAAGCCGATAGAGCTTGGTTGGTATCAGTCATCAAAGCTTACGGATACAGAAGCGACTACATCGTGGGTGTTGACCGCAAAACCCGGAAAGAAGCCCGTTTTCTATAGTCAAAAGTATGTACTAGGCCGTAGAGATAAATGGATTAGGTCAGGCGCGAACAAGGTCTATCGGCTCAAGAAACTCGATGGCGGCAACTCTTTTGAGAAAGTGAAATGAGCAAGCTAATTGATGTTACCGTCGGCATTTCGCACGATATGCCGATATACAAAGGCGATCCGGGCGTTGAGGTGAATTCGTTCAAGTCGATCGCGTCAGGTTCGTCTGCGAATGTCTCGCAGATCTCGTTCGGCGTGCATTCGGGGACGCACGTCGATGCTCCGAACCATTTCATTGACGGCGCAAGACGCGTCGATGCTCTCGACCCTGAAAAGCTGTTGGGCCGATGCCGCGTCATCGGCGTACCCGAAGATGTTGTTGCGATCAGTCCTGAACACGTCGGAGAACTCGATGGTATCGAGCGTGTGCTTTTCAAGAGCCGAAATTCCGAATTTTGGAATACGCCGGAGGATGGGTTTCGGTCGGATTTCAGCTATCTCGTGCCCGAAACCGCCGAATTGCTCGTCGAGAAGGGCGTCGTTCTCGTCGGGATCGACTATCTTTCGATCGAAAAGAGCGGTTCGCCCGGCCATCCCGTGCACGTCGAACTTTTAAGCAACGAGGTCGTCATTCTCGAAGGCGTTGACCTGCGAAAGGTCGAGCCCGGCGATTATGACATCATTTGTATGCCGCTCAAGTATCACGGCGGCAACGGGGACGGCTCTCCCGCTCGCACATTTTTAGTGAGGAAATAATTTAGAACATGCGAACTCCCAAAATCATAGATATTGCTCTAGTTCTTCTCATCTCTTCGATCACCATAACGGCGCAAACCCAGAAGCCGATACGCGACTTCGTTGTGACGGTTGAAAATGGGAAGACGGTTAATATCAACGCAGAGGCCTTTACGAAGTTTCCTCGGACGGAGCTAAAGGTCAAGGATCACGATGGTAAAGAATCGACGTATTCGGGCGTCGAACTTCGCGAGATCTTAGGCTCAGCCGGTGCAAAGCTCGGCGAGGCATTGCGAGGTCCGATGATCGGACAGTTTCTTGTCGTCGGTGCTGCTGATGGCTATCGGGCGGTCTATTCGCTCACCGAGCTTGATCCTGCCTTCTCGGATAAGACCGTTATCATCGCCGATATGAAGGACGGCAAACCTTTGGATGTGAAGAACGGTCCCTGGCAGGTAATCGCATCTAACGAGAAGAAACACGCCCGTTGGGTGCGTCAGGTGACAACTCTCAGAGTTGAACTCGCAAAATAGATGCAGGCGGTCAACGAAAAGAACTATCGCGAACGTGTCTATGCGATCGTCCGAGATATTCCAAGCGGCCGCGTGATGACCTACGGCCAGCTCGCGATCATTCTTGGCGAAGGCTACACGGCCCGCACCGTCGGTTTTGTGATGCACGGCGCCGACACTGATAATGTGCCATGGCAGCGAGTGATCAATTCACAAGGGAAATGCTCGACCGGCAAACTCACAATTCCCGTCAACCTCCAGCAAGAGCTCCTCGAAGCCGAAGGCATCGAATTCAACGTCTCGGGCAAATGCGATCTGGGTCGGTATCAATGGTTTCCCGAAGGGTTCGAGTCCGAAGATAGCGGGCAGGCGACGCTGTTCGATTAGCGGCCCCACTGGAGTTTCTTTCGGAGGACGTCGAAGTAATTGCGATTTTCGGGCTGGACGAGATTGAGCGTTGTTCGGCTCTTTCGGATCCGAACGATGTCTCCTACAACGAGTGGAAATCCGGTCTGCCCGTCAAGGCTCAGGATCACGCCTTCGCTGCCGCTTTCAAGTTTCAATTCGATCTGAGCGTCGTCGGGTATTACGATCGGCCTGTTCGTAAGGGTAAAAGGGCAGATCGGTGTGAGAACGACAGCATTCATTGACGGATAGACGATCGGGCCGCCGGCAGAAAGGTTGTAGGCGGTAGAGCCCGTCGGAGTTGCCACGATCAGGCCGTCCGAGCGAAAGGAGTTGACAAAAAGGCCGTTCAGGCGAACCTCGATGGCGATGATTCGGGCAAGTGCGGCCTTGTTTATTACAACATCGTTCAAGACACGGCCATTTGCGATACTCTCACCATCGCGGATCAACTCTGCCCGGAGCATTACCCGATGGTCGGTCTCGAACTTGCCGCTTACAACCGACTCGACCGCGGTGTGCAGTTCTTCGATACGAAAGTCCGTCAAATACCCAAGACTGCCGTAATTTATGCCAAGGACCGGCACTTCCGCTTCCCCTATCATACGGGCGGCGGCGATCATCGTTCCGTCACCGCCGAGTACGACGACCAATCCGCAGCCGGAAAGATCAGCCTCAGCGTGATCTGCCGGGAAAGTTCCGACGAGCTTGATCTCTCGGGCCGAGAACCAGCTTGAAAGCTCTTGCGCGGTGGCTTTTGCTTCAGCGTGGCCCGGTTTTATGACGATTGCAGCGGTTTTGATCATCGTTCAGAGATATATTCGGCCAAAACGGCATCAAACTGCAAACGAGGCAACTTTTCCTGCATGCCGCTCTTCTATTGGATTTTACAGGGTGCTTTGCTAGAATCGCAGTTTGTCTCTATCCAACTATCCGAGTGAACTCTCGAAATATAGGTGTTTTGTAAATGTTAAGGTTTTTTACCCGTCTTGAAAAGACACGCAACCTCGTCCTTTTTGTTTTCGCCATCCTGATGGCCGGATCGCTGATCTTTTTCTATACGCCGGCACGCAACACGTTTGAAACCGGCGACTTGAGCCAGAGCCAGGAAGTCGCGGCCTCAGTTGCCGGCGAACCGATCACGGTGGCGGACATCATTCGCGAAAGGGAGAAATTCAGCCAATTCAGCCGCGGCACGTTCCCGGCGAAGATGGTTCTCGATTCATTGATCAATCGCCGCATCATGCGTGTCGAGGCCGCTCGCCTTGGCCTTACCGCGACAGATCGGGAAGTCGCTGACGAGATACGTAAGCAGAGTGCAAATCCGGACGGCACGCCTTTTGACCAAAAGAAATACGAGGAAGCGGTGATCGGCCAATACGGCACTATCGCGGCGTTCGAGCAAAGTGTTCGGGATGATATCAGCGCCCGCAAGCTGCAGGCATACATAACGGCGGGTGTGACAGTTTCGGAAGCTGACGTGCTCAATGAGTACCAGAAGCGAAACGCGAAATTCAACATTTCCTACGTTTCGCTGAATCCGACCGAGATCGCAAAGACCTTGAAGCCGTCCGATGATGAGCTAAAAGCATATTTTGAAAAGAACAAGGCCTCGTATTACATCAACGAACCCCAGAAGAAGATCAAATATATCTTCATCAACACCGAAAAGATCGGGCAGAAGCTTGCGATCTCAGATGCCGACCTAAAGGCTGAGTGGGACGCTCTTGCACCCGATAAGAAGACGATGGGCGTCGATGGACAGGAGATCGTCCTGCGTGTTCCGAAACCGGATGACGAGGCACAGATCCAAGGAAAGGCCACCGAGCTTGTAACGCAGCTTCGCTCAAAGGGCGGTCCGATCACAGAAGAGGCTTTTGCCGCCCTTGCCAAAGGCCAGTCAGAAAATCCGGCGACCGCGGGTAATGGCGGAAAGCTTTCAGGCCCGGTTCGTGAGAATCCCGCAAAGCCCGATGATCCGTATCAACAGCTTCTCAAACTCGAACCGGGACAGATCACCGACCCGATCCTTTATCAGGGCCGGTATTTCATCCTGAGACGCGGTGAGACCGTCCCGAAGACCTTCGAACAGGCAAAGAAAGAACTCGAAGTTTCTCTTCGAAACAGAAAGGCTTATGCGGCGGCTCTCGAGTTCGCAAAGAAGGTTAATGATGCTCTGAAGCAGTCGAAAGATCCTGCAAAGACCGCAGCTGAGTTCGCTTCGCAGGCAAATATGACGGCAGGCGAAATGGTCAGAGAGACTGGCTATGTCAAACCCGGCGACGATATTCCGGATATTGGTATTTCGTCTCAGTTCGAAGAAGGCATCAAGGGTCTTGAGAATGTCAACGATGTCGGTGATGTCGTGCCTGTCCAGAATGGCTTTGCGCTTCCGATGCTCGTTGACAAGAAAGAACCGCGGGATGCAGAGTTTGCGGAAGTCCGCACACAGGTCGAGTCGGCTTACAAGCTGGAGAGAGCCCAGTCGCAGGTCGAAGAGATCGCAAAGGCCATTTCATCCGGTGCAAAAGATGCCGCTTCTTTGGCCGCCGCCGCGAGCGCGAAGGGCGTGACCGCAAAGACGAAGGATGACTACGTGATCGGGACGCCTGTGGGAGAAGGCCCATCTGCCGCGAGCGGCCAGGCTCTCTCGGACGCGATCTTCGCCCTTGGCAACGGCCAGGTCATGAAAGAGCCTCTGAAGGTCGGCGACAACTGGGTGATCGTCGGAGTGACGCAGCGTAAGGAAGCGGATTCGAATGCTTTCGCTTCGCAACGCAGTTCGCTGATGGAGCAGATGCTCGGCATGAAGCGGAGCAACGTGTTCGGCGATTACATTGCCGCAGCAAAGCAGCGTCTTGAGACAGTCGGTAAGATCGAGATCTACAAGGCGATCCTTGAAAAGATCGATGCTCCGACCGCTCAGGACCTTACCGAATAGACTCGTAAACAAAGAAAGAAAAGAAGGCCGCGAAGTTGAACGCTTCGCGGCCCTTTTTGGTACATGACACTCGGTCAGTTCATCAATGCACTTTGTCGTGAATGTGCTGGAAGTACCAGTACGTGACGAAGCCCCACAGGACGATGTTGACCACAGACAGGAGCAGACCGATGGATTTGACCGAAGAGCTCCGTGCGGCGGACGCTCCTCGCTTGCTGTACATGATCATATACACGAGAGCACCGGTCAGCACCCATGCGAACAATCGGATCGCCAAATTAAGAGCGATATTGTCCGCAGCCTTCTCATCGGGTTTGAGTCCAAGTCCAAGTCCGCTCGAAGGGGCCATAACCTGGTATATGGTCAATGCGATCACGAGAACAATGCCAAGCATTGCGGCGATCGGCGGCTTGTAATTCGCAGGCAGTTCATCGGCGGCGACATCTTCGCTGGCGAGTTTGCTGTGGGTATAGCTGTAGCCGAAATAAACGAGCAGGCCGATAGCCATCCAGTCGATCAGCCGGATCCATGTATCAAGCGGAAGACTGTTCATCAAGAATGCCGCAGATATGACCGCACCGAGCGGGATGAACGGCACGAAAGGCACCTTGAACGGGCGATTCAACGCCGGGTTCGACGAACGCAGGATGATGATGCCTGTTCCGACGATCACGAATGCGAAGAGTGTGCCGATCGAGACGAGTTCGCCGAGAAGGCTTATCGGGACAAAGCCCGCGAGGATCGCAACGATCGTACCGGTGATCGCCGTAGTGATATGCGGCGTCTGGAACTTCGGATGGATCTTCGCGGCCCAGCTCGGGAGCAGTCCGTCTTTTGACATCGAATAGAAGACACGCGGCTGTCCCATCGTCATCACGACCATCGTCGAGCTGAGGCCAAGAACGGCACCGATCTTGATGATCCAGGACGAGAAGATAGCTAGGATCGTTCCCATCACGCCGGCCGTTGCTCCCTGGTTCGCTTTGAGGGCTTCGTCAATGGCCGTAGCAAGCGGTGCTGCCGCTTCCTTGAGTGCCTTGTAATCCACGAGGCCGACCATCACGCCAGAAACTAGGATGTAGAGTACGGTACAGATCGCGAGCGACCCGAGAATACCGCGGGGCATATCGCGTTGCGGATTCTTTGCTTCTTGAGCGGCCGTAGAAACAGCGTCAAAACCGATGTAGGCAAAGAAGATGACCGCCGCACCGGTGATGATGCCGCTGAATCCATAAGGCATGAACTCTGCGCAGCCGGGAGCTCCGACCGTGCAGCCGATGCCGACGTTGTCGGTGTTTACGAATCCGATACCGGCGACGATGAACAGAACGACAACGATCACCTTGATGATCACGATGATCGAGTTGAAGCTCGCAGACTCTTTGATGCCGCGGATCAGGAGCAGCGTAACTGCGACCGCGATCAAAGCGGCAGGCAGATTGAATATCCCCTGCCCGATCACGTTTCCGGCCGTGTCTTTTATGGCTCCGGGCGGCGCGCTGAGCGAGAGCGGGAAGTTGATCCCCAGATTCTCGCGCATCAGGCTAACCGTGTAACCCGACCAGCCGACGGCTACCGTTGCGGCACCGAATGCGTATTCGAGTATCAGGTCCCAGCCTATGATCCAGGCGACAAATTCGCCTAAGGTGCCGTAACCGTATGCGTACGCCGAACCTGAGATCGGAACACTTGCCGCGAATTCTGAATAACAGAGAGCGGCAAAGGCGCTCACGATACCCGCAAGGATCATCGAAAGAACCACGGCCGGACCGGCATGTTTGCCGGCGGCCTGGCCTGTTAGAACGAAAATGCCCGTTCCGATAATGGCTCCAATGCCTAGCATCGTGAGATCGAGCGCGCTGAGCGCCTTTTTAAGGGCGTGCTCGCCGGTCTCTTCAGCTTCGGCAATGATCCTCGAAATGGGTTTGGTCGCAAATAGTGACATTGAAACCTCCAGAAATAGTGATTAAGCCTTAGGACGCCGGTTCGCTGGCCGCCGACCTTCTCCAAATGAAATACACCGGTACACCCGTTAGAACAATGAGCAGGCCGGGCCACGTCGCCGTGGTTTGATAGATGAACAGGATCGCAAGAATGACCGCGGCGCCGACGCAGTATAGTGCCGGAATGACGGGGTATCCAAATGCTTTATACGGACGTTCGGCATCTGGTTGTTTCACTCGGAGCACAAAAATGGCCGCGATCGCCAAAATATAAAATATCAGTGCCGATGAGATCACATACGTCAGCAGGTCGCCGTAGAGATTACCGTAAGCGACCGTGCCGTCCGCATTGGTCTTGACGGTTCGCGGCAGAACGTAAAACGCGGACCAGATGCCCTGCACGACGATCCCCCATGCAGGCACGTGAAATCTGTTCAGCCGAGCGACCGCCTGAAAGAATAGCCCGTCCTTGGCCATCGCGTAATAGGCCCGCGGCCCAGCGAGTATCAGCCCGTTGTTGCACCCGAAAGTCGAGATCATGATCGCGACGGCCATTATCGTTGCTCCGAACCCGGGAAAGATGACATCCGCCGCGGCAGAACCGATCCGGCTGCTGTGATTGATGGATATGTCCTGAATCGTGTCAAAGCGAAGCGTAACCAGATATGCGATGTTCGCCAGAAGGTACAGCACTATTACGCCGCCTGCCCCAAAAAGCAGAGACAGCGGCAAGTTGCGCTTCGGGTCTCTGACTTCGCCGGCGGTGAAAGTCACATTGTGCCATGCATCGGCGGAAAAGAGCGAATTCGTTTGCGCTACGCATATACCGACAAAAAGGCCGAAAGCGGCGACTGCGGTAAGGCTGCCTTCATCAACATTCGCGAGCGAGCCTCGGACCGTCCACAGATCCCCGAAATTCGCCGCCGCGATTTCGGGGTAGGATACGAGTCCGACAATTATCCCCAGCACGATCAGGGCTATCAGTGAGCCTGTTTTCGCGAACGTGAAGACGTTCTGCACAAGCTTGCCCAGCTTGAGTCCGCGCGTGTTCAGCCAGGTCAGGAATACGATCATCACGATCCCGACCAATTGCGCGGTCGAAAGCGACAATGCGTAGCTCGAGGATCCGATACGGACAGGTTCGATAAGATAGTTGGTTTCAGAGATCGACGGGATAAGGATGCCGGTAAAGCGGGCGAATGCGACGGCAACGGCTGCGATCGTTGCGGTGCCGATCACGAGAAAATGGGTCCATCCATAAAGGAAACCCCATAAAGGGGCGTAAGCCTCCTTAAGGTAGATGTACATACCGCCGGCTCGAGGCATCATCGCCGCAAGCTCGCCGTATGATAGTGCTGCACCGACGGTTAAAAAGCCCGTAATAAGCCAAACGACCAACAGCCAGCCTGGCGAGCCGACCTGTCGAGCGATGTCGGCGGAAACGATGAAAATGCCCGAACCGATCATCGAACCGGCAACTATCATCGTCGAGTCGAGAAGGCCAAGCCCTCGAATAAAGCCTTCTCTGGTCTCGTGTTCCGTTTCGGATGTCGTCATATTCGTCAAAAGCTTTCGGCAAAGCCTTAAGGCCCTAGGCGAGGTGGCTTTTCTTCTTTGTCGTCTCTCTACTTTCCTACCCGTTCGAGTTTCCTTTTACGGGAAACAGAGCGTTTTTCGTAGCTGGTAAATTCTTTCTTCTTAGAACGTTGGCGAGATATTCGTAGGTGATATTATACGAGTATTACACGTACTGTCGAGCGAAAAGGGCGTTTTTTGCAGTTTTTCTTGTCCTTCTTGCACGTGGTCACAAAGGGTTCGTTATGGGAAAAACAGGGCAATTCGGCGATATGCCGACGGATGATTTTCGGCGCTATGGCTACGAGATCGTAGATCGGCTTGCGGATTACTTCGAACGGATCGAAGAATTCCCGGTGCTTGCTCAAGTCGAGCCGGACGCGGTAAAGAACGCTCTTCCCTCTACCGCGCCTGAATTTGGCGAGCCTTTTGATGAGGTCCTTAGCGATGTTGACAGCATCATCCTGCCGGCCGTAACACATTGGAATCACCCTAATTTTCACGGCCTTTTCTCGACCTCGACAAGCTCTGTCGGCGTCTTTGCCGAGATGTTCGCGGCGGCGTTCGATATGAAGGCGATGCTCTGGCGAACGGCTCCGGCCTCAACAGAACTCGAAGACGTCGTGCTCGATTGGCTTCGGCAGATGACAGGCCTGCCTGAGGTCTTTGAAGGGATCATCTACGACACGGCATCTGTTTCGACGATGCATGCGATAGCCGCCGCACGTGAGCGCGCCGATCCGAATTCGAGGAGCCTCGGCCTTGGACGGACAGATTCGCCTCAGATGCGCGTCTATGTGTCAGAACATGTACATTCTTCGATCGATAAGAGTGTTATCACGCTCGGCCTTGGCATCGAGAGCTTGCGGAAGATCGAGACGAACGAGCGCTTCGAGATGAGGCCGGAGAAACTCTTGGAGGCCATCGATGAGGACATCGAGGCAGGCTTTCTCCCGATATGCGTGATCCCGACGATCGGCACTACCTCGACAACGAGCATCGATCCGGTCGCGGCGGTCGCCGATATCTGCGAAAAGTACGGCATCTGGATGCACGTCGATGCCGCGTACGCCGGGTCGGCGGCGATCCTGCCGGAACTCCAGCCGCTTTTTGCCGGCTGGGAACGCGCCGACTCGATCGTGATGAATCCCCATAAGTGGCTCTTTACACCGTTCGATCTCTCGGTACTTTACTGCCGCGACCTTGACGATCTGAAGAAGGCATTCTCGCTCGTCCCCGAATACCTAAAGACCGACGATGCCGCCCGCGTAAAGAACGGGATGGATTACGGCATACAGCTTGGCCGCCGTTTCCGCTCGCTAAAACTGTGGTTCGTGATGCGGTATTTCGGTCGTTCGGGACTCATCGGCCGTATTCGCGAACATTGCCGTATTGCTCGCCTGTTCGCAAGCTGGGTCGAAGAATCGGAGAACTTCGAACTGATGGCTCCTGTGCCGTTCGCGCTTGTTTGTTTTCGAGCTCTTGGCACCCGCTCAGAATTCCCCCGCACAGACGCCGAGACACCGAGCGAAAGGAGCGACGTTTCTAACGACGAACTCAACGCCCTGAACGAACGAATAATGAACAGTATCAACGCGTCAGGCAAAGCCTATCTTTCGCACACAAAACTGAACGGCGCCTTTACCCTACGCCTTTCGGTCGGCAGCATTCACGTCGAAGAACGTCATCTTGAAAAGGTCTGGGAACTACTGAACAGAGAAACGGCGTGAATGGCTTTAAAACTAGATCCGACAACCGAAACCGGCCAAGCTACAGTAGTTATGAGAGACGCCGAACGCGTGCTGCTTGGCTGAGAATCGGAAGTCGATCTCAACCGTTGGCGGGCTGTATGCAAGCTTGCCTCCGCGTTGTGCTATCGTAGCGACGACGAAAATTCCGTATATGAAAGCAGGCACGAAATGAGGAAGAAGGTCGGCATCGCACTTTCGGGCGGCGGCGGACGCGGGTTCGCTCACATCGGAGCGCTAAAGGTTCTTATCGAGAATAATGTCCCGATCGATCTGATATCCGGCACGTCCGCCGGCTCCATAGTCGGAGCGGCGATCGCCGGCGGAGTAACTCCGAAGGAACTGGAAGAAATCGCCGCAGAACTTCGCTATTCGATGGTCGTTGCTCCAGCGGTCTCGCGCTATGGACTTCTGTCGAACTATCGGCTTGGAAAATTCGTCCGAAAGAAATTCGGCGTGGCCGATTTCCGTGATCTGAAGGTCCCGCTTTTTGTTACTGCGTACGACCTTATAAAGAACGAAGGCGTGATCCTCTCGAGCGGTGATGTCGCAAAGGCGGTTCGGGCGAGCTCTGCCGTTCCGAGGCTTTTTACCCCTGTTCGTATCGACGGCAAGATGCTTGTCGATGGCGGGACATTCTCTCCGCTGCCGGCAAGGACAGTTCGGGAAATGGGTGCCGATATCGTCATCGGCGTCGATCTGACGGCATGCGGAGCCACGTTCCCAAAGCCGCCGAGATCATCGCTCGGCATTCTCGTCCGCTCGTCGCTTTCCATCCTAAAGACGGCTTCCACGGGCCAGCATGTTGACGCGGATGTCGTCATCTCGCCTGAGATCGCAGAGTTCAGTATGTTCAATATCAGCTCGTTTCGAGAGGTGATCGAGCGCGGTGAGACAGCGGCACGCGGACAGCTCGGAGCGATCAAAGCGTTGCTTGCGGACGCAGATTGACGAAAAATCGTCTTTTGCGACTTGCCGACCGGCCAACGAACAAGGATTATTAACGTATTGGTCCTGCCTTTTGTGCGCCGCGCGTAAAGTGTTCGCATCGGTTGCTAGGGATTTTTGATCGGCTGAGATTATTCAGCTTTTACGAAAATGTCGAGGGTTGGTTGTAGTTGGGTTAGAAGTTGATAAGTTCTTGAGGGCCTCGAAGTTTTCGATCTTTGCTGTATTTTGGCATCGCCTCTCTAGTGTCTAGTATTTCCTAAAGGAAAAGACTTCTGTTAGATCGCTCGCGGTAAAATAGACGCGAGCTTAAATGATTTTTTTATGTCAATGAAACTGTACGTAGGTAACCTTTCGTTCCAGACCTCGAGCCTTGATCTCGAGGACCTTTTTGCTTCGGCCGGCGCTGTTGAATCAGCAAGCGTCATCGAAGACCGTGAGACCGGCCGTTCGCGTGGCTTCGGCTTTGTCGAAATGGCCAACGCTGAAGACGGCAAGAAGGCCATCGAAGAATTCGACGGCAAAGAAGTCCAGGGACGCAACATTAAGGTCAACGAAGCAAAGCCCCGTGAAGATCGTCCGCGTGGCGGCGGCGGTTATGGCGGCGGCCGCGGCCGTTGGTAAGACCTTTGATGAAGGTTTTGAAGAAAGCGGTGCGGGCGAAGGCTCGTACCGCTTTCTGGTTTCTCGAGCTATTTCTTTTCGAGGAGAACGCCCGTCTTCGACCAGGAGATCGGCCGGGTGATCGGAAAGTCATAACTCCCAACGATGTGAAAGTTCTGCTTTACGGCCTCGAGGACGGCCTCGATCGGGTGGATCTTGAAGTTATATAGCAACTCAAGCACGGAACCTACGATCGACGGCTTTACAGGAAGCAGTACGAGCTGTGAGCCCTTCTTCATTACCCTTGCGACCTCCGCGAGGCCCTCGCTGAGCGGCACGTATTCGAGCACGCCGCACATCAGCACCAGATCGAACGTTCGATCTACGAACGGCATATTCAGCACATTCGCTTGGACGAAATTCACGAGGTGCGCTTTCTTTCGCAGGTTTGCCGACTCATCCCTTGCGACCGAAAGCGAATTGTGTGAAAGATCCAGGCCGGTCAGCGTTTTGAACTTGATGTTCGCGTCACGAAACGCAAGGGAGACGAGCCCCGTTCCGCAGCCGGCGTCTAGAACGTGCGAAGCCTGGTCCGTCTTTAGGTCGAGTTGGCGCAGATACTTCTTTACCGAATCCCGATAGCCGTTGATCTTCATCGCGAGGTTCTGCACATCGGCTATGCGGTCATAGAATCCGCGAGTGCGACTCGGCTTCAGCTTCTTGGCAACTGTCACCATCTCAACCTTGTCCTATTTCTCCTCAAGAAGTTTTTTGATCACAGCTTCGATCTGCGCGAGACGCTGCGGGCTTGTGCCGGATTCGACGAATCGCACCACGCCCTTTCGATCGAGAATGACGGCGGTCGGCAGACGTGTTGCTCCGTAGGCGAGTTGATTTCGCTGGTCGAGTGCGACGGCAAAATCGTAAGGGGCCTTATGTTTCTCACGGAAGGCCTTGATCAGGGCAAGCTCATCCTTCCTGTTTGCAGGCAGGCCCTCGGGCTCGCCGTAATATCGTGTGATCCCGATGATCTCGAATCCGTCTTTGCTAAAGAGTTCGTGCCATTCCTTCAGGTCAGGCATCGCCTCGATACAAGGCACACACCAAACGGCCCAAAAATCGAGCAGCACGACCTTGCCTTTGAGCGACGCGAGCGGCGATTGCCGGCCCGGGAACCAAACATCCAATCCGACGAATTCTGGAGCCTTTTCGCCGAGGATCTTGTACTGGTCGCGGCGAACCTTGAATCTTCGCCGCACGTCTTCGCGGATCGATACGCTCTTGATCTCGCGGTTGATCGTCGCGTCGATGTCCTCATAGAATTTCATCGCCTCGGGTTTGCGGCCAGTGTCGATAAGATACTTGATGGTTTGATCGCCTGCGTAATAGTAAAAGCCGGCGGAGTTCGCCTTTGCCGCGGTGAGCCTCATATCGTCCAACGCCCTTTCGGCCGCGGCCTGATCATTCGAGTCACGATAGGCTTCGAAAACGAGCATTCCCGCGTCCAACAGCTCATCGAGTCCGCGTTGACGATAGCTTGGGTCGTCGAGCATCGACTTCGATGTTTCGTATGCCGCGACGGCAAACGGGGTCATCTTCTTAAACTCTTTTACCGTTTGAAACGCCTTTGCGATCTCCGCCGACATTCGGGCGACGTCCGTAGGCTTTACGGGTTCGCGGCTTTTGTACTCATCAAGGATCTTTGCCGCGTCGTCAGGCTTCGCTTGCTTTGCGAGAACGACTGAAACGATCGAGCGTGCGGTCTGCGCTTTAACGGCGTCCTCGGGGGAATCTGCAAGATAGTTCGTGAGCGATTCTCGCGCGCCATCAAAATTCTGAGCGAGCCAATGCAGCATGCCGAGATAATAGAGATCGCCTTTCTCCGGAGCATTTATCTTAGCGAATCGAAGAGCATTATGAGCGGCAAGAGCCTTTTGCTGCGAGAGCAGGATCTCGAGGCGGTCGCTGCTGAAAGGCACGTTCTTCTTAGCGTATTCATCCGCCTTTACGCGGACGTATGACGACGCTTCCTCGTAAAGCTCCCGTGCCGTCGCGGTGTTTGTTTCTTCCGGTGTCGGCGACGGGGTCGTACGACCGGATTGTGCCGCTCCAATGACCGAAAGGAGCAAAATAACCGAAATACTCAATAAAAACTTCATTCTAAACGTCTTATGAACCCATTGCCGCCGAGTAAAATCGAGAAGGCGAAAATTCGGTCGGCCGAGCGGCGATACCTCGCACCTCGGCCGCGATCAACTTTGCCGTTACCGGCGACAGTAAAATGCCGTTGCGGAAATGCCCAAGGGCAAGAAGCAAATTCTCAGCATTGGGCACGCGGCCGACAACAGGCATTCGATCCGGGGCAAATGGACGAAACCCGGTCCACGCCTCCTGAATTTTCAACGAGCCAAGACTCGGGGAGATCTCGCTAGTGCTTTCGATGAGATGAGCGGTCGCTTCGTTGGTTACGGAAGCATCAAACCCGGCATCATCCATAGTTGCACCCGAAAGGACACGTCCATCGCTTCGCGGCACGATGTAGCCTCGCGGCCCGACAATTACATGGGTGAACAACTTTTTGGCCGTACGAAACTGAAGTATTTGCCCACGCATCGGCCTGATGGTGAATGGCAGGTCAAAGCCCGCATTGATCTCCGTTCCCCAGGCTCCGGCGGCGAGCACCACCTTGTCGGCCGAGAATGCCAATTCCCCGGAAAACGCACCGACGACCTTGCCTTTATCAATAGCAAGCCGATCGACCGCGGTCTCCTCAAAAAAATTGACGCCGCGCAATTCACAAGACCTTTGAAGAGCATGAACGAGTTTGCGATTGTCGATCTGGCCGTCCTTTGGCAGATAAAAGCCGCCTAGAACATCGGTCGAGACGAACGGTTCTTCGCGGCGAACTTCCGCCGCAGAAAGCTGTTCGATCTCGAAGCCGGCAGCTTTCTGCCACGCAAACCGCTCGCTCCTGGCAGCGATATCGGCCTCCGAAAAACTCAAGAGAAGCGTGCCGGCAAGGTCGAGGCCGACGTCGATGCCGGTCTCTTCAAGAAGCGATTCGGCAAGTTCGGGAAACATCTCTCTTGAATCGACGCACAGCCTGAAAAACGCATCGTCACCGTAGGCCTCTGCCTGTGCACCTAACATGCCCGCCGCCGCTGATGAGGCCTCCTGACCGCAGCGGCCGCGTTCGATGAGCGAAACGCTGTGGTCGAGTGCGAGCTCGCGGGCAATGCTCAAGCCGATAACTCCGCCGCCGATAATAAGTACGTCCGTCGTCATTTCTGTCCCTATTTCAATGCTATTACAGAGGCTGGTAGTTACGAAGTTGGGAAGCTGTCGTTCGAGCTTTTGGCAATACAGTGCGTGCCCCTACTACGTGCGGGCTTCTGCAACTTGACTCTGTAACTCTGCAACTTCGTAACTTCGTAACTTTCGCCTCGATGTGCCAATATTGTCTTTATATTTGCTTATGAAACACACGATCACATTGATCCCCGGCGACGGCATCGGCCCGGAGATAGTTGCGGCGACGGTCCGCGTAATCGAGGCGACTGGCGTTGATATCGAATGGGAAACACAGATCCTTGGAGCACAGGCTCAGGAAAAATTCCGGACGACGCTACCCGAAGCAACGATCGATTCGATCAAGCTAAACAAAGTAGCGCTCAAGGGCCCGCAAATGACGCCGATCGGCAAGGGCTTTACGTCGGTCAATGTCGGCCTGCGAAAGGCTCTCGACCTTTACGCGAATGTCCGACCCGTGAAAGCCCTGCCGAACGTTCCTTGCCGTTATCCCGAGCTCGATCTTGTGATCGTTCGCGAGAACACCGAGGATCTCTATGCCGGTCTCGAACATATCGTTGTCCCCGGCGTTGTCGAAAGCCTAAAGATCATCACCGAAAAAGCCTCGACACGCATCGCGCGCTATGCCTTTGAATACGCTGCCGCCAATGGGCGCAAGAAGGTTACCGCTGTCCACAAAGCCAACATCATGAAGCTTTCGGACGGGCTTTTTCTCGAATGTTTTTATAACGTTGCCAAGGAATTCCCTGACATTGAGGCCGATGACAAGATCATCGACAACTGCTGCATGCAGCTTGTGATGCGGCCGGAACAGTTCGACGTGATGGTGCTCGAAAACCTTTACGGCGATATCGTTTCAGACCTTTGCGCCGGTTTGATCGGCGGCCTCGGCCTCGCTCCCGGAGCAAATATCGGTGAGCTTGGCGCCGTCTTTGAAGCCGTGCACGGTTCGGCCCCGGATATTGCCGGCCAGGGCATTGCAAACCCGACTGCCCTGATGCTCTCAGCCGTGCAAATGCTTCATCATATCGGCGAAAAGGCTGCTGCGGACCGCATGAATGACGCTATGCTGGCTGTTTTTGCCGACGGCAAGCACCTCACACGCGACCTGGGCGGCACTGCGAAGACCAACGAATTCGCCCGTGCGATCGAGGAAAAGATCAGGTCCACCTCCGAAGCCGCCGTAAGCCAATAGAACCACTCCCGCTGCTGTCGGCGAAACCGGGCCGAGTGCGTCACTTTGATCGACCGCTAGATTTCGGGGTTTTCTTCGACAAAGGCGATGAGGTTCTCGACATAATCGGGGAAGCGCGGGCATTTGATGCCGTGTTTTTCGAGAAGCTCGTCCGTGTCGGACGTGTCATATTCCTGCTCGATGAAGAAGTACGGCACGCCATAATGCGGCAGGCCCGTGATCTTTGGGGAGATCGAGGTATTCAAGAACCATTTTGTGAGGCCGGCCGACGGTGCGAACTCGGATCTTCGGCCCGTAAGCGCGTACGCGATCGCATCGAACAGTTCGCCGGTCGTCAACGGATCAGGATCGGCGATCGCAAGCGTCTTGCCTTTCGCGGCTTCGTCTTCTGACAAGACGGCGATCGCGTCGACAACGAAATCGACCGGGACGAGGTTCAGCTTCACGCGCTTGTTTCCCACATTAAGTATGCGGAGAACGATCGCGGCCTTTCGAAGATATTGGATCAGATAATAGATGCCGTCGTACTTCGCCGTCTCGCCGGTCTGTGAATCACCGACCACGACCGATGGACGGAAGATCGTGATCGGCAGCTCATCTTTGAGCCGTTCGACCTCGATCTCGGCAAGGTATTTGCTCTCTTCGTAGTGATTCTTGAATCCGGCAGAATGTTCCAGTTCGGTCTCGAGAATGCGGCCCCTGCGTTCGCCTGCGACATAGCACGTCGAGATGTAGTTATATCGCCGAAGGTTCGCGATCTGGCCGACAAGGTCGTTCACGTTGCGCGTGCCTTCGACGTTTACGCTAAAGGCGGTTTCCTTGTCGATTCCGAGGTCATAGACGGCGGCGAAATGAAATACCGAGGTTACTTCGCGTCGGATGGCCTCGAGGTCTTCCTCGTCGGCTCCGAGATTGGGTTCGCGAATATCGCCCTCGATGATCGAGAAACATTCGAGCGGGGTCGCTGTCTCTTCCGAGATCGCCTGCACCTCTTCCATTGCCTGTTCGACAAGCTTTGGCTGCACTAGAAGAAAGAATTGAACCTCGGTACGTGCAAGCCTTTCGACGAGGCGGGTCGCCAAAAAGCCGGGAAATCCTGTTATGAAGATCGTTTCGCGAAAAAGCACGTCAATATATTAACAACTCTTGCAAGGGTTTTGGCAGTAGAGCCGCTTTTTGAGGGTACCGTGAACTATCTTGTCTTTTTGTCGCATTGCGAACACAATAGATAGAAGGAGATATTATGATGACAAATGAGGAAAGGGCGGCCTACGCGCGCAAGAAGTGCCGCGAAATAATGACGACCAAATTAAAAACGGCCGTTCGCTCGACCTCGCTCAAGGAAGCGGCCCTGATGATGCTTGACGGCGATATGGGCGCGGTTCCGGTCGTTGATGAAGGCAAGCTGATCGGGATCGTAACAGATCGCGACATCGTTGTTCGCGGTGTTGCGGACGGTGTCGGGCCGGAGACGAACCTAGGTGATGTGATGACCACGGAGCTTTTTACGATCGGGCCGGACAGCTATGTTTTTGAAGCCGTCAGACTGATGGGCGAGAAAAAGGTCCGCCGCGTTCCCGTTGTAGAGTCAGACGGGAAACTTGCAGGGATCATCGCAATGGCAGACGTTGCTCTTCAAAGCGAAGATGAGCAGGCGATCGCCGAAACGTTGGAAGAGATCTCGTCCGGTGCAGGGTTTTGGCAGAATAAATAGCCTTATTTCTATATGGCAAAGTCCATAAATCGTCATTTCCAGTTCATTTCGTCTTCCCGCAACGTCCGCTCGGGCAACCTTTGGTATCCTGCCGCGGACGTCTATCAAACAAGCGAAGGCTGGATCGTCAAGGTCGAACTCGCGGGCGTTTCCCCCGAAGATATCGTGATCGAGGTGCATGGCAAAACGCTTTATATCTCCGGCACGCGTCGTGATCGCTCGTGCGGCGTCGGAGCGAATTACCACCAGATGGAGATCACGTACAGCAATTTCGAAAAAACACTGAATTTCCCTGCTTCGATAGAAGGTGCGCGTGTCGAACATAATTTCGACAACGGGCTTCTTATGATCCATTTAAGAAAAGGTGCAAATGGCTGATAATACCCCTGAAAGCGAAAACGAAAGGCCGGCCGAGGCGTTACCGGAAGAACTTGAGATCCCTGTTCTGCCGCTTCAGAACACGACGCTTTTTCCCGAGACCGTAGTACCGCTTGCCGTTGGCCGCGAACGCTCCACTCGTGCGGTCGAGGCTGCTCTTGCCACTGAAGAGAAGCTGATCGCCTGCGTTACGACAAAGACCGAGAATGTAACGGGCGATGACGCAGCCCCAAAAGACCTTTATCAGATCGGCACCGTCGTAAACATCAAGCGAATGATGCGGAACGAGGGTGTGATGCAATTGATCGTTCAGGGCATCGAGCGCTTCGAGGTCATCGAGTGGGTCAGCGAGCAGCCGTATATGCGCGCGAAGGTGCGTGTGCAGTCAGAGCTGAGCGTCATCGACAATGAAGAGGTCGAGGCACTCAAACGCAATATCCAGGGGATGATACAGCAGGCCCTTGCTCTGCTGCCGAATGTTCCACCCGAGATCCGTATGGCGATAATGTCGCAGCAGGATCCCGTGCAGCTTGCATACTTTCTCGCCAGCGTCCTTGATCTCGGGACCGAGACAGAGCAGAAAATGCTCGAATCGAGCACGGTTGACGGGCTGTTGACGCTCACGCATGCGGCTCTCGCTCGCGAGCTGGAGATAATGGAGATCCGTTCGAAGATCGCAACAGAAGCGCAGCACGAGATGGACAAATCTCAGCGCGATTATGTGCTTCGTCAGCAGATGAAGGCGATCCAGAAAGAGCTTGGCGATGAAGATTCGGGCGAGAAGGCAGAGGCCGAACAGCTTCGCGAAAGGCTCGAAAATGCCGACCTTCCGGACGATGTTCGCAAGGAGGCGACACGCGAGCTAAAGCGAATGGAGCAGCTGCCGCAATCCGCTCCGGATTACCACGTGATCCGCACATATCTCGAATACGTCCTGGAACTTCCGTGGCGGAAATCGAGCGAGGAGAAACTCGATCTCGTCGAAGCACGAAAGATCCTCGATGAAGATCATTACGGGCTTGAAGATATAAAGGAGCGGATCCTCGAATCGCTTGCGGTCGTAAAACTTCGGCCCGACAGCAAGAGCCCGATCCTGTTGTTCGTTGGGCCGCCGGGAGTCGGAAAAACGAGTTTGGGACGCTCTATCGCTAGGGCGTTGGGACGGGAATTTGACCGTATGAGCCTTGGCGGGATGCGTGATGAGGCTGAGCTTCGCGGGCATCGACGCACTTATATCGGTGCGATGCCGGGCAGGATAATTCAGTCGCTCCGGCGCGTAGGTGTCAACAATCCGGTTCTGATGCTCGATGAGATCGACAAGCTCGGCAACGATTTTCGCGGCGACCCGGCGTCGGCATTGCTCGAGATACTCGATCCGGCACAGAACAACACGTTTCGCGATAATTATCTCGATCTGCCGTTCGATCTCTCGAAGGTTTTCTTTATCGCGACGGCAAATCAGCTTTCGCCTATCCCGATGCCGCTTCGCGACAGGATGGAGATAATCCAGCTTGCCGGTTACAGCGACCGCGAAAAACTTGAGATCGCCAAACAATATCTAATTCCGCGGCAGATAAAAGAAACGGGCCTTACGTCCGAACAACTCGAGATCAGAGATGATGCGGTGAATCTGCTCACCACGCGATATACGCGCGAGGCAGGTGTTCGCCAGCTTGAACGTTCGATTGGGAACATCGCTAGAAAGGTCGCATTGAAGGTCGCGCAGGGCTCGACCGACAAGGTCGTTGTCTCCGTCGAAGAAGTTCGCGGCTACCTCGGAGCTCCGCGTGTTTTTCCGGAAGAAGCGAGGAAAGAGCTGCCGCCGGGCGTTGCGACCGGAATGGCCTGGACGGAAATGGGTGGCGAAGTTCTCTTTATCGAGGCGACGCTTTTGCCGGGCGGCGGCGGACTTACGCTTACGGGCCAGCTTGGCGATGTGATGAAGGAATCCGCGCAGGCGGCGCGCAGTTACCTCTGGTCGCATGCTGGAGATTTCGGTATCGACACCGAGTTGATAAAGCACAACGGAATCCACATACACGTTCCGGCAGGATCGATCCCGAAAGATGGGCCGTCGGCGGGCGTGACAATGGCTTCGGCGATGGCATCGCTCTATACGGGGCGAAAGGTCCGCTCGGATACGTCAATGACGGGCGAGATCACGCTTTCGGGACTCGTTTTTCCGGTTGGCGGTGTCAAAGAAAAGGTTATGGCTGCGCACCGGGCCGGAATTCGCAGAATTATCCTGCCGGATAGGAACGAGCCTGACACAGACGAAATTCCGGACGACGTGAAGAAAGAACTTGAGTTCATTCCCGTGAAGTATATTTCGGAAGTGCTGAAGGCCGCCCTTGAACCGACAGGAACGCCGCCAAAGGTCGATGAGTTTCCGCCTCGCGAACGCGACGATCCTTCTTCCGCGAGTAGTGAACGGCCCGCGGCCTAGGATCTTTTTGCGGCCTTGAATTTCGGGTTCATCTCGATCGCTCGAGCGAAATGCTGATCGGCGAGATCGTCCATTCCGGCTGCTTTCAGACGCATTCCCAACATCCAATGAAATAGCGGGTCGTTGGGAGTAAGCTGATTGGCCCGTGCCTGAAAGTTCGCGGCCAAGGTGTCATCGCCGGCGGCTTTGGCGGCACCGGCGAGGAACGACGTCGCAAGCGGAAGGTTCGGATTCTCACGCACGGCCTGCGACCACGTATCGAACGCGTCCTTTTGTCGCCCAAGGCTCCAAAGAGCCTCGCCTTTTTGTTCGAGAGCAAGCGTCAGGTCGGGACGTTCTTTAAGTGCGGCGTCGAGGCTCGTGATCGCCTCAGCGTGTTTTCCGGTCCGGTTCAGTATGGCACCGCGATAATAATCTGCAAGAGCTTTTGCCGCACCATGCTCGTGGGCAGAAGCGTCCGCAAGCGTATCCGTCGCTTTGCCTGCATCGCCTCCCAAATATTCAAGCCAGGCGAGTTTCGAGAGTGCCTGGACATTCGTGAAGAGGCCGTTGTTCCGCGCGGTCGAAAAATGCGTACGGCCGGCAGCGATGTTCTGCTTATCTGCGGGTGAAAGCCATTGGACGGGATTTGCCTGTGCGAGTGCGACCTCATCGGGCAAGTGTATCGCTTCGAAGGCGTTCGCACCCTGCCATTCGTGATAGCGTATCCAACCGCTGTGCGCCGTTAGGCCGAGCCAGACGAGCGAAAGTACGAGAAAGATCGAACCCGCACGCGTGACCTTGCCGCCGTTCTTTAGGTTGAATTGATAGAGCGAAAGGTCGTTTGAAACGAACAATCGATATGTTCGCCATGCAACAAATGTCGTGATGCCGGCGAGTGCAAGCGCAAGCAGCATCGGGATGAGCTGGTATGTATCCCAAAAGGCGTAAAGGCTTAGAAGGAAGAAGACGGCAGCACCGATCTCTTCCGGCCAAGTAAGCGAAAAGGTCTTCTTTACTTTGTTTGCGGTACCGAGCGACGGCTTGCCGAAACCATAGTAAAGCGCGTTGGTCGGACAGACGCTGACGCAGTCCATACACTTCATACAGCCGGGATCGGTTACCATTCCGTGCTCGCGAACCTCGGCGTGTACGATCACGTTCGATGTGCAGGCGGCCGTGCAGTATCCGCATTGATCGCACGCATCTGTTACGCGGATCCGTCCCACTGCAACCTTATCGGCCACTGCAAAGAAGCCGCCGTATGGACACGCGTAAGTGCAGAAACCCTTTGAACCGAGGAAATAGACCGTTACGAATCCGCAGATAAATAGGAACGGGATCGCAACAGCAAGTGTCGGGAAAGTGCTCCAAAAATCCTGAGTGACTATGTGGTTCGTAAATTGCGGGATCACACCTTCGCCCGGAGGCGGAGCAAGAATGCGGTTCAGCACAGGCAGCCCGAACATATAAAGTGCAGCAAGCAGCGGCACCCACATTAAAAGGCGCGAACGGAAAGGCCGCGGTTTAATGCCGACCTTCTTGAGCATCCAGGCCGCAAAATCTTGAAGCGCGACCACGTGGCATGCCCATCCGCAGATCCAGCGGCCGAGGACCAGAGTTGAAAGTATCGCAAGAGCAAAGAAGATAAAGCCGGCATTGATGGCACCGCGGCTCAAGGTCTGCATGGCCTCGGACGGTTCGATAGGCGATACGGTAGAGCCGGAGATCTGCCACTGGATAAAATGGGCTACCATCAAAGCCGTCAAAAGGATAAGCGCGCCGGCGCGCCAGCGGCTGATCCTTGAATGCGGGATTTTCGCGGCGTTTTTTTCGGTGTTTGAGAGGACGGGCAGAGCCGTTGATCGCCGGCCTTCGCCCGTCTCGCCTGTGCAGCTGCTACTCATACTTAAACAACACGATGGTTAGCACGTTGGCCTTCTATGCTTAGGATCTAAAGAAAATGACCTGCTCCCGTAAAATTACACCAGTAGGAAAGCAAGAATCAATTAAGATTGGAGGAGATTCTTGCAATGAGGA
>CALMYB010000022.1 GCA_937873515.1 uncultured Acidobacteriota bacterium
AGAAGGGCCTGCGTTTCGCTATCCGCGAAGGCGGCCGCACAGTCGGTGCAGGTACCGTGTCAGAAGTTGTTGAGTAAAAAGGTTCGTTGGTCGTTGTTTGTGGCTCGTTGTTGAAAAAGCGGCCACGAACAGCGAACAACCAACTACGAACGAATTATGCCTAGAGATAACATCGTTTTGCAGTGCACAGAGTGCAAAGAGCGGAATTACGTAACGACGAAGAACAAGAAGAACACGCCGAACAGGCTTGAGCTCAATAAATTCTGCCGTCGCTGCCGTACGCACAGGCTGCATAGAGAAAACAAATAAATGCGGAACGCGGAGTGCGGAAGGCGGAATAATTCCGCATTCCGTATTCGAAATTCCGCAATTGGGATAGGGGTATGGTGTCAATGGTTAGCATGGAGGTCTCCAAAACCTTAGGTCCGGGTTCGAGTCCTGGTACCCCTGCCATTGCAATGATCGTGAACGAGGACCGCGCTAAATCGAGAGTTTGCCTCGTCTAGAAGGAGAGAAATAAGGTGTCCGAAGCTGTAGCACAAGCGCCCAAGAAGGAAAAAGAGGGGATCGGCGTTTTTATCAAAGAAACGCGAGCCGAGCTCGACAAGACCACTTTCCCCGACCGGGAAGAGGTTCGCAATACGACGATCGTCGTTATCGTGAGCGTTATATTCTTCGGCCTATATCTCTTCGTTGCTGATTACATCTGGGTGTATCTGCTTGACGGCCTTTCCTGGGTGATAAACAAGATCGCGGGGCTTTAATTAAGGATATTTGAAATGAAGCAGTGGTTTTTCATCCACACATATTCAGGACACGAAAATAAGGTCGTTGAAAGCCTGAACGCTCGCATCCGCGATATGGAGTTAGCCGAGCAGATCACCGGCGTCCTGCTGCCGAAAGAGAAGGTCATCGAACTTCGCGGCAACAAAGAATACGTCTCGGAGCGAATGTTCTATCCGGGCTATGTGCTTGTCGAGATCGAATGTGACGAAAAGGGCAAGATCCCTGATAACGTCTTTCACGCGATCAAGGCGACCCCGAAGGTTACAGGATTCTTAGGCGGCAAGCAGCCGACGCCGCTCAGCCAGGCCGAGGTCGATCAGATCGTCCTGAATATCGAGGCCGCGACCGAGAAGCCGAAACCGAAGTTCACGTATCAGGTCGGCGAGGTCGTGAGGATCAAGTCCGGCCCATTCGCGAGCTTTACCGGCAAGGTCGAAGAGGTCAACGAGGACAAGGCGGTATTGAAGGTCTCGATCACGATCTTCGGCCGCTCGACGCCGTACGAATTGAGCTTTTTGGAGGTCGAAAAAGTGACCTTCGCGGAAGAAGAGTAACGGAACGCGGACGCCCTCGTCCGCATGCGTTGCGATAAAAAGATCAAAAGTTTTGTGTTGCGGACGGGGGCGTCCGCGTTCCGAGAAAGAAATGGCAAAGAAGATAGAAGGTTACATCAAGCTGCAGATACCGGCCGGTAAGGCCAACCCTGCACCGCCGATCGGCCCGGCTTTGGGCCAGCACGGCGTCAACATCATGGAGTTCTGCAAGGCGTTCAACGCCAAGACGCAGAACGACGATCCGGATATGAAGATACCGGTCGTGATAACGGTCTATGCAGACCGCTCGTTCACTTTCGAGACTAAGACGCCGCCGGCGGGCGATCTGCTCAGAAAAGCAGCGGGAATACCGAAGGGTTCGGGCAAACCGAATCGTGAAAAGGTAGGCAGCATTTCGCGTGACAAGATCCGCGAGATCGCCGAAAAGAAGATGCAGGACCTCAATACGACGAATATCGAGGCCGCAATGCGTACCATCGAGGGCACTGCCAAGTCGATGGGACTGACAGTGGAAGGATAAAAATGGGTTTAGGGACAAGGGACGAGGGCACAAATGAGCCCTTGTCCCTAGCCCCTCGTCCCTAAGAAAGGGAGGCAACCGCAAGTTGCCGCTAACACCTGGAGGTAAAATGAAACACGGTAAGAAATATCTTGCCGCTCTCGAGAAGATCGAGACGGGCAAGAAGCACTCACTCGACGAAGCGATCGGCAAACTTAAAGAGATCGCCTTCGCAAAATTCGACGAAACAGTTGAACTGACGATGTGGCTCGGCGTCGATCCGCGAAAAGCGGATCAGCTCGTGCGTGGAACTGTCGTTCTGCCGCACGGCCTTGGCGGAGCCGCCAAGAAGGTCGTTGTCGTCGCTCAAGGCGACAAGATCAAAGAGGCGGAAGATGCGGGTGCGGATGTCGCCGGCGGAGATGACATCGTCGAGAAGATAAAAGGCGGATGGCTCGATTTCGATGCTCTGATCGCGACGCCCGATATGATGGGCAAGGTCGGACAGCTCGGTAAGCTCCTCGGCCCACGCGGCCTTATGCCGAACCCTAAAACGGGTACCGTTACGATGGACGTGAAAACGGCCGTCGAAGAGACAAAGGCCGGCAAGGTCGAATATCGCGTCGATAAGACGGGCGTTATTCACTCGCCCGTCGGCAAGGTCTCGTTCGACCCTGCAAAACTCGAAGAGAACACACGCGTCCTTATCAACGCCGTTATGAAGGCAAAGCCGACCACGGCAAAGGGACGTTATCTGAAGAAGATCAATCTCGCGGCCACGATGAGCCCGGGCGTGCTTCTTGACGAATTGGCATACGCCTAAGGTTTGGAGTGTTGCAGAGTCCACACGGAATTTAGGGCTCAACTGGAAAGATGAAATCGAGAGAAACAAAACAGAACGATCTGAACGCACTTGCCGAGTCCCTTAAGGATTCGAAGTCCGCGATGATCGTAAGCTTTAACGGGCTTACAGTACAGAAAGATCAGGAATTTCGAGAGCAGATCCGTGCCGCGGGCGGCCGGTATCAGGTCGTAAAGAACACGCTTGCCCGCATCGCTGTCAAAGGCACGCCGTACGAGGAGGTCTCGGGCGATCTCAAGGGCGTTACCGCTCTTGCATGGACGGACAACGATCCGGTCGTGCTTTCAAAGGCCGTTTCGAAGTTCGTGGCCGACAATGCCGATCATTATACGTTCAAATCGGGCGTCGTTGACGGCAAGGTCGTCGATCTTGCACAGCTCAAGACGATCGCAAGCCTGCCGAGCAAAGAAGAGCTTATTTCGAAGCTTCTCTATGTGCTCAACGCTCAGGCACAGCGTATCGTAACGGTAATCAACGCGGTTCCGCGTGACCTTGCGGTCGTGATCAAACAGATCGGCGAGCAGGAAGGCCGTGCGGCAGGAACACCTGCACCGGCAGCTGAGGCTGCACCCGCGGCCGAGGAAGCCCCTGCTCAAGAGGCAGCGCCGGCCGAAGACGTCCTGGAGCTTGCTCCGGAGGCGCCGGCCGCAGAAGCGGAAGCGGCACCTGCCGAGGATGAAGCGAAAGCTGAATAAGGTTTTTCGAGAGCTCACGTCCGGTTGCGGCCTGAGGTCTCGAAGTTTGAAATTGCGGGTATTTACCCGCTAAGGCCGTACTCAAGGTAAAACGAGCGTTTGTGATTGTCAGGTCGCAGGCGGCTTCGGATACGGACGCGAAAGGTGATGCAGCCCATTCGCTCTTGTGTCCCTGGGTTCTAGCGGCAAAGACAGTTAATAGTGGATCGAAAATAGGAAATAGACAGTTTCGATTTACTATTGACGATTTACTAAACAGAGAACCCTAAATTAGGAGATAGATAATTATCATGGCAGTTACAAAAGACGATGTTGTTGAGTATTTGAAGGGTATGTCGCTTCTCGAAGCGTCGGAGCTCGTCAAGGAACTCGAAGAGGTTTTTGGTGTTTCAGCAGCAGCGGCAGCAGCTCCGGTTATGGTTGCGGCGGCCGGTGCAGGTGCAGGCGATGGTGCAGGCGCAGCTGAAGAGAAGGATTCGTATGACGTTATCCTTGCGGCGGCCGGCGGCAATAAGATCGGCGTCATCAAGGTCGTCCGTGAGATCGTCGCAGGCCTCGGCCTCAAGGAAGCAAAGGACCTCGTTGACGGTGCTCCGAAACCGCTCAAGGAAGGCGTTTCCAAGGCAGAAGCTGACGATATCAAGGCAAAGCTTACCGAAGCGGGTGCGACCGTAGAGGTCAAATAAGCTTCGTTTTCGCTTTTCTTTGCGAAAAGATCCGGCAGGCCGGGTGTCCCGTTAAAGGGCGCTCGGTCCTGACCGGCAACCTTTGAAGGCCTGTGAGCGGCCAAGATCGTTATCTTTGGCGGGAAAGACGCGTCGTCCCGGTTCTAGATCTTGGTATTGCTTTATCGGTTCGGGTCTGTTATGATAACAGGTTCCGCACTCTGACGTGGATTCGAGGGTGGTTTTCCGGCATCTTGCCGGTGCGGTGGTGACGGATCGGAAGACCGCATTGCCGGTGGCGCTTTAGGAGGCGGACTTTCTTCGCCTCGAAAATGGAGAGTAGGTGTCCCTTTTTTCGGCACGCTCGTTAACTCGAAACAGTATTTTTACTGCTTATAAGCGGTCTGGGCAAACTTTGCTCACGGCCGCATTTGGCGTCTCTTTACGCGAAGGTCGGTAAGGGAACCAAACCGGACAGGGCACCGAACTTGTTCGCAGGTATCGTAGCAATTGTCCGGGGCAAATTGCAATAGGTTTTTTATAGCCCGCTTTTTAGACATATGATCAACAATCCTCTTCAGAACAACACATCGGGGCTTGGACGGCGAACGAGCCAGTCGCCGGAACGTGTGGATTTTTCGAAGATCTACACCACGGCGCAGATCCCGAACCTGATCGAGGTCCAACGCGAATCGTACAACCGGTTCCTCCAGATGGACCTGATCCCGGAAGAGCGCGACTACGTCGGACTTCAATCCGTTTTCTCGTCGATCTTCCCGGTCTCGGATTTTCGCGAGACGGCGACGCTCGAATACGTCGAGTATCAGATCGGAAACTGGCAATGCAAATGCGGCAACCTGGAGGGCCTCGAACATCTGCGTGCCAACTGTAAGAATTGTTCGGCCAAGATCAAGGTCGATCCTTTCAACCCGGCCGAAGTGCTTTGTTCGAACTGCGGCACATTCAACGCCGTCCGCCCGAATCTCTGCAACAACTGCGGTGAGCCAGTCGGCCTCAAGCACAAGCACGATCAGCAGGAGTGTCAGGAACGCGGTATGTCGTACAGCGTGCCGCTCAAGGTGAAGATCCGCCTGACGGTCTATGACAAGGATCCCGATACAGGCGTTGCGACCGTTCGCGACATCAAAGAAGAGGACGTTTTCTTTGGCGAGATCCCGCTGATGACCGATAACGGCACGTTCATCATCAACGGTACCGAACGCGTGATCGTCTCGCAGCTGCATCGCTCGCCCGGCGTTTTCTTCAAGGGCGACCGCGACGAATTCCTGGCGAAGATCATTCCGTATCGCGGTTCGTGGGTCGAATTCGAATACGACCAGAAGGGCATTCTGCACGCTCGTCTCGGTAAGCGAAAGATAGTCGCGACCGTGTTCCTGCGTGCGCTCGGCCTGTGGCTCAACCCGCAGATCGATATGAAGACGGTCTCGGACAATATTCTCGAAGAGGTCGTAAAGAACGCGGAATACAGCAATTCGAGTATCCTGAAGCTCTTCTACACGACCGACACCGTTCTGGTCGAGAAGGGTAAGGTCTATTTCAAGGTCGAGAAGTCCGGCGAGACGAATCTTGTCGGGATGCGTGCCGATGAGGACATCAAAGACAAGAAAGAAGATGTCGTCCGATCGGGCAAGAAGATCACGAAATCAGGCCTTTCCGACCTGCGTCATCTCAAGAAGGACAAGGTTCGCGTGATGTCGGCCGATCTCGAAGGTGCGTTCGCACTTGACGATGTCGTCAACATGGAAACGGGCGAGGTCATCATCGAGGCGAATACCGAGATCACGACCGACAAGCTCCAAGTGATCATTGAGAGCGGCGTCACCGAGTTTTCGGTCTTCTTCCCGAAACGCGACGTTATCGGCGAGGTGATCTCGGCAACGCTGAGGAAGGACGCGATCTCCAAGCCGGTCGATGCCCTGCTCGAGATCTATCGCAAGATGCGTCCCGGCGATCCGCCGACCGTTCCGACGGCCTATCGGCTGCTCGAAGGTATGTTCTTCGATGCACGGCGTTTTGACCTTTCGCGTGTCGGCCGCCTGAAATTCAACATCAAGATGGGCCGGGACGAGCGTGACCGTATCACGGATCCGCTTCTTGCGCCGATGGATTTCATCAATGTCGTCACATATCTGCTCAAGATGAAGCGCGACAGCGAGAATTATTTCCAGGACGATATCGATCATCTCGGAAACCGACGCGTTCGCGCCGTCGGCGAGCTGCTCGAGAATCAGTTCCGCATCGGCCTTGAGCGGATGGAACGCGCGATCAAGGAGAAGATGTCGATCCAGCAGGATATGAACACGACGATGCCGCGCGACCTCGTGAACGCAAAACCGGTTACGGCGGCGGTTCGCGAATTCTTCGGTTCGTCGCAGCTTTCGCAGTTCATGGATCAGACGAATCCGCTCTCCGAGATCACGCACAAACGACGCCTTTCGGCACTTGGGCCGGGCGGACTTTCGCGTGAGCGTGCGGGTTTTGAGGTTCGCGACGTGCACCCGACGCACTACGGCCGCATCTGCCCGATCGAGACGCCTGAAGGCCCGAACATCGGCCTCATCTCGTCGCTCTCGTGCTTTGCACGGATCAACGAATTCGGCTTCATCGAGTCGCCTTACCGAAAGGTCGAGGATGGCCGCGTCGTCGAATACGTAAAGGTCCTGAACGGCGGCGACACGAAATTCAAGCCGGGCGAACACGTGCCGATGGAGGCTGTCGTGAACGCCAATAAGCGCATCAAGGACGGCAAAGAGGCCGAATTCGAACCGTATCCGTTCTATCTGACGGCGTGGAAAGAAGACCTTTACATCATCGGCCAGGCGAATATCGAGCTTGACGAAAAAGGCTACATCGTCAATGAGCGAAACGCCGCACGGCAAAAGGGCGAGTTCATCACCGCAGACAAGAGCGAGATCCAGTATATGGACGTCTCGCCGAAGCAGCTCGTTTCGGTCGCCGCTTCGCTGATACCGTTCCTTGAGAACGACGACGCGAACCGTGCTCTTATGGGCTCGAACATGCAGCGTCAGTCAGTGCCGCTTCTGCGTGCAGAATCGCCTTACGTCGGGACGGGAATGGAGAAGATCGCCGCACGCGATTCGGGTGCTGTGGTCATCGCAAAACGTAACGGTGTCGTCGATTATGTCGATTCCGAACGCATTATCGTGAAAGCCGACCATCAGGTTGACGGCACGATCTCACGCGAGGTGACGGCCGACATCTATTCGCTCGTGAAGTTCACGCGTTCGAATCAGAACACGTGTATCAACCAGCGGCCTATCGTCGCTGTCGGCGAACGCGTACGCAAAGGCCAGGTCATTGCTGACGGACCTTGTACCGACCGAGGCGAACTCGCCTTGGGACGCAACGTGCTTGTCGCATTCATGCCGTGGCGCGGTTACAACTTCGAGGACGCGATCCTCGTATCCGAACGCCTCGTCAAGGACGATTACTATACGTCGATCCACATCGAGGAGCTCGAGATCGAGGCACGGGACACAAAGCTCGGCCCCGAGGAGATCACTCGCGATATTCCGAATATCGGCGAGAATATGCTCCGCGATCTCGATGAATCGGGCATCATCCGCATCGGCGCTCAGGTAAAACCGGGTTCGGTGCTCGTCGGAAAGGTTACGCCGAAGGGCGAAACGCAGCTGACCGCCGAGGAGAAACTCCTTCGTGCGATCTTCGGCGAAAAGGCCGGCGATGTGAAGGACGCATCGCTCACCTGCCCGCCGGGAATCGACGGAACGGTCGTCGATGTCCAGATCTTCACCCGCAAGGGACAGGATAAGGACGGACGCAGCCTCGATATCGAGACGATGGAAGAGGACGATCTTCACCGCGATCTCGCGGACGAGATCCGTATTCTCGAAGAGCAGCGGAACGAGCGTATCTTCGAGCTTTTCGACGGACGCAAACTGACGAAAGACCTGCTTGACGGCAAGGAGATCGTCATCAAGAAAGGAACCGTCCTGACACGCGAACTGCTGGCCGACATCGAGCTGAAGGTGCTTCGAAAGGCTGAGGTTTCGGCCGGCTCGATCGACATCGCGGGCGAGGTGAAGGAGTACGAACAGCGCACCGAGCGTCAGATCAACATTCTTCGCGACATCTATGACGAGAAAATCACAAAGCTCAAGCAGGGCGATGAACTGCCTCCGGGCGTGATCAAGATGGTCAAGGTCTTTGTCGCGATGAAGCGTAAGCTTTCGGTCGGCGACAAGATGGCAGGCCGCCACGGCAACAAGGGCGTTATCGCACGCATCCTGCCCGAGGAAGATATGCCGTACCTGCCGGACGGAACGCCGGTCGAGATCGTGCTGAATCCGCTCGGCGTGCCTTCGCGTATGAATGTCGGCCAGATCCTCGAAACTCACCTCGGCTGGGCAGCCCGCATCCTCGGGCTGCACTTTGCGACGCCTGTCTTTGACGGTGCGACCGAGAAGGAGATCAAGGAATATATCGGCAAGGCGAACGGCAAGTTCGACGAGCTTGACCTGCCGAATTCGGTCGGTCCGTCGGGCAAGACGCGTCTTTACGACGGTTTGACCGGTGAGCAGTTCGAGCAGAAGGTAACCGTCGGTTACATCTATATGCTCAAGCTCTCGCACCTTGTCGATGACAAGATCCACGCACGCTCGATCGGGCCGTACAGCCTTATCACGCAGCAGCCGTTGGGCGGTAAGGCTCAATTCGGCGGACAGCGTTTCGGCGAAATGGAGGTCTGGGCACTTGAGGCCTACGGTGCGGCGCACATCCTGCAGGAGCTTCTTACCTGCAAGTCGGACGACGTTGCGGGCCGCTCGAAGATCTACGAAAAGATCGTCAAGGGCGTTTCGAATTTCGAGCCGGGCATTCCGGAATCGTTCAACGTGCTCGTACGCGAACTGCAGTCGCTCTGTCTCGATGTCGAACTCATTCAGGAAGATCAGATCGATCCCGAAGAGGTCGCCGCCGGCGTGGACGCTCTGGTGGGAGTGGATTAAGAGGTTCAAAGTTCAAAGTTCCGGGTTCCAAGTTAAAGAGCTTGAAGAACCTGGAACCTTGAACCTGGAACATTGAACTTGGAGAAATATGTTTCGATTCAATAACGATAACAAAACTCAGTTGACGCCGAATTATGAGGCGATCCGTATCAGCCTTGCTTCGCCGGACAAGATCCGTTCGTGGTCGCACGGCGAGGTTACGAAGCCGGAGACGATCAACTACCGCACATTCAAGCCCGAACGCGACGGCCTTTTCTGTGCCCGTATATTCGGCCCGGTGGCTGACTGGGAATGTCTTTGCGGCAAATACAAGAGGATGAAGCACCGCGGAGTGATCTGCGATAAGTGCGGCGTCGAGGTTACGCAGTCGAAGGTCCGACGCGAACGCCTCGGCCACATCGAGCTTGCTTCGCCGTGTTCGCACGTCTGGTTCTTCAAGGGGCTGCCGTCGCGCATCGGGCATCTTCTCGACATTACTCTGCGCGATCTCGAAAAGATCCTTTATTTCGAGACGTACATCGTGGTCGATCCGGGCGATGTGCCCGACCTCAAGGAAAAGGACCTGCTTAACGACGAGCGTTTTCGCGAACTGAGCCGCGATTATCCGAACGGGTTCGTTGCGAAGATGGGCGCCGAGGCGATCAAGGATCTTCTGCAGACGATCGACATCGTAGAGCTCGTCGAGGACCTTCGCCAGAAGATGCGCGATGAGACCTCGCAGCAGAAGAAACTCAAATACAGCAAGCGCCTGAAGGTCGCGAACTCATTCATGCGTTCGGGGAACGATCCGCAGTGGATGATCCTTGACGTCATTCCGGTCATTCCGCCGGAGCTTCGCCCGCTCGTGCCTCTCGACGGCGGACGTTTTGCGACAAGCGATCTCAACGATCTCTATCGCCGCGTCATCAACCGCAACAACCGCTTGAAGAAGCTCATCGAGCTGCGTGCTCCTGAGGTCATTGTCCGCAACGAGAAGCGAATGCTTCAGGAAGCGGTCGACGCTCTCTTTGATAACGGACGCCGCGGCCGCGTGCTTCGCGGTGCGAACAACCGCCCGCTCAAATCGCTTTCGGGTACTTTGAAGGGCAAGCAGGGACGTTTTCGTCAGAATCTGCTCGGAAAGCGCGTCGATTATTCGGGCCGTTCGGTCATCGTTGTCGGGCCGGAACTCAAGCTCCATCAATGCGGCCTGCCGAAGAAGATGGCCCTCGAGCTTTTCAAGCCGTTCATCTACAACAAGCTCGAACGCGAACAGCATGCCGCGACCATCAAGCAGGCACGCGAAATGGTCGAGCGCCAAGAGCCGATCGTCTGGGACATCCTCGAAGAGGTGATCAGCGAGCATCCCGTGCTCTTGAACCGTGCACCGACGCTTCACCGCCTCGGTATCCAGGCCTTCGAGCCTGTGCTTGTCGAAGGCAAGGCGATCAAGATCCATCCGCTCGTCTGTACGGCGTTCAACGCCGACTTCGACGGCGACCAGATGGCCGTGCACATTCCGCTCTCGCCCGAAGCGCAGATCGAAGCGAGCGTTCTGATGCTTGCGTCGAACAACCTTCTTTCGCCGGCGTCAGGCCAGCCGATCACCGTTCCTTCGCAGGATATCGTTCTCGGCTGCTACTACCTTACGCTTAGCCGCGACGAACTGACGGGCGAAGGCAAGGCATTCAACTCGATCGACGACGTTCTGCTCGCTCTTGATGCGGGAGTCATCGAAACGCAGTCGAAGATCAAGCTCCGATGGAGGGGCGATCTCGTCGATCTTACGCTCGAGCACAATAACCAGGACGTGATGCGTGCGATGGTCCGGGACAACGTCGATCAGATCATCGAAACGACCGCAGGCCGCGTAATCCTTAACGAACGCCTGACCCGCGACGGCTTGCCGTACATCAACGGAACTCTGAAGAAGAAGGGCCTGCAGTCGCTCGTTACCTTCTGCCACCTGAAACTCGGACACGAGCAGACCGTGGCACTTCTTGACGACCTCAAGACGATGGGATTCCTTTACGCTACGCGTGCAGGCGTCTCGATCGGTATCGACGACATGGTCACGCCGCCTTCAAAGAAGGGCATCATCGACAAGGCCCTGAAGGAGGTCGAAAAACTCCGCAAGCAGTACGAGGACGCAACGATGACCGACCTCGAACGTACGAACAAGGTCACGGCCATCTGGTCCGAAGTTACGGATCAGGTCTCGCGTGAGATGTTCAAGGCGATGCACACCCGCGAAGAAGAGCGAAAGGAACTCAATCCGATCCTCATCATGGCGGATTCCGGTGCTCGCGGTTCCGAAGCCCAGATCCGCCAGCTTGCCGGTATGCGCGGCCTTATGGCGAAGCCGTCCGGCGAGATCATCGAGAACCCGATCCTTGCGAATTTCCGCGAAGGCCTCGACGTTCTGCAGTACTTCATCTCGACGCACGGTGCCCGAAAGGGCCTTGCCGATACGGCATTGAAGACCGCGGACTCGGGCTATCTGACGCGTCGTCTCGTTGACGTTGCGCAGGACGTGATCGTTTCGGAGATCGACTGCGGAACGGTCCGCGGCATCTGGACCGAGGCGATCATCCGCAACGGTGAAGAGGTCGAGTCCTTGCGTGACCGCATCGTCGGTTACGTTTCGCTCGACGATATCATCGATCCCGTTGACGGTACGAAGATCGTCAAGGCGAACGAGGATATCGACGAGGACATCGCCGCACAGATACAGCTTTCCGGCCTGCAGAAGGTCCGCATCCGCTCGCCCTTGACGTGCGAAGCCCGCCGCGGCCTTTGCGTCAAGTGCTACGGACGCAACCTCGCGACCGGCAACACGGTCGAGATCGGCGAAGCGGTCGGCGTTATCGCCGCACAGTCTATCGGCGAACCGGGAACGCAGCTGACGATGCGTACGTTCCACGTCGGCGGTACGGCACGCCTCGAACAGGAGACCAAACACGTCGCCGCGATGGACGGAACCGTCAAGTTCCTGAATCCGAACGATATGAAGGTCATCAAGAACCGCGACGGCGAACAGGTCTCGCTCCGCAGACAGTCCGAGATCACTCTGATCGACGATCGCGGCCGCGAAGTGGCCCGCTACACGGTGGTTTACGGTGCACAGATCCACGTCAAGGACGGCCAGAAGGTCAAGGAAGACGACGTGCTCGTTACGTGGGATCCGTTCACCTTCGCGATCCTTTCCGAAGAGTCCGGCACGATCAAGTACCAGGATCTCAAGGAAGGCAAGACCGTCGAAGAGGAGATCGATAAGGTTACCGGCCAGAAGCGCCTCGTCGTCAAGGATTCTGATGAGAAGAATCAGCCGCGTATCGAGATCCGCTCGGGCAACAACAAGGTCCTGAAGACCTACCAGATGCCGATCCGTGCGAACCTGCTCGTCGATGACGGCGATTCGGTAAAGGCAGGCGACATCATTGCGAAGATCCCGCGTGAAACGACGAAGACGAAGGATATCGTCGGCGGTCTGCCGCGTGTGGTCGAGCTTTTCGAAGCACGTCGTCCGGGCGAGACCGCTGTCATGAGCGAGATCGACGGAACGGTCGCTTTCGGCCCGATCTCAAAGGGTAAGCGCAAGCTCTTCGTCCGCAGCGACGACGGCAGCGAAAGGGAATACGATATTCCACGCGGTACGCACATCAACGTGCAGGAAGGCGATATGGTCCGTGCGGGTGAACCGCTTATGGACGGCCCCTTGAACCCGCACGATATCCTGCGTGTTCTCGGTATGACGGCGTTGCAGAATTACATCGTCAACGAGATCCAGGAGGTCTATCGTCTCCAGGGCGTTAACATCAACGACAAGCACATCGAGGTCATCGTTCGGCAGATGCTTCGCTGGGTGAAGATCAAAGACGTCGGCGACACCGACTTCCTGATGGAAGAACAGGTTGACCGCTTCCGTTATGAGGACGAGAACCAGCGTGTCCGCGACGAAGGCGGCAAACCGGCTGTCGGCGACCCGCTCCTGCTCGGGATTACGAAGGCGAGCCTTTCGACCGATTCCTTTATCTCGGCGGCCAGCTTCCAGGAGACGACACGCGTTCTCACCGAAGCGGCGATCTCGGGACGCGTCGATTACCTTCGCGGCCTCAAGGAGAACGTCATTATGGGACGCCTCATTCCTGCCGGAACCGGTATGAAATACTACCGGAACGTCAAGGTCGATCCGGATGCGACGGAAAATCAGGTTCCGCGTGATGAATTTGACGATATCGTCGATAGCATCCGCGGCGGCCTGCCGATGCCGCTCGACCTGCCGGGTGCTGACTCGGACGAGGAGATCGAGGATATTGATATCGAGACCGATGAGATCGAGGAAGAAGAGGATTTCGATCTCGACGAAGCGATGAAGCTCGACGTCGACGAGGATGACGAAATTTAGTCAAAGAACTTCGTAAGTTACGCAAAAATAACCGTTTAGGCCGTCTTTTCTTGTGGAAGACGGCCTTTTTTGTCTCTTTTGACCTAAGAATGACGCATTATTGTATGCAAAATGCTTCCGGCGTTGGATTTTTCGTGCGCATTTTCTTCATTTTCGTAGTAGAATGAAGGGACTTCGGCAACGTATTTTTTCCACACGTCCTTTGTTTACGGCTAGGAGAGCTGTCAAATAGATGAGCGATGTAACCCCAACCCCGCCGGTTATCGATCTAGATGCCCTTCTTGCGCCCATTTCCGAGGAAAATCCGGGCGGCGACAGCCTGCGTTATTCAGGTATCTACGATGAGATCGCCGATGCTCGGCGAGCCGACATCGATGTTGCTCAGGGCGAATGGCAGACCGAGCTAAAGACGGCCGACTACCGAAAGGTGGTCGATGTCGCGGTGAACGCCCTTACGACCCTTTCAAAAGACCTTCAGATCGCGGCTTGGCTGAGCGAAGCGTTGATCAAGATGCACGGCTTCGCCGGCCTTCGGGATAGCCTGAAGCTGATGGCGGGCCTTCATGAGAATTTTTGGGACGGCGCGTTTCCGGTCGTCGAAGACAACGATCAGGAAGGCCGTGCGAATGCCGTTTCGTGGCTGGAATCGAACGCGGCCCAGAGCGTTCGGGACGTTGCGATCACTGCCGGAGCAGGCCTGAGTTTCAACGACTGGCAGGATGCGAAACGCTTCGATATGCCGGCGAACTTCGACTCGCTTGACGACGCCGCCAAAGAACGCTGGAATGACCTGCGGGCGCAGGCCGAACGCGAAAACCGCACGACCGGTGATAAATGGAAGGCGGCCGTCGCTGGGACACGCCGCGCTTTTTGCGAGCAGATGCAGTTTACCTTCGATGAGGCCCGGGAGGCGATCGAAGAGCTGAATTCGGTCATCGAGGCAAAGTACGAGCGGAATCAAATGCCGGGCCTTTCGGGATTGAAGAAATCCCTCGATGAGGTCGGCGGACAGGTAAAGAAGATCCTTGAGAAAAAGCGCCTCGAAGAGCCCGATCCCGTAGATGCCGCCGAATCCAACGGAGGTTGGAGCGACGAGGAAGACAGCGGTTCAGGCTCGACCGGTATTGGTTCCGGGCCGATAAAAGGCCGTCCGGAGGCTTTGAGACGCCTCGAAGAGGTCGCGGCTTTCTTCCAGAAGACCGAGCCGCATTCGCCGGTGTCATACCTCGTGCAGAGGGCCGTAAAATGGGGCAATATGCCGCTCGAAAGCTGGCTGCAGGAGGTCATAAAGGACGACAACGTCCTTGGCCAGCTGCGCGAAACACTTGGGCTTGGCGGCGGAGCTTCCTCGGGCGGCTGGGACGGCGGCTACGAAGAGCCGTCAGCGGACGCGGCCGAAGAAACACCGCCGGCCGAAGAGTGGTAAGATATTTTTCCATTCGTTCAGGATCGGATCGAATATGTAATTTTGCCCCGGTTCCGGGGAACTGAAATTTTATAAGGAGACAACAAAACAATGCCTAAAAAGGAAAGTTTGCAGCACAAGATCGACAGGGTTCGCCCGCCTCGCGTGCAGATCACGTATGATGTCGAGGTCGGCGGAGCGATCGAACTAAAAGAGCTTCCGTTCGTCGTCGGAGTTTTTGGTGATTTCGTCGGAAAGCCCGATGAGCCGCTTCCGGGACTCAAGAATCGGAAATTCGTCGAGATCGACCCGGATAATTTCAATCAGGTCCTTGCGGGCATGGCTCCGCGTCTCGCTTATACGATCGACAACAAGCTGCAGGACGACGGCAGCAAGATGGGCATCGAGCTTCGGTTCAAAGATATCGAAGATTTCGAGCCGGACAGGATCGTCCAGCAGGTCGAACCGCTGCGTAAGCTCGTCGAGGCACGTCAGCGTCTCGCCGATCTGCGTTCGAAAATGGACGGCAACGACAAGCTCGAGTCGATGCTCGAAGATCTTATCGCGAACGCCGAAAAGCAAAAGGCCATCAGCAGCGAGCTTGGCATCGACGGTAAGGAGGAATAAGAGAAAATGGCTAAATCAAAAGAAGAGGCAGCAGCAGCCCAAACCGTTGAAACACAAGAATCCACAAGCGTTCTCGATCAGATATTGACCGAAGGCCGCATGGCCCGCGATGACTATCAACGCGAGCAGGCCAAGGATATGATCGGCGAATTCGTCTCTCAGGTGATGAGCGGCGAACTGACGATGTCCAAGAATATGGACGTCGCGATCAACTCGCGTATCGCTGAGATCGACCGGCTTGTGACGGCGCAGATGAATGAGATCATGCACCATGAGGATTTCCAGAAACTGGAAGGCTCGTGGCGCGGGCTTCATCACCTTGTAAAGAATTCGCTCACGGGCCCGATGCTCAAGATCAAGGTCATGAGCGCTACGAAGAAGGACCTCTTGAAGGACTTCGAGCGAGCCCTTGAATTCGATCAATCGGCGATGTTCCGCAAGGTTTATGAAGAAGAATACGGCACCTTCGGCGGTGCTCCGTTCGGCGCTCTGATCGGCGATTACGAATTCGGCAACCACCCGCAGGATATGTCGCTTCTTGAGAGCATCTCGCAGGTCGCGGCGGCCGCCCACGCACCTTTCCTGAGCGCCGCGTCGGCGAATATGTTCGGCTGGGATACATACTCCGAAATGACGGAGGTCCGCGATGTCGCGAAGATCTTCGACCGCACGGAGTATATGAAATGGCGTAGCTTCCGCGAATCGGAAGATTCACGTTACGTCGGCCTTACGATGCCGCATGTCCTTATGCGCGAACCTTACGGCGCGGCGACGAAGCCGACCGAGACGTTCCGTTTTGAAGAGGATGTTGACGGCAAGGATCACAAAAAATACCTCTGGGGCAATGCTGCCTACGCTTTGGGCACGTGCTTGACCGAGGCATTCTCGATGTACGGCTGGTGCGTTGCGATTCGCGGTGTCGAAGGCGGCGGCCTCGTTCAGGGCCTTCCGACCCACACGTTCGAGACCGACGAGGGCGAGATCGCAATGAAATGCCCGACCGAGGTTGCGATCACGGACCGACGCGAAAAGGAATTCGCCGATAACGGCTTTATTCCGCTCGTCCACTGTAAGAACACCGATTATGCGGCGTTCTTCGGTACGCAGTCTGCCAACAAGGCGAAGAAGTACGACTCTGATGCCGCGAACGCGAATGCCCGCCTCTCGACCCAGCTTCAGTACATCTTCGCGGTGTCGCGTTTTGCACACTACCTGAAGGCGATGATGCGTGACAAGATCGGATCGTTCATGTCGCGTACGGATTGCGAGCGGTTCTTGAACCAATGGATCAACAACTATGTGACCGATGACGATACGGCATCGGCCGCGACAAAGGCCCAGTATCCGCTAAGGGAAGCAAGGGTTGATGTAGCCGAGATCCCCGGAAAGCCCGGCTGTTATCGTGCGGTAGCCTTTATGAGGCCGCACTTCCAGCTGGACGAGCTTTCTGTCTCGCTCAGGCTTGTCGCCGACCTGCCGCAGCCGGCGAACGGTTAGTTTTCGCGGGTTTTTTGACCGAGATGCAGTATTTTGAGAACCAGGAGGGGCTTTGGGCCGGCAACCAAAAAAAGTTACCGGCCCTAACGCAAAAAGGTTTTAAAGACCGCGTCTCTTATCTGAAGCCGATGGAATCGCACGCGTTCGTTGGCGTTATTAAAAACTGATTCGATAAAAAAAGGAGCAAAGCAATGGCAACAGTAGATTATTTCCTCAAACTTGAAGGGATCGAAGGCGAGAGCCAGGATTACAAACACAAAGGCGAGATCGACGTGGAGTCGTTTTCGTGGGGCGTAAGCCAGGCAGGTACGATGGGACACGGCGGCGGCGGCGGTGCCGGCAAGGCAACCTTCCAGGACTTTCATTTCACGATGAAGGGAAGCAAGGCAACCCCGAAACTCATGCTCAACTGTGCGACCGGCACGCACATCAAGAAGGCTGTCCTTACCGCCCGCAAGGCAGGTAAAGAGCAGCAGGAGTTCCTGAAGATCTCATTCACCGATCTTCTCGTTACGAGCTACAACGCCGGCGGCGTCGGCGGCGGTGCCGAAACAAGCGACCAGTGCTCGCTGAACTTTGCGAAGATCGAGTTCGAGTACAAGGAGCAGAAGCCCGATGGTACTCTTGGCGGTGCGGTCAAAGCAGGCTACGACGTCAAGGCCAACAAGATGGTCTAACCTCGCACACGCAGGTTTCGAAAAGTCACGGACCTTTCCCGGTTATGCCGTTCGCTTCGCCGAACGGCATAACCTTTCCCAGTTTTTAGAAGAATGGCTCGTCGCGACGAAGACATCAGGATCACCCCTTCATTGCTCGATCGTCTGATCGACATGGAGCCTACTGCATCCAAAGATCCGCCAAAATCAAGATTTACAGGCGTTCAGGAGCTGAAGGCAGGTGTCCGCCGTGACCTCGAATGGCTTCTGAATACGCGTTCGCACGGCGACGAAACGGTATCTGAGGATGCAGAAGTTCGTCGCTCGGTCGTCTTCTACGGTATGCCCGACATTCTCGGCCTCGATCCGAAGACGCCGGCTGAAAAGAAGCGTCTGGTAAAGTCGCTCGAGACGGCGATCAGGCGGTTCGAGCCGCGTTTTTTGGATCTAAAGATCACGCTCGAACCGGTTGACGAGATCGAGCGGCAGGTGAAGTTCCGCGTCGAGGCGAAGCTTGATATGGAACCCGCTCCCGAGCCGATCATTTTCGATACGGTGATCGCAAGCGGAAGCGGTGAGTTTGCGGTCAAAGAAAGATAGCGTCAGTTGTGCTTGAATGCGTGATGAACTCCTAACATTTTACGAGCGTGAGCTTGTTTTTCTGCGCAGAATGGGTGCCGAGTTCGCTCTTCGATATCCGAAGATCGCAGCTCGCCTCGAACTTGATGAAGAGCGCGTCGAAGATCCGCACGTCGAGCGCCTGATCGAGGCCTTTGCCTATCTGACGGCTCGCGTCGGGCTGAAGATAGATGACGAATTTCCTGAGATCACAGAGGCGTTCCTGAACGTCCTGTATCCGCACTATCTTGCGCCGATCCCGTCGATGGCGATCTCACAGTTCAGCTACGGTTCGCCAAAGGACAAGCTCACGGCCGTTCAGCGTGTCGAGAGGGAAACGCGGCTTAATTCGCGGCCCGTCGATGGCAGCCCTTGCCGGTTCCGCACGGCGTACGACGTGGATCTCTTCCCGATCGAGATCGAGTCTGCAACGCTGGAATCGCCCGCACCGAAGGATACGCGCGGTATGTTCGCCGAAGCGAAGATCGTGATCTCGATGCGGTGCTTCGGCAACGCGAATCTGCACGAGTTCAAACGCGGAGTTGACGCAAGCATTCCCGATCGATTCCGCTTTTACCTCGATGGCAATCCGCAGCTGATCTACCCGCTCTACGAGATCATCTTCAATCACGCAACGGCCGTCGAGTTTCACGCAAAAGAAGCTCCGATCGGCTCGCGTACGATGACGATGCTGCCGCCGAAGCCGCCCGATCCGATCATCATTCCGGCAGAGGATGGGCTAAAAACGGTCGGTTTTGGCGAGGACGAATTCCTCTTGCCGTACACGAAACGAAGTTTTTCCGGCTATCGGTTTTTGACGGAATATTTTGCCTTTCCGCAGAAATATCTATTTGTCGATGTGATGGGTGTCGATCAGGCGATCGCCAAAAAGGTCGGCAGCCATTTCGATCTGATCATCCACCTTCGCGACATCGTGCCGCCGGTCGCTCCGATCACGGCCGAGACATTTAAGCTCGGATGCACGCCGATCGTAAATCTATTCCAGAAGCTTTCCGACCCGATCTATCTGAACCAACAGCGGTTCGAATATCAGGTGATACCGGATGTGCATAGGCAGTCTTCGACCGAGGTCTATTCGATCGACGAGGTGATAACTACCGATCCGCGTTCGAATGAGATGCGCGAATTCGCACCGTTCTATTCGATGCGTCACGCTTATGGAGGCGAGAAGGGGAAATCTTACTGGTCCGCCGCCCGCCGTCCGTCGCAGCGGGTAAACGACGAGGGCAGCGAGGTCTTTATTTCGCTTGTGGACGATCACTTCGATCCAAAGGTTCCGGCCGTTGATGTGCTGAACGTAAAGGCGACCTGCACGAACCGCGACCTGCCGGCAAAACTTCCTTTCGGCGGCAAAGAAGGCGACTTCGAGGTCGAAGGTACGGCGCTCCTGTCGCGGGTTCGCTGCCTGACAAAGCCGACCGAGACGATCCGTCCGCCGCAGCGAAGAGGAGCGCAGTGGCGGTTGATCTCGCATTTGAGCCTCAACTTTCTCTCGCTTGTAAACGACGAGAAAGGTTCGCCCGAGGCGTTGCAGGAGATCTTGATGCTCTATAATTTTGACGATTCTCCGGCGATGCGCAAGCAGATACTCGGGATAAAAAGCGTTGAATCGCGCAAGGTCGTTCGACAGATCGGCAAGCGCGTCGGAGCCGGATTCGTCCGCGGGGTCGAAACGACGGTCACCATGGACGAAGAACAGTTCGTCGGTTCGGGCTACTTTCTCTTTGCGTGCGTGCTGGAGCGTTTCCTAGCGATGTACGCATCGCTTAACTCTTTTAATCAGTTGAGTTTACGGACAGAGCAGCGTGAAGGGACGGTTCGGGAATTTTCGCCGCGTGCGGGCACGCGAGAGCTGCTTTAGAAACGGAATATGCCGCGTTTATCGCCTGAGCAAGGGCTTTTAGAACAAGCGTACAGCTATGAATTCTTTCAGGCCGTGCGGCTGCTCGAGCTCATACACAAGGATCAGAAGCGCGTCGGCGGCGAGGCGATGCCGCATGAGGAGATCGTGCGTTTTCGTTCTCGCATCACTCTCGATTTTCCGGCAAGCGAGATCCACGAAACTCGAAAGGTCATTGATGAGACCGGCCAGAGCGAACGCCTGGAGATGCTTGTCAACTTTATGGGCGTTGTCGGTGTTTCCGGCGCTCTCCCGACGCATTACACGGAACTTGTTCTCGACCGTGTCCGCCATCGCGACACGACGATGTGGGCGTTCTTTGACATCTTCACGCACCGCATCGTTTCGCTATTTTATCGAGCTTGGGCGAAGTATCGATTTCCGATCGGCTATGAAGCGGGCGACGAGAGTTTCACCGCGTACCTTTATGACCTTGCGGGGCTTGGCACGCGCGGCCTTCGAGGCCGGATGGCCGTCGAGGATGAGGCTCTTTTGCCCTATACCGGGCTGATCGCCCAATCGCCGCATACGGCTGATGCCCTCGCGAATATGGTCAGCGACCACTTCTCGGCTAAGGCAAAAGTTGAGCAATTTTCCGGTCAATGGTTGCAGCTCGATGGCAGAGACGTAACGCAGCTGGGCGCGAAAAACAGCAGCTTAGGTCGAAATGCCATAGTTGGCACCCGCGTTTGGGATCAACAGTCCAAGTTTCGTGTTAGACTGGGACCACTTGATCTCAAACGCTTTCAGGCTTTTTTGCCGAGCGGCACTGCACATCAGCCGCTTAAGTCGATCGTCAAATTCATGGTTGGCGACGAACTCGATTTTGATGTCCAGCTTGTCCTTGAGGCAAAACAGGTGCCTGCAACGATCTTGACGACACGCGCGATCCGGCGGCCTTCGCTCGGCTGGACGAGTTTTTTGAAGACAAAACCTTTTAAGGAGCCGGACGATCAAGTAGTACTGAAGATGGCGGCATAACGCACAAGAGAGATCCCTATGAACTTAAATCTGAAATCCCTAGTCGGCCGATTGAACGATACTTGCCGCACGGCGCTTGAAGGCGCCGCCGGTGCCTGCCTTTCACGAACGAATTATGACGTCGAGATCGAGCATATCCTTTCGAAGATCCTTGAACAGAATGACACCGATCTTCACCGCATCTGCAAGCATTACGAGGTGAATATCGATCGTCTTTCAAAAGACATCGATTCATCGCTTGCGAGCCTGAAGACCGGCAATTCGCGTACGCCGGGCTTGAGCGAACGCATACCGCGATGGATACAGGATGCGTGGCTGCTCGCCTCCGTCGATTTTGGCGAAGCGAAGGTGCGTTCGGGACATCTCGTGCTTGCGTTGCTCTCGAATGAGAGCTTTGCGCGCATCGCCCGCGACATTTCGCGGGAATTCAATCACATCTCGCCGGAGTCGCTCGCAAAGAAACTCGATGAACTGACGGCTGAGTCTGCCGAAGGCCGCGAGGCCGTTGCTCTCGGCGAAGGCCGGGCGTCTGACGGTGCTCCTGTCGCCGCGGGCGTGCCGGGCAAGACGAAGGCTCTCGATCAATACACCGAAGACCTCACGGCGAAAGCCGCCGCGGGCAAGATCGATCCGATCCTCGGACGCGATTTCGAGATACGGCAGATCATCGATATCCTGACGCGCCGACGTCAGAACAACCCGATCCTGACGGGCGAGGCCGGCGTAGGAAAGACCGCCGTTGTGGAAGGTTTTGCGGCTCGTGTGGCTTCGGGCGATGTCCCGGACAGCTTGAAGAACGTCTCCGTGCGATCGCTCGATCTCGGGCTTTTGCAGGCCGGTGCGGGCGTCAAGGGCGAATTCGAGAACCGCCTGAAATCCGTGATCGACGAGGTGAAATCCTCGCCGCAGCCGATCATTATGTTCATCGACGAAGCTCATACGCTCATTGGTGCAGGCGGCCAGGCCGGACAGAATGACGCTGCGAACTTGCTCAAACCCGCACTCGCCCGCGGCGAACTCCGCACGATCGCGGCGACCACTTGGGCCGAGTATAAGAAGTATTTCGAGAAGGATGCGGCACTCGCACGGCGTTTTCAGGTCGTGAAGGTCGAAGAGCCCGATGAAGAAAGGGCGATCGCGATGATGCGCGGCCTCGCCGACAAGATGGAAGATCATCACAAGGTTCGCGTGCTGGACGAAGCGATCGTCGAATGCGTAAAGCTTTCTGCCCGCTACATCACGGGACGGCAGCTGCCGGACAAGAGCGTCTCGGTGCTCGATACCGCGTGTGCAAAGGTAGCGATCGGGCAAGGTGCGACGCCAGCTTCGCTCGAAGATGCGACACGCCGCGTGCAGAACCTTACGTCCGAGATCGATTCGCTCGAACGCGAACAGGTTACGGGTGCGGGACACGATGCACGGCTCGATGAGCTGAAGACCAAACGCAGCGAGACCGAAGAAGAGCTTTCGCGGCTTTCGGCCCAATGGGAAAAAGAAAAGGAACTCGTCGAAAAGATCCGCAATATTCGCTTCAAGCTCGAACAAACACGGCTCGATGAGGCCGCTCCCGTGAATGGTAAAGCCGCTGCGGCGGCCGCTGGCGACGGCGCAGAAGCTGAAGGTGAGGCTGAAGCTGCCGAAACCGCACCCGCACCGGAACCGATCGATGACAAGGCCGCTGAAGCGCTTCGTGCGGAACTTAAGGCGACGAACGAGGAATTGAAAAAGGTGCAGGGCGAAGATCCGCTGATGCATCCCGTCGTTGACGGCGGCTCGGTCGCGGAGGTTATTTCTGGCTGGACAGGCATTCCGATCGGCAAGATGGTCGCCGACGAGATCAATGCCGTTCTCAATCTTGCAGGCACGCTTCGGGAACGCGTTCTCGGCCAGGATCATGCGCTCGATGCGATCGCACAGCGTATTCGCACATCGCGCGCCGGACTTACCGATCCGAAGCGTCCGATCGGCGTGTTCCTGCTTGTCGGTACGTCGGGCGTCGGTAAGACGGAGACGGCACTCGCTCTCGCCGAATCGCTTTACGGCGGCGAACGCAATCTGATCTCGATCAATATGAGCGAGTATCAGGAAGCACATACGGTTTCGAGCCTCAAGGGCTCGCCTCCGGGATACGTCGGTTATGGCGAAGGCGGCGTGCTTACTGAAGCTGTCCGCAGAAAGCCGTATTCGGTCGTTCTGCTCGATGAGGTCGAGAAAGCCCACCCGGACGTGATGGAACTCTTCTTCCAGGTGTTCGATAAAGGCGTTCTCGAAGACGGCGAAGGCCGCGAGATCGATTTCAAGAACTGCATCATTTTGCTCACATCTAACGTCGGAACCGACACGATAATGAAACTCTGTGCGGATCCGGACACGCGGCCGGGGCCGGACGGCCTGGTCGATGCCGTCAAGCCGGAACTTAACAAGGCTTTCAAGCCCGCACTGTTGGGCCGAATGGTGACGGTACCGTATTATCCGATCTCTGATGAGATCCTGCGGCTGATCATCAAACTTCAGCTCGGCAAGATCGCCCAGCGGATCAAGGACAATCACAACGCGGCGTTCAGCTACGACGATAACGTTGTCGATACGATCGCAAAACGCTGCACGGACGTCGACAGCGGCGCTCGCAACGTTTACAACATTCTCACCGGCACGCTCCTGCCGGAGATGTCCGGCGAAGTTCTGTCGAGAATGGCACAGGGCGATGCTCTAACGAGCATCCGTGTCGCGGTCGGTGATGGCGAGAATTTTACCTATAACTTTGCCTGACCAAGGAGAGAGGGACGATGGCTGTTAACTTGATCGCACATGACACTCGGCTCGAAGGGCGGACGCCGTCCGCGTCGCGCGATACCTTCACGATCACTGTTAACGAATCGACCACGCTCGACGACTTTTTCGAGCGTGCCCTTGATATCGCAGTCCTGCACACAGGCATTCGCAGGCTGTCGATAATGGCTCACGGCCTCTACGTGCGTGACCTTGATACGACGGCGATCCAATTCTGCTCGGATCTGATCAGCTATCAGACGGTGCATTATTTCAGCCGTTTGCGCGGCCTTGTCGATCATATCGTTCTCTATGTTTGCCACGCCGCCGAAACACATATGACGCGGCGCAGCGAAGGCGACGAACTTTGCCGCCAGATGGCGATCATCGCTCATGCGGAAGTTACGGCTGCAAGAGAAAGGCAGGAATATACGTCTGTTGAGCGGTGCAGTTTTTTTGACTGCGAATCGTCACCGATCGAATTCGGCAATTGGGAAGGCCATGTCGTGCGTTATGACCGGGACGGGAACGTCCTGGCGGAGTTCGTCGAACAGCCGAATCAGCCGGATCCCGCACCGACTCGGTCCGATCCGCGATTTACGATGCGTTATTAAGGCAAAACGGAGGCAATACCCGCGTCTATTTATCGTTAGGCGGCTCGTCTTTAGTTGTTTTCGAACAGAAAAAGGCCGCCGGCAGGACCTGAAAAGATTATGGCACTGAGCCAAGAAGGAAGACTCTTATATTTCACGACAGCCTCCTTTCCAAAAGAGGAGGTCGTTATCCATAGCCTGCGTGCGACCGAAGGCCTGTCGCAGCTTTTTACTTTCGAGCTCGATCTTCTGCACGACGAAGAGGAAGCAGGTTATGAGGCTTTCGCGATCACGCCCGACCAGGTCCTGAACAAACCGATGTCGGTCGCGGCGAACCAACGCGACGGAGCGAACCGCTATTTCCACGGCATTTGTACGCGTTTTTCGCAGGGCAGCCGCGACGAACGCTTTTCAAAATATCGTGCGGTCGTCCGGCCGCAGGTCTGGCTGCTCACGCAGAACTCGCACAATCGCATCTTCCAGAATCTTTCAATTCCTGACGTGCTGAGGAAGGTGCTCGATGGTTTCAACCCGAGCCTTCGCCTCTCAGGGAATTACGAGCCGCGCAATTACTGCGTTCAGTATCGCGAGTCGGACTGGGATTTCGCTTCGCGCCTGATGGAAGAAGAAGGCATCTTCTACTTCTTCGAGCACACGAGCTCCGGACACACGCTTGTGATCGCCGATTCGGATACGGCGATCGCCGCTTGTCCTTCAAAGGCGGAACTCCCTTTTTTGACCGACATTTTGGTCAATCCTGATGAATGGGAAGGTGCGATCAATTCGTTCCATGTCTCGAACCAGCTTCGGACCGGAAAATATCGCGTTCGAGATCATCATTTCCAACTGCCGACCAACACGCTTGAGGCCGAGCAGATGAGCCGATTCGATGTGAACGGCAATCGTGACAACGAAGTTTACAGCTATCACGGCGAGTATGCGAAGCTGTTCGACGGCATCAATTCGAGCGGCGGTGAACAGCCGAACGAACTCTCAAAGGTCTTTCCGGCACGCCAGCATACGATCGACGTTCGTCAGCAGGAGATCGACGTCGCATACAAGACGGCGGTCGGGTCATCGGACTCTTGTGCGCTGATACCGGGCTTTAAATTCAAACTGACGATGCACCCGACGGCCGAGAATAACCGGAATCACACGATCGTATCGACGAAGATCGAGGTTCTTCAAGATCCGGGCTACGTGTCGGATGAAGAACGCGCTCGTGCGTACGTCGTGAGTTTTGCGTCGATCCCGCAGGGCGAAGGGCAGGCTCCGTTCCGTCCGGCACGGGTTACGCCGCGTCCCGTTATGCACGGCAGCCAGACGGCCGTTGTTGTCGGCCCGTCGGGCGAAGAGATCTTTGTCGATAAATACGGCCGCGTGAAAGTGCAGTTCTATTGGGATCGCGACGGGAAGTTCAATGCCGCGTCTTCGTGCTGGCTCCGCGTCGGGACAAGCATCGCCGGCAACAAATGGGGCACTATGTTCATCCCGCGTATCGGCCAGGAAGTGATGGTCGATTTTCTCGAGGGCGATCCGGACCAGCCGATCATCACAGGCTCGGTCTATAACCCCGAGACGATGCCGCATTACGATCTGCCGAAGTTCAAGACGCTCACGTACATAAAAACACGCACGAGCCCGGACGACGGCAAGGGCTTTAACGAACTTCGCTTTGAAGATAAGCAGGGCAAGGAACAGGTGTTCATACACTCGCAGAAGCGTTACGATCTGCGGGCCAAAGGCTCGATGTACGAGACCTGCGGCGGCAACCGGCAGGAAGTGATCGGCGTCCGCTCGGATAACAAACCCGGCGGCAACCTCGCCATCACCGTCGGCGGCAACTATGACCTGCACGTAAAGGCCGACAACTACATCGGCATCGACGGCAAACTCAATGAAGGTGTCAAAGGCGACGTTGTCGAGGATGTTCAGGGACTGCAATACACCCAAGTCAAAGGAAAGCGGGAGCTGAATGCGCAGGCGATCACGTTGGAGGCCCTGACGAAGATCACCTTTAAAGTCGGCGGCTCTTTCATAACTGTCGATCTTTCGGGTGTGACCATTTCCGGCCCGACGGTGAAGATCAACTCTGGAGGAGCGGGCATGGGTACATCATCCGCAGCGATAGACGACCCGCTTGATGCGGAACCGGCAGACACAGGCGAACCCGGATATCTCGACCGTCCACGATCGGGAGGCGGTGGCGGTGGCCGTCGTCGTCGTACTCTAACTGGCCAGCATGCGCCTCCGTTCCAGACCGAGACGCTTGCCGACGGTAGTATTAGGGTCGGGAACGGCATCGTGATTGCTCCGAGTGCCACCGATCCGAATTTCCAACAAAAGGCGTTAGATGATCTAACGACCATGTCCAACTATCCGGAAGGCATGGAGCGTCTCAATAATTTGAATAATAGCGGGCACACAACGACCATAGTCCATCAACCGTCGGGTGGAAACTCTTACGAACCTTCAAATGTTGCTGATGCAATGCCCGCGGGGGATACGGCAGATTTTGGGTCGGGCCCGGTAACTGGTACAGGCAATGGATCTGACGGTACGATCCATTGGAATCCGGATAATCCGAGCACGAATTCACAGCGACCGCGCGACGTTGGGCTCCACCACGAAATGGCTCATGCTGACCACGCGGCGCACGGTGACTACGATATTACGCACCCCGATCCTAGTCAGCCGAATAACCCTCATATCGAGGAGACGAATACGATCAACGATGATAATCAATATCGTACAGAAAGAGGGGTTCACACGCGTGCGGACCACACGGTGTTATAGGAGTCAACCCATAGGAGCAACCGCACGATGTGCATTCCTTATCGGAAGTCTCTTACTCTTGCAAACTGCGTGTCTGCCTCAGGTTGAGCGGAACGAGGTGTCTTTAAAGAAAATGGAAACTACGACGCAAACAACGACACAGACCTCGGCGATGCCTAAGCTGACGGTCGATTACGAAATTACTCAAGATGGCCTCTCGGTCGAGTATCGTTTGAAGAATGATACGCGGGAACCGATCTATATATTTAACGTACTCCTTGCACCAGGCTCTCTTGATACCGTTGCTGACGCACCATTCTTTTCGAGTCTTAAGAGCGATGGGACCTTGACGTTTTCGAAGAGAATTCCGCCGGTACCGATGATCAGAAGCGTCGAGTTTCGACAGATTCCATTTGCAACGAAGGTCGAGCCCGGAGGTTCCTTTTCGGACAAACAGACGTTGAAGTTGCCTGTCGAAGAATTCAATCCCTACTTCCCAAAAGGCCCGGACGCCAAGGTAGAGGTCGCGGAAAGCGACCGAGTTGTCTTTGTCTTACAGTTCGTGCGGGAGATAGAGGGACTGGATGTCAAAGAGGCTCCGGTTTCGAATGCGTACAAGCTCTACCACAAGGATCTGCTGAAACTTGTGGAAACGATCAATTCGGATCCGAGGCCGCTGAGGGTAAAAGTTGAGCGTCGGACAGATACATTTGAGAGGTTCTAGATTATGCCGCCAGCCGCTAGAATTACAGATCCGGTCGCTCATCCGCTGCCGCCCGTTCTTACGGGCGGGCCGACGGCGGTAACCGTCATCATCGGCTTTTTGCCCGCTTGGCGAGGTGTGAATCCGGCGGCGGCTGCCGCGATGCAGGCGGCCAAGGCCGCATCAGATGCGGTTATTAAAACCGCTGAGGCCGCAACTCTCGCCGCTGCGGGCACGCCCGGAGCGCCGGCAGCAAAAGCCGCTGAAGAGGCGACAAAGGCGGCGGCGGCGGCGGCGATGGGCAGTGCGATATCGAGCGCCGCAGGCGGTTCCGACATTCATTCCTGCGTAACGCCGCTTCCGATACCGCCGCACGGCCCCGGCATCGTCATTACACCGTCCGCAACGGTGATGATCGCGAATTTTCCGGCCGCCCGTCAGGGAGACACCATCCTCGAGGCCGTTGGTCCACCGAACAAGATCACGATGGGCTGCCCGACGGTGATCATCGGCGGCTAGACCCACTTCAAAAACATCGAACTTATAAAGAGCAGTGCGACTCCGAAGCACGTTGTGCTTCTGGCTGGCGAGTTTTGCGAGACGACGTCATTCGAATCGCTTGCTGTTGGCTTTATTTCACTAGCAGGTGTAACAGGTTGTGCAGCTATCGAGGGCGTCGTGCCCTTCTTGCGAACCAGATAAACGACACCATGGTTATCGTCCGTCAGCAGGAACGCGTTCGCACCGATCTTCATAATGTCGCACGGGCGGCCGAGCACCTTTCCTTTTGTTAAGAAGCCCGTGATGAGGTCTTCGAGTGGCTTACCCTTCCGCATTACGACGACCTTGTATCCGTGGCCGATGCGCTTGTCGGTCGAGCCGTGCAGGGAGACGAGAAAGCCGTCCTTTATCGACGCGTCCGCGTCCGGGTCGTTGAAATAATCGAATCCAAGCGCCGATGAGTGTGCAGGGAAATAGGCGTAAGGGGCGGGCACGTCCTTGCAGCCCGCGGCACGCTTGAATTTTGCGTCCTTGTAGATCTTGCCTTTTGACGAATAGCAATACGGCCAGCCGTAGTCGGTACCTTCTTTTAGTGCGTAAAAAGTTTCGTCGGGTTTGTATAGCCCCAGATGATCTACGCCCTGATTGGTCGCAAAAACATTCTCGCCGATGACGCGCAGGCCGACGGCGTTGCGAAGGCCGCGGGCTATCTCACGTTCATCCGAGCCGTCAGGGTTCATCGAAATAATGCTCGCCCGAACCTTTTCTCTTTCAACGCACGCATCGCACGACGAGCCGACCGAGACGTAAAGCCTTCCGTCCGGGCCGAACGAAAGTGTGCGGGTCAGATGCCAGCCGCCGTATTTATAGCTTAGGCCGTAATCTGGAAAAGTTCGTAAAACTTCCGGTTTTGTGTCCGTAGGTTTCGTTTCGCCGGGCGTAAATTTGCGACGCGTAAGCTGGTGAGTTTCCGCAAGATAGAACCAGGCCTGTCCGTTCGCATCGGTGTAGAATTGGCAGCTGTTCGGGTTTCTCAAGCCCGTCATATAGGGTATGACGCGTGCAAACTTGCCAGTCTTTTCGTCAAAGTCGTCGAGTATGTAGATCGCACCTCGCTTGTTGTCCGCGAGGTTGGACATATCCGTTACGAAGATTCGGCCGTCCGGCGACTTCGTAAAGAAACGCACCCGTTTTAGTCCTTCGGCGGCAGGAATTATCTCAAAGTTTTCGGGCAAATTCAGCGAAAATGCAGAGCCCTTCTTTAACTTGACGCGATGCGGCGTGAGCTTGGTCTGAGCAAACGAGATCGACGCGAATGCGAGGAATAGTACAAGAGAAAGCGATGCGGTCGTAAATCGTCGCGACATTCTTAGGATGCTCCTTTTGGTTTGGCCGGGGTTTGCGGTTTCGGGATGATGCGGAGGATGCGGTCGTCGTCGGCTGCGGGGCGGCCTCGGCCGTCCTGGTTCGAAGTTGTGAAATAGATGTATCCGTCGGGCCCTTGTGCGACGTCGCGGATGCGGCCGTATGTGCCGCTAACGAGATCTTCCTGCCGCACGACCCTTCGCCCGTCTAGAACAACGCGGATGATCCTCGCACCTCTCAAGCAGCCGAAAAAGAAGTTCCCGCTGAACGGCCTAAACACCGTGCCCGTATAGAACATCGCGCTTGCCGGTGCGCAAGCAGGACTGTATTCGAGAAGCGGCGATTCCATCCCTTCGCGTTTCTCTGTGTGGTGGATGACGGGCCAGCCATAGTTCTTGCCGGCTTCGAGAATGTTGACCTCATCGCCGCCTGAACCTTTTCCTTCGAAGCTGCTCGGCCCGTGTTCCGTCTCGAACGCGAGTCCGGTTCCGGGCTGCCACGCGATGCCCTGCGGATTGCGGTTGCCGTATGTCCAGATCTCAGTACGCACGTCCTTGCGGCCGACGAACGGATTGTCTTTCGGCACACTGCCGTCATCGTTAAGACGCAGAACTTTTCCCGCAAGCGAATCTAGATCTTGTGCAAGGTCCCAATCTGTCGAGTCGCCGGTCGTGATGTAGAGTTTGCCGTCCGGCCCGAAGCGGGCTCGCATTCCGGCGTGGTTCGGCGCGCCGGGAATGCTGTCGATGATGATCTTCGGATCGGTGAACTCGCCGTTCTTAAAAAGGTATCGAACGACCTTCACCTTCTTCCCGTCCGTGTTGTATGAATACGCGAGATAGATGAAGCCGTTCTTCGCAAAATCTGGATGAAGGGTGATGTCCATTAGGCCGCTCTCGCCGCTCGGCTCGACATCGGGCACAGTGAACACGGGCTTTTCACGCAACTTTCCATTCTCGACGATGCGGACGCGGCCCGGCCTTTCGGTGACGAGAATATCGCCGTTCGGAAGCCACGCGAGCGCCCACGGAACCTCAAGGCCGCTCGCGACGGTCTCGACCGCGAACTCGACATCGCCCGAAGGCGTCGTAAAAACGTTATTCGCGGCGGGGTTGGCAGGCGAGCAGGAGACGGAAAAACAAAGTGCGAAAAATGCGGCAAGCGATGCGATATTCATAACCTTCTCCTAACAAACGCATGGGATGACACACGGCTATGATGCCCTATTCGGCGCCAGAGTGTCCAAGAATATTAGGTCGTCAGCCGTCTATAGATTTTCGGCATACGCTCGGGCAGCGAGAGCACGTCGTCGATGATCGTGTAGCCGACATCGCCGTAAAGGTCGCGAAGCTCGGCCTCGGATTCGCGATCGACCGTTATGCAGAATGGCGTAATGCCGGACATTTTGGCTTCGGTCAACGCCTCGCGGACGTCCTCGCGTGCATAACGCGCATCGCCGTAATCGTGATCATAAGGCCGCCCGTCGGTCAGGACGATCAGAAGCTTTGTTCGCGATTCAAGCCGCAGCAGTTTGTTCGCGGCGTGCCGGATCGCGGCTCCGAGACGCGTGTTGTTCTCAAAATTGATGCCGCCGATACGCTTCTCGACCCCGGCGTCGTACTTCTCACCGAAATCCTTTACGACGTAGAATTTTACGTTCCGGCGGCCCTCGCTCGTAAAGCCGTTGATCGAATAGATATCGCCGACGGCGTCGAGCGCCTCGCTCATCAGGACGAGCCCTTCTTTCTCGATCTCGATGATGCGTCGGCCGGGATGAGTGTAAGGCTGGAGCGGATTTCGCGTGATCGTGCGGGCGGTCGAACTCGATTGATCGAGCAGGATCGAGACCGCGACATCGCGTTCGCGACGCAGGCGTTTCGTGTAGATATTCTCGCTTTGGCGGCCGTCGGCCTTGCGGTCGATCACGAGGTCAACGAGCGCGTTCAGGTCGTAATCCTCGCCGTCGATCTGTCGATGGATCCGCGTGAGATTCTCGGGCTTCATCAACTGGAACTGATGGCGTATCGACGAAATGACACCGCGATAGCGGCTTCGCGTGAGCTCGACGAAGGTGCGGTCGCCTTCCTTTACTTTCTTTTCGATAACGCGGCTCCAGCCGACGCGATAGTCGTTAAGCTCGCGATCCCATTCGTCGTATGCAAAGGCGACCTCGCCGCTTTCAAGAGCCTGTTCGGGTATCTCGGCGGCGGCCCAAGCCTCGGCACCGCGAAGGTCGTCCGGCTCGCCTTCATCGTCGAGGCTGTTCCACGCATTGAAAAGCTCAGAGACATCTTCGGCCGCCATCTCGCGTTCGCGTTTTACCTTGTCTTCGGTAACGGACTCCTGTGCGGCCTTGTCCTCATAGGCGTAATCGCCGGTCTCATCTTCATTTTCCCGGGAATCAGTTTCTTCGGCGCGCTCCGGCATCACGTTCTGGAACAGATCGTAAACGCGGCTCGTCGCAAGCAGGGAATCGGCGACGTTGGAGACTCTTGCCTCTGAGCGTTGCCGGACAAAGCGTTCGAGTACGGCAGAGATCTCATCGACGACCTGCGGATAGAACTGCCTGGCGTCGTCCGTCGCCCCGCCGCACATCGTGATCTGGAACAGCAGCTCGAACGCGACCTGATTCGCCGGTACGTCAAAAATATACGGGCGATTCTGCCGCAGGAATTGCTGCATCAGATCGAGGTCTTTCCGCAGGCCGCGATATTCGGCGCGCAGGCACGCATCGATACGAGCATTCTCCATCGTACCGAAGATGCGGCGTGCGAGACGCGGTTCCGGAAAGACCGCGAGCACTGATCGATAATCGCCGCCGGAAGGAAGCCTGTGCTCGGCCGTCTCGAAGACATCGTCCGGCCGTGCACGCTCGCCTTTTTGTACGTCTTCGATATAGCCTGCGAGCGAGAAGGCATCGCGTTGCTCGGCGGTCGCAGAATAGAGTGCGGAAAGCTCGGTGTAAACGGCCTTCAGATCGTCGGTCGCATGAGCATAGGTTCCGAATTCGATCTGGCCGGCGGCGTGTGCGGCGAGCACTTTGTAGAGCTTGAAATCGCGTTCGTCATCATTGAATTCCGCGACGGCCGCGGGCAGGAAGATGGTCTTCCCGTCGCCGATGCGGCTCTCTTGAGGAACGGCGGAAAGCGGCGCCACCTCGACCTCGCGGCCCGTCAAGCCTTCGACGTAGATTCGAAGGACATTCTGCACGGCTTCGAGCGAAATGCCGGTCTTCGCTTGTTGGAGCTTGTCGCGTGACTCACGCGTTTCTAGAGCGAAATAGCTGCGGCGTGCCTTTGACGTGGAATTTTCGTGCTCGGCGAGTCCCTCGACGACCCACGCTTCATATTGCTTGACCGAAACCTTTTCGAGGGCACCGGCGCTCGAACGTAACGCCGAGAGAGCACTCTCCGCGTCGGTCTCGGCGATCTTTGCGATGAGTCCAAGGACGTGCGAGATCGACAGCGAGTTGACGGACTTGTGGTGCCTGATCCGTCGAAGAAACACGGGCGTTGCACGGAGAAAGGCGATGAGTACCGCGTTTCCGTGTGCCGCGACCGTTCTTGACGCCTTTGTCCATTCGACGAAAATGTCTCGTCCGGCCGCGATGGCGTCGCTCCCGGATGAGATGAGCAGAAGCGTGACGCTGCCTCCAAATTCGAGGAATCTGTCGGCTTCGCTGAGCAGCAGGACCGCGTCGCGCGCAGATAAGTTCGTCAAGGCTTGCGGCAATTCGACCCAAAGATCGGCCGTCATTCCGCCTGTTCGCGTAGCGAAATTGTCTGCAAGTTTGAATGACGCCTCGATCACGCCCTCGCGTTCTTCACCAAAGGCACGAAAGCATTCGGCGACCTCTGGCGATGCTTTCAGCAGGATCGAAGAGTGCTTCGCGGACCGCATCGCAACCTGGAGGGCGAGCTCCAGGAAGCGAGCCAAAAGGGCTTTGTCATTTACGCTCTTTGCGAGTTCGGGCACGAGGCCGAAACTTTCCGACGCGACAGAGCTTGAAAGGACGAGCTGTTTTGCCGCGATCTCAAAGACGAGATGCCGCAATGGTGAGGGCACCGGCCTAAGCGATTCGGCGCCGTCGGCAAAGAACTTCATTCCCGTTTCGGCCTTGCCCATCGCGAGCCTGCGGCCGAGATCCGCCCAGGCTCTAAGGTCGTCCGCCGAAAGTATCTTTGCTGCATCCGCGGCAGCAGCGACGAACGCACGGCTTGCTTTCAGGCTGACGCCCGCGATCGACGCGCTGGCCTCGATCGCAGCACGACGCTTTCCGGCAGGAAGCCGCGAAAGGCCTTTCGCAAGGTCCGATAGGGACTGCTTCTCGTATTCCTGATCGGCATCGTTCATCTATTTCGAGTTTAGATCGACGCTGTGCGGGAATCAATCTCGACCGCCGAGCTACATGTTCGGGGCAAGGCCGTCAAAGTAAATAAAGACGTGAAAACAGGCATTCTGACCGTATTCGATGAGAGCGTCGAGCTTCTTTGCATTTTCCATTTCCGCGAGCTTTTTCATCACGAAATTCTGCTCGGCGGCGGTCATATGCTTTCGTGCAAGGTCAAAGGCGCAGCCCGAAGTATGCGGCGGCAGAGCGTTCTCGTCCCGCACTTTGAACGAGTTGACGTTCGTTGCGTTCAACCCGATCTGGTAGTCCATCGAACGCGTCAGGGAAGTTACGCGTAAGGGTCGGTTGAACTGCTTGTAATAAGCTTCGGCAAGTTCGAGCAAGATGGGCTTTGCCCGCGGATTGAACATTCTTAGCAGGCGGACGCGCATCTGTTTTCGATCGGCGGGGTTGTTGATGTCGTATTTGTGTCCCGCGAAATTATCCGCAAGACGGCCGATGGCAAGCATCTCCGGCGAACCCGGAACAATATCAGCATGAACGTTCGGAAAAGCAAAAGATTGGAACGCCCCGTCACTCGCGCTTCCGCCGACATCGAGATAATAGCTCTGAGCGGCCATCGGCATCTCGATAAGTTCTTTATTTAGACGCTTTTCCGCGAGGTCGGGAAAATCGAGCGGCTGATGATAACCGTCTTTCTTCATCTCGCGGAGCTTTGCCTTTTGCTTTATCACGCCATCGCCGAAAAGCTCTTTAGGAACGTCAAGCCCTGCGGGCCGGATGCCCGTTTCGGCGTCACGCGGTTCGAGAGCTTTCTTTTGTCGATCAGCGAGAAGGGACGCAGGCACGTTGAGGTCGCTCTCTGCCGTGTCGTCCGCACCGACCGTGACGTCAGAGATCGTCGATGCATCGACCTCTTTTTCAGCCGTTTCCCAGGACGCGATCAGATCATCGAGGTCGTCTTCATTCTGATCGCCAAGTGGATCGATCACGCGCACCGGAATTCGCCGGGCCGTGTTGATCTTCGGCGTTGGAAGGCCGGTGTTCGCATTCGTGCCGGACGTGGAAGTTTGCCGCGAAAAGAGCAATGCGGCTCCGGCCCCGGCGACGATCAGCAGTGTGAACGCGACCGCGCCGATCAGCAAGAATGTGGTCGCATTCGAGCCTGCCGCCGGCGTTGGCGGAGGAGCGGAATATGTCGGGGCCGCAGGAGCTTCTGCTGGTTGTGAAGGCTCCGGAGCGGGTGCTGATACGGCCGTCGTCGCGGCTCGGCTTTCGCCGGTTTCGATGCGGATCGTCGTCGAACTGCCTAAGCGTATCGAATCGCCGTCGTGCAAGATACGCGGCCGGTCGTCGAGCTTTTCGCCGTTCAAGAATGTGCCGTTGGTCGAGCGTTCATCCACGACGAGCACATCATCGCCGTCGCGAAAGATGGTCGTGTTCCGCCGCGAGAGCCCGCTGTCTGCAATTACGACGCTCGATTCCGGCGTCCTGCCGATAGACACCTCATCCTGCAGCGTGATCTCCTGCACGCCGTCCGGAGCATCTATTTTCAGCGTAACTGGCCTCATCTAATGATGGTGATCTTCGGCAACTTCCTTAAGTTTCGACAGGTCAAGCAGCTTTGAAAAGTCCGAAAAATGGAACATCGTGTCGTCGTGACAATGTTCGCAAAAGAACGTAACGTCCTCACCCAGATACATATCCTTCAGGTGATAGGCGATGAAGCAGCCGTAACAGCGCTGAACGCGCTTGCCGAATTCGGCGATGACCTCCGCAGAATTTTCCATTTTCCTATTTTACGACACCGCGCGTCGATGTCGAGATGAATTCGACGAGAGTATCGACTTCGCTGCGGCCGCGGATCTCTTCGCGTATGCGGTCGAGAGCCTGTGTGGTATTGAGCTTTGAGTTGAGAAGAAGATGAAATGCGTGGTTCAGGTCGCGGATCGCGTCCTGGGAATAGCCGCGGCGTTTCGCTCCGACGCGGTTCAAGCCATAGCATTTTGCGTGATTGCCCTGAATCGTCGCAAACGGCATCACGTCCTTGACGACGACCGAGTAGCCGCCGATAAAGGCTTCGACACCGACACGGCAAAATTGATGGATCCCCGAAAATGCTCCGATGCTCGCACGATCGGCAACTTCGACGTGGCCGGCGAGCGTCGCCGCATTCGCCATGATGATGCCGCTTCCAAGCTGGCAATCGTGTGCGACGTGTGCCTGTGCCATCAATAGATTGTCGTTCCCGATCCGTGTGATGCCGCCGCCGCCAGCCGTCCCGCGATGTATGGTCACGAATTCGCGTATCTGGTTGTCCGAACCGATCTCGGTCGATGTCGGTTCGTAGTTGTACTTGAGATCCTGCGGAGCGAGGCCGATCGAGACGAACGGGAAAACGTGAGTATCTTTGCCGATCATTGTGCGCCCGTCGATCACAACGTGCGATTCGAGCCGGACGCGATCATCGAGCACAACTTCTGCTCCGACGGTCGAAAATGGGCCGATGTAGCAGTCCTCGCCGATCTGAGCGGCCTTATCGACGAGCGCCGTCGGGTGAATGAAGGTTGACATTCTAAAACTATTCTTCGGTCGGCGGGAAACCGACATTCTTTGCCCGCCGCGCATTGCGGGCGACGAGCCACGTGAAAATGACCGTCCCCGGGATCGAAACGATGATGCCAATGAGAGCCCCGCCAATGGTCGTAACCGCGATCGCGAGGAGGCCGAGTTTTACCTGCTTCGAAAAATACCCAAAAAGCAGCGGGATCAAGCCGAGAATGAAACCGATCACGGCGTTGATCGCCATTACCCACAAGATCGCCTGCGTCTGAGATATATGAATCGGTGTTTCCATATTTATCGAGTTGGCCTGTCGGCGATTACCGACATTATCTCGGCCTCTGTCGTCACCTGGCCGTCCACCATCGCGACGCCCCGCATTTTTTGTACGCGGCTGCCGGTTCGCAAGGCCGTTACTTCGAGGACAAGCGTATCGCCGGGAAGAACGGGTTTTCGGAACTTTGCGCCTTCGATGCCGCTAAAGAACGGGATCTTTGCGTCGCGGTCTTCGAACTCGCGAAGAGCGAGGATCGCGCCGACCTGTGCAAGAGCTTCTATCTGAAGAACGCCCGGCATCACCGGCGCTCCCGGAAAATGGCCCGCAAAGAACGGCTCGTTCATCGTGACCTGCTTGATCCCGACGATCCGCGTCCGCGGTTCGAGTTCGATTATCTTATCGACAAGCAGGAATGGGAATCGATGGGGAAGGATCTCCTGAATTGCGATCGTGTCGTAAATTACACTCATTTTTTGAAATACTTCGCTCGACGCGCCTGAAAGCGTATTTAGAACAAATAAACCAAAAGCCGGCAAAAATCAATTTGCCGGCTCTTGCGAAGTGTCGGGTCTTTTTTGAGACCAGCTTATCTTGGTGCCGCTGCCGTGGCCGCCGTGGCCGGACGCGTGTTGTAGTACGCGATGAACTCGGCAGTGATGTCGGCCTTCGGATCGAAAGCAAGGATGCCCTGTCCGATCTTGTCGAAATCAAAGACGACCGTGTAGCCCTTCGAGGTTGCGTAGGTCTGAAGTGCCCGTCCGATGTCCTGCATTATCGGGCCGAGGACCACCTCCGAACGACGCTGTGCCGTTGCTTCGGCCTCCTTCTTCTTGAAATCAAGTTCGCGGGCAAGCCGCTGGCCTTCGTCCTGTTTTGCCTGGATATCTTCAGGTTTCACAGGAACGGCCGGATTGCTCTGCATCTTCTTGATGTCTTCCGCAAGCTGGTTGAGCCGCGTTTGGATGTCGCTCAGCTCCTTTGTTTTCGGTGCAAACTCGGTGTCGAGGGCCTTGAGGGCATTGACGTATTTCGTGATGCCCTTGTCCGAGGCGAAAGCCTGCGAATCGATGATCGCAACCTTGATGCCGGCCTGAGCGGTCTGCGCCGATATCTGAGCTGTAAAGATCCCCGCGAACAGAAGCGTGGCGACGATCAAACCTATTCTTTTCATTACTTTATTATTACTCCTGGTGTCTAACTGTCTTGCAAAGCCGGTTTGCCGGCCGCCTGTAAGCAATATCTTATTTGAGACATATTTAAGGCCAACTGTTGCCCGTCTCGAAAATAAACGTTGATACTATGCGAAAACTTGTCGCAAAGTCAATGGAATAACCATCCTAGAACGTTCTTCCGACCGTGAACCGCAATCCCTGTTTCTTGCCCGGCAGGAAAATGCCTGGCAGCTCAGGCCGAAAACCGACCTTTGCATTCGGGTTGTAGTAATAGATCAGCCTGAACGGTACGTTGACGATCGGCACCTGAACACGAAGTTCGACGCCGACGCTCGCCTTCCAATCGGCGATCCGCGAAAAAGCGGCATCGTTGACCTTCAGCAGCGAATTCTGCTGGACCTCGCCGCGAAGCCAAAGCTGCTGGATCTGCGGTGACAGGCTCGTCGGGCAGCCGAAGCGATTGCCGCGGCAGAATTCGTTCAGATAGTCGGTCTTCGTGAGAACGCGGCCGCGGTAGAACAAAAGGCTGCCGAAGCTGCTCTCAAGAACCGGAGTATTTATCAGGCCGAGAGCCGTCAGGCGTCCGGCGCCAAGCAGCTGTTCGTCGGGCAGGAATTCGCTGTTGATCGTCTGAGTGCCGGTCCGGTGAAGGTTGAACACAGAACCGATATCGCCGAAGATCGCCATCGTCGCCGGGCCAAACAGGGGAATTCTGTACTCGACGTTCGCAAGCAGCTGAGTGTCGCCGCCGATAAAGCGGAAATTTCGAGAGAACAATGCCGGATTCGCACCCGCAGCACCGGTTAGCTGTCCGATGGAGCGGATCTCGTCGATCGTTCGCTGCGGGAGGCCGGTGTTGGTATCGGCGTCGCCCGTCGCATTGTTAGCGACCTGCACGTTGCGGCTGGTGATATAGGTATCGAACGGGGCTATCGGGCCGATCGCTCGCGAATTGTATCCGCGTATATCGTTCTCGCTTCCAAGGAAGTAGCGTTCGTAGATCGGAATGCCGCCGACGAAGGTGATCGAGTTCGCATTGCGGACCTTCGGGCTCAATGACCATGATCCGATCGTTCCGGCCTGCAGCCTGAACGCGAAAACCTCAGGATTTCGGCTCTTCTTCTTCCTGATCGGGATAAATTGCGAGTACGAAACCTGCGGCTGATATGTGCGGACATCGCCGCCGAGGCCGGCAAACCCGAACGAAGCAGAGAAAGCGGTGCCTCGCGTTGTGTCAATGCCGTTCTTGGCGTATTGACGCGTGTCGTATGCAAAGGAGCCGGTAACGCGGCTCGTGATGATATTCGGCTGACGATAGATGACGGGAATATGTGCCGCCGGGTCAGCTTCTGAATTTACCTTCGGATCCTGAATGCTGGTAGCCGTGAACTGATACTGGAAACCGAGACGCGTGAACTGCGTGAATTTACGCTTCTTGAACAGCAGCTCGGAGAGCGGAGCCGTTCCAAAGAGCGAAAAGCCGTAGGTCGATTGCGTGAACAGATTGCTCGAATCCGTGTTGATCGAACCGTAGGGGTCGAACAGTGCGTTGATCAGGTCCGGATTCTGCGTCAGGAACGTTCCTTCGCCGAAGAATCGGTACCTTGTCGCAAAGACCGAAAATCCGACCGAGATCGGACGATTACGGAAATACGGCTCCTGATACGTGAACTGAAGGCTTTGCTGACGGTTGCCGATACCGAAATTGAGCGATAGGATCTCGCCGCGGCCCGCAAGGTTGTTCGTCGAGTATTCAAGCCCGAAGAACGAACCGCCGATGCCCGCGATACCGCCGTTCACGGAGATCTGCTGACGGCCTTTTTCCTTTACCTTGACGATCAGGTCAACGCTCGCATTCTCTTCGTCAGTTCGCGTCTCGACGTCCTGATCCTTATCGACCGGATCGAAGTACTGCGTCTGGTTGATGCGCATCAGCGAGAGCTCGAGGAAATTCTGGTTATACACGTCGCCCTCGTTAAGAAGGAATTCGCGGCGCAGAACGCGGTCGCGTGTGAAGGTGTTGCCCGTGAATTCGAGCCGGCGAAGCGTGAACTGCTTGCCTTCTTCGATATTGATCGTGATATCGACGATTCCTTCTTTCGGATTTCCCGGGATATCGTGGAATGTCGGAACGAATTCTGCAGTATAGCCGACGAATCCCTGGCTGCCGTAAACCTTCTTCAGATCGTCGAAAACAGCGTCCTGCAGACGTTTGCCGTCCGCGATCTCGCCCTTTTTCAAGCCGATGTAGGCAAGGATCTGCTGTTCGGAGAAGATCGAGTTGCCCTCGACCTTGATATCGCCGAGCTTGAAGATGCGGCCTTCGGTAACAGGAACGACGATCTTCAGTGTGTCATCCTTTGAAGTGACCAGCGGCAGCGGGAACATCTTGAGCAGCGGCAAGCCCGTTCGCTTATACCCGAGTCCGACCACGACCGGCTCGCCGATACGTGCCTCGAAATACCCTTTCGAGAACATATAGGCACGGACGTTCTTCTGCAGATCGTATTCAAGCTTGCGAAGGTCGAGGATGTCCTGCCCCTTGAAACGCGTGATGATGCCGGTCTGCTTTACAAGCTGAAGAGCATTGCGAAGGTCGCCGCTCTTCAGGTGTTCGTTGCCCTCGAACTCGATCTTTACGATACGCGAACGATTTCCCTGATCGATATCAAAAGTAAGGGCGATCGAGGTCGCGGAGACCTCTTCTTCCTTGATGTCCACTTTTGCGTTCGGATAGCCTTTTGAGGCGAGCATTTCGCGTAGGATGCGCGTGGCATTGCGTGCCTTTACCGGATCGTAGAAAGATTCTTTCGAAACACCGACACGTCGCTCGCGAAATTCTTTCAAAATGTCGGATTCCTTGATCGCGTTCGTGCCCTTAAAGACCAGGTCGCGGATGATCGGAAGCTCCTTTACCTCGAAGATCACGTTCACGCCGCCGCGGATGCCGTCTTCCGTTAGTACGCGGGTCGCCGTCTTATCAAAAAGATTGAGCGAAAGCAGCTCTTTTAGGTCACGTTCGAGGGCCGCCGGGTCATATTGGTCGCCCGGCCGCGTCTTGATGTAATAGAGCAGGTCCTCGTCGCGAAGACGGCGGTTTCCCTGGATATCAACGCTCTCGACGACCTGCTGAAACGCCGAAGCTGTCTTCTCGGCACCTTTAGGAATACCGGCGTTGGCCGAGAAGGCCGCAAATAGAAACACCGAGATCAGGAGTCCAAGTGCACGAAAATTACGCATAAAAACCGAAATATCCTTGAAATACGGGCGTCTCTCAGTCGGGTCGGAAGGTCGATACCCCAATAAAAAAATAAAACGCCGTCCTGCACGCAAGGGTTTTAGACAGCCTTCAAAGCAGTATCTGATCAAAAGAATTTTTGCCCATTCTTTGATTCGGCACTGCCGCCGCAGGTTGCCCTTTACCAAAAACCCGAACGCACCTACAAACTTCGAGATTATACAGGGAAAGACGGCGAAATCGGAAATCAACCAAAGGTAAGTTTTCGATGTTTTGCTGTCTCAAATACGGCATTTGCCCGCCACACCAAGAAGTTTACTTGACCTGCCGACGCTCTAACAGCACAAACCGCACGAAACGTATCAAACCGCACAAAATGGACAAAATGGACAAAACGAACAAAAGTTGCGGACGGTGAACAGTGAATAGGAAGCTGACAGCTCATCGCTCACTATCAGCTTCCAGCGTTTGAACCTTGAACTTTGAACCTTGACCGTTGACCTACTTTTTCAGCCAGCCAAAGAGGGAATTGACCGTGATATCGCGGTTCGTCTCGTAGATCGCACGCGGCAGCGGGATCGACATCGGGCAGACTTGCAGGCAATTCTGCGCATTTCCGCAGTTGGCGATCCCGTTCTCTTCCATAAGGCCGTTCAGACGCTCATCCATCTCTGTCTTGCCTACGGGATGCATATTGAAGAGCCTCGCCTGTGCGATCGCCTGCGGTCCGATGTATTGATCCTCGCTGTATTGTGGGCACGCCTCGAGGCAGCAGCCGCAGGTCATGCAGCGTGAATAGACATATCGCTCGTGGGCGACCTCGCTCGAAATGTGCGGCCCCGGCCCAAGGTCGTACGTGCCGTCGAGGTCGATCCAGGCACTTACCTGTTTCAAGTGGTCGAACATCCGAGTGCGGTCGACCTTCAGGTCGCGGACGTTCGGGAATTTTGTCATCGGCTGGAGCGTTACGATGTTGCCGCCCGTCGCAAGCAGAAGGTCATCGACGAGTGCCGAACACGATTGGCGCACGCGGCCATTGATCACCATCGTGCAGATCCCGCAAACCTGTTCGAGGCACGACATATCCCAGACGGGAGGCGTCGTCTCTTTGCCCTCGGCCGTGACCGGATTCTTGCGGATCTCCATCAGGGCCGAAATGACGTTCAGATTTCGCCGATACGGGATCTCGAAGGTTTCCCAACGTGCATCCGCACCTTCTTTTTCACGCCGTTGGATCTTGAACTTGATCGTTTTCGGCGGGTCAGTGAGTTTTTGCTTGTGATGTGTTTCAGTTTGATTCATTTGATTCTCACCATGATCGAATTCTCGATATGCTCTAACAACTATTTTCCTATCTTTCCGTATCGTTGGTAGTCGGAGAAATGCAAGACGATCTTCTTGCCATCCTTGATATATGGAAAAAAGAATTCATAACTTCCGTCAGAAGCCTTAAACCTCGTCTCGTTGAAGCTTTGGTCAAAAACTTTGTTCAGGTAGTCACGCTCGGCTTCCGTTGTTTTCATCAAGAACGAACGCTTGTCCGGTTCGATCAACTCGCCTTTGTCATTCCTCATTGTCGCATAGTCGCGAAAAGCGAGGAATACCGGTGTTCCATCAAGACTGTCTTTGACGATCAAGGACACATGAGGGAAATTTTGGTTCGTTCGTTCAAAAAAATTCAGCGTATCACGAGTGTCGCTGAGCCATTTGTCGCTGAACTCATAGTTTAGGAGCCGATCGGTCTTTTCCGCGTTGGTATCTACAACCGATCGGGCCGATTGGATCAACAAATTCTCTTTCTTTTTCGACGTGAGATAATCGCCCGCAAAAAGAAGGCCGAAGATCAGCGGGAAACTCAATCCAAAGGCTAGATACCACATTTTTCCACGTCTCGGAGCTTCGTCGACAGCGTCTTGATTGTGCTTTTGGGCAATCCGCGTGAGGTTGAACATCACGTTGAGCATCAGCGATCCGCCCATCAGGGCGAGGATGCCCAGCACACTCATGCTAAAGGTCTGGGTGATGTTCTCCCGAAAAATACGAAATCCGAAAACCTCGGCCGACACGTAAATAAAGACCCAATAAATGAGAAGGAGTATCGAGATCGCAGCGACAATATTGCTGAGTTTAACTAAGGTTTTTAGATTCATACGACGGGCAATTCGTATAGTATGCCCTCGGTCAGTTCAGCGACCCACAAGCAATTCATCACATCTTATGCGCAGAGCCGGGAGGTGTTCGTTAATGACCTCCCAAACAAGCTCGTCCGAGATCGATTCGTAACCATGGACGAGTATGTTGCGGAAAGACACGATCCTTGCCGAGTCAGGAATATGTCCAGAGAGATTGAAATCGACCTGTTTAAGGCGGCTCAAGATCTCACCAATAACAATAAATCGTCTTTCGACCGCAGACTTTCGTAGTTCGTCGGCCTTATAGGCACTCAGATCGACATTCGAAACGAATTTGAGTATGAGGTCACAATTTTCTCGAATCTCGAGAAGATAAGCCCTCGCATCACGCTTCATATAGCTTTATGCGATCCCTTTGGAAAGCCGTCCTAATATACGGATTGCGGACAGCTCTTTCTTCGATGAGGTCGATCGGTCGTTTGAAGATCGCCTCGAGGCGTTCCTTTAGGCCGAAATACCTGTCAAACAAACTCTTATCACCGTCAAAGGTTACAAGGAGATCGATATCGCTTTGGTCCGCAAAGTCCGCACGCGCCGCCGAGCCGACCAGATCAAGTCTGGTCAAGGAAAATTCCCGACAGGCACGCTCGACCTCCGCCTTGTAAATCTCAAAATTGAGCATTTTTTGATCTCTAGTGTGAACTTTTCTTGTAATTCCTCTCTCGCGGTTCGAGCAGCGAGATATCGACGGGTTCGTAGCTCAATGTCGGGCCCTCGGCGGTGTATTCGGCGATGGTCGTCTTGAGGAATTCCTCGTCGTTGCGTGTCGGGAAATCAGGCTTATAGTGCGCGCCGCGTGACTCGTTGCGGTTCAGGGCACCGAGCGTGATGACGCGTGCAAGCTCGAGCATATTCTTGAGCTGCCGGGCGTGCGGCACTGCCTGCGTCGCCCACAGGTTCGAGTCGTTTATCGATATCTTCTGATAACGCTCCTGAAGCTCGCGGATCTTGTCGTCCGTGGCCTTTAGCCGGTCGTTGTAGCGGACGACCGTCACGTTGTCGGTCATCACCTTGCCGAGTTCTTCGTGGAGCTTGTATTGATTCTCGCCGCCCGAACTCTTGACGACCGAATCATTGATCTCCTGCTGACGCTGAAGTTCGGCCTCGTGAATGCCGTTGGTCTCGGTGCTGCCGCGTTCGACGTTCTTGGCATATTCGATCGCCGATGGAGCCGCCGCAAATCCGCCGTAAACGCACGAAAGCAGCGAGTTCGCCCCCAAACGGTTCGCCCCGTGGATAGAGTAATCACATTCGCCGGCGGCAAAGAGGCCCGGAATGTTCGTCCGCTGCTCATAATCGACCCAAAGCCCGCCCATCGAATAATGGACGCCCGGGAAGATGCGCATCGGCACATAGCGCGGATCGTCGCCGACGAACATCTCATAGATCTCGAGGATCGCACCGAGGCGTTCGGTCAATGTCGCGGCCGGAATGTGCGTGAGGTCGAGATAGACCTGATTCTCGCCGCCGACGCCGTGGCCTTCGAGGCAGACCTGGAAGATCTCGCGGGTCGCGACATCGCGCGGAACGAGGTTGCCGTAAGCCGGATACCTTTCTTCGAGGAAGTACCAACGCTCGTCCTGCGGAATATCCTGTGGCGGACGGACGTCGCCGTCAGCTTTCGGCACCCACACGCGGCCGCCTTCGCCGCGGGCGGATTCACTCATCAAGCGGAGCTTGTCTTCGCCGGGGATCGAGGTCGGATGCACCTGGATGAATTCGCCGTTCGCGTATTTTGCACCTTGTTGGTAGCAGGCGGACGTGGCACTGCCGGTGCAGGTCATCGAGTTGGTGGATTTGCCGAAGATCAGGCCCGGCCCGCCGGTCGCCATGATCACCGCGTCCGCATAGAACGCCTTCAATTCGAGCGACTGCAGGTTCATCGCGATGAGCCCGCGGCAGACCTGGTGGTCATCAAGCACCAGCGAGAGCATCTCCCAGCCTTCGTATTTATTTACCTTTCCTTGAACTTCCCAGCTTCGAACCTGTTCATCGAGTGCGTAAAGCAGCTGCTGGCCGGTCGATGCACCGGCAAATGCCGTCCTGTGGTGCAATGTTCCGCCAAAACGGCGAAAATCGAGCAGGCCTTCGTGCGTACGCGAGAAAGGCACGCCCATTCGATCAAAGAGATAGATGATCTGCGGCGCCATGTCGCACATCTTCTTGACAGGGACCTGATTCGCCAGAAAGTCGCCGCCATACACGGTGTCGTCGAAGTGGATGAACGTCGAATCGCCCTCGCCTTTCGTGTTTACGGCACCGTTGATGCCGCCCTGGGCACATACCGAGTGCGACCTTTTTACAGGCACGACCGAGATGAGATCGACCTCGTGCCCCGCCTCGGCGATCCTCATCGCCGCCGCCAGGCCGGCAAGCCCGCCGCCGACTATCGCAATTTTTAACGAACTAGAAGACATAAGAAAAATTTAAAACCTTGCCGGAGCATTGGGCGTACGGTTGAATCGCGGTGCTTCGCAAAGCGATTGCGGCAGCAGGCCGCAAGGACGAACGAACGAAAATACTGCATTCACGCCGACGAGGCCGAGCAGCAGAGCGAGAGCGAGAGCGGCCTTGATCGTAAGCCGCTGCGCTTTCTCGCCGATGACGATGCCCCAATCGACCGCAAAGAGAAAGATCCCGTATCCGAGGTGCCACGCCGTCGCAAGAACACCGAGAATATAGACCACAACGATCCACGTCGTCTGAAATTCCCTCGATACGATCTGGAACGCTTCCTGGGCGTGGCCCGCGACCGGCGTCATATTCAGGCCGGGTATCAGGCCGAACCTGAAGTTCAGCAAATGGAACAGCAAAAAGAAGAAAAGGAAGCCGCCCGTGATGCGCTGGAACAGGTAGAACCAATTCCGCGCATACGGATACGAGAGCACGTTCACCTTTGCCTCGCCCGATATCAGCACACCGTAGATCGAATGGTATGCGAGGGGCAAGAAGATGCCGAAGACCTCAATGAACAGAAGGAAGGGGATATCGTGTATGTCCTGCACATGGTCGTTGAAGACCTTTGGGCCGTTCATGGACGTCAGGTTCGTGTAAATGTGCACGAAGTAGAACATACCGAGCGGCACGATCCCCGTTACTTGATGAAGCTTTCGGAGTAGGAATGTCGTTGAAAATTTGATCGCCATTTTCTTCTTAGGAAAAAGCTGCTTCCATTTTTTGTTCGATTGTAGAGACCGGCGCCTAAAATTTTAGGTCACAAGTCGCTGAAATTAAAATCCTCTGCACACTTTTTGGGGTCAGGGCAATGATACTTCTGTCTTAAAATAAGGTAAAATGAATAATATCGCGGGGATTAAAAAGAATTACTAATTCCTTGCGGACAAAAGACAATGCAGATCGAAACGCTAAAGGTTTTTACGGATCTCGTCGAACTCGAAAACTTTTCTCTCGCGGCGGAACGGAATTTTATCACTCAATCAGCGGTAAGCCAGCAAATTCGTGGGCTCGAGGAACGATTTAATCGCAGATTGCTCGAGCGCGTTCGCGGCCGCCGCGACGTGAAACTCACGCCGGCGGGCGAGATCTTCTATCGGGAGGCCCGCAGCGTCTTGAGCGCGTACGACCACCTTCAGGAAAGCTTGCGGAGCGTGGTCGGGAAGATCGGCGGAACCGTGAAGGTCTCGACCGTTTACAGCGTCGGGCTGCACGAACTGCCCGCAAAAGTGCGGGAATTTATGAAGAAGTTTCCCGCTGCGAAGATCGACCTGGAATACTCGCGCACGACGCGGGTCGTACGCGATGTGCTGACCGGCGTCGTCGAGTTGGGCGTGCTGGCCTTCCCGGAGCCGCGCAGAGGCCTCACGATAGCTCATATGCCCGAGAACCGTATGGTCCTTATCACACCGCCCGACCACAAGTTCGCCGGCCGCAAAAGCCTTCGCACACGTGATCTCGAAGGCGAGGATTTCGTGCATTTCGAGCGTGATGTGCCAACGCGAAAGGCCGTCGATCGCATCTTCAAGGAGAATGGCGTCGAGGTGAAAAAGGTCGCGGAATTCGACAATATCGAGACGATCAAGCGAGCCGTCGAGGTTGGCTTCGGCCTTTCGATCCTTCCGGAGCCCAGCGTGCGAGATGCCGGACGGGCCGGACTGCTGTCGGTCGTGCCGCTTGTCGAAGACCATTGGACGCGGAGCGTCGGCGTCATCTACCGCAGCGACCGCCAACTCTCGCTCGCCGCCAAGAAATTCGTCTCATTGCTCACCGATCAATAGAAACGGCAGGGTCAGGGTCCAATTTGGAGCCCGAAACGGGTCAAACGCGAAGGAGCCCGCTCTCCCATGTGTCGATCGCTCATCGTCGGGTATAAGTCTTGACCTACGTCCGAATTTCACTAATAATTGCCTTGTCAACCCACGCAATTTGGCCGGCCTACGAGGTTATTGAGATGAAATGGTTGTTTCTCGCAGTACTCGCCTCCCTGATATTGTTCCTCTTGTGGGCGCTTGGCCCGATTTCGCCGAAGGGCTCGACCGTACAGGCGCGAAGCGACGACTTTGCCGGCGCCTCCCTCGATAACTACGACATTCGGACCTCCGGCTCGCCGGTAAATGCTGCAAAGCTGCGCCTGATGCGCGGGGACAGGGACAGTGAACCTGCTCATCGCGATGACACTCGCTTCAAGATTGAGTTCAACCATGAACTTGATCTTGCTGAGATCATCTCTCCGATAGAAGGGCGCGTTTCGCTCGCTCTTCGTAACGGTCGATCTCGGGCCGATGTACTAAAAGAATTTGTCTTGGCCGAGCCCCAAGTTTTCGGCATTCCCGACCTTGGCCAACTCAGGCTCGATGCCGACTACACGAATCCCGACGGCAACCTGTCATTCGTGCGATTCACTCAGCAAATAGAGGGAATGCCGGTCTTTAACGCCGAATTGAAGGCCGGGTTCTCGCGACGCGGCGAGATGTTTCGCGTCATCAATAGTCTTGCGCGGGATGTAGATCAAGATCCCGTGAGTAAGGACTTCGGCGAAGCTGAACAAGCCCTCGTGAATGCGGCCGCATCCGTGAATGTCGATCTTGAGGCGACCGAATTTAAACGAATATCAAAAGAACGCGACGGAAAAGAGCGTTTTACAAGTGCGAAATTCACGGACGAGATCGTCGCCGAGAAATATTATTTCCCGATCGGTCGCGGCGTGGTGCGTCCTGCGTGGCTCGTTTCTTTGTTGGATGTTAATGCCGCACACCTCGTCGTCGTCGATGCGGAGGACGGAACCCTCCTTTGGCGAAAGAATATCGTCGAGCACCAGACACTTCCCGCGACTTACGCAGTTTACGGCAGTCAGAACGGTTTGATGAAAACCGCGGACAGCCCTTCGCCCTTTACGCCGGGGTGCGCGTCGCCGACTTGTGCACAGCCGCCTGCGATACAAAGGACTAGCTGGACGCTGATAGGCAACGAGGCTCCATATTCTTTCAATAATATCGGCTGGATCCCGGATGACGGCCTGCCGGTCCGAACGCCAGCTCTTGGAAATATCACCGATGGGAACAACGTCGAAACAGGCATCGACCGTACTGCTCCGAATGGCGTCGATGAGAACGGTTGGGCGTTCGGGACGCCGGCAACACGTGCTTTTGGTTACGCCTACAATCCGGGCCCCGGGGATCCGCCGCCCGGAGAGGAACCGCTCCCGACGACACAGACATATCCGCCGAGCCAATTCCAGCAAGGCGCGGTCACGCACGGTTTTTATCTTGCGAACCGTTGGCACGACGAAATGTATCGCTTCGGGTTTACCGAAGCGGCAAGGAATTTTCAGCACTTTAATTTCGGCCGGGGCGGCAGCGAAGGCGATCGCATCTCGTTCGAAATACAGGACTTTACAGGCACAAATGGCGCGAACTTCGCCATCCCGCCGGATGGAAACCGACCGCGTCTTCAAATGTTTGTATGGACCGGCCCAACCCCCGACCGCGACGGAGCTCTCGATTCTCAGACCGTCGTGCACGAACTCACGCACGGGCTTTCTAACCGCCTGATCGGCAACGCGACCGGCCTGTCAACGAATATGTCTCGCGGTCTGGGTGAAGGTTGGTCGGATTTCTACTCGCTGGCGCTTCTTTCCGAGCCGGACGACGACCGCCTCGGGACGTATGCGATAAGCGGCTACGTCACCTACCTCATACTTCCAAACTACGAATCGAACTACTATTACGGCATTCGCCGCTTTCCTGTAGCGTTGTTGGGATCTCGCGGGCCGAACGGCCTCCCGCACAACCCGCTCACATTTCGATATCTAAACGTAGGCTGCTCGATACTGATCGGAACGGATACGTCGAACCCGAACAGCGCATATCCGCGGGGCCCGCTCGGCGCCAATAGCCAATGCGATCAGGTACACAACATGGGCGAATTCTGGGCAGTTACGTTGTGGGAAGCTCGCGATCAAATTATCGAACGACGTGGTGCGGCAGAGGGGAATCGACGAATTTTGCAATACGCGACCGACGGAATGAAACTCTCGCCGCTAAATCCGACCATTCTGCAGGCCCGCGATGCGATCCTCGCGGCCGCCGCCGTGTCAGACAGCACCGATCTCCGCTTTTTGTGGCGCGGATTCGCAAAAAGAGGCCTCGGCGAGAATGCTTCGATCCAGAACACAGGATCCGGCAATAACAACACCGTTGTGACGGAATCGTACAACATTCCTGCCGAATTCGGCCGTCCGACAAAGGTTGATTTTGATGGCGACGGCAGCTCGGATATTTCCGTGTTCCGTCCGTCGGACGGCGTCTGGTATGCGAATCGGTCGGCGAACGGCTTTTTCGCGGTTAACTGGGGTATCTCGACAGACGTTCCCGTGCCGGACGACTTCGACGGCGATGGGAAAACCGACTTCGCAGTCTTTCGAGCGACGACTGACGGCAACCAACCCGACTACTACATTCTCAACAGTGCTACGTTCACGGTTGCCTACGCCTCATTCGGCTTGCCGGGCGACATTCCGCTTAGCGAGGATTTCGATGGCGACGATAAGGCGGATCTTTGCATTTATCGCAGCGACGGCAATTTCTGGGTGCGCCGAAGCAGCGACGGAGGCATATTCACGATATCGATACTCGGCGGCGTGCCCGTCTCAGGGGACTTCGACGGAGACGGACTCGGCGACCTTGGAACTTTCAACAACGGCGTCTGGACCATTCGTTTCTCGGCCGGGAATTATCAAGTCGAGTCAGCGCAGGTCTGGGGAAATGCCGGCGATAAGCCCGTACCGGCCAGCTATTACGGCATCGGACGCGACCAACTCGCCGTTTACCGCCCGTCAAACGGCACGTGGCTGATCAGCCCAAGCACGGCGATCCAATTCGGCAACGCGACCGACATTCCCGTTCCCGCTGACTACAGCGGCGACGGGCGTGCGGATATAGCGATCTATCGCGACGGCATATGGTGGATCTACTTCTCAATTAACGACATCACTGTTAAAAGCTTCGGTCTCGCAGACGACAAACCACTCCAGGCAGCCCTGATCCCGTGATGGGGCAATGGTGAATGGTGAATGGTCCATCGCGTAGCGATGCAATGAATGTAGGCGTGGGTGCAACCCGCGGAGAACACGTATAAAAATTTCCCGTCGCGTCAGTGAAATTGCCGCTCACGCGGCGGCGCTGGCGAATCATGCTCTTGACTCGTATGCTATACTTGTAGATGGTGGTGCAACACACGTTGCGTCCGTTGTTCTTTGAAAATGTCTGGTTCTAAGGCCTAAAAATTTTTTTTCGAGTTTTTGTGGGGCAAGTGTCGTAAATGCTGATACCACTAGACTTATTTGTCCCAAAGGCTGTCCCAAGCCTGTCCCACGCGGTCCAAGGTGGGACAAAGCGAATATCAGAAGGCGAAAGGTTGGAGGCCAAAGCTCCGTAGGAGCGGAATGTTGTAGGATCGAAGCTGAACCTCAGATCTCGGAGCTCCGTAGGAGCGACAGAGCATTTGTAGGCGGGAGGCCGCCTCCGAGCGGATGTTCGGTGGATCGCACTCTATAAACATGCGGCTCCGATGGAGCCAAGCGGGAAAGGCGGTACGGAGATGGCCTTTGCGTTTAAATCAAAGAGAAAACGCAAAGTTCGCAAAGCGAAACCCCGCAAAGTTCGCAAGGGAAGCCGGACTTATGACGCATGACCTATCACTTTTCACTTATTTCGGAGATGCCTTGCCTATGTGGCCTATGTTTCTATGTGGTAAACGGATATGCTAGGCGGCTCACGGAGACGGTACTCACAAGATGCGGACGAGGGCGTCCGCGTTCCGTCTCGGCGCTGAAACTTGCGTGGGCGACCGCGAGTGCCTTACTACGTCCGGGCTTGAGGCAACGCCTCTCAGTTCGTCTGATCGGCGATGTAAGTGAGCGTCGTTGTCGGTTCGAGTTCGTTTAGAGCATGAGATATAGCCGGCCGAAGGCCTTCGGCTTCCATATATTCGCGGCCGAGCAGGCGGCGAAAACGGCGGTCTTTCGTCTCGCTCTTCAGTTCGCGGAGCACACCTCTCAAAAATGCCACGACCAGTTCAGGTGCGAACTGCTTGCCGGCATTCCGACGCAGGTCGTCAACAACGTCGATCGCCGGACGGCGGGCCTTGTACGGCCGGTCGGTCGTCATCGCGTCGAAGGAGTCGGCAAGGTTCACGACCTTCGCGATATAGGGAATTTCGCGGTCGTAAAGTCCGTCGGGATAACCGCGTCCGTCCAGCCGTTCATGGTGATATTTCGCTGCGAGCGGCACATCCGTGAAAGGATGATGTATCGCCTGCAGGATCTCGAAGCCGACGACCGGATGCTTGTTTAGCTCGGCAGATTCCTTCGCGTTTATGCGATACGGAGCGTTGATGATCTTGCGTTCGACCGTGAGCTTGCCGACGTCGTGCAGATAGCCCGCGGTCGCGGCTCCTTCGATCTGTTCGGGCGACCATTCGAGTTCGGTCGCGATCAGCTCGCTATATTTGCCGACACGGACGGAATGGCCTTCCGTGTACTTATCCTTGCAGTCGATCGCGGTCGCAAAGGCTTTAACGGTGTCGGCATAAGTTCGCCGAAGATCGTCAAAAAGCTTGCGGTTCTCCTCGCTGTGGCGCTCTATCTCGGCAAGAAGATTCCTTTGCGAAATAGCGACACCGATGTGCCGTCCCATTGCGCAGATGATCTCTTTTTCGTATGACGAGTACGCTTCGCCGGTCGCTTTCTCGCCAAGGAAAAGTCCGCCGACGATCTCATCGCGTATGATCAGCGGAACAAAAAGTTCGATCCGTCGCCTCTCAAAACTCGTCGCATAGACCTGGAAGAACGGCAGTACGCGCGCGGCGTGAGCATCGATCGCGTTGAGGCCGTTCGTTAGGAACTGCCGTTCGTCCTCGACGCAGACCGAGAGCGAGAGCGGGAAGTCGTCGCCGAGGCCGCGAACCGCGAGCATATTCAGCTCGCGTGCATATCGGGAATAGCGTGCGACACCTCCGCGCATTATTCCTAGCGCGCCTGAGAGCAGATGGAGCGACGTACGGATCGTCTCTTGGAAGTTGTTCTTGTTTGCGACTTCCTGGCCTAGCTCCGCGAGAGCACCGAAGGCATGAATGAGCTTTGGACTTTGTTCGAGCATCGTGTGGCAGTTCTATTGGATCGTAACGTGTTTGGTCAGGCCGAGCATATCGAAAAGCTCGGCCGATTCAGGCTTCAGGTCTGCGAAAACGACCTTTGCACCGGCCATTTGGGCATTATCGATTACCCCAAGCAGGATCGAGATGCCGATCGAGTTGATGATGTCGGTCTGAGAAAAATCGACCACGATCTCGCGTGCACCCGCATCGATCTTGTCTTTGCACTCACGCTCGATCTTCTCGCCGGTCAGTTTGTTCAGATAGTCGCCAGCGACTACGACGGTTGTCGTTGGACGGGACGCAGACTCGACCGCGGGGGCCGTATCAAATGACAAATTTTCTGTCACTAATTTATTTTCCTTGCAATATTTAGCTTTAGCAGTCGAAGGCGTTACTTGAATGTTTCTAACACACAGGCGAGGCAAAGACAAGGAAAAAATTAAGCGCTTAAGCCGAACGCGTTACAGTCTTGTTCGGCAGGCCGTGCGGTTTCTTGACCAGAATGCGTGTTTGAGCCAGGGCTGTCTCGAACGCGTCGGGGTCATTCTGAGGGCTGCAGGTCACGCCGCGGTCGTCGATAAAAGCGGCGGCACGCGGCTTTCCCTGACCGATGTAAACGTCCGTGTATGGGAATTTATGCTTGTCGAGCCACTCGATCACGCGAACGCGAAGCTGTCCGGGCGTGATGATCGAGCCTTCGAGAAGATCCTGTGCACAGCGGGAAGAGAAGATCGTGATCTCGGCAAAACGTGCGAGTTTCTTCATGAATTGAAGCGAGCCCTCAACAGGTTCGCCGATGTGGTCGATGCCACGCCATTTGTCGTACTGTGCGAGCACGCCATCGAGATCGACGCATACTCGAGGCTTGCGTTTCACGGCCTTTGCCGCTGGTCCCTTCGGCTGCGGAACAGGCTTGAGCGTTGCTTTCTGTTTCGCTTTTTTGCGCTTTGGAAGTTTAGAAGGCCGCGTTGCCATCATCGCTTCGATCGCTTCGCCGCCCTCAAGCCAATCGTTCTCGCCGGCAAGCGCGTAAAAATTCCAGACCCGCGTGTAATGATGCCGTGTATGGTGCCGTCCCGGAACACGCAGCGTGTATGGAAGATCGTCAGGCGCAACTTGTCGTTTCGGCGGGAACATCTCAGGCTTTCGCGGCAGATCGAAGCTCCGCCATTCGTTGCGGATCTCGTCCGCGAAATCGTAAACGTCCGCGAGCGGATATTCTTTGTCGAGCAGAACCCAGACGTGATAGCCCCCGACACCGTTGCTGTCAACAAGCATCGGGTCCATTCCCATATCGCGAAGCCGTTCGGCCCACGCGTATGCTGCCTCGAAGTTCGCACCCGCGATCTCGCCCGCGTTCGGCACCGTCTCGTCGTGAAGATCGACGTCGATCGCAAACCACTTGCACGTGCTGTGGTCGCTGATCGAGAAAAGTCCGATGAGATGCGCCGGCGACTTAGCGGCAAAATGACGAGCAAGCTTCGTATGCGTCACCATGTCGGTGCCGAGCTTGCGGCGTTCGGGAATGGGCAGCATCACGACGCCGATCTTGCCGTCGCGAAGCGTGTATTGGCTCCAGACATCGCGGCGGTTCACAAGGCGTTCCATCGCCCAGTCGGCAAGGTCGTCCGAATGACGCACCCATTCCTGAGCTATCCATAGAAGACGCTTGTCACCCAAAAATTCGTGAAATGGTGCAGCCACAAAACGATTCTATCTCAAGGCTCGTGGTAATTGGGATCGTGATCACCAAAAACTCATATACTTTCGGCATGACGAATAACTATACCGCGATCGTTAAGCAGGACGGCGAATGGTGGATCGGCTGGATCGAGGAAGTGCCCGGAGTCAATTGCCAGGAAGCGACGCGTGAGGAATTGCTCGAAAGCCTTCGCGTGACCATCGGCGAGGCACTTGAGTTTTTTCGGAGATCAACAAAAAGCTGATACGGAATTTTTGCAAAAAGCTTAGTATCCGGCCCCTTGATGCCACTTGAAAAAGCTACGCGGCAAATGCAAATGCCTAAGACATGCTGGTACAAATTTACGAGAGGTCGGTCTCGCTCAGTTCGGCGAGCTTCATTAGATGTTTCAAAAGGCCTGTCTTTTAGGCTTTGTTGCGATGAATTGGAACAGAAAGCCTGGCGACATTTCCAGGCTTTCCATAAATGTGATGACTGCCCTCGACTCTAAGCAGATTCCAGCCATGTCGTTCGATGATCTTCGCGAACTCCTTGCCAGAGACCGTTCTCATACGGCAATTTCAAGCACACGGCCCTGCTCAGTGGCCGGTATGTGCGAAACATCAACCGACAAACAGCCTTCTACGGCCTCGTAGATATTCGACAGCAGCTCCTCAAACGTCTCTCCTTGGGTCGCGCAACCGGGAATCGACGGAACTTCAGCCCAATATCCGCCTTCTTCGGCTTCATGTACGATGACTTTCAGTTTCATAGGATTATTATACAACGCAACCTGACCTTACGTCGCAAAAATCGTAAAGCGTGCCCTATTCGACCCTTTCCCAGCCGCCGATGAAGTTCTTTTCGGCGAGCTCCTGGAAGAATTTCCTTGCGGTCTTTTCGTTGTTGGAAATCTTGATGTCGCGTTCGAGCGGGTCTTTGCGGTTCGGGCTAAAATCCGTGAGATAGACGACGTAGCCCGGAAAATCGCCGCGATCCTGCTTGTTCGTCTTCCAAAGGAGAAGTTTGCGGACCATCGTCTTTTCCTTCATCACTTTTGTGTAAACGACGCGTTCCAGTATCTCGCTTTCGGGTGCATCGTCGGCATGTGCCGATCGGTCAGCATCCGCGATCGTTATCAGGTCGGTGACCTGTTTTATCGAGACGTCTTCTGCGACGGCCTCCTTATCATCGCGTATCCCGATGAACTGCGGCGAGATCACGCTCACGAGCGGCATCCTAAGCAACGCCGTGTATCTCTTGCCGTCCCAATCAAGCACCATTCGCTTGACCGGGCCGCCGCGTGCGCGTTCTCCGATCAGGTCCAGGCACGAGATCTCGATCACAGGACCGGGCTTGATCATTTCGTAGGCGACGTAATCATTGTTGACCGCGACGTAGTCCGACGGAACGACACGACGCTTGAGTTCGGCGACGAAAGTTCGACGATCCTCCTCGGTGAATCCGCCGCCGACGCGTGTGAATTCCTGGAACGTGCCGTCATCGCGGATCACCGCAACAAGAAGGTCGTGGAGCATTCCCTTACGGTCGTCGGTGCCTTCGGAATAGCCGATGATCGCGACGTCGAGATTGTGGCGGAGTTTTATCTTGAACCAGCCCGTTTGGTCGTTCCGAACGACGAGGCCTTCAGCGTTCTCGCCGATGACCCATTCGGTGAAGGCCTGCATAATGCCTTCTGTTTTATCGACGAATCGATTTTCGGCTGGGTGAATCTGCTTTCCCTTGCCGAACCATTTGGCTAGGAGACCATAGACGTCTGCGACGCTCGAAACCTGTTCGCCGTCGGCCTCGATCACGTCAAAGACGGCGACGCCGAGATCTTCGAGTTTGTCCTTTGACGGCGGGTTTCGCAGGACGCGAACGACCTGCTGAACGGGATGAGCCTTCGTTGCACCTTTCCGGACATAGATCTCGCCGGCGAGCGTGCAGGAACCGACCTTTGCTTTCTTGAGAAGTTCGGCCGCCTCTTCGAACGCGGGCAAGCCGACGCGAACCGTGCCGCCAGCATTCACGGAGAGCATCTGCTTTCCGTCGAAGAAGAGCATCGCGTTCTCACCGTCATATTTTCTCGAGACGGAATAATTCCGCGCCTTTGGGATACGCGCGATGTCCTCGGGCGAGATCGCGCGCATCATATTGCTCACGCGGCGTTTGTATTCCTGAGCCTTTATGTGCAGCGACGGATCGGCTAGGTCGATCGCCTTTCCGGTGCAGTAACCGAATTTGCACGTGAATTTCTTCTTGTCGAAGTCGAGTTTAGGCATCTTCGAGTGTCTTTGGCCTCTTGAGTTCCATGTTCGAGAGATGGAGGATCAGGCAGTATGCATTGCCCTTTATCCTGCCTTCTAAGAATGCGTTGTACGGTTTCCCTCCGCGATTCATCACGAGAGGTTCATTGCCCTTCTCGCCTCCGCGAAGCAATAGAAGTGCGTCCCTCTCGGTGAGTTCCTTTGCCATATCGAAAAGGAAATCGAATGTCAGGCCGTTCACATGGACGAGCTGCTTCTTGTTCGTAAAGACGAACTTGTGGATCGCGTCCTCCTTTTTGATGAACTTGCCGGTCCATCGCATCGGGAATTCACCGTTCATATTCTGCGGCTCTTTGATGCGCGGACGGCGTTCGCGTTCGGTGCCATCAGGGTTGTAGATGACCTCGATCTCCTCGATCAGATGGACGATGCCTTTTGCGGTGACGTAAACGCGCGAAAGGTCGGAGAGGAACATACCGAAGGATTCGATGTCGATCTCGGGGTCACCCTTGATGAGCGCGTCGGCGACCTTTTCGATCTTCTTGCTCTTCTTGAGCAAGGCGGGAAGATCGTGTTCGACGTCCGTCTTTAAGAGCTTTTTGGTCGAAACAGGCCGTCCCTTTTCGTTGAGATAGCGGACGGAGCGATGCGGCATAAGAGCCTCGGTCGCGACGACGGCATCTCGATTCTTCTGGTTTGAGATATTTATCGACATTCGTTCACATCAGATCGAAATCAAGGTCGTCAACCGAGATCTCGTCCTCTTCGTCGTTGTTCAGTACCGTGCTTTCGTTCAGTTCGATGAAATCGAGATCTGCCTGTTTGCCTGTAACGATGAAGGCGTCCTTGCCGCTGCCGATCACGAATGCGCTGTCGTATTCGACACCGCCGCGATAGCTGAAAGGGAAGCTGTAGATCTCGCCGGAAGCGACCCGATCGAGAAGCGGGGCGATGTCAGCACCTTCAAAAGGCGTGACGAGATAGACGCCTTTTACGATCTGCAGAAGGTAATCGTCAACTTCGGCCCTGTTAAGGATGTTGCTCTGATTGAAGGATGAAGGGACCGGTTCTATCTTGTCGCCGTCTTCGGATATCGGAACAAGTTCGTTGCGATCGACAGAATCGCCCTTGTCCGTGACGGTAGCCAACGCCGTACCGCCCTTATTGATGAGCGTCTTGCCGTCGGCAGCGAGGATACGCAATTCGGCCTCGCGGCCCTTCTCATCGAACGCTTCGATGGCCATCTTGCCGTAGAGTTTATCCCGATCTACTTTTATGATGCCGACAGGATATTCAACGCCGTCAAGCACAAGTACGAGCGGTCGAGCCATGTCAGGGAAACCTCCAGTGAGAAGGCTATCTTAACGTAATTTTGCCGTCATCGGCTATTTTTGGTGAATTTTCTCCGAAGTCCGCCTGGGATAGAGAGCGGACGACTTCGATCGACCTGTTCGTCGGATCGAGGATCGGGCCGCCGCGTCCCTCCTGTTTGAGAGGAGTGATCTTGCCTTCGATAAACTTGCCGTCGGCGCCGATCTTGACCTCGACGATCTCGCTGAGAGCGGTCTCCGCGGCGAGCGAGAACCAGCCATAGGTCGCGAAATTACCAAGCGAATATACGATCAGATGGCCTTTGTAGAGCTCCATCCCGCGCATTACGTGCGGGCCGTGGCCGAGCACCAGGGCTGCTCCCGCATCGATGACGCGATGAGCGAATGCGGGCAAGTTCCCGCGTTTTTCACCGGCAAATATCTCGGTCGCGTTCGGGACGTGCTGGCGGTCGGTTCCTTCGGCACCGCCGTGAAAAGACACGACCACGATGTCCGCTTTTTTCTTTGCGGCACGAACAAGTCGCTCTGCCTCGTCAAGATCATTCACATTCGGCGTGATCGCGTTGTGGGCAAAGCCGATGAAGGCGACCTTGCGGCCTTTGACCGTCAGGTATGTGGTCGAGTACGTGTTTCGATCGCTGCCCGCGTGTTTGATGTCAAGAGCGTCGAGCGTCTTGCGCGTGCTTTCGCGTCCGCTGTCGCCGAAATCGCCGGCGTGGTTGTTCGCAAGGCTAAGGACATCGAATCCTGCATCTTTCAGATACTTGCCGTAACGCGTCGGAACCCGAAAAGCAAAACATCGCGTCGAGTTCGGCCTGCATTTTGTCGATACGCCGGAGTCGGCCATCGGGCCTTCGAGGTTGCCGAAAGCGATGTCGGCCGCCGACAGGATCGACGTGACCGGTTCGAGAAGTTTTGCTCCGTCTTCCGGCGGCATGCGGGATTCGTTCGGATAGGTCGAACCGAGCATGATATCGCCGACGGCGGCGATCGTGATCGGCTCCGTGCTCTGTTCCTTTACGGACGACGGCGTCGGCGCCGGCTTTGTGTTGACGGCGGCATCCTGCGCCTCGGTCGAGCGTCCGCAGGCGAGAGCCATCAATAGGACCGATGCCGTGAGGATGAAGAACATAGTTCCGGCGATCAAATTTACACGTACCATAGAGTTATTTCGCAGCGACGCTTTCGCCGGCAGCTATTTCCAAAGTTTGATGAACGAGTTGATCCTGTTCCAAATGATGGATCGCATAAGAACCCGTGGCGGGCGATGCTGACGGAACCCGGCCGATATAGCGTACCGTGCGGCCCGACCCCGCGATCTCCGTCAATCTTGGAGCCATGAACGACCATCCGCCCATATTTTCCGGCTCTTCCTGCGTCCACGTGATCTCGGACACATTCGGATAGCTTGCAACGAGTTCAGCAATGGCCTTACCCGGGAACGGATAGAATTGTTCGACGCGAGCGATCGCGACCTCAGGCTTGATGTTGCCTTCGCGGGCATGTTCGAGGTCGTAGAAGACCTTGCCGCTGCAAAGGGCGAGACGTCTGACCTTTGACCTGTCGGTAACGTGCGCGTCGTCGATAACGGGTTTGAATCCGCCGGTTTCGAGTTCAGCCATCGTCGAGGTCGCGGCCGGCAGACGCAGCAGGCTCTTCGGCGTCATAACGATGAGCGGACGCGGAGTTTCCTGCATCACCTGGCGGCGCAGAAGGTGGAAATACTGAGCGGGCGTCGTCGGATAGCAGACCTGCATATTATTCTCCGCGCAGAGCTGCAAGTAACGTTCAAGGCGTGCCGAAGAATGTTCAGGTCCCTGGCCTTCGAAGCCGTGGGGCAAGAGCATCGCGACGCGGCTCTTCTGCTGCCATTTGTCTTCGCTCGAAGAAATATATTGATCGATGACGATCTGCGCGCCGTTAGAGAAGTCGCCGAACTGCGCTTCCCACGCGATCAATTCCTTTCGTGAGATGACCGAATATCCGTACTCGAAGCCGAGGACCGCGTATTCGGAAAGCGAACTGTCATAGACGTAGAATCTTGCCTTCGGATTTTCGGCATTCTTTAGTTCGGAGAGAGGCGTCCAGCGTTCGCCGGTCATCGTGTCGTACATCGACGCGTGACGCTGCGAGAACGTGCCTCGGCCCGAATCCTGGCCGCTGACGCGAACAGGATAACCTTCGAGCACCATCGAGCCGAAAGACATCGCTTCGCCGAATGCCCAATCCATCGGGATCTCGCCTTCGCCCATTTTGGCACGTCGTGCGAGCTGACTCACCATCTTCGGGTTGATATGAAATCCTTCGGGTACGAGCGAGATCTTGTCGGCAACGATCTTCAAAGTGCTTGCCGGAACTCCGCTTGGGAATACCTCAGAGCCGTCTTCTTCCACGATAGGATCCGGAACGACGGCACGCGGCGGTTTGTCCGTTGCGATCTGCTTCGCCTTCGCGAGGACGCCTTCGTATTTTGCGACCGTTCGTTCTGTCATCGCTTCAACGTCCTCCTCGGAGAGAACGCCTTCGCGGACGAGTTTATCGCCGTAGAGATGACGCGTACCGGGATGGGCCTTGACGCGTGCGTACATAACGGGCTGCGTGTAGCTCGGTTCGTCGCCCTCGTTGTGTCCGAGGCGGCGGAACCCGACGAGGTCGAGGACGACGTCGCTCATAAATTCGCGACGGTAATCCATCGCGATCTGAAGGACGCGATATGCGGCCTCGGGAGCGTCGCCGTTTACGTGAAATATCGGCGTCTGCGTGATCTGGGCCGCATCGGTCGAGTAGATCGACGAACGTGCCTGATCGGGCGAGGTCGTAAAACCGATCTGATTATTGATGACGATATGGATCGTGCCGCCCGTGCGATAACCGGGAAGATTCGCGAGCTGAAGCGTCTCCATCACGACACCTTGGCCGGCAAATGCGGCGTCTCCGTGAAGCAGAACGGGCAGAATCCGGCCGTACACTTCTTCTCGGCTGTGTCCGTCACCGTTGCGGAGTTCGTCCTGTCTCGCTCTTGCCATCCCCTCGACGACCGGATTCACGGTCTCGAGGTGGCTTGGGTTACAGGAAAGCTGGACTAGCAATTCCTTGCCCGACTTCATCTTTCTTCGGCCGATCGCTCCCTGGTGATACTTCACGTCGCCCTCATCGGCGGGAAAACTCGGGTGAGAAGTGCCTTCGAAAACGGTGAAGATGCGTTCGGCCATATCGCCCGTGTCAGGGTCGCCGACGATGTTTGAAAGCACGTTCAGGCGGCCGCGATGGGCCATTCCCATATAGATCTCTTCAACGCCGCGAGCGGAAGCTCCTTCGAGCAGCTGATCGAGAACCGGAATGATCGTCTCGGTGCCTTCGAGTGAAAAACGCTTCTGTCCGAGGTATTTCTTGTGCAGGAACTGTTCGAACTGCTCGGCTTCGATCAGCTTCTGGAGCAATTCTTTCTTCACATCGTCGCTGATCGGCACTGCATCGACGAAATGCTCGCGGATCTGGCGTCGGATCCATTCCTTTGCCTTGCTGCTGCGTATGTGGCGATATTCGATGCCCACCTTGCCGGCGTACGCACGCCGAAGGATCTCAAGGACACGACGCAAGGTCGCGGTATCTTCGCCATGCAAACCGCCAGTGATGAATTCGCGGTCGAGATCCCAGATCGTCAGGCCGAAATTTTCTAGATCAAGGTCCGACGCGACATGCGACGTCATATTCAGCGGATCGATGTCCGCCAGCAGGTGGCCGCGGCTGCGATATGCATCGATGAGCTGCAGAACGTTCGCCTGCTTCTCGGCCTGTTCACTGGCGGCGCCGAATAGCGTCGGGTTGTGGTCTTCAGCCCAGCGAAGCGGCGGATAATGAAGGTCGAGCGACGCGAACATCGAATCGTAAAACCCGTGTTCGCCCTTCAGGTATTCGTGGATGCGAGCCAGGAAAAGGCCGCTTTCCGCACCTTGAATAACGCGATGGTCATAGGTGTTCGTCAGCGTGATCGTTTTGCTGATGCCCATCATCGAAAGGGCCCCGTCGGTCATCGCCTGATATTCCGCCGGATATTCGATAGCACCTGTCGCGATGATCGCGCTCTGACCCGCCATCAAACGCGGATTCGAGGCCGCCGTTCCGATCGTGCCGGGATTCGTGAGCGAGATGGTCGTGCCCTGAAAATCCGCTATCTCGAGCTTGCCGTCGCGGGCTTTTTTTACCTGCTCATTGTAAGCGGCAAAGAACTCGGCGAAGTTCATCGCTTCCGCCGCCTTGATATTCGGGACGAGCAGCGAACGCGAACCGTCCTTCTTCTCGATGTCGATCGCGATGCCGAGGTTGATGTGCTCGTGTTCGAGCCGTGACGGCTTGTCGTCAACGACGCCGAAGCCGAAGTTCATACTCGGGATCTCTTTTGCGGCCTGGACGATCGCCCATGCGATGATGTGCGTGAACGACGCTTTCCCGCGGCTGCGTGATGATAGAAAGTCGTTGATGATCCGCCGATTCTCCTCCAGGACCTTGACGGGAATATTGCGAAAGCTCGTCGCGGTCGGAACCGTAAGGCTTGCTTCCATATTCTCAACGATCTTTTTCGCAACGCCGGTGAGCGGCGTCGGTTCGGTGTCGGCGCCAAGCGTTACGGGCGGTGCCGCCGGAGCCTTCGGAGCGGCGACGGTGACGGTCGCGGCAGCCGGTGCAGATACTGGGGCCGTGCCCGATGCATTGGTCGCGTCCTGAGGCACGACGCCGTTCAGCAGATCGCCGAAATACGTCTGCCATGCATCATCTACGAGCTTCGGGTCCTGCTGATAGCGATTGAAAAGGCCTTCGACATAAGCGGCGTTCGAGCCAAAGCTTTCTTCAAAAAATGCGGATAACTCTTTTGTATTTCTGTTCACGGTTCGTTTAACTTAACCTCACGTAAATCTTCATTTTAACCCAGGCGGATGGAATTTGACAGCTAGAACCGAGGGAATCGGGTTCTTGACCGAGAAGGCAAATTCCACAGGGATCGCCCGGCGAAATGTCATCCCGAATTTTCGGAACCGCCCGAAAATGTAAGCCTTTCCTTTCACGACCCATTCCTTTTTCGGTGTTGTGAGTTCGAGCCATGCGCCTTTTGCGGCGCCAAGGGACGAGATCTCACCAAGAAACGGTTCGGGGAGCGTTACAAGTTCATTCGCTTTTAGGTCAAAAGCGCGATCGAATTCGTCGATCTTCACTGCGATACCATTGACCGTCAGGTCGTAGAATCGGATCTTCTCGATCTTCACTGCTCGATCCGAACTAAGGGCGGCGGCGAACTTGAATTTGACGGCGGTCAGGGAAGCGCCGGCAAACGTGGGCGTATTCACGACAAGGTCGACATCCTGCTTCGCATCTTTCTTCTCGACCGAGTTGATGACGATCGGCTTTTTGTGGACCTTGTAACCGTCCACCCGATCGGGATACTCCTGCCCCATTGCAGCAAACACCGCAAGAAGCAGAAATATCAGCGAAGCTAGGGCTTTCATGGATTTGAAGAGGCTTGGGTCTTTTCGGAATGTTTGCCTTCGATGTCCTGCCGGATCGCATCGAGTATGCCGTTGATGAATTGCGTTGCCTCGTAGGTCGAGAAGCGGCGTGCGATCTCAAGAGCCTCGTTAATGACGACGGTGTTCGGCGTGTCCAGATAGGCGAACTCAAAGACGGCGAGCCGCAGGACGTTTCGATCGACTATCGCCATCCTCTCAATACGCCAATGCTCGGCACGCAAACGGATGCGTTCGTCGATCGCCTCGCGGTTGGCAAGGCAGCCGGCAGCGAGTTTTGTGCCGAATTCACGCGTTGCTTCGTCGAGAGTTTCGTCGCCCAGCTCTCGCCAATATGCCTCGATCTGACCTTCGGGCGACTCTGTGGCCATATCCGCCGCAAAGAGTATCTGCAGGGCGCACTCGCGGGCCTTGTGCCGATTGGCTTGAGATGTTTCTTGGGATTCGATCGTCATTTTGCGGAGGAACTGCGAGCGGAATTTTCTGAACTGATATCGGCGATCACTGCTGCCATTTCGATCGCAGAGACGGCGGCCATATGCCCTGCGTTGTCATCACCATCGCCGGAACGTGCGTTCGCCTGGTCGATATTCTCAGCGGCAAGCACGCCAAAAAGTATCGGAACGCCGGTCTTTAAGTTGGCTTCCGAAATTCCGCGTGCGGCGTTCTCGGCAACCAGGTCGAAATGCACGGTCTCACCGCGAATGACCGTTCCGAGAGCGATCACTGCATCGTATTTTTTTGTTTCTGCGGCTTTTTGGGCGGCGAGCGGGAGCTCGAATGCACCGGGAACCTCAAAAATATCCACCGCCGAGGCATTCGCTTCGGAAAGGGCGCGTCGTGCTCCTAAAAGCAGTTTCGAGGTGATGCGGCTATTCCAACGGCTCACGATGATCGCGAAACGATATTGGGCGGCTGAAATGCCTTTGTTTTCAAGATCCGTTTTCATTCAAACGGCGATACTGCCGATGCATAGAGTATAGATAACCGCCGACAATGTTTACAAGGACAGACGGACACAACGCCTCGCAATTTTTTCGTCGCGAGGTATTCCGAAATAAGTGAAAATGAAAAGGTAAGAAGCAAAACGACGCATTTCTGCAGATCGTGCATTTTGTGCATTTTGTGCATTTTGATACGTTTTGTGCGGTTTGTGCTTCAAATGAGGACGTGAGGTCAGATAAGATCTTATTTGGTTGTTGGTCTTTGAAAAATTGTGGATGGTTGGTGGGTCGTCGTTCGTTGTTGGTGGAGCGGCGTCTGAGCTTTCAGATTTCAAATTTCAGATTTCAGATTGAGATCTTCGAAAGGCTTCCGATCCGTGGATTCGGGGTTCATCGGTTGTGGTCTAAAAGGGCAGTGCTGAGATTCGTGCATTCGTGGCGGCATTCTTCCGTCGTGAACTTTGCGTCGCCTTTGCGTTTACGATCTTGCTTGAAGACCCAAAGGAGAACTTCTGACTTCTCACTTATCACCTATTTCGGAACCGTGGAGGCCAGAGACGCTTGTCCCATTGCGGACTCGGAATGGGACAAGGATCGAGGTTTCGGGCGGCCATGTTTTACCGAAAACGGACGGAAAATGGCGGAAAGTGACAAAAGTTGTAAGCACAACCTCCAAAAACGCCGATTTTTGTTCCGTTTTGTTCCGGTTGTTCTGTTCCGCGCGGAACGGAACAAACATCGAGGTTTTGTCGGCGGCAAGCCGCCTCCGAGGTGTCTGTGAGCTATGGTGCGACAAGCATGCTCCTACGGAGCCAAGAAGTTGGCGGAAAGGGTCTTCGAGGTGTTGAAAGTCTCCGCCGGCGATCACTCTGAGAGCGATGAGCGGAAGAATTCGATCAGCCGTTGATCATACGCCTCGGATTGTTCGACGGATGCATTGATCATTGTCATTCCGGTCGGGCTGAGATCGAGTTTTGCTTCGACACGCGTAGATGACGGGAAGCATTTTGTTAGACGGCTTGTAGATTCCGCGTACACGGGGGCATCCAGGCCCGCAAGCAGCATAACGCGCCTGTCGGCCAGTTTTTTCGCTGCGGAACAGGTCGTTTCCCGATCAAAGCATCCCTTGTAGTAGTAGAACCGGGTGCCGAGAAGTGCGAGTTTGCCGGTAACCGAACTCATGAACGGGAACCGCTGATCGACGACCTGTTCGACCAACTCCTCGGAACTGTCAGGAACAGAATCAAGGGCAAGGGCAGTGACCTCGGGCTTATCGGCGGCGGCGGAAAGAGCATAGAGAGAGCCAAGTTCGATGCCATAAACACCGACCTTTTTCTGGATAAGAGCGATCCCGGTCGGCGTTCGCAAGCTGAACAGGAAATCGATCGCGTTGGCCGCGTCCTTTGCGTCGCAGCCGCCAAACGTGCAATATCCCTCGACCGTCGTGCCGTGCGAACGAAGATCGGGCATCAAGACGGTGAAATTCGTCGATTCGTTGATCTTTACACCGAGATCGAGCAAGTGTGAGCGATTCGCGCCGTATTTGTGATAAAGGATCACTGCCGGAGCAGATTCGGCTCCGCGCAGGAGCCAGCCGTGAGCCTGCGAACCATCCTTATTCGACCACGATTCCTCGGTGATCTGAGCGGCACGCGACGAAAGCCGTCCGTATTTTTCCGGCGTTAGGATATGCTGCGTCGGCATCGGATGGGCGACGGTATAGACCAGCCAGATAGAAAGGCCGACAACTACGATGACGATCAGAGCAGCTACAGGTAAGATCAGCTTTGCAAGGCTCTTGAAGACTTTGGTGATTTTTGCCATGGCGTTTCCTGGGGGAAATGCAGGTTGAGGCCGCGTGTGCGGGAAAGGTCAATTGCGACTAAAGAAATGGGGGAAAACGAACCTTCCCAAAAAGAGCAAAATGCTTTCGAGAAGACATCTCTGATGATAACATACTCATCTGATTCGCAAAGACCTATTTTTTACAATGAAATCTATTAGATCAGCATTCCCGGCCATTCTAGCGATCCTCTTTTCTGCGGCGTTTGCTGCTGCGCAGATGATACCGACGGTTCCGGGCCGGGACCTAATGCCGCTCTCTGACGTGCGAGCCGGGATGCAAGGCACGGCGAGGACGGTCTTTAGCGGCACAAAGCCGGAGGAATTCGGCGTTGAGATACTTGGGATCGTTCCGAACGGCATCGGGCCGAGACAAGACCTGATCGTTGGTAAATTGAGCGGCGCAAATGCCGACCGCACACTTGTTTTTGCCGGTATGTCCGGCTCTCCCGTTTACATTGACGGCAAACTCGTCGGCGCCATTTCGTACAGCTTTCCATACGCAAAGGAGGCGATCTGCGGGATAACGCCGATCGGCAGTATGGTCTCGATCTTCGAACAGCGTGCTCCTGATCGGGCCTTAGGGAAGCGGGCCTCATTCAATTTTTCCGAGCTTATGGACTCAAATTGGAGGACGATCACCGGCCCTTTTTCCGCGATGATCGCGGGCGATGCGGTCATCGGAAGCAATATGGGGCCGAGTCTCGCACCGATTCTCGGGCAAACTTTCAGGCCGATCGCGACGCCCCTGGCCTTCGGAGGATTTTCTCAGGCGACCATCGATGCGTTCGCACCCGACCTGATGCGTGCCGGGATGCTGAGCGTTGCGACGGTCGGCGGATCGCGGGAGATGGATTTTAAGAAGCCGACGGCAAGCACGCTGCTCGGAGGTGATTCGATCGTCGTTGAACTTGCACGCGGAGACCTTTCCGTGTCCGCGGCGGGAACGGTGACTTGGCGCGACGGCGAAAAGATATACGCGTTCGGCCATCCGTATTTTTCGCTCGGTTCCGTTGATCTTCCGATGAGCGAATCGCACGTCGTAACGGTCGTCCCGAACTTGAATAACTCATTCAAGCTCGCGGTTCCGGATTCCGCCGTCGGAACGCTAACGCAGGATCGCGCGACCGGCATTTACGGGATCCTTGGGCGTGAGCCGAAGGTGCTGCCGATCGAGGTTCACGTGCGGACAAGCCGCGGCCGCGACGAGACGGTGCGCTTCGAAACCGTCATCGACGATTTTTTGACACCGCTGCTCTTGAATTCCGGATTGATGAACACCATCCAAGGGAACGAACGATCGATCGGCGATACCACGATCGATGTGAACGGCACGATCTCGATGAAGGGGTTGCCGGACGTTAAGATCGACCGTCGTTACACCGGGCCGCAGGCCGCGGCCGTTGCCGCCGCTTCACCGGCGGTGCCGCTCGCAGCATTGTTGAATGCGCAGTTGGCAGGGATCGAGTTTACGGGTATCAAGCTCGATATGACGGTGAGCGAGGGTTCGCACGCGGCAAGTCTCGATCGTATCGCGGTAGATCGAAGTGAGGTTCGTCCAGGCGAGACCATCGATGTGACGGCAACATTGCGCCGACAGGACGGCACGCCGTTCAACAAGGTCTTCGCTCTCACGATTCCCACCGATGCGGCCCCGGGCAAACTAACGCTGACGATCGCCGACGGCGCTGTCGTTCAGCAGGCATCGGCGGTGCAGCAGTTCGCTCCGCAAGATCCGAAACAACTGGTCGCGACGCTCAATTCGCTCCGTCGATCAGACAAGCTGTATGCGGTATTTTCAAGGGAATCGGCCGGTGCGATCGTAGGGGCAAGCGAGATGTCTGACCTCCCGCCGTCGATGATCGCGACCTTGAACAACGGCCGTTCGACCGGCGGCGTTAAAGCGACCACCACATCGACTTTGCAAGAAGCGATCCTGGATGCAGGAGGCTTTGTTTTCTCGGGCTCCCAAGCGATCGTCCTTGAGGTCGTCAGATAACGTCATTCGGCGGCCTCACCTTCGGACCAGGCCTCACCGTCGGCGTAAACTTCTTTTTTCCATATCGGGACCGTGCGCTTGAGTTCCTTGATAAGCCATTCGCACGCCGCGAATGCATCTTTTCGATGAGGTGCCGCTACTGAGATGACAACGCTCGTCTCGCCGATCTCGATCCTGCCGGTGCGGTGGACGATGCCGACGTTCGCTATGGCAAATGCCGACTTTGCTCGTTCGACGAGCTTTTGCATCTCTTTGAGAGCCATCTCTTCATAAGCTTCGTAAACGAGGTATTCGGTCTCGATGACCTTCGTGTCGCGTGTTGTGAACCTCCGGGCGTATCCATCAAGCGTTACCGTTGCCCCACACTCCGGCGGGACGACGCGTCGGGCTACATCGTTGATCTTGATCCGGTCGGTCGTGAGTTCCCAGAAGTCCATCTTATCAGCAGTCAACCGCCTGAAACGGCCGTAAAGATAGCGATCTCGTCGCCGTCATCAACGATCGCATTGGGTGGGGCATATTCTTGGTTGATCGAAATGTTGATCTTCTGGTTCGCAAGAAGCGGATATGCGTTGCGGAGCCGAACAATTGCTTCTTCAGCGGTAGATCCGGCAAGTTCGGCAATTTCGACCGAACGCTCGCCGACCGCATCTGCGGCTGCGCCGAAGAACAAGACCTTGGTTACCATTCGGCGTCTCCTATTTTATCGCTCCTTGGATCGGGCTTGATGCCGATGCGTAAAGGCGTTTCGGCATACGTCCGGCGCGATATGCCATTCTGCCTGCCTCAACACCAAGCTTCATCGCCTTGGCCATTGCGGCCGGGTCGGGTGATTCTGCGATAGCCGTATTCATCAGGATCGCATCCGCACCGAGTTCCATCGCGATCGATGCATCCGAAGGAACGCCTACTCCGGCATCGACGATGATCGTTGCCTCCGGAAGCTGTTCGCGCATGATCCGCAGGTTCGACGGGTTCTGAACGCCCATTCCCGAGCCGATAGGCGCCGCAAGCGGCATAACGGCAGCACAGCCCGCATCGAGCAGTTTCTTTGCCATTATCAAGTCATCCGTGAAGTACGGAAGTACGATAAAACCTTCTTTCACAAGGACCTTTGCGGCTTCTAGGGTTTGCTCGTTATCCGGGAAAAGAGTTACCGGATCCCCGATGACCTCAAGTTTGAGCCATTCGGTATCCAGGGCTTCGCGTGCGAGCCTGGCAGTTCGGATCGCATGATCGGCGTCGTAGCATCCGGCAGTATTCGGGAGGACGCGCATTTTCGGATCGAGATGATCGAGGAAGGATTCGCTTGACCGGTCAAGCGGCACACGATTGACGGCAACCGTTACCATCTCGGCACCGGATGCCGCGTGTGCGGCCTTCATTTCATCGTTCGAACGGTATTTGCCGGTCCCGATAATGAGTCTTGAAGAAAAGGTAATGCCTGCGAGTAAAAAAGTATCTTCCATTTGCTCTGATTTTTACGCAAACGGAAGCTGGAAGCAATGTTTTGACAGGGAATTCGTCAATTTAGCCGCCGCCGACGAAATGAACGATCTCGATTCGGTCACCTGAATTCAGGATCGTTCCCGGCCATTCAGCCTTTCGAACTACGATGCCGTTCAATTCGACAGCAAGGCGTCTTTCAGGCATCGAAAGCTCTTCGACAAGAGCTGCGATGCTTATCGAGGTCTCAAGGCTTCTAGGGCTTCCATTTAGCGTGATCTCCAACACGCTTTAAGTATATTTGAATTGCAGGATCTAAGCGAATCTTAGCCGGGGGTTACAAGGCGGCGTGTTTCAAACTCTTCACCGTCCGTAATCACCCGTACGACCATTGCCGCTCGCCCGGCCTGAAAGTGCGGAATCTGCAAATGGATCCTTGCAAGGCCGTTCGCGTCGGACTGCGCGTGAAATATCACAGGGCGGAACGCTGAACCGAGCACCTTTACCATTATTTGCGCGTCCTTTACGATCCGTCTATCAGTGCCTCGGCAGACGAGAATGTTCAGAGAGATGCGGTCGCCGCCCTTGAATTTTGTTTCTCCGAGAATATCAACGGAAAGGTTCTCGTTGTGCGGCCGATCGATGCCCGATAATTCGCTCACGACCTCGATATCTTCAGGAAGCAGCTGGATCTCATCGATGATGGTTACTGCATCCTCAAATAGAGGCAGGTCGAAGAAATCGTCCTCGAGTTCGACATTAGTTGAAGGCGGAGCCTCCGCCGGGATCTCGATGGGAGCCGTCTCGGGTGCCGAAACGGTGATGACACGCTGTGTTTCGATCGGTGCGACCGGTGCCGCCGATGCGGCGAGGCTTTCCTCTAAAGTCTCTCGAACTTCGGCTGCCGGCAGTTCAGCTTTGGCCTCAGCTTCAGCTTCGCGTTTTGCGGCACGAGCGCGGCCGGTCATCTGCTGAAGGTCGCCAATACGCCCTGCGCGAACGGCCGCGCAGATCAGCTTGTGTTGGTGCGAAAGCCGATCCGAGAGCGCCGCTTCATCAAGAATGCCGTCGTTTAGGTCGTTATATGGAGTCCGTTTACTCGCGAGGATCGTGCCGCGATCGTAAACAAGAGACACGATCACCTGCGACGAAAGGCCCTTGTCCTCCGTCTGGATGTGGTAAACCACTCCATTATGTTCAACGTCAGTATTAAATCCAGAGATCACGGGAAAAGTGGGTGAAGATCAATTGAAATGCAGGGATAACAGGCGAAAATGACGACGTTCGCCACATTCAAAGTATCACACGAACTTTTGATCGGTCAATGTTTATTCTTTGGCGCGGTGTCGAGTTCAGTGCCTTGACACTCCCAAGGGCTTAACTTACGATTTAAGTGTGCTTTAACGCCCAATTTTCCCGCATCTAAAACACGCTTTTTAAAAGAAGCGTAGTGCTCGAACTTGGGCTAAATCGGTCGGAAGGATCATTTATGTCCGAATTCAGCTTTTTCGACTACGTTCCCATCGGAATCATGTTTCTCGTCGCTGCCGGTTTTGGCCTCAGCCAGCTATTGGTAACGCAGCTTATCGGCCCGCGTAAACGGACCGCGATCAAGCTCAGCCCGTACGAATGCGGAAAAGATCCGGTAGGCAACGCGCGCGAACGCTTTTCCGTAAAATTCTATACGGTCGCGGTCATCTTCCTGCTGTTCGACATCGAAGTCCTGTTCATCATTCCGTTCGCTGTGGCGTTCAAGAGCCTTCTCAGGGAGCCTGCGATCTTCGGTGTGGTGGCTTTGCTTGAGATCTTGGTCTTCATTGCGACCTTGATCGTCGGCTATATCTACGTTTGGAAGAAGGGCGTATTTGACTGGGGCGTTCAGTCGCGGGTCGAGGCACGCGAGGAAGCTAAGCGGATCGCCCGCGAGCGAATGGAAGGAGCAAAGATCGTACCGGCGAAGATCGCCGCCTGATGTTTTATGGGGCTTGAGAACACAATATTTGATTCGCTGCCGGATGTCGTGACGGTAAAGCTCGACGCCGTGGTCAACTGGGCCCGAAAGTCGAGCCTTTGGCCGGCCACATTCGGCCTGGCTTGCTGCGCGATCGAAATGATGAACACCGTTTCGGCGCGCAACGACCTTTCGCGTTTTGGTGCCGAAACCTTTCGTGCGAGCCCTCGACAGGCGGACGTGATGATCGTCTCGGGCCGTGTTTCGCGAAAGATGGCTCCGGTGCTGCGGCGTATCTATGATCAGATGCCTGAGCCGAAATGGGTGATCTCGATGGGAGCGTGCGCGACTTCCGGCGGCGTATTCGATAATTACGCCATTGTGCAGGGCGTCGATAAGGTTGTGCCGGTCGACGTCTATGTGCCCGGCTGTCCGCCGCGTCCGGAAATGCTCGTCCACGCGATCACGATGCTTCAGGACAAGATCATGAAGGAATCAGTGAAAGACCGGCGCGATGCTTTCGAACCGGAATCTCGGGTGTCGGCGATCCCGGGAACGTTACCAGTGACGGAGAACACGGCTCTCGAACGTGAAGTCCAGGACGAGGTTCGCAAAGGCGAAGTGTCGCGGCCGTACTCGGTGCCGTCGCGCCATGAGCGAAGGAGATCCTCATAATGCGTTTGGGGTTTGTTGCGGCTGCGATACTCCTCTTCAGCCTCTTTCCGGTCGATATTAATGGCCAGTCGAGACCGTGGGCTCCGCCGAAGACTGGCTTATGGACAGTCACGGGCACTGACGAAGAGAACACGAGCTGGACTGCCAAGATGACGCTTGTAAGAGCTGGCACTCGAGACGGCCGCGCGCGGTATCGCGGTAATTTCGTATGGGAAGCGACGGACGGAGTCGCTGCCGGGCGTGAGACCTTTCGCGGCTGGTTCGATCGGAAGACCGGTATTCTCCGGCTGACGTCGGTTTCGGTCAAGAGTGAAAAGGGCGAACTTGGATCGGGCGTTTACTTCGCTCGAGCTAAACACAAAGGAACGATGCTGACGGCCGGAACGTGGAAGGGAAAGGAAGTCGTTCCCGGCAAATGGACCGCCGAATGGCGCCGACATAAGTAAGAATTGGATGGCAAACCCTCTCGATTTTGTAGAAAAGCTTAAGGAGCACGATGCTTCCTGGGTTAACGATGTTCTTTCGGCCCACGGCGAAGTAACGGTCTGCGTTCCGCGTGAAAGTATTATCGATGTGTGCACAGTCCTGCGGGATGAGCACAAGTTCGATATGCTCGCGGACCTTTGCGGCGGCGATCTCGGCCCCGAAGAAGAGCCGCGGTTCTTCGTCAATTACCACCTGTTCTCGACCACGCATCACAACCGCCTGCGCGTGAAGGTGCTTCTCTCCGAAGATGATCCAAAGGTCGCGTCGGTAACGCCGGTCTGGAAGACCGCAAATTGGCACGAGCGCGAGACCTACGACTTCTTCGGGATAATTTTTGACGGCCACCCGGATCTGAGGCGTATTTTGCTTCCGTCGGATTTCGACGGATTTGCTCTTCGAAAAGATTATCCGTTGCGTGGATACGAACCTTATAGCTTGAATTGATGATGGAAACCGTCACAGAAAATTCGCCGGCCGCAGAAAGCGTTGTGGATAGCGCTCTCGAGTCCGAAATGACCCTTTCGATGGGGCCGCAGCACCCGTCAACGCACGGCGTGCTCAGGCTCGATCTTCGTCTCGACGGCGAGCTTGTGCTCAAAGCCGTGCCGGATATCGGTTACCTGCACACCGGGATGGAGAAGCTCTTTGAGTACAAGAAGTATCAACAGGGCATCGTCATCACGGATCGGATGGATTATCTGAATCCGCTCGGCAATAACCTGGCATATGTGATGGCGGCTGAGAAGCTTCTCGATCTCGAGATACCGGAACGAGCGCAGGTCATTCGAGTGCTTTTCTGCGAGCTGCAGCGGATCGCCTCGCACATGGTCTGGCTTGGGACGCACGGGCTTGATCTCGGCGCGATGTCACCGTTCTTTTTTTGCTTCCGTCAGCGTGAAAAGATATTGAATCTTATCGAGGCAGCGTCCGGCGGACGGATGACGCCAAGCTATTTCCGTATTGGCGGCCTGATGATGGATCTTCCGGCAGGCTTTACGGAACGCTGTAAGCAGTTTCTCAATGATTTCCCGGAGGCGATGGAGACGTTCGATACGCTCCTGACCGGGAACACGATCTGGCACAGCCGCACAAAAGGTATAGGTATCATTTCTCGCGAAGACGCGATCAGTTGGGGTTTGACCGGACCTTGCCTTCGCGGCAGCGGCGTCGATCTTGACCTGAGACGCGACAACCCGTACAGCGGCTACGAAACTTACGATTTCGAAGTGCCGGTAGAACACGATTGCGATGTCTGGGCGAGGTATATGGTCCGGATCCGTGAATGTTACGAATCGGCGAAGATTGTCCGCCAGGCCCTCGAACGACTGAAGCCCGGCCCGATCAAGGCGAATGCGCCGAAGATCGTGCTGCCCGATCGCGACGATATGCGTAAGCATATGGATTCGCTCATTCACCACTTCTTGATCGTCGCTGAGGGCTTTAACGTACCTCCGGGCGAGGTGTATCACGCGATCGAGGCTTCCAAGGGCGAGCTCGGCGTTTATATGAAGTCCAACGGCGGCCCGAAACCAGAACGCGTGCATTTCCGCGGGCCGAGCTTTGTCAATCTTTCAGCGTTGCCCGACATGGTAAAGGGTGAAATGGTCGCTGACGTCGTCGCCGTCATCGGAAGCTTGGATATCGTCCTTGGGGAAATAGACCGATAGATAATGGTGAATTGTGAATGTTGAATGGGCGAAAGTATATTGAGTTCGAAATCCTACGCGTTCGCTCTGCGGGTCGTTAAGTTGTATAGGTTCATGATAGACGAGCACCGTGAGTTTGTGCTCTCAAAGCAGATCCTTAGGTCGGGGACTTCGATCGGAGCGAATATTGAAGAGTCGGTGCATGCCCAGTCAAAGATCGATTTTATTCATAAACTTTCGATCGGGCAGAAGGAAGCAATAGAAACCAACTATTGGCTCAGATTGTTAAAGGATTCTGGATATATTGAGGAGAAATTAGCAGAGTCGTTTCTCGCAGATTGTGAAGAGATCCAGCGGTTGCTTGCCGCCTCGATCAAGACAGCGAAATCGAATCTGGGGAAGGCAGCGACTGAAAGATTGTGAAAGATCAGTGGTGAATTGTGAATGGTATCTTTGAATTCATCGTTCACCACTCAGAATTCACCATTAATATATGGCATCAGCTACACCCGCAAGTTATACGGACCAAGTGGTCGTTACGGATGAGATCGCGGAATTCTCGCCCGAGGTGATGGACGAGATCCGTTCGCATCTCGAGAAATATCCGCCGGACAGGAGCCGTTCGGCATTGATACCGCTTCTTTTTGTCATTCAGAGAGAGCGCGGATATGTAGATAATCCGGGCGTGAATTTCCTTGCGAAATTCCTGAATCTCGAGGTTACGGACGTTTGGGAGACGGCGACATTCTACACGATGTTCAATATGCATCGCGTCGGGCGCCACCACATACAGATATGCAAGACGCTCTCGTGCAAGATCATGGGCGAACCCGATATCACGGATCACGTCTGCTCAAAACTCGGCATCAAGCCCGGCGAAACGACGCCTGACGGCAAATTTACCGTCTCGCTCGTCGAGTGCCTCGGCAGCTGCGGCACGGCGCCGATGATGCAGATCGGTTTCGATTATCACGAAGATCTGACGCTCGATAAAGTGGACAAGATCTTGGGTGAATGCGAGTAGTTTATATTGTGAGAGGGCCGTCGGGGACTCCGACTGTATTACCCATAAGTGTAAGCGTGGGAACAGGTTCGAAGTCAATTGACCGGAGCTATTGAAGAAAGCGACAATTCTGCCGCCGCAAGGCGGCTTGGAAGCTAAATTAGATCGTTGCCCACGGCTCGCACCGTGGGCTACATGCTGACGCCCGCTTGGCAGGCTGAAGAAAGTATGGAAATAAAGGCAATAGGCTGCGAACCGCTTCAGTTGAGGCAAGTGCTTGCAAAAGACGGGCACACACTCAAGGTGTATCGCGACATGGGCGGCTATTCGAGCTTGAAGAAAGCGCTTGGAATGGCGCCGGCTGACATCATCGAGATGGTCAAGACCTCAGCTTTGCGCGGCCGCGGCGGTGCAGGATTTCCCACGGGTATGAAGTGGTCTTTCGTACCGAAGGATTCGCCCAAGCCGAAATATGTGGTCTGTAACGCCGATGAATCCGAACCGGGCACATTCAAGGACCGCTATCTGCTCGAACGCGACCCGCACGCCCTTATCGAAGGTATGATCATCGCGGGCCATGCGCTCGGCGCCGCGACGGGCTATATCTACTATCGCGGCGAATACAACTATTTGATCGACATAATGGATACTGCTCTGGCCGAGGCCCGCGACGCGGGCGTTCTGGGCAGGAATATACTCGGCTCGGGCTTTGATATGGACATCTTTACGCACACGGGGGCCGGTGCGTATATTTGCGGTGAAGAGACCGCCCTGCTGAGTTCGCTCGAAGGCTTTCGCGGGCATCCGCGTATGAAGCCGCCGTTCCCGGCTCTTGAAGGCCTCTACGCATGTCCGACCGTCGTCAACAACGTAGAGACCCTGACTGCGATCCCTGAGATCATCGAAATGGGCGCGGAAGCTTGGCGCGACCTTGGGACGGAGAAGTCCGGCGGCACAAAGCTTTGGTCCGTCAGCGGCCACGTTAAGAAACCGGGCGTGTATGAACTTCCGATGGGCTACGCCGATATGGAGAAGTTCATCATGGAAGACTGCGGCGGAATGCTTCGCGATGACAAGAAACTGAAAGCGGTCATTCCCGGCGGTTCGTCCGTTTACATAATGAACACGAGCCAGATCCTCGGCAAGAAAGTCACCTTGGATTATGAGGGGCTCGTCGCAGCGGGTTCGAGCGTTGGTTCGGGCGGCTTTATCGTTATGGATGAGCGGGTCGATGTTGTGGAATCAACAAGAAATCTTACGGAATTCTATAAACACGAATCCTGCGGGTGGTGCACCCCGTGCCGCGAAGGAACCGATTGGCTCGTGAAGATCTTTGATCGGATAGCAGCTGGAGGCGGCCGGCCCGAGGACGCTCAGGTGATGCTCGATCTTTGCGACAACATGGAGGGACGTTCGCACTGTCCGCTTGCCGACGCCGCAGCGTGGCCGATACAGTCCGCGATCCAGCGTTTCCCTGAAGACTTTAAGAAATGGCTTTGGAAGAATACGGAGAGTTCCGAGACTAAGGAGCTGAGGGTGAACGCATAACGCGCGCGCGAAATGAGGCGGTCAATCTTTTCACTATCTTTTTGCTTGGCGATCCTGCTGCTGATGACCTCGGCGGCAGGCATTCCTGCGTTTGCGAAAGATAGAGATCCGGTCATCATCATTCCGGGAATTATGGGCTCGGAGCTGGTGAATAAGGAGAATCGAGACGAGGTCGTCTGGTTCAGTGTTGCCCGCTCTAAGACAGATGACATCCGCTTACCGATCACGTTCGATCCGCTTGCCTCGCGTGACGATCTGTCGGCCGGTGATATTTTGCGGTCGATCAAGTTAGGGCTTATTCCGCGAATCGATATCTATAAGGGCCTGATCGACTCCCTAATTGCGAACGGATACCACGAAGAATCTTGGAACTCACCATCCAAAGAAGGCGGTAACGCGGGCATTTACGCGTTCTCTTACGACTGGCGTCTGGACAATGTCCATAATGCGAAGCTGCTTATCCAGCAGATCGAGAGCGTCAAGCGGCAACTCAAGGAGCCGGATCTCAAGTTCGACGTTATTGCGCACTCGATGGGCGGCCTCATAGCAAGGTATTCCGCCATGTACGGAAGCTCGGACGTTCTGCCGGGAAATCAAAAGCCGGTTCCAACCTGGGCAGGTGACCGTCATTTCCGGAAGATCGTGCTTCTCGGCACACCGAATGAAGGCTCACCCCTTGCTCTCGAAGGGTTCATTAATGGTGAATCGTTCGGCCCATTCGCCTTCAACTTGCCGTTCGTTCGAAACGTCTCGCGATTTGACGTGTTCACAATGCCGGCGATCTACGAACTCTTGCCGGCGCCGGGTACCTTTACGCTGATGAGTGAGGATCTGCAGCAGGTCGATGTCGATCTTTACGATCCAAAGGTCTGGACCGAGTACGGCTGGGATCCTGTGAGCGACCCGAGATTCGTCAAGGCCTTCCCGACGGCGTCGGAGCGAAAGGCCGCTCCTGCATTTTTTGCGAATATGCTCATGCGGGCGAAGCGATTCCATCAGGCCCTGAACGCTGCTTCCGGCGTATCTCCAAAGGTCGAATTCGATCTGGTCGGTGCCGAGTGTAAAGATACTGTCGCGGGAGCCGCCCTTCTCCGCAGTGGGAAAAGCGGCGATTGGGTAACACGGTTTTCCGTACCGGACCAAAAGAAAAAAGACGGCGATAGCCGTGAAACAGCGGCCCTAAGAGCTGCTATCTATGCTCCGGGCGACGGAGTCGTTTCCACCTATTCGCTGCAAGGGAACGGCCGGCTGAACTCGATTTTCGCTTCTACCAAATTCTTTTGCGATGCGCACAACCGCCTCGCTGCAAATCCAGAGGTCCAGGCATACGTTCTAGGATTGCTGAATGGCGTCGATGCAACACCCGAAAAGGGGGAAATACCGCGCAACTAGAAAGCATGTTAGCAGCGGTGAATGTTTGATTTTTATTGAGGAGAATTATGGGAAAGGGAGATAAGAGAACACGACGCGGCAAGATCTTTGCCGGCAGTCATGGAAAATCAAGGCCGAAGCACAAGGCGGCTTCGTTCGTGCCGTCGGCTGCGCCGGCCGAGGAGAAAAAGCCGGCTCGCAAAGTAAAGGTAAAGGCAAAGGAATAGGTGAAATTTTCCGAGTCAAAAGAGAAGGGCCCGCATGCCGGATTCGATGCCTTGATAGGCGATTGGTCGGGCACCACAAGAACGTGGTTCGAGCCCGGCGTCGTTGCCGACGAATCGCCGATGGCGGGAACGATCCGGCCGATCTTGGACGGACGTTTTCTCCTGCATGAATATTCAGGCAGCCTGGACGGGAAGCCGTTCGATGGCATTGCGATCTTTGGCTTTGACCTGTTGACCCAAAAGTTTCAGGCCGCTTGGGTGGATAGTTTTCATATGTCCACCGGAATATTGTTCTCAGAGGGCGGTGCGGGCGAACGGTTTAACGTGCTTGGCAGCTACTTTGCCGGCGAAGGCAACCCGCGTTGGGGTTGGAGGACCGAGATCGAGCAAACGGACAACGACAATATCGTGATCTCGGCATACAACATCTCGCCTGATGGCGAAGAGGCGATCGCGACCGAAACACGGTATTCGCGAAAAGTTTAATGGCAGAACCGATAAAAATAACGATCAACGGGCAGGAAGTTGACACCGAGAAAGGCGCGCGGCTCATAGACGTATGCCGTGACAATGGCGTCGGCATCCCTTCTTTTTGCTACTACAAGGATCTCGCACTGCAGTCCTCGTGCCGAATGTGCTTGGTGCGCATCGAGAAGATGCCGAAGCTGCAAACATCCTGCACTATCACCTGCACCGATGGAATGGTCGTTACGACCGTCAGCGAAGAGGTCGAAAAGGCGCAGCGTGCGATGGGCGAGTTCCTTCTGGCGAATCATCCGCTTGATTGTCCGCAGTGCGACCGAGGCGGCGAATGCGAACTGCAGGAGGTCATTTTCGATTGGGGCGATGTTGAGGAGCGATTCTTTGAGAATAAGAACGTAGCTCCTGAGAAGTTCCTCTCGCCGGTCATCGCGAACGACCCGCAGCGCTGCATTCTTTGCAAACGATGTACGCGAGTCTGCGATGAATGGATGGGCGAAGATGCCATCGAGGCCGCGAACCGCGGCGTGAGTACCGTCATTGGAACCTACGGAGGATGGCTCAATTGTTCGCAATGCGGAAACTGCGTTGAGGTTTGCCCAACCGGTACGCTGCTTGATGCGGTTTATCGTCACGAAACTCGTCCCTGGGAGCTTGAGCAGATCGTCTCGACGGACGTTTACGGTTCCGACGGTATGCAGATCTCTATCGGAGCGCGCGGAGGCAAAGTGCACCGCGTCGTGGCTCGCGATCGTTATGTAAATGGCCTTAACGGCGAGTTCTTGGATGTAAAGGCGCGCTATGCGCACGGGTTTATCAATCACGATGATCGTCTGAAAACGCCGCTGATCCGATATTCAAAGGGAGGCAAGCTCATTCCCGCCACTTGGGACGAGGCGATCAAATTCGCCGCCGAGAAGTTGACCGAGGCAGGTTCGGATACCGCGGTTATCGCGAGCCCGAGGCTCACGAATGAATCGATCTTCGCATTGAAAGAATTTGCCTCCGCGGCAATAAAGACTGACCGTGTAGCTGTCAGCGACCCTTTCGATCTCCGCCCGATATTCGAAAATCTGAGCGTCGACCTTGCTACGCACGCTGAGATCCGGAAGGCGGCGGCGATAGTGCTTATCGGAGGCGAACCAGAAGAGGAGCAGACATTTACCGCAAAGCAGATCAGACAGGCCGTGCGAAACGATGGGGCGGCGTTCGTGTGCGTCAATGACACGCCGACAAATCTTTCACGCCGTGCTACGCATTTTATTCATTCTGCTCCGGGAACTGAGTCAGCATTCGCACTGGCTTTGCTCGACAACTCTTCGATCGACGCTGCCGCACAGAAAATGGCGGTCGATCCGGCCGGAGTTCGCCGGGCGATCGAGGCGGTCTCAGCCGCATCGGGCGATGTTGTTCTGGTTTATGGCGAGGATATCGCGGTCGAAGCTCAGATCGCACTGGCCTCAGGAGCCGCTAAGCTCAGCGGTGAAGGACGGCGTGTTCTTCTGCACCCGCTTGCGCGTTATAACAATTCGGTCGGAGCAAACGACATACTTTCACAAAGAAAGACGGCCGCTGATGCGTTAAAGGGTGCAAAGGCGGCGTTGGTCGCGGGAAGCCTTCAGGATCCAAAGGCTCTCGACGGCGTCGGCTTTGTCGCAGTTCAAGAACTTTTCCTTACAGAAACGGCCGAGATGGCCGACGTTGTCTTCCCGGCAGCAAGTTTTGCGGAAGTTGACGGCACATTCACGAACAATGCGGGTAACGTTCAGCGAGTTCGCAAAGCGATCGAGCCGGTGAACCAATCTCGTGCAGACTGGCTGATCACGGCTCAGATCGCACGCGAAATTGGAACGGAAATATTGCCCGAAAAGGCATCGTCCGCGGTCTTTAGGCAGCTGACGAGGTCCGTTGGCATTTATGAAGGCTTGACGTACCCGCTCATCCGTGACGAGCGGGAACCGGTTCAAGCGAAATACCCGACTGCGGCCAATGCGGCGCCGCTTGATGGCCTGCGAAAGGCCGTCGATGCGATGCAGCCGGGCGAAAGGATCAATGAAACGCCGCGTATCGGCCACAAACTGCACAGGCTGACGACAATGACCTCAAAAACGCCGCAGTTCCATTTGCTTGCGAACGGCAATCCGAAGCCGCCGAATCTTATGGTAGCACCGCTTGTTCAGATCAATTTGGATGGCTCACCAAGAGAAGAAGGCATTGCAGAGGCGGCCGGCGTGAGCGTGAGCGATAGGAGCATTCCGAGAAAGTAAGAGAACATGGAAGAGACTCTTAAACTGATATTTCCGTATGTCGTCGTCCTGATCGGCGTCCTTCTGGCGTTTCAAGGTGTGTTGATGATCGTGGCATACACGGTTCTCGGAGAGCGAAAGGTGCTCGGATGGATCCAGGGCCGCGTCGGCCCTAATCGCGTCGGCCCCTGGGGCGTACTCCAGCCTTTTGCCGACCTTCTGAAGTTCATCTTGAAGGAAGACATCGTTCCGAACGAATCGTCGAAGGTGATCTATTACCTGGCACCATTTATCGCTCTTACATGTGCGTTGATGCCGATCGTGGTCTATCCCTTCGGCCCGACGATCACGACCATCGACTGGAGCTTTCTGCCGTATGGCATCGCCGAGGGCGTACACACTCTGCGGCTTGTTATCGCGCAGATCGACGTCGGCGTGTTGTTCGTGCTTTCGATAACCTCGGTAGGCGTTTACGGCATTATGCTCGCGGGTTGGTCATCGAACAGCAAATACAGCTTGATGGGCGGACTGCGTTCATCCGCGCAGATGATCTCGTACGAACTCGCTATGGGAGCGTCTGTCATCGGCGTCGTGATGCTTGCGGGTTCGCTCGATCTTACCCGGATCGTCCAGGCGCAAATGGGTTCGCCGTGGTATATGCGGTGGTTCATCATTCCGCAGTTCATCGGGTTTGTGGTCTTTCTTATTTCTGCGTTCGCGGAAACGAACCGCGTACCGTTCGATCTGCCTGAAGCGGAGACCGAACTCGTCGCAGGATTCCACACAGAGTATTCAGCCCTGAAGTTCGCGCTCTTTTTCATGGCCGAGTACGTGAATATGTTCACGGTCTCGATGATGGCGACCGTGCTTTTCCTTGGCGGTTGGTATGTGCCGGGACTTAGCCATCTATTTGACGTCGGCTCTGTTCCGTACGCGCTTATCAGCATCGGGGCGTTCGTCGGAAAGGTCATCTTTTTCTTGTTCCTTTACATTTGGATCCGCGGAACACTGCCGCGTTTCCGTTTCGATCAACTGATGAATTTCGGATGGAAGTTCCTCTTGCCGCTCGGCCTTTTGAATTTGATCGGGACGATCATTGTGGTCTTTTTCCTGAATCGCTAGGAAAGGGCACGAAATAACATTATGGTTTCGACCGCATTATTTTTCTTATTCGCCGGGTTCGCGATAATGTGCGCCATTTCGATGGTCTATCACAAGAATCCGCTCTATAGCGCTATCTCGCTCGTTGGGGTATTCCTTTCGCTCGCCTGCATATATCTGACGCTTGCGGCTCCATTCATCGCCATTGTGCAGATATTGGTCTATGCGGGAGCGATAATGGTGCTCGTTGTCTTCGTCATAATGCTTTTGAATCTTGACGATGAGCCGAACACGTCGCGGTTGAAGTATTTGTATGCGCTCGGCGGCGGGTTGGGCATCGTCTTGCTCGCGCAGACGCTTTTTGTCGTCTATGCCGTTTCGCGGACGCCGAATCAGGCGATCGACCCGAACGTGACCGTCGGCAACACGATCGACATTGGGCGTGCGATGTACACGGATTATCTTCTCCCGGTCGAGATCGTCGGGGTGATGCTTTTGATGGCCATTGTCGGCTCGGTCGTGCTTGCTCGCCGTCTGTCTCAACCGCAGCTTGAGCTTGTGATCGACAAGGAAGAAGAGCGCATCAGCGAGGAGATCAACTCCTAGTACAGGGAATTTATGGAACCGAATCTTGCAACATATCTTGGTCTTTCCGGAATACTGTTTACGATCGGATGCGTTGGCGTCGTCTTTAAACGGAACGCACTGGGAATGTTTATGTGCATCGAGCTTATGCTCAATGCGGTAAACCTTACCTTCGTCGCATTTTCACGCTATTACGCTGACGTTCATGGCCAGCTCTTCGTATTTATGGTGATGAGCGTTGCGGCGGCCGAAGCAGCCGTCGGTCTCGGCATTTTTATAGCATTTTTCCGCAACCGGCAGTCGATCGATGTCGATACCGCAAGCATTTTGAAGAATTGATCGATGATTGAAACTAACCTTCTAAGCTTGATCATTTTTGCGCCGCTTGCCGGTGCGGTCATCAATTGGCTTATCGGCGGCCGGCTGAAGAATGAGACGTTCTCCGGACTGATCGGCTGCGGTACGATCGCGATTTCGACCATCGCGGCATTTATGGTCGCTTTCGGGATCGGAACGGGACAGCCTGGAGCACTGGTTGCCGACAGACCGATATTCGATCAGATCTGGACGTGGATCCAGGTCGGCAGCTTCCGCTCGGACTTTGGCCTGGCGATGGATCGGCTTTCCGGGATCTACGCGTGCTTCATCACGTTCGTCGGCCTTTTGATCCACATTTTTGCGACCGGCTATATGCACGGGGACAAAGGATTCTACCGCTTCTTTGCGTACCTGAATCTCTTTATGTTCTCGATGCTCACGCTCATCCTCGGCGACAACATCCTACTGATGTTCGTTGGTTGGGAAGGCGTAGGCCTTTGCTCGTATCTCTTGATCGGCTACTACATCAAGCTCGACGAAGCCCGTCGTGCCGCAAAGAAAGCTTTCGTAATGAACCGTATCGGCGATTGGGGCGTGCTGATAGGGATCTTCCTGCTTTTTACGCTTACCGGCTCGATCTCATTTTTCGACAAAACGGTTGACGGCGTACAGGTTCACAGTTCGCTGGCCGCGATCGCGCAGATGGCTCAGGAACCTTTTGCTTGGGGAACGATATTTGCGGGCGGAATCACGTCGGTCGCGGTTCTGCTCTTTATTGGTGCGACCGGCAAATCGGCCCAGATCCCGCTCTTTACGTGGCTGCCCGACGCGATGGCCGGCCCGACACCTGTTTCTGCTCTTATCCACGCGGCGACGATGGTAACCGCAGGTGTCTATATGGTCGTTCGCTGCAATGCGATCTTCCAGAATGCACCGACCGCAATGTTCATCGTCGCGATCATCGGATGTGCGACCGCTCTATTTGCTGCGACTGTCGGGCTTGCGCAGAACGACATCAAGAAGGTGCTCGCGTATTCGACCGTCTCACAGCTTGGATATATGTTCCTTGCGTGCGGTGTCGGAGCATTTATCGCCGCGATCTTTCACGTGATGACGCACGCCTTCTTCAAGGCACTTCTCTTCCTTGGCTCAGGCTCGGTGATCGCGGGAATGCACCACGAGCAGGATATGCGTCGGATGGGCAACTTGCGAAAGTATATGCCGATCACGTACGTGACGATGGGTGCGGCTTGGCTTGCGATCTGCGGCATTCCGATCTGGGCAGGTTTCTTTTCTAAGGACGAGATCCTCTTCAAGACATTTGCCGCTTCGGGGCCGCTCGGCAACTGGGCGTATGTCCTTTGGGCCGTCGGCCTTGCAACGGCCGTGTTAACAGCGGTCTATATGACGCGCCTGATGGTTATGACGTTCTTTGGTGAAGAGCGTTTTCATCAAGTACTCGATGGCGAGCATCACGCGGACGATCATGCACACGATGATTCTCATTCCGCGGCCGAGGATGACGAGGATGATGCACACCACGCACTTCCGGCCGATTTCAAACCGCACGAATCGCCGTGGTCTATGACGGTGCCGCTTATAGCGCTCGCGATACTTTCGACGGTCGGCGGCCTTGTCGGAATTCCGTATGCCGTAAGTTCGCTTTTTGGTGCCGGCGATGTGAACGTATTCCATCGAACGCTTGCGCCGGTAATAGTCGAGGTCGGTAAACCGCATGCGATCGCGCCGTCAACGGAGCATGCTGCGGTTAATGGACAACACGCAACGGAGTCTGCCGCTGCCCCGGCCCATGGTGAAGAGGCTCACGACCCGCACGAGATATCACTCGAACGCACTCTTGCCGTTGTCTCGGTCGTGCTTGCTCTATTTGGCATCGCGATCGGCTGGCTGGTGTTCTCGAAGACACCGCTCAAGGCTTTGCCCAAGATCCTTCAGGACAAGTGGCGTATCGATGAGCTTTACAACGGCTACATTGTCGATCCGATCACGAAGCTTTCGCGCGAAGGCCTATGGAAAGCGTTCGATCTTGGCTTCATCGACGGTATCGTAAATGGCATCGGGCATTTTATGGTCGAGGCGGGCAACGCGGTGCGAAGCCTTCAGGTCGGTTTTGTGCGTAGTTACGCGGCGATCATTCTCTTCGGAGCACTCGCCGTGATCGGATATTTTATTTATTACGGACTGAAGCTCGTCGGCTGATCCGGAGGTAGAAATGGAGCTTTCCGTTAATGAAGAGATCGTCGCTCGCGAAGCGACAGAGAACGACATCGAAAGCGCGATCCGCGGGCTCAGGTCTTCCGGAGATGATTCGTTCGCGATCTTGACATTGTTTGAGAACAGCTTTATCCAGACCGTCTTTGCCGACGATGGCTATGGCCTTGAATACAAAAAAGACGACGATCTTTTTGGCTGTTACGACGAATTGAACGAGGACGCTGTCATAAAGGCTTTCGTCTATTATTTGAATCGCGACGAAAGGTTAATGACGGAATATACGTGGGAGCCTGTCGAATACTAAAGAGAACTTTAACGAGGCTCATTGACGAATAGAAATGGATCTTATAAAAGAAAATCTGCTCACGATCCTGATCCTGCTGCCGACGGTCGGTGCGATCGCTGCGATCGCATACAAAGCGGTTACGAAGGACGACTCATCGCAAAGATGGTTCGCTCTCATCATAACAACGCTCAATTTTCTGATCTCGCTGCTCATGTTCACACGCGGCGTGCCTGCAGTCGGCGGCTTCGAGTTCGAACAGAATGTGCCGTGGATCCCCGCGATCCACACAAATTATCACGTCGGCGTCGATGGCCTCAGCTTCTGGCTCGTATTGCTCACGACCTTCATAATGCCGCTTTCCGTGTTGTGTGCATGGACGGCCGTTGAGAAGAAAAAAACAGCCTTTTTCGCATTCCTGCTTTTGCTTGAATCTGCAATGCTCGGCGTTTTCGTAACGCTTGACCTGCTCGTTTTTTATCTTTTCTTTGAAGCGTCGCTCATCCCGATGTTCTTCCTGATCGGCGTTTGGGGCGGAAAGAATCGCATCTATGCGGCGGTAAAATTCTTTATCTTCACGGCCGTCGGCAGTCTGCTGATGCTGGTCGCGATAATCTCGCTATATTACATTTACGCAGGTGCGGTGCAAGGTTCGGGATCGTTCGACTTTGTTGAGATCCTGGCCGCGATGCAGTCCGGCAAGCTCGTACTGGGTTCGCAGGCGGGAATGCTGCTGTTCTTGGCATTTGCGCTTTCATTCGCGATCAAAGTGCCGATCTTTCCGGTACACACGTGGCTGCCTGATGCTCACACCGAAGCGCCGACCGCCGGCTCGGTCATTCTTGCTGCGATCCTGCTCAAGATGGGGACCTACGGGCTGATGCGGTTCAATTTCGCATTCTTCCCCGACCAGGCGCGCGAGACCGCTTGGATATTTATCACTTTGGCCGTGATCGGCATCATTTACGGAGCACTCGTCGCGATGGTCCAGCCGGACTGGAAGCGTTTGATCGCCTACACTTCGGTCGCGCACATGGGGTTTGTCGTACTCGGAATGTTCTCGTTCACCGAACTCGGGATGCAGGGAGCCGTGTATCAGATGCTGAATCACGGCGTCTCGACCGGAGCTCTCTTCATCCTTGTCGGCTTTGCCTACGAACGTCGCCACACGCGTGAGATCAGCGAGTACGGCGGGCTTGCGAACGTAATGCCGAATTACGCGGCGATCTTCATCATCACGACCATGTCGTCGATCGGCCTGCCGTTCCTAAATGGCTTTGTCGGGGAATTCCTGATCATGGTCGGGATGTTCAAGTCGAACATCCTGAATGTCACCGCATCTACGAATTGGAACTATGTCGCGGCGATGGCCGCCGGAATCGGCGTGATCCTCGCGGCGGTCTATCTGCTGTGGCTCGTCCAGCGGGTCTTCTTCGGCAAGGTGACGAACTCCGAGAACAAAAAATTGACCGACCTGAACGCGCGTGAGATCGGCTTGATGATACCGCTTCTTATCGCGATGGTGGTGATGGGCGTTTATCCGAAGCCTTTCCTCGAAAGGACAGATCGAGCGATCAAGACGATCGAAGCTCGCGTTATGAAGTCGGCCGGAGGAGCGGTCGAGAAGACTGAACTCGATACAAAGGCCCTCGAAAATAGATAATGAGCAACTTTTTGTTAGCACAACTGACCACGCCTAATGCGGACGTAACCTTGATCCTTCCCGAGATCGTGGTCGCACTCGCCGGTATCGTCGTAATGCTTTACGACAGCTTCTTTCCGAAACAGAAGGCGGTCTCGGGCGCCATTGGAATGCTCGGGATCCTCATCTCGGCGGTCCTGCTTGTCCTTATGTGGGGCACCAGTTATTCGGGAGGCGCCTGGAGCGGTATGATCGCTCACGACAATCTCCGCTTGAGTTTCGGACTCGTCTTTCTGATGATCGCCGCAATGACGATACTCGCCTCGACCCTGTGGGTCGATATCGAAGGCGTTCCGACGGGCGAATTTCACGCGCTGCTTCTTTTTGCGACCTTTGGAATGATGATGATGGCCGCGGGCAACGATCTCGTTGTGATCTTCCTTGGGCTTGAGACTTCGTCGATCGCGACATACGTAATGGCGGGTTTACGTAAAGGCGACCTTCGCTCGAATGAAAGTGCGTTGAAGTACTTTGTGCTCGGCTCCTTTGCATCTGCGTTCCTGCTCTATGGGATGGCCCTCGTTTACGGAGCGACAGGCACGACGAATATCCCGCTTATCGCAGCAAGCGTCGGTGCGGCGAAGTTCCCTGCCTTGCTCCTTATAGGCAGTGCGATGATGATCGTCGGTTTCGGGTTCAAGGTCGCCCTGGCGCCGTTTCACGTTTGGACGCCGGATGTCTATGAAGGAGCACCTGCGCCGATCACGGGCTTTATGGCCGCAGGACCAAAAGCGGCGGCATTTTCATCGTTCCTGCGTGTATTCGTTCTCGGGTTTCCTCTTGTGGCCGGAGCACAGGCCGCCGGCATTTTGCACGAAACGTGGATCTCTCTGCTTGCCGTTCTCGGCATCATCACGATCCTATTCGGCAACGTGGCGGCGATCCTGCAGAACAACATCAAGCGAATGCTCGCCTATTCGTCGATCGCACATGCGGGCTATGCAACGGTCGGCTTTGTCGGCGCAGGTTTGGCTAAGACAGCGGCAGAGCGAAACGAAGCGATCGCTGCCGTCGCCTTCTACCTCTTTGTTTACGCGATCACGAACCTCGGTGCGTTCGCTATCGTCTCTTTGCTTGGCCAACGCAATGACCGCCGAGCCGACTTCGAAGATTACAACGGTATCGGGTTCAAGGCTCCGCTCCTGTCGTTCTCGCTGTCGGTATTTATGCTCTCGCTTTTGGGAATGCCGCTCACGGCCGGCTTTATCGGTAAGGTTCTCGTCTTTCGGCCCGCGTTGGAATCCGGCAACGTTCTGCTTGTTGCCCTTGTGGTCGTCGCCGTGATCGGATCGGCGATCTCTGCCTACTACTACCTGCGGCTGCTTGTCGTTATGTTCTTCCGCGAGCGCGCGGTCGATTGGACCCCGCCAAAGGTTCCAAGTGCTCTTCAGACCGCGATCGCCGCTGCTGTCGTGGCCGTACTTTACTTTGGCCTTTTCAGCGACGGCTTGATACGCAGGTTCTCGAATGCTGCGCCTAAGGCCGCAGATGTACGGGCTGAGCGATAAGTGCGTGAATCGTTTGATTCTCTAATAGAGCGCATCCGCGAGGCTCTCGGTGCCGAGTGGCTGCCGGAACTTTACCGCAGCAAGGTGCGTTCCCAGCGAACGCGCTCTTATCTGCTTGATATACGGAGTGCTGAATGGGAACCGGAGATCCTCCACACGCTGCTTGGTGTTGAGGTGAAGGTCGGCAGGCGTCGGTTTGCATGTCCGGATCTTGCGACAGCCCGCTACATTCGGATATTTGCCCGCCTCGGCTGCCGAGAATTTGCCGTTCCATACGACATCTCAAAGATCTCACGCATAGCTGACGAGCTTGAGACCAGTTGGCAGCGAACTCTTCTCGTTGCGGCTGAGATCTCGTCACGTCGTCCACCACGGTCGGCGATGCTTATCGGCCGGAAATTGGTGTCGGTCATGCGGGAAGAGATCGCGGACATCGGAGCCGGTGAACCAATGCCTGCATTTGACACAAGGACGCGTCAAAGGAAAAAATAATGATCACGCGTTTTCGCAGTACATTCAAAAAGTAGATCGACCTTTAAGAGATGCCGTTTTTCGATTCGGAGGACGTAGTCCTGCCGGAAAAAATTGAACTTCGCACCGCCTGCAAATTATGTGACCGCTCGACCGATGTCACGGATGAGGTGGTTTGCACCCTGCGGAGGATCGCGCAGCGGGACCAACCCGTGTTCACGTGCGCGGCGTTCGTAAGTCTTTACGGCATCCTAAATGATGATATAATCATCTGATGCGCGGTGGGCGCCCTTTGCGCCTGCGGCATGCGTCGTCTTGCGATGTCGTTTGACCGTAAAGTTACTGATTATGCACGATAGCGTAGCAACAGCAGTTGAGTTCGAAGACAGCATATCTCCATTCTCAAACGCGAACTTTTGCCGGTACGAGCCGGTCCTCAAGCGGATCGATCATGCGAAAGTTCTGATCGTGAACGATCTTCTTCGCTACGCGTCTGACCTTTCTCCACTCGCATTTACGGATTGGAAAGGCTCTATAGAGTCGAAACTGCGGTTCGAGCGAAAGGTGTCCAGCTTAGCCTGCAATAACATCGCCGAGAATGTAATTCGGCTCGTAAAGAACCCAAAAACGCTCACGGTCCACCTTTCCGAGGTCGAAGCGGCCGCGGAAAGATTCCAGCCGGACGCGATCGTGATGAGCGGCACATTCGCCGACTTCGATTATTACAACGCAAAGCATCTCGGCGATTTTCGTAAGTTCATTCGCGAGACCAAGATTCCCGTGCTCGCCATTTGCGGAGCTCATCAGCTTGTTGCGGTCTCATTCGGGGCTGAGTTGAAGACGCTAGATGACCTGGAGCTTGCTGAAAAGCGAAACGACCGCCTTGTCGAGTATCAGTATAGGTTCGTGAAGATCGTCGATCCGACGGATCCGATCTTCGCCGGCCATGACGACGGATCATCGCGGCGTTGGCAGGAATATACGAACAAGGACGATATTCTTCGCGTCTGGCAAAATCACGGTGTTCAGGTTGACGGTGTTCCAACCGGTTTTAAGCTGCTTGCGAGTTCGTATCTTTGCCGCAATCAGATGATGGTGAAGCGGAACGAAGGCCAACTCATATACTCGGTGCAGTTCCACCTCGAAAAATCATTCGAAGATTGGTCAAAGAATCCGACACGCTGGGAACACGTCAACGAAAGCCGCGACGGCCGCGTTCTTTTCGAGAATTTCCTCAAACTCGCCCTCGCCCACAACGCAGCGTAGATTCCACAAAAGGAGCGTACACGTGTCGGTCGGCACCGTTAGGTTGAGTCCTCAGTTACCGTAGTATTCAGTTTGGACTAGAAACAATCGCCGGGCACGTTCTCGAGCGTATTCTTCATCAGCATATCGACCACGGCCTTGAAGTCGCCGCCTGATTCTTCAAAGACGCGCAGCTGTTCGTCCGCAGATGTGCCCCGTGCAAGTATCGTATGAACATGCTCGACCTCTTTTCGCGAACCGAGCGGATCGAGAACATCATCCACAAAATCCAGCAGCTCGTGAATGAGATCCTTTACCGGGACCTCTTTTTGCTTGCCCAGATCCAGCAGCTTGCCGTCCAGGCCGTATCGAATAGCGCGCCACTTGTTCTCAAGGATCAATCGCCGATGATAGATGCGGAAGCCGAGGTTCCGGTCGATGAGGAGATGAAGTTTCGCGACGAGTGCCTGAAAGAGTGCGGCAACGGCGATCGTATCATCGACGCGAGTTGGAATGTCGCAAACACGAAATTCGAGCGTTGGGAACTTATAATGCGGCCTAACATCCCACCAGATCTTCGAACCGTCTTGAATACAGTTCATCTTCACCAGCAGATCAACATAGCTCTGATATTGTGCGTAAGACTCAAAATGATCCGGGATCTCGGTGCGCGGGAACTTCTTAAACACCTCGGAACGATAAGATTTGAGGCCGGTATTGTGGCCCAGCCAGAACGGCGATGATGTCGTCAGCGCAAGAATGTGCGGCAGCATATACCGAGCCGCATTCATAATATGGATACGGCGTTCAAGGTCGGGGATCCCGACGTGCACGTGCACACCGAAGATGAGCAGGCTGCGGGCGACCATTTGGAGTTCGTCGATCAGAAGCTTGTAGCGGTCGCCGTCATAGATCTGCTGCTCGCTCCATTTCGAGAAGGGATGCGTCGATGCTGCGACGATCGCCATTCCCTTTTTTTGGGCAAGGGACGAAATGATGCATCGGAGCTTTGTGATATCCTCACGAGCTTCTTGAATATTCTTGCAGACGCCGGTGCCGACCTCGATCATCGACTGGATCATCTCCGGCTTCACTTTTTCGCCAAGAAGCAAACGGCCTTCGTCGAGAATTTCGGATACGTGCGAACGCAGTTCGCGGGTCTCGGGGTCAACTATCTGAAATTCTTCCTCAATGCCCAGCGTAAATTGATCGAACATTTAATATCCTCGCTTTGCTAGTTTTATGCTTCCAGATCGAGTCGAGACCCCAAAAAACGAACGTCCTCATCTCCGACATCCTTAAACCGTACTCCGACACCGTGTCCGGGGTCCGTGTAGGCAACTACACCTTTTAGTCGCAGCTCGCGGCCATCAAGGGTCAGTGTTACAACGAGGGGCATTCCTGCAGAAAACTCTGCGGTCGTCGTCATATAGAATCCGCCGCTTCCGATGTCGCGTGTATTGGCGATCCCCGTCGCATCGCCGCCTTCAAATCTCACGCCAACGATCAGCTTCTTTCGGTCGTTCTGCCGTCGCTCGGTCGAAAAATGTCCGCCTTCGGAGTCGGGTTTCATGATTTCGGGTAAGGATCGATAAAGCAACCGCGGATCCTGGTTATATGAATTTGTTTATCGTCTCCATTCTAGCCGAAAACCCGAAAAGTAGAAACTATTTCTTTTCCGCGACAGTGTTAGGCGAACGTGCCGCCTCCAGAAATGCTTCGGCGGCGTGCGACAGCTGTGCATTCCTGCGGTAAATGATGTTCAATTCACGAGTCAGTTTCAGCTCACGGATACTTATCTCCGAAAGCCGGCCATTCTCGATCTCGGCCCTTACGGCTAGTCTGGGAACAAGCGCCACACCTACCTTCTTCATCACGAGCAGCTTGATGGCCTCAAGGGAAGGCAGCTCGACAGAGATCTGCAATTCGACGCGGTGCTTTGCGAAGGCCTCGATAACGCGTCTGCGATAAGGCGATGGTGCGTTGTGCGCGATAAAGTTCTCATCGGCAACGTCGCTGATCGAGACCGTGCTGCGGCCGGCAAGCGGATGTTCTGGCGAGACGATCATCACGAGATCGTCGGTCGCGATCGGTACGGACACAAGCGATGTGTCGTCGGGTGAGAACGAGATCACGCCCAATTCGACCTCCCGTGCTGTGATCTGCTTCGGAATGCGGCTTGCCACGCCCCTTTGCACCTCGATCTTGATCGTCGGATGCCGCCGGAGAAATTTCTCTATAACAGGCAAAAGAAAGAAGACAGTGTGCTCGTTCGCACTTATCGTCACCTTCCCGCGACGCAATCCTTTAAGCTCGCGAATGGCGTTCTTTGCATTTGCGCGAAGCGACAGCATCGCTTCCGCGTGTTCCAGGAGAACTTCGCCGGCATAGGTCAAAGTGCCGTCCTTGGACGAGCGGTCAAAAAGCTTCTCGCCGACATCGTCCTCAAGCCTACGTATCGCCTGGCTGATGGCCGGCTGTGTGCGGTCCAAGGCCTCGGCCGCTCGCGAAAAGCTCTTTTCTCGGGCCACGGTTACTAAGACTTCAAGTTGGTTTATATCCATAACAAATTCGCGCAGAACGGTGAACTCACTGACTTTGACGACTAATAACTATATTACAATATATTATGGAAAATGGCGAAGCATAACGTTGACTTTCATTTTCTGCGTCGATAAGATTTGCGCTTGAACAGATACTCCAATTCCCTCGGAGACGCTTTTTTATTTTACGGAGAAGGTGGATGACCCAAGAAAAGATACGTATCTTCGACACGACATTGCGGGATGGCGAACAATCGCCCGGCTGTTCGATGCATCTCGATGAGAAGATCAAGATGGCTCGTCAGCTCGAGCAGCTCGGCGTCGATATCATCGAAGCAGGCTTTCCGATCGCATCCGAAGGCGATTTCAACGCAGTGCGTGCTGTGTCGGCAGAATGTCAAAATGCGACGGTCGCAGCCCTTTGCCGAACCGTCGAAGGTGACATCTATCGTGCGGCCGAGGCACTCAAGGGAGCACGACATTCGCGAATCCATACATTCGTCGCCACATCCGACATTCACTTGGAGTATAAGCTCAAGAAAACTCGTGCCGAAGTTCTTGTGATGACACGCAACGCGGTGCGGATCGCAAAAGGATTGGCGGATGAAGTCGAATTTTCGGCCGAAGATGCTACCCGCAGCGATGTGGATTTTCTTTGCGAGATATTTGGTGTCGCGGTGGAAGAAGGTGCGACGACGATCAATGTCCCGGACACGGTCGGCTACACGCTGCCGACCGAATACGGCGGCCTGATCCGCACGGTAAAGGAACGCGTTGTCGGTGATCGCGATGTTACGATCAGCGTCCATTGTCATAACGATCTTGGGCTTGCGGTCGCAAACAGCCTTGCCGCCGTCGAAGCCGGCGCCCGACAGGTCGAATGTACGATCAACGGCATCGGTGAGCGTGCGGGGAATGCCTCGCTGGAAGAATTCGTAATGGCTTGCGTAGTTCGTGCCGATAGGATGCCGTTCGCAAATAAGATCGATACGACGGAGATCTACCGCACGAGCTCGCTGCTTACGTCGATCATCAGCTTCGGAGTTCAGCCGAACAAAGCGATCGTCGGCCGCAATGCTTTCGCACACGAAGCGGGTATTCATCAGCACGGCGTGTTGAGCAATCCGTTGTGTTACGAAATAATGACCCCTGAGTCGGTCGGCATTATGAAGAACGACATCGTACTCGGCAAACACTCCGGGCGGCACGCATTGACCGCGCGTTACGAGGAACTCGGGTTTACATTCGGCCAAGACGAGATCGCCGACATCTATACGCGGTTCATCGAACTCGCCGACAAGAAGAAGAATATTTACGAGCAGGACCTGATCGCGATAGTCAATGAAAGGCTGCAAGCCCAACTCTACGCGGCGTAAGGTTAAAGGTTTATGAAGATCACAGTTTTGCCCGGTGACGGCATCGGGCCCGAAGTAACAAGCGAAGCGATCTCCATTTTGACCGAGGCCGCCTCCGCGTTCGCTATCGATATCGAGACAGAAGAACATCTCATCGGCGGCATCGCCATCCGTGAAAGAGGTTCGCCGTTTCCTGATGAGACGCGGAAGGCGTGCGTGGCAAGCGATGCAGTTTTTCTCGGTGCTGTCGGGACGCCTGAATATGATCATTTGCCGCCCGAGCAGCGGCCTGAGGCCGGGCTGCTCCAACTGCGAAAGGCTCTCGGCGGATTCGCGAACCTTCGACCTTCAAAAGCGATACCGGCGTTGATCGATTCTTCGCCGCTTCGACGCGAGATCTTTTCAGGAACCGATTTGCTGATCGTTCGCGAGCTTCTTGGCGGCTTGTACTTCGGCGAACCGCGAGGATTCGAGGCGGATCGCTCGGCTGGCTACAACACTATGCGTTATTCGGTCGAAGAGATCGAACGCGTCGCCCGTGTAGCGTTCGACTCCGCCCGTGTGCGCAGCAAGAAAGTTACTTCTGTGGATAAGGCAAATGTACTCGAAACCTCGCAGGTCTGGCGCGAGACCGTGACACGAGTTGCAGCGGATTACCCTGACGTCCGGCTCGAACACCTCTTTGTCGATGCCTGTGCGATGCACCTCGTTACGGTCCCGACGGAGTTCGATGTGATCCTTACCGAAAATCTATTTGGCGATATTCTCTCTGACGAAGCGGCCGTGTTGACCGGGTCGCTCGGGATGCTCGCTTCGGCAACTATCGGTTCGGAGATCGGGCTTTTCGAGCCTGTACACGGCTCGGCCCCGCAGATCGCCGGGCAGAATATTGCAAATCCGCTTGGGACGATCGCATCTGCAGCGATGCTTCTTCGCTATTCGGCAAAGTGCGAAGCCGCGGCATTGGCCATCGAGGATGCGATCGAAAGCGTTCTTGAGGAAGGTTACAGAACAGCGGATCTCGCATCCGAAGGGACGGCAAAACTCGTTTCGACATCCGAAATGGGCGGCCTCGTCCGCGAGCGAACCATCGCAAATGCAAAGGGCAAGATCGCCTCGCACACTGCTTAGAAGATGAGAACGCTTTACGACAAGATTCGGGATTCTCATATCGTTTATGAAGGAGCTGACAAACCGGCGCTTCTTTATATCGACCTGCATCTGATCCACGAGGTGACTTCACCGCAGGCCTTTGAAGGTTTGCGTATGAACGTGCGAAAGGTACGTCGGCCCGATCTTACGTTCGCGACCGTCGACCACGCCATTCCGACGAGGAACAGGAACCTGCCCTTCAAGGACGCGATCGCCGCCCAACAGGTCGAAACGCTGCGGAAGAACACACGCGATTTCGGCGTCAAATTCTACGATCTTGACGCCATACAGCAAGGCATCATTCACGTTTTCGGGCCGGAACAGGGACTAACGCAGCCGGGAATGACTATCGTCTGCGGGGATTCGCATACGTCCACGCACGGCGCATTCGGTGCGTTGGCGTTCGGTATTGGAACCAGCGAGGTCGAACACGTTCTGGCCACGCAGACGCTTCAGCAAAAGAAAGCAAAGAATCTACAGATCAAGGTCGAAGGCGATCTTCAGTTCGGAGTTACAGCAAAGGACCTGATCCTTGCGGTCATCAACCGCATCGGCACGGATGGCGGTACCGGCTCCGTCATCGAATACACGGGCTCCGCGATTCGCGGCCTTTCGATGGAAGGGCGAATGACCGTCTGCAATATGAGCATCGAGGCCGGTGCGAAAGCGGGCTTGATCGCGCCGGACGAAAAGACTTTCGAATATCTAAAGGACCGAACCTACGCACCGCAAGGAGCCCGTTGGCAGCAGGCGATAGAGGCTTGGTCGACGCTTCCGACCGACGAAGGTGCAGCGTACGACCGAACGGTGGAATTCGACGCCGCGGAGATAGAGCCTTTTGTTACGTGGGGAACCTCTCCCGGGATGTCGGCGCCCGTGAGTAAGAGCGTTCCTGACGGGCCGGAGAGTTCAGACAAGAATAGTCGGAGTTCCTTTGAGCGAGCTCTCGAGTATATGGGCCTTGAACCATCGCAAAAGATCGAGAATATTGAGATCGACCGGGCGTTCATCGGCTCTTGCACGAATTCACGTATCGAAGATCTCCGAGAGGCGGCCAAGGTCGCAAAGGGCTATTCCGTCAGCGATAAAGTCAACGCGATGGTCGTCCCCGGCTCGATGCTTGTCAAACAGCAGGCTGAGAAAGAAGGCCTTGCAGAGATCTTTGTGAATGCCGGTTTTGAATGGCGAGATGCGGGCTGCTCGATGTGTCTCGCGATGAACGACGATATTCTGGCCGAAGGCGAACGCTGCGCCTCGACGAGCAATCGGAACTTCGAAGGCCGACAAGGCCGCGGCGGCCGAACACATCTCGTGAGCCCCGCAATGGCGGCCGCAGCCGCGATCGCGGGACATTTTGTCGATGTCCGGGAATGGAGGTTCAACGATTAACTAGCTTCCAATGGAGAGATTCACAACACACTCCGGCACGGTCGCTCCGCTCTACCGTCCGAATATCGACACAGACCAGATCATCCCGAAGCAGTTCCTTAAACGCATCGAACGGTCGGGTTACGGCGAATTTTTGTTCTACGACTGGCGTTATCTATCGGATGGCGAACCGATAATGGAATTCGTCCTGAACGACCCGCGATATTCCAATGCTACGATCCTCGTCGCAGGTCCGAATTTCGGCTGCGGAAGTTCACGCGAACATGCTCCGTGGAGTCTGCTCGATCACGGCTTTCGTGCTGTGATAGCCCCGAGCTTTGCCGATATTTTCCACAACAACAGCCTAAAGAATGGACTGCTTACCGTCACCCTGCCCGAAGCGACGGCCGCGGGCCTGATAAGGCTTGCAGAGACGGACCCGGCCTTCGAACTTACGGTCGATCTTGAGCGCCAGGAGGTGAGGTCCAAGGATCATCTTTTCGGCGGCTTTGAAATTGACGCTTTCCGTAAATACTGTATTTTGAATGCTTTGGACGATATTGCCCTCACGCTTGAGCACGCAGATCGTATCGATCATTACGAAAATAACACCGAGATGCGGCCACGCTACTCCTTCCTGTCAAACTAAGTAAAACTCGGCCTCACGGGGTCTTCCTGTTTGCTTTTTGGCACCCGGCAAGCTACCATTAAGCCTGTTAAAATGGGGATCTGTTCACCTCGATCCTCGGGCTTTTTGGGTAATAATTTTAATAAAATCTGCTTATTTTGACGGTCTATGGGCTTTTCTACAATTGCAATACACGCAGGCAACGAGCCTGATATTGCTACGGGTGCCGTCAGCGTTCCGATCTACCAGACATCAACGTTCGCGCAGGAATCTCTTGGTGTTAATAAAGGTTATGAATACGCGCGCACCAAGAATCCTACGCGAACGGCACTGGAGCGGAATATCGCAGCTCTTGAAGGTGCTAAGCACGGGTTTGCATTCGCCTCCGGAATGGCCGCCATCGACACGACCTTGAGGCTCTTAAAGAGCGGCGACCACGTAATTCTTGGCGACAATACATACGGCGGTACATTTCGTCTTTTCGACCGCATTTTGTCGAATTACGGGATTGAGTTCGACCTCGTCAACACGTCGGATGCGGCAGATCTCGAGCCGGCTTTCAAACCGAATACTAAGATGGTCTTCGTCGAGACACCGACAAATCCTGTGATGACGGTCACGGATCTTGCCGCTGTCTCGAATATCGCCCATGCTCACGGTGCAAAGGTCGTTTGCGACAACACGTTCCTTTCGCCCTATTTTCAGCGTCCGATCGAGCACGGCGTCGATATCGTCGTGCATTCGACGACCAAGTATCTTAACGGCCACTCGGACAGCGTTGGCGGCTTCGTCGCGTTGAATGACGACAAGGATGCCGAATGGATAGGATTCGTCCAGAATAGTGCCGGAGCGATCCTTTCGCCGTTCGATTCTTTCCTTGTCCTTCGAGGCACGAAAACGCTTTCGGTTCGAATGGAGGCCCATGACAAGAATGGGCGGATGGTCGCGAATTTTCTCGCGGAACACCCGCGCGTTCAGCAAGTGCATTATCCGGGCCTGACGTCGCATCCGCAGCATGAGATCGCGAAACGCCAGCAAAGCGGGTTCGGCGGAATGGTTTCTTTTGAGACAGGCTCGCTCGATAACGCAAAAAAGGTTGCTAGTTCCGTCAAACTATGTACTCTCGGCGAAAGTCTCGGCGGCGTCGAAAGCTTGATGTGTCATCCGGCGTCGATGACCCACGCTTCGGTTCCTGCAGAACGCCGCGCAGCTCTCGGCATCACTGACGGCCTTCTGCGTATGTCGGTGGGTATTGAAGATATCGAAGACATCCTGAGCGATCTCGATCAGGCACTGTAGCTGACAAATTATGTTCATTGTAGAGGTTCATGCGACATCGCATATCGGGCGCGTCCGCAAGGGCAATGAGGACAATTATCTTGTCCTCTCGGTGTCTGATACCAAACGCTGGACCGGTTCGCAGGATGGCGGCGAATTCGTCATCGAATCGCAGAAACTTACCGTTGATGACAACGGCGTTATTGTCGCTGTTTCAGATGGCATGGGCGGTGCTCTTGCCGGTGAGGTTGCAAGCACGATGGCGGTAGAGACCGTTAGCGAACGGATACTCGAAGACGATTCCGATAAAACGCTGACGCCCGAGGAACATGATTACTTCCTGATCTCTAAGCTCTACAACGCCACGGTTTACGCCAATTATCTCATCCATAACCAAGGCCGGACCGACCCGCAATATCAGGGAATGGGAGCGACATTCACCGGCATTGCCGTTTCGCCGAAATTTGCGGACGTTATCCAGGTCGGTGACAGCCGAGCGTATCTGGTTCGTAACGGCAAGATCTATCAGGTGACTAAGGATCAATCGCTCGTCCAGCAGCTTATCGACACCAAGCAGATATCTCCCGAGGAGGCAGAATCACACAACCTTAAGAACGTGATCTTGCAGGCTCTCGGCGCTCAAAGCGATATTTACCCCATTTCGGCGCGCATCGAACCACATCGGAATGATGTATTTTTGATCTGCAGCGATGGTTTATCGAACAAGGTCTCGGCGGCGAATATGCAGCGGATCGTCGAGGAAAATATCGATTCGCTCGAGCAAGCTTGTGCTGAACTGATCCGTGAGGCGAATAGTAATGGTGGCGAGGATAACATCACCGTCATTCTGTCGAAATTTACGGGTGACAATCTTCCCGATCCTACGGGCGACGAGCTGAAGTTGGAGCTTCTCGACCTTGGCGGCATCCACGACACTGCTGATCAAGAAGATATGGAAGACACGGCCGAGATAGTCTAGCTTTCGCGCCAATCCGGAAGAGCATCCGTCTTGCGTCGAACATAGAGGGAAGAGCCTCGAACTTCGACGACCTCGACCTTTTCACCTTCTTTTAGCAAGGTTTCGTCGTCTATCGGGAACGCCGTCCACGTAGAGCCGAAGACCTTCACCGCCGCCTCTTTCAGCGGACCGCTGCTCATCCCTACGACCGTACCGATCTGGCCTGGAAGCGAGTCCATGCCGGTCTTCACGAAATCCTTGTCTCCGTGCGAAAAATAATCGGCAAAGATCCGTCGCGACATTACGACCATCACCACCGACGAAAAGAGAAAAAGGAGCACCTGGACAAGGAACGGGGCACCGAAGAAAGCGGCGATCGCGGCTGCAAGAGCGCCTAGGCCGAACCAGAAAAGTACGAACCCGAGCGTGAAGATCTCAGCGACGATAAATGCCGCTCCGACTAGCACCCACAAAAGCCAAACGAAACTTTCCATCTTCTACTTACGAGCTCCTTTTTGAAAGGATAGCATTGCCTGTCCGAATAGGACGACGTCTGCTAGGCAGATGTTCGCAAAAGCGAAATAATTTCGATAAAATTCAGCTTATAGTTGGGCTTGTTGAGCGAAATTAAGCCAATTATTATGTAAAAAATGCCGCTTTCAACGATCGAAGAGGCCGTCGAGGACATTCGCGACGGCAAAATGATCATCATTGTCGATGATGAGGACCGCGAGAACGAGGGCGATCTCGTCTGCGCAGCAGAAAAGGTCACGCCCGAGATGATCAGCTTTATGGCCGTGCACGGCCGCGGCTTGATCTGTTTGCCGCTTACGGAAGAGCGTTGCGACGAATTGCAGCTTTTCCCGCAGACCTCGGAGAATACGTCGAGTCTCGGGACCGCGTTTACCGTCTCGATCGAGGCACGCGAAGGCGTTACGACGGGAATTTCCGCTGCGGACCGAGCTCACACGATCCTCACAGCGGTAAACCCGAAAACTCGGGCCGCCGACCTTGCAAGGCCGGGACACGTCTTTCCGCTTCGGGCGAAACGCGGCGGAGTGCTCGTCCGCATCGGGCAAACGGAAGCGAGCGTCGATATTTCGCGGATCGCGGGGCTCGATCCGTCGGCCGTCATTTGCGAAATAATGAACGACGACGGCACGATGGCGCGGATGCCTGACCTTGAGGTCTTTGCGGAAAAGCACGGGATGAAGATCGTCTCCGTGGCCGACCTTGTCCGCTACCGCATTGCGAAAGAGAGCCTTGTCAGCCGCATCATCGAGACGGATCTGCCGACTGAGGACGGCATGTGGCACGTAGTGGTCTTTGAGAATGTGATGAACGGCGAAACGCACATTGCCTTCGTGCTCGGGGACGTTTCCGATGCAACGGACCCGCCGCTCGTTCGCGTCCAAACGGAGAACGTAACGTTCGCGATGTTCGGTTCACACTTAGGCGAGGCTTCGGCGGCGATGCGGTCTTCGATAAAGGCGATCACGGACGAAGGACGCGGCGTTATTCTTTATTTACGTCAGCGAGAGAACAATCTTGACCTCGTGAATCAGCTAAAAACATACAAGCTGATGCAGGAGGACGGCCTCGATTTCTCTGCCGCCAGGGCAATGACCGGTTACGGAAAGACGCATGATTATGGGGTCGGTGCACAGATACTAAAGGAATTGGGGTTGAAACGGTTCCGTCTGCTTTCGAAGAATCCGCCGCCGCGATCCGTTGTGGAGGCCTTCGACCTAGAGATCGTCGAAACCGTAAAGGTCTGAAGTTTTCTAATTTCTAAATGGACGAAGAGCTAGAAAGATCGATGCCGCCGGATGATTCGGAACCTGCTCCGGCACGGCGTCCATTCTTCACGCGCCGACGATTGCTTTTTGCTGTCGGGATCACGGCGGTCGCGGCTATATTGCTCTTCGTAGCCGCAGCCGTGCTGTATCGCACCGGAGCCTTTGATTCCTACTTCAGAAACCAGTTTGTCTCAAAGATGGCAGAGATCGGCATCACATTCTCTGCCGACAAGGTCCACGTTTCCGTCTCGCCCCTAACTTTTGAACTTCAGAACGCCACGTTCAATAACGCAGCTACCGGCGAGAAGATAATGTTCATTCGAGAGGCAAAGCTTGGGCTTACGGTCCTCGATCTCCTCTCCTGGAGCACGAGCCGCGACATACGCATCGACACGACCGACATAAAGGGCGGCGAGCTATGGATAACATTCGACAAGGATGGCCGCTCCAATTTCTCCGGGTTGAAGCTTGTCGAGGACCAGAAAGGCTCCGCCGTAAATTTCCGATATGAATCGGTCGTTGTTTCGCTCAAGGACTCGGTCGTGCATTTTGGCGACCTTTCGCGAAATATTTCTGCCGAAGCGAATGAACTTTCGGTCGCGCTTACGCCTGAAAAGGCGGATGGTTCGAGCGATACTCCGCGATTCAGCTTCGACATCAATTCGCGAAATTCCAGCTTCGGTTACGGCGAGGGCAGCGTCAAGAATATATCGATACTCGCGAAAGGCGTCGCTGACGAAAAGCACGCGGAAGTTACAGATCTTCAGGTCTCATCGCCGATAGGCGACACGTCAATTTCCGGCACGATCACCGACTGGGCGAACCCAAGATACGATCTCAACGCTGAATCTTCGCTCGATCTAACGCAGCTTTCGCAGATATTTTCGACCGGAACGGCCCTTCGCGGGGTAGGCAATTTCAAAGGAAAGATCACGGGCGAGGGCGAGAAGTATCGCATCGAAGGTACAGCAGCTTCCGAGGCCTTTCGGGCGGCGGGTGTTTATCTGAAGGGAGCGAATATCGCGGCGACGGTCGATGGCACGAACTCGAATTACACCGCGAACGGAACGGCGATCGCAGAAATGCTGACGTTCGACGACTTCCGTATAGACTTCCTCAAGCTCGCCGGAAATGTTCGCGGCACCGGAACGGATTTTCGCTGGGTCGGAGAACTGCAGGCGATCGCCGCCAATACGCCGTCAATGACTATCGGCAAGCTTTTTCTTGCGGACGCCGTCGCGGAATATCGCGACAAGCAGCTCGCCGCATCATCTCCTGACGGCCGCGCGCAGCGTTTTGCGATCGGCGACACGGAGTTCGAGGATCTTCGGGCGCGAAACTTAAAGATCGGCTACACCGACGGCAGCGTTACGGTCAGTTCGAATGCGGCGACCACTGCAAAATTCTCTACGAAAGATTTCTCGATCGGCGGAGTGAAAGGCGGTGCCGTCGATGTGCGTCATCACAAGGGCCGAACCGATGTAACCGTGAGCGATGTTCAGGCTTCGGATGCAACGCTCGGCGATGCGAAGGTCAAGAATCTTACGGCAAAAAGGTTCGAGCTTACGGACGTGCCGGCCGAGACGCGCGTCAAACTGCAAAACGTCCGCGGCGGAGACGTCGAACTCAACGGAACACACATCACAGGTCTTGAATCGCCGCTTCTTGAGACAAGGACCGCGGATGGCTCGACCGTTATCTATTCCGATACGACGCGCATCGCAAAGCTCGATAACGATGCAGCGACGCTCGGCAGCCTCAACGTCGCAGGTGTCTGCTTGACCATTAGGCAGGGACGGGTCGAAGGGCGTTCGCAGGATATCGATGCCGGTAACATTACGCTCAAGAACAGCGAAGCGCTTGCGAACGGCGGAAATGTGGAAGGCGTGAAACTCGCCCGCCCCGTCTTTATTCTCGAACCGTCAGGGCGATATCGAGCTTCGGCGGATATGAGCATCGGCGGCGGAATTCTTGGCAGCATCGCTCTAGGGAATGGTTCGGCAAAGGTCGTTGTTACGAATGATCGCGCAGAACTCACCGACCTGCACGCTTCCGTTATGAACGGCAGCCTCGACGGAAAAGTTTCGATCGCTCTTAATAAGACCGAGGCTTCGACGATCGACGCTGACTTTACGGATCTCGACCTTTCGAAACTTGCAGCCATCCAGAGCGGACGTGTGATCGCCCTCAACGGCAGCACGAACGGCAATGTCCATCTAGCTTTCCCCGGGACGAACTTCCGAACGGCGAGCGGAACCTTGCAGGCGACGATCGCCGCGACGGCCGGACCCGATCAGCAGGACTTTGTGCCGATCAATGGGCGCATCGATGTTGGGGCGGTGAACGGATTGTTTCGGATCAACGAGGCTAACCTGAGTACGGAAAAGAGCCGGCTGGATGCGACCGGGCAGTTCGATCTTTCGGCGGACAATTCCGATCTTGCGGTCAAGCTCACATCAAGCGATGCATCAGAGATCACAAAGCTCATCCGCGTAACGGGTGCGTTGCCCGCACTCGAAAGACAGCTCGATGATATGCAGGCCGAGATCGGCGGCAGCCTTGCCTTTGACGGAAAGCTGACGGGAGATCTATTCGATCCTGATGTGAACGGCAAGGCATCTGTCGGTGTCGTCGCCCTTCGCGGACGGCAGCTCGGAAGTGTTACATCGGATCTCATCGTTTCGGCCGACGGCTTCAAGTTGGAGAATGGAAAACTGGTCGAGAACGGCGGCGGGTTTGCGAATTTCGACGTTACCATCCCGTCGTACGGCAGCAACAACACGCGGGTCAATGCCGCGTTGACGAACATCAATGCCGGGAATCTTCTTGCTGCCTTGCCGATCGAACTGCCCGCGCGGATAAAAGACCTAAGCGGGAATACCTCGGGCAAGGTCAACATCGACGGCCTGCCAAACGCAGCTACGGGGAACATCGACCTTTCCGCCGATAACGGCCTTGTCGCTGGACAGAATTTTGATTCTTTGAAGGCGAAGGCCGTGTTCGCGGGAACGCAGATCGAGGTGCAGAATGTCGAGATGAATATCGGAAGCGGCCGTCTAACTGCCGAGGGCCACTATGACCGCGGCTCAAAGGATTTTGACGCGAACATTACAGGCAAGGCCATTCCCGTACCCCTCATTCTGGCATTTCTTCCGCCCAATGAATCGATACCGACCATCAGCGGCAATGCGGATGTTTCGCTCGTCGCGAGCGGTAACTCAGATCGGTTCGCCACCATAAATGTGACAGGAACGGGCATCGCGAGCGATGTTATGGTAGGCGGGAATAGCATCGGGAATGTGAACTTTGACGCAAAGACCGTCAACGGACAACTAACCGCGGGTCTCACTGCCGATTTCAGCGGCCATCCGCAGTCTTTGAACGCAAAGCTCGACCTCAATGACGAAGACCTGCCGCTGCAGGCTTCGACGGAGTTTCGAGATAATCCGCTCGAACCGTTTCTCGCCTTTATTCCGAAGCTTCGCGATTTTGGCATATCAGGTACAGCTCGCGGGCGAGTGGATTTTGGCGGAAAATTGAATCCGCTTCGACCCGACGGCACTCGCGCGATCAGTGCCGACGCCCTTTCCGGTACGGCGCGTTTCGATGCTCTTTCGCTTCAGATCCAGGACACGCCGCTGAACGCGGCAGAACCGATCGTCGCAAAATTGAGCGCTAAAGCGATCACCTTTGAGAGCGCACATTTTACCGGTGCGGGTTCCGACATTCGCATTACGGGGACAAAGGCTCTTGCCGACGCTATTGAGAACAAACTCTCGGTCGAGGGCAAGATGAATCTGGCTCTTTTGAACCTCGCAACGAAGGATATGTTCTTTGCCGGAACTGCCGACGTGTCGGTCCGCCTTGTCGGGCTCAATCCGCAGGCGAATCTAACCGGCTCCCTTGCGACCGAGAATGCGGCTGTCGCTGCCTTTGTCGGTAACGACCGCTTAACGTTCAGTAGGGTCAAGACACGTGTTATCTTTACGTCCGACCAGGCGGAGATCGAGGAGGCATCGGGTTATCTGGGCGGCGGGAAATTTACCGCGACCGGCGGTGCTCTGCTCGACGGGTTGTCGATCCGAAATTTCAGATCGACCCTCAATGGCGAGAATATTACGGTGCCGTTTCCGGAGGATTTTTTAACGACGGGGGACGCACGTCTTGAGATCTCGGGCATCCGCCGAACACGGACGGACCCGCTGCAGACAACCATCTCGGGCCGCGTCTATGCAAGCCGCAGCCTTTATACGAAGGACATCGATCTTGCGAACATTATTGGCGGGCGGCGCTCCCGTGCATTGTCCGCCGGAACGAGTTCGATGACGGCACCCCGTTTTGACCTTGTGATCGAGGGCCGTAATGCATTGGTCGTTCGCAACAATATCGCCGATCTAACTGCGTCCGTTTCCTTGAATCTGAGCGGCGATACGGACAATCCGATCCTATCGGGCCGCATCGTCGCAAATGGCGGGACGCTTCTTTACCGCCGCGATCGTTATGAGATCCAACGTGGCGTGCTTGAATTTCCGCCTGACACGTTTATCGACCCTGTAGTGAACTTGCAGGCCGAATCGGATATCAATGGTTACCAGATCTTCGTTTCGTTGAACGGACCGCTTAACGATACTGAGCAGGTTACGGCTTCCGTGCGTTCGAGCCCGGCATTGCCGCAGGCGGACATCGTGTCGCTGATCACGACCGGTTCGCTCACGAATGCCGCCGGCGGCATCCCGACGCTCGCGCAGACCGGCATAAGGACGGCCGCTGAGATCTTGACCGATGCGGTCATCAACAATCCGGCAAGACGCGCGACCGATAAGCTTTTTGGCTTGAATGTCTTTGAGATCGACCCGATCCTGGCCGGCGAGCAATTGAATCCCGGTGCACGTCTGACGGTTGGGCGACAGATAAACAACAACCTGCGAGTCACCTACGCAACGAACCTCTCGCAGGATCAGAATCAGCTGCTCGCGTTCGAATATCGCGTATCGAACAAACTTTCGTTCGTTGCGCAATATGAACAGCGTTCGCTGACCAACGTAACGCGGAACAGAGATAATTTTAGTTTTGAAATAAGGTTTAAGAGACGGTTTTAGAACACTTTTTTTGAGAAGATCGCTTAATGCAAGAGAACATTCTTTAGCGCGCCTATTGGCCGCGGCGATCTTTTGCGCGTGTATCCTTAGCGGTGCAGCCAAGGCACAGTCTTCTCAGTTCGAAGGCAGGACGATCGGCGAGGTCAAGGTCGTGGTCGACCCGCCGTATGGCAACGGCGTCGAGGACGACATTATGCCCCTCGTCGCGAACATGGCTGGAAAAAAGTATACGGCCATCCGCATACACGACAACATCCTCCAGATATACAACAACCGGCCGGTCGTATCGGTCGAAGTCGTTGCCAGATCGCGGGGCGACCTCGTTGACCTTGAGTTTCGCGTAAAGAGAAAGGCGGTTCTCAACAAAGTGTTGATCGACATCAAGTCCGTCGAGGGCGACGACAACCGCATCACCGAGCAGGAACTTCTCTTCAAGCTGAACATTCTGTCGTCCGGAACGGCGATCACCGATCAGATCCTCCGCAACAATGCCGACATCATCCTGGATTATCTGCGCGATCAGGGCTATTACAAGGCCGAGATCGCGTTCGAACAACAAAAGGTCGCGGGAATCGATGAGGTGAATGTCCTTTTTCATGTGACCTTGAACGAACAGGCAAAGGTCGAAAAATTTTCTATCGGCATCGACGGACTCGCAGAACCGATCGACCAAAAAGAACTTTCGCTAAAACCGAATGAGAACTTCTCGCGAGATCGTCTTCGCAAGGATGTCGAAAAGGTCCGTTCTGTGCTCCGTGAGGGCGATTTTATCGCCCCTCGGCTCAATGAACCCCGGGTCGTTTACGATCCGGACCTGAACAAGGTCGAGATCGAACTCACCGGCTCCAAAGGCCCGCGGGTGAAGATTGCCATCGATCCGGCGACCGACAAACCGAGTTCCAGGACGCTGAACAAGATACTGCCTATCAAGCGCGAAGGTACCCTCGATTTTGCTGCGATAGTCGAAGGGGAGCGACGGCTCGAGAACTATTATCAGGAACACGGCTATTTTTTTGTGGATGTAACGCCCGTGTGTTCGGTCGAGCCGGTGATCGTCGAAGGTGACGGCTCGACTCTCTCCAACGGCACCGAATTCGTGTGCTCGGCCCTTGCGACCAACGAACTATTGGGCCGCGAGATCGAGGTCAAATACAACGTCGCACTTAGCCGCAAACTTCGCCTAAGTTCTATCCGGATTCGCGGCACAGACAAACTTTCTTACGAGGCAGTGAGCTCCGTTCTAAATTCGCAGGAAGCGAATATTCTCGGCATCATTCCGCTCTTCGGATACGGCCGCGGCGTTACCAGTGCCGACACGCTGGAACAAGACGCATCGACGATACGTTCGCTGATGAATGAGCTTGGATATCGCGATGCGACCGTAAGCGTTCGGCAAGGTGTATCGCCGAACAGCGATGACCTGATCATCACGTTTCAGGTCGATGAAGGGCAGCCGACGGTTGTTGATGAGGTGACGATCTCGGGGAACGCCGCTATCCCGACCGAAGAGTTGAAGAAGCAGCTGCCGGAGCTCGTCGGCCGGAACTATTCTCGTGCCCGCGTGCGGAATGCCGTTCGTGCGCTCCAGGCATATTACGCCGACAAAGGCTATTATGATGCCCGCGTAGTGTCTTCGATCGTCGAGCCCGCGACGCCTGCTTCGGAAGATGCCGAGAAGATCAAGGTCGAGTTTCAGGTCGAGAAGGAAGGGTATCCGGTTACGATAGGTCGCCTCCTGGTCACCGGCAACCATAAGACGAAAGTGTCGGCGATAAGGCGTGCCATTGCCCTTGAGCCGGAAAAATTGCTAAAAGCCGCGGACATCTACGCTAGCGAGCAGAGCCTTTTCGGCACGGACGCCTTTGACACCGTCAATGTCAAACTCCAGCGTGCGGGACGTAATACTGACGGGCGAACCACTGACGTGATCGTAAATGTCAGCGAGGCGCCGCCTCGTGTGCTTGGCTATGGCGGCGGATTTTCGACCGATCTCGGCGTCAACGGTTTTTTCGATATTCGTCACGTCAACCTTTTCGGAAGACTTTGGCAGGGCGGAGCTCGGCTGCGAATGAGCCGACGACAGCAGCTCGTCCAACTTGATTTCGTCCACCCGCGATTTCTTCACGATCGCGACGGGCGATTCAGTCCGCTTACTATCACCGCGCAATATCAGCGAGACTCGACGGTAACGCGATTCTTCCGCTCAGCGTTCGATAAGGGCACGTTCGGTATCGTTCAGCGGCTTGACGCGAACGGCGATCCGATCGACGAATTCGGTAACGCTGCAGGCAGCCCGACGCTCAATCGGCTTACTTTTACCGTCGAAACGAGCAGGACTCTCAGCATCAAGAATCGAAGCCTGATCTTCGCCCGCTTCAAGTTCGAGGATGTGCGCTTGATGAATTTCGAGAGCCTGCTGGTGAATGATCTTCTCCGGCCGGATTCGCGCGTCCGCACATCCGGATTCTCTTTTACTTATGTCCGCGATACTCGTAAGAACTGTCAGATCAAATACTCGCTTCTCGAGACGATCGCAAAGGGCGAGCCGGGCGACCGATGCCGCTACAACGCGAGCGATCCGACCAACGGTAGCTACATAACGGCGCAATACGACATTTCCACGCCCGTACTCGGAGCGAACGTCGGTTTTCACAAATTCCAGGCGAGCTACAACTTCTACTATTCGGTCCCGAAGATCCGGCGGATGACGATCGCTGCCCGCGCGATCATCGGGCTCGCACAGGTCTTCTCGAACGGCGACCGCTTCTCGAACTCACAGTTTCCCGGGCTGGCCGGGATCCTGCCGATAAGCGAGCGCTTCTTTGCGGGCGGTTCGACCACCCTGAGAGGGTTCGACTTCGAGGAGGCAGGGCCGCGTGCCGTAATAGTTCCGCAAGGCACGTTCAGGAACAGCAAGGGCGAGCAGGTCTATCTTGACCCATTCACGCTGCCCATTGGCGGAAATGGCCTTGCGGTGGTCAATATCGAGGCACGTATCCCGCTTTCAAAAACGCTGCGGGCCGTGCCGTTCTATGACGGCGGAAATGTTTTCAGACGCGTCGGCGATATTTTTAACCCGCCGAAGACTATCGGAACGACTGCGTTCGAGGCGAATCTTCGTGCACTGTGGACCAACACGATCGGCCTCGGCCTGCGTTTGAAAACACCGATCGGCGGCGAGTTCGGCGTCGATTACGGCTATTTGCTTAATCCTCCGCGATTCCGCATACCGCAAACGGTCGGCCCCGATGCCTACTATCGTCTGCATCAGGGCCAACTCCATTTCAGGTTTTCACAAGCCTTTTAGTTCACAGAATCGATCAGAACGGCCGATTCATCAAGCTCGACGATCAGACCGCCGGGTGATGCCGTCGGCATTCGCGAAAGCGCGGACTGAAGATCGTCAAATTCGGGAGCCTGCGTTTCACGCATCAGGTCGTAGTTCTTTCTGTCGCTCTTTCGGCGATACATCGCACGATCAGCGGCAACGACCAGCTGATCCAGCGACTCACCCTTCTCGGGGAACGCCGCCGCCCCGGCGCTTACGCCGACCGATGCGGATCCGCTGCCGCTTACACTGAGCCTAAAGGAGCGGACGGCATTTTCTATACGTTCACAGAGCTCGGCGACCTCGGCATCGGCCATATCAGGAACCAGTGCGATGAATTCATCACCGCCGTACCGTGCAAGGAAGTCATAGTCTCGCAGCTGAGAATAGATCACCTCACCGACCTCGCGGAGCATCTGGTCGCCGGCCTTGTGGCCGAAGGTGTCGTTCACTCCCTTGAAGCCGTCAAGATCGAGCATTATCAACTGGAAGTTCGAATTGCTTCGGTCAGCTCGTGCCACTTCACGCTCGAACTGCATCTGCAGGCTTCGGGCATTCGGCAGGCCGGTCATCGTATCGGTAAGTGCATGAGCACGAGTGCGAGCATGGATCTGCAGCTTCTCGATCGCCCTCGCGGCAATGTCAGCTATCGTCGTCAGGACCCGAATATGCTCATCATCGTACTCGCCGATCGACGACGTATAGATCGATACGGCGCCGACAAGCCCGCTCTCCGAGATAAGCGGCACGCTGGCCATCGTTCGATATTCCTGGACAAGGTCGAACTGCGAGATCGAGAAATCAAGGTCAGGATTGACGTTGACGACCGGCTCAAGGTTCTTCAAGACAATGCCCGTGGCACCTTCACCCACGTGGACGCGTTTCGAGAGGAAAATGTCGGCATTCTGCCCGCTAACCTCGGCTACGGACGCAAACTCGTTACCCTCGTGCAGCAGATAGACCGCACAAGTATCCGTCGGTATCAGCTCACCGAGCTTCGTCACGAACCGCTTTAGCATCGCTCCGAGGCTATCCGATTCACCGAATTCGCGGACGAGTTCGAATAGCGTGAACACTTCGCGATTGGCCGACTGAATGCGGTCGACATAGGTTTTGCCTTCGATCGCACGCCGCTGCGGAACCGCTTCTTTCGGATAGTCGACACCGGCCGCCGCGATCTCGACTTCGAACTTCGTCAGATTCTTCAGGAAGTGCTGAACAAGGTCAGGATCGAACCTTGAACCCGCTAGATTCGAGATGTGCTTGCGTGCTTCATCGCGGGACATAGGCTGGCGAAAGGGCCGTTCACTTCGGAGTGCGTCATACGTATCGGCGATCGCGATAATGCGTGCGCCAAGGGGGATGCGATTGCCTTTCAGCCCGCTCGGGTATCCGCTGCCGTCCCAGGCCTCGTGGTGATACCGAACGATCGGGACGACCGGATAAGGGAACTCGATCTCTTCGAGGATCGACGCACCGACCGTGCAATGCGTCTTGACCTTCTCGATCTCAGCGGGTGTCAAACGATCCGGTTTACTTAGGATATGGTCGGGGATCGCCAATTTTCCTATGTCGTGAAGCAGCGAGCCAAGGCGGAGCGCATCGAGACTCTCCTGCGACATTCCGGCCGCCCGGCCGAGGCCGAGAGCGTAGATCTGCGTACGGCGCACATGGCCCGTCCCGATCTTGTCCCGTGCGTCAACTGCGGTTGCGAGAACTTCAACGGTGGTCTGGTTCAGACGATTGGCATCCTCGATCAGCTCACTTCTTTTTTGCAGGCCGGTAAGGTGGATCTTGTAGGCAGCAGCAACACATGCGGCAACCGGGAACAGGATAAGAAGGAATGTGAGGCCAAAGACCAGAAAGCCGGCCGCGATCGCCGCAAATGCGATCACGCCGCAGGCCGTCAGACTTAGGGCTGAGTCCTTAAAGATTTTTCCTGAGTCTTGCATGGCACTCGGGCCGGGGTCTTGTTCCCAGCGCCGTGCCTCTATAGATCAAGATGCGTGCCAAATAGAAAAGGGAGGCTAAGTATTGATTATTTCTACATCTCCCGAAATTCCCTCGGGAGGACAGGGTGAAGCGATCATGCCGGAATCGGTCAAGATGACACGCTGATCCGGTCAATCTGCATCGACTTGAAGGCGGAGCTTTCCTCAATATGAGTCGCCGTCGAAACCGTATCCGTCGTCATAACCATCGTCGCGTTCATCATCCTCATCGGATCTCAGGTCAACTTCGACCGGATCAAGCCCGACCACGACAAGGTCAGAGCCGCACTCCTCACATTCGACGTGGTCGCCTTGTTCTGAATCGGCATCAACGTAAACTTCTTCATGGCATTCGGGGCAAACGGCAGTCGGCATTATTATTCCACCTCAATTAAGAATGATCGTTTTCGGCGACGTATCAGACACCGAAAATTGGTATGCTAAACAATCTATCGCGCTCGATATATCATTTGCAAGACCCGCGTGGCCTTCCGGAAAGATCGGGTCATCCGGTGCACTATTTTATCTTGATAAATGGCTATGTTTCAGTTTGTTTCCGAGAAGAGATTCGATGTCGCAGGATTCGGCACGAACGCCGTTGACTTCCTGATCGAAGTCCCTTCTTACCCAGCATTCAATTCGAAGGTCGAGCTTTCACGCTACGCGCAGATGGCGGGCGGCGAGGTCGCAAGCACGATGGTCGGACTTCAGCGTCTCGGCCTTTCGACGTCCTATGCCGGGCGGTTCGGCAGCGATGCGGCCGGCGACATCGGCATCAGATCCCTTACCGATGAAGGCGTCGATACGGAATTCGTCGAACGCATTTCTGCAGCCTCGACGCAGATCGCGTTCATTATCGTTGACGAAGCCTCCGGTGAACGCACCGTCATCTGGAAACGGGATCAGAAACTTGCTTACTCGCCCGACGACGCACCGCTTGGTGCCGCACGCGAGTGTCGTATCCTGCACATCACTCCGCATGACGCGGCCGCATGTATCGCGATGGCGCAGGCCGCAAAGGAGGCCGGTGCCTACGTTTCGATCGATATTGACAATGTATTCGACGGGATCGACTCCTTGCTGCCGCTGGTCGATGTCTTTGTCGCATCATCGGACTTTCCCGAACGCCTGACCGGCATTGATTCACTTGAGCGATCCCTGGCCGAACTCTCTCAAACCTACGGTTTTAGGCTCGCGTGTGCCACGCTCGGAAGCCAAGGTTCGATCCTGTTGGCCGACGCAAAGATCATTCGGACACCCGGATTTGACGTGCCCGGCGGCTGTGTCGATACGACCGGTGCCGGAGATGCTTTTCGTGCCGGGCTTCTCTACGGCATTCTCTCTGGCGGCTCGCTTGAGACTGCCGCAGCGTCCGCAAATGCTGTAGCTGCCCTAAAATGCCGGAAATTGGGGGCAAGAGACGCTCTCCCAAGCGTTAAAGAGGTTACAACGTTGTTAAAAAACGCTGGACGCGGATGACTTTTTAGTATTACAATGTGTTGGGACGAGTCCTCGTCCTTTCGCGAGAACCCTCATTCTCAGCTCAAATTGACTCTTTCGGTCTGTCCTAAGGTCCTCACGCTCGATATGGACGAAAACATTGGCTTAATCGTACAGATCTCGGGGGTAGCTCTCATTGCCCTGCTGACTGTCTTCCTGCGCCGCTCGCTAAAGATCGTCGCCCTTAGCTATTGGGCGAACGCGTGGTGCATTTTGTGCTTTGGACTGATCTGCCTCAGGTTTGCCGCCGGCCAGTCGTCACTGATCCAACTTCTCGGGCTCTATTTCGTGACGCAGTATCTATTTGGGTTTCTGCTCGCGGCCGGCTGCTACAGCCTCGCAAGAAATGAAAGACTGAAGAGCCACTTTGAGTTCGCAGTCGTTCCATTTATCGCCTTCGGCTTTGTCCTTCCATTCCTCTCTGACGACGTCTCGCTCCTGCTCTACATTCACTCTTTGGTGATGGCGATCTTTTTCGCAACGTCATACGTTATCTTGTGGAAGACACATGTCCGAACGCTCGGCTGGCATGTGATGCTGATCGCGATCGGCCTGCTCACGGTAAACTGCATTCAGTATTTTATTACCTCCCTGATCGGGGCGAAGACGATGATCGCGATCGATCTCGTCCCTACCGGACCGCTTTTTGATTTCATTCTGCAAAACCTTCTCGGTTTCGGAACGGTCATTATTCTGCTCGAACGAGTTCTCTCGGATGCGAACAGAGCGAATGCCGAGCTTACTGTCGCCCATGCCCAGCTAAAGGAACTCGTTCATGTCGATCCTCTTACGGCGGCCTTGAACCGCCATGCGTTCCACGGCTACTTAAGGCAAAAGGGTGAGGACGAGGGCAGCGTTTACGGCTGCGTCGGGTTCTTTGACGTTGACGATCTCAAGGACATCAACGACGCCTACGGCCATCCGGTCGGAGATTCGGCGATCAGGGCCGTGGTTCGAGCGATCCGCGACATTATTCGAGCCGAAGATCTGATCTTTCGTTGGGGCGGCGATGAGTTCTTTGTCCTGATGGTCGGACTTGATTGTGAGATGGCCAGCGAAAGAATGTCGCGTATTGACGGCCTTCTGACAAATATTTCCCTCGATGGACTAAAGACGCCGGTTACGATTCGGGTTTCGCGTGCGTTCGAGAATTTTTCAGATTTGGAAAGACTCGAAAATGCCATCGAAAAAGCTGACGCAAAAATGTATCTTGAGAAAGAACGGCGAAAAGCTTTCCCGATGCTTCGAGACGGCAGACCGGCCCTCTCACCGAGCACCAAGCGAAGCGGTGTCGCCCTATAGCCTGTTCTCAAAAAATCCGACCGCCAATGCCCATGCATCTTTTGCAGCATCGGCGACATAGACTTCCGGCCGCGTATCGTTAAAGAATGCGTGGTCGGCTTCGTATTTTACGCTCTCGACCGGCAGTTCATACCGCTCCGCCGCATCTTCGAGCGAGGCGACCTTTTCTGCATTGATCCAACCGTCCTTGGTCGCAGAGATGAATATCGTCGGCACACGCAGCTGTTTCAGCACATCTTCCTCCGGAATGTCGCCATAGAACGGCACCGCGGCACTGATCCCTTCAACGAGGCACGCTGCACGCAAAGCGTATGTTCCGCCCATGCAAAATCCTGTGATCCCGAAGTGATCGACGCCCGTTGCTTTCTGAAGCTCGCTCACTGTTGCTCGGATCGTGGCAATGCCGTCGTCGAGCGGAAGTTCGCTCATCAAATGAGCTGCTTCAGCAGGCGTCGCTGCGGTCTTTCCGCGGTATAGATCCGGAGCGGCCGCAAAAAAACCTTCCTTCGCATATCGCCGCGTGATATCGCGAATATGGTCGTTCAACCCCCAATATTCCTGGATGATGATCACCGTCTTGCCGTTCGGGCTCTCCGGCCGTGCGACGTATGCCGTCGTTTCGCCGTTTGCCGTCGGAATCGTGATCGTTTCGTCTGCCATTTGCTCTTTTCCTCCTCAAAACACAGTGCTTTCTTGCACCGTAAGCGATTATAGGTCAACCTGCAGCCGAATTTGGAGCACAAACCGCACAAAATGTATGAAAACGCACAAAACGTATCAAACCGCACGATTTGCACGAAATGCACGATTTGCACGAAATGCACGAAATGCACGAAATTTCCTAGTAATTGAACCTGCGGCCCGACAAGTGTTAATCTCAAAGCCGTGCTGGGGTGGCGGAATTGGTAGACGCCCAGGACTTAAAATCCTGTGTCCTTAGGGGCGTGCGGGTTCGATTCCCGCCCTCAGCACCACCTCGGGCCGTCAATTTTCTCTTTGATGCCCGATTTCGTGCATCATTTCCGCAAAAAACAGCCCATTTCGTCTGGCCGAACACCGCTTTCGTCCGAAAAATCTCGCTAGAGCCGCATCATTCTTCGATTTTCGAGCATCAAAGCTTACTGGCACACCCTTTGCAATTACTCACGCCGGAATAAGCGGTTCAATTTCGGCCCGGATCTGGACAAGAAAAGGAGGTCGAATGACAAGAGCCATTGCTCCGTTAAAACGCTTATTTCCATTGGTTTTGATCTTTGTCAGTACAGGTTTTCTATACGCACAGTCGGAGTCGATCTATCGGCTTCCCGCCGGCACCAAGATAAAGCTGAAGTTGGGTGCGGAACTAAAGACCGGGGTGTCGAGCGTCGGCGATACTTTCATCGCAAAGGTCGCCGAGCCGGTTCGCCGGGAAGGCGAGATAGTGCTGCCGGAGGACACGGCCTTTGAAGGCCGGATCACAGTTGCGGAAAAGGCACGAACCGGCGGCCGGGACGGCGAACTCAAGTTCGAGATCGATCATATGCTGATCGGTGATGATATTCGCCGGAGCGTTTCGACGAGGGTCTTGACGAAATTCGGGGCCGATTCTTCGCGGCTGCTAAGGACAGCCAGTATCGTTGGCGGAACTGCGGTCGGAGCCTTGATCGGCTACGCTGCGGGCGACAGCAGCGGTGCCCTTTTGGGAGCCGGCATCGGTGCCGGCATCAGCACGGGAACAGCGGTCCTTCAGCGTGGGCAAGATGTTCGGATCAAGAAGGATCAAACCTTCCTGATCGAATTGAAAGAAGACCTGATCTTACCTGTTTTGGATTATTGAGATTGGCCGTTGGCGAGAACCGTTCGGCCATATTAGGAAAGAGCCCGTCGTGAAGGGGAGAGCACGGCGGGCTTTTTCTATTCCTGCCTGCCTTTTTGGTGTTGATACGCCATTGTGAGAAAATATGGTTTTTATCAGAAATCACTATCTCGAACAGGAAGGTTAAATAATGGCTGGAAGAAACAAAGTTACTGTCGTAGGTGCGGGCAACGTCGGCGCGACCGCCGCACATTGGATCGCAAGCAAGGAACTCGCGGATGTCGTACTCGTTGACATCATCGAAGGAACGCCGCAGGGAAAGACGCTCGATCTTGCCCAGGCGGCTCCGATCGATGGTTTTGACGTAAAACTCGTCGGCAGCAATTCGTATGAAGAAACAGCGAACTCCGACGTCGTGATCATCACGGCCGGACTGCCGCGTAAACCCGGAATGAGCCGCGACGACCTGCTCAAAACGAATTCCGAGATCGTCGGAAATGTTACCGAACAGATCGCCAAATTCTCGCCGAACGCATTCATCATCGTTGTCTCGAATCCTCTCGACGCGATGGCCCAGGTCGCATTCCGCCGCTCCGGTTTTCCGAAGAATCGCGTTATGGGAATGGCCGGCGTACTCGATTCGGCACGTATGCGATGTTTTGTGGCCGAAGAACTCGATGTCTCGGTCGAGAACGTTACGTGCTTCGTCCTTGGCGGACATGGCGATACGATGGTGCCGCTGCCGCGATACTCGACCGTCGCCGGAATCCCGATCACCGAACTCATCCCGAAAGACCGTCTTGACGCGATCATCACACGAACTGCGAACGGCGGTGCCGAGATCGTCGGCCTCCTGAAGACCGGATCGGCATTCTATGCACCTAGCCTCGGCGCGGTCGAAATGTGCGAATCGATCCTTAAGGACAAGAAGAAGATCCTGCCTTGCGCTGTCTTCCTCGAAGGCGAATACGGCGTCAGCAACCTATTTGTCGGCGTTCCTGTAAAACTCGGCAAGAACGGCGTCGAGCAGATCATCGAGATCAGCCTCTCGAACGACGAACGCACCGCCCTGCACAAATCAGCGGCCGCCGTCCAGGAACTCGTCGATGTTCTCAACATTTGATCGATATCTCAATTCAAAAAAAAGGCGGCCGCTAGGCCGCCTTTTTGTTTCCTACCAATTTACGATCTTTCAATTGACAATTGACAATTCGAGCATCTCAACGCCGTCTTAATTGTCCATTGTAAATTGGGCAATTGTACATTGGGCAAATCCGGTCTCAGTTCACATACGCGCTCGGTGCGGGGACGTCGCCGGCGAGGCCGAAGGGCACGACGGAGAAACCTGCACTCGAACCGAGTATGTAGAACAGCCCTTGTGCGTCGGGGCGATAGACCGCAAGGTCTGCCTTGCCGTCGCCGTCGTAGTCGCCTGCGGCAGGGATGTCCGTCGAGATGCCGAACGGTGCCCCGTAGGCGGTCTCGTTCTCACTCCTAAGCACATACCAGAAGCCGGTCGATGGACGATAGACCGCGATGTCCGTCTTGCCGTCGCCCGTGTAGTCGGCAGGAACGACCTTGTCGCCCGCGGC
>CALMYB010000023.1 GCA_937873515.1 uncultured Acidobacteriota bacterium
CCCGGCACTGCAAACTGAAATCTGAATTTAGCTTGTCAATGAACGAACGGCCGTCTCGACCGTGTTGTCATCATAGCGAAACGGCGCGCCCATTTGAAGCACAAACCGCACAAAATGTATCAAAGTGCACAAAATGACACAGAATGCACGAAATGTATCAAAGTGCACGATTTGCACGATTTGCACGATCTTGCTGTTGCCAAGACCACGGGCGGCGGGCAGACGGCGGCCGCGAATGCACGATCTGTCAGAATCGGGAGCAGTAGCGACCGGGTTCCGCAATGGGACAGGCAAAGAGCCGCGAATGCACGAATACAATGAGTGCGAACCAGCAGCGTCAGTGGGCGGCCAGTAGTCAACGCCAAACGGAGATTTGGGATTTGGATTCGATTTGAGATTTGAGATTTGAGATGTGGGATGTGGGATCCAACAGCCCTTTTACTGAGGTTGCGGGCTCCGGAGGTTCGTTCAGACCCATTCGCCCATTTTGCGGAATTTGTTGTAGCGGTCAGCGATCAGTGTTCGTGAGGGTTTTGCAGAAAGTTCGTCGAGATTCGAGATTATCCGTTTCTTGAGAGTTTCGGCGATCCTGTCGAACGCGGTCTGAGAATTCTCGTCGTCCTCGGTCGGCATCTTCCAGGGCTCGGGCTCCGGAACGATCTCGTCAACGATACCGAACTTCTTTAGATTGTCGGCCGTAAGCTTGAGCCCTTCTGCGGCATCAGGTGCCCGGCCCGCATCCTTCCAAAGTATCGCCGCACAGCCTTCAGGCGTGATCACGGAATAGACCGCATTCTCCATCATCAGGACTCGATCGCCGATGCCTATCGCGAGAGCGCCGCCTGAACCGCCTTCCCCAAGCACGACTACCACGACCGGGACTTTTAGCGACGCCATTTCACGAAGGTTGAAGGCTATCGCCTCGGCCTGGCCTCGCTCTTCGGCGTCTATTCCGGGATAAGCTCCCGGCGTGTCGACGATCGTTATGATCGGGCGGCCGAATTTCTCCGCCATACGCATCACGCGGATCGCTTTTCGATAGCCTTCGGGCTTTGGCATAGCGAAATTGCGATGTCGGCGCTCGTTGATGTCGCGTCCTTTCTGCTGGCCTATGACACAGACCTCGCGGCCTTCTATCCGGGCAAATCCCGCTACCAGCGCCGGGTCGTCCGCAAAACGTCGGTCACCATGGACTTCGATAAAATCCGTAAATACCGTCGTAAAAAGGTCCATTGCATACGGACGCTCGGGATGACGCGCGGTTTGGACACGCTCAAAAGCTGTTGTCATAAGCTGTTTATTTTAGCACCTTCAGTGCCATTTTGCGTCGCAGCCAGAGCCCTTGATGCCGTCGAGGAGGGCCGCCGTAAGCTGAACTCTTGTCGTCGGAGAATTTAATTTAACGTCCATTCCTTCTGCGGCAAGGTTCAAGAAGACCTCACACTGTCCCGGTGTCTTCGTCAGAAGCACGAACAGCTCTTCAAGCTGTTCACGGCGAGCTGCTTTTGCAGGAATATCTATCGCGAGCGAACTGGCGTTCGCCATCGCTGCCTCAGACAGGGAAGTGACGTCGGAAATGATGATCGTAATTTCCTGACTTTCGCTTGCTTCGAGCTTCCCCGAGATCACGACGAGGTTGTCATCCTGCAGAAGGTCACTATATTTCGTGTAGGCCTCGGACCATGCGACACACTTGGCACCGCCGGAACGATCTTCAAGCCGCAGAGTGCAAAAACGCTTGCCTTTCTTGCTGTATCTCAAGGCCGATGCCGTTACGACCCCCGCGACGCGAACCAGATCACGTGAACTTCCTTCTGCCGCAACCGAGATCGGAGGGACGCGGGAAGCTTCCAATTCCGCAGCATAGGCGTCGATAGGATGTGCGTAAAGATAAAAGCCGATCGCGGCCTTCTCGTTCTTCGCCATCTCTTCCAGCGTCCAAGCGGGCACATCCGGCAAGCGAATTTCCGTTGCAGGATCGGCTTCGACCGCAGCGGCGAAGAGTCCGTCCTGCCCGCGTTCTCTGTCCTCAGCGGCACGCGTACCGGCCTGGATCGCAGCCGCGATGTGTGAATGCAGCTTGGCACGCCATTTTTCAAGGGGTTCATCATCAGGCCGAAGGGTGTCGAATGCACCGGCACCGATGAGACTCTCGATCCCGCGGCGATTGATCACTCCCGAACCGAGACGTGAGACGAGATCCGTCAACGACTCGAATCGACCGCCGGCGTCCCGAGCGGCAATGATCGCTGCAACGCTGTTCGTACCCAAGCCCTTGATCGCCGTCAGTCCGAATCGAACGGCCGTATCTGACGGCGTAAAGCCGAGGCCGCTCTCGTTGATATCGGGCGGCAGCAGTTCGAGCCCCATTTGTTTGAGCTCATTCGAATATTTGAAGACCTTTGCCGCGTCCTGCGCTTCGTGCGAGAGTACCGCAGCGTAAAAGTATGCTGGAAAATGAGCTTTGAGATACGCCGTACGAAATGCAACAAGGGCGTACGCGATACTGTGGCTGCGATTAAACCCGTAGTCCGCGAACTTTGCCATCAACTCGAATATTTCGGTCGCAACGGCCTTCGAGATCTTTTGTGCAACGGCACCCGCAACGAACTTGTCGCGATGCTTTGCCATCTCCTCGATCTTTTTCTTGCCCATCGCCCGACGCATAAGATCGGCGTCTCCAAGGCTGTATCCGCCCAACTTCTGGGCGATCTGCATGATCTGTTCCTGATACACGAAGACGCCGAAGGTCGGCTTTAGGAATTCCTCCATCTCAGGAACCATATACTCTACCGGCTTGATCCCTCGCCGCCGATCAACGAAATCATCGATCATCCCGCCATCAAGCGGGCCGGGGCGATAGAGGGCGTTCAGCGCCGAAAGATCTTCGAGATCTTCGGGCCGCATACGGCGGCAAATGTCCTGCATACCCGAAGATTCGAACTGGAACACCGCATCGGTTCGGCCCTCTGCAAATAGACGCATCGTTTCGGGATCGTTCGTCGGGATCACCTTCCAGTCGATCGTCTTGCCGGTCTTCTCCTTCAAGTTCGCGAGACAATCTTCGATGATCGTGAGTGTCGTAAGCCCAAGAAAATCCATCTTGAGCATCCCGACCTTTTCGAGATCACCCATCGGATATTGGCTGGTCAACTCCTCCTTCGGTGAGACCGCGACAGGAACAAGCTCATGCAGCGGTTTAGGACTGATAACAACGCCCGCCGCGTGAACCGACGTATGCCGTGAACAGCCTTCGACGCGTTTTGCAAGGTCTATCAATGATCGAACGCGAGGGTCGGATCCGATCATCGCCTTAAGTTCCGGGACCTCCTCGATCGCCTGATCAATGCTGATATTCCGTCCTCGCCGTGGAGGCGGCAACAGTTTTGCGACGCGTTCGACCTCTCCGACGGACATACCGAGCACGCGACCAACGTCCTTGACCGCCGCACGTGACGCCATCGTCCCGAACGTCACGATCTGACAAACGGAATCGCGGCCGTAGAGCCGAGTTACGTGCTCGATGACAGCACCACGTCCGCGAATACAGAAATCGATATCGATATCGGGCATCGAGATACGTTCAGGATTCAGGAATCGCTCGAAAAGAAGTTCGTGCTCGATCGGATCGACATCCGTGATCCGCAGGCAGTATGCAACGAGCGATCCTGCGGCCGAACCGCGGCCCGGCCCGACCGGAATATTTTGTTCGCGGGCATATCGGATGAAGTCCCACACGATCAGGAAATAGCCGGGAAAGCCCATACCCTTGATCGTGTCGATCTCGCGAGCGAGCCTCTCTCGATAAACGTCCAGGCCGTACTTTAAGGCTTTTGCATCGATGAGCGGCTGCCAATCGGTCGCCATTCGATCCTCAAACCCTTCCCACGCGATCTGCTCGAAGTACGCATACTCATCTTTCGAACCAAAGTCGGCCGGGATCGGGAATGAAGGCAATTGTCTAGCGGCATCGCCCTGCGGAATCGCAAGCGTGCACATCTCAGCGATCTTGACCGTATTCTCAAGGGCTTCCGGAAACTCATCTCCAAAGAGGTCCCACATCTCCGCTTTCGACCGCAAAAATCTCGTCGGCTCGTCCGCGAGTTCAATCGGAAGGATGCGGCCGTCCTCGATCGCAAGCAGAGCCTCGCGGGCTCTAGCATCATCCGCATCAAGGTAAAAGACGCTATTCGTCGCCACGAGCGGCAGGCCAAGCTTCTTGCCAAGTTCCGCGATCTGTCGGTTGAGGTCAGGCTGCGGACGATCGAGTATTTCAAGAAAAAACCGATCCGCACCAAAGATCCTGCTCAAATTTCCGGCATAATCCTCCGCCTTCCGGGAATCTCCTGAACGCAGATAATGGGCGATCGCGCTATTGTCCGCTCCGGACAGGGCGACAAGGCCGGTAGAGCGTTCCGCCAGAATCTCCAGGTCGATCCGAGGGCGGTGATGAAGGCCTTCCTTAAAGGCCATCGAGGCTAGATACGAAAGGTTGTTGTAGCCCTCAAGGTCCATTGCAAGAAGCACGAGGTTGTAGAATCCGCGTTCTCCCGCAGCCACCGTTGCCGAGCGGTCAAATCGGCTTCCATTCGCGACAAAGGCCTCGTAGCCTACGATCGGCTTTATGCCGGCGTACGACAGCGTGTTAAAGAACGACACCGCCCCGTACATATTGCCTAGATCGGTGATCGCACACGCCGACATTCCGAATTCGGCAAGCTTGGAGGAAAGAGCCTTTAATTGGACTGTACTCTTCAAAAGGCTATAATCTGTATGCAAATGCAGGTGGACAAAGTCCTTTGCTTCGGCTCTAGTTGGGGCGTTTTTGGATGGCATCTATGAAAAAAGTTTATCTCGAAACCTATGGCTGTCAAATGAACGTCTCCGATTCGGAGCGCGTCGCGACAGCATTGGGGCGAGATGGCTTTGAGGTGACCGCCGATGCGGCCGACGCTGACGTGGTTCTGATCAATACCTGCTCGGTCCGCGAGAAAGCGGAGCAAAAACTTTACACACAGGTCGGCCGGATACGCCATTCAGACGGTCCAAAGCCGGTCGTTGGTGTCCTCGGATGCGTCGCACAGCTTGAGGGCGAGACCCTTTTGAGAAAGATCCCGGGCGTGGACTTCGTGGTCGGTACGCGAGCGGTCGGACGTGTCGGCGCCATTCTGAACAGGACGCTCGATGGTGAGCACGATATAGTCGATCTTGGCGAGAGAGAAGATGAATACGATTGGACGGTCGCTGACACTCACCGTCATTCACCGTACGTCGCATTTCTGCCGATAATCGAAGGCTGCAATAAGTTTTGCACCTATTGCATCGTGCCGTTCTCACGCGGACGCGAGCGAAGTTTGCCCGCCAGTGATATCATCCGTCAGGCCCTTGAGCTAAAACGCCGCGGCGTCAGAGAGATCCATCTGATCGGCCAGAACGTAAACAGTTACCGGCCCGAGACCGAGTCGGGTTTAGAAGGATTCGCAGGGAAGTCGGCGTTCTCACGGCTTCTGCGAGCGGTGGCTGCAACGGGGATCGAGAGGATAAAATTCACAACGTCTTTCCCAAGAGATTTTCACGAAGACATCGTAGAAGCGATCGAAACGCACGAAAATCTCTGCAATTGGGTGCATTTGCCGGTTCAGAGCGGCAGCAACCGCGTATTGAAGCTAATGAAACGAGGCCACACTATTGATCGTTATATCAAGCAGATCGATAGAATGCGTGCATCGAGCCGTGATATTGCAATAACTACCGACATTATTGTAGGTTTTCCCGGAGAGACCGAAGCCGATTTCAGGGACACCGTCGAACTTGTGAAATATTGCGGATTCGACAGTGCATATATCTTCAAGTACTCGCCAAGGCCAGGAACACCCGCGTTCGAGATGGAAGATACGGTTTCGGCCGCCGAAAAGACCCTGAGATTCTTAGAGCTTGAAAATGTGCACAAAGCTAGCCAGCACAAGCGTTTAGAACGCTATAGCGAGAAAGTGCTTAAGGTTTTGGCAGAAGGCTCGTCGGCCCGAACTGAAAATGGGATCACCGGCCACTCAACCTGCCATAAGGTAGTAAACTTCGTTGGCGACAAAGACATGTTAGGCTCTATTATCAACGTTAAAGTAACGAAAGTTAAAGCAAATTCTATGTTCGGAGAGGTCGTTTAGCATGGAACAAGGAGCAAACCTGATCGAGGTCAAGATCGGGGCCCTGATTATGGACCCGAATACGAACACGCCGATCGTAGTGCTTAAGAGCCTCGATTCGGAGACGGTGCTGCCGATATGGGTCGGAGCGTTCGAAGCGAACGCAATAGCCATTGAGATCGAGAAGATAGTTCCGCAAAGGCCGATGTCTCACGACCTGATGCGGAACCTCGTGATCGAATGCGGCCTGCACGCAACGGCCGTCGTTGTCACCGATCTCGCCGAAAACACGTTCTACGCTCGTATCGAATTCATTGATAAGAAAGGAGATAAGGTCTTGCTTGACGCAAGGCCGTCCGATGCGATCGCTCTCGCTTTACGCCTCGATTGTCCGATATTTGTCGATCAAAAGGTGATAGATCTTTCCGCGGCCGCCGGCCCAACGAGCGAAACGCCCGAGGGCGACATTCCGCCGCCGGAGGATTGGCCCGAACTGATCGGCTAGGCCTTCTTGCAATTACAACATAATCCTTATTATCGGACGCAGGACAAGTGGTCAAGCTGTTGCGGAACGCCGCACGCAGTAAGGCGACCGGTCGTCGTCCACGAGCTTTCAACGCCGACCGAGTGACTTCCCTTGTTCCCGTAGGGGACGACAGAATGCGGCTCAAGGTAAGGCCGCTTCTGCCGCCACCGGTCGGGACCGGTTAAACATTGCATACTTTTTTGAAAATTTGCATTTTTGCCCGTTTTTGTTCCGCTAAGTGTCCTGTTGACAACACTTACCTGTCCACTCACCTGCGAGTGGACAGCAGTGGACAACGGACTGCAAGGCAAGGGTCCGGCCTGCCGCAAAAAACTTCTCGGAGTCCGCTTTAGCTGACGATAAGAGTTGTGTCGGTCGCTTTTTGGATCATAGAACCTAAGGACCCGGACCCTATCCCTCGCGGTTCTGACTATAAGCTCTGAGTCCCGGCAGAATGTAAATGTTTTGTAACTAACTCAGTTTCAGACTGGTTTTCCTTTGACATTGGGTGTTTATAGCGATTATTATTTACGTTTTGCCACAGGTCGGTTCAGTCGATCTAGAATCCCGATAGGAGCTTTAATATTTTGAGCAACGGTAATTTCCTATTTACTTCGGAATCAGTGACCGAAGGCCACCCAGATAAGATCGCCGACAACATTTCGGACGCGATCCTAGACGCGATCCTTACACAGGATCCTGAAGGCCGTGTAGCGTGTGAAACCTTAGTTACGACAGGCCTCGCGGTCGTCGCCGGTGAGATCACCACGAAGGCAACGGTCAATTATAAGCAGATCATCCGCGAAACGATCGAAGAGATCGGATATCACAACGCCGAGTTCGGCTACGATTCGAATACTTGTTCGGTCATCGACGCTATCGGAACGCAGTCGCCTGACATCTCTCAGGGTGTCGATACGGGCGGCGCGGGCGATCAGGGCCTGATGTTCGGATTTGCCTGCAACGAGACGCCTGAACTGATGCCGATGCCGATCCAGATGGCTCACAATCTGACGCGAAAGCTCAGTGAGGTCCGCCGCGACGGCACGATTCCCTATCTGCGGCCCGACGGCAAATCGCAGGTATCGATCGAATATCGCGACGGCAAGCCTTTCCGCGTTGAAGCGGTCGTTATCTCAACACAAACGGAAGATCTTCCGATCGAACAGATTAGAGCTGATGTTCTTGAAAAGGTCATCAAACCGACCATTCCCGCTGATCTGCTTGACGAAAATACGAAGTATCACATCAACCCGACCGGCAAGTTCGTGATCGGCGGCCCGATGGGCGATGCCGGTGTTACGGGACGAAAGATCATCGTCGATACATACGGCGGTTACGCTCCGCATGGCGGCGGCGCTTTCTCCGGTAAGGATCCAACGAAGGTTGACCGCTCTGCGGCTTATATGGCCCGCTACATCGCGAAGAACGTTGTGGCTGCCGGCCTTGCGGACAAGTGTACCGTGCAGTTGGCCTACGCTATTGGCGTCGCTGAGCCTGTTTCGGTCCTTGTTGACACGCACGGAACCGGTACTATCGATGACGCTCGCATTTCCGAGATCGTCAAGCAGAACTTCAGCCTTACACCGAAAGGCATCATCGAAACGCTTGACCTTCGCCGGCCGATCTACAAAGCGACCGCTCGCTTTGGGCATTTCGGACGCGCTAATGACGAGTTTTCATGGGAGAAGACGGACAAGGCCGAAGCTCTGCGAACCGCAGCTGAGACCGCTGTCGGAACCAACGGTTAATAACTTACTCTATTCGTGCATTCGCGGCTGTCTCAGCCGCGAATTGCTTTGAATACGCAAAACTTTTATGACAACACCAGTTACTTCATTGCAGTACGACATTAAGGATATAAACCTTGCGCCGCAGGGCAAACAGCGTATCGAATGGGCCGATCGCGAAATGCCTGTGCTTCGCTTGATCCGTGAGCGTTTTGCGGCCGAACGCCCTCTTGAAGGCGTAAAGCTCGTCGCCTGTGCTCATATCACGACGGAGACGGCCAACCTTGCCCGCACGCTCCAAGCGGGTGGTGCGGAGGCACTTCTCATCGCCTCGAATCCGCTTTCGACGCAGGATGACGTCGCGGCCTCGCTCGTTGCGGACTGGAACATTCCGGTGATGGCGATCAAGGGCGAATCGACCGATACTTACATTCGCCACGTCAAGGCTGCACTCGACACGAACCCGAACCTTATCATCGACGACGGATCGGACGTCGTAGCAACGATGATCAAGGAAAAGCCCGAGCTGATCCCAAACCTCATCGGCACAACCGAAGAGACCACGACCGGCATCGTTCGCCTAAAAGCGATGGTCAACGCCGGCGTTCTCACCTTCCCTTCTATCGCGGTCAACGACGCTCAGACAAAGCATTTCTTTGATAACCGTTACGGAACGGGCCAATCGACTCTCGATGGCGTCATCCGTGCGACGAACATTCTTCTCGCCGGCAAAACGCTCGTTACCGTCGGTTATGGATGGTGCGGCAAGGGCGTTGCGATGCGTGCCCGAGGACTTGGGGCAAACGTCGTCGTAACCGAGATCGACCCGATCAAGGCGATCGAAGCGGTCATGGATGGCTTCCGCGTTCTGCCGATGAAGGAGGCCGCAAAGATCGGCGACTTCTTCGTAACGGTAACGGGCAATCGTCATGTCATCGACAAGGAGCACTTCGAGGTAATGAAGGACGGAGCGATCGTCTGCAACAGCGGACACTTCGACCTCGAGCTCAATCTCGAAGCGCTTCGCGAAATGTCTCAGCCTGCGGTTACCCGCCGGCCGTTCGTTGAAGAATATCGTTCAAAAGACGACAAGAAGAGTGTGATCGTTCTTGGCGAAGGCCGTCTGATCAACCTCGCAGCCGCCGAGGGGCATCCCGCCTCCGTTATGGATATGTCCTTTGCGAACCAAGCTCTTTCTGCTGAGTATCTCGTTAGGAACAAGGGAACGCTGGAGAAAGGCGTGCACGTTCTTCCGGCAGAGGTCGATCAGGAGATCGCGTCGCTCAAGCTCCGTGCAATGGGCGTTTCGATCGACGCACTTACCCCCGAAATGCTCGAGTATATGTCGAGTTGGGAAACCGGAACCTAAGGCCTGGTCGATCCTAGAAACTCGTAGGTCCGGTCGAGAATATCGACCGGACCTTTCTATGTCCTTATTCGTGAGATCAAGTAGATACCAATGGCAGCAAAAACCAACACCGGTGCCCAAACCGCGATAATAGGCGGCAAACTGCCCGCAATTCCGTATTGCTCAAATACATTGGAGAGTCCAATAAAAAAAAGCCAGAGTCCCACTGCTATGCTCAAGGACGAGACCATCGGGGACCTTCTCAAAGAAATGCCCCAAGGGACGGAGAATAGAACGACGACCAACGGCACAAGAAGTCCCGCCAATCTCTTTTGCACGCCCACGGCGTAGGCGTGCCGCTCCGATTCGGCAATGGCAGCCCCCGCGGATTCCGAGAGTTCAACCACCGAAAGATGGTTAGGTTTCCCGCCAATATTCCGAAAAGGATCGAATTTCGTCACAAGGTCCACTTCCCGCTTCGGCTCTTCCGTTAGACTATTGCCGCCCCGTGAAATCGCTATAACATCGCGCAATAAAACCTTGGATCCATCGAAACCGCCCGCCCTCGCACGGTACACGGTTTGCAAATTTGTCATATCGCCCGAAAATTCGAGGACAATGACGCCGGTTGCGGGAAATGCGGAGGAATTCTCGTGTCGGGATTCGCCCTTTACGTTATCGGACGCAGGGTAACCGCTGACTTCATTCACCTTTCCGCTCTTTTGACCGTCAGACGCAGCACGGGCCGATGGAGGCTCCGGTCGGCTGTACGAAAAGATATATTTTCCTTCCGCCGTCCATAGGCGTTTGGGCTGTACCGGCTTGCCGCCGCTTCGGAGTTCCGCGCGGACACCATCCTGTACCTGGTTTGCCCGTGGGGCCAGGGTTTCTTGGATAACAAAATCCGCGACGCCCAGAAGCATGGCTAAAGCAAGACACGGCAGCAGGAGGCGGAACATACTCTGCCCGGCTGCGGCCCAAGTTACGAGCTCATTGTTCCGAGATTTGATCGCGAACGCGGCAAGAACTGCGATCATTGCGGCAGAGGGTGCGATCTGCAAATACGCGAACGGTACGAGGAAGATCAAATATTTGGCCAGAAGCCATCCGCCATTATCGACGCCAGAGGCGAAACGCCAAGTATCGAACGCCGTAAAGATAAGGAACACGATCAGCAAAAAAGTGGTCGCCAGCAGGAAGTACCACGTGATGCTTGCTGAAATGTCAAAGTCACGTAGGCCTGACGTCACATCGACGAGCCGATTCTTTAACGAAACGCCGCGAGATCGTCCTTTCAGCCTATCGAAGGCCGAGCCGACAAAGTTTGACATTGTTTCAGCAAAACGAAGTCTCGGACTGTACGCAAGCCAAAACATCGCACCGAGGCTTGCGACAACAGGCAGAAAGCTCGCAACGACCACAGGCAGCCCGCCGGCCCGTGCAAGTTGTTCGCCTGAGAATGCAACGAGGTAGTAGCCAACGAGTGCCCCGAGCGCGAGAGCGATGCCGAAGCCCCGTCCGCCGCGCCGAAAACGAAGCACCATGATCGTCCCAAGCAAACAGAAAATGAGCGGCGTGAGCGACATTACGAAACGACGGAATAGTACTATCTGGGCTTCGACCTTCTGCTTCCCTTCCGCGCTCGCAGCGACCTCGGTTAGGTCGCTTAAGCCCATCTCGTCCGGCAGCCTAACATTATTGGCGAGACGGTCGAGGAGCTCGGCGCGCTTTGTTTTCAGGGCAATGCGGATATCCTTGATCCGCTCGAAAGCATACTTTCCGCCTTTACCGGCGTGAGGGATCGTAACGACCGCGGCATTTTCAAGAACCAACTCCGTCGTCTCATCCGCGATCTCGATCCGACCGATATCGGACGTGATCATCCGGTCGACCCCATTCGCAGCATCCTGTTGTGCGATAAAAACGCTCTCGAGGTCGCCGGTTTTTGAATCTGTATTGCGTGCAAGAATAGTAAAACCATCGATCTCCGAGTAGAATACGCCCGGCTCGATGGGTGACTCGAATTTTGAAATGGCCGACCGCATCGCAACTTCACGCACGAGTGCCGCAGCAAAAGGCACGCCCTTCAGGTTCACAACTAGCGTAAAGACCGACAATAGAATGCCAAGGATCACGATCGGAACGGCGATCTGGAAATTCCCTACGCCGGCCGCCCGAATGGCCGTGAGTTCACTATCGCCCTGCATCTTGGAGAGGCCAATGATAGTGCCGACAAGGACCGCCATGGGACAGGTAAAGGCGATGACATTCGGGATCAGCCCGATCATCAGCTGCCAGATCAGGCTGCTCGGTATATTTACGTTGAAGAAGAGTTCGGAATAACGGCTTGCCTGCTGCAGAAACAAGATGACCGTAAGCAGTACCCACGAGAAGAGAAAATAGGGCACCACGGCGCCCAGCAGATAACGTGAAATGAGTTTACTGACCCTCTTCATATCGATGCTGCCTAACGCGATCCTTGAACTCCGGCCTGTAAGGCTCGATCCACCCTTTCAAATCCTGTCGCACGGACGATCATTCGCTTGAAGATCGACGATAACCTGGTGAGCGAATCGGCTGCGACACGTTCTGACGAAAATGCCTCCGGCGACTGCCTTCGCGATCTAGCAACCGTCACCCTGTCATCCGCGGTCAGCATTTCGCCGCCGGAGCTGCGCCTGCATCCCTCACAAATTAGTTGGAACTCCGCCGTTACATGAGCTTCAGCGCCGTTTCCAAGTTCGACCTTACATATCGAACACGTATCCCAACTTGGGAAGAAGCCTGCAAGCCGAAGCAGCCAAGCCTCAAAATACAGCGACACAGAATCGATCGCTTCCGGCCGATTTCGAACGGTCTCGATGCAGGCGGTCATCATTCTGAACATCGCCGGATCGGGATCCTCAGCGGGAACGAGAGAGATCAAAATGTCGGTAAGGTACGAAAATCGGGTCAAGATCTCCGGCTCGCTTACCAGATCAAAGGCGGATTCGATGATCTCGGCCCTATCCAGATCGACTAGTTCGCGGGTCTCTTTTTTGAAGTATGATGCCTTCAGGCGAGAAAGCGGTTCGAGACTGCCGCCGAACTTGCTCTTTAGCCTTTTCGCTCCCTTTGCGACCGCTCTTACAATTCCATGGTCCGCCGTCAACAGAAGCGCGATCTTGTCTGCGTCAGCCAGATCGTAGCTTCGCAGGACGATGCATTCTGTCTCAACTACGGCCATATAAAATTAATGTCTATCTCTAAGTTGGAGGTATGAAGTAAAGTATCCAGGCAAGTGCCAAACTAATGACCATAAATTGGAGAAACGTCTTGCCGGCATACCAGACGCGTTCCTTTGTCGTCCCATTCGAAAAGACGCCAAAGGCGACCGAGACAAAGAATGCAAAGAGTACAAGGTAGATGAAATGGATCATGCCTTCCTCCTCAACTTAATATCCACCGAGTCGAGAATGGCAAGGTAGTTCAAAAGTCCGGCTGCTTCAAGAAATCGCCCGCCGTATTCGAATGTCGCGAGAGCAGCAACATGCTTGTCAGGCTGCGAGGCGATAAAATAGCTCACAATACCACCGAGCCCGTTCCCGATTCTGGCGACAAAGTTGAGCATATAGAGCAGTTGGCCGTCCTGGTAGCTAAAGCCCGGATAGTACGCACCGCCGTTGACGAGAGCAAGTACGAAAAGAGCCCAGATGACCGCACCGATGACAACGGCTCGCACAACCTTTCCTTGCAGGAAATAGCCGGAACCGGGAATGAACCAAGCAGCGATGATCAAAAGTATCGGTTTATCCATTTGCAAACTTCTTACTCAACCTGAGGTGTGCGCAACGCGGTCCTCACATCCCTTTCGGCAGCGGTCCGCGAACCATCGAAAAAGGGCCGAGGACAATTTGTCGGTCCTCCAACTTAACTCAGGATGCCATTGAACGCCCAAAACACTCCTGTCAGGTCTAGTATCTTCGATGCACTCAATAACTCCGTCGGGTGCCCATGCAGCCGATCTGAGATCGCGTCCGAGATTACGAATGGCTTGATGGTGATGCGAATTCACAAAGCATCCTTTCAAATCCTCTCCGATCAGATCCGCGAGCAGGCCTTTTTCAACGGTGATCGCGTGCGAATTTCGACCGAGCGGAATCCCCTGCTCGTGCTTTACCGGTTCCATCACTTCCGAACGGATATCCTGGATCAATGAGCCGCCGCGATGAACATTCAGCGCCTGCATCCCAAAACAGATCGCCAAGATCGGAAGGTTGCGCTTCTCGGCTTCGTCCAACAACAGTCGATCGACCGCATCTTTCTCCGGCACAACTCGACCGAGCTTCGGGTGTGGAGGTTCGCCGAAAAAACTTGGGTCCACGTCAGAATCGCTTCCCGGCAACAGGATGCCGTCAAGCTCTTCGGCCACCGCAGAGATGTATTCGCGGTTCGGGATCAACGCTATATGAACGGGCGTGCAGCCCATCGCCTCGACCGCTTCGCTATAGTCACGCCCGAGATAGAACCGATCCGTTCCGAGTTCCAAACGCATTGTGATCCCAACTCGCGGTCTTATCGCCATAAACTTTTATGTTCGACTAAACCGTCTTTTTAGTCAATTTGAGGATTTGCAATTAAATCCGTATCATTTTTTAGTATGCAGACCGAGAGTATCCGAATCCGTTCAACGACCGTCTTGCTTGTTCGTAAAGATGGCGAGGTGGCGATGGCCGCCGACGGGCAGGTTACTTTGGGTGAAACGATCATCAAGAGTTCGGCCAAAAAGTTGCGGCGTCTGAGCAATGGTGCGGTTATCGCAGGTTTTGCGGGTTCGACCGCAGACGCCTTTGCCCTTCTGACCCGTTTCGAATCAAAACTCGATGAATATCAAGGCCGCCTCGAACGAGCCGCGATCGAATTGAGCAAAGACTGGCGAACCGACAAATATCTGCGCAATCTCGAAGCTCTGCTCATCGTCGCCGACAAAAATGACGCTTTCTTGATCTCCGGCAAAGGTGACGTTATATCGTCTGACGATGGCCTTTTATCGGTCGGTTCGGGCAGTATGTATGCTATTTCGGCGGCTCGTGCCCTTCTCAAACATACGCAGCTATCGGCAAGTGAGGTCGCGAAAGAATCACTGAGGATCGCCGGCGAGATCTGCATTTATACAAACAGTGAGGTCGCCTTGGAAGTATTGTAATGGCTATTTATCTTGGCGGTGAAGTAACGGCCGCAGCCCCAAAACTTGACTCATTGACCCCGCGCGAGATCGTTGCGGAGCTTGACCGCTATGTTGTCGGCCAATCAGCCGCAAAACGTGCGGTCGCAGTCGCTCTGCGGAATCGGATCCGTCGGCAAAAACTGGCTCCGGAGATCGCTGAGGACGTACTCCCGAAAAATATTTTGATGATCGGCTCGACCGGCGTTGGGAAGACCGAGATCGCACGCCGGCTAGCTCGCCTTGCAAACTCGCCTTTCATCAAGATCGAGGCATCAAAGTTCACAGAAGTCGGCTATGTCGGACGAGACGTAGAAAGCATGGTGCGTGAGCTCGTCGATGTCGGAGTAGATATGGCAAAGCAGTCTGCCTTCGAGGAGATAAAGCCGCGAGCGGAAGCAAACGTGGAAGAAAAGCTCCTCGATATACTCTTTCCGACACCTTCATACGCGCCCAGCGATGAAGACGCCGAATCCAGCGAAGCCTCATCCCAAAAGACCCGCGAAAAGCTCCGCTCCCAGCTACGTAGCGGTGCTTTGGACGAGAGGACCATCGAGGTCAACACTCAGGATCGATCCAATGCGACGATCGACTTCATTGGAGGTCAGGGAATGGAGGAAATGGGTGTTAACCTCCGGGATATGTTCGGCAATATGTTCCCGAACAAGACCGTGAACCGCCGCGTTACGGTCGCGGAAGCCCGAGAATTCCTGATCCGCGACGAGCTTGAGTCTCTGACTGATATGGAATCGGTCAGCCGTGCCGGTATCAAGAAAACGGAGCAGAACGGTATTATCTTTCTCGACGAGATAGACAAGATCGCCGGTCGCGAATCGGGCAATAATCCGTCCGTCTCCCGCGAAGGCGTACAGCGCGACCTTTTGCCGATCGTCGAGGGAACGAATGTGAATACGAAGTACGGGATGGTCAGCACGGACCATATTCTTTTCATTGCGGCCGGAGCCTTCCACGTTGCGAAGCCGGCGGATATGATCCCTGAACTCCAGGGCCGCTTTCCGATCCGTGTAGAGCTTGAATCTCTCACGATCGACGACCTGAAGCGCATTCTCACTCAGCCGAAGAATTCCCTGCTGAAGCAGTATCAAGCCTTGCTCGGAACAGAAGGCATTGAGCTGGAATTCACCTCAGATGCGATCGATAAGATCGCGGAGATGACCGAAGAACTGAATCGCTCGACAGAAAACATCGGGGCCCGACGGCTTCATACGCTTGTTGAGAAGTTACTTGAGGAGATCAGCTTTGAGGGCAGCGAACTTAAGGAAAAGCATCAGCGGATCGATGCCGATTATGTGTCGGATAAACTCGGCGGACTGATGAGCGACCAAGACTTGAGACAATATGTCCTTTAAGCAAAAAAGTTTTTATCTAGGCATCTTATGCCTTGTCATCACCGCCGGCTCGCTCGGCTGCGGAAAGCGCGGTTTACCACGGCCGCCAAAAGAAAGGGTCAGCCAACGAGCAGAAGTTTCGGGCCTTCAGCGTGGCAATACGGTCAAGATCTCCTGGAAGATGCCGGCTCGAAATGCAGGCAAAGGAAGCGTGTTAAATATTGACCGCGTTGATATTTACCGTTTGGCTGAACCGGTTTCAGCTACGACTTCGCTAACGGCCGAAGACTTTGCGTCACGCTCGAACATCATAAAAACCTTGAAGATCGTTGATGATGACTTCGGCGGCAAGATCCTGTCATACACCGATGAACTGCAATTTGCATCACAGGCCGTTAGGCTCATTTATGCACTAAGGTTTGCTAATGCTGCTGGACAAAAGGCGGCATTCTCGAATTTCCTGGTTATCGAGCCGGCGGGCCGCGTTGCCGCGGAGCCGACGGCGCTTGCATCCGAGCTTTCACAGGACGCCGTTACCCTCTCATGGACCTCGCCCGCTGCAAATATCGACGGCACAACGCCTGTGAGTCTGCTCGGGTACAACGTATATCGATCGACAAGCGAAAAACAGCCCGCAAGGCTTTTGAATAAGACGCCCATAACCGAAACACGATTCCGTGACGAGTTCTTTGACTTCGGAAAGCAGTATTTTTATTTCGTACGCTCCGTATCACTCGGGACGGGATCAGAACCAGTCGAGAGCACAGAGAGCAACATTCTTGAGATCAAACCGCTCGATACGTTCGCTCCGACGGCGCCAGCAGCCATAACGCTCGCGGTCGGCCAAGACTTGATCTCGATCTTTTTCGCGACAAATCCAGAGAAAGATATCAAGGGCTACAAGATCTATCGTTCCACGGATAAGGATCTCGATCTTACGAAATGGCAGCTTCTTACACCCGAACTTCTTGAGCGGAATTCGTTTCAGGACAAGACGGTCGAGAGCGGCAAGCAGTACTTTTACTACCTAACGGCGACCGACAACGCAGGAAATGTCAGCCAGCCGTCCGAGATCGTCTTCGAGACCATGCCTGCGCGCTAGCATCTATGATCGAAAAGATCGCCACAGACTATTGTCCTTCAAAGATCGTTTGCGTCGGACGGAACTACATTGACCACGCAAAAGAGCTTGGCAACGAAGTTCCAACGGCTCCGCTATTGTTTCTAAAAGCTCCTTCATCTTATGTCGCCGATGGTGAAGCTATAGTCCTACCCGAGCAATCATCTCAGGTGGAACACGAGGCGGAACTCGGCATTGTTATTGCGAAGCAATGTAAAGGTTTGGCGGACGACGCAGACATCACGGAATACATTAAAGGTTTTACCTGCGTAAATGATGTGACAGCCCGCGACGTCCAACGCAATGACGTTCAATTCACTCGCGGCAAGTCGTTTGATACTTTCTGTCCTATCGGCCCTCACATCGTTGCAGGCCTTGACGTAACTGATATTTCGATCGTATGTCGAGTAAACGGTGATATCAGGCAATCGGGTCGCACCTCGCAAATGGTTTTCTCACCTTCGTATTTGATACGATATATATCAAGACAGATGACGCTGATGCCGGGCGACGTTATCGCAACAGGCACGCCTGCCGGAGTTTCGAAGCTTAGTGCGGGCGATGTCTGCGAGGTAGAGATCGAAGGGATCGGTATCCTTTCGAATCCCATAATCGCGGCAAAGGACTAAATTTTTATGAAATTCTTTATTGATACTGCAAACCTTGACGAGATCCGTGAAGCGAATGAAATGGGTCTTGTCGATGGTGTTACGACAAACCCCAGCCTGATCACCAAAGAAGGCAATGTGGACTTCAAAGAGCATATAGGGAGAATCTGCGAGATCGTTGACGGCGATGTCTCTGCGGAAGTCACCGCGCTCGACCTCGATGGAATGATGAAGGAAGGCCGCGAATACGCCAAGATCGCTAAGAACGTGGTCATCAAGTGCCCAATGACGGTGGATGGTATGAAGGCGACACGGAAACTCGCCGACGAAGGCATCCCCGTCAATGTGACCCTTTGTTTCTCAGCTACACAGGCCTTGATAGCAGCAAAGGCCGGTGCGAAGTATATCTCACCATTTATCGGCCGGCTTGACGACATCAGTCACGACGGAATGGAGCTGATCCATCAGATCGTGCAGATCTATGATAATTATGGGTTCACGACGGAGGTTCTCGCGGCTTCGATCCGAAGCCCGATGCACATTGTGAACGCGGCGCTTGCAGGAGCGGATGTAGCGACGATCCCCTTCAAGGTCATTACCCAACTGATCAAGCATCCGCTCACAGACAACGGCCTTGAGGCCTTTTTGGCCGATTGGAAGAAAGGCGGACGCTCTTAAGCAGCTTCGCCTATCAACGCCTTTAGTTCGCTCTGCAGTGAGGCTGCCTCAACGCTGTGCTGCAGAGCGTATTTATATTTATCGACAAAGTAGTCGTCGCCGCCTTCCATCCGCACAACTTCCCCTACTTTTCTCTGGGCGGCCTCGATATCCTCGCTCGCGATTCCATCCTTCTGATCAAAGAGCTCGTCGATCTCCACGATCAAGAGCGAAAATCGCCGCAGCCATGCGAAATCGTCGTTCTCCAAAAGGAGATTGAGGAACTGGCCAGAGCTTTGTTTGCCGTGTATGCCTTCGTAGAGTTCCCGTTCAAGATCCAGCATCGTCTTGTGCAGTTTTAATAGAAGGTCGCGGCATTCTTTAAGCTTTTCTTTCTTTTCCATTTAACTAATCTTAGCGGACTTGCATAACAATTCATACCACGCTAACTTTATTTCATTAGCTCGCTAACTAGATTCACTTAGCACGCTAACTTTATTTCATTAGCTCGCTAACGATATTTAGTTAGCGTCCTCAGGGCTTTGCGTTAGCTTGCAAAGAAAGGGCTCTTGCAATGGTTTCACGACCCGCAGAATTTGTTTTTGAGCAAACGATCAGCTTTGTTCTCGCGAGAGCCTCGACCGCCTTCCGAAACTCGCTCGAGAAAAGTATGGCGACGATCGGGCTGCACGCAGGACAAGCGTTCGTTCTGATCGAGCTGTGGAAGAAGAATGGGCTGAGGCAGACCGACATCGCGTCCCAACTCAACCTCTCCGCCCCGACGGTCAGCAAGATGGTGAAGGGCCTGGTCGAGATCAATCTCATCCGTGTCCAGAGGGAAGACAACGACGCCCGAAGCTCAAGGGTCTTTATTACTGAAAAGGGGTTGGCCATAAGGGCAGAGGTCGAGACGCAATGGCACGAGTTGGAAGAATATACGTTGGGCGCCCTCAATGAGACCGAGCGACTGATCCTTTTCGACCTCCTGAGCAAGCTCCGAAACACTTACACCGGCCGCGACCCGGAAGAGGACGAGTAACCGCCGGTTCTTCTCAGTGATATAATTGATATAAATTGACTACCATAGGAGGCGATCAGAAATGAAGATCATTCTAGCGACGGATGGCACCAAACATGGAGAGGCAGCTGCCCAGGCGATAAGAAAATTTGCGCTGACCGGAAATGACTCGGTTCATATCGTTACGATTGTCGATATGGCCGTCCCGCTCGGGATAGATGTTTATAGCGGATACCTGCCCGACACCGCAGAGATCGAAAAGGCGGCCCGAGACCATGCCGAGAAGGTCATTGTTTCGACGGTCGAGATGCTGAAGGCTGAATTCGAGAAGGATCCGCCAGCCATCTCCAGTGACGTGCTCTTCGGCTCCCCGGACAGCCGCATCGTCGAAACTGCGGAAGAAATGAAAGCCGATATGATCGTTCTTGGATCCCACGGCTACAATCGCTGGGAACGACTTCTGCTCGGTTCGGTCTCAGATTCGGTCGTTCATCATGCTCACTGCTCTGTATTGATCGTTCGCGATGAAGAGTAGGCTCGTAACGGTTCGTTCCCTTGCTTTCGACGGAACGGTGCGCCGCGAATGGACGGGCGAAATAATTAGCGAAACTTCCTCTCGGATCGATCTCGTCGGCGTGTTCGAGCGTACCATCGAGCATACGGACCTGGGCCTTATCGAGGCCGGCACGGTCTCATACGAGTTCTATTGGCCGGATCGCTGGTACAACATCTTCCGGTTCGAGTCTCCGGGCGGCGAACTCCGCAACTACTACTGTAATATTGCGATGCCGCCGGTTCTGACCGATACTCAGCTTTCGTACATCGACCTTGATATAGATGTGTTAATTTGGCCTGGTCAAGAGCCGATCGTGCTCGATCGTGATGAGTTCGAGGCGAATTCAAGAACCTTCGGTTACCCGTCTGAGGTTGTTGACAAGGTCGAGGCGACCTTAAAGACACTTCTCAATGCTAGTATCGTAAATGGCCTATTAAAAGATCTTACAGAACCACGCGAAGTGAATAACTACATACCGTGATCGTCATTCCCGGCTGCAACTGATACCTTTGCCCGGCAGGCAATTCAAAAGTGCCGATCTCTGCCGCATTCCTGCCCTCGTTCAGTATCCAGAACGAACCATTTTCCTCATGACCTATCACGAGATGACGGCGGCTTATCTCGACGTCTCCGGAGAGCGGTATGTCCACAGGTTTTGATTTCGAGCCGCGCCCAATGACGATCTGGCGTTGAAAGATCGGGATGACGTTCTGTCGCTGGCCGCCTCGCCAAACCTCGAGCTTATAAAGTTCCTTTGCCCTTGAGGCAACATGGGTCATTTCTTCTGCCTCGGGCGTCGAGATAGGGACTGCTTGCTCAATGGATCGGGCCGTATTCGGGCTTTTCTGCTGGGAGATCGTGGTCGGTGAAGAAGGAATCCTTGCAGGCGTCGGGATCTGCGGCGTTTGGGTGGTCGGAACCGTGAGATTCTCGCGAGCCTCGAGTTGCTCGATCCCTTTGGGCCGTGCAAGCACGCCGGTTTTGTTCGATGTTGAATCTTCCCAGCTATGCTCGATGCGGATCTCGCCTTTTTCTAGCGTTCCGTCGATACGAAACTCTATCCCGAATGAGCTCGTCTCAAGTTTCTTCTTGCCGGCGATCTCACGGGCCCGCTCGCCCAGAATGTGATAAAGCCCTTTTTCAAGACCTCGGCGTTTTTCGCCCTGCCACTCTTTGTCGTCGTCTGTGCTTAGAAAAACCGTAAATTCTCTTGGAATAATGACCGTTCCCTGCGGCAACGGTACCATCTCTTCCTGGATAACAGCCTCGATCTTTTGGGCAATGGCGACAATGAACTGCTCGGCACGGTTCCGAGCTTTCACCTGTGCGTCGCGCGCGGCCTTTTCGAGCGTGGTCTCAACCGAGTCCTCGTCGATCCATCGTCTGACCTTTTCAAGAATATTAGAAGCCAAATTTTCTAATTCTCCTGTATATCCACATACTTGCCATTGAGCCAGCCGTGGGTAGAGTTCGGCCCGCCAACGCGTTCGCGGCCTTGTTCAACTATATCAACTTGGTACCAATTTTCGTGCGTGGCGACAATACGAACACGAGAATTTTTTGTCGCGAGCCCGACGGGATCATTGTCGGTACTCGGAGTCGGCCGCAGGTAAACATCGGTGTTGGCTACAGCTATCCTAGGCATAAGCCGATTTCGCACGGATTCAATGACATCGTTATTTCTAAAATAGAGTGCGGTCGCATATAGAGCCCCTGTAAAGATCGCGGCAAAGGCGACGAAGATCGCAAGCCGCCGCAGCGAGGCCTTCAAAGCTCTTTTCGGTACCCTCGCAGGCGGATTCACCACAGCTGGCGGCGGGACCGACACGGGCACCCTTCCCTGCACCGGTTCATAAGCCGGGTAGTCAATTACCGCTTTCGACGGTGGAACCTCCGGCATCGGAGTTTGCTGCTCTCTGGCCGACGATTGCGTATTCTCTTTGAGTACCGCCTCAAAGCTCGGCTGTTCCGGCACCAAGGGCGTATAACCGCGTGAGACATGAGGCTGCGGCAGATCGGCCGTTCTTTTGACGACAGTATCCGGATCCATGTCGGCAACGATATTCAAGACGGGTCCAAGGTCGAACCAAAATTCTTCGACCGATTGCGGCCGGCGTCCGGGATCATCCGAAGTTGCCCGATTCAGCACTTCGAGAAGACCGTCCGACCATTCTTCGTCATTTGACGACTCAGGAAGGCCTTCGATCGGTTTGCCGGCATATTGCCGCGGCGGCTCCCGCGTAATGATCGAATAGACGGTCTTTGCAAGCGAGTAAATATCGGCGGCCGGTGTTAGTCTTTCTGCCGTATCGGAAAAGTACGCCGGACTATGCTCAGGCGGAGCATAGATATTCGTACCGACGCGTGTGATCGGCGAATCTGCGGCCGAAAATCTTGCAACACCAAAGTCTGCGATCTTGAGCGTTACAAGATCTTCGGTCAGCAGCAGGTTTTGAGGCTTGATATCGCGATGAATGATACCGCGCGAATGTGCATGGGCAAGGCCCGCACAAGCCTGTTCAACATATTTGAGAGCGGCGTCGATCCGCAAAGGCCGTTGGCGTATCAACGACTGGATATCGCCGCCAGCCATATATTCGAGCACCAAATAGTGAAAAACGACCCCTGCCAGGTCGCGTGCGGTCCCGTGTCCGAGACGGCTGATAATGTTGGGGTGGCGAACCCTATCAAGAGCGACCGCCTCATTCTGAAAGTTCTCGACGAGCGTTCTTTCGAGATCGAGGTCGACGTCTTCCTGAAGGAAAACATTTAGAGCTTTGACAACGACCGTGCTGTGCGGCGACCGCGGGGAAGCAAGCGTGTCACGAGCCACGAAGATCTCCGCATAACTTCCCTGTCCGAGGCGTTTTCTTACTTCGTAGCGCCGGTCAAGCCTGGAATTTGAAAGGGAAAGTTCTCTCATCTGAAGACGCAACGATGGGCAGAAAGGCGCTCCGCTTCTTCCTCAACTCCAACACCGTTTACGATATCACAGTCCGAATGTTCGACAATAATTGCGATCCGGAGAACAGCAGGGCTCGCAAGAGGACGGACAGAAACAGCAACACGACACGGATCATCCCGTCTTGCCCTTGGCTCTCAGGGTTAAGTCCCGGCCACAAGAGCAAGAAAGGCATTGGTTCGCCGCTTCGCATCGGTGAACCAACCTGTTTCTTCTCCCTTTTCCGCTCGCCGATCTCTGTCCCATGTCCCACACTGTCCCACGCCCCCTGTGGGACAAATAAGTCCTTGTTTATCAACCCGTTACAGCGATTTTTTGTTCAAAAAATAAAAAAAATAAAACACGCAGCCGAGATGAACTAACACCTTATTTATCAGCACTTTAGGCGTCGCCAGCAGTTCGAATGCGAAATATTACATTTTCCCTTTTTACTTGGGAAAGACAGCTTGTCGTCCGCGCCGGACCAGTTTTCAAGGATCATAGATACAACCGCTGTTGCACCTGCCACTATGAGTGTATCACGGCTGTCAAGGGCCGGCCAGCGCGTTCTTAATAAATGCAGACGGCCAGCAACGACGATCCCGAGAGATGTCGGGATGGCAAAAAGAATGCCCGCAGCCTTACTCTGAGCCGATTCGGCTCATTTCAGGTGCGGGCGTAACGTTCAGCCCTTTAGCAGCTGCTTAGTTATTCGTACGTCGGAATCCGGTCGTCTGCACGTACTGGAAGAAAGGCGTCGCCGGCGGAAGCCGTGTCGGATCGAGGAACGTGCTGTCGAACACCCAGTTTCGTCTCGGCGGATCGTACACCATGTCGCAGCATTTGAACGAGCCGTTGTTATTTCTCGAGTTGAAGAGGTTGATCAGCGAGCCGGAGTAATTCAAGTTGTCGCCGGTCCAGTGCTCCAGAAAACGCTTGAAGTTATGGACGCCGCCGTTAAGTCTCGGCGAAATACCGCCCTGATTCGGCGTGCCGTCATGGCTCGCTATCGTGTCTCCCGACAGCATCGCAAATCGGATCGTCGTATCCGTCGCGCAACGCGGACCGCAGGAAGAACTGGCCAGATCATACGGATAGCGGAAGCTCTCTCCGTCATTCCATGCGTTAGAAAGGATCGTCACCGCATCCGCCGCGATCGACGACGGGATATGAAGCGCCGTATCGAACGGCAAATATTGGAAATACGGGGTGTTGCCCGTACTGGGAACCGTTACCACACCCGTTGAGTTGTAGTTGCCCCATACATAGACTCCGTTCTCAGAGGCCACGGTGAACCCACGCGTATCGGATGCACTGGACGAGTCATAGATACCCGGAACAGTCGTACCGTTGATAAGCCGGACACCGCGCCGATAGTATTTGTGGTCGTTCACGGCCGCCGCATCGGCGTAGATCGTATCATCGCGGTACCTTGCGGCCTCAGTGCCGTATGAAGTATTGAGGATGCCGTTTCCATACTGCCCAACGGGGTCCACATCTTCACCGTTTTGGAGAATGCCGTCATTGCCGGGTGCTGCACCATAGACGTCCTCCATATCGTATTTGCCGTTGAAGTTCGCATCGCCGCGGCGGTCGGAGACATAAAGCACCCAGCCATTCTCCTGAGGCACATCGTCCTTGGTCAGCGAGTGTCCCATCAGGTTCGAGAAAGGCGTGCCGGTGGGAAATCGTCCATCGAAATCGCCCCGCAGGAAGCGTCGGAGATTTGCAACGTCGATATCGACCATACTCATCACACCATTGCGTGCGACCTTCTTGTAGTTGTCGTAGTACGTGTCGGAGTAGTAGGTCTTACTCTTTGAGTCGTAATAAAGGCCCTCGCGAGCATCGAACATCTCGATCGGGAATGGAACGATAGCCTTGTCGGTTCCATTTATGAGCTTGAGCTGGCCATAGTTCTCATAAGCGCTCGATACAGAGCCGGCATTGCCGGCGGTGCAGCCCAGGCTGCATCCGGCGGCGATCTTCGCCGCGTCGGCGGTCGTGTAGCGGAGAACGTAGTTCCAACCGCCCGCGCCGTCGTAGCTGATCACATTGGGCGAATTGTTCGGGATCGCGTCTCCGGGAATCGCAAAGCGTTGGAGTTTCACGATCGAGCGGCTGTCGGGATACGTGGACGGACTCTGCGGCGTCAACGCCGTAATATTAGCCGACGGTGCACTGACCGATCCATTATTAGGAAGTTGAGGGACACCATATCCGCTGATATAGATCGGCGACTGCTCGGTAACACCGAGGCTAAGGAATTCCGAAGTGATATCGCGTGTCATCAGAACGCCGGTCGAACTGTCGTATGCTACGGTCTCGACCTTCAGCCAGACCTGACGCGAGGTCGCATCGCCTGTGAAGAGTCTTTCTCCGTTGACCCTGGTAGCTTGATAGCCATCGGTCATCGGGAAATTCGCCATGATGTCGTAGCCGCGTGAACGGCGATCCAAGACCGTGTCCGCAGTATTCGGTTCTGCGGTACCGTTCCAATTGCCGTCCAGCCGAACGCCGCACGGGCCTGTAACTGCAGAGCCGGTGCTTAATGCACAGCCGGGCAGCATTTCCTTCTTGTCCGCAAGGCTGACGCGAATACCGTTCTTGTTCGAGTATCTCTCGCCCTTCGTGATCGCATCATCCTTTGTCGTGGCGGAGACAGGTTCGATCGTGCCTGCGTTGTTCACGAGGTCACCGCCGGTCGAGCCCGGTTCTTCCTTGCCGCGCTTGATCATATCGATCAGGTCAGAATTCGCATTGACCTTGAGTGGCAGTCGCAATTCAGCGACGCGTGCCTGCAGGTTGCCGTCAAAGACCGCGCTCTGGCTGGCCCAGCTCGGATTCTTATATCCGGGAGGCATATCGGGATTCGACGCGAACACATTCGGCCCGCCGCCGCTGTTCAGCACGCTGCCCCACGTGGGGTAGAACTGCTTGTTCACGCCCGAAGCGTTTTTGATATAAGTTCTGTTGTTGCTGCTGTCGCCGGTATATCCGTTGCGCCAGGTTTGCGAAACGATCTCCTTGTGGGCGGTTACGCGAGAATCAAAGTACACGCCCTCACTTCCGGGCGAAATGAAGAAGTTGCCGTTCGAGTGGACGCGTCCGCCGAAGCTGAACAGCGGCGGCCGGAAGAGCTCGAGATCGTCATCGTAGAAGATACCGAACTGGAAGATCGGAATACGGTTGTTGAGGACGTTGCGGGTCAGCTGCACCTGTACGCCCTGATTGTCAGTGGTCGTCGTCACAAGCTGCCAGTTGTCACGCAATGCGATCAGGCCGCTGTAAGGGCCGCCGGTCAGCACAACATTCTCACTAGCAGATGTACGGCCGACCGTCTGCGCGAAAGTGTATCCCGCGAGGCCCGGAGGCATAACGTTCTCGATCTTTGTGATATCCGCAGCAGTCGGGCTCAACTTCGCTCCGAAGAGCTTGTTGAAGTTTCGCGTCATCGACTCAAGACTTCCCTGCGCCGCGTAGAACGTGCGCGCCTCGGCCGTTTCATTGCCCACGGCGGCAGCTTCCGCTGCCGTTCGTGTCATCGCCATCGCGGCAAAAACGCTCACGAGAGCAAGGACGAATAGAGCTATCACGATCGCTGAACCGCGTTCGCTGCTTTCGCTCGCGGCCTTCGTGGAATTTGTCGAATTCTCTCTTCCGGTTTCCATCGTTTTGTACCTACTTCAAAAACTAATTTGCCTCGTAACCAAGGTTGCGCGTACTAAAGGTCGTGGTCTGCGTTTCACGGTAAGGCTGCCCGCTCGACATATTCTCTACGGATCTGACATCTACGCTAACCCTGATCTGCCTGACCGCAGCAAGGTTTGTCGGAAGATCGTCCGCAGTGCCGGCAATACCGTCGGGGCCTGCTATCGGATTATTCGTTACGACGCCATCGTCCATGATGTATTCGATCTGGAAGTTTTGAACTCCGTAGATCAGCGGCGCATCGACGAAGGCCTGCGGCGTAGCGGGAAAAACCGGCGGACTATTTGCATATTCTCTTCGAGTAAGAGTGCCGTCGGGGGTCACGAAATACGTCACCATTCTCACGCGCTGGATGCTCGCCGGCACGGTAATTGCCCGAAGAGTACCGCTCGCACCGGCGAGGTTGATGCCGAGAACGTCCCCGTTCGAGAACTCGATCTTGTTGGCTCCGCTTTTTCCCGTAACAAGTCCCAGCGTCGAGCCTGAGCTTCCTGTAACGAGGTAGAGGTCATTGACATTACAAAGGGAGTTGCTGCCTGAGAGAGGCACGATCTCATCGATCGTTCCACCGGATTTTGTGGTCGCGGCATTGACCTTTAGCGGCTGCGACACACCTCCGACGAGGTTGAATGTCGAGTCCTTGAAGAGGAATGTAACCTGGTCCGTCCTTACGTTAGGTGTCTGATTGTAAGTGTTGAGCGTTCGGTTATCACCGGCAATGATCGGCGCAACGGTGTCACGCGTCGTATCGGGATCGTTCGGAATACCAAGCAGCGTCCCCATGCGGTTGTCCGTCAGGATCACCGTGTTCTTGAGCGGATACCCGAAGCCGGCATTATATGCATCCCTTCCGATCAGGTTCAGGGCAATCCGTACGTTCTTGTTCAGCCCGGTCTTTTCGCTTACGACGGAACGCGTTGCTTTCGCAACGGCCATAACGCCGAAAATACTGCCCGTCACGATCGTAAACAATGTGATCGAGATCAGAAGTTCTACAAGCGAAAATCCATTTTCGTTTCGTGATCGATCTACTGATGGCGTCATAAATCTACTCTCCTGCGTCGGTTGCGATCGCGTAATCCGTCAAGACGGTTTGCAAAGATTCGGTCCTCGGAACCGCTCCAACGAAATATCGAACATCGACCCTGACGTTCCTGAAGCGAACAGGATTGGTTCCCGGTGTCGGACAGTTGTAAGAGGGAGCGTCGGGATCACATTCATCAGTGATAGTTATCTCCCGCTGAAGATTTGGCACCGTCACATTATCGTCATCGGCGGTCCCGATTATCGCGTCCGGCCCGGCACCGACATGTACGTCCTGCATGCCGGTCACAAATACGCCCTGAGGAATACCGCTTATCGGGTCCGGGTTCGAGCCCACGTTGCCGACGGCTTTCCAACCCAGCCGATCCGGGTCGGTCTCCTTGACCGACATAATCGATTCCATCGTCGAAGCGGCGACCTGTTTGGCGACCATCTGCTGCTCTTGCGAACGGGCCTGCAGAACTGCGCCGCCCATCCCAGACATAAGTGCAAGGATCCCGACCATCAAGATGACGATCGCGATCATTACGTCGATATATGAGAATCCGGATTCATTTTTTGTACTCATATTCTTGAACCTATTGTGTGCTCGCGACAAAGGTCGAGCCGTCGTATTTCCAAAGTCTAAGTGCACCGCTTCCGCCGAATAGCGTAATTGCGCGGATCTCACCCTTGCTGCGTGCAACGCTGCTTGCCGGAGCGCTCGGCGGCCAAATGTAGATCGTCGAACTTATCGGGTTATCGACGCTGTCCACGACGTTTCCCGTACTCTCGAAGCGCGCCACCCATACCTGATGCCCGGAGACGGTCGAACCGCCCTCTTCGTGACTGAGGATCGCGGTAGAAAACGCCGCATCGGCATAATTCGGCGGGTTCGGCGGGTTCACTCCTGCCGGACGCGCATCGACGCGAATATCAGAAACATTGTCGAGCGGAATTCGTTTGATTAAAGTGTCGGGGTCGGTGTTGTTCTCATCGATCTGGAGAATGGCGTTGTCCGTGAGATCGATCTCGACACGCATCGTTCGACGACGCGTCATCGCAAGTTGTGAGGTCTCTCGGATCACGTCGATTATGCGAAGAGCCTGATCGTCCGAACGATAGACCTTCCGGTAGCTAACGATGTACGGAATAGAGATCGCACAAACGATGGCCAGGACCGACAACGTGACAAAAAGCTCGGTTATCGAGAAGCCAGATTCGCCGGAGCGTCCGCCAGACCTTTTTTGCGAGCGGCAATACATATTGTTTTCGAGTGTGTTTTCGTTGGGCACAACTCCCGCTGACTCCGACAGCTGCGTCGAAGACGAAACAGGGAGCACTATCAAGAAGAAATGTGGAAGGCTAGGAACATTCCAAAAGTATTTTGCCATAGTTGAACATCTTTTTACAAGAAGTTTTGGATTTTTTCTAATTTCGGCAAAATTCGCTACTATTGACCTCACTCGTATCTGGTGTGATGACAGAAGATAGGCCCCACAATTCACGCTCAACGTCGATCGATTCGCTTGTTCGCGGAGTTTTGGGAAAATTTGGCGATATTTTTGATCGATTTACCGGAAGGCAGTGGAAGCCTTCCAGCGGCCTTGCGACAAGCGAGGTCATCGAGCGAATCAAGAGGATCCTGGACACGGAGGCCCGTGATGTACGCGGCAAAGGTAAGGTCGTGCCCCATTCGGTCATTTTGAAGATGCAATGGGACAAATTCTCGACCGACGACCCAAAGACGATCGGTGAATTTGAGAATGAGCTTCTCGTGGCCGCGATCGATCACATAAACGATCGCAGGTATTACACATCCGGCCCAATGACGGTCGAGGTCAAACCGGATTATTTTACCGAAGGGATCAAGTTCATCGCGTCTTTCGACCCAAGTTCGGGTAACGAGGAAGATGAGCGGGAAGTCCATCTTTCTATTCCGCCGCTGAATGCTTCTGAGACAGCGCGATCCACGAACGATGCCGGCGAAGACATGGATCCTGCCTCGGGAAAAGAAATTGGCGCTGTTACCATTTGTACCGCGACATTTGAGCTCGGCGGCTTTGCTCACGAAATAAAGCTGCGAGTGCCGACGCCGGGACGCGTCAGTGTTGGGCGAACTGCGGAGAGTCTGCTCCGAATCGACGACACGAGCATATCCAAACACCACGCAACCCTCGCAGTTTCGGCGGACGCGCAAATGGCCGTCGCGGACACAGGTTCGACCAATGGCACAAAGGTGAACGGCGAGAAACTATCGTACGGCGAGGCTGTTGCTATATCAGCAGGAGATGCTGTCACGTTCGGCAGCGTGGATGTAAAGTTTTCTTTGGAAGCAGAAACTCCTGAGACTGAGGTGTCCGAGCCGAGCGATGAGTTCTTGGATGAAGAGGTGGCCGCGGAATGATCGGACTGTTTTTTCTGTTCATCGACTGGAAGTTCCTGCGGCCCGAATATATCTTCGGCGGCCAGGTTCTCGAACGCACCCCTGCGGGCATCTCGATCCTTTATCTATTTGGGCTTCTGATCCTGCTGCTCTTTGTATCCCTTTTCTTCTTGGAGACCATCCGGCGGCCGAAACTCACCGCCGAAAAGGACCTGCCGCCGCCGGTGGCTCGGCGCCTGACGATCAATATCGCCAATCGAAGTATTTTTGTTTGGCAGATATTTTTTATTCTCGCCGCCTTGTCTGTCTTTGGGTTTCACATATATTGGACCAAGTTTGCCGACGAAGAGAACGATCAGTTCCAGGCCCTTGCCTACAAGGACCTTCGGCGGCGAAGAACCAGTGCTGCCGATCTGAGAGGCTGGATATTGGATCGCACCGGCAAGCTCGATTCGACCCTTGCTTATTACAAACTTGACAGCGATGGTGATCTCGAACGGTCTTATCCGCTTGATCGCGAAATGGCTCACCTGTTCGGCACCGAACGCGGTACTCCGGGCCTTGAGCGGACTTTGTTCTCAAAGCAGACAGGCCCGGCACCGGAGGCGTGGGACATTCTCTTCAAATACCGTGAACCGGAGCCGGTCAATAAGGACGTTCGGCTGACCATCGACCGGCAGCTCCAGCAGTTCGTCGCAAAACAGCTCGAGGGCAAGAAGGGAGCGATCGTCGTTCTAAATCCGCAGACGGGCGAACTGCTCGCGATGTATTCAAATCCGTCGTACAGCCTTGATGACGTGCGTACGCTTGACGGCTATTTGAAGCTGGAGGCCGACAAGCAGAACCAGCCGCTTCTTAGCCGCGCAATGCGCGAATTCTATCCGCCGGGCTCGACGTTCAAAACGCTGACGATGATCTCGGCCTTTCGTGCAGGCAAGCAAGATGCTCTTTTCCCCGACCTGCCTTCGACGGCCGATCCACCTTGTTACACGCCATTCCGCGGCTCTCGGCCGATATGTGACGCCGGCGGAAGCTGCGAGATCTGCCGGACGGATGTACCGCTCAGAGAAGCGTTCAAGGTTTCGAGCAATCAGTATTTTGCACAGCTCGCAAACTATCTCGGACGCGAGCGAATGGCCGAGACAGCGCGTCTTTTCGGGATAGCTACCGTCGATGAGCCTAAGGATGCTCTGATGCAGGGCTTCTTCCCGCAGGTGTGGAATACGACCACCGACCGCATCGCGAATTCGATCAGCCCGCGGCAGTCAACAATGGTGGTCGGTAAAAGCCTCACTCTCTACGATTTCGGGTTGGAAGGTATGGGCCAGGGCCTCGCGTCGCAGATGACGCCTTTTCAAATGGCCTTGATCGCGGCCGGTGCAGGCAACCTGAAAGGGCAGCTGATCAAGCCAAGGATAGAAGCCGACCTGCAGCCTCAAGCATTCTCGCAGGTGCTGTCGCCGCAGCAGGCCGCGATGATCCGCGAAATAATGTCAACGGTAACGGAAGAACCGGGCGGAACCGGCGGACAAGTTCGGGCGATCCTCTCAGGCACAGGCGTTACCGCGGGCGGCAAGACCGGCACTGCGGAGCAAGATGATGTTCCTGTCTATGATGCGGATGGCAGACGCAAGTTCACGATAGTCAAAAAGACCGGAAAGAACGGTGAGGTGATAGAAGAGAAAAAGTACGTCACTCGCGATCGAACGGACGGCTGGTTCATTTCCATTGCTCCCCTGGAGGATCCGCAGGTCGCGATCGCGGTCGTTGTCGAGGATATCGGAAGCAGGTTCGGCGGCGGGACGGCCGCTCCGATCGCCGCGAACGTCATCCTGAAGGCACGAGAGCTAGGCCTTCTTGGTGATAAATACAAAGTCAAAGCAAAGCCGGCTTCGCCAAAGGGAAAGAAGCGTTAATACAGTGTCGAACAGAACATTTACACACGTTTGTGCTCTCCTGATCGTTGTCTTTATGACGGCGATCGCCCACTATGCCATCGCTTATTCCGCTCTGATACGCGGTTATGAGACGAGTTCGCTCGTCGCCTACCGCAACGTCGGCTTGATCCTGCTGCTCGCGCTTTTGCCGATAGTACTTCGAAAGCTACTCTCTTATCGCGGATCGTGGATTCCTTATACGGCGTGCGTGATCCTCTTTTCGATCGGACTGACAGTTCAATATCGGCTTTTTTCGGATCGAGAATATGTTGCCGACATCGATGCGAGCGTTCGAGCAAAGATCGAGAACTCGACAATGTCAGACCGCGAAAAGTCGCGTGCATTGCTCGATGCGAAGTTCGCTGCCATTGCTCGCGAACGCGCCGCGAAGATCCGCACCGCGCAAATGCATTACGTGACGGAAAATTACTCGGCCGAAAAGAAGCAGATGGTCGGGCTTCCGGCTTCTGACCCGCACCCCGTTGATCTTTCGCAAGAAACGCCGCGGCCCGTGAAAGAATCTCTAACGGGCACGATCTTTTCGTCAAACACCTGGATTCCGTTGTTCGCGATCGTCTCTTTTCTGATCGTGTTCTTCCTGGTTAGGAGAGATGACGTCCAACGCCTTCTTCAGGAGAACGGCGTAGTGATCGTCCTGCTCACGCTGATACCGCTGTTCTTTGCGGCATTGACCTCAAGTGCGGGGAAATTTCTTGGTAATATGACGCCGTGGGAGCCGGCAAAGGTTCCATTCTTGATCGGGTTTGCCGCGATCCTCTCCGTCCTCTACCGCAATCTCGCACGAACCTATTGGGGCTTGCCGCGGGCTAAAGACGTCCTTCCGCTAGTATTTATGGCGGTCGTCCCGTTTTTGCCGTTCTTCGTCCTAAAGGATTTCGGGCAGATGATGGTCTTTAGTGCGGTTTACGCAACGCTCTATCTGATCGCGGTCAGGCGTTTTTCACAGCGTTTCGTGCTTGTCGGCAGCGTCCTTCTCGCCGTCAGTATTTTGATCGTCGGCGCATTGCCGCCTGCCACCCAGGCAAAGGTGCCGCTCCTGCCAACTGTCGCCGCTCCGGTTCGCTCCGTTCTGCCGGACCGCATACAGCAGCGTTTTCATCTCTGGCTGGACGGTTTTGATCCGCCTTCGCCCGACACCGATTGGTGGAAGGACGACTACGACCGATACTATGCTGACCTCGTAAAGAACAATCCGAAATTGCCCGGAATGCTGGAGGACGATCCGGCACTCCAACGATCGATCAATACGGATGCTTGGTTCGACATGCTTGCGTTCCAGCCTGCACAGGCCACCTTCGGAATTGCGTCCGGCGGCGTCACGGGACGCGGTTTCGGCCTCGGCTACCCCGAACTGATACCCGTTTCGGACTCCGATTATATTTACGCGGCGATCGGCGAAGAACTTGGACTTTCGGGAGGATTGTTGGTAACCTTTGCGCTAATTTTGTTCGTGACGGCAGGTGTGCAGATCGCGAGAGATTCGAGAGATATGTTCAGCAAGCTTTGCTCGATCGGCCTGGCCGCATTCATCGGCTTTCAGGCGCTTGTGAACATTGGTGGAATTACGCGCGCGCTGCCGATGACCGGCATCACGCTTCCCTTTGTCAGCCACGGTGGATTCAGCCTTGTAACGAGCTTCGCAATGCTCGGTATGCTGATGGCATTTTCACACCGCAACGCAATGGATCGTTTACGCGATACACTAAAGGCCGAACCAGCAGTTTCGGACGTCGCCGTCTAACACCAAAACTTCTAAACGATGACTCAAGGATTTCAAATCACGTCGGCAGCTGTAAGCGATCGGGGCCTCAGCGAAAAGCGGCCGCAGAACGAAGACTCGTACCTCTCGAATCCGACTTTCGGGATTTTTGCCGTGGCCGACGGTGTCGGCGGTGCCCAAGCGGGCGAGGTCGCTTCGCAGATGGCTATGGAGATCCTCGGCGAGGCATTCAACAATGCCCTTCCGGGCTCCGATGCGGAACAGGTGATGGAGCTCGCCCTAGATCAGGCAAATGCGGCGATCTATCAAATGTCCACCGAGCTTTCGCAGCTTGCACAGATGGCGACGACGGTCGTCGCCCTGCATCTTGACGGAAACATCGCAACGATCGGCCACGCAGGCGATTCCCGTCTATATCGGCTCGACCGCGACGGTACGCTTCATCGTGAGACCGAAGATCACTCCGTCGTTGCAGATGAAGTTCGTGCCGGGCGGATGACCGAAGAACAGGCTGAGAATCATCCGGCAAAGAACGTGATAAATCGCGCCTTGGGCGCAGAACCCTCAGTCAAACTCGAGCTTAAGACAAAGCTCGTTTCACGCGACTGCACTTACCTATTGTGCTCTGACGGCGTCACCCGCCACATACCCGACAAGGAGCTCGCCCAAATATTGAGCGGCGACGATCCTAACGAGATTTGCAGGATCATAAAGGAAACGTGTTACCAACGCGGAGCTGAAGATAATCTGACGGCCGTCGTCATCAAGTATGACGGAGTTGAACCTAATTCGGCTCATCATGGACCGCCGGTCGTCGAAGATGATCCCGCCGAATTCGACACCGTTGCATCGGTACGGCTTCCTGCCGAAGCGGTGCCGGAACAGATGGATGAGATCCAAGTTGCGGAGCACTCGCCTGAGCCGGTCGTATTGGCAGAACCGATCGAGCCGGCAACTGTAGATGCAGTGCCCGCTGAACTCTCTACTGCGGCTCCCGAGCCGCTGCCCCTGCCGGTACAAGCCGAGGAACCCGCTCCGCCAATAACCGAGGAGCGGCGAGGGACCGATTTTACCCGCGATTACGTAACTGCGCGAGAGGCCGATCGTGAAAGGCTAGCACAGGTCTTAGAAGAATCTCCGGCCGAACGCTCCGGCGGTCGCCGTACGCTGATCGCCGCACTGGGAGCACTCATTTTGGGAACCGCCATCGGCCTCGGAGTTTACCATTTCGGGTTTGCTGAAAAGCCTATCGAAGAGCCCGCACTCCCGAATATCTCCGAGATGCGGTCAGGCAATATCGCATTCACCGCATTTGAGGAGAATCGGCGAAATGTAGATAAAGACCCGGCTCTTTACATCGAGAGGCACCCGCCGCCGCAGGATGCCGCGGATCATTACCTTTTGGGCAGAGCTTATATGCTTCTAGGCGATTTTCAGAAAGCCAAAGCCTCGTTCACCGAAGCAAAGAAGTTGATGGATTCGAGCGATGAGTCGAATATCGGAGTGATGCGGGACGACATCATTCTGGCCGAAGCTGTCCTCGCAGATCCTGATGCGTCCGCGGCTTTTAAGCGAGAGCTCGAGGCCGCGAAAATGCCAAAGAACGCGGAGGCGGCAAATACATCACGCTAGGCGAGCCGCTGCCTTACGGCCTCGTAAATGATGATTCCGCCGGAGACCGCAAGATTCAGGCTCTCCGCGGCGCGCTCCATCGGTATTCTCACCACCTTGCTGCACACAGCGAGGACTTCCGGCGGAAGTCCGTTAGCCTCACCGCCAAGAACGATGATCGTCGGCCGCCGCAGGTCGATTTCGTACACAAGGTCTCCGGCTTCTGCGGCCGTTCCGATCATCTGGATCTTCTTCGCTGGGGCGAGTTTCGCGAGCACCTCAATTTCGATATTCGTCGCTGTTGGAAGTCGGAATGCCGCACCCATAGAAGCCCGTAGTGCTTTTGGCGAAAACGGATCGGCAGACCTTGGCGACAGAACGAGACACGAGGCTCCTGCGGCCCCGGCTGTGCGCATTAAAGCTCCCAGATTTGCCGGATCGTTGATCTCAAAGCAGTAAACGATCAGCAGCGGTTCCTTCGAAGCGAAAATCTGAGCAGACTCGATATTTGGCGGCCGGTCCGCGATCAACACGATCCCCTGCGGGTTTGTCGTATCCGCGATCGATCGAAAAGCCGCCTCCGAGCAACGCGAGATACTTACCTTGCGGGCCTTAAGCGTCGCCAGCATCTCGCTCTCCTTCGGCCCGTTGCAAAAAGCCTCGGTGACAAAGCATTCGCGGATCGTGATATCTGACCGCAAAGCCTCGTCCGCAAGCCTAAAGCCTTCAATAAAGATCGCCGACCTTTCCCTGCCGTCCCGAATTTGCCGAGCGGCCTTTAGACGTGCGTTGTCTTTGCTTGCGATCAGCTCGTGCTGTTTCATCTATACATTAATTTTTAGCAGGTTTGAATTGAACCGCAAAACGGCTAAACTTATCGCTATGCAGCCGGAGACCGGTCACAAATCAAAACTTGAACTTCTGAAAGAACGTTCAGCGCTTGCAGAAGAAGGCGGCGGTGTCGAACGCCTCGAAAAACAGCGGAAGAACGGCAAGATGACCGCTCGCGAACGCATTGACTTTTTCCTCGATGATGGCACGTTTGAAGAGTTCGACAAATTCGTCGTTCATCGCTCGACCGACTTTGGACTTGATAAGCAAAGATTTTTGGGAGACGGTGTCGTCACCGGCCACGGGCTTGTAGATGGCCGTGAGGTGTTTGTTTTTGCTCAGGATTTCACCGTATTTGGCGGTTCTCTGTCTGAAACTCACGCGCAAAAGATCTGCAAGGTTATGGATCTTGCGATGAAGGTTGGAGCTCCGGTGATCGGTCTCAACGATTCTGGAGGCGCTCGCATTCAGGAAGGCGTCGTAAGCCTTGGGGGCTATGCGGATATCTTTCTTAGAAATACGCTTGCGAGCGGTGTCGTGCCGCAGATTAGCTGCATTCTCGGCCCTTGTGCCGGCGGTGCCGTGTATTCGCCCGCTATCACGGACTTTAACGTGATGGTCAAGAATTCGTCGTATATGTTCATCACCGGCCCGGACGTTATCAAGACCGTTACGCACGAAGATGTTACGAAGGATGAACTCGGCGGCGCGATGACGCACAACACCCGTTCCGGTGTTGCACATTTTGCCGCTGATTCAGATGAACACGCTCTGCGTTTGACCCGCGAACTGCTATCGTTCCTGCCGTCGAACAATATGGACGATCCGCCGTTCGTCGCCACGAAGGATCCCGCAGATCGTTCGGATGACGCGCTGAATACAGTTGTCCCCGAATCTGCAGATCAGCCGTATGACATCCGCGAGATCGTCAGCAGTGTTGTTGATGACAATTACTTTTTCGAGGTCCAAGAACATTTTGCTCAGAATATCGTGGTCGGATTTGCTAGGCTCGGCGGCCGGTCGGTCGGCATCGTGGCAAATCAGCCGGCATTTCTCGCCGGCGTTCTCGACATCGACGCATCGGTGAAGGCCGCTCGATTTGTGCGCTTTTGCGATTGCTTCAATGTTCCGATCATTACTTTCGAGGATGTCCCGGGTTTTCTCCCCGGTGTGGATCAGGAACACTACGGCATCATTCGGCATGGCGCCAAGCTTCTGTTTGCATATGCCGAAGCGACGGTTCCGAAGATAACGGTCATCACGCGCAAGGCCTATGGCGGCGCCTATTGCGTGATGGCTTCCAAGCACATAAGAACCGACGTGAATTTTGCTTATCCGACCGCGGAGATCGCGGTCATGGGATCGGAGGGAGCCGTCGGCGTGCTTTTCAAGCGCGATATTTCCGAGCATGACGAGGCATACCGTAAAGCAAAGGTCGCTGAGTTTGACGAAAAGTTTGCGAACCCCTATGTCGCGGCAGGACGCGGATTCATCGACGAGATCATCGAGCCGCGGCTGACCCGACCGAAGCTGATCCGGGCCCTCGACCTTTTGCGCAACAAACGCGATACAAATCCGCCCAAAAAGCACGGGAACATCCCTTTATAGTTGGCCGAGTCTCTTGGACGTTCTATCCATTGTTTAAGCATTTTATTAGCGCAATCTAACACGAACTTCTGATCCACATGCATTTGAAACGGCCAACCGCGGCGACGATAGATCTGGACGCCCTCGCCTTCAATCTACGATCGGCAGGTGACTTTATCGGCCTTGACACGGAGATAATGGCGGTCGTGAAGGCGGACGCCTATGGCCACGGCGCTGTCGAATGCTCGCGGCGGCTTAAGGCTGAAGGTGTCAAGCGGCTTGCGGTCGCGATCGTCGAGGAAGCGGTCGAACTCAGAGAAGCGGGCATCGACGGAGATATTCTCATCCTTGGCGGTATCTGGCCCGATCAATCGGAACTGATTTTCCAGCACAATCTTATACCGGCTATATTCAGTATCGAATCCGCCGCCGCGCTCAACTCTCTTTGCGCTTCGCAGGGAAAGACCGCGAAGATACACGTTAAGATCGATACCGGAATGGGACGCGTCGGTGTTCCTTTTGCTGATGCGGGGCAATTTGCAGACGCTCTTGCAAGGCTCGATAACATTGAAGTCGAAGCCTTGATGACGCACTTCGCCTCAGCAGACGATCTGGACCAGAGCGACTTTACGAACTATCAGATGGATCGATTCGGAGCCGTCGTCGAAGTCTTTGCAAATGCCGGTATTCGTCCTCCGATACTTGACCTTGCGAACTCTCCGGCCTCAGTTGCCTTTCCCAGGTCGCGTTCAGGTTTGGTACGTCTTGGCGGCATACTTTACGGGCTTGGCAGCGACATCCTGCCGGATGTCCCGCGTCCCGATCTGAAGCCCGTAATGTCGCTGGCATCAGAGGTCGGATTTCTAAAGGATGTGTCCGCCGGCGATTCCCTTGGATATGGCCGCACGTTCATCGCCCAACGCGACTCCCTGATCGCGACCGTTCCCATCGGGTATGCAGACGGTTATCCGAGGACATTGTCGAACAAAGGTGAAATGATAGTTCGTGGGCGATCGGCACCGGTCGTTGGCCGCGTTTCTATGGACTGGACGATCGTCGACGTGACCGACATTCCGAACGTTGAGGTCGGAACCAAGGTAACGATCATTGGACACGATGGCGGCGGCCATGTCTCCGCTGCCGACATTGCTCGGGAAACTGGCACGATCTCATACGAGATCACGTGCGGTTTCGGCCGCCGTGTGCCGCGAGTGTTCAAACAAGGATAGACTATGGCAGGCTTTAGAGAACTCGATTGGAAGGCCTTCTTTTCGAAACTCTGGCGCCGCGTTCTCGAAACGGACATCTTTGACCGGTCGGCACAGATCGCATTCTTCTTCACTTTCGCACTCTTTCCGCTGCTCTTTTTTCTTGTAAGCCTGTTCGGAATGATCATCGGGACGACCGACGCACTTCGGGATGAGCTTTTTGCGTATTTGCATACGCTGATGCCGCCGGTCGTTTTTTCCCTTGTATCGACAACGGTTCTTGAGATCGTCAGGAGTAGTTCGAGCACCAAGCTCGTGCTCGGCCTCGCCGCGGCTCTCTGGGCCGCATCCGCGGGTGTCGATGGCATTCGAAACGCGTTAAATGCGGTCTACGGCCTGAAAGAATGCCGCACTTGGTGGCATACGAAGCTTCAATCTGTACTCGTTATACTCGTGATGGTCCTTCTTGTCGGCTCGGTCCTTCTTGTCGTCTTCTACGGCGGAAAGGTGACGGCATTCCTTTTTGTTTCGTCAGGTGAAGGACTCTCGTATTGGCTGTCGTGGTCGATACAATGGTTAACGATCCTCACGATCCTCCTTATCGCGTGTGAGCTGATCTACAACCTTCTCCCTGCCTTTCGTCCGCGAAAATGGGTTTGGCTGACCGCCGGCAGCGTCGTCGCGATCTTGTCTTGGATCGTGCTCACGGGTGCGTTTAGGCTCTATCTCCAATATTTCAACAGCTACGATCGAACCTATGGTTCGCTTGGCGCCGTGGTGGTGACGATGCTTTGGCTCTATTTTACCGCCATGAGCATTATGATCGGAGGGATCATCAACGTCGTCCTTTCCGAAATGAATTGTCAAAGCGACCTGCTCGAATCCCCGATCCACGACGATGCGGAATAGAGCCCTATACCAATTCCCTTTCGCTCTCCGACCCACTACAATTAGACGTTAAGGGATCGACCGAATACGAATGTCATTGATGCTAGCTGAGATCGCGGAACAGCCCGCGGCTCTTGAGAAAACACTAAAGGAAGAACAGCCGAAGTACGCGGCGTTGACGCGGACTCTTGCAGGAAAGGACATCGACCTTATCGTCCTTGTTGCACGCGGAAGCTCTGATAACGCGGCCCTTTTTGGCCGCTATTTGATCGAGGTAAGCACGGGAATCCCTGTCTCGCTTGCCGCACCTTCCGTTTACACCCTCTACAACGCAAACCTTGACCTCAGCCGCAGCTTGGTCGTTGGCGTTTCGCAATCCGGCGAAGGTGCGGACATCAATCTCGTCCTTGAATCTGCAAAAGCGTCCGGTGCCCTGACACTTGCGATCACGAACGAGGCGGAATCTTCGATGGCGAAGTTAGCAGATGAGACCTTGCTCATTCACGCCGGCCGTGAGAGGTCAGTTGCCGCAACGAAGACATATTCCGGGCAGATGCTGCATTTCTATTTGCTGACCCGTGCATTGGGCGGCGCCGACCCCGGAATTTCGTCGATTCCCGACCTGGTCGCAAAAGCACACGAACTTGCATCGGATATCCGCGAACTTGTCGAACGCTATGTCTTTATGGAGAACTGCGTCGTGGTCGGCCGCGGCGTAAACTACGGCAATTCGTACGAGCTGGCACTCAAGCTGATGGAGACATGCTATGTAGTGGCCGAGCGTTTCTCTACGGCCGATTTCTTCCACGGGCCGCTTGCGGTCGTCGAACGCAGATTCCCGGTGATCATGTTCGCTCCTTCGGGTGTTACGAAGGCAAGCAGCCTTGAGCTGCTCGCAAAACTCAAGGACCTGCACGCTGACTGTCTTTCTATCACGAACGACCCGGACGTGGCCGCTGCCTCGCCGCGTTCTGTTCAACTCGAGGCCGATATCGATGAGTTTCTGACGCCGATCCCTTTCATCGTCCCTGCACAGCTATTCGCCGCGTATCTATCGGCAGCAAAGGGCCTCGACCCGGACGCACCCAGATCGCTTTCAAAGGTAACGATAACTGTCTAGTAGATCAGCCTTCAGAGGCTGCGGTGAGAAGAGCTTCGCGCATTGCACCTGCTGTGCGCCAGCGGAGTTCGACTTGCTTTGCGAGCGCAGTTTCGATAACTGCCGCGACCTTTCGCGGCACACCCTGAACGCGCTGCTCGATCGGGATGATCGGTTTGTCAAAGATCGCTTTCACCGTCGCAGAAATGCCGGCCTTCGGACCGATGTCCAGCGGATGTGCGGCAGTCAAAAGGCTGTAGGCGGTCATCCCGACCGAATAGATATCTGAAGGCGGACGAACTTCCTTGAAGTCACGAACCTGTTCGGGCGGCATATACGCGATCGTGCCGGCAACATCTCCGACCATCGTAACACCGCTCATTCCGGTCTGCATGTAGCTCTTTGAGAGCCCGAAGTCCGTCAATTTTGCGATCAGATTCGGCGAAGTTCCCGAAACGAGAATATTCTGCTCCTTGATGTCGCGATGAACGAAGCCGAGCGAATGAGCATAATCGAGAGCGGAAAGCGTCTGCTCGATTATCTGAACGACCTCACGCCAATCGAGCTTGCCGTTCCGGTGTTTCGCAAGTTTTGCCGCATCCATTCCCGACACGAACTCGGTAACAAGATATACGACGTTGTTGTGCGTTCCGTGTTCGACGTATTCGACAATGTGCGGATGCTTCAGGGACGAGGCAACTTCGATCTCGCGCGTAAATCTTTTCAGAGATTGGTCGCTCACGGCGACTTCCGGAAGCAGCGTTTTGATAGCGACAGCTCGGCCATCGCGTTCCGCACGTGCAAGCATTACGCTTCCCATGCCGCCCTGGCCAATAACGCGGATCATCTGATAGCCCGGTATCGGCTGAGGGTTTGCGCGGAGTTTCTCGCGGCATTCCTCGCAGACGTACGTCATTTCCGTGGCCGGCGTATTTGCCGCGACGCTGGCAGGAATGTTGCAATTCAAGCAAGTTACCGTAACGAGCGATGGTTCGGTGGCACCCGCTGATTGAAGGTTGCCGCTCGGAGTGACCGCCGGAGCGTCCGAAGAAACAACGACCTCGAGCACCGTTTCGCCGCCCTGTATCCGATCTCCGCTGTTCAGATATGCCGTCTCGACCCGAAGCCCGTTGACGAAGGTTCCGTTAGTCGAACCAAGATCGCGGATAAAGGCCTGCGGCGGCGCGATCTCAAGTATGCAGTGATGCCGGGAGAAAAAGCGATCTCGCGGCAGACAGAAGTGCGCGTCCTCGCCTCTGCCGATCAAAAATGTATCGTGCTGGTCGAAAGAAAAAGTTCGGCCAAGTTGGGGGCCGGCGACTACATTTAGGCTTACACGCATTCAGTTTCCAAGGTAAACTCGTAAACCTTTATTTTAAGCCTCATTTGAGTTAATTTCCAAGCCCGCCAAGAAATATCGCCGCCCCATAGATAATAATGAACACGAGATATAGCGCAAGAAAGATACCGCCGGTTATTATCCCTGCGATCGAGAGACCTCTCCCGCCGTATCGCTGGGGATCTTTCTTCGACTGCGAAAGACCTATAAAGCCCGTAATAAGGGCCGCAGGGCCAAGCAGCAATCCGAGCGAGCAGCACCAACCGATCGTAATGCTTCCGATGCCCAAACATAGTGAGATGACGCCAAGCGTTTGATTCGGCGAGGCCGCATACATCGGCTGCTGCCACATCTGCGGAGCTTGATATTGGACAGGCGGCGCGCTCCAATTTGTCGGATTGGTCGTCCGAGCATCACTCATCATGACGGTCGGAGGCGTGTCATCGAACGGACGCTGAGCTCCCTCATCGATCAGGAGTTCCCCGTCGTCGAGACAGAAGTTCAGCGGCTCGTTGTATGTCTTATTGCATCTCGGGCAACGCTTCATTTAATCGGTCCTTATTTCAAAGTTTTTGAAGGCGACCGGTATTGCGTCACCTGCATAGATACCGACAACTCCGCCCGGATAACCGAATTCATTCTTGATCGAATCAACAAGCTGGCCGTTGATATAAAGATCAATGGACCCGCTATTTGGACGGTCGCGGGCTTCGAGTTTGTTCTCTCCGCTGCCGGAATTGATGGTACTGCTCTTTGTCCACTTGACGACATCTTTCTCGTCGCCGGGAACGTGATGTGCAATGCGATATCGCTGCTTCATCGAGTCAATAATGAACGCGTAGTCCTGTTTCAGCGGGTTGTCCGGATCGCTATGAAAGATCAGGCCATAACCGATGCGTGCGGCCTTTGAATCAACGTTTCGGACCGTGATCGTAACATCGGCATTTGTCGATTTGAGATCTTCCGCACCTGTGATCACGTAGTAGGAATTCGCACCGATCGACGAAACGATAAGTTCGCCGCCCTCATACTTTGTCGTGCCGTACAGCGAGGTCGAACGAACCCACTGCGATAGATCAAGAGTATCTACATTGGTTCGTCCGGAAGGCGAATTCGGCGACGGAGTAGAAGATTTTCCCGGTACCGGAGTAGCGGCCCTGTTCGTGTTCGCAAGTTCCTTCTGCTGTTCCTGATATCCGATATAGAAAAGTCCCGCAAGGCCGCCGCCGCAAGCCAATACGATAACTCCAAGGATCAGAACGACCCAGATCCAAGCCTTAGACGATTTTTTCGGCGGCTGCATCGAATACGCCTGCTGCTGGGGCTGCTGCCACGAACCCTGCGGAGAATCCGCCTGCTGGAAGTGCTGCGGGGATTGGATCGGCTGCTGCGTAACGGGCACATTCATCGCGACGGTCGGCGGCGGCGTCGAACTCGCCATCGCCTGGAGAACACTGCCGTCTTCGAGGCAAAAATTTAGATTGTCATCTGAATATGTTTTCTGACACTTTGGGCATTGCTTCATATCGTCATGGCCTCGAGCTATTTGGGATGATCGCAAAAAAATCTAGAACATTATACCCATAGAACGGTAAAAGTGCGACCTTGGGCGGGACCTTAACCTAAAGTTAGCCCGCATCTTCCGCAAAAGCGGATGTGTGCCGGATAGACACTTCCGCATCGGCGGCAGAGACGTTCGGCCTGAGGCGGGAGCGAACCTTGAGGCATTGTTGCAAAACCGACCATCCTTGGTTCGGAGGCGTCGCCTCGGTGGCCGCACTTGCCGCAGAATTTCGAGTTCAATGGCCGCGGCGTTCGACATCGCGGACACGGTGCCATGCCCGGCTGTTCCGCAGGAACGATCATGGAGAACGAAGCTCCGCCGCAACGGCCGCAGAATCTGACGCCTTCGGCATACCGTGCTCCGCACGCTGTGCACCCGACGATTCCCGGCAAGAGACTTGATTGCGGCGACCCGCCCGTGCTTGAACCCTGCGAAGGCGACGGCTGGCTCCCCTCGCCGGAGAAATGCCGAAGCTGCGCCTGGATAACCTGCTCGTTCGCACCTTCACGGATCTCGATGACACGCTCATCATCCTTCTCACCAGCCTTTGAAACGCGAAGGATGTGGCGTCCGGGCGGAATGTCGGTGAGCACGACGCGGCCCGAACTGCCTACGCTCGCACGGCGTTCGTCATCGACATAAACTTCGGCACTCAACGGACCTAGAATGATCAGCTTCGGGCCGCCGCGTTGATTTTCGCTTACGTCCGAGGCCGCTTTCTCCAGATTGTCGATCCATTCCGAGACCGAATCGGGACGATCCGCGGCCTTCGTTTTTAGCGAACCCATTATGACGCGCTCGACATCTCCGGGGACGTCGGTCCGGATCGTCGAAAGCAGCGGCGGCTCGTGCATTATCTTCTGCATCACGAGCTGCATCATTTCGCCAGAGAACGGCGTTTTGCCGCCAAGCATCAAATACGCGATCGTGCCGAGGGCGTAAAGATCCGCGCGTTTATCGACACCGACCTCCGGCTGCATCTGTTCCGGCGACATAAACTCAGGCGTGCCGATAATGCCGCGTGATGACGGCGTGGCGTTCGACGCAGCATCTGTGAAGGTCGCGCTGATGATCTTCGCAAGGCCGAAGTCGCCCACCTTCACGAAACCGTCGCCCGAACGGCCGGTCTGCATAATAAATATATTCGCGGGCTTTAGGTCGCGATGCAGAATGCCGAGCGAATGTGCCGCCTCGACGCCGTCCGAGATCTGCCGCAGTAGGCTTACAGCGCGCTTTATCGGAAGCGTTCCCTCCCTGCGAAGCAGTTTGTGAAGCGTCTCGCCCTCGACGTATTCCATCACAAGATAGAAAACGCCCTCGTCGGTTTCGCCGAAGTCGGTAACGCTGACGGTGTTCGGATGCTGTATCGATGCCGCGGCCTGCGCCTCGCGATTGAATCGCGCGATCGCTTCGCCTTCGGCCATGTCCTCGCTGTTCAGCACGTCCTGCCGTACGGTCTTCACCGCGACCCGACGTGCCTCGAACTTGGTGTCGTTCGCAAGATACACCTGGCCCATCGCTCCTCTGCCCAAGCGGCTCTTGAGAAGATATCGGCCGGCAAGCAATGGCGTTCCCGGCAAGGTCTGTTTCAGCGCGGACTCATCCGCCGGGCACTTTGGCACCTCGTCCGGAAAACAATTCTCGCATTTCGGGCATTCACGCATAGCCAGTTCTAATCTTGCAGGTTTTTGGCCGTTTTCTCAAAATATAATAACGATTTCACAAGGTCGATTTGCGGATTTTGTTCTCGAACATTCCGTTTGCTATAATCCGTTTTTGCTTTTTGGGTCGATAGCTCAGTTGGTAGAGCAGCGGACTCTTAATCCGCGGGTCACAGGTTCGATCCCTGTTCGGCCTACCATTTTCAGGTAGAAAAAGACGCTGCCCGGATCAACTCCGTGCGGCGTTCCTTTTTTTTCAAGGTTCAGATCTGTCCTGTTTACCCATTCTGCAGAACGAAGATCTTCGAAAATCACAACTCTTGCCATGAACTAAGTGAGAGCCGGCCAAACCGTCATTCTCTACTTTTGTCCCACTGGGACACGTGTGGGACAACCTTTTGGGACAAATAAGTGACATACTATCAACCACTTACGCGATCTGTCCCAGAATTTCGCGAAAAAAAGTCAACCCGCATTTTGCGTGATCGACTCCCGGAGAAACCTCGATGAGCGGACGGTCAACGTTGCAGAAGCCTGCACGTTGGTAAGGGCGGTCAGTATAGGTCAGAACCGCCAGCGTCAGCGGGCGGTCAGCATTGCCGCAAGCCCGCACGCTAGTAAGGGCACTCTTGTCAGTGAGTGATGAGTGGTGAGCATTCACCACTCACAATTCACCACTCACAATTCACCACTCACAATTCACCACTCACAATTCACCACTCACAATTCACCACTCACAATT
>CALMYB010000024.1 GCA_937873515.1 uncultured Acidobacteriota bacterium
TGGTTTTGTGGCACGGTCCCACGGCATAAATGCCGTGGCAATTCAGCGGGAATCTGCGTTGAATGTTACGCCCTTACTAACGTGCGGGCTTGCGGCAACGCTGACCGCACGCTGCTCCCTCCACCCCGGCCTTCGGCCACCCCTCCTCGGGCAGGAGGGGAGCTGGCGGTTCGGACAAGTTTGCGGGCTAGAATTCGCGTCCGGGTTCGAAGGTTTCGAGGACCTTGGCGAGATCGTCGTTGACACCGACGTCAGAGATTCCCTTTACGTTTTCGGCATTGGATGTTGCAAGCAGCGTAACGGCAAAGCCGCTGCGGACTCCGGGCCTTGCCGCCGGAATCCAGATACGGCGTCCCCACACGGTCAAAGGATCTCCAGATGGTCCCGTTCCGCCGCCTTGAAACTGTATCTCGTAGGCTTTCCATCCGTTGACAGAGGTTTGTCCCTGCGAAAGGATCTTGAAGGCCGGAAGGATCTTCGATAAGGCCGCATTTGATTCGGACACAAGTTCGGGGAAGATGGCTGCGTCATCCGAATACGTCCCTCGGCTGATGTAATACGACACCAGGAGCTGTTCTTGGAGCCTTCCGTCAGCACTGACCTTCGAGATGTCGAGGAATTTGCCGCGATTTGCTTCAGATCCTTCCTGCGGACCGGTCGATTTCCACGTCTTCGGAATGTAGATCGAGAACCCGACAAAGTTCCGATAGAGATCGCCCTTGAGCTCCTGCTTGTTGCTGTTGAAATGAGCCGAGTTGGGCAGGGCTTGAATATCGCGCGGTGCCGGCGGAGTTTCGGTCGGATCGTAACCGGAGTTCACATTTGCATCGACGTTCGCAGTTGCAGGAGTTTGCGGGCGATTGAGCAAATAGAACCACGCCGCAGCGAAGATGACCGAAAGCACGATAAATACCGCCAATGCGATCTTTATCCAGCGTGCATTCGGTGCGTGCAGCGGGTCGGGCGAACGGCGAAGCCACGCGGGCATATCGTCAACTTCTGTATCGCTTGTGGCAACGGCGGAAGCCGCAGCGATATCGTCTGACGCCCCTGAAAGCTCGGTGGAAGTTTCCTGTGTCGATGTGTCCTTTATATGCGCCGGAAACGTCAGCGGTTTAGCAGCCGCCGCAGCGAACACATCGCCGGCCTCGCGGGCCGTCACATAACGTGAACGAGGGTTCGGCGAAAGTGCCTTTGCGAAAAACTCATCCAAGGCGGGCGAGATCTCCTGCGAGTAGCCGTCACGCTGATCTTTGACAAGTTCGCGTTCGGTCGCACCGTCAAACGGAAAATCACCGGTCAAAAACTGATATGCCGTTACTCCGAGCGAATAGATATCGCTCGAAACGGTAGAAACACCGCCTTCGATGATCTCCGGTGCGGCATAGCGAATGTTATCTTCGTGGAGCTCGCCGCTTGAAACGCCGAAGTTCGTGATCTTTAGAGCCGCCTCACCATCTGCCGAGGCGATCTCAATGTTTGCGGGGCGAAGGTCGCGATGCAGAATTCCCTGCTTATGGACGTCGCCGAGGGCTTGGCCGATCTGGCGTATAAGCTTCCCGGCACGCGCCGGGTCGAACCGGCCGTGGATAGAGAGTATCTCGTCGGCGGAAAGGGCATCCAGGTCTTCGCTTATCAAATACTTGACGCCGTTCGAATACGCACCGGAATCAAAAACGCGCGCAACGTTCGGATGGTTCAGATGCGAGAGCCGAACGCGTTCCTCGGCGAGGATCGCCGCCGTTACCTCATCGCCTTCAAAAGGCGTCAAAATGCGGACGACGACGCGTTTATCACCGACGATACGGTCTTCTGCAAGATATGCGTAACCGGAATCGTCCGTTGCGAGCATCTCGAGTACGCGGTATCGCCCCTTCACGGTCTTGCCGACAAATGAGGCCGGCGAATCCGGGTTGAAGTCGTTGATGTGGCCGGCCGCCTCGCGCTCCTTGAGGTCAACGTGGCCAAGCGGAATATCATTCGGGCTGACCCTGCGCGCATTCAACTTTGCGGCTGATCCTTCCGTACGGACGGAAGATCTGCGGGTTCGCTGCCGGCGGTCCGCCTTCGGTTTTATCGGCGTGTTCTCGCGGCGGAAAAGCTCCGCCATATCCTCGTCGCCGATGACCTCATCGTCAGGCTGAATGAATTCGTCCGTGAGTTCGAGAACGATGTCATCGTCTTTTTCGAATGCTCGGCGAATACTCGAAGACCCCAGTTCCGAACCGCTCAGAACGGTGGAGAAATAGGCATTCAGAGGACGAGCGTCCACACCCGGTTCGCTCAAAAGGCGCGTTCCGTCGAGGTCACAGACGCGCTGAATTCCGGCGACATATCGTTGTCCACAAGTTGGGCAAAACATCAGTTTCTATACAAAACGAACCTGCAAGCACAGCCGAAAGCCTTGATATTAGGGAGTTTAGAGGCCTGCGGCCCTTCGCGCTAAATTACTGCACAAATAAACTGCAAATACGACGCAATTTCCGTCGTTCTTAGAAAAAAATCTCTTAAAAACCTTGGCCCGGATCATTTGAGCTTTGCGAGCACGGTCTCACGTTCGGGCTGATAGGTCAACGCCAATTTATACGACCGCCGCGCTTCATCGCCCTTTCCGGCCTTGGTATATGCATCGCCAAGCTGTTCCAGCTGCCTCGCGAGCACAGGCTTCTCGTAATTGTGCGCAAAACGCGATCCGCGAAGCAGAATGTTTTCGGCGTTGGCAAGATCCGAGGTCCGCAGATAGGCGGATGCAAGCGAAGAATACGTATCGAAACTCGACATATCGGCCGCCAGGCTCGCTTTAAGGTTCGCAATGCCATCGGCTACTTCGCCATTTGCCGCCTGCGAGATCCCAAGAAGGCGAAGCACGCGAGCATTCTTTGGGTCGCTCTCTGTCGCCGTGATCAGAAGCCTTTCCGCGGCGGGATACCGCTGCTCGGACTGAAGTATCGCGGCGATCTCCGCGATCTGCGCGGCTCCGCGGGCTCTTGTTGCCGCGGATGCGTCCATTTCAGCGGCACCTGCAGTATTCCCGTTGCGCCTAAGCAGCCGCGCAAGATATGCGTAGTTCACCGCTTTGTCAGGAGCAAGCCGAATCGCCGTACGATACGCATTTTCGGTCTCCGGCCCGACGAGCCCAAGCATTTCGCGCGCAACGCCAAGCCTCTCGAAGGCCGCGGCGTTCGAAGGTTCTTTCTCGCTGACGGACTTCGCAAAAGTCATCGCTTCTTCATAGCGATCGGCGAGGTCCATCACCGGGACGGGCGTTGCGAGAATGCCGCTTAACGCAAGTTTCGCTTCCGCGTCTTCGGGTGTGTTCTTTACAACTTCGCGATATTTTGTCTCGGCCGCAGAAAGGTCGCCGGCCTTTAATGCGCCTGCGGCGTCGGCTTTCAGCTTGGCTGTCTGTTCGGGTGAAAGTTTTGCGGACGAGGCCTTGACCGGAGCTTTCTTTGTTACTGAGATCTTTGCGGCGGCGGTCCGATCTGGCGAAGCCAGTTTTTTTACCTTGCGGGTTACCGTTTTCCGAGCATTCGAGTTCTTGGATACAGACTTGCGCGGAGCATCTTTTTTCGGCGCGTCCTTGCCAAAGAGCTTATTGCTGCTCCCAAGATCTTGTGCCGAACCAAGCGAGGTGATAATAGCGATGAGAACGATCGAGAATGATAGCCGGTACATAAATACCTCATACGGGCCTTCTTCTTGTCATTTTGTGACGAGGCGAAAACCCAATTCCTTGTCACGCGTCGAGGCCGGCACATCGGGCCTGCTCGTACTCGTTATAGCAGCGTCACCCGAGGATTTGCTGAATGCCGAACCCCCGCGGATCATATATCGCGGTTCCTTCGATTCCTTTACCGTTCCACCGCTTCCCGGATAAAGGTACGCCTTTGAGCCGGTCCACTCATAAACATTGCCGATAAGGTCCGCGACACCCCATTTATCGGGGCAAGTGTGCTTGCCGACCTCGGTCGGCTCCGTATTCGACTGATCGACCCAAGCACATTCCTGACGAAACCCATCGCCCCACGGATAAAGATCGCTGTCGCTGCCGTTCCTTGCAGCATACTCCCATTCGGCGTCTGTCGGGAGCCTGTATTGAACGTTGTCGCGTTTCGACCGCCAACCGGCAAACGCGAGCACATCATCCATATTGACGAACCGCACCGGATAATTTTCTTTACCTTCGAGCGGCCTTCCGTTCACCCAATCGGCCGGAAGCGGTTTGTGGCCGGTGGCCTGAACAAATTCGTAATACTCAGCGTTCGTGACCTCTGTCCGGTCCATTTTGAACGCATCGACCGTGACCTCGTGTTCAGGACGCTCAGCCGGTTGGCCATCGTTGCGGCCCATCCTAAAAGTTCCCGCCGGGATCGATACGAGGTTCGCCTTTATCGCCGGGAGTTCGGGCGTCGAACTTGCGGCCGGTGAAGCATTTGCGCCCGGAGTCGGACGAGCATTTGCGATCGGCTTGCTTCCCGGGAAGAAGCCAAGAAAATACGCGGCTGCAACACCTGCTATTCCCAAGACGAAAAGAACCAATAGCGCACCGATTCCGATAAAAAGCCCGGTTTTCTTCCTTTTTGCCGGCACGGCAGGCGGCGGAACCGACTGCAATGGGGTCGGGACCGCGGGCGTTGACGCCGCCGCAGATATTTGTGCGGAAGCTGCCGGATCGACAAGAAGCGTTTCGCCTAGTGGGATCCGCGTATCGGGACGAGGAATCGCATTTATATCGGGCTGCGAGTGTCGGAGTTCGGCGACGATGTCAACCGGCTTGCCGTCGCAAACCACACTATCGACCCAATCGTCAAAGCCGTTATGGCTGACCCGCAGAAAATGATTGCCGCTTTGGATGCCTTCGAGAAGGAGCGAGCCATCGACGCGGCTTTCCCCGACCGGAACGTTGTCAACAAAGATCTTCGATCCGGCAGGACGCGTATGAACGCGGATCGTCGAGACAGGGAGTGCGCCGGCACCGGCCGTTACGTGAATGTTTGAAGAAATCTCGACCGCTCGTCGAAATTCATCGACCATCATCTCAACGGATGCAGTTCGCGCCGACGGAGCCTTTTCGAGCGTGTGAAACACGGCACGTTCGATCTCCGGCGGTATCGCGACGCCAAGGCTCGCAAACGTCGGCGGCGGGTCGCTGATGTGCTTCTTCATTATGGCCGGTATCGACGAGCCTTTGAACGGCACATCGCCCGCAAGCATTTGGAAAAGCATCACGCCAAGGCTGTAAATGTCTGCACGCGAATCGGGATCTTCATCGGCCCATTGCTCGGGGGCCATATAATACGGCGAACCCATCAGGCCTGTCGTCTGAGCCTGAATGAACGAACCCAAAAGCTCGCCGGATTTTATCTTTGCAAGGCCGAAATCCAGTATTTTGACCGCCTGCGACATACTCGGCTTGTCCGAGCAGATCATTATGTTCAGGGGCTTAAGGTCGCGATGGACGATGCCTTGGTGATGGGCCGCACCGACGCCCGCGCAGATCGCAGAAATGAGGTCCAGGGCATTTTCCGGCGAAAGTTTGCCTTCGCGAGCCAGCAGATCGTGGAGCGATTCGCCTTCGACATACTCCATCACGAGGAAAGGCACATTCCCGTTGATCACGCCGTAATCCGAAACGCTGACGACGTTCTGATGGCGGATCGCGGCTGCTGCGAGTGCCTCTTGCCTGAAGCGGGTTACAAGCTGCGGGTCGTTGCCGACGAGGTCGGGAAGAATGATCTTGATCGCGTGGAGCGTCTTTAAATACGCGTGTCTTGCCTTATAGACGACGCCCATGCCGCCCTGCCCGAGCCGATACTCGAGATGATACTTGCCCTCGAGAACACCGTCCCCGGGGATCGTATGCACCGTCGGCATCCCCTCGCTCGGACAAGTGGTGACCGTGTCGGCAAAACAAGTTTTACAGGTCTGACATTCCCGCATTAAAAAGCTTTCTAGAGTTTAGCTCAAAAACTACGATTAGACCGCGTAGATTAGACGCTCAATTTTGTAAAAAAGCAGTAATCAGTTGTCTAATTCTAGTTTTTTTTCGGCTTTTTTCGCAAAACACGGTAAAAAACCAGTTCAACCGATCAAAAAATATGACGCTGCTTCCCGTGAGCTTTTGCCTCAAGAGGCGGCACAAATACGTCGCCTGTGAGGTTATACTTCGCATCGATCGAGCGTTATCTAACAACTATATTCACAAGGCGGCGCGGGACGACAATGACCTTCACCGTCTCTTTTCCGTCAATGTATTCTCGGACCTTTTCATCGGCAAATGCCAATTGTTCGAGAGTTTCGTTCGCGGCATCGGGCGAGGAAAACACGCGACCGCGCAGTTTGCCGTTCACCTGAACGGCGATCTCGATCTCGTCTTCGCGAGCAAGATCTTCGTTGTATTCCGGAAATCTCGCGCCTAAAGCGAGCATGCCGGCGTCGCTCCCTGTGAGAGCGGAATACAGCTCTTCGGCGACATGCGGCGAAAATGGAGCGAGCATCAGGACGATCGCCGTCAGGGCCTCGCGAACCGCAAAGCGCATTTCCGCATCCGTCTCGTTAGGCGGCACCTTGATGTCGCCAACGGTATTCGAGAGCTCCATCAGGGCAGCGACCGGCGTGTTGAACTGCAAAGTTTCGAGGCTGTCGCCTACACGTTTGATCGTCTGGTGAGTTTTTCGTCGCAGGCCGCGGGCTTCGGCTGACGCTGTCTCGGCTGGAGCTTCTACTGTGTCCAGAAAGTCGATCCAAGTTCGCACTTGCCGCCAGACGCGTTGAATAAAACGTACTGCGCCCTCAATTCCCGCTTCATTCCAGACAAGTTCGTTGTCGATCGGCGCCGCGAACATCACAAAAAGCCTTGAAGCATCGGCTCCGTAGATATCGACCATTTCATCGGGATCGACACCGTTGCCTTTGGATTTCGACATTCGCTCGACGGCGAACTTAAGGGGTGACGCGGCCGTTCCCGATTCGGGTTTCGGCGGATCAGGAGACCCAGTCGCTATCGCTCCCGGCTCTGACGCCGTTGCGGACGAAATGCGGCCTTTTGCATCGCGTTCGACCGAGACCTTATCGGGCGGAAAATAGACGCGTTTACCGGTCGAATCGTCAAAGAACGTCTCGCCGACGACCATCCCTTGGGTCAAGAGCCGTGAAAAAGGTTCGTCGAACTGCACAAGACCCATATCGCGAAGAGCTTTTGTCCAAAAGCGAGCATAGATCAGATGCATCACCGCGTGGTCGTCGCCGCCGATGTACTGATCGACAGGCGCCCAATAATTCGCCTTGAACGGATCGAACGGCATTATCTCGTTCGTCGGGTCCGTGTAGCGATAGTAGTACCAGGATGAATCGACGAACGTGTCCATCGTGTCAGTCTCGCGGCGGGCAGGGCCATCGCAATTCGGACAGGTTGTTTCGTAAAATTCAGGAACCTTTGCAAGCGGCGATTCGCCTGTACCGGTTATCGGCGCGGATTCTGGAAGACGAACGGGCAGGTTCTCATATTTCTCGGGAACTACACCACAAGCGTCGCAGTAAACCATCGGGATCGGCGAACCCCAAAACCTCTGGCGCGAAATTCCCCAGTCGCGCAGCCGATAGGTCGTCGCCGGTTCGCCAAAGCCTTTTGAGGCAGCAAATGCGGCCATTTCCCGCTTCGCGTCGGTGCTCGGCTTGCCGCTCCAATGGCCTGAGTTTACTACGATGCCATATTCGCAGAATGGAATTGCAGGTACGGCCTTGTCGTCGTCAAGCGGAGCGATGACCTGCTCGATCGGAAGCCCGAACTGCACCGCGAACTCGTGATCGCGCTCGTCGTGTCCCGGCACGCTCATCACCGCACCGGTGCCGTAATCCATCATCACGTAGTTACCGACCCAAACGGGCAATTCCTCGCCGCTGAACGGATTGATCGCCTTCAGGCCGGTGTCGATGCCGTCCTTTTCGATAACTTCATCGCGTTCGGTCGGCTTTTGGCTCTCGACGATGATCTCATCGATCTTCTTGGCGACATCGGGCGGGAAGATCTTGCGATTCTTTTCAACGATCTCGTGCTGCGCCGCGACGACAACGGCATTCGCACCGTAGATAGTATCGATGCGGGTCGTGAAGACCCGGATCTTCTCGTCATCGTCACAAACCTCGAAATCCACGTACGCACCGTCCGAACGGCCGATCCAATCCTGCTGGCGTTTGAGAACGTTCTGCGGCCATCCGGACTCGATCGAGGCCATCGCCTCCAGGAGTTCGCTGGTGTAGGCAGTCGTCTTTAGAAACCACTGCTCAAGGTCTTTCTTGACGACCGGATTGCCGCACCGCCAGCAAAGGCCGCCGCTCGCTTGTTCATTCGAGAGCGTCGCCTGATCCGTCTCGCACCAATTGACCTGCGTCATCCGCTTGTACGCAAGGCCCATTTCGTACATCTTCAGGAAGAACCACTGATCGAACTTGTAGTATTCGGGCTTGTGGGCGTAGATCTGCCGACGCCAATCGTAGCTCAGTCCGAGGCGTTCGAGTTGGCCGCGCATCGTTTCGATGTTCTTTTCAGTCCAATCGCGCGGATTTACGCCGCGTTTGACCGCTGCGTCCTCGGCAGGCTGGCCGAATGAATCCCAGCCGATCGGATGAAGGACATTGAAGCCCTTAAGCCGCTTATACCAAGCCAACGCATCGCCCGCGGAATAGTTGCGTACATGGCCCATATGAAGATTGCCGGAAGGGTACGGCAGCATCTCAAGCGCGTAAAACTTCGGCTCGTCGCCGTCCGTATCGGGCTCGGCCTCGAAAGCCCTTGATTCGGCCCAGATCGCCTGCCATTTCTTCTCGATCTTCTTTGCGAAATACTTGTCGTCCATTTGGTAAAGGTCAAAATTATCATGGTAGCGGAAAATGCGGAAAATATCAGTTTTCGCACCGAAATGTGCGATCGCCGAATCGCGATATTTTTAGCGCGCCCTACCGTCTTTTGTGATATTCTGCAAGGACCCTTTATTTCTGCGTTCAGGAGACGAGATCAACAAGGTTGATGAGAATAAATATTCCGCACACACGGCTGCTGCCAAAACCTGATCGAATTTGAGTTTTGTTGCCCCGGCCGTTTGAACCGAGAGGTGATAAGAACATGGCCGAGCAACCCAACCGCGAACTAAAACGCCCGAACGACAATTCTCTTTCTTCGAACAATTCCCGCTCTGACCGTATTTCACAAAATCCGAACGATGATGTCATTGCAAGCCTTGCGATGATGCCCGAAAATCGGCGCGCCCAGCAGGTCGGCGAGTGGGAGACGATGCGGCGCAGAACGTTCAAACACTTGCTATAAGAAGTCTCCGGCGATCGGAGCATAATTCCATTTGCCCCTTCGTAGTGGTTTAATGAATATATGGATACGATCGGTACCGGCAGCGCTGCCAGCGACTTATCGGCTCGTTTTGGTGCAGTTCGCGAGCAAACGCTAAAGCTTAGCGCGCCGTTGGAGATCGAAGACTTCGTCCCGCAGGTCGTTGAATTCGTCTCGCCGACAAAATGGCATCTCGCCCACACCACATGGTTCTTTGAGGAACTCATCCTCGCGAAATTCGTCGAAAAGTACGACAAATTCAACGAGCATTTTTCCTTTCTCTTTAACAGCTATTACAACTCGGTCGGCAGCCGCACACTTCGAAGCGAACGCGGTGCGTTGAGCCGTCCGACGGTCAAGGAAGTTTACGCATATCGCAAGTACGTCGATGACGCGATGCAGGAACTGCTTGCGGGCATCTCAGGATACGCAAATCCACTTGAGATCGAGGGCCTTATTACGCTCGGCATCAACCACGAGCAGCAGCATCAAGAGCTCCTTTTGACCGACCTGAAATACACGCTCGGCCAGAACGTGCTCGATCCGGTTTATGACCCTTCATGGAACCGCGAGGATCAAGCCGCTCTCGGCAAGGGTGAATTCGTCAAGGTCGATGCCGGCGTTTACGATATCGGCTTTGAGGGCACCGGATTTTGCTTTGACAACGAGCTTGCAAGGCACAAGGTGTATCTCGACGAATTCTCGATCTCGGATCGGCCCGTCACGAACGCCGAGTTTGTCGAGTTCATCGATGCGGGCGGCTATGACGACTTTCGCCTTTGGCATTCTGAAGGTTGGGATTGGGTGCGTGCGAACGCTGTCACCGCTCCGCTCTTTTGGGAGAAACACGCGGGCGGTTGGTCGCATTTTACGCTTCAGGGCAGACAGGAACTCTCTCCCAATGCTCCGACCTCGCACATCTCATTCTACGAAGCATCTGCGTATGCGGAGATGGCCGGAATGCGTCTGCCGACAGAGTTCGAATGGGAAGCTGCCGAGTCGAAATTCGAGTGGGGCCAGCGTTGGGAATGGACGGAGTCGGCGTATTTGCCTTATCCGGGCTTCACAAAACCGGTCGGTGCCGTCGGTGAATACAACGGTAAATTCATGGTCAATCAAATGACGCTCCGCGGTGAATCCATCGCAACGCCTGAGGGTCACAGCCGTCCGACGTATAGAAATTTCTTCCATCCGCAGATGCGATGGCAATTCTTCGGATTAAGGCTCGCAAAGTAAGGATAAGAAATCAGTTCGGCCGCAGAACACCGAGAACTTATGTCTAACGGCGAAAGCAGATCTGCCTTTGAACGAGACGTGCTCGCCGGGCTTTCGGCGAAGCCAAAGCATCTGTCTTCCAAATACTTTTATGATGACGAGGGCTCGCGGCTCTTCCAGAAGATAATGGCCTTGCCGGAGTACTATCTTACGGCGTGTGAAACAGAGATCTTTACTGAACAGGCGGGTGAGATCGTAAGCCGACTTCTTGCTGAAGGAAATACCATCGACATCGTCGAACTCGGTGCCGGCGACGGCGTAAAGACCGCCCTTTTGCTTAAAGAGGTCGTCGCGAAAGATCCGTCCGCAAAATACACGCCGATCGATATTTCGGAGGTTGCGATGGCCGAGCTCGTCGAGAATTTTAGGCTGAAGCTTCCGCAGCTCACGATCGAACCAAAGGTCGGCGATTATTTCACGATCCTTGATGAGGTGCGGAAAAGTTCTCAACGGCGAAAGGCAGTTCTGTTTCTTGGCTCGAACATCGGAAATTTTGATGCTGAACGAACAGCATTGTTCTTTTCCTCGCTCAGGGCCGTGATGAACGAGGGCGATCTGCTCTTTATCGGATTCGACCTGCAGAAAGACCCGCGGGTGATCCACCGCGCTTATGACGATGCGGCCGGGGTTACGGCCAGATTCAATCTGAACCTTCTCGAACGGATCAATCGCGAGCTCGGCGGAAACTTCAGCATCGATAACTTCCTGCATTACGCAAACTATCGCCCGATCGAAGGCTCGGCGCGTTCGTACCTTATCAGCAGCACGAAGCAGAAGGTTGAGGTCGCCGGAAGAGAGTTCACATTTGAGCCTTGGGAACCGATCTTTACTGAGATCTCGCAAAAATACACTCTTGCGATGATCGAGCGCTACGCGGCCGATGCCGGTTTCGGTATCATGAACAATTTTTTTGACCGACGGTGCTATTATTGCAATTCGCTTTGGCGACCGAAATGAATATTACGATCCTGCGATTCGACGCGCTCTCATCAACGAACGACGAAGCTGCGGCACAAGCCAAACGCGGAGCGTCCGAGGGCCTCGTCATTCTTGCCCGCAGCCAGACGAGCGGACGCGGACGGCACGGACGTGCGTGGGTTTCCAAGCCTGACGCCGGGCTGTATTTCAGCATCGTTCTGCGACCGCGGCTCGATGCTGCCTCGCTTCCGCTGATAACGCTCATGGCCGGCGTCGCAGTCTGCGATACGCTGCTTGAGTTCGGAGCCAAAGCTGACATAAAATGGGTCAATGATCTTCTGATCGACGAGAAAAAGGTCTGCGGTATCCTCGCCGAGGCCGTCGAGACGCCAACGGGCCTTGCGGTAGTGCTCGGCATTGGCGTAAACCTGCTCCGAGAAGCGGTTGCGGACGAGCACGCCGGATCTGCGGTCTCATTGGAAGAAGTTACCGGCAAGAACATACCGGCCAACGATCTTGCCGAATGCCTCACGCGTTATCTCAATTATCTTTACACGGCTCTCTGCGATGAACCCGACAGGATCGTGCACGAATGGCAGCTGCGTTCGACCTATTTTTCGGGTAAAGATGTGCGGGTAAGGACTACTACGGGCGACTTTACAGGCACCACGGACGGGCTTGAGCAAAACGGTGCGTTACGTGTTAAACTCTCCGACAATTCAATTGTTATTGTTCAGGCGGGCGATGTTGAACGACTTCGGACGCCTGATAGATTCTGAATGCGACTATCTGAGATTCATCCCATCGTTTATCACACTCGAATTGCGCAAAAGCGACTCTTTCGGAAACTCTCCGATCTCGCTCCGGGCAAGAATTTTGCGAGTGAAAAGGAAGATGCCGACCTGCCCGTAATGTGTACAAAGCATTCCTCGCTGCTTCGCCGGACGCTTGGCAATTCCGATCCGCAGCTCCAGGAGAACAAGGTCGTTAACCTTGGTATCGCTTCGCCGACGATCGACGGCATCCTTATCAAGCCGGGCCAGCTTTTCTCGCTTTGGCGGCAAGTTGGGCGAACTACCGCCGAGAAGGGATATCTCGATGGAATGCAGCTTTCACGAGGCGAAGTTGCAAGAGGCGTCGGCGGCGGACTCTGCCAGCTGTCGAATCTGCTGCATTGGATGGTCCTGCACACGCCGTTGACCGTTGCTGAACGACATCATCACAGCTTTGATCCCTTTCCGGACGACAACCGCGTTCTTCCCTTTGGCAGCGGATGCGGCGTTTTCTATAACTACATCGACCTGCGGTTCTACAATCCAACGAATATCACGTTCCAGCTGCGTGTAAAGGTCGGTGAGAATCACCTTCGCGGCAATATTTTTGCGGATGCTGCCCCCGAAAATACGTATCATATCGTTGAAAAAGGCCATCGTTTTTTTCGCAGCAATGGCAAAACCTGGCGTCAGAATGAGATCTGGCGTGAGGTAATCGACCGCAAAACGGGCAATATCGTCCGCGAAGAACAATTGATGAAAAACCTCGCAGAAGTGAAATATGAATTGAACTTTGAGGTCCCAGAGTGTAACGTTTAGCCTATAAGCGTGGTTTTATGAGCAGTGAACTTGACGACTCTCAAGACTGGGAACTTGGCGACTTTGACGAGAGCCTTGAGGAATTTGACGATTTCGACGTGCGTGATGGTGTAACGCACCGCACCGTCATTCTTCGGAAAGAACACATGGTCGCGCTCCTTTGCCTTAAGACCGCGAATGTCGGAGCCGCCATCTGCCGTGTCGACCCGCGTGAATCTATGCCCGCCGTTCAGATCTACGATGACGCTTCTGCGGCCCAGGAATGGTTCACAAAGAGCCTTCGGACGAGCCTGGAGAACGGCTGGTATTTAGTTTATGACGGCCTGCCGCTCAAAGGTTGATACGTGCTTCTTGCGGTAGATATCGGAAATTCCGCCATTAAGCTCGGTGTTTTTAGCGACCGAGGCGATCTCATCGAAAAGCACACCCTCGAACCTGCCTCTGCAGAACACTCTGCTCGAACGATCGCATCCAAGGTCGAAAGAGCGATCATCAGCTCGGTCGTTCCAAAACTTACGTCCGTCGTCTCAGCGGCGATCTCAGAAAAATTCAATATCGAGCCCGATGTTCTGACGAACGATCGCGATCTCGGGATAAAGATCAATTATCGTCCGATCGAAGATGCCGGCAACGACCGCCTTGTAAATGCCGCCACGGCAGCACATCTTTACGGCCCCCCGTGCGTAGTCCTCAGTTTTGGAACGGCGACGACCATCGATGTTGTGTCTGTGGACTTTGAACTGCTCGGCGGGCTGATAGCACCCGGCGTGAAGATGTCTGCCGCAGCATTGCACGAAAAGACCGCCCGACTGCCGCTCGTCGATCTGGAAGGCGATTTTTCGCCGATGTCGGAGACCACGGATATGTCGATCCGTTCGGGGGTGATCTTCGCTCAGATCGGCCTTGTAGAAGCCGTTCTCTCCCGCGTTGAGCAGCTCATAGGCAAGCCAAAAGTTATCGCGACCGGCGGTTATTCTGCGAAATTTTCAGAGCTTTGCGACAAGATCGATGTCGTTGACCTGGACCTTACGCTGAAAGGCCTGTACAGATTTGCAAGCAATGGATGACGCCCGCGAAATTTCGCCGCCAAAACTGATCGCAGCCTTGAGGCAGAACGACCTGCTGCCGGCGATCGTATTCTTGCCCACGCGAAGACGCTGTGACGAAGCTGCTACGGAGATCTCGCTCGATAAGTCTCAGCCCGCCGATCCTGACCGCCAAGCGGCAAGACGCAGGATGTTCGACGACTTTGCCGCTGAAAATCCTGAGATCCTGACCCACAAGCATCTCAAGGCCCTGCTCCAGTCCGGCACTGCATCGCATCACGCGGGTCATATTCCGGCATGGAAGCTGATCGTCGAGATGATGATGAGTGCGGGCCTTTTGCGGGCGATCTTCGCAACTTCGACGGTCGCCGCGGGTGTCGATTTCCCTGCCCGCACGGTCGTCGTAACCAATGCGGACACACGCGGCAACGAAGGGTGGCGTCCGTTGAAGGTGAGTGAACTCCAACAAATGACTGGACGCGCCGGAAGGCGAGGCAGGGACAATGTCGGGTTTGTCGTCCTTGCACCGGGTCGATTCCAAAATCCCAGGAAGATCGCCGAGCTCCTTCGCTCGAAGCCGGAAGCCCTCGAAAGCCGCTTCCGTGCGACGTACACAAGCCTGCTCAATCTCCTCGATGCTTTTTCGAGCTTTTCGCAGGTACGCGAGGTCACGGAAAAAAGCTTTGCGTTTCGGAGCGTTCAAAAACATCGCGACGGTTCGGAATGGCTTGCCGACCGCATCTGGCAGCCATTCGAGGATCGGGCACGGGTCCTCGATCACTTTGGTTACATCTCATTTGTGAACGAGACGGTCACCGCTGACGGAAAATGGCTCGCGAATCTCCGTGTCGACCGCCCACTGCTTATCGGAGAAGCCTTGCGGGATGGGATATTTGACGATCTTTCGCTGGCCGAGTTTGCCGGCATGATCGCCGCGATCGCCGCCGATGCGGACCGTGATTATGGCGAGATCCGTGTTTCGCGAAAGCTGGACGCTGCCTTTGATGATTTGGAGGCCGTTGTGGCGAAAGTTTCCAAGGTCGAATGGAAGAACGGTGTCGAAATCAACGAAGAGCTCAATTTCTCTGCGGCCGCAGCCGCTGAAAAGTGGGCTGCCGGAATGGAATGGAGCGAACTCACCGCCAGATCGAAGGCCGCCGAAGGCGATCTTGTTCGGTTGTTGTCCCGAACGGGTGAGGCTTTGCGTCAGATCGCGGGCCTTCGCCTGCCCGTGTCGAGACTTGCGTCCGAAGTCTCGATCCAGCTGCACCGTGAACCGGTGCGATAGCCGGCAACAAAGGTTTCTGGCTGAGGTTCACATTTGTTAGAATGGAGACCGGAGTGATCGCCGATCAAGATGCAAGTTCTACTAGCTCAGGAATACGGATTTTGTTTTGGGGTCGAGCGCGCAGTCGATATGGTCGAAGAGGCCGTTGGACATGGCGATCGGGTTCGAAGCCTTGGCCCGCTCATTCACAATCAGCAGGAGATGGACCGCCTCGAAGACTGCGGCGTTACGACCGTCAGCGAGCCTGTTCAAATTACTGCAAATGAAACAGCCGTTATCCGAGCACACGGAGTAACGCCGGATGTGCAGGCCGAACTCGAAAGGCGGGCGGGCAAGGTCGTGGACGCGACATGTCCATTCGTTACGCGTGTGCAGCGTCTTGCTTCACGTGCGGCTGCCCAGAACCGCGACGTCATTGTCGTCGGCAATCCCGACCATCCCGAAATGATCGGCGTCAAAGGCTATGCGCCGGATCACGCCCACATCGTACGCGACGAAACTGAACTAGCCGCCTTGCCGACCCTTCGTAATCCGCTGGTCGTCTCTCAAACGACGATCAAAGCAAAGACATTCTTCGATACTGCCGAAGCCGTCAAGCGAAAGACGACCGACAATGTCGAGATCATCAACACGATCTGCTCCGCGACCCGCGACCGTCAGGATGCGGCCCGTGCCCTTTCTTCCATGGTCGATGCGTTCTATATCATCGGCGGCCGACATTCGTCGAACAGCCTGAAATTGCTTGCGGTTTGTAAGGAAAATTGCGAAAGGAGCTTCCTGATCGAGACCGAGGACGAGATCGACGTGAGCGACCTCAACGGAGTAAAGACCGTCGGTGTTACCGCAGGAGCGTCCACACCGGATTGGCTCATCGACCGGGTTGTCAGTTTTCTAAAAGCTATCTAGACTCGCTAGTGTATGGTCGTGGTGGCCGCCAAAGATGGTATCGCCAGCCCGTTCATCGGTGAAAGTTTCTGCGCACGCTCAGCTGCCATATCGATCAACTCATCGAACGACATTGGCCTTGAAAGGTAGTAGCCCTGGCCGCTCTCGCATCGGAGTTCTCTCAGGTATTCGAACTGTGCCTGTGTCTCGATTCCTTCTGCAACGACCCGCAGTCCGAGGTTCCGTGCCAAGGTTACGACCGCGTGAACGACCTCGCTTCCCGTCGAGTCCTTTATCATCGAGACGAAAGAACGGTCGACCTTTAAGGTTGAGATCGGAAGCTTCGTCAGATAGCTCAGATTTGAGTATCCGGTTCCAAAATCATCGACGTTTATATCGATGCCAAGGTCGCGAAGCGTATTGAGCATTGCGACGGCCCGTTCAGTATGCTCGAAGAACACTGACTCTGTTATTTCAAGCTTGAGCAGGTGAGAAGGAAAGGCCGTTTCGTCCAGGATCGAACAGATATTGTGGATCGAACTCTGGCCGAACTGTTTTGACGATAGATTCACGCTCAACGTAAGATCCGAGAGCGAAGGAAGTTCTCTGTGCAGCGAGCGAAGGTCCCTGCATCCTTTTGTCAATACCTGTTCGCACAACTTGTCGATGAGCCCGATCTCCTCGGCAAGAGGAACGAACTTCGAGGGCGGAATAAATCCAAGCGTCGGATGTTCCCAACGGACAAGGGCTTCGACGCCCTCGATCTCTTTTGTTGCGAGCCGAAAGATCGGCTGATACGCCATCGAGAGTTCGTTCTGCTCGATCGCCCTTCGAAGGTCAGTTTCGAGCTGCAACGTCTCTTTGGCTGCTTTGTGCATCCCCTCGTCAAAGACCTCATGCCGAGCTTTGCCGGCTCGTTTTGCCTGATACATCGCCGTGTCGGCGTCGCGCATCAGCTCTTCGGGCGTGGCATGCTGCGCCGAAGCGTGCAGGATGCCAATACTTGCCGAGCTGTAAACATCGTGGCCAAAGAGATCGAACGGCTTGCTGAACTTTTCCTGTATGCGTTCTGCGATGCGCGTAACCTCGAGTTCGTCATAACTGCCTTCGACAAGGATAGTGAACTCGTCGCCGCCAAGACGGGCTACAAGGTCGGACGGACGCATACAATCGCGAAGGCGCGAACTGATCCCCCTCAACAGTTCGTCACCGACGAGATGGCCAAGGCTGTCGTTAACGACCTTGAACCGGTCAAGATCGATAAATAGAATGCTTACTTTGCTCTGGCCGGCATGCACCTTGCCGAGAGCGGTATCGAGCCGCTGCATAAAGTGTGCTCGGTTTGCGAGGCCCGTCAATGCATCGTGCGTCGCTTCGTGCCGCAGCCGTGCCTCGGCAAGCTTTTTATCGGTGATGTCCTGCAGCTGGAAGATGAGATTCGGCATCTCGTCGTTGGTGCTCAGTGCCGATGAAACACTCCATGACGTCCACACTGTGTAGCCGTCCTTGTGGCGATAACGCTGCTCCATTTGCTCAGAAACCGAGCGGCGTGACACTACCTTATGAACTTTGACGAGGGTAGCCCCAAGGTCTTCCCTCATAACGACATCCTGAAAGTTCATTTGGCGGAATTCGTCCTCCGTATAGCCCAGGATCTCGGACATCGCAAAGTTGATCTTCAGCCAGTCGCCGGAACTTGAGACGAGGCCGATCCCGATCGGAGCATAATCGAAAGCACTTCGAAACCTTTCTTCAGACTCTCGAAGCTTGTTTGACTGAGACTCCAGCAGCCTTGCGTACTTTTCTGCCTGTTCGGCCTTCTCCATCGAGATCTCGACGTTCTGCAGATACATTCGATAGGAATAGAACACGAAGAAGCAGACCGGAAAGGCGATAAGGACTATCCCGATCCCGATCGTGTCAGCAAGCTGCACAAGTGCTCCCGCCGCGGCCGCACCAACGATGTAGGTGAGAAATGTCCAAATATATTTCTTCTGCCATGTCTCGAACAGCGGCTTTCCATCCCGAATAGCTGCATAAGTCGAGGCGATGGCCGTATTAACGAGGAACTGAACCAACGCTAGCAAAAGCAGTGCGGTCAAGAATGCCCGCGGATGTGCGTTGTAGCTATGGAAATGCTCATACACGCCGGCGAACTTCAAAACGCCGATCGCGCAGAACGTCGAAAAGGCGATCGTCGCCGTATTTACGAGAACCGTTCTTTTCTTTTTGCAAAATGTCCAAGACGTTGCAAATGCCTCAGCGGCCGCAAGCAAGATAGCCGCCTCGCCGCCGTAGATCAATAGGCCTAGGAAAATAAAGGTTTCGGAGGCCGAAATGTACGACTTGAAGCGCGGTATCTGGATGGTGACCTTTGCTCCGATCGCTACAGTGAGGAAGAAGAACGCCGCCATTGGGACATCGATCCTCGCATAGGGAAAACCGTAGATCGCCCATGCGGCGACCGCGAGCCCAAGTATCCAGAGCGTGATCTCTATTGATCTTAATAATCGTTGACGTTCCATTCGTTTACTTGGCAAGGAATTCGCTTGCCGTTACGTTCTTGCCCTTCAGGGAGGTTGAGGAAAGGGCTGCCTTCTGGTAATGCCGATAAGGTTTCGGCATTGCAACGAGATCTGGGAGTGGGAGAAAGCCGATGCAGGACGTTCGCTGAAGGCAGGGATAACCTGCCTTCATTTCAGGATTTGCATCCTACACGAATAGCGTTACGCATTGGCCTGTTCGTCGATATCCGGCTTTCTGATAACTTCTGTGGGCATTCGTGAACTCCACGTTGCTCAGCAGACAGATATTAGGACACCGGGAAAGCAATCGTGCCGTCAGTGCCGCGAGACACCGCGAACCGACCCCTTTTCCACGATATTCGGGATCGACGTAGATGCCTTCGAGGTAGATCGTTTCGCTCGTCTCGGCGATGATGTCGGCCTTAAAGATAAGCTTGCCGTCTTCGAAGACCACAAACACGCGTCCTTGCTCGATCCGTCGTGCAACGCGCTTTAAGAAGCCTTCGCGATCACGAACCATCGGATCAACGCCGCATTCGATGAATGCAAGCTCTGCCTGCGCCTGTGCGACGGCTTTGAGTTGAGTGATGTCGGCTTGCCTGATCGCGTATTCGCACGACTGGACCGCGAACGGAAACGCGGCTTCGAAACGATCTTCAACGCATCGAATCCGGGCGGCGCGAAGGCCGTCTGCCATCAGGTCAAAGAATCTCTGGGCGTCATCTCCGTTCGACATTATGAGGTGAACCGGAACGGTTGGCTTCTTGGCAGCCTGTGCAAGGGCCTGCATTGCTTCGTCAGACCGAGCCTCAACGAGAGTGCTGTGGCCGATCAGAGCGACGCCGTCAAGCTGACCGCTTTCGTCACGATGCCCGAAGAATTCCCCGCGATTGAGGCTGCTCACCATGCCGTTGTCAGCGATGTAGCTCGACATCACAACTGTCTGGACCGGATCGACCGCAAGGAACGCTGCGACCTCTGCAGAATCTGACTCGCTCAAGCGAAAAGCAGGGGTTGCGATCGCACGTCCAAAATATGGTTCGCTCGCAATTGCAGGTTCGTATGACATTTTCATTGCTCTGTTCAACATTTTCAAATGCCTCCTTTACTGCATTGCAGGTGTGTCATCGCCTTGGAGAGCACTGTCTCCGACGAGTACACCGTCACCGATCAGCACACCGTCGCCGATCAGAACACCGTCGCCGATCAAGACACCATCGCCGACAAGAACACCGTCGCTGACAAGCACGCCGTCACCGACGATCACACCGTCACCGACAAGTACTCCGTCGCCGACGAGAACGCCGTAGGACAGATATAGCGATCCCGCACCTAGCGGTGCTCCATTGCTCGTGTTTATGTTGCGGTTGATCGAAAGGCCGCTCGTGAGATAGGTATTGTTCAGCGAAAAGCTGCCGTTCCCAAAGCTAATGCCTTCGCCGACGCTATTGTCGCGGCGATAGACCCTTTGGAATTTTGAGACGAGCTGACTTCCCGAAAGACTTGTGTAGAAGCCGGTGACGATCTGCGACCATGAAACGGTTGAGCCGCCAACAGTGCTCGACGCTGTTGGCATCGTCCAACCCGACGGAACCATCGAATCGCCAAGCGTCAGCAAGCGAAAGTCAACGTCCGTACGGAGAGATCTTGCCAGCCTAACAGCTCCTTCGATATTCAGTTCGCCGGCACCCTGCTCGAACGTGTTCGCTCCGGCAATAGGCTGTGCCGTGTATTGGAGCAGCATCTTGACCATCTGCGGCGTAAGATTCGGATTTACCTGAAGCAGCAAGGCGGCGGCGCCGGCGACCACAGGCGACGACATCGATGTGCCGCTCATATACATCATCGAATCAGCGCCGTTGGAGAGATCGAGCGAAAGCTGCGGATTCTCTATCGACATCAGGTTCATCGGCGATTTCGACGAGATGACCTTGTTCCCCGGAGCGACGAGGTCCGGCTTTATGATGTTGTCGAAGACCTTCGTGCCGGTCGAGGTAGTGTAGAAGCTCCGCGTCGGGCCGCGTGAGCTAAAGCTCGCGATCGTATCGTCTCCATGTGCCGTGGTGCCGATCGTGTTGCTTGCACCGATGGTGATCGCATACGGGCTGTTGCCGGGCGAATGGATCTGGCCGTACCGCTTGTTGCCTAGAGAATCCTTTCCGAGATTTCCCGCAGCGGCGATCACGACGATACCGTTATCGACGAGTTCCTTTACCTTTAAACAGACCGGGTCGTTCGTGTATGTATCGATCGCGGTTGCACCGAGACTGAGGTTGACGACACGGATGTTATAGGCCGTACGATTTGTAAGGACCCAGTCGAGGCCGTTCAAGAGCCACGACTGCTGCCCCTGGCCATTCCCATTGAGCACCTTTACGCTAATGATATTAGCGTTGGATGCTACACCGCGGTAAGATCCGCCCGACACGTTCGAGTTACCGGCGGCAAGGCCCGCAACGTGCGTACCGTGTCCGTAACCGTCCGAGGTGTCGCTAAGATTCGAGTTTGTGAAGTTCACGTTCGCGACGATCCTCGAAGCACCCGCATTGTTCTTAAATCCGTTATGCGAAGCATAGATACCGGAGTCAAGGACCGCTATGCCAACGCCGGTTCCGTCAAGGGTATAAGCCGCACGACCGTTGAGTGCCGGCTGGCTTCGCATCAGCGAAAGACCCGTCGTGTCCTCAATGTGGCCCGTCGACGACGTCGGCCGATCAGGCGAAATGTAGTTCGCCAATCCGCTTTGCGACAAAGTCTGTACGGTCGAAAGCGGCATATTGACGACAAGCGTATCGGTCGAACCGACACGATCCGTAATGTGGGCTTCACCTGATGCGATAAGCCGGCGAAGGGCCGGATTGTCGGCATTTCGTGCCTGAATTATCACGTCAACACGGGTCCGGCCGCTCGGATCGCTGGCGATCATCTCACGAAGATCCGGTGATAGGTTCCCGCCGCGATAGTTCCCGGAATTTGAAGCACTTTCGTCTTCCGCGGGCGCCGCTTTCGGATCCTTAACTGCAAACGCTATGAACGCATCGGCCAAAGTTGTGTCGGCATCGATGCGATCGCGGTAATCAGCAGCAGTGCTGCCGCCGATAACCGCGATCTTTCCTTCAGCGACACAACTCAAGAGTTTCGCGGCAACATTCTTGCTGCGAAGCACACTTCCGAGATCGTCAATGAACAAGATCTTCTTGCCGTGATCGGAGACTGCGGCATCCAGAATGGATGCGACCAGACCCTCGAATTCGTCACCGGTTGCGGAGTTGGAGTAAACAGAATCCACGTCAAGCCTGACAATTGCGCGATCGGCAAGGCCCGAAGGCACATCTCCGTTCGCGATATTAAGTGCAAGCTGCTCAACAATCGTGTTTCGTGTTTCCCGCAGATCAGTAACGAGAACCGGTTGGCGAAGACCCCCTTCAGCTAACGCGTTCGTGAGACGAATTGCTTCGCTCTCGAGGCTTAGGTCCTTACGCAGTCTTCCTTCACGGCCAAGCTGTGTAAGATCGGTGGTGTATTTCGCGACAACCGCTTCAGAACTCAAAGTGCGAACATGGTTCGCATCGTTTGTTCCGAACGCTAAAGTGTTCGCAAACAGAAAGGATGCAATAAACACCATTGATAGCGTTTTCTGCATCACTTTCGACAAAACTATAGTCTTCATAATCGCCTCTTTCCCTTCCGGGTGAATCTGACCATTTCGAAGAATGCGCACTGCGCACCTCGTCTGTGCGTTCTATAGTCAAAGGACGTGCCACGCTCTATTTGTTGACAGGATTACAGTTATCCGATCTATGGTCTTCTCGTTAGACAGAAAATCGGTCAACCTGACCGCCATTATCGGTCAGGCTGACAAATGCTGAATGATGTCTCCACCCCGCTGCAAAGCCGCGAAACGAACGGGAAGGCTCTCGATCCTAAGCCGCGTTTCTTCGTTGCGAAGTCCGTATCAAAAACTTGTTGGCAAAAGCCATTTGGCTATGAGATGATTGGGCTTTCGCGAGGCTTCGCTCGACCCCACATACAAGGTTGTATCAATAATGAAAAAATTAATTCTCTCCGCCGCAGCATTGGCATTTCTTTTCGCAGTTCTGATCTTTGTAGGAACAGGCCGCTGGTCGCTGGCAACCGCACAGGTACATCGTGACCGCACTCAGCCGCAGAACGGCGATCGCGAACTCGGACGCCTGATCGGTGACCTGACCGATCGTACCGACGCTCGCAGTATCGAGCGAACTCTCCCGGACGGTGGCGTTGAGGTCGATATGGGCACGACGTTCCAGAACGTAATGCTCGGGCGACTCGGGAGCGATGGAGAACCGGTCGCGGCCTGTGTAACGGATCTTGGCGAGGCCGAGAATTTCTTTGGACGAGATCTTTTTACCGGCGCAAGGCTCACCTCGCATTACCCTGAAAAAACTGAGATCGCCGACGAGGCCGCTCGGCATGGAATGTCGCCGTCTGAATTGGCCTTTTACAAAAACCTGATCGCCGAGGCGACACAACGCCGTGCAATGAATCCAAATTCTGCGACGATCACCATCGTCAATGGCGACGGTGCGGGCGAAGGTTTCAACGATCCGACGGCCGCTGCTCCAGAAGGCGGCAACGACGGTACAACACGCGGCCAACAGCGTTTGAATCTATTCAATTTTGCCGCCGAGATCTGGGGAGCATTCCTCGACACAAATGTTCCGATCGAAGTGAACTCGCAGTTCAACTCTCTTTCGCCCTGCTCACCGAGCGGCGGAGTTCTCGGCTCGGCTGGAGCGACGAGCCGCCTCCGCGATTTTTCGGGAGCACCTGTCGCAGGAACTTGGTATCACGTTTCACTCGCGAACAAGCTCGCCGGGAGTGCTCTGAATTTAACGAATCCTGAGATCTTTGCGCAGTTCAATACCGAGGTCGATAACGGCTGCCTGGGTTCCGGTACGCGTTTCTACTATGGATTGAATAACTCAACACCGGCCGGCCGCATCAATCTGCTCGTCGTTCTTCTTCACGAAATGGGACACGGGCTCGGTTTTTCGAGCTTTGTGAATGGCTCGTCCGGTGAGATGCCGTCCGGATTTCCTGATGCGTATCTTCGGTTCATGGTCGATACCACGACCGGGAAACGCTGGTCGGAGATGACCGATATCGAACGCCGCACATCGGCGACGAATAATAATAACGTTGTATTCGATGGTTCGAACGTCAGGATCGCGTCGAGCTTCCTGACCGCTTGCGATGATCCAAGCGGACGCGTGCAGCTTTACACGCCTTCGACATTTCAGGGCGGATCGTCGATCTCGCATTTCAACACGGCCTGCAGTCCGAACCTATTGATGGAACCGAATATAAACGCGGGCATTCCGCTTACCTTGGACCTTACGCGCCAGGTAATGCGAGATATCGGTTGGTATCGCGACAGCAACAACGATCAGGTGCGCGATACGATCACGAATGTCGCGCCCGCAAACGGTTCCGTCGCGATCGGATCGAACGTGAATATCACTTGGACGAGCACTTCCGGTTTCGACCGAAATGTCACTATCGAACTCTCGACCGACGGCGGAACGACCTTTCCGACCGTCATCGCGAATGATGTCGCCAACACCGGCTCGCGAAGTTGGACGGTACCGAATACACCGACCTCGACAGCTCGAATCCGAGTTCGCGAAGCTGGGTTTGTCGATCCCGCCGGGACATCTTCTTCGAACTTCACGATCGGTACATCATCAACGCCGACCGGTGCGACGCCTTTCGATTTTGACGGTGACGGGAAGACGGATGCGAGCGTGTATCGGCCGTCGAATAATGTTTGGTATCTGCAGAGATCGACGGCCGGGTTCACGGCGTATCAGTTCGGTGCCGCGGGCGACAAGATGGTTCCCGCGGACTACACGGGCGACGGCAAGACCGATGTCGCGATCTATCGGCCATCGAACGGGAC
>CALMYB010000025.1 GCA_937873515.1 uncultured Acidobacteriota bacterium
CGATAATAGCGGTTTAGTTGTTTCATTTCAGTAGTTTAGCCTATACGTTTTTCAGCTTAACTACCATAGACCCATTAGTAATTACTAATTAGTATGCAGGACAAGCGCGTTTTATTGCCTGTAAATACTTGCTTAAAATGCAAAGGCAATGTACATTTTCCGAAGCACTTTCCCCTTTGTCCGTTACGCAATAAAAATAGGAGATCTCGTTCAGAATGGAGAATCCGTTCCTAAAAAACTTCCGTCCATATATTCCCGATTCAGCAAAATTGCGTGAATTAACTCCGCTGCCGCTGCTTGTGGGTTCGATCTTAGGCATCATTTTCGGCGCATCTTCGCTTTATCTCGTCTTAAAGACGGGTTTGACGGTTTCGGCATCGATACCTGTCGCGGTCATCGCGATCACGCTCTTCCGGCTGCTGTCAAAGATCGGCATGCGGGATGCGACGATCCTCGAAGCCAACATTATGCAGACCGCGGGTTCTGCTGGTGAATCGATCGCCTTCGGTATCGGTGTAACGATGCCGGCGATAATGATCCTTGGCTTCGACCTGGAACTCACGCGCGTGATGCTCGTCGCGGTGATGGGCGGACTTCTCGGTATCCTGATGATGATCCCGCTCAGACGCGCTCTCATCAAAGATCAGCATGGATATCTGAAATATCCGGAGGGCACGGCCTGCGCAGAGGTCTTAAAGGCCGGCGCGTCCCAGGAATCCCGTGAGGCCTCGCACGACGCGGATAAGGCCGGCGACGACAACGCGGCACTCCAGGGCGGCAAGATCATCACCATCGGGTTCATCTTCGGATTTCTTTTCAACTCGATAATGAAGGTTCTCTTCTTCTGGAAGGAATCGCCCGGTTACGATTTCTCAAAGGCGGGCTATAACGGCGGCACGATCAACTCCGACAATGACCCGACGCTGCTTGGCGTCGGCTACATCATCGGGCCGCGTGTCGCGGGTTTGATGATGGGCGGCGGCGTGCTCTCGTACCTCGTTCTGATCCCGATGATCAAGCTCTTCGGTGCGGCCGTCCCAACACCTGTCGCACCTGAATTGAGCAAGACGATCGCCGAGCTTTCGCCATCAGGTATTCGAAGTGCGTATGTGCTTTACATCGGTGCAGGTGCGGTCGCAATGGCGGGAATAATCTCGCTCGCTCGCAGTTTGCCGACGATCATTCACGGACTTAAGGCGGGCCTTGCCGACCTTCGCGGCGGCGCATCTGCCAACGGTGAAGAAACGCCTCGAACTGATAAAGACATCTCGATGAAATGGGTAGCAGCCGGAATGATCGGCCTGCTAGCGGCAATACTCTTGTTCCCTCAGCTTGGCCTCAGCATCTTCGTTCACCCGTTCGTTTCTATCTCGGGTGCGTTGCTCATCCTCGTTCTCGGCTTCCTGTTCGTTACGGTGTCATCAAGGTTGACGGGTGAGATCGGTTCCTCATCGAACCCGATCTCGGGTATGACCGTCGCAACGCTCCTCATCACATGCCTCGTCTTCTTAGGACTCGGCTGGACCGCTCCTGACCCGTACTTCGTTACGGCACTCTCGATCGGCGGCATCGTCTGCATCGCATCGTCGAACGGCGGTACGACATCGCAGGATCTTAAGACGGGATTCTGGGTCGGCGGAACGCCGTGGCGCCAGCAGATCGCGATCCTCGTCGGAGCTTTGGCGTCGGCACTCGTTCTCGGTTCGCTGCTCATCTTCCTGAACAGCTCACGTACCTATTATCAGAAGGTTGCGGCCGATTCACCCGAAGCAAAGGTAGTGCTCACCGAAGATAAACTCTTCCGTCAGGACGGCAAACTGCAGAGCGAGCACGTCGGCGGAAAATACGGCGAGACCGACACCGCGACCTACCGCGTCTGGCAAAATACCGAACCGAAAGAAGGCCAGGTCGGCAAATATCTCGTCAATGACCAAGGAAAGCCCGTTTACTTTGTCGATCCGGGCATCAACGGCATTTTGAAGGTCGATGATGAAGGTCGTCCGCTCGAGCGTTACGACGCTCCTAAGGCGACCTTGATGAGCTACATCATCAAGGGCGTTTTGGGTCAGAATCTGCCGTGGGGCCTTGTCATCTTGGGAGCAATGCTCGCCGTCGTACTTGAACTTTGCGGCGTCCCGTCGCTGGCCTTCGCGGTCGGCATTTATTTGCCGATCTCGACCTCTTCACCGATCTTCATCGGCGGCATCGTGCGATATCTCGTCGATATCTTCCTGCGGCGCAAGCTCGCGTCCAAAGACCTGACGGAAGATCAGATAACTGCCGAAACCGACAAATCCAATGGCGTTCTGCTCGCCTCCGGCTATATTGCCGGCGGAGCGATCGCCGGTATCCTGATCGCGGTCTTTGCGGTGGTGCCGTCCTTGAAGCACTTCCAGGAAGGAATGGAGAAATGGTCCGAAGGGGCGAATCCGTTCTTCTCGGGTGGAGCCGCCGACCTGCTCGGCATTATGCCGTTCCTCGGCCTTGCGGTGATTCTTTACCTCGTCGGCCGCGAACTTTGGTTAAAAGGTAAAACACTCGATTAAAAAGTGTTTTACTTGCTTTGAGCGACACGCTATACTGTCGAGGTAAGCGTGTCGCTTTGTCTTTGCGGCTCTCAAGACCCCTGAAAGCTTCGCCCGTATCCTGATGTCGGTTAAGTTCAACAAAAACTCGATCTTTGCGCTAACCCGCCGCGCGTCCCTCGTACTGGTTTCGGGCAGTCTTTTGCTTATTTTTTCCTGCTCAACGGCGGAATCAAAGGACGCTGTCCCGGCTCCGAATGCGGCAGCTTCCAATTCCGCAGCCGAAAAACCTGCTGGTCCACGCGGAGCAACGATCGAGATCGAAGCCGGCGGCCCGGCCGACACAGTGCGGACCTTCTACAAACTCCTGCGTGAAAAGAAGTTTCGCGACGCGTTGTTCCTGACGAATCTCCGACCGGCGATCGAAAGCCTGAACGAAACTGAGCTAAAGGATTTCTCACTGGATTTTGAAGCGATCGCGGGATCTATACCGACCGAGATCGAGATCAACGGAGAGATCGTCTCGGGCGATAACGCAACGGTCACTGCGAACCTGCCAGACCCCGACGACGATTCGAAATTCAAACTCCAGAAGATCGAGCTGAAGAAGGTCAACGGTGTTTGGATCATCCAGACCGCAGATGCTGTCGCAGAAGAGCGGATACGCAAAGAAGGTAAGAATTATTTTTACAACCTTCGCATCGAGACGCACGAGGAAGAAGCGAAGATAATGCTCGAGCGTATCGCAAAAGCTCAGGTCGCTTACAGCATTCAGCATGACAATACAGTTACCGATCTTAACGGATTGATAACGGCCGGCCTTCTTCCGCCCGACGTTACATCGAGCGCCTCGACGGGCTATAACTACGCTCTCACCATCTCCGAGAACAAACGCCGATACACCGCGACCGCGACACCCGCCGAATACGGCCGTTCCGGCAAACAGTCGTTCATTCTCGAGATAGACAAAGGCGGCCTTCCGCATGTACGAGGGCGGGACAACAACGGCAAGCCGCTCGAACCCGAACCGGCAAAACCGTAAGAGGCAAAGCCTCGCGGAGTGTTTGACGCTATGATTCGCAAGATCATCAATAAGTTTAGCCGCTCCCTTTCGGAAAGATTGGTTTCTCCGCGTCGTGCCTATGCTGCGCCGATGCGCGTTTGGTTCGAACCTCGGGTCGATGATCAGCGGAACCGCGACCTCGCACGCAATGCCGCCGTCGCCGGCGAGACCGTCGATCTAAGCCGTACGGGTATCGCATTCCTTACGCCCGCCATCCGCATCCAGGAGAAATACTTTGTCGGCCACGAACTCACGCTCAACGTCGAGATCGACCTTCCCGGCGGCCGAATCGAAATGAAGGTCCTAGGCTGTCGCTACGAGAAAAGCGAAATTCACCTCTCGGTCGATAGATATCTGATCGGCGCCAAGATCGTCTCGATGAGCGACAACGCTCGCGAGGCATACGAGAACTTCGTCCGCTTCGGCAGCCGCCGAAAATCGCCGCAAGCGCGTGCTGTCAAAGCAAATACCGATTGAGATTCATGCATTCGCGGCTCGTGGTCGTTCTTGCGATTACGCTCGTCTCGTTCACGTCTTTGCGTTCTTTGCGTTTACGATCGGTTTAAAAACGCAAAGTACGCCAAGCGAAATCCCGCAAAGATCCTAGTCCCCGTAGGGGACGGGAGAATATAGCCCAGGGTAAGGCCGTCGCGGCCGCAACCCTGGGAAAGAGGTCGCAAA
>CALMYB010000026.1 GCA_937873515.1 uncultured Acidobacteriota bacterium
GTCCCGTTCGATGGCCGATAGATCGCGACATCGGTCTTGCCGTCGCCCGTGTAGTCCGCGGGAACCATCTTGTCGCCAGCGGCACCGAACTGATACGCCGTGAACCCGGCAGTCGATCTCTGCAGATACCACACATTATTCGACGGCCGATACACGCTCACATCCGTCTTCCCATCACCGTCAAAATCGAAAGGCGTCGCATGCGGCGTCGCTGAATCCGACGAAAATATTTTGAAACTAAAGAGCCTGCTCACTGAAAAGCCGTTAGCAGCACCTGCATCCACGACATACCAACGCCCGTAGAGCGTCTGTCCGACCAAGTTCGGATTGTTTGGTATGGGGAAAACTGTCGAGCCGAATCCACCGCCTGCACCGCTTCCGTTCAACGCGATATTTCGGTGGATGAACGAACCGCTCCCCGGTATCGAACTGCCTACTCCTGGATCAACGGAATCGATAACAAGGTAGGCTTGCGAGCCGCCGGCTGCCCTGGAAACCCCTACTGTAAAACGCTGATTGCCGATAAGGCCGGGCGAATTCACGGCAACTTCGGGAACGATACCTCCGGTTCCGGGCCGTCCGCTCCCCGTTATCTGCGGAAAGCGATCCGATTCCGTAAACAACTGTGGACGATCGAACGGCGGAAGTTCATTCCGTACACGATCATCGGTTAGCGGTCGCTTGAGGAAAGCCGCGAGGTTCGCCTTTTGCTCGTTCGTAAGGTTGAGCGGATGTATCTGTTCATGATCGACGTTAGGCGCATCAAAATCACCGCCGCGATTATAAAAGTCGATCACGTCCTCAATGGACCGTAGTCGACCCGTGTGCATATACGGAAAGCGCAGCTCGACATTTCGCAAGCCCGGAGTTTTGAATGCACTTCGGTCGAACTCGTCTCCGGTTACCGCAAACCTTCCAGGATCCTCAGACTGCGGCCTGACACCGATATTGTGGAATGCCTGGTCGGAGAGCAGCGAGCTTAGGTGACACGACGCGCAGTTATTTGTCTCGAAAACCTGTTGGCCTTGAGCCTCATTGGGTGTCAAAGGCTGTATTCCGGCGACTGCCTTATCCAATGGCGTTTGGTCTGAGAAAAGCGTCCGTTCGTGCGTCGCGATCGCCATTGCGATCTTCGAGGGTGTTACGTCCGGCGACCCAAACGCTTCCAGGAAAAGCTGCGGATAGGTACGGTCGCCAATCCATGTTTTCAGGCCGGTCGGAACATCGCTGGCAAGCGCAAGCGGTTTTGATATCTGGATGCGCGCCGCCACCTGCGTCCAGTCGCGTCCCAGGTGCCCCATTTCGGCGGTCGAGACCGGTGGTCCAACGGATTGACTCTCGAGCGATGCTATAAGAGGAATGACGACCTCATTCGTGATAGGATCTCGAAATTCGTTGCTTGCTCGTCCGTCCCAAAAGATCCCTTGCGGAGAGTAAGCCGCATTCAAATAGGACGGTGATTTGCGATTTGTCACCTGCTCCCGAAATCCGAAGATCGCATTGAAGGAATAAGTTCCGTCCTGAGCGTTCTCGATAACTCCGCGTGAGCCGAAGATATCATCGACCGTTCCGAACGTATTATCCGGCCCCGGATTCCGAGATCGCGGATCATCAACATCGGTTCTTGGGTCAGAGCCGCCCATCGCCGGACGATGGCAAGTTCCGCAGGCAACTGTCTGCGTTGACGAGAGCTGCTCGTCCCAAAAGAGTGTCTTGCCTAGATAGGCTTTTGCAGCCGTTACCGGATTCTGTGCGGATTCGAGAGGCGGATCAAGCGGTGGAAAGGTGCTGCCCGGGAAATTGCCGTTCGCACGCGTGCCCTGATCGGGAGCACCAAAGAGGCTTTGTCCGGCGCTATTCTCTGCACGAACCCAATAGAAATAGGTTTGTCCAACGGCCGAGGTAGTATCAAAAAAGAAATTCGCCTGGGTCGTCCCGACATCAGTTGCGGCCGAAGGGTTGTTGACCGAATTGCGATAAATGCGGTAAAGAGTTGCGCCCCTGATCGCATCCCAACGCAAGCCGACCTTGTTAATATACCAATTATCACTTGCATTGACTCCAGTCGGTGCGGCAGGAACCTCGCCGACGAACCCCTTTGCTCTAGCGCCCGTATGATCAGGGGCCACTAAATATGCGGCAAGCCCAAACACAACAAACAACATTATCGAAAAGACCTTAAGACGCGTCATCCGCAGCAACTCCAGACATTTGGTATGTATTATTAACTCTGTTTTTGAGAACCTTTGTGGACTCCCCGAAATACTATCGTAATTCTACCTCTCTAACAATTCTGAAATCTCGATATTTTCGCCTCTCCGTTCGGCCTCAGCAAGGTAGCGGACGAACGCGGGCATTCTCTTACTGGCGAAGGTTACGCTACAATTTCTGGGATGAGAGTTCGCTTACTTCTTTTCTTTACCTTTTCGATCTCACTTTGGCTAACGGCATTCTCTAGCAGCGTCCACGTTGTCAATGCCGACGGCTTCATTGAACCAACGACAACGCCGACACCGCCGAGGCCGCGTGTGGTCGTTACCACGCCGACGCCGATCCCATCAGCAACGGTAAATGCGTCACCAACTCCGACGCCTGCGAAACAGGTGCAGACGCTCGCATCTCTGCAGACGAAGATCCGCGGGCGAATGCTCTCGGCGAATGTCGCTCGCGGGCGCCTCGGGATCAAAATATTGTCGCTGAATTCCGGCAAGGTGATCTTCGAGAACGATCCGGAAAAATACTTCACGCCGGCGTCGAACATGAAGAATTTCACGGTTGCGGCCGCACTCGAACGCCTCGGTCCGAATTTTCGTTTCGAGACGAAGGCATTTGCGAGCGCGTTGCCCGACAGTACGGGCACGATCAACGGCGACCTGCGTATCTTCGGCGGCGGTGACGTGTCGGTATCGACGGCATTCTATTACGGCGATTATTACAAAGGAGTTGACGCGCTCGTCGATGAACTCGTGAAGGCCGGCGTAAAGAAGATCAACGGCGGTCTCGTCGGCGATCTGAGCTACTTCTCCGGCGGCGAAATTCCAGAGACGTGGGAATGGGACGATCTCCAGTGGTATTACGGTGCCGGCATCTCCGCCTTGCCGATCAATGACAATGCCGTCGATGTTCGCATATCGCCCGCGAAACCAGGCCAGCCGTGTGATGTACGTATCTTGCCGCGAGCGAGTGTTTTTACGGTCAACAACACTTGCACCACCGGTGGAAGTTCTTCCTCACTGACGGTAACAAAACGCCTTAATCGCAATATTCTCGACATTGGCGGCCAGATGCCTTCCGGCATGACTCCGTGGAACGGCTCGGTCGCTGTGACACAGCCGGCTGATCTCTTTCTCGCTCTCTTAAAGGAACGCCTCATCGCGAGAGGCATTTCCGTTAGCGGTGACGTACGTTTACTTCCGCCTGCGGTCACAACGCCGCCGACACAGACGCTCATTGCAACGCTCCAGTCGCCGCCGTTCGGGGTTGTCGCTGCAAAGACGATGAAGCCGAGCCAGAATATGTACACAGAAACGATCCTTTGGACGCTAGGCGAAGAGAAGCGGCGAAAGGATGGGGCAACGGTATCCGGCAGCAGCAGTGCGGTCGGCCTCGCTGTTGTCAAAGATTTCCTGACAAAGGATGTCGGCATCCCGAAAGATAGCGTAGTTCAGCACGACGGAAGCGGTATGTCCCGGCACGATCTCGTAACCCCTTCGGCGGTTGCCGCTCTTTACGTCTATATGGCGAAAACAAGCAAGAATGCACAGGTATGGCGCGACAGCCTCGCGGTCGGCGGAGTTGACGGGACACTCAAACGAAGGTTTGCGGGAACTCTAGTTTCAGGAAATTTTCGCGGCAAGACCGGCACACTCGATCAGGTTTCGGCTCTTTCCGGATATGTACGAACCGCAGGCGGCGAAGAACTCGTCCTCTCGATACTCGTCAATAATGTTCCATCGCCCAGCGAAAGGATCTCGCTGATCGACGACATTGTTGTCGCTCTCGCGAACTTCGACGGCAAGGTCGATGACCAATAGAAAAACGGATCGAGAGGCTATTTCGTTAGCTTCCGATCCGTTTTGAAAAAACCACTGCCTCAGCAGCCGTTCCCTACCAGCGGTTGCCGCGATCTCCGCGGTCCCGGCCCCTGCTGCCGCCCCCGCCGTAACCACCGCCGCCACCGCGTGGACGGTCTTCCCGCGGGCGTGCTTCGTTGACAACCATATTCCGGCCGTCATATTCCTGCCCATTGAATTGAGCGATGGCAGCGGTCGCAGCATCATCCGACGCCATTTCAACGAATCCAAAACCGCGTGAACGTCCGGTTTCGCGGTCAAAAACGACGTTCGCAGACTCAACTGCACCGGCCGCCGCAAAATATTCTTGTAGATCCTCGTTTGTCACGCGAAATGACAAGTTGCCTACGTAAAGTTTAGTTCCCATGTGTTAGCTTTCCGAATTATTTAGAGGTAAGTTGAAGCAAATGCGGCAGGCAGGCTGCCAAAAGAAAGAGCGAAATGCTGTTCTGTCGGACTTAGTCCCTGTGCGGTGCGAAATATCCTGCACAAAAAGATCGGTTGCTTCAAAACGAATACAATTAACTAACTCTCAAAACCGAACCGAAAAAGCACCGCGCTTTCCTGGCGGGACGGACGTATCAACGCGATATCAAGCGAGAGCAAACAAAGGAAGTATGCCCTTTTTCGCGAATTTTGGCAAGCATGTTTTTCTTTTGGTTAAACACCTCGTAACACGTCCAGCAATCTTGAGTGAATACCGCCAAAAGCCCCGTTCGACATAATTGCAACGACGTCATTGTCCCTAAGGTCAGGCACTAAATGCTCGATGATAGAATCGGCGTCCGGAAAACTTTCGGCCCGTTTCCCGCGTAAATTCAGGTCATCGACGAGTTCGTTGACGTCCAGAACTTTGCCGAGTTCGCTCGCTTTCGCGGTATTGTAAACGCCCGCGATGATCACGCGGTCCGCGTAACCAAAAGCTTTCGAATAGGGTTCTTGGAATGTCGCAAGCCGCGACGACCACGTTCGAGGTTCAAAGACGGCGATAAGGCGGTTTGACGGATATTTCATCCGAAGCGCTTTCAGGGTCTCTTCTACGGCCGTCGGGTGATGCGCAAAATCATCGATGACAGTTACGCCGCGTTCGATGCCGCGGACCTCCATTCGCCTTTTGACCGAGAGAAATGTATCGAAACCTTTTTGGATCTGCTCGTTCGAGATGCCCCACGCATTGGCAGCGATGATCACCGCGAGGCAGTTCCGCACGTTGAATTCGCCGAGCAGCGATGTCTCGAATTCGCCGAACGCATTGCCCTCGCGAAAGACGGTGAAACGCGTCTTGTCGCCCGAAAAATCAATGTAGCGCGCCTGCCATTTCGCCCCGTCCGAGAGGCCGAAAGTTTCGACCTGCGTAAAAAGCTTGCCCTCCATCTCGGCAAGCACCTCGCCAACGATCGGCGAATCGATGCCGGCGATCAGACGACCGTTTCCCGGCACGAGGTTCATCAAGCGTGAGAATTCCCATTTGATGTCGTCGATGTCGTCGTAAATATCCGCGTGGTCGAACTCGATGTTGTTGACGATGGCGATCTCGGGGAGGTAATGCATGAACTTCGGCTTTTTGTCGAAGTATGCGGTGTCGTATTCGTCGCCCTCTATGACGAAAAAGTCCGAGTCCGTAACACGAAAGCTCGCGTCGAAATTCTGCACGATGCCGCCAACGAGAAAACTCGGGTTCAAGCCGCCGCACTCGCAGATCCAGGCAGCAAGGCTCGTCGTCGTGGTCTTCCCGTGGGTGCCTGCGACAACGAGCGAGCGTCGGCCGCGAATGAATTCGTCCTGCACGACCTGTGCTTGCGATGTATATCTCAGTCGCTGATCGAGAACGGCCTCGAGTTCCGGATTCCCGCGGGAGATCGCATTGCCGACGATCGTAACGTCGGCGTTCACTTCCGTGTTCTCAGCACGATAGCCACGAATCAGCTCGATGCCGAGGGCCTCAAGCTGCGTTGACATCGGCGGATAGACATTCTGATCCGACCCCGTAACCTTATGCCCGCGTGCGAGCAGCATACCCGCAAGCGACGCCATCGCCGTTCCGCAAATTCCGATAAGATGATAGTGCATCTACTTCGCGGTCAGCTCGGCGACGAGTTCCTTCGTTTCGTAGATGTGCCTCAAGGCTTCGAGAATGCCCTGCGAGTGTACGCCGACGGCGCGGCCGCCTTCGTTCTCTTCAACGTACCAATATTTATTCGAGAGCTTTTGGATGTTGCTGTCGAAATTAATGCCGCAGAACTCGGCCTTGGCGTTGATGACCGGCGAACCGGAATTACCGCCTATCGTGTCCGCTGTGTAAACGAAATTCAGCGCCGCCGACATATCGAATTTGCCCACTTTATCCTTGTAACGCTGCGGCAGATCGAATGGCGGCATTCCGCGAAAACTCAGTGCCCGGTCATAGAGGCCGAAGAACGTCGTGTGGTCGGGCACCAGCGTTGTGTCCTCTTCGTAGCCTTTTACGCGGCCGTAACTTAAGCGAAGATTGAAGTTAGCGTCCGGCGGAATCGATTTGCCATAGACGGCGAATCGGGCCTTCGAGATACGCTCGCCTGCGCTTGTCTCAACGGAGGCGATGTTCGCCTCGTTCCATGCTCGGAGTTCTCGAATAACGGGTTCGATTCTGCGGGCAAGCGTTACCATCGGATCGGTCGAAGCTGCAACTGCGGCCTTTCCGCCATCGAGCAGAGCCTTTCGAGCGGCCGGATCGGTCAGCTTTGTCTCGCGCACCGCACGCCCGACAACCTCGGAAACTTCCGCATCACCGATCGCGGCTTTGATGAACGGATCATTCACGCCAAGCGTCCCTTTTGCTTTGGTCAACCACGCGACGAGCATCGCCTCTTCCATTGCCGGATATATCGGGGCTTTCGACAGCAGGCTGAATTTGAGCGAATCGAGACGGTTGTCGCGATATTCGTCATAACGCTCGTCGTTGGGTTTTGCCGTCTCTTCGGTAAAGCGGACGATCTGCGAAGCTATCGAGCCGAGACGGGCGACCGAGATAGTCGAGAACGCGAGACGCGGCGCTTTTTCAGGCAGATGCTCGTACGCTTTCTCAAGGTCGGTCCACGCCGGCGCGTAGAGCTTATTCAGGTCGGCCTTCGCTTCCAGCTTGTCTCGAAGCTCTTTCTCCTCGGCGACCTTCGTTCCGAACTGACGCGGATTCAGCAAGCCTTCCTCCTGGCCCGCAAGACGCTTTAGCGAGTTGCGAAGCGAGCGTATGCCCGAATGCGCCTGTCTGAGCTGTTCATCGCCTTTCTTGGCGTAGCTTTCAAGAGCGGAGAGGCGGGTATTCCACGTCGTCTCAAGCAGCGGATTGCCGACATCCCGTTGATACGCGAGCTGAGCAACCGTCGAAAGACGTGCGGTCGAACCGGGATTGCCGGGCACGACGATGAATTCGCCGTCGGCGGCACCGGTCTCGGAGAATTTGAAGTAATTCGGCGTCGCTGCAGGCTTGCCGTTCTCGTAGGCTCTCAGAAAAGTGATGTCGAGGTCGTATCGCGGATACGTAAAATTATCGAGATCGCCCCCAAAGAACGAGATCTGCTCTTCCGGCGCAAAAACGATGCGAAGGTCTGTGTACTTCTTAAAGCGATAGAGCCAGTATTCGCCGCCGCTATAGAAAGAGATGACCTCGCATTTCAATTGCGTTTTCGCGGTGCAGTCTTTCTCGATGTCGGCCATCACAGCCTTTTTCTGTTCGCTCGATTCGGCGCCCTGCACCTTCGCCGTTACATCCTCGAAGGACTCAAGTACGTTCGCCTCAAGGTCGGTGGCCTTGACCTCGTCGGCAAGCGTCGGAGCGTAGAATCCGTCTTTGACGTAGTTCCTTTCCTTGGTGGACATCTTGGAGAGTTGGCCGCTCGCGACGTGCTGATTCGTGATGATCAACCCGTTCGGCGAAACGAAACTTGCCGACCCGCCGTCATTCAAACGCACGCTCGCGAGCCTGACCCTATCGAGCCAGCCTGCCGGCGGCACAAAGTTGTATCGCTCCTTCCACTGCTTGAGCGGCGGATTGTCGAAGGTCCACATTCCCTCGTCCGCAAGCAAAGCCGGCGGCAAGATGAGGAGACTAACGATAAAAAGAAGTGTCAGAACGTGTTTCATACTTTCCTCGAAAAATCAGACAAGGACGGCGCGCAATTTCTCCATCGCTCCTGCAAGAATATCGTCCTCGCGGGCGATACAAATACGGACGTGTGCGTCCCAGCGATCCGTGTCGGCGAAGGCCGAACCGGGCGTCATCCCGACACCCGCGTCGCGCATCAGCATATCGTTGAACGCGATCGCATCCGAGTTGCCCTCAGGAATACGTGCCCAAAGGTAGAATGCCGAACCTGAGTCATAGATCGTAAAGCCAAGCTCCTCGAGCACGGTTCCGACCGCGAGGCGTTTCGCGTCGAACTTATCCCGAAGCCTCGGATAGTAAGCTGGATCCTCCATCAGGACCCCGCCGAGAGCTGCCTGCAGCGGTGTCGCGGGACAAACATAGATGACATTCGCTGCCGCATTCACGGGAGCAAGCAGTTCGCCTTTGCCGAACGCGTAGCCGAGACGCCATCCCGAGATATTCCAGGATTTCGAAAAAGAATTTACCGTGATCGTCCGCTCGAACATCTCGGGCAGGCTCGCGATCGAGACGTGCGGATCCTCACCCGTTACGTAATGCTCATAGACCTCATCCGAAATAACGAGCAGGTCGAGTTCTTTTGCGACATCAGCGATGTCCTCGAGTTCGCTCGCCGTCATCACCTTGCCGCTCGGATTTGCCGGCGTGCAGACGATGATCGCACGGAGCGGAAACTCTTTGCGGTCTTTTAAGGCCTTGCAGTGAGCGAGCAATTCCGCCTTTTCGAACTTCAAGTTCTCATCGAGTTCAAAAGTTTCCGTCTTCGCCCCAAAATCTTCGAGGATGCGGCGGTGATACGGATAATACGGCTCAAAGACCAACGCGGACCTGTCGCGAAGATAACTCTGCGCGATCCCGATCAATGCTCCGGTACCGCCATTCGTAACCATCAGTTCGAACGGCTTTGCATCGGCGCTGACATCGACATTGTTGTATTTCTTTATCTTCGCCTCGACCGCGGCGCGCAGATTCGCGTCGCCTTCGCTCGGTCCGTAATGATTCTGGCTCGCTGCGATGATCTCGGCAGCTTCTTTTGCGAGTCTTGGGTCGATCGGTAGTTCGGACTGACCTTGAACAAGATTGCCGCTCTTCGGGACAAGGCGCGTGATCGCGCGGATATCGGGTCTTATCTTTGTCATCTTTGGCTGGGTCATAAAGCTATAAAATATCAGTTTTCGTGCCGAAATTGAATCTCTCACGGCCAACGCCGTCCACGAGCGGGAATTGCCGCAGTGTACGCTATCTGTGCGAAGATTTGCTTACCCGCGAGATCCTCTACTACGATGACATGCCCGCCAAACGGCTGAGCTGAGTTCTCTACTTCCGGCTGACGAACGCATTCCCGGCGATCCAGAACCGCAGGGGAAGATCGGCGTCCTCGCCCGCATAGTCAATCCCGATTCGCTTGCCGGAAGCAATTTCCTTCGATGGAACAGTTCGATATTCTTCAATAAAGACCGTGCTTCCGAGCAGATCCTCGCCATTTAGCGAGCGGTCGATCCCCATCGCGATACAGAGTTTGCCGGGCCCGGATGTGAGGTCGGTGAGCCTTTTTGCTTTTAGACGACGCTTCTGCATAAGCTCGACGCCATCGACGGGTTCGACACCGCGGATCAGGATCGCGTGCGGAGTGCCCGCAACACCGGTGACGCAGTTGAATTGGTTGTACATCCCGTAAACGAAGAAAACATAGGCGAAACCGGGTTCGCCATACATAACTTCATTACGCTTTGTCCGGCGGCCTCCAAAGCTGTGAGCGGCGCGGTCGATCTCGCCAAGATAGGCTTCGGTTTCTACGATCATCCCTGAAACGCGGCCTTCGGGCGATGCCACCACGAGCAGTTTGCCGAGCAGTTCGCGGGCGATCTTTGCGGTGTCCTCGCGTGCGTAGAATTTTCTATCTAGAGGCATATACAACCAAAGGCGTTCGAGTAGAGTCGAAAGGTTTGCTAAGATTCAAGCGTACTACGTTGGATATTGAAATGACGAAACTTGCAATTTTATTCTCGATCCTGCTTTCTGCTGCCGCCGTTGCGCCGGCACAAAAGCCGACAGATGTTCTCGCAACGGCAAAAGGGCACAAGTTCACGGTGGCCGACCTTTCCCCCGAAGTGCAAGCCGAGGTCGCCGGTGCGCCGGCCGATCTGAAGAAATTCCGCTCGAGCCTGCTGAGCGAACTGATCGCCACGCGTGTACTTTCGATCGAAGCTTCGGCAAAAGGCATTACGGTCGGCCGTTTGCTTGCGAACCTGAAACCTGCGATCCCTGCACCGACAGAAGCCGAGATAAAAGCCGCTTATGACGCGAATAAAGATGCGCTCGGCGACGTTACTCTCGAAAAGGCACGGCAGCCTATCATCGACTGGCTCAACGGCAAAAAGCAGCAAGACGCGGTCGTCAAGCTCATCACCGACCTTCAAACCAAATACAAAGCTGCAACGGTCAAGGACGTGAATGCCGCAAATCCGACTCCTGCGGATGTTCTTGCAACGTTGGGAACCGAAAAGATCACGCGGGCGGAATTTGACAAGTTCGTCCAGTATGACCTTTACGAATTCACTGCAAAGCTCGCTGACGACATCCTGAACGATCTGGACTCCGTCATATTCAACACGCTTGTTGCCGACGAGGCAAAGGCAACGGGCGTCGAGGCAAGCTCGATCATCGCCCGCGAGATCACCAACAAGATGGTCGATTTCAGCGACGAGGAACACGCGCGGCTTAATGCCGAGTTCGGAAAACGCCTTACGACGAAATACGGCGTCACATTGCAGTTCAAAGATCCCGAGCCGCCCGTCGAATCGGTCTCGGCCGGCGACAGCCCGGCCGAAGGTCCGGCAGCTGCTCCGGTGACCGTCATTATGTTCAGCGACTTTCAATGCCCGTCTTGCTCGGCGACCCATCCGCTCCTCAAAGCGGCAATGGCTGCGTTTCCCGGAAAGGTCCGGCTCATCGTTCGCAACTTTCCGCTCGAATCGATCCACGACAACTCGCTTCTTGCTGCCCGTGCTGCGTCGGCAGCGAACGCGCAGGGCAAGTTTTTCGAGTACATTGATATCCTGTATAAGAATCAGGACAAGCTCGATGTGGCGAACCTGAAAAAATACGCCGCCGATCTCGGGCTCGATGCTGCGAAATTCGAGGCCGATATGAATTCGGACAAAGCTCTTGCCGCGATCAAGAAGGATATTGCCGACGGCGATGCGCTGCATATAACCGGGACGCCGACCATCTTTATCAATGGACGCCGGATCGGAAACCTTTCCGAGGCAAGCCTCAAGGCCGCGATCGAACTCGGTTTGAAGAAATGATATCTATGCGACTTTTTTTGCTCACTTTATTTTGTTCTTTGGCGGTTGGATGTTCTGCGAATGCTGTCAACAATGGCACGAATGCAGGTTCTCCGACTCCGATGAAAACGCCGGCCGGTCCGGTTCCTGTCTATGGTTTTGAGATCGTAAAGACATATCCGCACGATCCGAACGCTTTCACCGAAGGCCTTTATTTCAAGGACGGTTTTCTCTACGAAAGCACCGGCGAGAAGGGCGAGTCGAGCCTCCGCAAGGTCGAGCTCGAAACAGGAAAGGTCGTCCAAAAATGGGATCTTCCGCGTGAGGATTTCGGTGAAGGCATTGCCGAGGTGAACGGCAAGATCTACCAACTCACTTACCAGCAGGGGCTTTGCAGACAGTTCGACGCCAACGATTTCAAGCTGCTCAAAGAGTTCAACTATCCGGGCGAGGGCTGGGGAATGACCACCGACGGAACGCTTCTTTATATGACCGACGGCACGCACGTCATCCGCGTTATGGATCCCGAAACCTTCAAGTCGAAGCGAATGATCGTCGTCAAACGTGATGACGGCGAACCGCAGATGCGCCTCAATGAACTCGAATGGGTCAAGGGCGAGCTCTGGGCAAACATTTGGCATTCCGAGGAGAAATCCGTGCTTGGGAAGCCGAACTATATCGCCCGCATCGACCCGAATTCCGGAGCGATCGTCGGCTGGATCGACCTTGCCGACATCTCGCCGAACGATCAAGCGAAAAGCTCTGACCCAAGCGATCCGAAGGCCGAGAACACGCTGAACGGCATCGCATACGATGCGGCCGGCGACCGCATTTTCGTAACCGGCAAGGACTGGAAGAACCTCTACGAAATTCGCATAACGGGGCCAAAATCAAAATGAACGACACCGATGTGAAGTTTATGGAACATGCGTTCGTGCTTGCGAGAAACGGCATGGCATCGAACGCCGGCGGCCCGTTCGGGTGCGTTATCGTCAAAGATGGCAAAGTCATCGGCGAAGGCTGGAACCGCGTTACTTCGGACAACGATCCGACCGCTCACGCGGAGGTCGTCGCGATCCGCGATGCCTGCCGAAACCTATCGAGCTTCCAGCTTTCGGGCTGCGAGGTTTACACATCCTGCGAGCCGTGCCCGATGTGCCTCGGCGCGCTTTACTGGGCCCGTCCCAAAGCGATCTTCTTTGCCGCCACTCGCGAGGACGCTGCATTCGGCGGCTTCGACGACGACTTTATCTATAAGGAGCTCGATCTGCCGCTCGAAGAAAGGACGATCCCGCTGAAGAACATCCTTGCCGCTGACGGCCGCGAACTCTTTGTCGAATGGCTCAACAAGTCCGACAAGACCAGTTACTAGTACTCTTGATCTTATGCCCGCTTTATACTTCTTGATCGTGCTCGCCCTTTTGGCCGGTGCGGTCCTGCCGACACAGACGGCCCTCAATAACAAGCTCGCCGTTACGGTCGATAACCCGATCCTCGCCGCGTTGCTCTCATTCATCGTCGGCACTCTAACGCTCGCGATCTACTCGGTTGCGACCGGTGTACCGCTCGGGAACATTGCAGCGGCAAAGAACGCTCCGCCCGCGGCGTGGCTCGGCGGTGTCCTCGGAGCTTTCTTTGTTGCCTCAACGGTCATCCTTCTTCCGCGTCTCGGAGTTGCTATGACCTTCGGATTGGTTGTCGCAGGGCAAATGCTCATCACGCTTTTCTATGACCACTTCGGCCTGCTCGGGCTCGATGTAAAGCCGATGAACTTCGGACGGGTCATCGGCGTGCTGCTCGTTATCGGCGGCGTTATCTTGATCCGCCGTTTCTAAACCCGGCGTTCAATTCATCTTGGGAACATTCCTTTCCTTCGCGGTGTCAATACGACGGGCAAAGGAGGAAATGCACAATGTTCGAACGACAGATCGGTTTTGACCTCGAAGGAAACAAGCAGAAAGGACGCAGTCCATACTTTGGCTTTTCTGTAAGCCTCGTCAGTCTGCTTTTCGCCACGTTCTTGGTCGTTGGTATCTTCGCTGACGATTTTTCGCTTCCCGCAGACGGCCTCGAAATGACGTCGATGCTGGCACCGACCGCGGTCGAGCCGGTCGTCGAAGAGCCTGAGAAGGCCCAAACGCAGGCACCTCGCTCGAATAATTCCGCCGTACCGACGCGGACCGCCCTCGTTGCACGCGTCGATGAATCCCAATTCATCCCCGATAAGATAGGTGTCGAACGATCCAACGTGCCGTCAAGGCCGGACGGGCCTGTCAAGATCTCGACGGTGAATGATAACGGACCGCGAGGAACAGGGGATCGCCCCGACGGCGTCCGCGACGGCAATACTGTCCGATCGTTCGGCCCGAAAGATCCTCCAAGGACGAAGGTTGACGAGCCCGAGAATGACACTCCGCCGCCCGTCGTCGATCGCCGTCCGAAATTCATCGGCATCATCACAAGCAAGGCAACATACTTGCCAAAACCTCAATATCCGGCGATCGCTGAAAAAATGGGAATGAGCGGCAGCGTGTCCGTTCAGGTCGTTATCGACGAACAAGGCCGCGTCGTCTCGGCAACTGCATCGAGCGGAAGTGCGATCTTTCGCGAGACGGCCGTGCGTGCGGCACGCCAGGCGAAATTCACGCCGACGGTGCTTTCAAACGTGCCGATCAAGGTGACCGGCATCATCGTCTATCACTTCACAAGGTGAGGTGAGAGAAAATCGAGCAGATCGTCCGTGTCCATCGGCAAGAGCGGCACGGGCATTCTGCTCTTTAGATCTTCGAGCGCCATTCCATCGATGAACACCGGCTCGTCCGACTTCACGCACACCTTCGGCACTATCACAAAGTCTCCCGCAATGCTCTCCTTGCGAGCTTCGAAATCCTGTCCCGAAAGCAGCCCGGCGACCGCAACATCCCCGCCGAAATAGTTGTTGGGAACAGAAACCACCTTCAGCCGCGAACGTGTTCGGCGATTGTATCTGTCGATCTCGCCGCGAAGAATGGGAGCGAACATTTCGCCTGTAAGCAGTGTACCGTGCGGACGTTTCTTCTTCGAAAGAAGATGCTCGGGCACAGGCGTTTCGCCCGCGTGCGGCACGATAGCAACGCCATGCGCACGAACTTCTTTCGCTCGTCTTGGACGTTTGCCGTCAAGAAAGCTCTCAAACTTATTCAGGAAGGTCCGCATCATCCCGACGCCGTCCTCGATCTGCGGATAGCTGCCGTAATGGCGTCTTGACGGGATCTCGACACCCGCATTTATGTATATCTCGTCGCCAAGAAACGCGAACGTCTTGCCGAGCGTGCGTCGAAATTCCTTTTGGAGTTTCTCGACCCTCACGATCGTCTCGCGGCAAAACTCCGGAGTAACGCGTGTCAGACGTTCATCGGTATTGAAACGCGTCAACGCCATCGGGACGATCGCCGTCGAGATAACCTTCGGATGGTCTGCGGCAAGGTCGCGCAGCGTCTTCTCCAAGATGTCGCCGTCGTTGATCGTCGGGCAAAGAACGACCTGCGCGTGTATCTCGATGTCGTTATCGAGCAGAAAGCGTATCTTGTCCGAGATGTCAGCACGCGATTCCGGAACGCCGAGCAGGAATGCGCGCGTTTTGAGATCCGTCGCGTGCACCGAAACATACTGCGGCGAAAGGCGTTGCTCGACGATTCGGTCCATCTCCGCCGACGTGATCGAAGAGAGCGTCGTGTAGTTGCCGTAAAGGAACGAAAGGCGAATGTCTTCGTCGCGGATAAAGAGCGAAGGCCTTGCACCTTCCGGATTGCCTTTCGTAAAGCAGAAAAGGCATTCGTTCGCGCATTGCCGCGGTGCGATCTGCTCGAACATTAGGCCGAGATCTTCGCCTTCGTCGCGGTCGAATTCGATCTCGACGGTCTCGCCTTGCGTCTTCTTTACCTGAAAAATGAGTTCGGTCTCACCGGCCGTTTGAAAACGAAAATCGAGGTAGTCGCGGACAGCACGGCCGTTGACCTTTACGATGCGGTCATTCGCCTCGAGCCCGATCTCGTCGCCAACGGCACCGGGCGTAACCTCTGTGATAGTTACGCCCGGACGTCTTAACTGAGTTATTGCGGGTGTTACTGCAAACTCGTACATAAAAAACTGCCAGCGACCAATGGCCGCTCGCTCACTAAGCCGCGGCGGCCTTTAGGTCGATCAGCGACGAAAGCGGCGTGTATTCAAGCCCCTGCGACTCGGCTACCGCTGCATATGTCAGCATGCCGGCGTAGGTATTGACACCTTCCTGCAGCCCGGCGTCTTCCTTTATCGCCCGCTCGAAACCCTTGTTCGCGAGGTCAAGAGCATAAGGCAGCGTCGCGTTCGTTAGGGCGAATGTCGAAGTGCGCGGAACGGCGCCCGGCATATTCGCAACGCAGTAATGAAGCACGCCTTCCTCGAAGAATGTCGGATTCGAGTGCGTCGTCGCGTGCGTCGTCTCAAAACATCCGCCTTGATCCACCGCAACGTCCACGAGCACCGAGCCCGACGGGACGAGATGCAGCATATCGCGCGTGACGAGTTTCGGAGCGGCAGCACCGACAACGAGCACCGCACCGATCACAAGATCCGCGTGCGAGATCGCTTCTTCGATCGCATAGCGCGACGAAGCGAGCGTCTGGACCTTCGAAAGGAAGATGTCGTCGAGTTGACGAAGCCGGTCAAGATTGCGGTCGATGATCGTGACTTTAGCGCCGAGGCCGACCGCCATCTTCGCCGCCTCGGTGCCGACGATACCGCCGCCGAGGATAACGACATTCGCCGCTGGCACTCCCGGAACACCGCCGAGCAAGATTCCTCGTCCGCCGTTCATCTTTTCGAGATACGTCGCACCGACCTGCACGGACATACGTCCCGCGACCTCGGACATAGGCGTCAAGAGCGGCAGGCGGCCGTCCTTCGTGATCGTCTCGTAGGCAACGCCCGTCACGTTCCGCTCGAGCATCTGCTTTGTGAGCTCGACCTCGGGAGCAAGATGCAGATACGTAAAGAGCAGCTGATTCTCCCGCATACGCGGATACTCAGGCGCGATCGGTTCCTTGACCTTCACGATCATATCGCCCGTCTGCCAAACTTCGTCCGCGGTATCCAACAGCTTACCACCCGCCTTTACATATTGCTCATCAGCGAACCCAGAGCCTTCGCCCGCCGTTTTCTGCACAAAGACCTCATGCCCTGCATGGGTCAGGTCCTGGACGCCCGCAGGCGTTAAGCCTACGCGATATTCATTGTCTTTGATCTCTTTCGGAAGACCGATCTTCATTGTTCTAAGCTCCTAAATCAGGGAATTTAACATAACAAATGATTCTACGATTTTTACGCCGTTTGCAAAAGCCGCCGCCCGCCGGTGAGGGACGTCGGTCGAGGTTTGGGGGGCTCTTGCTGTTCTATTTGAATGTTTTTTAGGCCTATTGGCAGATTCTTACGAAAACTGTGGCAGAATTACCCTGTCTAAAGACCTAGTTTCATTTTCTTAGAACTTAGCGACATTTTATGCAGAACTATCAGAACGTCCCGAACCAGGCGATGGAAATGCAGCAGGAGCCACGGCAGTGCTTTAAGTGCAATTTTGAAGGGCTCGGAGCAAATATCACTTGTCCGCGATGCGGGAAGAATCACTTTCTCACGGCCAAAAATGTTCGTACGCGGGGCACGATCCTTGTCATAGTCGGCCTGTTTCTGATCGCGTTGATGAGCGGGATCTCGATCTTCATCGCCGTTCTTTTGTTCGGTCCGGCAAATCAAACACCCGAAGGGACGCGAAGGGTGCAGGAAGCGATGCCGATGCTTTTTGTCGTTTACGGCCTTTTTGCGCTGTTGATCGCATTCGGCCTCAACTCGCTTATTTCGGGCGTTTGGATGCTCATTACGGGCCGTCGAAATCGGGTGATGCTTTGGGTGATGTGGGGCTTGCTCGCTCTGCTTGGTATTGCGATGATCTTAGTTAGGTTGGCGATCCGATAGTGAATAGGCATCTGCGATAATAGGACAATGATCGAGATCGTAATTCCTTTTCGTTCGGCGAGCATCGGCGCGTTCGACGTAAAGCGCGTACTCCCGTTCCGCAAACGCCGCAGCGTCGGGCCTTTTGTTTTTGTGGACGAAATGGGACCGATCGAGATCGTCCGCGGGGATTCGCTCGACGTGCTGGCTCATCCGCATATCGGGCTCGCGACCGTAACGTATCTCTTCAGCGGAAAGATGACGCACCGCGACAGCCTCGGCACTGTGCAGACGATCACGCCGGGCGATGTGAATTGGATGACCGCAGGACGCGGTATCGTTCATTCAGAGCGGGTTTCAGATGCTCAAAATGCACCAGGCGACGAACTTCTCGGTTTGCAAACGTGGGTCGCATTACCCGAAAAGCACGAGGAGGCCGAACCGGCGTTTGCCCATCACGCGAGCGGCGAGTTGCCTACATTTGATGACGCGGGGATCACGGCGAAGGTCATACTGGGCAGCTTCCTCGATAAGAGGTCGCCGGTCGCGGCGCTTGCAGATCCCGTCTATGCCGAATGCGATATTCGTGACGGTAAGTTGCTCGAACTCCCGAACGAGATCGAGGAGCGCGGAGCTTACATCCTGTCTGGCAATTTGATCGCCGACGAGCAGACGTTCGGGCCTGGCAATCTTGTTGTTTTCGAGGCTGAAAAAGAAGCGCGCATTCAGGCGGACGGCGACCTCAAATTCATGTTCCTCGGCGGCGAGAGGCTCGAAAAACCGCGTCTGATGTGGTGGAATTTCGTTGCGACCTCGCCCGAGTTGATAGAGAACGCCCGCGAAGACTGGCGACTCGGCAATTTCGCCGCCATCCCGAACGAAACCGGCTTCGTCCCGCTCCCGGAAGATAACAACCCGATCGAGCGCCTAATAGCCTTGGGCGGCTCGGACCCGAAGGCAGAAGCTGGTCGGAGACGGCGATACTAACCACGGCTCACGGACGAATCTGAGACCGTCCTTGACGGGTTTTTGCAAATTCGAAAGATCGGAGCTAGATCTCGACGTCGTCGATCTGGGCTTTTTGCAGTTTTCCCGAATAATCCACGTAGAGGGCCTTCCATTCGCTGAAGATATCGAGCACCTGCGTGCCGGCTTCGCGATGGCCGTTGCCGGTGCCTTTCGTACCGCCAAATGGCAGATGAACTTCAGCGCCGATCGTGGCTGAGTTCACATAGCAGATGCCCGTATAGAGCTCCTGCATCGCGTAGAACGCTCGATTGACGTCCTGCGTATAGATCGCAGACGAAAGGCCGTAAGCGACGCCGTTGACGATGTTTATCGCCTCTTCGAGCGTCGAAAATGGAATGACGCAAGTTACCGGTCCGAAGATCTCTTCCTGGGCGATGCGCATCTTCGGTTTAACGTCGGTGAAGACCGTCGGTTCGATGAAGTAGCCATTCGCGAACTTGCCTTTTGTCAGGCGCGAGCCGCCGCATGCGAGGGTCGCGTTGTCCTCGTTCTTCCCGATCTCTATATAGCCGAGGATCTTCTCCATCTGCCGCTCGTTGATAACGGGACCGACCTCGGTCTTGGGGTCGAGGCCATTACCGACACGAAGCTCTTTGGCGCGTTCGACGAGTTTTGTACAGAACTTCTTATAGACCTTCTTATGAACGACGAGCCGCGACGAAGCCGTGCAGCGTTGACCGCTCGTGCCGAAAGCTCCCCAGAGCGAACCTTCGACCGCATTGTCGATGTCGGCGTCATCCATCACGATGATGGCGTTCTTACCGCCCATTTCGAGCGAGACGATCTTGTTGTCGCGGGCACACGCTTCGGCGATCTTCTTGCCTGTCGTGGTCGATCCGGTAAACGAGATCAGCCGAACATCATCATTCGCGACGAGTGCGGCACCGGCTTCGCGAGCACCGTTCACAAGATTGACGACGCCTTTCGGAATGCCTGCCTCTTCGCATGCCTTCACAAGATTGAGCGACGAGAGCGGCACGTCCTCGCCGGATTTAAGAACCACCGTGTTGCCGCATACGAGTGCGGGGATGAGTTTCCACGAGGGGATCGCCATCGGGAAGTTGAACGGCGTGATCAGGCCGCAAAGTCCCACTGGCTGGCGCACGCACATCGCGAATTTGTTCGGCATTTCGGCAGGCGTCGTGAATCCGTGGAGCCTGCGACCCTCGCCCGCGGTGTAGTACGTGCAGTCGATCGCTTCCTGCACGTCGCCGCCGGTTTCCTTCAACACCTTGCCCATTTCGCGGGTCATTTCGCTCGAGAATTGGTCCTTCTTTGCACGAAGGATCTCGCCGAGCGTAAACAGAAGTTCGGCACGCCGCGGCGCAGGTGTACGACGCCAACGCGTGGCCGCGTCCTTCGCCGCCTCGACCGCACGGTTCACATCCTCTTCGGTCGAATCAGGAAAACGTCCGACGATATCTGTTGTATCTGCTGGGTTTACGTTGTCAAAGTACTGTCCCGACGACGACTTCACCCATTCGCCGCCGATGTAGTTCGCATATTTCTTGACCGACGGCTTCGCCGATCGTTTTGTCTTTGCCATTTTTGCTGTAGCCATAATAAAAAAGAGGTTCCGACTCAATTTTAGCCGAAACCTCAACCAAACTAAACTCAGCGAACTATTTCCTAACGAACATCGAAATTGTTGACGGGAAAATCGCCATTCATACCCCAACCGTTGACTATAAAATTACCGTTGAAGCTTCCAAGAGTATAGAAATTGCTGTTATTCGCTCCGTCGGCATTGGCGCGCCAAACAGAAATGTCGGTAACGCCGTCGCCGTCATAATCACCCTGCGTAGGACGATCGCTTGAAATTCCGAATTGAACGATCCTGACAGCGGAGTTTGAGCTATTTCGAATCCACCAGAACATCGGCGTTGTGCTCGTGGCTCCTGTCCGAACAGCTGCGACCTCGAACTTGCCGTCACCGTCATAGTCGCCGGGAACAATGTAGTCGGTACTGAAGTCGCCCCATGGGATCTGGGAGAAGGACGACCCAGGTGCGCTGTGCAGAATAAAGTAAGTATTCGACGGGCTATGGCCAAACCGATAGACCGCAATGTCGAACTTCCCATCGCCGTCATAGTCGCCAGGGATCGGCGTATCGAATGTGGTTGAGCCGTTTCCGGTCAAGCCGAATCCGACGATCCTCCATGCGCCGTCTGAGCTCTGACTGATCCACCAAGTTGTTTGCGATGTCGCAGTTGCACCGTTACGGAAAATTGCGAGATCGGTCTTTCCGTCTCCGTCATAATCGCGCGCGACCGTTCGGTCCCCGTTGACGCCCCACGGCAGCCACTGAGCCGTAAAATCGGAACTTCTTAGAATGATGAAGAAGCTTTGTGCGCCCGGCGTCGCACCCGCCCGATAAAGCGCCATGTCGTCTTTTGCGTCGCCGTCATAGTCGCCAGGTGCAGGGAAATCAGTATTCGCATTACCGAAGTTGACTGTTTGATTAGATGCCGGTCCTTGACTGTTTCGATTCCAATACGTGATCTGAGCCACTCCAGGCGGTGCGACATTCGGAAAGCGCAGGACGCTGTAGTCGGTCTTGCCGTCTGCGTCATAATCGAGCGGACGCTTCGCGGCAAGCTGTCCGCGGATCTCGCCTCCGGGGCGCGTCACTGAGTGAATATTGATATACGTTAGATGCGAGCGAAGCATCGTGATCTGCGCCGGAGTTATTGCTGAACTTCCGGATAGAGTTCCTGAAGTGTCGCCGACCAGCCCAAGGTTGATGATAACGGCGCCGTTCGCACCGATCCCAGCCGGACCGTGAATATGCGCCGCTGTCTGATTACCTGAAAGTCCCGAGAAAGTTACCGTGAAGCTGATTGTTCCTGCAGCCTCGTTCAGGAAGATTCGCCCGAAGCCGGTTGCCGTCGAAGAGTTTACCGGCACCTCCTGCGCACTACTAAGATTCGCTGTAAATGTATCCGCGTACACGCTTGACGATACCGCAAGCAACAATCCAAAGATCATGCCCGCAAGTGCAAATTGATTTTTCATACTTACCTCCGGTCCAATGTGCCTAATTCTTAAAAACTCCCTTGCTCGAAGAACAAGGAGCGCAACATGTGAGAGGTGAGAGGTGTGGGCGAGAAAAGAAAGCCGATCCCAGAACGAGAAACGTTAGTCACTTGTGTATCGTTAGTTTGCACCAACGGACTACGCCGTGTAAAGGACTATGTTTTTGTAACAAAAGAGACCTTCACTGAGAGAAGATAGATCACTTCACGGTGAACTGGACAAGCCCTGTCTGCATACGCTTGAGCGCAGGATTATAGACGAGTATCTGTAAGACGACGGGATCGCCCACCTTCAACTTTGATACGAAGGATGCAAATGCCCCAGCATTAGCGACGGGAAAACGGTTGATCTTCTGGATCAGATCGCCGCGGGAAAGTGCTTGGACGCCTGCAGATCCCTGAACATCTGTGATATAGCTTTCCGGATCGATATCCGTTACCACAAGCCCCGGATTCCCTTCGAAGACCTTATATTTCTCACCTGCGGCGGCGACCGTGCTTAGCGTCAGGCCAAATGGTTTCTTAGGTACGGCCCTGCCATCGACAGGCAGAACCTTGCCGTCGTTATCGCCGATGGCTGCCGAAACTGACGGCCTTTCGCCGAGTTTGACGCTAACCACCTTTTTCTCGAGCTTATCGCCGACCTCGCGAAGATATTCGATCGTCACGGTTCGATCGGGCGGCGTACTCGCAACCTTATCGATCAGATCCTGAGCCGACTTGATCGCGTTGCCGTTGAAAACGACGATAATGTCGCCAGTCTTGAGTCCGGCCATTGAGGCCGGGCCGCTCTTATCGCGGATGTCCGTGATAAATGCGCCGCGAAGGTCTCCAAGCCCGTAAACTTGTGCAAATTCAGACTTTACTGAATCAAGATATGCCCCAAGATAGCCGCGGCTGACCTTTCCATTTGCAACGATCTGCTCGTAAACGCGCGCTGCCTCGTGAGACGGCAATGCAAAGCCGACACCTGAAAATTCGCCCGTCTGCGTTGCTATCTGCGAATTCACGCCGATGACCTCGCCCTGCATATTTACGAGCGGCCCGCCTGAGTTTCCAGGGTTGATGACCGCGTCGGTCTGGATGAAACGTTGGAACGCCGACGCTCCGGGCGTATCACGCTGAGTTTGCGAAATTATGCCGGCACTCACGCTCTTTGCGAGGCCGAAGGGTGAGCCTATCGCAAGTACCCAATCACCGACCTTCATCTTGTCCGAATCACCGAACTTCGCTGCCGGAAGTTCGCGTCCCGCGTCTATCTTCAATACCGCGAGGTCAGTTTCGTCGTCAACGCCGATCACGCGTGCAGTGAATTCTTCACCCGTATCGAGTTTGACGGTCAGCCGAGCGCTTTCCGAAACAACGTGGTTGTTGGTAACGATGTAGCCGGCCTTATCAACGATGAAACCGCTCCCGACGTGGTAAACGGGACGCTGCGGCGCTTGCCGCCGAAGAAAGTCGAGAACATCGTCATCAGCGTCGGGTTTACCGGCAGTCGGCGGGATGGCCGCCGCCACGCGGCCTTTTGCTTCGATGCTGACAACAAACGGCTCGGCCCTTTCGGCGATCGCGGCAAAGGAAGCCGGCACATCTTGCTGGGCAGCAACGGGAAGCAAAGAGGCGGCAAAAAAGAGTACGGTGAATGAAATTGCGCAACGCAGTTGAATTCGGGGCATAAAACAGAAGTTCCTCGATCAAAAACTCTGATTATGATTCTAGCAAATCGGTTGTAACAAATGGGTGCTACGGGCGAAGGAAGATCTTTAGCACGCCGGGTTCGGCAGCTCGTCGCATCGCGGCAACGCCGTCCGCAAGTTGAAATTCATCCGAGATCATCGGCGAAAGATCGATCTGGCCGCGTTCGAGAAGCTTTAGTGCGGGTTCGAACCGTCCGCATCGCGACCCGACGATCGTTATCTCGTCAACGACCACGCGCGATGCAGCCCATTTCGGTTCGCCGCTGAACGTACTCTTGAGCACGATCTTGCCGCGCGGCCTTACGAGATCAAGAGCGGTCGCAAAACCCGACTCGGAACCGCTCGCTTCGACAACGACATCGAAAGTTCGTTGGGCTGCCGCGTCCAATTCGGCGAGGTGGCACGTCGCCACACCGGCGGCTTCCGCGATCGCGAGTTTCTCTTTATGCTTGCCGACCAGTAAGGCGTTCCTCGATGCTGCACCATACGAAAGAGCGATCAGAAGTCCAAGCTTGCCGTCTCCGATGATCGCGACCCGCATATGATGAGCAAGCGGAACCTGCTCATAAATGCCATATGCAGCGGCCAAAGGCTCGATAAAGACAGCCTGTTCATCAGGAACGGTGTCAGGCACAGGGATCAGATTTCCTGGCGGGAGCGAAAGGAATTCCGCGTGCGCGCCGTCTCTCCCGTGAATACCGAGGACCGTTCGCGTCAGACAATGACGCGGATCTTTTGCACGGCATAGAGGACAATTGCCGCAGCCCGCATTTATCTCACCGACGACACGCCGGCCTTCAAGGCCCCTGCCCGGCGGAGCTTTTTCCACGATACCGACGAACTCGTGCCCAAGCGTTCCCTCAAAACCCGCGTAGCCTCTTGCGATCTCGAGATCAGTGTTGCAAATACCTGAGAGCAAGACGCGTACAAGAGCCTCATCTTCCTGCGACGGAACCGGAACTTCCGCAATATTTACTTGCCCGTTTTTGAACTGCAACGCCTTCATTTATAAGAATATTTTACTGCAATGATTGGTATTTTCCTCGCGGGAACTTATACTTCAACCTTAATAACTTTGATCAGGAATATTACCTATGCTCAGAATCCTTCTCTGCATCTTTGCACTTCTTGCCGTTGGAATGACCTTTTCGTGCAGTTCCGCTCCGGCTGCTCCGGGTTCGGTGGGTGATTCGCCGACCGAGGCGTACAAGCGCCTTTATCAGGCCGTAAAGGCAAAGAACACCGATCAGATCAAGGCCGAAATGACACAGGCAACGCAGCAATTCGTCGGGGCAGCGGCTGAAAAGTACAAGAAACCGGTCGAGCAGGTCTATGAAAATGGCCTGACGGGCACCACGTTTGCGAGCTCAATGCCGCAGATCCGGGACGAGCGTGTGAACGGCGATATGGGTGCGGTCGAAGTGTGGAATTCAAAGGATAGCCACTGGGAGGACCTGCCGTTCATGAAAGAAGACGGTGTATGGAAGCTCGCCGTCGGCAACATTTATCAGGGTTCTTATAAGTCCCCGGGCCCGGGCCGCGATCAACGCGAAAAGATGGCGGCGAATGCCGCCGGCCAACATCCGGTCGAACTCCCGCAAGCAAATATGAGCAACGTCAACGTCGTCAAGGTTCCGATGCCGGAGGCAAATGCTAACACGTCTGTGAATACGAACGTCAGGCCGGCGGTCCGGAAATGATCGACATCGGTACATTTAGCGACACGCTCGCGCAATATCGAAAGCACGGCTGGCAGCTTGCCCGCCTGCTCGTAAACGGCGAACCGAGCCCTGAGCTCTCAGGCCTCATAGGAAGTGCGTCGGTTCACGATGCCGCGTTCGATGCCGCATGGTTCACGCGATCGGCACGTCCCGGCACGATCACTTGGGAACTTCGATACCTTGGCCCATCACCGCTCGCTCTCGTATCGGTCGTTGCTGAAGACGCCGAACTTGAATCAGAACTCGAATTTCAACAGGAAAGACTGCTCGAAATGATCTCCCGAAAAATGCCGGGCGAAGAGGCAAAGAACGGAACATCTTGACAAGACGGGCAATCGGATTCAGAATCTGATTGTTGACAGTTATGATCAAGGATCTGGGCGGCAGAGTTGCCACCGTTTGGGAAACGCTGCGGCCTGTAACAAAAGAGATGTTGGTTGGTGAAATGCGATCCGAGCCCGCATCTGCAAAAACCTCTCGCCCTCATTACGATGCTCACGCCGATTGGGAACTCAGTTCTCTGCTCTCTGCCTTGGATGAGCTGTCGGCATCAAATGCTGTAAAGAATGATGCTTCGAAGATGAACGAGATGTCGCAGCTTGCGGCCGTCTGCGTCCGTATGCTCGAGACGCAGTCTGCATCTGCGGAGATCTTTATCCAACTGGCAACGCGTGCCGTCCGCAACAATGATTTTGCACAGCTTGACCAACTGTCCGACCGACTCGCCGAGCGATATTCGGCAAGCGAGATCGCGGAGGTCATTCGACAGACCACATCACCTCAGATCCGCGCTATCGCGCACGAAACTCTTTCGATGCTGCCGGTCTCTGCTCTGGAACCGCTTTTGAGCGATTCCTTGTACGGTGATATTGCGATAAGCGCGGTTTCTCAGAAGGCCTACGAATTCGACTCCGAAGAGGCTCTCGCAGCCCTTGAACGAATGCGTTTCGACCCTTTCGATCATGACGGCGTCGATAACTAACCTTTACCTCTCGCTGGATACATCGGGAATTTTGCGGTCAATTCAGCGACTTGGCCACGCACCTTCGTCTTTACTTCCTCGGAATCAGGTTCGTGGATCAGGGCCGCGATCATTCCGCCGACCGCACGCATATCGTCTTCCTTCATTCCACGAGTGGTCAACGCCGGCGTGCCAAGACGGATTCCCGACGCGACGAACGGCTTGTTCGTGTCGAACGGAATGGTGTTCTTGTTGACCGTGATGTGAACCTCGTCGAGAGCCTTTTCCGCCGCCTTTCCCGTGATGCCTTTGCCGTCCATGAACACATCGACGAGCAGAAGGTGATTATCGGTGCCGCCCGAAACGAGTCGTAGGCCCGCATTCGTGAGCGTCTCGGCCAATGCCTTTGCATTCGCGAGTATCTGCTGCTGATAGGTCTTGAAATCGGGCTTTAAGGCTTCGCCGAACGACACAGCTTTAGCTGCAATGACGTGCATCAGCGGGCCGCCCTGAACGCCCGGGAAAACGCGTCGGTTCACGTCCGCGGCGAACTCTTCGCGACACAGAATAAGGCCGCCCCGAGGACCTCGCAAGGTCTTGTGCGTCGTCGTAGTCACATACTCGCAATGCGGCACGGGCGAAGGATGAAGGCCTGTCGCGACAAGCCCCGCGATATGCGCGATGTCCGCCATCACACGTGCACCGACCGAACGTGCGATCTCGCCGATACGTTCGAAATCGATCGTCCGCGGATATGCCGAAGCCCCGCAAATGAGCAGTTTGGGACGTGTTTCCTCGGCCTTTTTCTGCAGCTCGTCGTAATCGATCGTTTCCGTCTCGCGGCTTACGCCGTAATCCGAGACCTTGTAATTCAGACCCGAAAAATTGAGCGGATGGCCGTGCGTCAGATGGCCGCCGTGCGAGAGATTCATCCCCAAGATCGGGTCGCCGTGTTCGAGGGCCGCGAGCAGAATGGACATATTCGCCTGCGCGCCGGAATGCGGCTGGACGTTCGCGTGTTCCGCACCGAAGATCTCCTTTGCGCGGTCGATCGCCGTCTGTTCGACTACATCGACGAATTCGCACCCGCCGTAATATCGCTTGCCGGGATAGCCCTCGGCATACTTGTTGGTCAACGGCGTGCCCATCGCCTGAAGCACGGCTTCGGAAACGAAATTCTCCGACGCGATCAGCTCAAGCCCGTTCTGCTGCCGCCGCACCTCGTCATCGATAGCCCCGCTGATCACAGCGTCAACCTGTGAAAGATCCTGTGTGAAAAAATTGTTCATTATTTCGTTGTTTCTCCCTTCAACCGAGCATCGAACTTGAAATCACGTACTTTACCAAGCATTATCGCTCGAAAGTTGCGGTGTTGCACGTTCACAAGATAGTTTGATTCGGATGGGATCACGGCTGAGGGTATTTCCGGCACTACGAACTGTGCTGAGGCCCTTCATTCGTCACGATCTTTGCCACAGAGCCAACGTCGCCGGTGCCCCTCGCCCATAGCAAAAGACCTATGCCATTTCGGCAGCCTAGTCGGACTCGTCAGCCTCCTCCTTATTAAATACAAAAAGATAGAGCAAGACATAGGCACTTAAGATGGTCCCAAGCGGAACTGCTCCGATGGCACAGAGAACAAAGATAAGCCCAGGCGTCTTCGGATCGTATTCCCTTTGCCATATCATATGTCCCGCGAAGAGGCTGGCAAGACAAATTATGATCGCGCTAAGTACGGTCGGCACAAAGAACTGTCCAAGGCTTTGCAGAGTCCCCCAAGTCGTCCAAAGCAGGTTGACGACTCCGAAGGCCTGGAAGATCCCAAATCCGAATAGGGCGTACCCTAAGATCTGTGAGTGTTGAAATGGAGTGATCTTCATATTCTTTAGTCGTGCGTTAGGTCTAAGCCGCGAGCCTTTGGCATCTCGAAGCCGTACATTTCCTTAAAGACGGATAGATAAATATGGGCGTATACCCCGCGCGAGTGGCTAAGCCTAGTTGAGAAGGATGCATTCAGTCGGTGTCAGCCCATGAATTCGGCGGAAGATAAAGGATCGCTGCTCTTCCGGTGTAAGGCCTTGCGGCATACCGATCTTTGCAAACTCCTTCGCATCCTCGTACATCTCCGCGCACATCAGGATCCGCTCCTCGACCGTCTTCGACATTACGATATCTCGAGCTATTCGCTTTGCTGATCGTGTTGTATCTTCCATTGCTCAACCTCGCTCCATATTCCAAGAAGGTTCAAACGCCGAATCCAGCCTGCAACATACTCGGAATCATATTCCGAGTCGGTAAGATTCGCAATATCCCTGATCTGCATCTCGGAGTGTGAATCCTTTGCCCAATCAAGTTTAGCTAAGATAAGGTCTTCCTTTGTCGTCGTCCAAAACTCAAGCTCACGCACTTTTACTTTATAGCGGCGGGAGAAACTCTGTTTTGCGAACTCTGTATCCTTTGGGAAGATACAATCGATCTTGCCGCCGTGAGTCTGGCTAATGATATTGAACATCGACTTCCTGTCGAGGGCCCGGCGCACGGACTCGTCACTAACGTAATACTCGTCTTTGAACCGGTTAAAGAATGCCCCAACGTCCTTACGTGCCAGCTGCACGACGACATCAATATCACGCGTCATTCTGACCTCGCCGTACGCGCTCATCGCATATGAACCCGTGACCATATATGCGATGCCAAGCTCGTTCATCTTTTGAACGAAGTCGCTCAAGGTATCGATCATTGAAACGCCCATATTCGCCATTTCTCGCTAAGTGCTTACCAAAAGAATTCTCTCGGCGGAAACTCGCCGTCCAAAATGCTCGCAACATGCTTACGCGCGAACCGCCCGCCAATGGTCCGACCTACAGGTGTCAAGCAGAACGTGAGCGACGAATTCAGCGTCTTTTGCCGATATCTTGAAGGCGGCCTGGAACAACAATATCAGTGCTTCCGCCTGGGAGGAAGCCTGTGGGATTGACGCGGCAAGTTCTACGGCTTGATGCAAAGTCTGCCGCGCCTGGTATTTGTTTCCGCGTTCGCCGAGGGCCGCGATCTCCCAGGCGCGCACGGCAGATCGCTGATATTCGTCTTTACCCTTGGACGCTGCTTTAGCGGCACGCGGGAGGAACAGCAGCGGATCGTCAGCATATCTGATCAGATACGACCACGCCCGAGCCTGAAACCAAGGTTCGGTTATCTTCTCGGCGATCTTTGTTGCCTTTGCGACGTCGATCTTTGCGAGCTTTGAAACTTCGTCGCGGCCGCGTGTGGAATTGAGGTCGATCATACCAACATAGCTGCAAACTGATCTTCATCGAGGATCGCGATGCCGAGGGTTTCGGCTTTTGTGAGTTTTGAGCCGGCGTCGGAGCCGGCGACAACGAAGTCGGTCTTTTTGCTAACGGAAGAGGAGACGCGGCCGCCGCGGTCTTCGATCAATTTTGCGGCCTCATCGCGAGTAAATTTTTCAAGCTTGCCGGTGAGGACGAAAGTCTTGCCGACAAAGCGTTCATCAAGCGAGGCCGTTGTCGATTCATCGATCTGCATTATCACGCCTGCGGTTCGCAGTCGCGAGAGAACGCCCTGGTTATGTTCGTTTCGGAACCAAGCAAAGACGCTTTCGGCGACCGCGAGGCCGATCTCGGGAATGTCATCAAGTCCTTCGACCGAGGCGGCGCCCAGTTTGTCGATGTCTCGGAAGTGATTGGCAAGGATCTTTGCGTAGCGTTCGCCGACGTGGCGGATATCGAGGCCGTAAAGCAGTCGCTGCAGCCCGCGAGACTTGCTCGCCTCGATCTGATCGATCAGATTCGCGCCCGACTTCTCGGCCATACGCTCAAGCGAAGCGATATCCTCGACCGTCAACGTGTATAGATCGGCAACGTCCTTGATCCTGCCGCTGTCAACAAGAGTGTCGGTGAGAACTTCGCCGAGGCCTTCGATATCCATTGCCTTTCGCGAAGAAAAATAGAGAATGCGGGCCTTCACCTTCGCCGGGCAAACAGGATTTGTGCACCGACGAACCGCTTCGCCCTCGGGACGTACGGCGTCAAAACCGCAAACGGGACAAACGTTCGGAAAAACGAATTCCGACTCGCTGCCATCGCGTTTCGCGGCCACGACGCTCAAGACCTGCGGGATGATCTCGCCGCTTTTTTCAATGAGGACGTGGTCGCCGATCTTCAGATCGAGACGCGCGATCTCGTCCTCATTATGGAGCGAAGCCCGTGAGACCGTCGTGCCCGCCAAGAGAACAGGTTCGAGATGCGCAACCGGCGTCAACGCGCCTGTTCGCCCAACCTGTATGCCGATGTCGAGCAGCTTTGTCGTCGCCTGTCGAGCGGCGTACTTGTAAGCGATCGCCCAACGCGGAGCCTTTGTCGTCGCCCCAAAGTCATCCTGCAAAGCGGTCGAATTCACCTTCACGACGACGCCGTCGATCTCGTAATCGAGTTCGTCGCGAATCCCCTCGATCTCCGAGATGAATGCCACAAGTTCCTCGAAATTCGCACACAAGCGACGATGGGGATTTACCGTGAAACCGTTCTTTTCACACCAAAGAAAGACTTCTTCGTGTGTTGCGAACATTTTCCGCGTGCCCGAATATGCGTCGTAAGGGAACATCTGCAGGCCGCGTGAGGCGACCACTTGCGAATCAAGCATCCTCAGCGTTCCCGAAGCGCAGTTTCGCGGATTTGCGAATGTCTTTTCGCCCTGCATCTCAAGATCTTCGTTGATCTTCTTGAAGCGCGAACGCGATAGATAGACCTCGCCGCGAACTTCGGCGTGGTCGGGAGCGTCAACTTTTAGTTTGAGCGGGATCGAGCGGATCGTCCTCACGTTCTGCGTAACTTCGTCGCCCGTGCGGCCGTCACCGCGAGTCGCTCCGGTCGTAAGAATGCCGTTCTCGTAATGCAAAGAGACGCTCAGGCCGTCGATCTTGAGTTCGGCAAAATATTCGAGCTTGCGGCCTTCGGCGAGCTTCTCACATCGCTCCGTAAATGTGCGCAGATCGTCAAGGTCATAAGAGTTATCGAGCGACATCAGCGGCACTCTATGCTCGAATGGACGCAGACTGTCCGCCTTGCCGCCGACACGCTGCGTCGGGCTGTCAGGCGTAATGAGTTCAGGATGTTCGGCTTCGAGAGCCTTTAATTTTTCGAGAAGCTGGTCGAACTCGAAGTCCGAGATCTCAGGCGCGTCGTTCTGGTAATAGAGATCATTGTGCCGCTCGATCTCGGCACGAAGGATTCCAATTTCTTGTTTGCAATTCAAGTGTTTTTTAGATGAAGCACGAGCCTAAGCCCCGCATCGATCTGCGCGACCGTATCAGCTGGCAAGTGTCCCCAAAACTCCAAGAGATCTTCTTTGTCGATGGTAAAGAGCTGAGTGATATTTATCACCGACTCTTCGCGAAGCCCGCCAATACCCGACGCCACTCGTACATTCCCGGGCATCTTCGCTAGACGAAGGTTCGTCGTCGCAGCTGCGACGATAACAGAGTCGATATTCGTCTTATTGAAGACATCACTCTGAATAACGATCACAGGCCGTTCATAACCCGGACTCGCACCTCGCGGCGCTCCTAGATCGGCTCGCCATACCTGTCCCCGTCTGATCATAGATCCTTGGCCTTGAGTCGCTGTGCCTGATATGCCTTTAGGGTTGGATCGACAGAGGTGTCTATCTCAGCGCAAGCGGCATTGATGCGTGCGATCAACTCTTCCTCATCATACTCCTCGCTAAGCCTCTTTACGCCAAGTGCAAACACGGCGCTTCGCGAGATCTTGAGCTGCTTGGCGAGTTTTTCACTTAACCGGAAGACATCAGATGGTATTGAAATAGCCGTCTTCGTATTCATACCCTAAGTATAACGGTAGTTATACCGTTCAGTCAATCAAGAAATTCCGCGATAAGGCAGTGAAAATGATGCGTTCCCTGCTCGCGTGTGGGCGAATATCGGCCGTGAGTATAGTATCGCGAGCGGATGCCGCGTTGGACGCTTTCGACGACCGCCTCGTCTTCCATCTCCACGCCGTGAAGGTCAGACCCGGCACCGTGATCGAGCTTCGACACATCGCCGACATAGGTCAAAAACTCCACTATCGTCTCGCTTGGGGAAAGCGGCCGAACCGCATTTACCGACACGCCCCAAGGGTAAAAATTGAACATCAGATTCGGAAAGATAAAAAGATAGTTTGCGGCGACGTTGCCGGCCGCATCGTAACCGGTCTGCAAGCTGGAATATCGGAACGTCTCGGTCGTGTATGTGCCGTAATCGACGATCTCATTCAGTCCTTTGTGGACATACGGGATGTGAAAGCCCTCGAGATAATTCTCGCAATAGAGCGCCCAATGAGCATTAACTCGATACTCGCGTTTCGCTGTCAGTTTCAATTCTCCGCTGCTGACGGTGATCCTGGATGCCGCTTCCCCGACGAAAACGTCGAGACCGTCCTGAGGATCGAGCGAGGTGAACAGAAAGCCGTTCCAATTTGCGAGCGGCAACCGCTCGAGGTCGTCCGCCTCGGACGGGAAATTCTCCACACCGTCGAACTCGGACATTGAAAGAAACTTTCCGTCCAGCGAAAATCGGCGTCCGTGGTAGCCGCACCGAATCAGATTTGCGTTGCAGGACTCTTCAACAAGGATCTTGCCGCGATGCGTGCAAACATTCGAAAGGCAGCGTAATTCGTCGCCGTCCCTTGTGAGCAAGACAGGTTCGTCTAGAACGCCGGGCAGGATCGTCGTTGGCCACAGCCCGCCAACTTCGCTTTCGCGGCAAAGAAAATGCCAGCTTCGCGCAAAGATCCTTTCTTTTGAAAGTTCGAAAAACTCTGGCTCGAGATAGAAGTCGGACGAAAGCGTGCTTGCTCTGCGAATGTCGGGCTCGATCTCGAAATGCGCCATTGTTCAGCTCTGGTAGAGAAGGTATGCGGGCTGCTCGTCATCACGATAGAAACCGCGGCAGATCATCCCAAATCCGAACGCCGTCTTGAACTCTTCGCGGATACGCATCTGCTCAGCCTTCGCCTTTTCAGGATCACGCTCCACAAGGTCAAGCCAATTCGGCATTATCTGGACCGATGCGGTCGGAGACCGGGTTTCAGTGAACTTTTCTCCGGCCGCAAGTGCCTTAACCTTTTCGCTGCTGAGGTCCCATTCAGCGAACAAGCGATCGCTTGCAAGGCCAAATGCCTTGCCGGCAACCTCCGGCGCCGTACCGTAATCCGTGCCGTAGAAATTATCTTGAAACTCGCTGACAGTCGCTCCCAGTTTCTCCAAATTGAAATAAGCGTTGCGGGCCTTTACCGGCTCGAACGTCCATTTGATATAACGAATTCCTTCCGAAACCGCTCGTTCCCGTTGAGCCCATTTGAGGGCGGCCCCGAGCCCCAGGCTTTGATACTTCGGACGGACGCCCGTCATATGCGAATACAGCGCACGTTCGCCGTGCATCACGGCCGGTACGCTCAGCACAAAGCCTGCAAGCGTATCGCCGTCAAATGCACCGAGAGTAAATCCGCCCGCATTTTTAGTCACGATAAAGTGCCGAACAGGCGACAATTCGATCTCAGGGAGGGCAAAAACCTCGCGTTGGAGCGAAACGCACGCCGAAAGCTGCTCTATCGAGGAACATTCGCGAATTTCTATGTCGTCGGGCGTCATTTGATTCACAAAAACTCTGGCAGGTATGAATACACCTTGTCAAATTCTGCACCTTTTTGAGGAAAATTTTGCTTAACTTTTCTGCCGACAATTGTTAAACTTGTTTGAGCACACAATGTGCCCGTTGGATCGCCTCCATCGAAGCCTATCTAAAGTCTAAATGACAGCAAAGAACGATCTCGAGATAAGCGGAACTTGCCTTGCGTTTCCTTTCGCCGAACTGGCAGCGGAAATGGCTCAGGGCGAACTTTCGGGCAGCATCCGGCTGTCTGATAAAGACAAGAAGGCGATCGTGTATTTTAGCGATGGCCGATTAGTGTTCGCGGTCTCGAATTCTCGGATGACGCGGCTCTTCGACTTTGTGCTCCAGCAAAAGAAGCTATCGAAAGAGCAGCTCGTTCTGTTGCCGAATTTCTCGAACGACCTGCAGCTCGCCGAACAGCTCCTTGCAGACGGCCTGCTGACCGAGGCCGAGAAGGATATGTTCTTTACTGCGCAGGTTCGCGCGATCGTGCAGGATGTGCTTGCGTGGACCGAAGGCGACTGGACGATAACGCCTCTCGCCCGCGTACGTGAGGGACTGCAGGCCAATATTGACGAACGCTCGCTCTTGAAAGAATACGGCCGCAGCCTTTCGCGTGAAGATGCGGCGAAGCGATTTCGGTCGTTCGACGAGACTTTCAAACTCGCAGTGGCCCTGAACTCGATCAGAGACTGCACCGCAATAGAAGCTCAGGTGCTCGTTCCGCTCGCTTCTGCCGACCAATGTGTTGCCGATATCGCCGCCCACAGCAGTCTCGAAGGGAACGATGTTTTCTCCGCGTTGTATTCCCTATGGCTTGCCGGCCTTGTGATCAGATCAGGATGGCAATCTGCCATTCCTGCGGCAAAGGTCCCATTCCTGCGGGCCGCAAAACTCGAACTAAAGCGTGAGGCGATCCTTCCGGGCATCAAACCGGAGGAGTCAGAGGCTCCTGTCGAAGAGATCGCTCCTGTCGAGGAACTGACACTCGACGCGTATTTGAAACGCACCGAGGTCGCAAAGAATTTTTACGAAGTGCTGGGTGTCGATCCAAAATGCGACGGTGCAGAGCTGAAGGATGCCTACTTTTCGCTTGCTAAGCGTTTCCATCCCGACAAATTCCGTAAGGAAGCCCCTGACCTGACCAAGCGTGTTCATTCCGCGTTTGCCCAGCTTGCTTCCGCACACGAAACCCTTCGGACGCCGGATTCCCGGGAACTCTACGATTTCAAGATCCGCAAGAATACAGAAGCCGCGAAAGGAACTCCTTCGGCGGGAGAAAATGGACAGGGCGGGGATCACAACCGACAGCAGGCATCCGACGAATTTGATAAGGGTGCACAGCTCCTTGCAAAAGGCGACGCGGTCGGCGCACAGGTGCATCTTGCTCGTGCCGCGCACGCGGACCCTCAAAATGCGAAGTACCGTGCCTACTACGGCTCTGCCCTTTCGGCGGACGATAAGCATCGGCACAAGGCCGAGGGCGAACTTCAGGCGGCGATCAAGATCGACGGTTCATCGGCGGAGTATCGCTTGATGCTCTCGCATTTCTTCATCAAGGTTAAGCTTCTGAAGCGCGCCGAGGGCGAATTGACGCGTCTTCTCGCCCTGCACCCGAATAATCGCGAGGCTCGCGACCTGCTCGATTCGATCAAGTAGCATCTGCTCCGGGTTGAATTTCGAAGCACAAAAAAGCAAAACTATATAAACGAAGATGCAAAGCCTTGTTGCCGCGGAAAACAGAATTGACACAAAGTTGCTTGAAAAAGCCGAAGAGATCGACGTCTTCACCGGCTTTACCATCGGCCATTCGGGGCGCGTTGCGTCTCTCTCTGCTGCGATCGGAGCGGCCCTTCATCTCGTACCGGATGATGTCGATATGCTCAAGCAGGCGGCTTTGCTCCGCGACATCGGCGAACTCCGGATGGACCGCGAATATATTCGTGCCGCACGTATCTTGACCTCAGAAGAACGGCTCGATCTGCGGCGGCATTCCGTCATCGGCGAGCAAGAGGCGGCAAAGCTTGGAGTCTCTCGAGCTGTTCAGCTCGTGATCCGTTGGAATCACGAATGGTGGAATGGTTCCGGCTATCCCGATGGGCTTACTCGCGAAGAGATACCGCTCAAAAGCCGCATCCTTCGGGTCGCAGATGCGTATGGTGCGTTGCGTTCGGCCCGCCCGTTCCGAGCGGCATATCCCGACGTCAGCGCAAAGAAATACCTGATCGAATGGTCCGGCATCGAATTCGACCCGATGGCCGTGAAAGTCTTTTTGTCACTTCCTGCGGCCGCAGACCCATTTAACGTATGACGGCGATCCCGACCTTACATGGCTGCCTCGCATTCGAGCAGAACGTTCTGCATCGATTGCGGTTCGATTCCGCGGCGTTTCCGATCTCGGCTGACACCGCACTGTCGCTTTATCTAAAGCGTCGTCGTGTCCGCGTTGCTACGAACGACCCGCTGCTTTCCGAGTGGGTTTCGGGTGTTGGACGTGTTCAGAACGACGATGAACGTCTTTCGCCGGACGATGTGAATGCTGTCCTTGAGGACGCGTATGTTCCCGGTTACAAGCTGCAGAACCCGGCACTTCTCGATTGGTTCTCAGAGGTCGATGCATGGTGGTTCGACAACGTGCGCCGGAATGTCGAGAAGCTGAATTCTGCGTTCACGCGCTCGCTCGCGGGGACTCTTGCGATCGCGACCGGCAGCTATGCTTTGTCGTTTTCAGAGCAAACGCGTGAGCTTCGCCAACCGCTGTCACAGACTTTTCGCAGGCTTTGGTCGATCGAACCGGACCCGATCAAAGGCCATTCGACCTGTTCGAACAAACCGGTCGATCAATTCCTTTCCGACCCCGCGGTAATGGAGCGGACAAGCGATCTTATGTTCCTGCGGCTGCCGGCGCCCCATTCGAAAGGAATTCGGCATGCGCTTGGCATCAGGGCCTGGCGTGAGGAATGGATCCGCAACGATAATTCCTTCTGGAGCGATCTCGAAAATACTATCGGCGACAATCTTGGTGCAGCGACCGAGACCCGCTCCCAATATCTGCGTCTCCTTGAAAATACGCTTGATCGTGCCGGCTATATGAAAAAGTGGGCGATCGCGTTCGTCGAGACCGGCTTCCTCTCTACGCAGGATATCGTGAATACGGTCGCCGGATTCCGCCGCGTAGAAACCGTCTATACGAAAGACCTTTCGGAACTAACGGGTTCAAAGGCGATTATCATTGTGGCTTAATCCCAAGGCTGCCCCGTCGTTTTGGTGCGTTCGCGAATGAACCAGACAACGCCCGCAAATGCGGACAATATGCCGGAAGCATAGGTTAGTGTCTGAGGTGTGATGTAGTACATCAACTCGCTCGCCGCAAAGGTCGATATGCCGAATACCGTCATCTCCGCACCGCGATCCAGCGTCGAGATGCGGCCGCGTATCTGATCCGGCAGGCTCCTTTGGAAGAGCGTTTCCTGCACGGCGTATTCAACTCCTACGACCGCTCGTGAGACAAAGATCAAGATCGTAAAGAGCCAGAGCGTGGGCACAAAGCCGCCGACCGCGAAGATAAGCCCGTGCGCGATCAAGGTCCAACCGATGAACGATCGCTGCTTTCCGGCACGATCCAGCCAGATCGACGTGCGATGCGCGATCATCATTCCGAGAGTTATTCCGAATCCGGTCGCTGTCCACAGAATGGCGACCGCGACATCAGGGTTCCAACCTTCGGATTCCGCATAATAAACGCCGCCAAGCCGCTCGAAGATCACGTTTATCGCTCCGCCGCCGGTCGCCCAGATCATATTCATTATCAAGATCGTGAGCGCAAAATGGTTCTTGATCGAATAGACAAGACCTTCTTTCAGATCGGAGATGAAAGTGCGGCGTTCGGCCGTGTCGTCCGTCTTTTCCTTTACGGCGTCTTCCGGTATCAGCCAGACGGTATAGGCAGAGATCAGGAACGAGGCCGCGTTGATGATGAACGCGACCTGGTAACCGAGTGCCGCGGAGGCCCAACCGCCGAGTGCGGAACCGACCGCCATCAGCAGAAACTTTGTCGAAAAAAGTAATGCCGTTCCCGCAAGCAGCCCCTCGCGTCCCGTCAGGTTCGGAGCCGCGGCGTTCTTGGCACCGTCAAAAAATGCACCGAGCGTATGCAGCAATATTGTCGCCGTGTACGCGATCCAGAGGTCATTCGGATCTTTGACGGATAAGAATGCAAGGGCGATGACCGTGCGGGCAACGTCGGTTGCGATCATCACCTGGCGGCGGGAAAATCGATCGACGAAGGTGCCGGCGATGGGCGACATTATCGCGAACGGGATGAGCCTCGCGACAAAGAAAAGTCCCGCCGCGAGCGGCGACGCATCCGAAACCAGACGCACCAAGCCGAGGGCCGCGATGAAGTTGAACCAGTTGCCGAGTTCGGAAATGAACTGCCCGGCAAGCAGGTTGCGAAAATCACGGTTCCCGCGGATCAGCTCTGAATAGGTCAATGACCGCACTAGAAGAGAATACAATCGCCGGGCAAGTTTGCAATCTCAATGGAAAGAAAAGGCGGGGCGGGCATATCTTTATTCAAAATATGCCCGTCAGAATGCGAACGCGTGTGTGCTTTACGGAAAAAGGCGGGTAGTGTGCAAACTTAAATACTGTTCTCGGCGAGTGTTCGTCCAGGAGCCTCGACGGTGCGCCTACGCTTTAACCAGCGGGAAAACCTGCGTACGGACAACGCCACGCCTGTGTAAACCAGCAGACCACCGCCGAGACACGCGATGAATCCAACGAATTGCCCGATGAACCCGAACGACTCGCCCGTGTGCGTGAATCGCATCCAGGAGCGCAGCTGCTGGCCCGAGTTACGGCCCGAGTACGGCTCCCATTTGGTCACCTCTGCCGTCGCGGCATTCAGCGTCAATGTCGAGCGCCCGAAGATGTTCCAATACTTCCCTTCATCGACCGTGAATACTGCATCGTCAGCCATCGGCAAGCGAAGCGATACCGACTTCCAGCCGTCGTTCCTTGCGTTCGCCGCGGTCCACAGAGCATCCAGATTCGCCGGGATCTTCGGCTCTGCCGCTGGCTTTGACGGTTCGCTCCGGGCTTGCTGCGTCGGCGCTTCATTACCCGTCAACGTATAGACGAGGTCGCTCGCCCAGCGATACGAGATCACCATTCCCGTCGCCGTCAGCACGATCAGGACAAGCGAGCACCAAAACCCCGTAACGTTATGCCAATTGAAGTCTCTCGCCTTTCCCGTGTGCGTTCTTCGAAACCACAGGACCGGTTTGATGCTCCGGAAGCTCAGCTTTCGCGGCATCCATATGTAAAGGCCCGTGACAGCAAGGACGAGGAACATCGCATTGAAGAACCCCGTTATCGCCTTGCCCCACGCACGCCCGTCGCCTTCCATTGCAAGCCAACGGTGCAGCGATGTCGTCGTCGCAAAAAAGCTTCGCAAGGAAGCGTTCCCTTCACCCAGCACTTCGCCCGTGTACGGATCGATAAAAAGCCGGCCTTCACGGCCAAGCGAGACCGTCGCGCTCGACGTTGGGTCAGCTGAGATCGTGATGCTCGCCGGCTTTGCATCAGGTTTCGCTGCCGTTGCTGACGCGACCAAACGGCTGATCGGAAGCCTTTCGCCCGCGGCAGATGCGACCCGCTGCTCACCACGCTCGGCAAACTCGACGATGTTCTTCTCGAATGAAAGGATCGCACCCGTGACACACATTATGAAGATAACAATGGCACCTGTCGCACCCGCAACGAGGTGTGTCCAGAACAATACTTTTCGAAAGACCTTCATTCGTGATCAGGCTTACAGTTTCTTTAGAGATCGGCTTGGGAAAATTTACTATTGAAAATGATTTTCAATTTCAGATATAAGATAATTGAAGGCAGTTGGTGGTGTCAAACGGCCAGGAGATCAAAATTTGATGCGATCGGTGAATAGACTTCAATCGCGGCTTTGGAAGTCAGGCTTTCGCTTCTCAATAAATGCGGCAACACCTTCCTTGAAATCAGGCGAACGGCCGGATTCAAGCTGGCATTCATGCTCAAGATCAAGCTGTTCACGAAGCGTGTTCCCACTCGACCCGGCCAACATACGCTTTATTCGCCGCAATGCTCCGGCCGGACGCTCGGCTAGCTTTCGGGCGAACAGTTCTGCTCGTTGATCAAGCTCGGCCGCCGGAACTACGTGATTCACAAGCCCGATCCGCTCGGCACGCACCGCATCTATCTCATCGCCCGTCATCAGCAATTCGGCGGCGAGCTTTTCGCCGACGATGCGAGGCAAGAAGTATGTTCCGCCGCAATCGGGCGAAAGACCGATCTTCACAAAGCCTTCACTGAACTCTGCACTGTCCGCGGCAATAACGATGTCGCACGCCAATGCGAGATTCGTCCCCGCACCCGCGCATACGCCATTGACCGCCGCGATGAACGGGATCGGTGCCTCTCGTATCGATGCGATCAGCTCGTGAAGTTTTCGAAGCGGTTCTTCCAGGAACGCTTCGATCCGGCCTTCGCGTTCCCACATAGAGCGCATTTCGCGTAGGTCGCCACCCGAACAGAACGCTCGTCCGCGGCCTTTCAAGATCGCGACGCGCGCTCCGTCATCGACCGCTTTTTTGACGGCATCAACGAGTTCGGAGACCAGTTGGAGCGAAAGTGCGTTGAGAGCGTCCGGACGATCCATTTCGATCGTCGCAATTTCACCGGCGAAGGAGAAAATGGCTGCGGGTGTGGTCATCGCAAAGGAGCTCTAGCTTCCGGCGCGTGCGCGCGATCGGCTCGATTCGAAACACTCGCGGCACATCACGGAGCGTCCGACCTTCGGCTGAAATGGAACGGTATCGTGCTTTCCGCAGTTGTCGCAAACGATCTCGAACCGTGTGGGCGCGTTCTCGCCAGTTCCCGCTTTTTTGGACCGGCATTTTGGGCACCGCTGCGGCGCCATCATATTCCGCTGATAGAAATTTTCCTGCTCCTTTTCCGTGAACAAAAAGATCTCTCTGCATTGCACACACGATATCTCGATATCCGGCATCGCTAACCTCCCAATGTCGATAGTTGTCGGCAGTGGAAAAAATTCTATCACAAAACAAGGAGGCAATGCCTAGCGTGCCAAGGCAGCGACGTGAGCGGCGGCGGTCTGACCTAATGTCTCGAGATCGTAACCGCCTTCCAGGACGGATACGACGCGCCCTTCGCATGCGTCGTCGGCCCAATCACGGACAACCGCAGTCATCGCCGCGAAATCCTCGTCTTCTAGCCGAAGCTGCCCGAGCGGATCGAAAAGATGTGCATCAAACCCTGCGGAAATGAAGATCAGGTCGGGCGTCATTTTACCTCGTATCTCGTCGATCGCCGCTTCGAATGCGCTCTTTTGATCTCTCGCATTCGTGGAAGCTCTAAGCGGAATATTCAGCGTCGCACCCAAGCCTCGCCCAACGCCTGTCTCACCGCGACTGCCCGTTCCCGGATACCACGGATATTGATGCATCGAAAAGAAAAAGACCGAAGGATCGTCATAAAAGATCCCTTGCGTTCCGTTGCCGTGGTGCACATCCCAATCGATGACCGCGACGCGCTCAATTTGCTTAAAATTGTTCTGCGCGTGTCGCGCAGCGACCGCAACGTTGTTGAAAAGGCAGAAGCCCATCGCCTTCTGCGCGGTCGCGTGATGGCCTGGCGGACGTACGTTTACGAAAGCGTTCTTCGCTTCGCCGTTCAAAACCGAATCGACCGCACGGCAGGCTCCGCCGGCAGCAAATAGCGCAGCGTCGAACGATCGCATTGAGACTACGGTGTCCGCATCCAACATGCCTTCGCCATTCTCGACCGCATTCTCAACACGTCGAAAATGCTCGCGCGTGTGCGCGGCCTGAATGAGTCCTTGGCTCGCCTTCTCCGGCGTTATCTCGACGAGTTGGTCCCACAATGCCGCATCGCCGGCGACGGCGTCCAGTATCACGCGGTAGCGCGCCGCAGCCTCCGGATGCTCCGGCCCGGTTTCGTGTTTTTCGTAGATCGGATGATGAACAAAAGCCGTTTTCATTGCTAAATATATCCTGTCTCGGTGAGCAGTTCGCCACGCTCGAACCGCTCAAGCGAAAGGCATGAAACGTCTAGGAAAGATGCCTTCCCGTCCAGCACGATCTCCGCGAGGGCACGTCCCGAAGCTGGCGAATGCATCACGCCGTGTCCGCTGAAACCTGACGCAAAATAAAGCCCTTCTACGCCGCATCCGCCCAGTATCGCGTGGTGGTCGGGCGTATTCTCGTACAGCCCTGCACGGCATTTTTCGACGATCGGCTCAGATTCAAAGAGGAATTGTGCCCGATGCCGTGCGAGTTCATAAACCTTGTCCGAGAACGCCGCGTCGAACTGCGTATTGAACGACGGTGCCTCATCGCGGTCAGGATAAGCAAAAAGTATGTCACGATTCCGAGCAGCAGTTTCGCCTTCTTCCCAAAAATCGACGGCCGGCCGAAAATGGAATCCAGTTCCCGCGTCGATGACCATAGGAAGGTCCGTTGGCAACACTTCCCTGCATCTCGCCCATACGATCTGGCGCCGCAGCGGTTCGACGGGAACGTCGACTCCCGCTGTCGCCGCAAGTTCTCGCGTCCAAGCTCCGGCGCAGACAACGACCGCATCGCAAGCGATCCCGCCGATATCGGTTGAGACACCCGCGACGCGTCCGCCCGAAACATCTATCTTCTCTACCGCTCGTCCAAGCTCGACCTTCACGCCCATATCAACGGCGGTTTTCGTAAAGCCGCGCATCACGGCGACAGGGTCGATAAAACCGTCTCGAACGCCGAACGTCCCGCCAACTATATCGTCGCCATTCATCGCGGGAACACGCCGTTCGATCTCATCAGCATCCAATATCTCAACGCCTTTGACACCTGTTTCCGCCTGTGTTGCGGCGTTCCTCTTCAGCAGTTCGAAGGCAGCCGTGCCGGTCGCAAAGAAAAGATAGCCTTTAGGATCATAACCGGTACTAAACTCACAATTCTCGAAGAAGTCGATGGAATACATCGACATCCTGATGTTTATCTCGGTGCCGAACTGTTCCCGCACGCCGCCGGTCGCCCGGCCCGTTGAGCCAAATCCCTGCCGAGCCGAACGTTCGAGAACAAGCACGTCTCTCTCGCCGCGCAACGCGAGGTGATATGCGACGCTTGCACCGACCACGCCGCCGCCGATGATGACTATTCTCGCTGATCGCACAAGATCTATTCCGAATCAAAACCCGACGCCTTCATTACGAATTCGGGAACATGCGGTTCTCCGCCGAGCACGTTACCTTTTCCTTCTGTCAACGCCCAGCGGTGGAGTCCGGAGATGCCGGCACGGCCGATGTACGTGTCGGGCGAGCTATAGGCTTCATCTTCGAGCGCCGTTTCGAGATCAACGAACCTGTAACCACGTCGATGGAGCATTTTGATGAGGTCGTCAAGATAGTCTGAGTTGATGAAGTTCGCATGGGTGAGCATTACTCCACTGATCTCGCGGCCGAACGATCTGACCGACTGCCGCTCCCAATAATCGACCTTTGATTCCATATACGGCACATACGCAGCACCTACGCGTTTCATCAGGGCCTTGTCCCCTTTGTCAAAGGCGTTGTCGTAGGCCCTCGAAAAGATGTAGTCCGCATTGTCGAACGTCACGGGTGCGATCGTGTAGCCGCGGCCGGCGAGAAACTTGGCAACCTCAGCCTTGATCTCGAGCGTTCGTCCGGTCATCAGATACGGATAGCGGAAGAACCGCAGCTTCTTGCCTCTTTCAGCGAGGAGTTCCTTCGTGATCGTTTCGCCTTTTATCACATTCGCTTCGAACTCTTCTACCCCGACGTTATGGAGACTTACGTGCGAATACGTGTGATTTCCGAGTTCGAGGCCGGCATCGAGCCACATCCGCAGAAGATCGATCTGCTCTTCGTCACGCCTTCCGTCCGTGTAGAGCTTATTTTCGTTCACGAATCCGATCACCGGAATCTTGGCCTTTGCGATGTGCTTTACGAGCTTTTTGGTGATCTTTTGGCGGTTCGCAATGTCTGTGCGGGTCGAGACAACGGGAAGGTCGTCGATCGTGATCGCAATCGTGCGATGTTGGCAAATGACCGTGCCTGCCAAGGCGGCAATCATAATTAGCAAAAGAGCTGGCTTTATGAACATAAAATCTACTGCTACTTGGCAAATACCTGGTCAAGGTCGGCAAACCCTTTGAACTCGAGGGCGTTGCCGCTCGGGTCGAGGAAGAACATCGTCGCCTGTTCGCCGACCTCGCCTTCAAAGCGGATCTTCGGTTCGATCACGAACTCGATTCCCTTATGGCGTAGGCGTTCTGCGAAAGCTTTCCACTCCGCCATCGGCAGAACGATACCGAAATGCGGCACAGGCACTTCGTCGGCGTCAACGGCATTCGAGGAGCGCGAGCCGCTCCCAGGAGCAAGATGCGCCACGATCTGATGCCCGAAAAGGTCGAAATCGATCCAGTGTTCCGAGCTTCGGCCCTCAGGGCAGCCGAGCACATTTCCGTAGAAATCCCTTGCGGCGTCAAGGTCGCTGACGGGAAAGGCAAGATGAAATAGATTCGCCATAAACGCTCGCTCCAACTACAGTCGAATTATAAGGGATGATCGAGTTCTTCAAACAACGTCGAACCGAAACTGTCATAGGCTCGATCTTGTCCACTTGTGTCCACTCACTGTCCACTCTGCGTTCAGTGGACAGGCAATTGTTGTCACCATTATACTTAGCGAGCTAAAAACGACGAAAAACGTAAATTTCACAAAAAAAATGTTTGTGCTGTTCCGCACCCCGAGATATTTATCTTGTCAAAGAGCGAGTGGGCAACGTGTCGCATCTCTACAACATTGTATCATATATGATAATCCCGCCGGGATCTTTTCTAAGAAAAATTTGACCCGACTGGCAAAATAGAAACATTTTGAACGCGGATCAGACGGGTCGGGCAGCGGATAGCTTCCTAAGGATCCGTTCATATCCGCTTGATCCGCGTTCAAAATGGCTTGCTTCACTTAGACCTTTTAAAGTTTCCCATAAGGTCGCCGCAAAGTTGACTTTTCGTCGTGTCATACTTAAAATTGCTAGTTTGCGCTTATTGCCTTGCGCATCGCCTATATTCGGCGAAGGAAAAGGAACTATGAAACCAGAAATTCATCCGTCATACAACGAGATCTCGGTCGTCTGTGCTTGTGGGCACACGTTCAAAACGCGTTCGACGCTGGGCGAAGACCTTCATGTGGAAATTTGCTCGGACTGCCATCCGTTCTTTACCGGCAAGCAAAAGCTGGTTGATACGGCCGGACGCGTCGATCGGTTCAACAAGCGCTATCAGCGCGGTGCCGCAGCCGAAGCTGCCAAGTAAGAAGGCGATCTTGCAGATCACAACTTACAACTATTAGCTGTTCAATTTTTGACGCCGTCCTTGAAGCGCCGACGTCCTTTGGTTCGCTCATTTTTCTTGCAAAGAGAGCAAAGACCTAAGGAAAAGGCCAAGAATCAAGGCGGCGTTTTCCTTTATCTGGTTAAACGCGATGGCTATCGACTGGAACTCGATGCTAATGCCGTCGGAATCGATCCTTGAGGTCGTTATTCGCGGCACGATAATGTACCTCGGAATGTATTTCATTCTGAGGGTGTTCCGGCGGCAGGCCGGGGCTATCGGGATCGGCGACCTGCTCGTCATCGTCGTTATCGCCGACGCGGCCCAGAACGGCATGGCCGGCGAAACGCATTCGGTCACGGAAGCTCTGATACTGATCGTTACGATAGTCGTTTGGGACGTGTTCTTTGATTGGCTTGGGTTCAAGTCAACGTTTGCGAGGAGATTTCTCGAACCTTCGCCGCTTTTGCTGATCGAGAACGGAAAGTTCATTGACAAGAACATGCGGCAGGAGTTTTTGACCGAGGACGACATGCTCGGCTATCTGCGGGAACACGGACTTGAGAGCGAAAAGGCGGTGAAGCAGTGCTATCTCGAAAGTACGGGCCACTTCAGCTTCGTTCTCTCGGCGGAGCGGTCACCGGAGAAAGAAAAAGGCAACGAAAAGTAGGCGTTCTATCGTCAATTATCCAATAGATATGGGCAAGAGAAGATTAAAACTACTGCACTCGATTTTCGCGGTCGAACGCGACCTTATCGTCGGCGGCCAGGCCGTAATGGAAGGCGTGATGATGCGCACTCCGTCGGCCTATGCGATCGCGTGCCGGCGAAAGGACGGCTCGATCACGACCACCGCCGAAGTACTGCCTCGTTGGAGCGATAAATACTCGTGGCTCAAATATCCCGTCCTTCGCGGCGGTGCAACGCTCATCCAGTCGATGGCATTGGGCGTGAAGGCGTTGAATTTTTCGGCAAAGGTCTGGGAAGAGGACCATGAGGAGACGCAAACCGAAAAGACCGCGGCTGCCGAGCTCGAACCTGCACTTGCGACCGGCACGACGGACGATTCGTTCACAAAAGCTCCGGCAAAGGTCGTGCTGCCGGAGAAAACGAAGTCGAAAGGGAAAAAGGCGGCTTCGTCGGCGGGCGCGGTCGGTTCGATCGTCTTTGCCCTGCTTTTTAACGTTCTCTTGTTCATAGCGGCACCGCTCCTTTTGACGAACATCCTGTTCATCGCCTTCGGCTGGGCAGACGCTCCGCTCCTAACCGGCGACGCGAACTGGTGGACGACCATTAAGGCTTATATCTGGGAGATCAAACCGCATTCGTGGCTGGCCTTCAACCTGATCGACGGCATCGTGCGAATGATCTTTTTCGTGACGATGATCTTGACGATGTCGTGGATAAAAGACATCCGCCGGGTCTTTGAATATCACGGGGCTGAGCACAAGACCGTCTTTACATGGGAGAAAGGGCTCGCCCTGATCCCTGAGAATGCCGCGACACAACGGCGTCAGCATCCGCGTTGCGGCACATCGTTCCTAATGGTCGTGATGCTGATCGCGATCGTGCTTTTCTCGGTGATAAAGTTCGATGCGTTCTGGATGAATCTCGTCGTCCGTATCGTCCTGATGCCGCTCGTCGCGGGTCTCTCGTATGAAGTTATCCGTTATGCGGCCAAGAAGGAATCGGGGGCGATCTTTAAGATAATGACGCTTCCCGGCCTTTGGCTGCAGAACATCACGACGCAGGAACCGGACGACGAGCAACTCGAGGTCGCGATCCGTGCCCTTGAGGAATCACTGAAGCTCGAACCGGCCTGAGATACTTATGTTTGAGAAACTTGAACAGATCGAAAAGAACTACGAGGAACTGACCGCTCAGATCTCTTCGCCTGAGATCATGGCCGATATGAAGGCCTATGCGAAGACGATGAAACAGCATCGAAGCCTTGGCGAGATCGTCGAGAAGTTTCGCGAGGTCAAGAAGATGCGGTCGGATCTCGAAGGTGCCCGCGACCTTGCGGAGATCGCCGACGATGACGAGATGCGCGAGATGGCCGCACTTGAGGCCGCCGATCTCGAAGAGCGTCTCGAAGCGGCAGAAGAAGCCCTCAAGGTTCTCCTGCTTCCAAAGGATCCGAACGACGAGAAGAACGTTATCCTCGAGATCCGTGCGGGAACCGGCGGCGACGAGGCGACGCTTTTTGCCGCCGAGATCCTGCGTATGTACGCCCGCTACGCCGAACGGCAAGGCTGGAAGATGGAGATAATGGAGGCGTCCGACACAGGCGTTGGCGGTATCAAGGAAGCGGTCGCGATGATCGAAGGCGACAACGTCTATTCGAAGATGCGTTTTGAGAGCGGCGTGCATCGCGTGCAGCGTGTCCCGCAGACCGAAACTCAAGGCCGAATTCATACATCTGCGATCACGGTGGCAGTTCTTCCCGAAGCGGAAGAGGTCGATGTTCAGATCAATCAGAACGATCTTCGCATCGACACGTTCTGTTCTTCGGGGCCGGGCGGACAATCCGTGAACACAACGTATTCCGCTGTTCGCATCACGCATCTTCCGACAGGCGTGGTCGTCTCGATGCAGGATGAGAAATCGCAGATAAAGAACCGCGAGAAAGCGATGCGTGTGCTTCGTGCCCGCCTGCACGAGATCGAGGAACAGAAGCAGCACGACGCTCTTTCCGCCGAACGCAAATCGATGGTCGGATCGGGCGATCGGTCGGAGAAGATCCGCACGTACAATTTCAAGGAAAATCGCGTTACGGATCACCGCATCGGTATGACCGTCCACCAACTCGACCTCGTGATGGAAGGCCAGATCGACGAATTCATCGATGCCCTGCGGACACATTATCAGACCGAGAAACTCCAGGCCGAAGCGGTTACTGTGTAAGTTCAAAGTTCAAGATTCAACGTTCAAAGTTTTTTGAGCGACCTTGAACTTTGAACTTTGAACCTTGAACTTTGAACTCTCAGATGCCCATTACAAAACTCTTTCTAATTCGACACGGACAATCTGCCGGCAACGCCGAAGGCCGCTTTGGCGGCCACAGCCCGACGCCCCTTTCCGATCTCGGACTCAGACAGGCGGACTCAGCGGCAAAAGCCCTTCAAAAGGAAGGTATCACGGCTATCTTTTCAAGCGATCTTATTCGCGCAATGCAGACCGCCGAGCCGCTGTCGCGTCTGATCGATGTTCCCGTCGTCCCGACCACAGCTTTCCGCGAACGAAATGTCGGCGTACTCGAAGGTCTTACGTTCGATGAATCAAAGGCCGCTCATCCCGATGATTTTTACGCGCTCGTAAACCGCAATCTCAATCACGTCATCACAGAAGGCGAGAGTTACCGCGAGTTGCTGCACAGAAGCACTGAAGAGCTTTGGCGTATATTGAACACGCATATCGGCGGGCGCGTCGCGATATTTTCGCACACGGGCGTGATCTGTTATTTGACACTGCATTTAATGGGAGCCATCCATCGCGGAACGAAGACGACTCCGTGGCTTATCACTTCGAACTGCGGGATCAATAGGTTCGAGATACGCAGCCGCCGCAATATCCGCATCCTTGCACTGAACGACACTCGGCATTTGATGCAGACGACCGGCGAAGACGCGTTCGCCGCACGCTGAGCGAGTTACGGCCGAGCTAACCGCGCTTTGATCACCTTGACGGCGGTTGCTGCCTGGCCGGCGGCGGTCGCTATCGTCGGGGCCGAAGGAGAGGCGACATCGCCGACCGCAAAGGTCATCGCGACGCTCGTCTCGCAATTTGCGTCTATGATCACATAACCTTTTGCATCGCGCGTTACGATCCCTTCGACAAGTTCCGAATTCGGCATCACACCGATGCGAACGAGTAAAAAGTCAGTTTCGATCCGCTGAACGCCGTTCTTGCCTTCCAAGCCAACTCCTTGCAGCTTTCCGTCTGAGCCAAAAAGCCCAGTGATCACGGCATTCTCGATGATCCTGATCTTCGGGTGTCGTCGAACGGGTTCGAGAAATTCTGCTCTCGCACGAAAATGCGACGAATGATGTACGAGAGTTACGTCCGCAGCGAATTTTGCGAGGATCAAAGCATTCTCAAAGGCCGCATCTCCACCGCCTACGATAACAACGCGCGAGTTCGCTGTCTCCGCGGCTTGTTTGGCACCGGATTCCAGAACGCCGTAAAGTTCCGTTTCACCGGGAAGATCGAGACCTCGCCGTCGTACGCCGGTCGCGAGCACGGCCGCCTTCGCCTTGATCCCTTCGCCTGAAGCGAGCTCGACCCGCAAAGCCTCCGGATCAATCGAAGCCGCACTCGAATCGATACGAAGGTCACCTCCCAGGGCCTTTGCCTGTTCTGCAAACTCGTCCGCGAGCTTGCGTGGGTCGATCTCCCGAATCCCGGGATAGTTCCTGACCGGTTGGAAGATCTTCTTGAGTTGGCCGCCCGTCGATCCATCCATTTCGAGCACGACGTTCGACAGGCCAAGGTCCGAACACCAGATCGACGCGGCCATTCCGGCCGGCCCGCCCCCGATGATAACTACGTCTTTTTCCACTGATTTACTGCTCAAAAGGGTCACACCTTTTTGTCAATCGAAAGTAACAAATATTGTCACATCGAGGGGTCGATTGCGAAACCAGGCGCTCGGCCGAAACTCGACATAAGTCCGCTATACCCAATATTTTACACAAGTTTTGGTCGATTTTGATAGTCGCACAGTCGTAGTGTTTTGATGGCATCAGAGTTGCTTGTAGCAGTAGTGTCTTAGTGGGCGCAGCCTGTCTTGGTGGCCCGATCGTAATTCGCGAATTCTCTTTACAAACCAGAAAACCTGACCTATGAGACTCAAAATCGAACCCTCCGCCTACACACCGGCAGAGACGCTAACCGGCGAATCTGCTCCCGCATCTGCCTATTCGGCCGACCTTCGGGCGCTCGTTGCCGAAGGTGTCGCTGCTGCTCAAGCCGGCGACAGGGCCCGTGCTCGCGTCCTGCTGACACAGGCCACCGACAAAGATCCAGCGAACGCGGAAGCGTGGATGTGGCTGGCCTCGATCAGTGAATACCCCGAAGAGCTTCTCGTGTTCTTGAACAAGGTTCTCGAGTGCGATCCATCAAATCAGCGCGCTATCGACTGGCATGCTTCGACTTGTTCGCTGATCGCAAAGAACTTTGTCCACCGCGGAGTTGCCGCAAAGGACGAGGGCAATCAGGAACTTGCGCTTGATTGCTTCGAAAAAGCGATCGAAAGCGACCCTAACAGTGAAATGGCGTGGTTCTGGAAAGCGTCGATCGCGCCGGACGAGTCGGTCGTCGTCGAATGCCTCAATCGCGTGCTTGATATAAATCCCGATAACGACGACGCACGGACCGCTCTTGCGTCGATCGATGATGCCCGGATCCAAACTCGCTACCTTGCTGTTCAAAAGACCGTTGCGAGCGGCAATTGGTATGAAGCTCTGACCGAGCTCGATGAGTTCCTCGCCGACAACCTCGCGAATGTTGATGCATGGACGCTTCGCTCGCATATTTCCTCAAGTCTCGAAGAAAAGCTTCTCTGTTATGAACGCGTGCTGAGCCTCGATCCCGACAACGGATTCGCGGCGGCAGGACGTGAATTCCTGAATGACCTCAACGCAGCCGCGAAACCGGCAGTTGCCGAGCAGCCCGCGGTCGTAGCGGAAGAAGAGACCGCGGCAGACGAAGGGAACGGCAATGCGATCGCAATGCCGAACGACATCCCGCTCGAGGCCGCAAATCCAATACCGACCGGCAATGAAACGCGGCTCGATCCGCCCTATTTCCCGGTGGCCGCGGAAAACGCAGAGCCGGCCCCGGAGTATTTGCCGGATAATGAACCTGAGGTTGATCCGATGATAATGGCGGCTGTCCTCGCCGAACTCGAAGCGAACGACCAGACCGACATTCTCGAACCGGTAGAAGTTGTTGAGCCGCATTTTGACGGAGAGATACACATTTCTTCAGATCCTGAAGAGAGGGATGCCCATTCGAACACTCTAGAGTTCAGCAGTATTCCCGAAGGCTCGCCCTTCAACGATCTTGTCGAGGATCGAAAGGTCGAGCAGCCCGAAGAGCCTCTGTTTGATGATGACGACAATGTTCTCGAGAGCGGCACGCTCGAGCTTGCTCCTGAGTCCAATGCGTCGGCCGGTGTCGATGGCTTTTTAAAGGCATACGACGAAAGATTTGCTGAAACCTCCGAAGTTTCCGAGCCGGAGCCCGTACTCGAAGACAAGTCGGCGATTCACGAAACGTACGGGGCGCCGCTGGTCTCGTCGATTCCTGAATATGAATGTCCTTTCTGCGCGTCGGCCATCGACCCGAAGGCATTCTCATGCAAAGACTGCCGAGCGATCCTTTCGCTTGACGATGTTGAGGCGATCCTCGCCAGCACCACGGGCGATCTTGAGCAGATCCACGAGGCAGTGGTCGAGATGGAAGCATCCTTGAATTCGCGTGAGTTCACTGCACACGAGCTCACCGACCTTGGGATCGGCCATCTCAACCTCAAGAATTTTGATCGCGGACTTCGCTATCTTCAGGAAGCTGCACGCCTTGACCCGGACAACGTCATTTTTGTCTCACAGGTCAATTCGCTCGCGATCCGACTGGACGAGATACGCCGCCGCGAGGCATCTTCGGACAGCAAACCAAAGGGCTGCTCGATCCTCGTCGTCGATGACAGCGCTACCGTCCGCAAGCTGATCTCGAACAAGCTCGAAAAGCACGGGCACACCGTGATCTGCGCCTCTGACGGCGTTGAAGCCATGGAGGCTATCGACAATTTCACGCCGGAACTCGTCCTTCTCGATATCACGATGCCGCGAATGGACGGCTATCAGGTCTGCAAAATGATCCGCTCACATGAGACGGCCAAAGAAGTACCTGTCGTGATGATCTCCGGAAAAGACGGCTTTTTCGATAAAGTTCGCGGTAAGATGTCCGGCTGCACCGGATATATTACAAAGCCGTTCGGCCCTGAGACCTTGATGAAGGCTCTGGATACTTACCTGACGCAGCCGCAGCAACCTGTTGTAGAATGATTTGCGGCGGGGTAAGTATCTTACCCGGCAGGTCGTAAGCTTGCTGTCCGCAAATGGAACCTTTAGAACTGCAAACATTGTTGGAGACCGCCGAGAGGCAGATCTCTCTTGCACGGTCGAGTTTACTTGTTGTCGCGCAAACAGGCGCCGAAACGGGAAACTTGGCCGTCGCCGCGCGCGCGCTTCGCGAATTAAAGGTCCAAACGACCGAGCAGTCCCTCGATGACGTGACAAGTGCGATCGTCGATTGTGAGAATGCTCTCGATGCCCTGTTCTTATCCGGGGCGGCCTCATCCTCGGATGCGTATTCGATCCTCGATCTGGTCGCCAAGATCGAATCCGCCCTGCTCGAAATGCCGCTTCTCTCCGGCGGGCTGGTCGATGATGTTTCAGGTTTTCTCGATGCATCGTTCGAGCAGATCGCCCCGCGGCCCTCGGCCGAAGAGCCCGGCGATGCATCGGCCGCGTGGGTCGAAGAAGAATTTGAGATCGACGAGGAGACTCTCGACATATTTCGTACCGAAGCTACCGATCTGCTCTCACAGATCGCGAACGATCTCGGCCGTCTTCAGATGGGCGCTGAGGCACAGTCCGCACTTTGGGATATACGCCGAAGTGCTCACACCTTCAAAGGTGCGGCGGGCGTGGTCGGGCTGAAGAAAGCGTCTGAACTCGCGCATCAAATGGAAGATCTGCTCGACAAGCTCGTCGAGAATGACCGGCCCGCAGATCCTTCGATCATCGAACTGCTCTACGACGCATTGAGTCAACTTGGCTCGGTCGTCGGCACCCACAGTACGGGCGATTCCGTTACGGATCTCGGTGAACGCTTTGCGTCCGCGATCGCCTCTCTCGGGTCCGCCGCAAACGGAAATGAAAAGGCGAAACCGCGAACGGTCTCGCCATTTCGCAAACCTGACAAAAAGCTCCATTCTCCGATCGTCCGTGTTTCGCTCGAACGGCTCGACGATCTTATTCAGCTCGCGACAAAGCTTGCGGCGAACAACGAACTGCTTGAGAACGCACTCGCCGAGCAGCGGGAAGGGCGCGCGGAGAATGATCCAGATACCGTTTCCGAGATCTTGTTCGCCGCTCATGAGATCACGGGAGCACTCGTCGAGAATCTTCGCCGTGTGCGTATGCAGCGGTTCGGCACGCTCGAAACACGCCTTAATCGCGCCGTCCATGTAACCTGTGAAGAAGAAGGTAAGCATGCCGCCCTTACGATCGAAAATGGCGATGTCGAGATCGATACGCTGCTCATTGACGCTCTTGTTGAACCACTCCTGCATCTGCTGCGCAATTCGGTCGTCCATGGCATCGAACCGTCTGACCAGCGTCGCCTCCTCGGTAAGCGCGAGAAAGGCAGCATCATCGTCAAGGTGCGTTCCGCGGACGGCCTTGTGCTTATCTCCGTCGAAGATGACGGACGAGGCATCGTCGCCGAAACGTTGAAGCAGCGCGCCGTCAAGAACGGACTTCTCTCCTACGAGGATGCAGCCAAGCTCTCCGAAGCTGCGGCTCAGCAGCTGATCTTTGCGCAAGGATTAACGACGGCTGCAAAGATCAACCTCAATGCCGGGCGAGGCGTCGGAATGTCCATCGTAAAGGAAAGCGTCGAACATCTCGGCGGAACCGTCGAGGTGATGTCCGAACCGCTGAAAGGAACGCGGTTCGTCCTCAGTGTGCCGGTCCACGCGGCGGCACCGGCCCACAAGATCGAACAGCTTACAAAAGACAAGGGTACGGCGCCGCTCGTGCTGATCGTCGATGACAGCGCGAGCATTCGCAAACACAACACGACTCTGATCGAGAACGCCGGGTTTAGAACAATAACTGCGAAGGACGGCGTCGAGGCTCTCGAAGTTCTGCTTTCGGGTTCATGGCGTCCAGACCTGATAATGTCGGACGTCGAGATGCCGCGTATGGACGGTTGGCAGCTTCTTGAAACGATCGGCGGCTCCGAAGACCTTGCTTCGATCCCGGTAGCTTTGGTCACCTCGCTCGACACGGACGATCATCGTCTGCGTGCGGCAGAACTCGGTGCTTCGTACTATTTCGTTAAGCCGCTTAAGGTGGAAAATTTGAAGGAACTTACAGTTTCTTTGAATTAGAGTCTCCGCCTTACTTCCCGGGCGGTTTGCTCGGACGAAGCTCTATCCGGCTCGGCAATGCCCTCGCATCCATCCTAAAAAGATCGAGCACGACCTCGCCGATATCTTCCGGCTGGAGCTGCCACGCTTTGTCCTCAGTCGGCGTGTCGCCGCCAAAGGATGTATTCACACTGCCCGGACAGATGCCTGTTACCTTAATGTTATCGGCGCGGACTTCCTGCATCAACGCCTCCGTAAATCCGTTCACAGCGAATTTCGAGGCGTTGTAGGCCGCAGCTTTCGGCTGGGCGTATTGGCCCATCAGCGAAGAGATGTTGATGATGTAGCCGCCGCCCTGGCTCTTCATCAGCGGGATCGCGTAGTGGCATGCATAGAACGTTCCGAAAAGATTCGTTTCGAGGGTTTGACGAAATATCTCGCCGCTTGTTTCCTCGACGGTCGTTCCGTTAAAGCCCACACCGGCACTGTTCACTAGAATATGGACGCCGCCAAATACCCTGACGGCCCCTTCGAGCATCTGACGAACCTGGCCTTCGCTGCGGACGTCGCAGGGTTCACCCGACGCTTCGCCTTTCTCAGACAGTTTCGCTACCGCGGCGCGCACATCTGTTTTCGAGCGGCCGCAGATAAATACCTTCGCACCTGACCTTACAAGCGCATCGGCAATGCCAAGGCCGATGCCCTTGCTTCCGCCAGTGATGACGGCGACTTTTCCGCCAAGTTCGAACGCCATTCTCTAACCGCCTTTCAACTTATCGCGAAGTAGGTCATTGACGACCTTCGGGTTCGCTTTGCCGCTTGAGGCCTTCATTACCTGGCCGACAAAGAACCCGAAGAGAGCTTCTTTGCCGCCGCGATACGCTTCGACCTGCGCGGGATTGTTCGCGATCGCCGCATCGACGAACGCTTCGATCGCCGAGCTGTCTGACACCTGCTCAAAACCGCGCTCAGATATGACCTCGCCCGGAGGCTTTCCCGTTGCGAACATCTCGGAGAGCACTTCCTTCGCCTGATTATTATTGATCTTTCCCGCTCCGAGAGTGACGATCAATTCAGCAAGGTCTTCGGGCGACACGAGTGCCTCAGAGATCTCCTTGCCCGACGCGTTAAGCTCGCGTGTGAGCTCGCCCAAGATCCAATTCGCGGACGTCTTCGGGTCCGCTGATACACGCGAAACCGTCTCGAAATATTCCGCTAATTCCTTTTCGCTCGTGAGCTGTACGGCGTCCGCAAAACTGAGTTGATAAACATCGATGAAGCGGTCGCGCATCGCATCCGGCATCTCGGGCATTTCGTTCTTTATGCCTTCGATGAACGATGCCGAAAGCTTCAGCGGCTGAAGGTCGGGTTCCGGAAAATACCGATAATCGTGTGCGTCCTCTTTCGAACGCATTACGCGCGTCTCGCTGTTCTTCTCATCCCAAAGCCGCGTTTCCTGTCGAACCTCTTCACCCGCCTCATGTGCTTTGATCTGACGCTCGATCTCGAACTCGATCGCCTTCTGCATAAAGCGTACGGAATTAAGGTTCTTTAGCTCGACCTTGTTGTTGAACTTCGTTTCACCGACGCGGCGTACGGAAACGTTCGCCTCGCAGCGTAGATTCCCTTTCTCCATATCGGCGTCGCTCGCCTCGACCCATTGCAACGCACGCCGCACGTGATTGACGTAATCATACGCCTGCCACGACGTGCGGAAATCCGGCGCCGTAACGATCTCGCCAAGCGGCGTGCCCGCACGATTGAGATCGACATAAGAATATTTGTCCGTATCGGGGAGACCTTCGTGGACATTCTTTCCCGCATCTTCTTCGAGGTGCATACGCTCGATATGGATCGTCAACGGCTTCCAATCCGTCGCACGTCCATGCTCGTCGCGTTCCGAGGTCAGGATCGTCAACTCGCCGTTCGCCGAAAAAGGCTTGTCGTATTGCGAGATCTGATAGCCTTTCGGCAGATCGGGGTAGAAGTAGTTCTTGCGCGAGAAAATGCTCGTCTCCTGCAGCTCAAGGCCCAATGCGATCGCAGCTCTCGCCCCGAGATCGACCACGTGCGAGTTCAGCACCGGCAATGCTCCCGGCAGACCGAGACACACGGGACAAGTGTTCGAATTCGGCTCACCGCCCGTCTCAACGCGGCAGCCGCAAAAGATCTTCGTCTCGGTCGCAAGCTGCGCGTGAATTTCCATGCCGATAACGGCTTCCCAACCTTCTTTCATAATCGGATATTTTTACTAATGTCGCGGCCTCGGCGTTACGAACATCGGACGCGGGCGCTCGGCCGTCCCTGTCGCCCAGAAATTGCCGCCTGCAAAGTAGCCCGGCTGCTGGTACGTGCGGCGGACGTTGTTGAAATGCCAGCGATTGCCGTAATAGACGTAGCCGTAATAAAGCCCGCTCTGCTGCGGCACGTAAACCACACTGCCGTTCTGCAAGGCTGTTTGCCCGCGATAATATGCGGCCCAGGCTTCGGATGCCGCGGCCGCTTGTTCCTGACTGACGCGTTCTGCTCGTAGCTTTTCGGAAAGTGCGGTCAACGCACGGGCGTCCGCCTCATCGCTTTTTGCACGCTCTTCGGGAGAACGGAAACCAAGACGCGCGTAATCCTCACGAAGCTGCTTTTCGGCAGCTACGCGCGAGTCTCGATATTTCTCGAGATCGAGGTTAGTGATCGTATGGCGCGTCTGCGCCGAGATCGAAACCGAAGAGACGGCCAGGATCAGGCCGACAAATATCAGAACCTTCATAAAACTAAGTCCTCATACGGCTATTTTACCACAGCACGAGGTTCTGCGAGTCGCCCTTAAAAAAACAAGCTTGCCCGCGAATACCGCGAAATTCCGCAAATAAGAACGAGGCAATCCTGATCTTATTCGCGGTCATTCGCGTGATTCGCGGGCAATTTCTTGCGCTATTCGCGGGCAAAGCCTTTCAGCGCTTAGAACCCGAACGTGACGCCAAGCCTTCCCGTTCGCGACGCCGTGCGAAAGCCGTTCTCGAAATATTCGTTGTTAAATACATTCTCGATCGTCCCGTACAGGCGAAGTTTCATCGAATCTTCGCTGTGGAGCTTAAACGTGTATCCCGCGGTCAGATCGCCTTTTCGATTCCCTCGAAAGCGATAGACATACGTCGAGAATGTCGAATTACTGAATATCGGGGCGAAATAATCGCTCGTTGCGAGCAGATCAAAATTCACCCAGAACCGTCCGAAATTCTGCGTGGCGACAAGCGTGAACTGATGCTTCGGAATTCCGAAAGCACGCAGAATGCCGCTTCCCGCGACGGGCGAGATGCGGTTGCGGCTCTCGGTGTATGTATAGGAAGCAAAGAGATCGGTCGTGCGCGTCGGCCTTGCGGTTACACTGCCTTCGAAACCCGACGAGCGGCCGCCTTTTTGATTCTCGTAACCGCCAAAAGGCCTCGGCGTCGTGCCGATATCCGGAACAACGTTACCGTACCCGATAATGTCCGTCAGACGCGTCCAAAAGTACGACGCCGAGAGCTTTAACCGATTCCGGAATGCCGATTGATCGATCCCGAGATCGAATGCGACCGACCTTTCCGGCTTTAGCGACGGGTCGCCAAGTGCCACGAACGATGCACTCGGCCATGTCGAGTAGAACGTCCCAAAGCGCTCATAAAGCGACGGCACACGATAGCCGTTCCCGACGTGAGCACGCAGCTTCGTTCCCGTCCGGAACGAATATGCGATCGCACCGTCGAGCGTGAACGCACCATCCGGCGAATCGAGCTGCACACCCTGATACGGCGAACCGGTAAGGCTGAACTCCGGCCGGCCGAGCCGATATCGCTGATAACGGACGCCGCCGGAAAGCGTCAGCCTTCCTGCCAACGGCTGTGAAAGTGCCTGAAGGAAAAACGTATCGCTCGACTGTGTCGCACGCGTAAAGAAATCGCTCGTACCTGCGGGCGTCAAACCTTCGTTGCCGAATCGCTCACGTTCGAACTCATATCCGCCCGAAACGGTATTCGATCCGTTCGCGGCCCACGTGAGCTTTGCGTTTATCGTGTCGATACGGCCGTCAAAAATACTCGTCGAAGCGCTCTGAAAGCCCGGGCCGAGCGGCCCGTCGTCATTACGCCGACGCGTATCGACAACGTGATAATACGCGGAGAGAATGACGTTCTTGCTCAGCTGCTGTGACAACTTCGCGTGGCCGGAAAAGAATCGGGACCGCTGAAGAGCGTCCGGATCGTCCTCGTCGGGCGTGAAATTCACGAACGGATCGGCGTCGATAATGATGTTGTTCGCTGCCGGCAGCGTACCGGCCGCGTCCGGTCCGACATTCAGGCGAACCTTGGCATTCGAGAAGAAAAATGCCGCCGAGATCGCGGTTCGCGTCGTAGGACGCAGGTCGGTCCGCATTTGTAGATTCGTGTTGTCGGCATTGTCGTCGCCGTCGATACCCTTCGTAAAAGCCGTGCGCGACACGCCGCCGCCAATGCCGTATTTTCCATCCCTGGTGCCGTGAGAAAGCGTCCCTCGGAATCGTCCGAAGCCCATCCCGCCGAAATTGCCGCTAACTTGTCCGTGCGTCCCGCTGCGTGCGGACGGAGTTTCAAAGTTCACGACGCCGCCGATCGCATTCGTCCCATAAAGAGACGAACCCGAACCGCGAAGCACCTCGACGCGGCTTACGCTCGTCAGGGTCAGGTCGCTCAGGAACGGTGTTGCGTCGCCCGAGATCGATGACGGATCGCGAAACCTTACGCCGTCTATCAACACCGCAGTGTCTTGATTTCTAAGGCCGCGAGACTTGATCGAGGCCGTTCGTCCGAAACCGCCGAGCTGTTGAACACGAAAGCCCGGGATCGTTCTAAGGCTGTCGACGAGCGTGAAATCCGCTCGGTCACGCATCTCCTGCCCGCCGATGACGTCCACGGCCTTAGCGACGCTTTCGATCGGCTGCGCCGTATCGGCAGCGACCGTTACCGTCTCGCTTATACTCGCGATCGGAAGCTCGATCGTGACCTCGGCCTCACCGTTTGCCGGAACGTCGATCGTTGTCGCTTTTCCGGACCTTACGCATGAAGCACATTCGATCTCGACGGCATAGCTGCCCGGAGCGAGGTCGCCAAACGCGAACTGCCCTGCCGAATCCGAAGTTGTTTCGCGAACCGTCGCGTTGCCGGCCGAAGCTCGAAGGCGAACCTTCACGCCTTCGGTTGTTATTGCCATGCTTGCCGTTTTGGGGAGCGTTAGTTTGCCGCTGATCCGGCCGGATTGTTGTGCCGTGACAGAGAACGTCGTAGCGAGTAGTAAAAAAGTAAGATAAAAGAGTTTCATTTTTCCTCCGACCTTGCGTCCACGCAAGGAGTCGTCCAAGTTGCCAGGGCCGCGTCGAATAAAGTTCCCGACTTTAACGGTTGCGTGGGCAGTGCCGGATTTTCACCGGCCTTCCTTCATTCGAACGGCCAAACGATGGTTGTCAATAAACTTGCGTCACGCGGGACTTCCCGCTCGACGGATTTGTGTCGAGGATCACCTCGACGCTGAAGATCTCGCGAATATTCGTCGCATTGAGAATTTCCTCGGGCTCGCCCGAATGCACGATGCGACCCTTGGCCATCATCACGACCTCATCGGCGAATTCAGCCGCCAAATTCAGATCGTGTGTAATGATCGCCGCGGCATATTCCTGCTTCTTGCAGCGCTCAAGGACGAGCCTGAACATCAGGGTCTGATTCGCAAGATCGAGATTTGCTGTCGGCTCATCGAGGAGAAGGACATGGCCTTCGCTCGCAAGTGCCCGTGCAAGCACGACGCGCTGGCGTTCACCGCCCGAAAGATCGTTCATCAGCCGACCCGAAAGTTCAACGAGCTCGCAGTCCGCGATCGCTCTCTCGGCCGCTTCGATATCGCGTGCGTTTTCCCAGCCGAACGGACTCCCGTACGCGAACCTTCCTGTCAATACGAATTCGCGGACCGTGACAGGAAACCTCGATTCCGTTTCCTGAGCCACGACCGAGACCTCACATGCGATCTGTGAGCGTGAGAATGAATCGATCGGCTTGCCGTCAAGCAAAATCTCGCCTGCCGAGATCGGAACTGCGCCGTTGAGAGCCTTGATCAATGTCGTCTTTCCGGCGCCGTTCGCACCGACGATCGCCGTGATCTTCCCCGGCGAAAGGCGAACGCTCGCATCGGCGAGAACCGCCGTGTCACCGTATCTCACGGAAATGTCGCGAGCCTCAAGCATCAGTTCTTCCTCAGCAGATAGATAAAAAGCGGAGCACCGAGCAGTGCTGTTACGGCTCCGACTGGAAGTTCCCGAGGAGCGATCGCGACCCTTGCAGCGAGATCCGCAAGCACGACGAACGCAGCACCCGCGATCGCGGACATCGGTACGACGATGCGGTTGTCGCTGCCGACAGCAAGCCGCAAAAGATGCGGCACGATAAGGCCGACATATCCTACCGAACCGCTCGCGGCGACCGCTGCACCGACGACCAGGCTCGACGCTCCGAACACGACCAGCCGCACGCGGCCGGTCTCGACGCCGAAATCGACCGCATCGCGTTCGCCGAGCATCATCAGATTCAGTGCCCTCGCTTGCGACGTGAGAATGATCGTCGCGATCACCGCAGCACCAAAACTCAGATAAACTCCGCTCCACGTCGCCTGTGAAAGATCGCCGAGCAGCCAAAATGTAAAGCTTCGAAGTCGTGCGGCATCAAGAAGCGTCGTCAGCATTATGATGACCGACGACAGAAAGGTGGTTACGATAACGCCCGACAGAACGAGGCGTTCTACGTTCATTCCGGCTCGCGTCTTCGCAAGGCTGTAAACCAGACCAGAAGCGGCTGCGGCTCCCGCAAAAGCGAGCAGCGGTCTTGCAAAAACATAGTTCCCGAATACGACGAACGCGAGCATCGTGCCCAATGCCGCTCCATTTGAAACGCCGAGAAGATACGGCTCAGCCAGCGGATTCCGAAGCAATGCCTGCAGCGCCGCACCCGCGACCGCAAGGCTCGCACCGACGCACGCACCAAGCAGTACACGCGGCAAGCGTATATCAAAAAATATCGCCCGCTGGCCGGGATCTTGAGAAAATGGCGATGCCCATTCCGCACCAAAAAGAAGCGCGGCTGCAACCGCCGCCGAAAGCACGGCAAGCAAGATCACGACGATCTTCGCGGCACGCTTCATCTACTTCGCCTCAAAAGCCTCCGGATGGAGGTCACGCGCGATCAACTCGATCGCGTCAACGACCCGAGGCCCCGGTCGAGAGAATAGGTCGGCATTGATGCGAAAGACCTCGCCGTTCTTAACTGCCGCGGAATTCGCGAATGCCGAGTTCGGCTCGTGATTCCCTTCGTTGTCGGAGATCACGATCGCATCGGGGTCGAGCTTCAGAGCCGTCTCGCGGCTTAGGTTCGGATACGCTCCCGGAATTCCGCTCGTAACCGAGTCGCCGCCCGAGATCCTCACCGCTTCGTTCATATAGGCGTCGTGCCCCGCGGTGAAAAGCGGTTCTTTCGAGATCTGAATAAAGACACGGCGGATCGGCCGCCCGTTCACGCTCGACCTGACAAGATCGATCCGCCGCTCCAATCCCGCAACGGCGGACTGCGCCTCGCTCTTTGTTCCAAGAATGTCACCGATCGTGATCATGCTCACCAGAACATCTGTGACCGACCTCGAATCGACCACGTACACCGCGATGTTGCGTTCGGCGAGAGTCCGCATAAAGGCCTCGATCTGCGACGCGGTCGAGACGAACACGACGTCCGGATGGAGTGCGATGATCGACTCCATATTCGGGTTCATCGTGTCGCCGATCTTTTGAACGGACTTCGCGGCTTCGGGGAAATCGCAATACGTCGTATCGCCGACAAGCTTATCGCCGCCGCCGACCGCGTAAATTATTTCGGTGAGATTTGGGGCAAGGCTTACGACGCGTTTCACATCACGCGGGAGTGAAACATCGCGTCCTAGAGCATCCTTGAATATCCGTGTGTTCGAGGCAGAACTGTCGTCCGTACTGGACGGCCTGCACGAAGAACCTGCGATGGCGACGAGCACCAACGCGAAACCGACCAGCCGCTTAAACTTAGAAAACCGCACCTGCATTTTTCCTTTCGAGCATAAAAACTCGAGGAAAACAGGGGCGGTCTTTTGCGATCTAACCCGTGCCGGCCCACGATGCTTTTACGCGAAACATCTTATAAATAGGCAGCAGCTTGCAGGACAGGTGGCCCGACTATTACGGTGACGCGATCGCGCAGGACTTTCACCTGCTTTCCCTGTTCACCCGCAAGACGACTCGTATTATCAACTGCCGGACGCATCCGGCAAACCAAGAGTGTATCGCATTTGGGGCGATTAAACTAACGCCGCGAGGTTACTTGTCCGTGTAGTCAAGCTTTATCGAATTCATCCCGCGAAGTATCACCCGCTGACGGCGCACGACGCGTTTGCGGTTCTTCGCCGGATTGAAGATATTCAGCGGGCTCGGGATCATCGCCGCAAGGAAGGCGGCCTCGTCACGGGTGAGATCAGAAGCGGATTTCTTGAAATACGTTCTCGACGCCGCCTCTGCGCCGTAAACTCCGTCGCCCCATTCGATCACGTTCAGATAGATCTCAAGGATGCGTTTCTTTGTGAGTTCCCGTTCAAGAAAATACGTGTAAACGGCCTCGCGGCCCTTCCTTAGAAAATTCCGATCTTCCGAGAGGAAGAGATTCTTTGCGAGCTGCTGCGTAACGGTCGAGGCACCGCGTTTGAAGCTCGGCATCGGCGGGATCCAATCATTCGGGTCGTAATCGCCCTCTTCACGCGCCTCTTTTTCCCCTTCTTTTACGGCCTCATCCCACGCCTTTTGGATCGCGTCCCAATCAAACCCATTATGCTGGAAGAATCTCGCGTCCTCGCCCGCGAGCACCGCCCTCTGCAGGTTCGGGCTGATCTGGTCGATCGGCGTCCAGATCATAAGTTTCTTAGGTTCCTTGCCGTCGGCCCGTGCTTCCGAGAGGCGATATTCGATCAGCGAGGATGTCGTCGGATTCTCCGTCCGCAGGCTCGATATCGACGGAAACGTGATCACCTCATAGGCAAGCCACAAGAGCACCGCACCCGCGAAAATCAAAAATAACAGCTTGATCCAATACCACATCTTGTGCTTTCCCGCGAAATGTTAATAATTAGTGAGCGGAATGTAAAAATCAAAAACTGTTTACATACCTTAGCCGACTGATTACTATTCTACTATGGGCCAGTATGACAACGTCGTCTCGGTGATCTTGGGCGGCGGCGCAGGCTCCCGCCTTTTCCCACTAACCGGTGAAAGGTCAAAGCCTGCAGTTCCGCTCGGCGGCAAGTATCGCCTCATCGATATTCCCGTTTCCAACTGCATAAATTCAGGCATCACGCAGATCTTTGTCCTTACACAGTATAATTCTGCGTCGCTGAATCGCCACGTCTCGACGACGTATAGATTTTCGTCATTCTCGACGGGATTTGTCGAGGTTCTCGCGGCGGAACAAACGCGCGACAATCCGGAATGGTTCCAAGGAACCGCAGATGCCGTTCGGCAAATGCTTCCGCACGTGCGTGATTGGCACGTCGACACACTGCTCATTCTCTCCGGCGACCATCTTTACAGGATGGATTATTCGAAATTTCTCGAGCGTCATTTTTCTTCGGGAGCCGACCTTACGGTCTCGGTCATTCCTTCGCGTCGTGAAGATGCCGAGGAGTTCGGCCTGCTGAAAACGGATGAGACCGGCCGCATCATCGAGTTCAAAGAGAAGCCAAAAGGCGCCGACCTCGACGCTATGCGGGTCGATACACGCTTGTTCGGCCTTACCGACGCCGAGGCTGAAGCACGCCCGTTCCTTGCCTCGATGGGCATCTACGTCTTTAACTATTCAAAGCTCGTCGAACTCCTGAATACCGACCGCGATTGGGTCGATTTCGGCAAGCAGATCATTCCCGCGGCGATCGAACAATATTCGGTTCAGGCTCATCTTTTTAACGGCTATTGGGAAGACATCGGGACGATACGCGCATTCTATCAAGCGAACCTCGACCTTGCGTCGCCCTTGCCGAAATTCAACTTCTTCAACGCGGCGGCGCCGATCTATACCCGAAGCCGTTATCTTCCGCCATCGAAGGTCCACGACTGCGCGATCGATAATTCGATGATAAGCGAAGGCTGCATCCTGAGCGGCGTTACCATCCGGAATTCGATCGTCGGCCTGCGCGCACGCATCGACAAAGGCGTCGTGATCGAAAACTCGATCGTGATGGGCTCCGACATCTTTGAGGCGATCGAGGATATCCGCGAAAATCTCGAACGCCAAGTGCCGCATATCGGGATCGATGAGAACACGGTCATCCGCAACGCGATCATCGACAAGAATGTCCGCATCGGAAGAGACGTTCAGTTGATCAATCGCGAAGGCATCGAGCATTTCGACTCGCCCGACCGGTCGTATTACATTCGCGATAAGATCATCATCGTCCCGAAGAACGCGATCATCCCCAACGGCACGGTCATTTGAACGGGCGCACTTCGATGCCTTGCATCTGCGCCAAAAAGTGGTATTATCGCGAACGGTTTTTTCCGTACCTTGCAACAATTAGTTTTACTGTCTTCACTTTCGCCGACGCGTTTGTCGGCATTTACGGTCGAGCTTCGTAACCGAACACGGCCGCTGGCGTTACTTGGTTTTTTAGATCAATTTCAAAATTTTCCGAAGAACTGGAGGAGTCGTGTGAACAGAAAGCATTTTCTCGCATACTGCGGTTTGATCTTTATCGGCCTCGTAGTTTCCCTGGCGATCGTTACGGCAGGGATCGAGGCCGCAACCATTTTGAGCGAAGGTTTTGAGGCCGGTGGAAAGACCGCATATGCAGGCGGCAACGTAACCCTCGGAACCGGAAGCTGGTATATGAACGACGCCCTTACGGGCAACTCTTCGAGCGACCGAAAGACAGGTTCGTATTCGGCACGCGTGCGAAACACCGGCAGCGTCCGCATGAATTTCAACGTTTCTTCGGCCGGCACATTCTCGGTCAAGCATGCGAAGTACGGCTCAGACGGCACGAGCACTTGGGAGCTTTGGAAATCGACGAACAACGGCTCGTCGTGGACAAAGGTCGGCTCGACCGTTACAACGAGCTCGACTTCTTTGAAGACCGCGAGCTTTACCGTGAACTCGGGATCGGCCATTCGCTTTGAGCTTAGGAAAGTTTCCGGCGGTTCGAACCGCATCAACTTCGATACGGTTTCGATAACCAATTATTCAGCTTCGACCCCGACCCCGACGCCCACCGCAACGCCGACGCCGACACCAACTCCGCCGCCATCGTCGAACGTTCATCTCACGATGGGCAATCCTTCAAATGCGGCGACCAACGTCAACACTCCGCTCAACTATCTCATGGAAAAATCGACCTACGCTCTCTCGTATAACAACGACGACCGCAGGCCGAATTGGGTGTCTTGGCATTTGGCTTCGAGCTGGCTAGGTTCGGCGCCAAGGCAGGATGATTTCCGCGCAGACACGACGCTTCCATCAGGCTGGTATCAGGTAAAGGGTTCGGACTATTCGGGTTCAGGTTATGACCGCGGGCATATGTGTCCTTCCGGCGACAGGACCGCGACCGTCTCGGACAATTCATCGACGTTCCTGATGACGAATATGATCCCGCAGGCTCCTGACAACAATCAGGTAACGTGGGCATCGCTCGAAACCTATTGCCGTACGCTTGCGGGCCAAGGCAACGAGCTCTACATCATTTCGGGCGGCTGGGGAACAAATGGCTATATCGGCAACGGCAACGTCGCCTTGCCGAACTACACATGGAAGGTGATCATCGTCCTGCCTAACGGTTCGAACGATGTGTCGCGTGTTACAACTTCGACGCGCACGATCGCCGTATTGATGCCGAATCAGAACGACATCAGCAGCGATTGGCGCACATTCCGTACGTCGATCGACGACATCGAAAGCCTCACCGGCTATGATTTTCTCTCGAACGTGCCGACGTCGATCCAGAGCGTGATCGAATCGACCGTCGATTCGAGTTTCGTTGCGGATTGGGAAGTGACGCTTGACCAATACGCGATCGATGAGATCAAGGCTGAGAAAGCCTATCGTGAAACGGATCAGCGGCCGAGGAAATAGACTCGCTGTTGAGCAGCAAAAAGGCCGTCGCAGATGGAATGCGGCGGCCTTCATTTTTGACCTTGTTAAATACCTGCAAGAGTTCGCCTGCTGTCGCCGACGATATAGCTCGTCTTTGCACGAACAACTACGTTCGGACGATGCACGCGGATCTTGATCTGCCGGCGTTCGCCTACCGTGCCGACCTTGTCCGGATAATAGCCGAGCGTGTATTGCCGACGAAGCTCTTCAGCGATGCCGGCAAAAGCGGCCTGCAGATTGTAGATCGAATCGGCCTCGAATTCCCTGCCGCCCGTCTTTTGTGCAAGGGTAAGCAGATACTGCCGTCCGCGTTCATATTCTTCACGGCTTCCGCCGCCGGGAGCACCGCCGACGCTCGGCACATTACCGCCGGTAATGATCGCCCCGAGAATGTCCGCCATCGTAACGCGACGCGTTTGACGGCGAGGTGCGGGATAGCCCGTTCCGCCGCTAAGATCGCTCGACGTATCGAATCGGATCGGATAAAAGAGAGCGTCGAGTTCTTCGGCCGCCGCGGTCGTGCTCTCGATCGTCGCCCGCCGCGACGTGGTATCGACACCGTCAGTGAATAGCACGACCGCCTTGCGCCCCTGAATTCCCGAAAGACGCCTGCGGATCACGTCGTCAACGGCATCGTAAAGGCTCGTGCCTTTGCCGAATTCTGCCTGCCGGATCGCATCCTTCAATTCGTAGCGGTTGTTCGTGATCGGGCTGAGAACGTGTATATACTCGTCAAACGACATCACCATCACGCGATCCGCCGGACGCAGATTATCGACGAACGTCATCGCCGCACGCTGTATCTCGTCCATGCGGAACTGGGTCGAAGGGCTCACATCCAAAAGCAGAATTACCGTAAAGGGCTGCTCGACCGACTGAAAATATTCGACCTTTTGCGGCGTGCCGTTCTCGAATATCTGAAAATCCTGCTGCCCAAGCCCCGAGATGAACCTGCCGTCGCGATCCAGCACCGATACCGGCATCGTTACAAGGTTCGTTTCGACGCGAATGACGTCGTCATCACCGATCGGAGCTTCGGCAGACGTCTCCGCACTTGACGGCGCGTTTTGGGCACCGCCGAGTACAGGCGGGCCGCTTCGATTCGGAGTTGGCGTCGGGATAGGCGTCGGAGCTACGCGCGGACGCGTCGAGCGGTTGCTTTGGCCGAACGCGGCAAGCCCAAGGACACACACCGCGAACGAGAGGAACAAGATTCTTCTAAATGACATCGACGTCTCCAAAAGTTCCGACACTTTTAGCCGTTGATTAGAGGAGAGTGCTTCTTTGATTAGGCCGCGGGCGTGCGAGTTGCTAAGAATTTCGGTCCAGGGCCTCGCAAGCGAGGTCGTGGAATCGACGCCGCACGGAATTGATGTTCACGAACGGCAACTCGCGGTCGTGCGTGCGGTTCGTCAAGAGGATGAAGATCGCCTGCTTGATAGGGTCGAGCCAGAGACTTGTGCCCGTAAACCCAAGATGGCCAAAGCTTTGCGGCGAAAGATGGCTCCCGGCGGTCGAGTCCTTCGTGCTCGCAAGCTGAAAGCCGAACGAGCGGTCCTCGGCTTTGCCGGCAGTGAAATTCTGCGAAAACAGGTTGCACGTTCCGGGTTTCAAAAGGGTTGTCGTTTCGGCAAGGAACTCGTTCGCAATGAAAAACACATCGCTCGCGGTCGAAAAAAGCCCCGCATGGCCCGCGACTCCGTCCATAAAATACGCATTTCCGTCGTGGACCTCGCCCCAGATCGGATCTTTGCGAAGCCAACGCTCCGCCCGGCGTTTGGCATCTTCGCTCACAAGATAGCCTTCATTTTCGCACGTCTCACGCTCAAAGCGATTCCCGTTCTCTGACGCGGCGATACGCCTTCGCAACTCGCCGGACGGACAGTAACCTGTATCTTTCAGTCCGAGCGGCTTGAAAATGAACTCCGCTGCCGCCTCGTCGATCCGTTTGCCGGTGAGCCTTTCGATCACGAACGAGAGCAGAATAAAATTCAGATCGCTGTAAACAACATCCCGATCCGGGCTCGGGTCCGCACCGAGAATATATTCCAACACCGCTTCTCTATCGTCTGCGAGCAGGTAGAGCGGCCGCCACGCGGGCAGCCCGCTCGTGTGTGTCCCAAGCTCCAGGATCGTCGCGCGGCCGATTGCCGAACCGACGCTCTCAGGCAGCACGTCGAGCAACGCCGAATCGATGGTCATCTCGCCGCGGTCGATCAATATCGCCGCCAGCAATGTCGTAACAAGCACCTTCGTCAAGCTCGCAAGGTCGTAGATCGTGCTCGGCGTCGCAAGGATGCTCTCCGGCCGCACCACGGCCTTTCCAAGCGCATCCAAGAAGACCGGCTCGCCCTCGTTCCCGACCAGATACACCGCCGAGGGAAGCTCATTCGCCCCGATGCGGCTCTCAAGCAGCGTGTTTATCGAGATCTCAGAAAAATGGGTCATAAATTCGGATGGTTGACACTCGCCCAAGATAAAAATACAGTCTAACTATACTTTTTTGGAGGTTCCATTGGCACTATGAGCAAGGCAGAATCAGCTGATCTTATTCTCAAACTTTATGACCTGCGTCGCGAAGCGACGATGCGCAAGGCGCGCGACTGGGTCTTTATGTTCACACCTAAGAGTGCGGACGACATCCTGAACACGATGATGGATCCGGAAGTCGGCGCGTATCTGCGTATGGTCGGTTCCTATTGGGACATGGCCGCCGCGATGGTGAATCACGGGGCGATCGACGCCGATCTTTTCGGCGAAACGAACGGCGAGCACTACATCATCTTTGCGAAGATCGAGCCTTTCCTCGCCGAGCTTCGCGAAAAGATAGGTTCGCCCGACGCTTACAAGAACCTTGAAACGCTTACGATGTCCACTCCCGAGAACGCCGCACGACTCAGAAAAACGCAAGAATGGCTCGAGTCTTTGTCCGAGCGTGCTGAGGCAAAGCAAGCAAGCTGATCTCGAAGCAGCAAACTTCACAAGTTTTCTTTGGCCGCATAGTTCAACGCGAACCTTGCGGCCATTTTCGTTCCTCTCTCTATCTGTGTTCTCTGTGCCCTCTGTGGTCAATGTCCGCTTCACAGATCCAGACGTGACCGATGTGCCTCGATCTTCTCGAGTACGCCGACGGCGAGTGTCAATGCACGCAGGCCGTCCTCGCCCGTTATCGCGGGCACTGTGTCGTTCTCTATCGCGTCAAGAAACGCTGTTATCTCGGCCCGCAGCGGTTCGACATCGTTGATCTCAAGCCGATCTATCGCGATGCCGTCGAGCAGGTTTGTCGCTTCAGGTTTGAGCGAGGTCAGCGACGCGAATTTCGTCGCGTAGTCGAGCACGACATACGAATTCGTCTGATAGAATCTCGTCTTCCTGATCTTTTCCGTTCCGATGCGCGAGGCGGTGATGTTCGCGACCGTGCCGTTCGCAAATTCGATCCGCGCGTTGGCTGCATCGACCTTGTCCGAGATCACAGGAATTCCGACGGCGTGTATCGCCGAGACCGCAACATCCTTGCCGACGAGCCATTGCACCGCATCAAGATCGTGGATCATCACATCGAGCACGACATCGACATCGAGCGAGCGATTGGGAAACGGCGACACGCGATGTATCTCGAAATATAGCGGCGTCGTAACCCGCGGCCTCAGAGCAACCATCGCGGCATTGTATCGCTCAAGCTGTCCGACCATCAGCTTTGCACCTGAACTTTCTGCGGCCGCGATCATCCTTTCCGCATCCGAAATGGTCGATGCGATCGGCTTCTCGACGAGCACGTGTTTGCCGGCCTCAAGGAACGCGCACGCGATCTCGGCATGAGTTTCTGTCGGCGTCGCGATCGAGACGGCATCAACTTTGTCGAGCAAGTCACGCCAATCCGTAAAATGCGCCGCTCCATTCTCGCGGGCAATTCGCTTGGCCGTTTCTGCGTCCGTGTCGCAGGCCCCGACGAACTCAACGCGGCCCTCGTGGGCCATTTCTGCGTAATTCCGAGCGTGATGACGCCCGAGACTTCCAACGCCGATCGCGGCCACACGTATTTTTCTATCACTCGCCATTTCTTCTAAGCTCTTTTTAGAGTAATACTTAACATTCTGTTCTTTAATGGCGGAAATTACAAAATCAGCTCCGACGCAAGTTATTTCGAGCACGGCAAAGTTCGCGCTCGCCGCTTTGGTCGTTGCGGCATATTTCGTCGGCCTTACGCTTCCGCTCATGGGACCGGACGAACCTCGCTACGCGCAGGTCGCACGCGAGATGTTCGACCGTGGTGATTGGATAACGCCGACCTTAGGCGGCAGCCTTTGGTTCGAGAAACCCGTCCTGCTCTATTGGCTTGAGAAGATCGCGTATCACATCTTCGGCGTGAATGAGTTCGCGGCTCGTATCGGCCCCGCACTGTTCGGCATCGGCATCATCGTTTGCCTCTATCTTCTCGGAAGAAATATCAACCGAGGTTCACTTTTCGCCGCGTTGGCGGCATCGACGGTCGGCATCATCGCGTTCGCTCACGGCGCGAGTTTCGACATCATCCTCACGCTTCCGATCACGGCAGCATTGACCGCATATTATCTGCACCAAACTTCAAATAGGCCGCGTTTATGGCTTCTCGCCGTGTACTTTTTCCTCGGCGTCGGGCTGCTTGCAAAGGGCCTGGTCGGTGCGATCTTCCCCGTCGGCATCATATTTTTCTATCATGTCGTGCTTTGGAAACGGCCGACAAGATATGCACTAGAAAGCATGCTCTGGGGCGGCTTCGCAACTCTTGCAACGGCCGGTCTTTGGTATCTGCCGATGTATCTGCGGCACGGATATTACTTCATCGACCAGTTCTTCATTCAGCACCATTTCCAGCGCTTTACATCGAACAAGTATCAGCATCCGGGGTCATTTCTCTTTTTCTTTTGGATGCTGCCCGTGCTCGCACTCCCATGGGCACCGCTCGCGGTCGCCCAGCTATGGAAACTCTTCCGCCGACTGCTTGTTCATCAAAAGGAATCCGAGGACACGCATAAGGACCTAGCCGTCTTTGCCGCGGTGTGGCTCTTTCTGCCGCTCGTTTTCTTTTCGTTTTCGGGCTCGAAACTTCCCGGCTACATCTTGCCGGCCGTACCGGCCGCCGTCGTCCTAGCGGGACTCTTCGTCGTCCGCAGCGATGTCTCTGTGTGGATCAGGAAGTTCGTTCCCGCCGTCGCCGCATTGACGCTGATAGCGAGCGTTCTCGTGATCTTGTTCTATCTTCCCGGTTTTGCGGCCGCTGATTCGATCAAGACGAGCATTTCCGATGCCGACACCCGAGGCTATTCGAACGCGAAAGTTCTCGGCCTGCATACGACCTCGCACAATGCGGAATTTTATGCGTCAGGAAGGCTCGTGCGGCAGCCCGACGGCAAGCAAAGAAGGTTCCTCGGTGCGGCTGAAGTGAAAGAATATATCGTGGTCTATAACGCGGGAAAACCTGTACTTGTGATCGTGCCGCGTGAGTTTCTCGAACAGCTTCAAGCCTTTGACGGACTCGAAACGAAGATCATCAGCAACGCTTCGGACGACGTGCTCGTTGCTGTGTCTGCAAAGCCCTGATCAACCTTCTGCCGCCCGACGCAGCCGATCCATCAGCGCCCGCCCGATGCCCGTCTCTTCGACCTTCTGACAGTAAATAACGTCGATCTTGTCGCGATCGCACTCGCGAAAGAACGCAAAAAGACGGTGAGCGTATTCCTCCGCCGACGCGCACACTTCGACCTTGTCGAAGTGTGCGCTCCGTATCTCAAACCCGATGAACGCCGACCGGCCTTGCTCGGCCGCCTCGCTTGAGTCGCGAACGATCACGACCTTCGCACGCGGCGAATAATGCTTGTGCCGCATTCCGGGACTCGCGGCGGCGTCCTTTACATCGCCCGCGAAATGCGTCGTCTCCGGCACGATCTGCCTGATCTCTTCGATACTGATCGCACCTGAACGCAGGACAACAGGAACGCGGCCGGTGCAGTCCACAACCGTCGATTCGAGCCCGATCTCGGTCGCCTCGCCCTGCAGGATACAGTCGATGCGGCCGTCGAGATCTTCAAAAACCGCCTGCCACGTCGTCGGGCTCGGACGCCCCGAAATATTCGCAGATGGCGCAACGACCGGCGTTCCACACGCGGCAAGGAAATTCCTCGCCAATTCATGCCGCGGCATACGGATCCCGATCGTATCGAGCCCCGCGGTCGCACTCAGCGGAACGCGGGCCGACTTTCTTACCACGACGGTGAGCGGTCCGGGAAAGAATTCGTCGATCAGCTTTCGTGCCGAAGCGTTGATCGTTTCGCACAGTTCCTCGATCTGAGAACGATCGCCTACGTGTGCTATCAGCGGGTTGTCGGCGGGCCGCTCTTTCGCCTCGAAGATCTTCGCAACGGCCCTTTCGTCAAAGACGTTCGCACCCAACCCATAGACCGTCTCGGTCGGGAACGCGACGATCCCGCCGCGGCGAATTATCGCAGCAGCTATCCAAGGATCGGCGGTCAGCAGCGTTTCCATAGACTGAAAGTCTGTATTTAGCCTAACGCACGGGCGAAAGTCAACGTCGAGGCCGCCGCACGCCGTCGTTTATTTGCCTTACGTGATGCGATAAAATCAACATTGTGACGATCGCCGAAAAGCTCAAGACCCTGCCCACGAATGCCGGCATCTATATCCATAAGAATGCTGCGGGCAAGATCATCTACGTCGGCAAGGCGAAGAATTTACGCAATCGCGTACGCTCATACTTTCAGTCGAGCCGCAATCACGACCCGAAGACGCGGCAGCTCGTGCGGCTCATCAGCGACTTCGAATTCATCGTCGTCGATAACGAGGTCGAGGCTCTCGTTCTCGAATCGAACCTGATAAAGAAATTCAGGCCGCGATTCAACGTCCTCTTAAAGGATGACAAATCCTATCCGCACCTGAAACTCACCAACGAGCCTTTCCCGAAGGTCGTCATCACGAGGAAGATCGTCCGTGACGGCTCGTTCTACTTCGGCCCGTTCCTGCCCGCTGCACTCGCCCGTCGCACGCTGAATCTCGTGAACCGCGCATTCCAGCTCCGCACCTGTGAGATCGAGATCGACGGTAAGCTTCCGCGTCCCTGTCTCGAATACCATCTGAAACGCTGCCTCGGACCATGCGTCAAAGGCCTTTGCACGCAGGAGGAATATCAGGAAGCGGCCGCCGACGTCAAGACTCTGCTCGAAGGAAAGAACAAAGAGCTCGCAAAAGACCTCGAGAAGCGAATGTGGCAATTTTCCGAAGATGGAAAGTACGAACTCGCCGCAAAATATCGCGACCTTCGCGACACCGTTATCGCCTTGAGCGAAACGCAGAAGATGGCGATGACCGCCGAGAAGGACATCGACATCTTCGGATTCTATCGCGAAAAGCAGCGGCTCGCGCTTCAGCTTTTTACGATGCGTGAAGGCAAGATCGTCGGCCGCCGCGAATTCTTTTGGGAAGACATCGTCGAGGACGACAGCTTTGAAGTTAGCGAATTTTTCGGCGAGGTGCTTTCGCAATATTACTCGACCGATTACGTGCCGCTCGAGATACACGTGCCGGTCGATTTCGAGGATCGTGCCGTTCTCGAAAAAGCTCTCACCGAACGGCGAGGCCGCCGCGTTCGCATCTATCATCCGAAGATCGGCACAAAACGCCATCTCGTCGATCTCGTTACGACCAACGCTAAGGTCGCTTTCGAACAGCGTTTCCGCGTACTGAAGCCCGATTCCGCAAAGGTGCTCGAAGAGCTGCAGGAGATCCTCGAACTCCCGCATTTCCCCGAGCGGATCGAGTCATTCGACATCTCGAACATCTCAGGCTCGGAGAATGTCGCGGGCATCGTCGTCTTTGAGAACGGCAAGCCAGCACGCGGTTCTTACCGCCGCTTCATCATAAAGACGGTCGAAGGGGCGAACGATTTTGCGTCAATGCACGAGGCCGTCTCCCGACGCTATCGACGAAGCGTCGAAGAGAAAACGCCCTTGCCGCAGCTCATCTTCATCGACGGCGGCAAAGGCCAGCTTTCCGCCGCCGCGGCCGCAATGGGATCTCTCGATCTCGAACAGATAATGCTCGTCGGCCTCGTCAAACCGCCGAAACGCCACAACGAGATCTCACACCTTCTCATCTACGGCCGCGAAGATTCGCCGATCCCCTTCGACCGAAATTCCCTCGCGTTCCGCCTCATACTTCAGATACGCGAAGAGACGCACAAGACCGCGATCGAGTTCCACCGCAAGCGCCGTGAGAAGCGCGACTTCACATCGGAACTTTCCGAAATTCCCGGCATCGGCGAGAAACGGAAGATGAAGCTCCTTCGGGAATTCGGTTCGATCGAGCGCATAGCGAAAGCATCGGTCGAGGAACTCGCCAAACATCTTGGGCCGAAAGCGGCCGCAGAGGTCGCCGCTCATTTCGAAAGTCAACGCAAACTCGCCCGCTCTGCCGCAGAATAAAGCTCGTCGCCGGCATTGCAATTATCCCGATTTGCGGTAACAATGGGGCAACTCACAAAAAAAGGAGAACTGTTTTAATGAGATCTTTGCTAGCACTTGGCATCTTGTTCTTTGCGATGACGTTCTGCGGCCTGCAGGACAAATTGAAGGGCGTTTCCGGCTCGCCGGACTCTAACTCGAATTCGGCCGCCGCAAAGCCCGCTTCAAATTCCGGCAGCAGCACGTCTGCCGCACCCGCAGCCGAAAAGGCGGCACCAAATGCCGCGCAGCAAGCCATCATCGACGGCGGCACGGAAACAAAATGGGATGATCAGGGTTTGTCGTGGAAACTGCCCGCGGGTTGGAAAAAGATGGACGTGGGCAAAGCGACGTTCAATTACCAATCGCCCGACAACGCCTTTCTGCTCGTAAATATCTCGGTTCTCGGCCCCGATTTCCCGACCGACGTCAGCCTGAAAGCCTACTACGATCAGGCAATGCAGCAGCTGAAGAACGGAAAGTATGAGTCGGTGAAAATGGTCGAGATCGACGGCATTCCCGGCGTCGAATTCGTCGAAGCACCGCCCGAGGGCAAGGATGACGTTCGTCGGCATCAATGGATCGGCTATCGAAGCTACATCGGCCAGACCCAAATGCTCAACGTGATGACCTCGACGAAGGCCTCGAATTTCGCGAAGCACACTGATGATTTCACGGCCATCCTTTACTCGATGGGATCGGTGAAATAGTTTAGCCGAGCGTCGGCGCGTCCGAATGCGGGATAAAACACCTGCGGCAGCGCGCCTCGTATTTGTCGGCCGCACCGACCTCGACGCGAGCATCCGAATCGACCGTCCGCTGTGAATAGTTGGCGGTCGATCCGCATTTTACGCAGATGGCGTGCGTCTTCGTGATGAATTCGGCGATCGAGAGCAGCTGCGGCATCGGCTCGAACGGCTTGCCCATAAAGTCCTGGTCGAGGCCGGCAATGATCACGCGCTTGCCTTCGCTTGCAAGTTTGTTCACCGCGTCGATGATCTCAAGGTCGAAGAACTGGCCTTCGTCGATGCCGACGACCTCCGTGTCGTCTGCGATGTGCGAGAGCATCTCCGCTGTCGTCGAAACGGGGATCGAATCGTGCTTCTGTCCCGAATGCGACGCGATCTCCTGCTTCGAGTATCGTGCATCGATCAGCGGCTTGAAAACGAGCACCTTCTGCCTCGCGATCCTTGCACGGTTCAAACGGCGGATCAGTTCCTCCGATTTTCCTGAGAACATCGACCCGACGATCACCTCTATCCAACCCGTGTCGTTCGCACGGGCCTTTCGGCGTTCTTCCGAATTGTCGAACGCAAATTCCTCGACCATAATTTTTGCAAAATGAGACCTTACCACGCCCCGCACGCGGTTGTCATTTTGTCCCCTGAAAAGAACCTGTTTAGAACAATGGCGCGCCCGTCATTTCGGCCGGCCTTTCGATCGAAAGCAAGCTGAGCAGCGTCGGAGCCACGTCGATCAGCGAACCACCGCCGCGAAGACGTAGACCTGCAACATCTTTACCTGCAACAATTAACGGTACACGGCTAGTCGAATTCCGCGGCGGGGCATCAGAATCTTCGTCCGAGAGCATCTGCTCGCAGCGTCCATGCGAAGCCGTAACGACCGCAATTCCGCCCGCATTTATGACCGAATCGCACACGCCGCCAAGACAGGTATCGACGAACTGCACGGCATCGACCGTCCTGTCGAATCTTCCCGTCTCCGCAACAAGCGTCGCGGCCGGAAAGTTGACGACATAGACGCCCGAACCGCGTGAAGCAAGCGTGCCGATCGCACGATCCGCGATCTTAAAACTTTGCGATTCCGGCGCGAGATCCAAAGCCTCGTTCTTCGGCGTCGGCAAGAGGATGTTCTGCTCGGTCGCACTCTGCGATTCTCTTGCTCCGTTAAAAAAGTACGAGAGGTGCGGATACCTTTCCGTCTGCGTCAGCTTCACATTCACGACGCCCGCCGCCGAAAGTGCATCGGTCAGCGTGCCTGCACTCTCTTCTGTCGGGAATGCGATCGGCAGTTCGAAATTCGCATCGTATTCCGTAAGACAGATCGTCTCGATCAGAGGCTTTTTTGCACCTGTGGAATCCGGCACCGAGAGCGAGCGGACAAGCTGGCGGATCGTTTCCGGCCTGTGGTTGAAATAGATCACAAGGTCGCCGTCCTTGACCCTCGCTACGGGCTGGTGATCCGCAGTCTCGATAACGACCGGAGCGACGAATTCGTCGGCGATACCGCGTAAGAACGCGTTTCTGATCGACATCACCGCATCCGGCGAACGCTCGCCTTCCGCATGCACGAGCATCGTGAATACGCGCGCGGTCCGCTCCCAATTCTCGCGGCTGTCCATCCCGAAATACCGTCCGCAGAGCGTTGCGATGCGGCCGACGCCGATCTCCGCCATCTTGATCTCGAGCGCCTCGATGTAAACGTCGGCGGTTCGCGGAGGCACATCCACCCCGTCGAGGATCGCATGGATATTTACGTCCGTGATCGCTTCGGCCTTTGCCATCCGAAGCAGGCCGAACAGTGTATTCGTCGAAGAATGGACACCGCCGTCGCTCAAAAGCCCAATCAGATGTACGGACGCCTTTCTTCGTGCGGCGGATTCCATCGCTGCCTTCAGCACCTTGTTCTTCGCGAATTTCCCCGACCGCAGCGCCTTCTCGACGATCGAAACTTCAGCCTGTGCCGGCCGTCCCGTCCCGAGGGCAAGATGTCCCGATTCCGGATCGCCGACGGCTCCTTTTTCCTGCCCGATCGCTCGCCCGCACGAGACGAGCTCCGTCGATGGGAACTTCGCCGTCAGCGCGTCATAGAAAGGCGTGTGCGCGTGCAGGATCGCGTTGCCGTGCGGCTCGACGGAGATTCCCCAGCCATCGAGAATGATGAGCGCTATCGGAGGCTTTATTGGCGTTTTGTTCGGGCTCATTGTCGGGTGCGCGTGAAAAGGCGACACGCGCGAAAGTAAGGCTAATCTAGATTATATCGAATTCGGCGCCCAACAAGAAAGACATATTTCTGCCGGCAAAGAACGCAGGCCGCGGACGCACACGTCCGTCATTTCTCCGCACCGACCTTCAGAACGTTTCGGGCCTTTGCTTTGATGGCAGCCTTTGCGTCTTTCAAGTGTCGGCCGGTCACGAGCGTGATCTCGGCGAGCAGATCGGGTTCGCCTCTTGCGATGCGTGCCGCGACCTCGATCGCGAACGCCCGAACTGCTGTCGGCGCCGTTGGGTCGTCGATCTTCGTAATACAAAGATCGTACAAGCGTCCTTCGTATCTTGCCGGTATCGGCGCTGTTTGAAGCAGCCTGAGAATGTTGCGGTGTGCCGCCGGATGTGCCGAATCGTCTTCCAGCATCGCAACGAGGCTCCTGAAATACGGAGCGATCAGCTTCGGCGCTCTCTCGACGACCTTCGAAACCGCCCACGCCGAACGCTGCACGACGCGATATTCGCCCGATAGAAAAAGCCGCATCAGCTCTGCAAAACGTTCTTTGTCGCCACCTACGTGACCGACAACCTTGAGCATCTGCCGCCGCGAATATTCGCGCAGTATCTCGGTCCTAAGGTTCATCAGCCGATCTGATAAAAAGCCTTTCTTCCCGGGTATTTTGCGGAATCGTCGAGGTCTTCTTCTATTCGAAGAAGCTGGTTGTATTTCGCGATGCGGTCTGAGCGGCAAAGGCTGCCGGTCTTGATCTGGCCGGCGTTGGTCGCGACCGCGAGGTCGGCGATGAACGTATCTTCCGTTTCGCCCGAACGATGCGAGATCACGGCGGTCATATTGTTCGTGCGTGCAAGTTCGATCGCATCGAGCGTTTCGGTGAGAGTGCCGATCTGATTCACTTTGATGAGGATCGAATTCGCAGCTTGCTTCTCGATTCCCTTTTCGAGGAATTTGACGTTCGTCACGAAAAGGTCGTCACCGACGAGCTGCACCTTGTCGCCGATCTGTTTCGTCAGATCGATCCAGCCGTCCCAATCGTTCTCGGCCATTCCGTCCTCGATCGAGATGATCGGATATTTCGCCGCCCAATCCGCCCAGAACGCCGCCATTTCTTCGCTCGAAAGTTCGCGTTTGTCCGATTTTTTGAAAACGTATTTGCCGTCCGAATAGAACTCGCTCGCCGCCGGATCGAGCGCGAGCATCACGTCATCGCCCGCCTTGTAACCGGCCTTTTCGATCGCCTGAAGGATCGTCTCGATCGCCTCTTCGTTCGATGTGAGGTTCGGCGCAAAACCGCCTTCGTCGCCAACGCCCGTCGAAAGTCCGCGGGACTTCAGAACGTTCTTCAGATTATGAAAGATCTCGGCGCCGAATCGCAGAGCCTCCGAAAACGACGGAGCTCCGACCGGCACGATCATAAATTCCTGAAAATCCACGTTGTTGTCCGCATGCGCGCCGCCGTTCAGGATGTTCATCATCGGAACGGGCAGCGTCTTTGCGTTCGCACCCCCGACGTATCTGTAAAGCGGAATTTCAAGAAAGGCCGCGGCCGCACGGGCCGAAGCGAGCGAGACCGCGAGGATCGCGTTGGCTCCGAGCTCCGATTTGTTGTCCGTGCCGTCGAGTTCGAGCATCGTCGAATCGATTAGCGTCTGATCGAGAACATCAAGGCCTTCGAGTTCGCGGCCGATCTTTTCGCGGACGTTCGCGACTGCCTTCTCCACGCCCTTTCCGAGATAGCGAAGCTGTTCGCCGTCACGAAGCTCCATCGCCTCGTTCTCGCCCGTCGATGCGCCGGAAGGCACGGCCGCCCGTCCCTGAGTTCCGTCTTCGAGTATAACCTCGGCCTCGATCGTCGGATTGCCGCGTGAATCAAGTATCTCTCTTGCCCAAACTTCTTCGATCAAACTCATTTTGCTCTTTTTTTCGCTCCTAAAATTTCTCCACGAAACAAGAATTATGTCTTTTCCATCCGCACCTGTAAAATGCGGCGTTTATCGACCTTCTCGACGTGGTACATGTTGCCGTTGTAAGGCAGCGAATCGCCCTCTTCGAGGATCTGGCCCGCCTCGGCCATCAAAAAGCCCGCGATCGTCGTGTATGTCTCAGATACAGGCAGATTCACATCCAAACGCCGGTTCAGATCGCGGACCGCAAGCCCGCCGTCCAGGCGATAAGAACCATCGGGCAGCTCGACTATCTGTTCGTTCACCTCTTCGTCGTGCTCGTCTGAGATATCGCCGACGATCTCTTCGAGAAGATCCTCGAGCGTGATGATACCCTCGATGCCGCCGTGTTCATCGACGACGAAACCGAAGTGGAACTTCTCACGCTGCATCTGCCGCAGAACGTCTTCGAGCCTCGCGGTATCGACAACGTAGCTCGCCTTCATCAGAACGTCGACGAGGCGGAATTTATCTTTCCTGCCGACATAGCTCACGAGGTCCTTGCTGTGGACATAGCCCGCCATATCGTCGAGCGACGTTCGATAAACGGGAATCCGTGAATAGCCGTTCTCTTGGAACGCCGCTGCGATCTCATCGAAGGTCGAAGTCTCGGAGATCGCAACGATCTCTGTCCGCGGCACCATCGCTTCTTTGACCGTCGTCTCAGAGAACTCGAAAACTTTGTTGATGAGGGTTCGCTCCTCGATGTTCAGATGGCCGCTCTCTTCCGAGATCCGGACAAGATTTCGGATCTCGTCCTCGGTGTAGCTCGCCGCGTGTTCGCCCGCCGCCTCAAGTCCGAAAAGCCTCACGGTCTTCGTCCCGGCCCAATCGAGAAGGCGTATCGGGTAGTAGAAGATCTTGTAAAAGACCTGGAGCGGAACGGCGACGAGATAGGCTATCTTTTCCGAAAGCTCGAGTGCCGCGGTCTTCGGCGCAAGCTCACCGAAAACGATGTGCAGGAACGTGATGAACGAAAACCCGACCGCGAACGAGATCCCGTGGATCACGGCGGGCGTCGTCAGGACTTCGATCCCGGAAACGCCTGCGGCCCATTGCAGAAGCGGCTCCAGAAGCCTCGCGACAGCAGGTTCACCGACCCAGCCGAGCCCAAGCGATGCGAGCGTGATCCCAAGCTGCGTCGCAGAAATGTAAGCATTCAGATGCTCGAGCATATCGAGCAGCCGAATCGCCGCACGATTCCCGTCCGCGGCCTGCGCCTCGATGCGCGATTTGCGAACCGCGACGAGAGCGAACTCACTCGCAACAAAAAATCCGTTCGCAAAAACGAGAAACGCGACCAGGAGCAAATTCGTCACCGACCACGAAAGGGTCGGCATCGCGATCGTCTCCGAAGCTTGTGCGAAGAGGAAAAAAGAAAGGGTACTTGCAGGGTCGTCCATTCAAAAAGTCGAGAACCGTTTCAAAGGCCTCGATAAGAACTTAGCAAGTTCGGGCGGCCGATTCACGCACAAACCGCACAAAATGTATCAAAATGCACGATTTGCACAAAATGCACGATTTGCACAGTTTGCGGAAGATTATAGCACACAGTCAGTTTAAGCCTTTTATTTTCGCGGTTTCGATCAGATCTTCGATCAGCATTCGGCACGCGCCGCAGCCGCGTCCGGCACGAGTTGCTGGTCCAAGATCGCCGAATCGCGAGGCTTGCGTCGTCTTGATCGCGGCAAGCAGATCGTCTTCCGACACGCCGAAACACGAGCAGACGAGCGGTGAATCTCCCGCAAATTCCTCAGCACGTGCCTTTCGCAACCGCCCAAATGCCGCTCTTAACGCCTCGATGGCGACCAACGCGCACTGCTTTCTCTCGACGGGAAATTCACCCAATTCCGACTCCAGCTCGGCGACAAGATGCTGATCCGAAAGGCCCTTGAGAGCGGCGAGTTCGCGGCCGGCCAGCATCTCTTCAAGAACAAGGCCCGAAGCGAGCATGAAGCCACAGCCATTTGTCGCAAACCTAATGTTCTCAATAACTTGTGCCTCGCCATCGACTGCGATGCAGGCTTCCGCAAAGCAGCCGCAGATAAAGCTCGCCGCCCGCCCGCACACTCCACGTTCAGATGAGGCAGCGGCGGGCCTTTCGCTCAGTTTTTTCGCAATTTTCTCGGGATAGACGCTCACACTTTCGCTTCTCGCGGGCGCTGTCTTTTACAACTGCCCCTTTTAACACTAACATTATAGTTGTGAGTAAGTTAGGGGCATTATTTCTCTTTTTTATCTCTGTCGCTGGCATCTCGTGCAACACGGCCGCACCGGTATCGATCTCGAACCGTCCGGCGTCGATCAATGACCGCCCGACGACCAACATAGTCGAAACGCCGTCAAAGCCGATCGGCGAAATGACGTGGACGAACGACGCGGGCGAAGTTCAGAAACTCAGCGACCTGAAGGGAAAGGCCGTCATTCTTGATTTTTGGGCAACGAACTGCCCGCCCTGCCGCGAAGAGATCCCGCATCTTAATTCCCTGCTCACAAAATACGGCGGCGAAAAACTTGCGATCTATGGCCTGCACGTCGGCGATGCCACGGACAAGGCCGAGATACCGAATTTCATTACGCAGACCAAGCTCGACTATCCGATCGGCTATCCTGAAAAGGCCCTCACGAGCTTCATTTTCGCCTCGACCGATGCCATCCCGCAAACGTTGGTGATCGACCGCAACGGCCAGATCGTGAAGAAGGTCGTCGGTTTTAGCGACCGCATCAAACTCGATCTCGATCTCGCCGTCGATACTGCGGTGACCGCAAACTAGGCCGGCAAAATTCTATGCGTGATATTCCCGTCGGCAATGGACGTTTTCTCGTTAATTTTGACGACAAATATCAGCTGCGCGACGTTTACTTTCCGCACGTCGGCGAAGAGAATCACAGCGAGGGCTTTCCATTCCGGTTCGGAGTTTGGGCAGACGGCGTCTTTTCGTGGATCTTCGAAGATGATTGGGCGCGCTCGATCGGCTATCTTCCGGAATCGGCAGTCACCGACGTGCACCTTTCGAACGCTCGCCTCGGCATCGAATTCGAATGCCACGACATGGTCTGCAGCGACAGCAATATCTACTTGAAGCACGTTATCGTACGCGACGTCAGAGGCGCCGGACGCGAACTGCGGATCTTTTTTCACCACGATTTCCGCGTCTACGAGAACAAGGTCGGCGACACGGCTTTCTACGACCCCAAGAGCGGCGGCCTCATCCATTATCAGAAGCATCGGTATTTTCTGATCAACTCCGAACCGCATTTCGATCAGTTCGCGACGGGCCGCAAGGCCTTTCAAAATATGCAGGGCACGTGGCGCGACGCAGAGGACGGCGTCTTGAGCGGAAGCGCGATCTTCGAGGGCTCTGTGGATTCCACGATCGGTATCCATTGCGGACTCGAACCGAACGGCTCTTTCGAATTCTATTACTGGATCGCCGCCGGAACCACGCATGATGAGGTCGCCAAGTTGAACGGCATCGTAATCGACGAGCGGCCCGCATCGCGTTTCGGCCATCCTCCGGACCAATACGAACATCGGACGAAGCTCGATTTCTCTTCACTTTCGAGCGAGATAGTGTCGCTCTACGACCGAAGCCTTCACATTATCCGCACGCAGATCGACGCGGACGGTGCGATCCTCGCGGCGAACGACCACGACGTGACCGAACGCGCGACCGACCATTACAGCTATGTTTGGCCGCGGGACGGAGCCTTTGTCGCCGACACACTCGCACGCGCTGGATTTCATTCGATCGCCGCAAACTTCTTTCGATTCTGCAGCCGCATAATCCACCCTGAGGGCTATTTTCTGCAGAAATACAACCCTGACGGGACGGTCGGTTCCGGCTGGCATGCTTATTGGGACACGCGAAACCAACGGCCGCTCGTCCCGATACAAGAGGACGAAACGGCCCTTGTGCTTTGGGCTCTTTGGGAATTTTACGAGATCACCCACGACAGCGATTTCATCGCGGAACTGTACGAGGATCTGATCCTGCGGGCGGCAGATTTTATCGAGAGTTTTCGCGACGCGGAAACAGGCCTTCCGCTTCCGAGTTGGAACCTCTGGGAGGATCGCCGCGGCGTTCACACGTTCACATGTTCGACCGTGGTCGCAGGCCTTCGCGGGGCCGCGAATTTCGCCGAACTGTTCGAAGATCCGACCCGTGCCGATAAATATCGAAAGGCTGCCGACGCCGTCGTTAACGGTATGCGCGAGCACCTTTACGACAATGACCTGGGACGTTTTATGCGCGGCCGCCTCGTCGGCGACAACGACGAGCTTTATGTCGATCCGACGATCGATGCATCGCTCTACGGGATCTTTTATTTCGGATGCTTTGCGCCGGACGACCCGCTCGTTAAAACGACGATGGAGGCCGTTCGCGACCAGCTTACGAATCCCGGCGAGATCGGCGGTGTCGCTCGCTTTCAGAACGATGGCTATATGCGGCAGAGCGATGAATTTCCCGGCAATTCCTGGATCATCTGCACGCTGTGGCTCGCCGAATATCATCTTGCGATCGCGAAGGATATAGACGGTCTAAAGCCCGCTCACTCCTTGCTGGAATGGGTAACAAAGTATGCGTTTCCGTCCGGCGTACTTGCCGAACAGATCGATCCGCGAAACGGCGATCCGCTTTCGGTTTCGCCGCTCACCTGGTCGCATTCGTCGTTCGTCTCGACCGTTCTGAACTACCTTAAACGTTACAGCGAACTAACAAACGCAAGTGGGGAGAACGCATCCGGAGCCACGCTGCGATAAGATAGAAATAGTGAGAAAAGCCAAGATACTTGCAACCCTCGGCCCTGCTTCTGAAAGCCGAGAAGTGATCGAATCGATGATCGCGGGCGGCCTGAACGCCGTCCGCATCAATATGTCGCACGGGAATTATGACGAGCACGCCGCACGCATAAAGACCGCTCGCGAGGCAGCAGCGTCCCTTGGCGTCCCGATATCGATCCTCGCCGATCTTTCCGGCCCAAAGATCCGGACGCGGTCATTGAAGGATGGCCGGCCGGTCGAGCTCGTAGAAGGCAGTAAATTCGTGCTGACGACGCGCGAGGTCGAAGGTTCGGAGGAAGAGGCGGCGACAAATTTTGCAGAACTGCCCCAGGTCGTTGATCCTGGAGCCCGCATTTTGATCGACGATGGAGCCATCGAGCTCGTCGTCGATTCTAAGACGGAGACCGACATCCTGACGACCGTCGTTGTCGGCGGCATTCTCCGCGAGCGTAAAGGCATCAACCTGCCGAACACCCCGCTGCCGATCCCATCAATGACCGAAAAGGACCACAGCGACCTCGAGTGGGCGATGGCGCAGAATGTCGATTACATTGCGCTGTCTTTTGTTCGAACGGCGGAGGATTGCGTCCGAGCTAAGGAAAGGATCAAGGCTCTCAACAAACGATCGGTCGGTCGCCCCCTGCTCGTTGCAAAGATCGAGAAGGCTGAGGCGATCGACAATCTCCAAGCCATCGTCGAAGCGACCGATGCCGTTATGGTCGCTCGCGGTGATCTTGGTGTCGAGACGAGCGTCGAACTCGTGCCCGTATATCAGAAACGCATCATCGAACTCGCGGTCGCTCGCGATAAACTCGTCATCACCGCGACACAGATGCTGCAATCGATGATCGAGAATCCATTTCCGACTCGGGCCGAGGCCTCGGATGTGGCAAATGCCGTATGGGACGGCACCGACGCCGTAATGCTCTCGGCCGAAACTGCGACAGGTGAGCATCCCGTCGAGGCAGTGAAAATGATGGCGAAGATCATCGATTCGGCCGAAACGATCAAACCCGAGCAGCTCAAGAAACCCGTGAAATTCTCACAGCCGCCAAGCGGACGCACAAGCCAAGCCCTTTGCAAGGCCGCCGCCTACGCCGCAAAGGAGATCCAAACGGAAAAGGTCGCCGTTTTCACGGAATCTGGCCTGATGGCACGCCGTCTTTCATCGGTTCGTTCCGGCTTGCAGACCTTTGCACTCACGACATCAAAGGATGCATGCAGTCAACTCGCGCTCGTCTGGGGCGTAAAGCCATTCGTCCATGAAGGCGCCGATTCGACCGGCAAAATGCTAAAAGACGGTGAGAACACGCTGCTTGAAGCAAAAGTGGTCGAAAAAGGCGAGACGTTGATAATGATGGCAGGCCGACTTTCAGGACTCGGCCTTTCAAGCTCGGTCATCGTCTGGACGATAGGCGAAGAAATGGCACGACGGTAAGCGATCAGGGTGATTCATCCGTATCCAGACTTGATGGCCGCAGCAACCGCTCGAACCGTAGGACGTGAAGGATATAGACCTCATCGCCGCGTATCTGGTAGAAGACACGGCAAGGCGGTTCAACTAGCTGCCGATTCCGAGATCCTTCAAACTCGGGAATCGAACTCCCAATTCGCGGAAACCTTGCAAGCCTCGTAACGCGCCGCTCTATCTTAGCGACGACCGACTTGGCGGCTTCAAGGTTATCAAGTGCAATATACTCGGCGATCTCCTGAAGGTCGCGCAGAGCCGGGCCTGTCCAGATTATTTGAGCCATTTGGCCATTTGCTTCTTGAATTGCTCATGCGTGAAGATGTCTCCCTCGGCGATGGCTCTTTCACCGCGTGCAATTCCTTCCAACACGCGGATGCGACTCCTTTCGAACTCATACGTCTCAGCATCAACTAGGTAAGCACTTGGCAGGCCGTGTTTTGTGATCAATATCGGCTCCTTTTCTCGCTCGACCTCTTCGAGGAGTTCAGTAGCCTTTCTTTTGAGTGTTGTGACAAGCTCCGCTCGCATAAAAGTGATACTAAAGTATCACTGCGGCGAAATGCAAGGTTTTATTCCGCATTCAGGACCTCAGCGATCTTCTCTTTGCTGATGCCCTTGCCCTGTCGTTTTTGATATTCGGCCAACGATATCTGCGGGTTACGCCAGGCGTCGAGATGGCCGACCTGATGCACGCACTGGATAGTGCAGTTCGACGCGCACCATTTCTCCGTATGGTACTCACGGTGCATATCTGCAGTTGTGTACTCGAGAAGAGGAATGCCCGGCGTTCCACGCTGCTGTGAACACCAGCTCACGATACCGCCCTCGTCGATATACAAATAACGGGCCCCTGCACGACAGCGCCATTCGTAAGAACCGCCGTCAACCAGAGCATCCTGGAACCAATTCCACCGGGCGTAGGAACGCGTGCCCTTCGACTTGATCTCCTTGTAAACCTCTTTTTCCCGCGGCGTAAGGCCCTTTAGCAATCCATCGCCGTCGTGAATGACGCCGACCGTCGAAGAAAATCCAAGCTCGCGTGCACGAGAGGCGATCTGCAGTGCTTCATCCGGATTTGCGACGCCTCCGCCGACGACCGAGTTGATATTCACCTTGAATTTCGCGTATTTGCTAAGGTTCACGAGCTTCGCGTCGAGCACCTTAAGGCTCTTCTTCGAAACATCGTCAGGCGTAACGTTGTCGATCGAGATCTGCAGATAATCGAGCCCGGCTTCGTTCAACTTCTTGATCTTTTCGGGCTGAAAATAATACCCGTTCGAGATCAGCCCGGCGATCATTCCGTGCTTTCGGATGCGGGCGATGATGTCATAGATCTCAGGATGCATCATCGGTTCGCCGCCCGAGATCGTGATGACTGAAGTTCCGAATTCTGCAAGCTTGTCGATGCGTTCGAGCATAACGTCGATCGCGACAGGATCGCTCGTCTTATCGTATTCGTTGCAATAAGTGCAGGCGAGATTGCACCGACGCATCGGCACGATATGCACGAGCACAGGGTGTTTTGTGGACGCAAATGCCCGTACAGTGTGCTTTACACCGCGCAGGAATCTGCTCATTGAACTCGCTTTCGGCATCTCAAAAAAACCTTCGACCAAACCTTAGATTATAGATTTTGGCCATATCGACTTCAAATCAAATAACGAGAAGCCCCGAATCCATACTCGCATGGATCGAGGCTTTTGAAACCAGCAAACTAGCCCTATTTACCCTTCGACGATCTTCGCGCCCTTTGTATCGAGCCTAAAGACATCCGCCTTTATCGTCGGGTTCTTTTCAATATTCGTTAGCAGGATAACACTGGTGTCGTTATTCATCTCGGTCACGCGTGCCTGCCGGGGCATTCCGTCCTTATCGACCCAAAGTTCGGCCGACTTATAGCTCGCCTTCCCTTTCGGCGTCATGAACAAATGCCAAGTCGCGATCCCGCCGGGAATATCTTCCTGACCCACGTACTTGATCTCGTAATTGTCCATCAATTCGCGTCGCGACATGCTCAGAAAGGCAAGGGCGTTTCCTGCCTTACCCGAAGACTTTGCCGAATCGGTCGAACCTTGGATCACTTGGTTGAGCTCCGGCCGATACAGCTGATAGCGCTTGTCGATCACCACCATGCTCTCGATCGGCTTCGTCGACCAATCAAGACGGATGTACATACCGTGTTTCTTCGATTTTGGAAGAAAGTTGACCGAGCCCGATCTCGAATCTGTATCCCCTAGGTTGGCGTTCGTTTTGTCCATCTTGATGTTCGCCTTCAGTGAAGTGAGGGTTTTGTAATTCCCGTCCATTCGGTCGAGGATCTCTTGCTTAATGCCTTGTGCATTTGCAACACCCGACATCGCAAGGACGACTCCGACAGCGATCGCAGCAAATATCGGGCTTTTTCTTAGAATATCGAACTTCATAAATATTTTCGTTTCTTGAGGGAAATCGATGTTAGCCGGCAGTTTGGACGGCCGAAGCCGGCTTTTCGGTTGCACGCGTATTTGGCGAGTACCATTCCTGAGGCGTCAGAAAAATGAAAGCGACGATTAGCAGGCACAGAGCATCGTACTGCCAGGTGACACGGGAAAAATCCCATAATATCCATCTTTTCATACGCTTTCAGCCTACCACGAGCCCGTCGCGCATACGAATCGTCCGTGAGCACACCGCTGCTGCTTCCGGGTTGTGAGTGATCATCACGATCGTCTGGCCTAGCTTTTGGTTAAGGTCGCGGAACATGCTCAAAACGACCTCCGAATTCTCAGTATCAAGATTTCCGGTCGGCTCGTCGGCAAGAATGATCGCGGGGTTATTTACGACCGCACGTGCAAGAGCGACGCGCTGCTGTTCACCGCCCGAAAGCTCAAGCGGCTTATGGTGCATCTTTTCTTCGAGCTTTAGCAAGGACAGCACTTCGCGCCGCCTTTCAGCGCTTTCGCCATTGCCGGCGTGGATCTTTTCAGCAAGACGCAAATTGCCGTCGGCAGTAAGCGTCGGGAAAAGGTTGAAACGTTGGAACACAAAGCCGATCTTTCGGCGGCGAATGTCAGTGCGCTCGGCATCGCTCACTTTCGCAAGGTCCTCACCGTCAATGAGAATGCTGCCGCTTGTCGGGCTGAGCAGCCCGCCCAGCAGATGAAGCAGCGTTGATTTGCCGCAGCCGCTCGGCCCCATGATCGCGACGAACTCGCCGCGTTCGATGTCGACCGACACGCCGCGAAGGGCCAACACATCGACTTTTCCTACGTTATATGACTTTGTAAGGTCTACTGTTGAAACAATGGAAGGCATTAGTTTAAATGAACCGCGGAGTTCGGCGCCGGAGTCGATCGCGGGCTTGCGGTAGTCTGTTGGACCGCGAGATCTGCTAGTTTTTTGTCAAGATCGAGTTCCTCCAGGCCCCACGAATTCTCAAGCAGAAATGCCCGGTCCGGATAGGTCTTTCCGATCGTCACATCTTCCGGCGCCTGATACTTCAGCCGCATCGAATAATGTTCCTTCGGACGCGTAACTATGATCTCAAGCGGTAAGTTGTTGTATTCGCCGGTGTTTGTAAGATTCCCCTGCAGTCCGTAAACAATGTCGGATTCGATCTCGGCGTCCTTGTCAAAAAGTTGAAGTCGTGAGAGCCGCAGACCGCCGACCCGGTCGAACCAAAATCGACGCGAGATCTGCGGCACCCCGGCCGAATTGGTCATCACCTCATCGAGCAGGTAATACGGCCGGACTACATTCCTCAACGGCGATTTTTTTTGCTGGGTCGTATCTTCTTCGGGCTGATAGACAGTGCTCAGCACGTAGGTGTGTTTAGGGTCGGTCGGAGCGACCAGCATAGCATCGGTAAAATGCTGCGGCCGCAGGTTTGCCATCGCATTCACGCTCGCCTTCACGTCCTTACCGCCTTCGATATCCATCGAGTCAAATCGCTTTTGAAGCGGCGAATAGTCCGCAGAATTCGTGCCCTTGATGAATTTTTTCAGCTTTCCAGAGCCATCGTCCTTCAGGATCGCAACGCGAAAGCTTGTCCCGTCCGAGGTCATCTGCGCGACGTCGGAATGAATGACCGGCACCTGCACCTTCATATAGATCTTCGCAGGCCTCTGCACCACTATCTCGCCGTCAGCAGACCGATAGACCTCTTTATTGCCAAACTCGGCAAAGCTGTTGTCCTCGAACTTGAGATACATCTTTGCCCGCAGCGAACCGACGTGCGCGAAACGGTTGATCTCGGCAAGCATTTCTGCGCGCGTCGAATCCTCGGCCTTTAGGAGCCGGGGCGTATCACTCGACTGTTTTACTCTGATGCAGCCGGTCAGGACCACCGACGTCAAAAGCAATAACAATATCCCACAATTCTTGAGGGTTGCGCGCTCAAATATCATTCCTATCTGATGACGTGTTTTCAACGCTTGGTTGCGTAAAAAAGCCGCTGCCAGTGCGTTGTAAACCGCTCCGCCAAACCGATAATAATACCACCTTAAAGCCTGCGATTCCTAACTAATGACGGAAAAATGGCCAAGAAAAAAACGCGTCCTGCAATGAAGACGCGTTTTTCGTGTCTCTCGAAGATCGCGGCCCTCAGTGGCCGAAGAAGCCGGTTCCTCGCGTAAGATAGTCCTGCATCGTATAGGCGAACATTATCGTAAGCCAAAAGAAGGCGCCCACGGCCGACATCCAAACAAGGCGGGGACTCCAGCGGACATGCATAAAGAAGAGCCCCACGACGGTCATTTTGGTGAACGCGATCCCCAAAGCGACCAGCGTATTCGCGCCCGGAAAGATCCAGTCAAGGTCCATCAAGGCGACGTAATACGTCAGGATCGTACCGAGGACGAGCACGGCAAAAACGCCGAGGTAGCCGGGAATGCCGATATGTTCGTTCGGAACCTCGACGTGAGGGTTATGATGTTCAGTAGTTTGTTCAGCCATTTATCAGAGCCCCAAGTGTTCGTAATGCCGCCCTAGCAGATACAAAAGCGGGAAAAGGAAAATCCAGACGATATCGACGAAGTGCCAGTATAGGCCGGACATCTCGACCGGACTAAAGTACTCCGCATTGAACGTACCCTTGAAGGCCATCCAGAGAAGCCACGTCATTATTCCGAGGCCGATGATCATATGGAGGGCGTGCAGGCCCGTCATCACGAAATAGATATAGAAGAATATCCTGACCTTGTCGCGGAATTTGTCCTTATCGAGAACGAGCGAACCCGGTGATGTCGAGTAAGTAAGCTGTTCATTCAGCGTAAGATAATGGCCATTCGGTTCGGCCCGCTGCTTGTCCATCATATGCTGGACAAGTTCATATTCACGCCATTGGAACTCGCCGTGAGGATTAACGTACGGTTCGGCCCCGGGCTTTGCCTCCGATGCAGAGACCGCGGTCTCGCCCGGTAGCACAAGCCCGACGTGTTCAGAGGCCGGCGAATCAGCTTTTACGCGCCGGTTCAAACCTGCCATCGGAACAAGTCCATGGTTGTACTTATCCGTGTACTCGTAAGCCTTGATGCCAAGGAACGTCAAGCCGAAAAGCATGGTCAAAACGATCAGCCCGACCTGCATATTACGATTGCCCTTCTGAGCGTAATAAACGGTCAGGGCCATCGTAAGGCTGCTCACGATGAGAACAAGCGTGTTGGCACCGCCCAAGAATGCATCCAAATGGTTGCTGCCCGAGGCGAAAGCCAACGGATATTTGGAACGCATCACCAAGTACGCCGTGAATAGCCCGCCGAAGAACATGATCTCCTGTGCAAGGAAGAGCCACATTCCAAGTGAAACGCTCTCCTCTTGCTGTCCCATGTCATCGAACTGGTGCTGAAGTCCTGGCTCGTGATAGACGAATTTGTCCGAATGTGAATGTGCAGACATCTTTATCGATTTAATATCCAGCTAAAATCAATTCCCCGCGTCGCGGATCACGCATTGACCGTAGCGGCCTCACGCTTTGCTGCCTCGAGATCAAGGCCGCTCTCATCACCGAAATCGTAAATTTCCCACGTAACCACCGGCGGCGTGTCGAAGTTCTCCGTTGGTGGCGGGGAACTCGTCCTCCACTCCAATCCGGGAAGCAGCCACGGGTTGTCGGGTGCGGGCTTACCCTTGACCAGCGAGTGCAAAAAGTAGAACAGTGGCATCGTCAACCCGACACCGAGCACAGAAGCTCCGGCGGTCGAAAATATGTTCAATACTTGGAACTCCGGCGGGTATGCGGCATAACGCCGCGGCATACCGAGATATCCCAAGATCAGCTGCGGAAAGAACGTCAGGTTGAACCCGACGAAGATGAGCATCGCGGCGACACGTCCCCAGAACTCAGAGTACATTTTGCCGGTCATCTTCGGCCACCAGTAATGGAGTCCGCCAAGGTATGCGATCACCTGTCCGCCGACCATCACATAGTGGAAGTGCCCGATAACAAAATACGTGTCCGTAAGATGCACATCCAATCCAAGGGCTCCAAGATAGAGTCCGGTGAACCCGCCGATCAGGAAAAGGCCCATGAACGCCAAGCCATAGAGCATTGGTGTGTCAAAGGAAATGCTTCCCTGATAAAGCGTCGCGGTCCAGTTGAACATCTTGATCGCGGACGGGATTGCGACGACCATCGTCAGGAACGAGAAGACGAGGCTCGCGTACATCGACTGGCCGCTTACGAACATATGGTGGCCCCAAACGAGGAAACCAAAAACGGCGATTCCGATACTTGAGAACGCGACGAACTCGTAACCGAATATCCTCTTTCTCGCGAAATTTGCAAGAAGTTCGCTGACGATACCCATACCGGGAAGCACCATGATGTACACGGCCGGGTGTGAGTAGAACCAGAACATATGCTGGAAGAGGATCGGGTCTCCGCCAAGGGCCGGATCAAAGATGCCGACATGGGCCACGCGTTCGATCGCAACGAGCAGCAGCGTGATCGCAACGACCGGAGTACCGAGCACGAAGATCAGGCTGACAGCATAGTGCGACCAGACAAAAAGCGGCAGACGGAACCACGTCATTCCCGGTGCACGCATCGTATGGATGGTCACGAGGAAATTGACGCCGGTCAATATCGACGAAAATCCATTAATGAAGATGCCCACGCCAACGGCCAGCACATATGTGTTCGAGAAGGTCGTCGAATACGGCGTGTAGAACGTCCAACCTGTGTCAACACCGCCCTGCATCAAAGCCCAAAGCGTGATCGCACCGCCGACCCAGTAGATATAGAGGCTGAGCAGGTTTATTCGCGGCAGAGCAAGATCCTTCGCGCCGATCATGATCGGAATAAGGAAGTTTCCCAGAACTGCGGGAATGGAAGGTATCAAGAAGAAAAAGACCATCAAGATACCGTGCTGCGTAAATACCTTGTTGTAGGTCCCCGTTTCAAACAGATCGCTCGCTGGTGTGAGCAGCTCAAGTCGAATCGCGGCCGCATAAAGTCCGCCCATGAGGAAGAACGCAGACACCGAGATCAAATACATGATCGCAATGCGCTTATGATCCTTTGTCAGCAGCCACGACTTTAACGTCGAACCGTTATTCAGGTAATTCAGCTTGGCCGTGCCATAGCTTCCTGCTTCGATCGCTCCTACCGTTTCCATAATAATTTCCCTATTTATCTACCTTGCCTATTTGGCCGCCGGCTCTTTCCCGTCGGCCTTCTTTCCTGCCGGTGCTTTCTCATCGGGCTTTTTGGCCGCCGGGGCAGCCGGAGCTGCGGCCGCATTCGGGCTCAAACTCTTGATATAGGCAACAAGCCCGTTAAGCTGCTCCTCTGAAACCTGTCCCTTGAAGGTCGGCATGATCGGTTGATAACCTTCAACCACCTGCGAGGCCGGATTCAGGATCGAGTTTCGAATATAGTCCTCATCGGCTACGGCGGTTCCTCCGCCGACAAGATGAACCTCAGTGTTGAACAGGCCCTCGAGTTTCGCTCCCCGCTGCTGAGGCCCGCCGGCGTGACATGACGCACAGCCAAGCTTGTTCTCGAAGAGGTCTTTACCGACCTGTACCGGAGTTTCGCCTCCGGCGTTTCCGCTCAGCCAGTTGTCGAAGTCCTTCGGATCCATCACATACACGGTCCCGATCATCCCGGAGTGATTCAGCCCGCAGTATTCCGCGCAAAAGAGGTGATACTTGCCCGGGGTCGTGGCGTTGAACCATACATAAGTATATCGCCCCGGAACTGTGTCGGCCTTTGTTCGAAATGCCGGGATATAAAAGCTGTGAAGAACGTCTTCGGTCGTCATCGTAAGCTTGATATTCCGTCCCGCGGGCACGTGAAGTTCATTGATCTCACGCTGTCCCGTCGAGTGCTGAAGCTTCCACATCCATTGCTTTCCGACAACGTAGATCTCCATCGAGTCGTCAGGCGGCGTGTATTGATTGAAATAAACGATCGCACCGGTAACGAAAACGCTCATCGAAACGAAGAACGGTATGATCGACCAGAGCGTCTCGAGCACCATCGAGCCGTGGATCTCCTTCGGAACCGCATACTTCTCACGCTCGCGATACCGGATCGAGAAATAGAACAGCGCGAGAATTATCGGTACCGAAAAAACGAGGCTGACCAGGATCAGATACCCGAAAAGCGCATCGACCTGCCAGGCAAACGTTGATGCCTGCTGCGGAAAAAGCTGCACGAAAGATGAGTCCTGCATAAGTCCATTTGGGCGGAAACCTCAGGCGGTCAAAAGACCTTCCTCGGATACGCCACGCTAAATAACGGTTGTGTCGGGCCCGCCAAACCCATCGTCGTCGGCTCGTCGCTTTTTGCCGCGTTTATAGAAGACAAATGCCATCACGCCAAAGAATGCGAGCGTTACGACGCCGGCTATCCTAAGCGTACGCATTATCGCCAGGCCGTATTTCCCGGTCGCCGGATCGTAATGGTAGCAGTAGAGAAGCAACTGCTCCGTCACGCCGCCGATCTTCTCTTGCGAAGAATCCATCAGCCCGAATTTTAGGTCTTTCGGCGCATAATCGATGCCATACATATACCGCGAGAGCTTGCCTTCCGGCGTCGCGATCATGATGGCGCCGACGTGAGCGAACTGCTGGGTCTTATCGTCCCAATAATAGTGAAACCCGACCGAATTCGCGATCTTATCGATGGATTCCTGCGTTCCGGTCAGGAAATGCATACCATCGGCGGCTCCGGTTTTTGCGAGACGTTCAACATATGACGCTTTCTTGTTCTTCGAAAGCTCGGCCTTGTCATTTTCGCGTGCGTCGAAGCTGATCGCAACGACCTCATAATCGGTGCCGGGCACAAGCGAGATTCCCTTGAGCGAACCGGTCAACCCGTTCAAGACCTGGTTGCAAAGCATCGGACACTCATAATAAACAAGAGCTAGAATGACCGGCCTTCCCTTCTGAAAATAATTCCCGAGCGGAACCTCTTGCCCATCCTCGTTCTTGAATACGGTGTCGAGAGGTATCTGATCCCCGAGCTTTTGATCGATTCCGACCTTCTTGAGCGCGGTGGGCATTCCATTGCCTTCTGACTCGGCCGGATCGTAAGTGCGCGGTGAATATAATGGCGAACTATAGTGCTCAACCTTTTGAGCATCGGCAGACACGACGGCTCCCGCCGCCAATACCGCCGCAGCGACTATCGTAAATATCGTGTCTTTGACTTTCATTTCTTCTTACCAAATCCTACGGACCAACTATCTCCGTATCTCTGACTCCATACGGCCAGCACTCGATTCCGAATAGAAACGACGTGAGTCGTCATAGAGCTTTTTGCCTGCATCATCCGAACGAGCCTTTAAGCCCTCGGCAAGCAGGCGTTTCTTGGCCTCCTCGATCGGAAGCATAATGACGGCGCCGGTCTTTGGATCCTTCTCGCCGTTCTTTTCCATCGAGTCCCACTGCTTCTTCAATTCTAAATACTCGGCAGCCGGCTGCGTCAACTCCAGATTGACGTGGCCGCTCGGACCTTCAACCCCGAAGCCCGGTGCGGATTGAAGCCTTGGGCCGTCCGGCAAACGCTCTTTGGTCGAAAGTGCCAGCGGATTCGCCGGGCCTTTTGTCGCATCGCGATATTCATGCATCTGCGACAAAAAGAACCACATCAACACCGAGACCAGCACGATCAGGACCGTGAGGCCTCCGACGAAATAGACCACGCCGCGCAGCTGTACTTCGTTCTCTTCGTATGCTTTATCAAAATCCGCCGGTGTCATCACCTTTTTCTTGCTCGACATAAGAACCTCTTACTTCAAGAGCTAATGGCCGTGGCCAAACTCGATGGCTTCCTCCAGGTACGGATCGTTAACAGGAACAAGCGGTTTCTTCGCCAGTTGCCCGAAGAACCACCAAAGCCAAAGTCCGCCGATCGCGATCGGAGCCGCAAGGTCGAGCCAGTGCACATAGAACGCTCCGGCCTCAAGCCCAAGCGAGTCGATACGGGCCGAAGGGCCGACCTGCCAAAAGAAATCAAGTATCCTCATTGCCAAGACGAAGATCGCGATCCCGGCGAGCCACTTCGCGTGCCGCTTGAAATCCTGCTGAAGCAGCACAAGGAAAGGAAAGGCAAAATGCAGAAAGATTAGCGATGCTCCGATCCACGCCCAACCGCCTTTCGTTCTTGGGATGTAGTAGGCCGTTTCCTCCGGAATATTACCGGACCACACTACGAGGTATTGAGCAAAGCTGAAGTACGCCCAGACCATCACCAAGGCAAGAATGAGTTTGCCAAGATCGTGAAAATGCCTCTTGCCGAGAATCTTTTTCATCGGCTCCTGGTCGATCAGCCCAGCCAAGATCGCGACCATGAAACACAGACAGCTCAAAGCCCAACCGACCACATACAGCAGTCCCCAAATAGTCGAGAACCAATGCGGATCGAGCGAAAGCACCCAATCGACCGACGCGAACGTTACGACGAGACAATAGATCACCAGCGTCGGCCCTGAGAACCTCGACATTTTCTCGAGCAGCTTGGACGAATCATCGAACGAGGTAGATTCATCTTGACCTGCGGACCACTTGTTCAAAAGATAGGCCATCACCGAAAACAGGCCGAGGAAGATAAACCCGCGAAGTATCCAGGCCCATGGCGTCATAAAGATGCCGCGCTGAGCCATCACCGGGTCGGTAGCAGGAAGATGCGTCCACTCATAGACCTGATGCGTCGCAACGCCGTAGGCGATGGGCAGGAAAAGCAGGATGACAAGCGGCAAAGTTCGCGTTCCCGCCTCAAGCGGTCGTCGAAGCACAACGCCCCACGCACCTCCGGTCAAATATTGGAGCATCAAGAGTCCAAGCGAACCGATCGCTATGCCGCCCCAAAAAATAAACCCGAGAATCCAGGACCTTAGGCCTTGTTCGACGTTAAAGTACGTGCCGATCACCCAAGCTATCAGCGCGATCGCACCAATACCGAGCGAAACGGCTCCCCAACGACTCAAGCACTCCGGGGCACGATAATTCTGAGCGTCCGCCATTACCTCGTGCCTCCTCGATTGGTCGCGGCATTCGCTGCCGGAGTTTCAGGCTTCGCGGGAACAGGCGCGGCCGTATTTGAATTTGCAGTTGAAGTCATCTTCAGATTCGAATCAGGATTACGGCTCAGCTGGAGAGCTCGTATGTAGGCTACGATCGCCCAGCGGTCCGCCGCCTGCACCTGATAACCGTATGGGTTCATCTTGCCCCATCCGTTCGTGATCACGTCGAAGAAATGTCCGACAGGAGCGTTTCTCAGACGGTCATCGTGATATGTCGGCGGTTGTGGAAATCCGCGTCGAACGACCATGCCGTCACCGTCGCCGAACTGGCCGTGACACACCATACAGTAGATCTTATAGCGGTCTTCGCCGCGATCGATAAGTTCCTTCGTGACCGGAAGAGGAAATTCGGTGATCGCGTTCGGAAAACTTGCCACCACGGTATTTCCATTCGCATCTGTCGAGGTCGCGGCCTGGGCGTTCGGATCCGGATTGTCGATCTTGCCGGTAAAGAAGGCCTTGTTGTCCTCCAGATGGCCGCGCGCGACCGTTCCTTCCGGATAGTCTCTCGAAGATCTGCCGTCTGAAAAGAAATCGCTCTTTTCGTAAGCGTCATACCGCGGCTGATCCTGCATATCCGAGCGAACGCCGCAAGCCTCTGAAAGAAGCATGCCGCAGACCGCCGCAAGAATCAGCGCAAACCGCAGATAAAGCCGTCTTTCGGTTCGTTTATTCAGGGACATCAAAGACCTCCTGCGGCGAAAGACTGTCCATAAAGGCTCGGACCTTCTCGTAGTCATAAAGCGGGTCACTGGATTCGATCAGCAGGAAGAATTTTTCCCTCGACGCCAATGCGAATCGCGGAATATTGAAAACCGGGTGATAGGGTGATGGAAGCCCGTTCAAGAACAGCATCCCAAAAACGGCCGTGAACGCCGCAAAAAGGATCGTCAGCTCGAACATTGGCGGAATGAACGCCGGAAGGCTGAAATGGCCGCGGCCGCCAACGATGATCGGATAATCGATGACGTGAACAAAATAGACCAGGCCGAGAGCCGTCAAGAGGCCTGTTATTCCGCCCGTCAGGATCAAATAGGGCAGCACACTGCGCTTGATGCCGAGAGCCTCATCAATATCATGCAGCGGGAACGGCGAAAAACCGTCCGTTTTTGTATATCCGGCATCACGGACCTTGACCGCTGCATCGACCAATTGGGTCGGCGTGTCAAACTCCGCCATTATTCCGTAGATATTCTCGCTCATACTCAAAAAAATAACCGTCGCTAAGCCAACTTTCGAAGAACTCCCTATCTTAACTGTTCGGCGGATCCGTCTTGTCGTACGTGTATTCGATCTCGAGCACGTTCTCATCAAAATCCTGCGGACGGCCGTGAACATTCGCCTGCGGCAGCAGCGTCCTGACCTCAAAGATCGAGATGATCGGCAGGAATCGCACGAACAGGAAGAACAAGCAGAAGAAGAATCCTAGGGTACCGACGAACATCGACCAGTCCCAGATCGTCGGCGAATACATCGCCCACGACGAAGGGAGGAAGTCTCTCTGGATACTCGTTACGATAATGACGAAACGTTCGAGCCACATCCCGATGCTTACGATGATCGAAATGATAAAGAGCCAAAATTCGCTCTCGCGGAATCGCTTGAACCAAAGGAACTGCGGCGATATCACATTGCAGAACATCAGCATCCAGTAGAACGCCCAATATGGGCCTTCCCAGATGCGGTTCTTGATCATGAACCACTCATACTGCGAACCGCTGTACCAGCCGAAGAACGCCTCCATAATGTAGGAGTAGCCGACGATCAGGCCCGTCGCAAGCATCACCTTGCCCATCAAGATCAAGTGGGTCTTGGTGACAAAATCCTTCATGTTGTAAAGGTGCCGAAGCGGTATCGCCAATAGCAGCACCATCGCAAAACCGGCGTAAATAGCACCGGCAACGAAGTACGGCGGAAAGAACGTCGCATGCCAGCCGGGGATCTGCGAAACTGAGAAGTCCAAGGACACGACCGAGTGGACCGAAAGCACGAGAGGCGTCGAGATGCCCGCAAGGATCAAATATGCAAGCTCGTATCGATGCCAGTGTCGTGCACTGCCGCGCCACCCCCAAGAGAAGATTGCATATACCTTCTTGAAATACTTGTTCTTAGCACGGTCACGCAGCGTCGCAAGGTCAGGGATCAGGCCCACATACCAGAACAGCAGCGAGACCGTCGCATACGTCGAGACGGCAAAAACGTCCCACATCAACGGACTGCGAAATTGGGGCCAAATGCCCATCGTGTTCGGATACGGGAACAGCCAGTAGGCAAGCCAAGGCCGGCCGGTGTGGAACACCGGATAAAGACCTGCGCAGGCAACCGCGAAGAGCGTCATCGCCTCGGCGAAACGGTTGATCGACGTTCGCCATTTTTGGTTCAATAGCAGCAAGATCGCCGAGATCAGAGTACCGGCGTGCCCGATACCGATCCACCAAACGAAGTTGATGATCGGGAATGCCCAGCCGACCGGTTGGTTCGTACCCCAAATGCCGATACCTTTGGTCACGAGATAAATGATCGTGACCATTAGGAGCTGCGCTACAAGGAAGGCTATCGCGAAGCCGATGAACCAATGGAACGGCGTCCGTTTTTTGAGAGTAAGATCGCCTATCCGGTCACTTACGGTTCCGAAGTCGTGATCGCCTTCGACCATCGCCGGGTGCAGCTTTCGTTCTTCTATCGCATCCTGCATAGATTTCTCGCAACTAGAGTATGCCTAGTGAGCGTCGCCTCCGGTATTCTGCTCCTTCGCAGGTTTCTCATTTGCCGGAAAGACCGGCGCCTTGTAATCAGGCATTTCGGTGTTAAAGTTCTTCAGACCTGCAAGGTACGTCGTCCTAGGCTGTGTATTAAGCTCGTTCAGGAGGTTATAGTTGCGGTGGTCCTGCTTGGTCTTTGCGACCGCACTACCCGGATCGTGCATATCACCGAAAGTGATAGCGTTCGTCGGACAGACCGACTGGCAAGCCGTCATGATCTCACCATCGCGAATGGCTCGTCCATCCTTCTCCGAGGCGATCCGGGCCGCTGCGATCCTCTGCGTGCAATAGTTGCACTTTTCCATCACACCGCGGCTTCTTATCGTAACTTCAGGATTTCGCATCAGTTTGTACTGAGGCGTGTCCCAATCCTGATAAAGCATAAAGTTGAAGCGCCTGACCTTGTACGGACAGTTATTCGAACAATAACGAGTTCCGACGCATCGGTTATACGTCATATCGTTCAGACCTTCGGCACTGTGCGCGGTCGCGTGAACCGGACAAACGACCTCACAAGGAGCCTGTTCGCACTGCTGACACAGGACCGGTTGGAAATGCGGCCCTTCTGGAGCGTTGATATCATCGCCGCCGTAATAGGCGTCGATCCGCATCCAATGCATCATACGGTGGCGCCCGACCTGTTCTTTACCGACTACCGGAATATTGTTCTCAGACTGGCACGCGATCACGCACGCATTGCACCCAACACAAGAGTTCAGATCGACCGTCATTCCCCACTTATGGTTCTTCGCGTAAGTGGCCTGATGCTCCTCATACGGGAACATCGACATATCGATCTCGTTATGCTGATGGCCGGCCTTGATCTCTTCTTCGAGATGATTGAAATCCCACGATCGCAGCAGGTCGCGGCCTTCCATATTGAAGTGCGTCTGAGTCGAAGAGACCTCTTCCCGCGAGCCCAACGCCTTAAGAGAACCAAAGCCTGCGTCAAGAGCATCCGAACGCCTTACGTTGAACACGTTGTAGCCGATATTCGACCCGACGTTGCCCGCCCTTGTGCGGCCGTAGCCCATATGGAGCGTAATGGTGTCGTCCGGCTGTCCCGGCGAGATCCACATCGCAACCGGTTCGGCAACTTCTGCACCTTGGTATGTTATGCGAACCTGATCTGAGAAGAGGTTGCCGCCCTTTGTATTAAAGAACGTTACGCCTTCAGAAGCGCCGGCCTGCTCGCGCACATCGCGCGATTGGTTTATACCGAGTCTTTCCGCCGTCTTCGGACTGATCAGGCCAACGTTCGTCCAAGTAACCTTGTTAAGCGGATTCGGCAGCTCCTGCAGCCAGCCGTTGTTCGTGAACCTGCCGTCATAGACACTCGGATCCGGCCGGATCGAGATCTCAAGTTCTCCGGAGCCGCTGACGGCTTGAGCAGGCTGAGAAAGGAACCCGGCACTTGCTGTGACCTGTTTCAGAGCAGCCGCGGTGTTCGGGATGAGTCCGTCGTGAACGGCCTTTCTCCAGTTGTCCTCAAATGTCTTGCCGCCCGCCGGAGGTACGGATGCAGCAGGAGACGCAGCAGGTTTCACTTCCGGAGCCGGCGAAACCTTTGCGGCCGAAACAGGAGCAACCGAAGCCTTTTCCCCGGCATTGATCGTCGGTTCCGACGGCGCCGCCGCAGGTGCGGCCTTGGCGTTTGCAGCAGGTGTGATCCCGGTCTTTTGCCAATAGGCCTTGACGATATCGAGATCCTTCTTGTCGAAATTCTCCTTAAAGAATAGCTGCACTAACTCATGAACACTGTGTCCGTCGTAGATCGGTGTGATCAGCGGTTGAATGATGCTTGCCGTACCATCATAGGCTCTCGCATCGCTCCACGATTCGAGATAATGCTTCGACGGAACATGCCAATGGCAATACACCGCCGTCTCGTCCGAGTAAAGTCCGAGATGAGCCCGGAATGGGATCTTATCCATCCTTGCGGCATCCAGTTTCAGGTCCGCAGGCGTGTTATACATCGGGTTGCCGTCGATGATAACGAGCATTTTGACCTTCCCGGCGTCAATATCAGCGATAAGTTCACGATATTGGTCAAGCTGAGAGCGTTCGCTGTTCGGCGCAAAGGGCTCGGTATAAACGACCGTCTGCCCAACGTTGCCAAGAGCGGCATTCATCAGATGCGCAAGAGCGTGCACGACCGGCGGCTGATTATCCCCTGCAACGACCAGAGAACGGCCCTTCGCTGACTGTAGATCCTTGGCCATCGCCGCGATCCAGGCGGCATTGTCCGAATAGGTCGAGTTTACGCCCGCAACGCCAACTGCTTTTGCGATAGCCTTTGCGGCTTCGGCCATTTGGCTTGGCTTAATAGCGAGCCGGTGATCGGCCTTTGCACCCGTGATCGTGATCGTCGTTTCGAGGACATAAAGGCGGTTGACCTCCTCTTTATCCTCGGAGAAATGGCGTCCTTTCGCAAAATCGTTCGTATAGGCAACGTTAAAATGCGAGAGAAAATCGTTGTCAAGTGAAAGGATGCGGTCGGCCTTGTCGAACTTGTATATCGGCTGAGCGGCCGAACCAAATGCCGCACGTGCCCCATTCATCGCGTTATCGCTGTTGATCGGCTCGTATTGGATCAGCTTAGCGTTCGGAAGTTCAGTCTTTAGGCTGTTGAACTGATCGATAAGCGTCGGCGAAGTTATGGTCTCGGCCAGGAATCGGATGCCTGCACCGCCGTCTGCGCGATTGTCTTCGATCTTCGCCCGCAGATCGGTCGAAAATGCTTGCCAGGTCTTCGGGTCGCCGCGAAACACGACCTCTTTCGAGCGGTCCGGGTCAAACATTCCGAGCACAGAGGCCTGTGCAAGGATGTCGGTCGTCCCGCGGCTGCCCGGATGATCCGGGTTGCCTTCAACCTTGATCGGTCGGCCGTCGTAAGATTTTGCGAGCAGCCCGACAGCAACGCCGCCGAGCGACATCGCGGTCGCAAAGTAATTAGATTTGCCCGGAAGAAGCCCCATTTGGGAATTCACGTAAGGCACGATCTTCTCGGTCGGCTGAATGACGCAGCCGGTAAGGCCGGCGAGAGCGAGCGAAGCACCCATCACCTTGACAAAGTTTCGCCGGCTGAGCGAACTGTCCCATTCTTCGATCTCGTGCGGATATTCGCGCGAGACGAATTCTTTGAATTCCGGCGTATCGGCGTATTCCTCGAGGCTGCGCCAATATTCTTTTCCGTTCTGCGACAAGATGCGGTCGCGGAGCAAAGCGAAATTTATTTTGCTGTCAGGACTGGGCATTTTTTTGCTTATTCCTTAAAACTTTTGCCGCCCTAAATGTGCTGTTGGGCGAGAATCCAAATTCTTATCGGTGGCATGTCGAGCAGCTCGTAAGCATCTCCCGACTGCGGATCTTATAATCGACCTTCAACTGATCGCGTGTCTCTTGGTCCGTGTCCTCCGGGCGATAGGCCATATTGAAGACCTCGGACTTCGGACGAATGAACTTCTCGGGCTCTCTGTGACACTGGATGCACCATTCCATCTGAAGAGTGTTCTCCTCATAAACGAGCGGCATCTTATCTACAGGGCCGTGACAGGTCGAGCATCCCACGCCTTTTGCGATGTGAATGCTGTGGTTGAAATAGACGTATTTCGGCAGGTCGTGAACGCGATTCCACTGGATCGGTTTGTTATCGCGAAAGCTCGCACGTATCGGTTCCAGATACGGAGCGTCGGCCCACAGCTGGCTGTGACAGTTCATACACGTCTGTGTCGACGGCATTCCCGCCGATGCCGTCGTTTCGACCGTCTGGTGGCAATAACGGCAATCGATCCCGTCGTCGGCGACGTGGTGTTTATGCGAGAACTGCACGGGCTGCTGTATCTCGAGATACTGCCCTGTCAGGTACGACGATCTGGCAAGCTGTGTCCAAGCGTAAAAGCCCACGCCCGCCAGCAGCACGACAGTCACCATGCTGATCTTCGCAATGTTATTGGCGCTCTTTCTAAAGATCTGTGCCATCTTAAAACTCGTTCATCCTCGATCGGTGGTGTGAACTTTCGCCCCGATCAAGTGGAATTTTTCGCAAGCAATGAATTAAGCAGGAATCTGCTCAGCAATTGACTGCGCTAGGTTAATTTTTTTTGCGAGCCGTAAAGCTAGGACAAGTTTACTAAATCCCTTAGATTCTGCAAATTGCACACGGCTCAAAGTATGCCTCAGCTATCCCGATGTGTAAATCCGAGCGTAAATTAGTTTTTTGTGATAATCAAATCAATTCGATGAATCAATCGTAAAATCACACGGCCGCAAGTTGTTTGTACTGCTCGCCCTCGGCCCACTCCAAGGCTTCGGCCACGCGCCAGATAGGAAACGGGTGCGTCAGGCCGGCATTTGTGACATCGGCCCAAAAGCGATCGAGCGAACTCGCATCGTAGTTTTTCTTGAATTCGCGGCCCTGAGCGAGGAACTCTTCGTAGTCGATCTTTGACGCAAAAGTACCGCCCGCAAGTTTCATCATTGTGCGGCCGATCACGTTCGGATCTTGCGTGACCAGGAGAGCCGCTCGGTCACACGAGAGTTCCGCACGCCGTGCCCATGCGAGCAAAGCACTCGCAATTCCCATCGAAACGATCAACTTGATGATCTCCGCTCCCGGCAGCAACGCCGCAACCGAGCGGTTCAGAAGAAATTCCATCAACCTTGCCGCCGTCAGATAGAGCACGTGTTCGGCGTGAATGTGTCCGACCTCGTGTGCTATGACAGCAAACGTCTCTTCATCATTCAAGCGTTCGATGAGTGCGGAATGGAGGACAATTATCGGCTTTTCAACGCCGCCCGTGAACGCATTTACTATCGGATTCTGCTGAACGAAAAGATCTGGCGCCTCGACGCCAAGCGACGCACATACAGCTTCGAGTTTTGCGTGCAGGTCGGGGCATTGCTTCGGCGTGACCTTTACCGCAGACGCCGTGAACATTACACGTATGGCGGATTCGCCGGTCCAAGCGAGGAGTTTCTTGAGCGCGCTGTCAACGCCGGGAATCGCTTTGAGGGCCGCCATCGCCTTTGCATCTGCCGGGTGAATATACTCATTCTTGTCCAAATTCTCGAACGTCTTTCGCGGTGCGTCCGATAGCGGCAGCTTGCATTTGCCGCAGTTGGCATCGTGAGCTTTATAGTCGGCGCGAACGGCGTTCTTTTGCCCGCAATATCGGCATTTTACCGAAAGGCGTGTCGCGATCGATTCCGATGGTTCTGGCTTTTTCTTCGGCATAGTCTATGCACAGATTCTAAGGGAAATTCTGTATATCCGGAACCCAGAAAGAGCCTAAAGTCGCGAACTGGTTTACTTTCTTGATAATTTCGCTACCGTCTCGACATGATGGGACTGCGGAAAAAGGTCGAAAGCCTTTATTTCTTTCAGCTCGTATCCTGCATCCAATAACAGGCGCAGATCTCGCGCAAGGATCGAAGGGTCGCACGAAACATACGAGATCGCTTTCGGCCAAAGTGTAGCGATCTGTTCGATCACACCCTTTTCCGTCCCCGATCGCGGCGGGTCAAGCAGAATGAACTCCGGGCCATCTGCTTGTCGAGCCTCAACAAAGGACACGACGGAGCCTTGAACGAACTCGGCATTTGAGATCCGATTCCGATCAGCATTTTGTCGTGCAAGCCTGATCGAATCGTGATCTCCCTCAACCCCGACAACGGTTTCAAAATTTTTCGCCAAGGGCAGCGTGAATAACCCAACGCCACAGTAAAGGTCAAGAGCCTTTGTCCCTGAATATCCGAGAGTCGCAAAGTTAACGAGCGGCTCAATCAGCAGGCTGTTTGCCTGAAAGAAACTGGTCGAACGAAAATTGTATTCGAACCCTAGGGCATTACATGACAACGATCTGTCAGGATCATCATCGGTCGAAAGAACGACCGTTTCACTGTCGGCCGCCGCCTCCACCTCATCCGGCCAGATGGTGCCTGCTGCGGCCCCGTCACGAACCGACCTTAAACCATCATTCAGCTTTGACTTTAGTATCGGGCACGCCTCAACATCGATCACATCGTGGCTTTCGCGTCGAAAATATCCAACTATCGGGCCGCGAACCTGCCACCGCGCACGGCCGCGATAACCAAATTCCTGCGGGCTTGCGACCACTTCAATATCTCCGGTCTCGATCTTGCCCAAACGACGCAATGCATCCGCGACCATCGAGGATTTCGCCCCAAGCTGCGCGGCGTAATTCATCTGCTGAAAATCACACCCGCCGCACTCGCCGAAGTATCTGCACGGCGGCTCCTGCCGATCCGGCGACGACTCAAGAACCTCGACGATCCTTGCGAACGCGATCTTTTTCTTCCGCTGCGTGATCTCGACACGCACACGATCGCCCGCCGCCGCTAGCGGCACGAACACAGTCAAACCGTCCGCAAACCCGATCCCAAAGCCCCGCGGCACGATCCTCTCGATCTTTAACTCGATCATCTTGTTAGCCTTCTCTATCGCCGATCCGTAGGTGCGGCTACCGATACAAAAAGCGCGTTGCCTAAACGCTATCCGCTTCCCCAAACGTGAGTAAATTATTGTCCGGATCGAGCAATGAGAACTCTTTCTGGCCCCACGGTTTTGCTTGTAACGCGCCGTTCGGGTGAATAGCGATATTCGCGTCGGGCAATGACCGATAGAGCATCTCGATGTCGTCGGTGCGAATGTAAACCTGTCCGGAATTCTCCGCTGGGTCGAGTTCCTTAAAAAGAAAGAAATGGATCTCGATGTTGTCGCGTCCAACCAACAGGTAATCGCCGTAGTCACTGATCTCGGTAAAACCCAAACCGTCGATGTAGTACGCCTTGGTCGCCGATTTATCCCGCATCGGCAGTTTGGGGTTGATCGCCGTCAGCATGCAGTCGGTAGTTTACTTCAGCCTCCCCAGTTTACCTTTTCTTTTAATGAGGTTCTTGTAATCCCACTGGATCTCGCGTGCCTTTTTAAGCCAACGTTTTAGAGCCTTCACGTCGATCTCGTCAACTGAGCTGTAAAAGATCGACGCGTCCTTGAACTTCTTGCCAACGACATTCAGGGCGTCTTCCTCAAAGTCGGCACCGCTCCAGAACATTAGACGCACGCCCGGCTTTTGGATGCTGTAACCGACGATCGGGTTCCCGTCCAAGAACCAAACGGGATGTGCGTGCCAGATCTTGCTCTCCGATTCTCGAAGTTCGCGATCTATCACTTCGCGAAGGCGGTCGCAGGCCGCGGCGTATTCTGCGGATTGTTTGTCGTTATAGGCCTTTATCTGGTCGTGCACTTTCCTTTGTCCGTCATCCAATTCTTTTTCGATCAACGCAAGAGCCACTTTGATTGCGGCAATACGGCGTTCCAGAAGCGTCGTCTGCGACTTGCCCAAAGCGGCGTTTCCCTGAACTTTCTCACACTTTTTCAGCGTGGACAACAAAGCCCTATGCGCTTCGTTGAGTTCAAGCTCGGAGAATATCGACATTCTCCGAGCATATCATCGAAATCGCATAGGACGAGCGAATTGCGAGAATGGATCTAGTGCTTCTTTGCGACGATCGCGACCGCGTTCAGGTGATCGCGATATTTTCTGAATGTTCTCCGCATGGTCATTATCCGTTCGCGCTCTTTCGGGTGCGTCGCGATGTTGAATATGATACCCAACGCTCTGAAAAAGCCCTCATCGTTGAATACGCGGCCTGGTTCAAGCAGACTCATTGGATTCTTTTCTATCTTGACGATGCTAAAGCCTTCTTTTTCGAGCAGCTCGGACCACTCTTTTTCTGTCAACGGACGAGCATTAACTTTGATCGTCTGCGCGAGGTCCCGCTGAATGCTGCCTTTTGTCTCGTCCGAAATATTGTCCGGAGCAAGCCCGAGCTCGTGTATGCCGTAAAGGCCGCCTTTTTTCAGGATACGGAAAGCTTCCCCGATGATCTCGGATTTGCGATGATCGGCCTGCATCGTCAGCATCGCTTCACCATAGACCTTATCAACAGAATCCGCGTCCAAGGTTGTGTCAGCAGCACTCGTGTTGATTATCTTTCGATTCTTGCCGTTCACAATGCTCTTCAGATTCCCTGCAGCGGTCTCGTCAAGCTCGATGCCCGTATATGAGTGCGGATCCTGCTTAAGCGTCAACGCGGCCGTGAAGCCGATTCCCGGTGCGAACTCCACGACATCATCCGTCTTTTTGATATCGAGTTCGTCGATGAGCTTTGCCGTCAGTTCGCGTCCGCCGGGACGCAGGACCCGCTTGCCCATCTTCGCCAAAACCCAATGCCCTTGTTCCGTGTTCGTATGGTGACTGATCATGATCTTCTCCTTGCCGCCTGAGACAGACGATGCGGCCAGCGTATAGACCATGTTCCTACTTCGCGCCGAAACGAAATATGCGCTCGCGCAGGTTTTTAGGTGTATTCCTGCTTTTGGTTCAATGCGTGGGCACGTTATCCCGTGTCGGCAGAAAAAAGTCACCGGTCCTTAGAACATCGCGCGCGGTCAACAGGTCCTCATCACTCACGTACGAGACGGCAAAAAGCACTGCATAACCATCACGTACCGTCACATAAACCCGCCTTTTCTGTGTCCCCGTTGATGTGTCGAGAAAGGCGAATTGCATGGCTCCGAGTTTCTCGGCATCTGTCTCCCCGACCTTAAAAGAGGCCGGAAGCTTGGCATTTAGAAGGCTCTGTCGGACCACATCGACGTAATCGACAGCGTCTTTGATCTGCTGGACGCCAGAAATATTCTCGGCCGCGATGAGGAAGAATGCGTTATCGGGAGTCCCCGGCATTGATCGGTAAGCGGTCAAGAGCACCGTGACGTTCTTTGCGAACCGCTGCTTGGCGAGCGGACCGAGGGCCTCGGTGTTCAGCGTATGCAGGTCAAAGCCGGCTGATTTCATATAGGCCTCAAAATCCGGCCCCGGGATCAGCCAGCTGTCCGGAAAAGTGACCTGAAAGCTCAGGGTGGGATTGATATAGCTGCGGCCGGTGACCGTTCCGGCATCCAGCTTTAGTGCAGCCTCGCGCAGCTCCGTTCCCGCTTTCACAGGAATGGTGCCGGGCAGTTTCTTATGTGGGGTGCGTTGTTTCTGGGAAAAACCGAACGAAACACTTACCAAGACAACAAACGCCGCAACAAAAACTCTCATAAAAAATAAAGGCCTAAACGCGGGATCCCTGCTTCCTCACGAAGCCGCTTCATTACCATAAGTTCATAGGTCTGGCGATACTTGTCCGGTTCCATCTCGCTCTTATAAGGCTTGAGCTGGCTCTTGACCGTTGCCTCAAGCGTCGCCAAATGATTCGGCTCCCAATTCTCAAGCAGCGTACGGTCAAGCAGCTTTTCCACATCGCTCAGGGTCTTATCGACCGTATCGAGATCATTGGTTAGATTCGCTTTTATCTCGGAAAGATGCGTCAGCGCTCGCAAAATCCCCTCGGAGAGGCTCTCTATCTTGCACTCCGCAAGTCTTGCGGCACAATCGTCAATGTGCGCACCGATCCGTTCGACCGAAAATTCGGGTTCTGACGCAGTTCCTTGCTCGTTGTCACCCTTGCCTGTCTGAGAATTAAGCCATTCGCGATGCTGTATTTCGATCTCCTCGCGACAATAGAAAAGGCTCTTGATGGTCCGAGTCCCCGGCGGTTGGCGGTCATACACATCGAAAACGGCCTCGATCGATCGGAGAACTATGTGCAAAGGAATACCGCGTTCTTTCCAACCGTCGATCATCGCCCAATCCAGCGGCGAAAGGAAAAGGTGCCTTCCTCTCCGCCGGACGAACGTATCCTCGATCTCGGTGTAGTAGTTGAAATAATTCACGCGTTACAAAATTCCGATCTCTCCTAGATTAAACGACCGATGCCGAGCCTCCAAAACCCGCATTGGACGAAGTCTGTGATAACCTATTTCAAAAGAAAATGGCAGACAGACGGACACGTTTTTGCACCTCTTCGGACATCGAACTCCCGAACGACTTCAACCCTGGGAATACGGCGCCGATCTCCTATGAGAACGAGCTGAATGAACCCGGAAAGTTTCCCTACACTCGCGGCGTTCGAAGGTCGATGTATCGCGGCCGCTTCTGGACGATGCGGCAATACGCGGGGTTCGCCACCGCTGAGGAATCGAACCAACGCTATAAATACTTGCTTTCGCAAGGCACGACGGGCCTTAGCGTCGCTTTTGACCTGCCCACACAGATCGGGCTCGATTCCGACGATCCGCTGGCCGCCGGCGAGGTTGGGAAAGTTGGTGTCGCGATCGATTCGCTCGAGGATATGCTGACGCTGTTCGACGGCATTCCGCTGGATCAGGTCTCAACGTCGATGACGATCAATGCGACGGCCTCGACCTTACTCTGCCTTTATCTTGCGGTAGCTAAAAAGCAAAATATCGCTCTCGATAAGGTCAACGGCACGGTCCAGAACGACATTCTCAAGGAATACATTGCCCGAGGAACCTACATCTATCCTCCGAAACCATCTTTGCGGTTGATCACCGACACGTTCGCTTTTTGTGCTGAAGCGGTACCGAATTGGAACACTATCTCCATCTCGGGCTACCACATTCGCGAAGCCGGTTCGACGGCTGCTCAGGAGATCGCTTTTACGCTAGCCGATGCGATCTGCTATGTCGAAGCCGCGATCGCAGTCGGGCTGGAAGTTGATGACTTTGCCCCTCGCCTCTCATTCTTTTTTAATGCGCACAACAACCTGATCGAAGAGATCGCAAAGTTCCGAGCCGCCCGCCGTCTTTGGGCGAGGATTATGCGCGATCGCTTTTCGGCAAAGGACGAAAAGTCGATGATGCTCCGTTTTCACACACAAACTGCGGGTTCAACGCTCACTGCGCAGCAGCCCGAGGTCAATGTAGTTCGAACCACGATCCAGGCCCTCGCGGCCGTACTCGGCGGCACCCAAAGCCTGCACACGAACTCGATGGACGAGGCTCTCGGTCTGCCGACAGAAAATGCGGCCCGCATTGCATTGCGTACACAGCAGGTGATCGCATACGAATCCGGTGTCGCCGACACGGTCGATCCATTTGCCGGCAGTTACGCGGTGGAGGAGCTCACCACTCGGCTTGAAAAAGCGGCCGCCGACTATATCGAAAAGATCGACGACCTGGGCGGCATGCTCCGCGCGATCGAGATAGGTTTTGTCCAGAACGAGATCCAACAGGCCGCTTACGACTACCAACTCGCCGTCGAGCATCACGATGCCATCGTCGTCGGTGTAAATAAGTTCCGTACCGAAGATGTCGAGCCGGTCCCGATCCTACGGATCGATGAAAAGATCGAGATCGACCAGCGAGCCCGGCTTGCGGCCCTGCGGAGCCGGCGCGATGCTTCTAATGCTGAAAATGCCCTAAAGAAAATCGCATCTGCAGCCAAAACAGACGAAAACCTCCTTCCGCACATACTTTTTGCCGTCGAAAACTACGTAACCATCGGCGAGATCAGCAATGAACTTCGTAAAGTCTGGGGCGAATACCAAGAGAACGTAAGCGTTTAGATCTCAAAGAGCAGGAAAAAAATCGCTGACAAACGCCGTTAAACTGTGTTAGCCTAACTATTGTAGGCTTTCCGCCTGCTATAGAGAAGACCCCTCAAAAGCCGACGCCTTCGGCATTTTTTATCTATTTTCTGCGGTTTCTCTTATCCCCTATGGAAAAACTTAACGAATTTCTGCGAGATCTTCTGTCCAGCTGCAGCGATGAACTGCGTCTCGAGCCGGGCAAAAAGCCGTTCATGATCGCGGGTTCACGTACTATCGAGATTTCGAACACCCCGATTCTCGGCACTCAGATCAGTATGATGGTGTTCCCCCTGATCCCGCAGGATATCAAGCTCATCCTTCCCCACTCACCTGAGATCGAATTCGAGCATCCACACACTCTTGGAAAATTCCAGTTCGTTGTAAGGAAATCCCCGGCCGGTTTTAACGTTGTCATTCGGCCGCAGCTTGCCGATCAGCGTACATCTTCACCTACGCCCGAAAATGTCTTTGCGCCACAAGCAGCGCCGTCCGAAACCGCGGCCTATCAGGAGTCTGCACCCAAGCCTGCCTCTGAAGAACCGATCTTGCCGCTTTCGCCGGCCGAATTCTCGGACTTTGACAGCGCGTCTGCGGGCTACGAATATACTTCGACCTTGACGCCGGTCGAAAAGAGCCCGGAAACGCTGGTCGTCGAAGAACGTGTTGAAGTGCCCGCCTACGAGATCGCCGGTATGCCCGCTGCGGATGTCGTCTCGGCCAACGATCCGGAATTCGCCACCGTCTTTTCTGACACATCGACGTACGAGCCCCAAGGCGCTCGCGATGATTTTTCGGGCACTTATACGCCGCTGACGGACCAGCCATTTGAACATACGGAAGAGACAAATGGCTGGCCGCCGCCTTCGGAGCCGCCGCTCCTCCCAACACTACCCTCGACTCATAGTCCAACGCTAGTGAATTCGCAAATGGATCACCTCTTCCGAGCGATGGCCGCAGCCGGCGCATCGGACCTCCATCTTTCCGTCTCGATGCCGCCAATGATCCGCAAGGACGGCAAAATGCAGCCGCTTTCGCCCGGAGACGCCGCCCTCACAGCCGATTCGATAAGGGAGCTTCTCGGCGAAATAATGCCAAAGAAGAACGTTGAGGAATTCGCGCAGCGGCACGATACTGACTTTGCGTACGAGATCGAGGGCTTGGCGCGCTTCCGCTCGAATATATTCATGGACCGGAAAGGAATGGGCGCCGTTTTCCGCATAATTCCAACAAAGATGACGACCGCCGAGCAGCTTGGTCTGTCGGATGCAATTCTCGGCCTCACGCACCTATCGAAAGGCCTTGTTGTCGTCACAGGCCCAACCGGTTCGGGAAAGTCCACGACGCTCTGTGCGATGGTGAACCACATCAATCAGAATCGCGAAGACCACATAATAACGATCGAGGACCCGATCGAATTCGTCCACGACAACATCAAATGTCTCGTGAACCAACGCGAGGTCCACAATCACACCGCTTCGTTCAAAGATGCCCTGCGTGCGGCGCTTCGCGAGGATCCGGACATTTTGCTCGTCGGCGAAATGCGCGACCTCGAAACTATCTCGATCGCGATCGAAACGGCGGAAACAGGACACCTCGTCTTCGGCACCTTGCACACGACGACCGCGGCCTCAACGGTCGATCGTATCATTGACCAATTCCCGGCAGATCGACAGCAGCAGATTCGAGTAATGCTTTCAGAATCGCTGAAAGGCGTTATCGCCCAAACCCTTTTACCAAAGAAAGGCGGCGGCCGCGTCGCGGCCCTTGAGATCTTGATCGTAACTCCTGCGATCAGCAATTTGATCCGTGAGGGAAAGACGTTCCAGATCCCGTCTGCGATGCAGACCGGAAAGAACAGCGGTATGGTCGTGCTCAACGACGCCCTTTTTGAGCTGGTAAAGAACGGCATGGTCGAGCCTAAAGACGCCTACATCAAGGCGGTCGATAAGGCCAACTTTGAGACGATGCTGACCCGTGGCGGCTTCAAGATCTAGGTCCCGACATTCGCTCGCCCCTTCAACTCGTGTAAAATTTAAGTTATCCGAACGGCGATACGTGTCCAACTATTTTGGCAGGACACGTATCTAACTTTTTTACAGACAAAAGGGCTATATGAAGCGTTTTCCAAGACTTTCTTCCGTCGCTTTGATCTTCATCTTCGTTTTTGCGGCGGCAGTCGCGGCACTTGCGCAGTCTCGGCCGCAGCGTCCTGATACGGCACCGGGAAACGAAAAACGAAATCAACGCCCAAAACCGCCGACCGCCGAAGAACTTAGAAAGGCCGAGGAAGAACGCAAACAGGCTGAAGCGGAAAAGAATGCGATCATTGATCCCGGCATCGAAAAGGTCTCGACGAACATCGTCTCCGTCGAAGTAACGGTCGTTAACAAGAAGACCGGAGCTGTTGTCACCGGACTAAGGAAAGAGAACTTTGCGATCTTTGAGGATGGTAAGCAGCAGCCGATCTCAGCTTTTACTACGCCGGACTCACCGATCACGGTCACGGTTCTTATCGAATTCAGCAAATGGAGCGAGGTCTTTGGTTCCGCCGCGGGCGGGATATTCGAGCCCGGCGCATATGAGGTAGTACGGCCTGCGGCTCTTTTTGTCTCGCGCTTTATCAAACCGCCAAATGATTACGCTTCGATCGTTGCGTTCGATATTCGGCCAACGCCGATCACCGACTTTACGAATGACCCGCAGCGTCTGCGCCAAGCGGTCGATCTATTGTTTCGAAGTACACCCGCCGTCCGCGAGAATAACTTGTGGGACGCCCTAAAATTTACGCTGCTTGGCGGAACGACCGACACCGTCGTCCTTGAGAACTCCAAAGCAAAAACCGCTCAGTACGCCGGAATGGCAAATCTGCGCGCACCGCGAAAGGCCATTATCCTTGTTGCCTCCGGAATCGACACCTTCAGCAAGACGAGCTACGACCAGGCTCGGCGCATTGTTCAGGAAGCCGGCGTTCCCGTGTATGTGATCAGCACAGGCAATCTTTTCTTTAAGCGTTACGAGAACCTGCTTGGTCCAATGGACGACCTCGCTACGGGCCTGCCCGGCCGCCTCACATTCCTACAAGCTCAGAATTCGATGAACACGATCGCAAAAGAGTCCGGCGGAATGCACTTTCCAATGACGTTCGAGAGTGAGATCCCTGATTATCTGAACAGCATCAACGCTCTGCTGCGGAACCAGTACAACATCGCCTATGACCTCAATAGTCCGCATACTCCCGGCCAGAAATACAAACTGCAGGTAAAGGTCGATGTCAACGGCGACGGCATCTACGACGAAAAGGCATATCGCGTTCAGGCGCGGCCGTATTACATCGCCCCCGGCGGTGATGACGCAAAAGATAAAAGGAAAAAGGATTAAGCCGGATTTCTGTTCGCTGAACAGAAAGGCTGCAAGAAACCTTTAGCTCCCGGATTGCTTCAAAAGCAGTCCGCTTGGGGTTGCGGTGTGATCAAAAACGTAGTTGTATCGATAGATCCCGAACGGAAGGATCGAGACCGGGATCGTGTAGTTCACGTGGGCATTAACGCCCGGGCCGACCTTCTTCACCTCGACCAGAGCGTCGGACGGAACCTCATTCGCTGAAATTGCCTTCTCGAGGCGCTCCTTCACGTTCTTGACGGGATCGACGTTGCCCGGCAGCGCCATTCCCTGCAGCACCGCGGTCTCCATATCGGACTTCATCGCCTCACCTTGATACGCTACCGGGATGTAGTTGTATCCGGCGTTCGCGACCAACAATATGAAAGCCAGCACAATAAGAAATTTGACGCCGGCACTGCCGCGTTCATTGACTCGGTTCGTTACATTCTGCATTTTTCTAAACTTCCTTCGCTGTTGAGCTTACTTCTGAAGCTTAAGAAACGCTTCGAGTGTGGAAAGAGCGGTTTTTGGAGAGATCTGATCGCCCGAAAATACTACAGGCCGGCCTATACCTCGAAGCAGGATCCATTGAAGTGATCCGGATATATTCTTTTTGTCGAATTGAAATGCCTCAAAGACCTTTTGAGGTTCGATGCCCGCAAGCGACGGCAAAACGCCGACGCTGTGCAAAACATCGTATAACAATTCTACATCCTGCTTGTCACAAATCGCAAGCTTTTTTGAGAGTTTGGCGGCATAAAGAATGCCGTAGCCGACAGCCTCTCCATGACGGAAATATCGATAATCTGTGGCTTTTTCGAGAGCGTGAGCAAGCGTATGGCCAAAATTCAGGATCTTTCGCGAACGGCCGTCAGTCCGCTTAACATCCTCGAAAGGGTCCTGATCGACGATCTTGGCTTTAAGAGCAACATTCTCACGTACCAAGGCCGCGAGCTTTTCGCTGGAAAAGAGCCGACTTCTATCAGAAAAACAGGCTCTTGTGCGCTTCAGGGGCCCTTTTCCACTGATCGCGGCGTGTTTTACCATTTCACACGCCCCTGCCACGATCTCGCGTTCCGGCAGCGTTCTAAGGCACTCTACGTCAGCAAACACTCCCGCTGCGGGGTAAAATGCGCCGATCGTATTCTTGCCGAATGAAGCATTTACGCCGGTTTTGCCGCCGACCGACGAGTCGATCATCGCGAGCAAAGTGGTCGGCAGTTGTATATGCTTGATTCCCCGCAGATAGATCGCCGCTGCAAATCCACCAAGATCGCCGACAACACCTCCGCCTAGTGAAACGACCGCATCGGTCCGCTCGATTCTCGCGGCAGCCATCGCCGCCAAGACCTTTTCTGTGGAGGCCAGTGTTTTGAATCTCTCACCATCGCCAATTAGCGCGACCGCGGTCGAGAAACCTGCCTTCTGAAGACTTGCTTCGACCACTTGCCCGTAAAGCCCAAAGACCTTCCGATTCGAGACGAGAAAAGCACGTTTCGCTCGGTTCCCAAGCCGTTGGCGTGCGAAGGCTCCAACGGAGTCGAGGTTCCCCTGTCCGATCTCGATCGTCTCAAATAGGTCCATCGCTGTTGGCGAAGCTCTCATCCCAGGTTTTCCCGTATGATGTCTGCGAGGGCGGCAGCCTTCCGTTCAATGTCGTCCTGATCGACGCCCTCGATCATAACGCGTGCGAGATTCTCAGTTCCTGAATATCTAAGCAGCAGTCGACCGTTTTCCGCCATCTCTTTTTCAAGTCCGACGGCGGCTTCCGCGATCGCACGCACTTCTTCGAAAGGCCGCTTTTCTTTGACCGCAACATTCACGAGGACCTGCGGAAATCGCTGAAACCCGGCCACTGCGTCACAGAGAGAGAGTCCACGGCGTGCAAGGGAAGAAAGCGTCAACACCGCGGTCGCCATTCCATCTCCGACGAGACTGCGTTCAGGAAAAATTATGTGGCCGGACTGCTCGCCGCCGACAACCGAACCGGTACGGATAAGCTCTTCAAGTACGTACTTATCGCCTACCTTCGCGCGGATCAGCTCTATATTCCTCGACCTGAACGCGATCTCAAGGCCGATGTTGCTCATCACAGTCGCAACGACCTTATTGTTCGCAAGTCTGTCCTTCTCGGCCATCTCGGTCGCAAGGATCCAAAGGGTCCCATCGCCATCGACGATATTGCCCTTATGATCGACAAAAAGGACACGATCCGCATCTCCGTCGAATGCAATGCCAATATCAAAGCCGGCCTCGACCACCGCAGCAGCGAGCCCATCAAGATGCAGCGAGCCGCAGTCCTTGTTTATGTTCCGCCCGTCCGGAGAATTGTTGATGACGAGAACTTCTGCCCCAAGGCTGCGAAAAAGCTTCGGGGCAAGATCGTAGGCGGCCCCGTTCGCACAATCCAAAACGATCGAAAAGCCCGCGAGCGAACTTCCTTCAGCAGCAGAGCGAAGGTGTTCCAGGTACTTTTCATCAAAGCCTTCGACAAGATCTTCGTTTAGAACGGTCGGGGCCACCGGTTCGATCTCGCCAGCTTCAATATCCTCCTCAATAAGCTTCTCGATCGAGCTGTCGAGTTTCTTGCCGCTCGGCAAAAAGACCTTGATTCCATTATCTTCAAACGGATTGTGCGACGCGCTGACAACAATGCCCGCATCGTAGCCTTCCGCACCGGTCAGAAATGCAACGCCGGGCGTTGTGATTACTCCCGCAGATGATATCTGTCCGCCTTCCGCGGCAACTCCCGCATGGATCGCACCCTCGATCGCTTGTCCGGATTCGCGTGTATCACGCCCGGAAATGAATCGAGGTTTGCGGCCAAGACTCGCCTCAAACTGTCGCGCCAAAGATCTGCCGATAATGCTCACGGTTCGCTCATCGAGCGGAAACTCGCCTGCTCGGCCTCTAACGCCGTCTGTTCCAAAATGCTTTCCCATAGATTTCGGCAGATATCCCGATCTTGAGAGTCTGCTCGCTAGAACTCGCGAAAATAAGAGATTAGCAAATTCGGCCGCCAAATTGCTCGGCCAAACACATAAGAGATTTTTGTATATGCAATAAAACTTTCGAAAATGATTGACAACGGCGGAGCGCTTAAGCGAATCTAAGAATGGCCGTCGTCGAAAGCCATTGCGACAGACAGTTAGATTTTCACAAGGATTTAGGGTGCCGCTCCTCGAACAAGAAATGAAAAAAGAATTAGCATTTTCCTCGATAATCGTTCTATCGCTTAGCGCTTTGGGCCTTGCCCAATCGAATAATGGGGAGAGCAATTCTAGATCGTCGAAGGTGGTTGTAACGTCAACGCTGAGGCCCGCACCGACACCCATTCCGCGTGTTGCGGTAACGCCGACTCCGATCATTGTAGGGAGTGCTCCGTCGACCGGCCCTTCGACCGATCCTTCGGCAAATTCTTACTCGCCCGCCGCTTCGAACGTGAATTTCGATGGCCTCAGCTTTTCGCAGATCAAGTCGCGTCTTGCAGAAGCCAAACGTGAGATGCAGTCGCGACCGGTCACGATCGGCAGTTCAGAGGCAGTTGGAAATGACCCGATCTACTTTGTAAAGATCGCGTATTTGGACGAACGCACTCGTCAGATCGAGTTTGTATCGCTTTCCAAAGATGCGTTCCTCGCAAAGAACACAACGAGTTCGGCGGTCTCGACCGATGGTTCGACGCTCTTTTTTCGAAACGTCCGGGCAAACGGCGTGAATACTCCGATCATACTGACCGATCAATCGGGACGCTCAAAGCTGCCCCTTATGATCCAATATCCGGTCGTTAGGAACGGGCGCTTTATTGAAACCGCATATTATGTTTCAACGCACCCGGGCATTATTACTCCGGACGTGATCAGTGCCGGAAGGTATTACGTTCGTAACACGATCGAGGTCGCGCGCGAAAAACTAAGGCATGCGGGCTATGTCATTCAGCCGAAGGTGGCCGACATCGCCGAACGCCTTGCGACTGTCGAACACGTCGATCATTGGCGTTTTCGCACCGAACTTCATCCGAATATCTTCAATGATATATTTACCCTCTACGCTTTGAATGAGGGACAGACGTATCGATATTCGGTCAGCTCTGCAGGCGCGGGCGGGATGGTGCAGATGATCCCTTCGACGTATCGTATGGTCCGAGCCCGTTTTCCGCAGGCGAATCTGATGCCCGATTTCGTCAGCGGTATGCAGGATCACGTCAATGCGACGAAGGCAATGCTTCTTTACATGCAGATGACGTGGAACGATCTTGCGAGTAACGATACGATCTCGCAGGCAATGGCCGACGGCATCGCACGGCAAGAAGACCTAATGGCCGCCGGGTACAATTCCAATCCGGCGAGGCTCGCAGGTTACATTCGTCGCGGAGGTGCGGATTGGACGAACCTGATTCCGCGCGAAACACAGATCTATTTGCAGATATTCGCTTCGCTTGAACGGGCCGTTCCGCTTGCCGCTCGAACGCACTAGCGGTCGATCAATTCTCGGATCTCGTCCTGCACGTCTGCGAACGTCTTCTCGACCAAATTCGTCCCTAAAAAGAACGGATTTCCCGTAACCTCGAGCTTTGCAAAAGGCGGCGCTTCGAATGTATCAAAATCCTCAGAGGATCCGAATTCAAAACTCGCGGTTCCCAATCCCTGAAGCTTACCTAGATAAATGTCGAAAAGGATCTTCGAACGCTCAAACTCCTGAAAGTAGCGATTTTTCCTGATCTCCTGGCCTTCAAGCCCGGCAAACGCCTCATATTCGGCCTCATTCAGATGAAGCTCGGAGAATTTTACGGCCGGGTGCCCACTGTCTTCGGAAAGGAAAACCTGCTGCAGTGTCCGCGTCCACGCCTTCGAATATGGGTCGCGAACGCTCCGTATCCGCAAACGTGTATTCGGAATATAGCCGTCAAACAGCTGCAGGTGCGAACTAGCCGGCGTGAGCGGTTCGGGCAGGCCTTCGATCAAATAAAGTCGCGAAAGATGTGTCTCGGCTGTTTTGGCTGACATATCAGATTATTTATACTTCTAATATTCCAATGTGATTTGGACGGATTCATTATATGAGAAAATTCTATTTCGGTTCAGTAATTATTGCTCTTTCAAGCTTATTTTTTGCGGCGTGCGGAGGTCCGGCCGCGAACACGAATACAAACTCGAATTCGAACTCGGGCGGACAAAATACATCTTCGCCGAATTCGAACCAGCAAACGCAGGTTGCTCCGGCGAATGTGCCTGCCGGCACGACCGTTAAGCCCGTCGAAGAAACTATCAACAACGCACCTACGCTGGCTCCGGTCGTACATGCTTACTACGACGCGCTAAAGAGCAAGAACACGGCCGCTCTTAGGGAGGTCCTTTCGGCCGAATTCTTCGCCCGCTCGGAAAAGCAGATGAAGGAGGATGGAGCTAAAGACCTTGCGACCTATATGGCCGAATTTGACACGATCCCGGACAAGCCCGTCGAGGTTCGCAACGAGAAGATCGAAGGCAACAAGGCCGTCGCTGAGATAAAAGGGGGCGACTACTTAGGCTGGACTCCGTTCACCTTCGTGAACGAAGGCGGCAAGTGGAAATTCACAGGCGGCAGCACCGACTTGAACGCGGTGAAAGACGGCAAATAGTACCTCACGATCGCGGATATGGCCCGCTTTTTTGCGGGCCTTTCTGTTGGATCCTATTTTTCTAACTTTACGTTGTGAACTTCGAGGATTGTGCCCATTGCCCGGTTGAATCCGGCGATCGCTTTATTTAGATCAGTTCGGGCGGCGAGTTCGCGGCCGCGGGCCACCACAAGATCCTGAAGCCTTTGCGAAACAAGATAGAAGGTGCTCGTTCCGCCGCGGAACAGACGGTCTTCGCTGTTGTAAAGTTCTTCGGCCGCCTCTCGTGCCGCGGTCGCGGCATTTAGTCGGGCTTCTGTCGAACGCAGCGATTGAAGCGCATTTCGCACTTCAGCTTCAACAGACTGCTCACGTGCGGCCCTTTGTTTTTCGAGGCTGTCGGCTGCAACAAGCGCCTTGCCGTAATTTGCCTTCGCGGCTCGGTTTCCAATTGGAAAAGAAAACACAAGGCTCGCACGATAAGTTGGATACTCTTGACCGAACAGATTTCTTAGCGAAGTAAAATACCCGCCAACAAGATTGGGAGGCACGCGGCTCAAGCCCGTGATCGGGTTGATCGCGGCCGGCGTTTCGGTTCCGCCCAGGCCTTGCGAAGTATAGGTTCCCACAAGGTCGATCTGCAGCTTCTTCTGATTCTTATAAAATCGCTGATCGATCAGATTTTGATCCTGCCTAAGCTGAAATTCTGCGATCTCAGGGCGTTTTCTGAACGCCTCGATCTTTGCTACTTCGAGGCCTATCTGAGGAACAGGAACGGCCGCAGGTGTAACCGGTGTGATCGGACGATCCCATTCAGGAGCAGAGCGTTCAGCGAGAATGAGCGTCTTGAGAGTGTTCTCGGCACGGGTCGCCGCTTCCTGCGCATCATAAACATTCTGCTCGAACGTCGCGATCTGCGCTCTCGCCGCAACGATCTCGATCGGTGCGAGTACTCCCTTCTCGACCATTCTGCTGTTGCTCTCAAGCTGCGCTCGGGCCTGCTTTAGCGTGTCGGTCTGCACCTCGATCGAACGCAGGGCGTAAACAAGATCCCAATACGCCTGCTCCACAGTATTGACGACGTTCATCGCCTCGGTCTGCAGCTGCGTCTCGCTGATCTCGATATTCTTCTTCGCGATCAGAATATTGCGTCGTGCCGGGTCAATCGAACGGTTTCGCCGCAGCGGCTGGGTGTAGCTGAAGCTCAGGCTCGAAGGAAATTGCGGATTCAGGAACGAGTTCGTGTTGCTCGAGGTGTTCCTGGAAGAGTTGAAGATCGCCGAGTAAGATGCTCCGCCGAAAGGCACAAGGCCATCGATGCTGATGTTGTTCGAAGCCCGCGTCGTTGTAACTGAACCATTGACCGCGCCGCCGATCGCCGAGGCGGTCGGAACCGAAACGCTTTCATAAAAATTCGTGCTTGCGAGCAGCGGATCGTAGGCGCCCTTTACCCCAAGGAGGTCCAGGTTCGAAGTCTTCGTTCCTGCGCGCGAAACCCCGATATCGTTATTGTTCTTCAAGGCCATCTCAATGGCCTCATCGAGGGTCAGGCTCAGCTCGGTTCCTGCGGCAACGCCGATGCGTGTTGCATCAGGCAGCGGGCGTAGCGGTACAGAAAACGTTGGCTGAACAGGAGGTTTATCAGCCGGCGTTGGGGTCGGGGTCTGCGCGACGGCACCCGAGGCAGCCGAAAACACCACAAAGGCCGCGCCAAGCGGCATGAAAGATCTTAAGAGAAGCTTCATCACAAGCGCTCGATCGACTCCTCCGAATTTTCATCTTTGTTCCGGCGAAGCTTCTCCAGCAACTTATGGAACGGACTCGCGATCTTTCGCCAAAGCGTGGTTTCCGCTGCATCGTCAAACAGCGAATAGAAAACGGGCACGGTCAACAGCGTCAGAAGCAGACACATCGATTGCCCGCCGACGACGAGGATGCCGATCGAACGGTTCGTTGCAGCACCTGCACCACTGCCGACGATCAGCGGGACCATCCCCGCGACAAGTGCGATCGTAGTCATCAGGATCGGCCGCAGACGGTCACGATTCGCTTGAATGATCGCGTCATAACGTCCCATACCCTTCGCACGCAGCGAATTGGTGTGGTCGATCTGCAAGATGGCGTTCTTCTTGACCACGCCGAATAAAAGCAATATGCCCAATGCCGAGAATATGTTCAGCGTCTGCCCCGCAAGGGCGGTCGAGAGCAAGGCGAACGGTACAGAAAGCGGCAGCGTCAACAGGATCGTGACCGGATGAATGAATGATTCGAACTGCGCCGCGAGCACAAGGTACATGAACACGAACGAGAGAAGGAATGCGAGCATGAACGAACTGTACGCGCGTTCAAGTTCCTTCGACTGGCCGGTGACGCCGCTCGAATATTCCGGCGGCATATTCAATGACGATACGAGTTCCTTAAGGCGAGCCAGCGCGTCCGATTCCGAAGCATTCGGCGGCAGACCCGACGAGATCGTAACGACGCGTTGACGGTTCAGACGCTGGATCGTCGAAGGACTGAGCGATTCCTGTGCGGTAACGACGCGATCAAGCGGAACAGGCTCGCCCTTGGATGAACTGACGGTGAACAGCCGCAGATTATCCCGCGTCCGACGAAAACGCTCATCCGCCTGTACCATCACATCGTATTGCTTCGTGCCTTCGCTAAAGGTCGAAACACGCTGGCCGGCGGCGGCAATATTCAACGCACGAGCGATATTGCCCGCATCGACACCAAGATCTGCCGCACGCGTACGGTCGATCACGAACCGCACCTCAGGAGTGCCGACATCGACCGAATTATCCGGGTCGCGGAAGATCGGATCTTGCTGCATCTTCTCGACGAGTTGATCGGCGTAAGAATTCAGCTGTTCCATATCCGGCCCGGAAATGAAATAGCCGATGCCCGAGCCGCCGCGTCCCAAACCAATTCCCTGCGCGATCGATGAGGCTGCGGAGACGTTGATGCGCCAATCCTTATTCGAATATGGTTTGACCATCCCTCGTACCATTCCCATGATCTCGGCCTGACTCTGCGAGCGTTGCTTCACCGGGACAAGGTTAACGCTGACGGTCCCCGAATTACCACTTCCGCCGCCGCCATAGCCGCCGACGTTGACGGTCGAATTAAGAAGGCCCGGAACTTTCTCTTTAATGTCGCGAGAGATCCGGTCAACGATCGACTGTGTTGCTGCAAGGGATGTTCCTTGCGGGCCTCGGACATTTACCTGGAAGCTCGATTCGTCTTCATCGGGGAGGAACGCCATTCCCACATACTTGTACAGCGGATAAATAGAAGCGACAGTAAGGATACAGATCAGGACAACCGCCCAACGGAACCGCATTGCGAGCTTTAGCAGTGTTGTGTACCCCGCATCGATCTTCGCGTAGAACCAACCGCTCTTTGAGTCCGTTTCGTGTTCGATCGCGTAAGCGACCGTCGGATCATCACGAATCTCAGCCGGCAGAGGCTCTGAAGGTGCCTTTTTCGGCTTTATCCAGCGGGCGGCGAGCATCGGCGTCAGCGTGAAAGAAACGATCAGACTGACCGCGATCGCTGCAGCAGAGGTGAGGCCGAAGGACGACATAAACCGTCCGACGATCCCGGTCATAAACCCTACCGGAATGAATACGGCTAGCAGCGACAACGTAGTAGCAAGAACCGCAAGCCCGATCTCGCGCGTACCTTCGACCGCAGCCTTAAAAGGGTCCATCCCCTTCTCTTCCACAAAGCGGTAGATATTCTCCAGAACGACGATCGCGTCGTCGATCACGATGCCGACCATCAAGGTCAATGCAAGCATCGTCATCTGATTGAGCGAATATCCCATAGCGGCGATCAGAGCAAAGGCCGCAATGATCGATGTCGGGATAGCGAGGGCAGCGATGAGCGTTGACCGAAAATTCCAGAGAAAGAAAAAGACAACGACCGCCGCGAAAATTGCCCCGATCACGAGGTGCTCTTCGATCGCGTGGAGCGAGTTCTCGATGAATTCAGACTGATCTCGAATAACGGCGACCTTAAAGTCCTTAGGCAAGGTCGGCACGATGTTGGCCATTCGCTCCTTGACGGCATTGATCAGAGCGACCGTGTTCGCACCGGATTGCTTTCGAATGGCGAGCGCAACGGTTGGATTATTGTCGAGCGAGTAAGTGCTCGACGGATCCTCACCTGTCTCCAGAACGCGGCCGATCTGGCGGAACTTGATCGGAAAACCGTTCTTCGTCGCAACGACGATGTCGTTGAATTCTTCGACGTTCGTAAGCTTGCTTATAGTGCGAAGACCCACCGTCTTTGCCCCTTCAACAAGCGTGCCGCCGGGCATTTCCTGGTTCTGCGCGGAAACTGCCGTTGCCACCTGATTTACCGAAAGTCCGTATGCCCGGAGTTTGTCGGGATCGACGTAAAGTTTGATCTGCTTCGGCCGGCCCCCGAACACGACGACCTCGCCGACGCCATCAGCCGATTCGATCTTTTCTTGTATAAGGACCTCGACCATGTCGCTCAGTTCACTGATATCGCGAGGCGAACTGACCGCATACATCAATACCGGCGATGAATCGGGATCACTCTTTCGGGCAACCGGCGGATCGGCCTCTTCGGGAAGACGCCAAGTGATCGTACTGAGCTTCTGCTGAACTTCCTGGAAAGCCTGGTCGGGATCCTTTTCGAGGTTAAAGCTTAGCGTGATCCGCGAACTGCCTCGTGAGGACGAGGAACGCATTTCGTCCACGCCCGGGACTGTATTTAGGACACCTTCGATCGGATCCGTAACTTCGGACTCCATCTCGGCCGGGGCCGCACCGCTATTGCTGGTCGAAACAGAAATGGTAGGCACGTCGATCTTTGGAAAACGATCGACGCCGAGCGTAAAGAAGCTGAATGCCCCGACGACCGTCAGGAACATCACGATCACGGTCGCGAAGACCGGTCGATGAACACAAATTTCGGCGAGCCACTGCATAAACTACTCCCCGCCTTTACGACGATACTTTTGCGCCCTCGTAAAGCTGGCCGACGTTGCTCGTCGCAACAGGTTGGTCCGCATCGACGCCGGAAATGATCTGCTGCCAATCGCCTTCTTCGCGGCCGACCTGCACGACCTTGAGCTTTGCAACCCCTTCCGCTATCACGAAGACACGGAACGACTGGGTCGAAACATCGTGGAAGATCGCCGTCTTCGGAACAAAGATCCCTTTTGTGCCGCCTTCTCGCACGATCTGCGCCGTTGCGAACATTCCTTGGCGCAGAAGATTGTCAGAATTATCGATCAACGCCTCGATCGAAGCCGACCTGGAGGTCGCGTCGATCGCGGGATTGACGGCCGAAACCTTCCCCGCAAAATTCTGATCCTTGTAGGCATCGACCGTTATAGTTACGACCGCTCCGAGCCGGACGCCTGGCACGTCGCCTTCCGGCACCTGGATTATCGCCTTGATCGGGTTCGTCCGCAGAACCGTTGCTATCACTGAGGATGAGGAAACATATTCACCGACAGAGGTTGGGCGGTCGCTCACATAACCTGAAAACGGGGCCTTGATCACCGTGTCGGCAAGAACTCGCTCGGCATCATCAACCTGTGTCTGTGCCGTAGCGACGGCCGCCTGTGCGCCGACGATCGCCTGGTTGCTCTGACGAGCGACGTTGATCGTCGTCTCAAGCTGCTGCTGCGCTGCGTTCGCCCTTGCACGGGCCGTATCGCGCGCCGTCTTGTACTGCTCGTAGGTGATCATCGCGACGTCGCCGCTTTCGGTCAGTTCGCGATATCGCTTTTCATTTGCTTCGGCCTGTTTTAACTCAAGATTTGCCTGTTCGAGGTTTGCCCGGGCCGTCAGAACTTCCGGCACCGTCGTTGCAGTGAACTTACCGCCGCCAAGCAGGCCCAACTTTGCCTCTGCCTGAGAGACTCCGGCCTTTGCCTGTCTTACGGCCGCACGAGCAGACTCAAGTCTGATCTTTGCATCGCGGTCATCGACCTTGGCGAGCGTCTGCCCCTCGCGCACGAAGTCGCCCACGTTGACATAAACGTTCGAGAGCCGTCCCGCCGTTTTCGGTGAAACATTCGACTTTTCCTGCGCGGTGAGCGACCCCGTCGCATCGATCGTCGATGCGACATCTCGGGACTCGCTCTTCCCAACGGTGATCGCGATCGGCGTATCCTTCGCCGAGTTTTCAGGCGTCGCAACTTGCGGCGCGCTCTTGCTGCACCCGGTTGAGATACAAATCGCCGCAGATACAAATGCAAAAGCGGCGCGGCTGATAAACAGTCTTGACATTACTTATAGAGTCAATATTTTACAATATTTGCCGTCGCGGGCAATCGGTAGAGATGTAAAGAATTGTCAACAACTTTGGCCCCTTGCGTACAATGTCGCCCTCGTTAATGCTAAAGTGGTCAGCACTGAAGTAATAGCAGCAAATTTCTCGGAGGTATTTTTATGAAAGCGATAACAGCAAAAGAATTGGCAGAGAAGATCGAGGCAGGCGAGGACGTTCAGCTAATTGACGTGCGCGAACCGGACGAGAACGCCTTCGCGAAGATCGATGGGGCCAAGCTCATCCCGCTCGGACAGGTCGTTGCCCGGATGAACGAGATCGATCCATCACGCGATACGGTCGTCCATTGCAAAGGCGGCGTCCGCAGCGCAAAGGCCATCGAGGCTTTACAGGCAGCAGGTTTTCAGGGCGATCTAACGAATCTAACGGGTGGAATAACCGCGTGGTCGAACGATGTGGACCCTTCGATACCTAAGTATTGATCGCCGCGAGATCCATTTCAGCAGAGAGGCGAACGATCTCCATGCCCGCAGCGACCATCGTCCGGCAGGAGATCACGCCTTTTTCTTTTTCACCGTTCTTGATCCAAACCTGGCAGTTTAGACAATCCCCATTCCAGCAGAGATCGGCCTGCGATACCGAATCCATCGCGAGAAATTGAAAACAGCGAAGAAGCGTGTTGTTCTCCGGCACATCGCATTTCTTTTCAAGTATCTTGATCTCGACCAATTTTTCGTAAGGTGCAAAGATATCCGGATTTGACATTTCTTTTCTCTATCAGCGAGCGACCTAATGACTTTTAGCATTCAGACTATGAAATGATAGCCAAAAGGTGTAGTTTTGAACAATGGCCTTGGTGATCTATACAAAACCCGGCTGTCCGTATTGCAAGAAGGCAAAAGACCATTACACCGCTCTCGGCGAACCTTTCATTGAGTACGATGCCCAGAATGATATGAAGCATCGTCGCGACATGCTGGCGTTCAGCAATGGCGACCCGACAGTGCCGACGTTTGTTCGAGACGGTATGTTTCTTGGTTCCGGCTGGGGCGATCCGCCGCGGGGCTGAACGGTCTATTGAGAGGACGGCAGGTTGCCGCCCAAGTACCAATGAGATCGTGTTCGAAAGATCGCTGGTGCCGAACGCAGCGAAAATCGCGTTTTTGCGTTTGGGATTATTGATTGATACGGCAATAATTGGAGTTTTGATTTTTTACACGTCTGAAAGCGTGCTTTGGGTAGCGCCCCAAGAGGCCGAAGGGTTCAACTTACTCGGCCTGTAGGAGGTTGCCGCTTTTTATGGTTGACTCGCAGATCAATCAGTATAAGATCCTGGAAAAGATCGGTTCCGGCGGCCAAGGGACCGTTTACAAGGCTCTCGATACAAAACTCAATCGCACCGCGGTCATAAAGGTCCTTCCGCCTGAACTCACAAAAAAGACCGCGAACTTCAAGCGTTTCGAACGCGAGGCCCAGCTCTGCTCCCAACTTGATCATCCGAACATCTGCACCATTTACGACTTCAGCGAATCTAATGGCACGTACTACATCGCGATGCAGTTCATTGAAGGCAAGAATGTACGACAGCTTGTTTCCGGCCGGCCTCTCGAACTAAAGAGTGCGGTCTCCATTGCGATCCAAGTTACGGATGCTCTTGCCTACGCGCATTCAAAGAGCATTATTCATCGCGACATTAAGGCCGGAAATGTAATGGTCGCCGATTCGGGCCAAGTTAAGATCCTCGATTTTGGACTTGCGAAACTGCTCGAGGACGAGCATACCGACGCCGGAGGCGGTACAAAACGGGCAAGCGATATCACGGAGCTTGGAATTCCTTACGGCACGGCGACATATGCGGCACCTGAACAAGCGCGCGGCGAACGCGCGGATGTCCGCTCGGATATCTTTTCCACCGGCGTGCTGCTCTACGAGATGCTTACCGGAATTTGGCCGTTCCAGGGAAAGAGCGTGATAGATGTCCGCCATCAGGTTTTGTACGGAACTCCAAAGTCGATCGCCGAAGCTCGGCGTGACGCAGTCCCCGCACAACTCCAGTCGGTAATCGACAAGGCTCTTGCCAAGGATCCGAAGGACCGTTATCAAAAGATCGCTCAGATGCGCGATGATCTGCGTAACATCCTGCATCAGATCGCCGGCGTACAGCCAATGACCACAGACACATTTTCTCCCTCGCACGCTGACGGCGGCGCCGTCAAGCGAATGCTGAATTGGTTCACCGGACGTTCTGCTCCGGAGCGAACGTCCACGGCTCATTCCGGTTCATTTTCGATCAGCCAATCTTCGCAGGCTCCCGATATTTTGCTGACCGCGACCGGCACGGAGAAGAAGAGCGTTGCGATCCTGCCGTTTCAGAATCTCGCGAACGACAAGGATTCTTCGTTCTACGAATTCGCTCTCGCCGATGCGGTCATTACCGAGCTTGCACAGATCCGGTCGATCATCGTACGGCCGAGTTCTGTGATCGCGAAATATCAGGGCAAGAGCATCGATCCTGGCACGGCTGGCCGCGAACTCCGCGTCAACGCCGTCCTCTCTGCAGGCTTTTTGCGTGCGGGGAACAAGCTTCGCGTTACGGCCCAGCTCCTCGAGACCGCTTCCGGCGACATACTCTGGAGCGACCGGATCGATGCCGAGGGCAGCGACATTCTTGCTATTCAGGACAGCATCGCCCAACGCATTCTCGAGGGCCTGCGACTCGAACTTACCGACGTCGAAGCAGAAAAGCTCGGCCGTCGCGCCACCGAAAACGCCGATGCGTGGGAAGAATATCTTCGCGGTCGCGATGCCTTCGCTCGGTTTATTTTCCGAACTCTCGATTCTGCGGACTGCGAAGCGGCGATCGCGAATTTCAAACGTGCGATCGAACTCGACTCGCATTTCGCTCTCGCTTACAGCGGGCTCGGAGCATGCTATGCGAACCGCCTTTTCAAAGGAATGGGTGACCCTGAAGATTACACCTACGCCGAGACAGCGTTCAGCAAAGCGTTCTATTACGACCCGAACGTGGTCGAGGCCCGCGTGCTGATGGTGATGATCTATATGGCCCGCGGCGAGAAGAAGAAAGCCCGGCTCGAGATCCGTGTCCTCGAACGGCAATTCCCCAACGATGCCGCACTGTTCTTTGTAAAAGGTGTGATGCACCGTCTCGACGGCGAATACGAAGAGTCGCTGAAAGCTTTCGAAAAGCTCTCAAAGCTCGACCCTGCGGCCCGCGTCGTCGCCGCCTACAATCGAGCCCGGATCTTTATCTACAAAGGTGATTACAACAAAGCTCTTGACGAACTCGACCGTGGAACACGGGCAGAGCCGAATCACCCGATGCTGAAGATATTTCGGTCCGGCGTTTATTATTATCAGGGAGATGCTGATGCCGCGATCGACCTGATAAGATCGGTCTTAATAGAGCATCCCGAGATGGACGGCATTCGTCCGCTCTATGCGATATATCTTGCGGGCGATGGACGCTTTGACGAAGCCCGTGAAGAGTTGACCGAAGAGGCACTCGCCCTCTCCCGTGCCGATCACGATATGGCGTACTGGGTCGGTGCGTCGTATGCCCTCCTCGGCGACAAGGATCTTGCCTTCAAATGGCTCAACAAGGCTATCCGCCTTGGGAATGAAAATCGACCGTATTTCGAAGGCGACAAGAACCTCATCACGCTTCGCGAAGACCCTCGCTGGCTCGAGCTGATGGCAAAGCTTGTCCGCGACTAATTGACTCGCTCAAAGACGAATTCGTTACACCCGAGGCCGACGCCTCCGCTTACGACCTTTGTGAGCGTGAAGCCGCGTGCCTTATAGAATTCGAAGACCGCATCGACGCTCGCGTATTCGTAAGGAAAACCGCCGACCCAATCGATGATGTCGTGCCAGCGGTTCATCCCGCGGCCGGTTTTATAACGCGTCCACGAATGGATGTATTCCATCGGCTTTAAACGCACGAGTGCGGACGCGAACCGTTTTGCTTCTTCGGGCAAGCTCACCGCAACTGCGAACGGCGTTTTTAAGATCCGCGGCAATCGACAGTACGTCTTCTTGATCCAATGCCAGCGGCTCGCCTGGCTTCCGGTGTCGTTGTAGAGCGCGACAAAAAGTTTGCCCCCTGCACGCGTCGGGATGACGGCATTCTCGAGTGCACGCCACATTTCGCCCGTGTGATGCAGCACGCCCCACGAATACACTACGTCGAATTTACCTAAGCTCGCGATATAATCCGCATCGAGAGCCGAACCTTGCTCAATACGCCAATTCGCGTCCGACGCGAAATATCTCTTCTTCAATTCGCGTGTACACGCGACCGAATTCGTATCGAAATCGAATGAAACGACCTCGGCACCCAAGCGTCTCGCGGCGAGCGAAAAGAGTCCGCTGCCCGAACCGATATCGAGAAAGCGTTTGCCTGCGAGCGTCTCGCATTCGAGCATCTTGCGAAGGCTTGCAACGGCCGTTTCGATCCGCTCTTCGTCGAGAACGCTCAGGAACGCCGCCCAATTCTTCCCGAATTCGAACCTTTCGCCCGCCGCGACCTCGCGTTCGTGCTGCCGCACAACGTCAAGCTCTTCACTCACAATGGCACTCATCTATTTTCGCTCCTCAAGTATCTTCCGCAGCTCGTCAACCTTCGCTTCCCAACTCTCCGCTCGAATCGCATCGCTGACCGCCGCACGCGGTTTTGCGTGCGCGAGGGCGTGTTCGATCTTTTCAATAAAACTATCGTGCGAGTCGCCGACGGAGACATCCGCTAGTACCCGCACTTCAGGAATGTCCGTCGATACGACCGGCAAACCTGCGGCCAGATATTCGCGAACCTTCAACGGATTTGCGGCGAGCGTCAACTCGTTTATCACGAAAGGATTTATCGCGACATCGAATGCCGCGCAATACGCCGGAAGTTCGCTGTAAGGCTTGCGGCCGAGGACGTGAACGTTCGCGATCGATCTTAATTCCGCGACCAGTCGTTCCGTTTCGATGGTGTGCTTGCCGACGAGTACGACCGAACCTTGCGAAAAATGCTCTGCGATCTTCTGCACAAGTTCGAGATCGACCCAATCGGCGATCAGGCCGTGAAAACCGATGATCGGCCGCGGCAGATCGGCGACATCCGTGGGCAATTCGAGGCTGCCGTCAACCGCTTTTCTGAAATGCCGCCAATCGGTGCCGTGACGGATGAGATGCGTTTCGGGATTGAATCTCGCCTTCGATTCGAGCAGCTTTTCGGCGGAGACTACGACGACATCCGCCTTGCGGAACAGGTCTTCCTCGATCTCTTTGAGGCCCGCCGCAACGCCCGTGAACGCCGTGTATTCATCGACGCAGTAATAGATCAGCTCGCTCTCGCCGAGATGCCCCGCGATCAGTCCGGCCGCCGGATTAAAGACCATATTGACGACATTCTCGAAGCCAAGCCGCCGCATCGAACGGCGAATCTGCCGCACGAGGAACTTGCGATTCAGCGAAACGATCGACTCGCTGCCGTACGCCGGGATCACGAGCGGATTCAGCACGAAGATGTTCCGCTCGACCTCTCGAACAGGCTCGGCAAAGCTCTTCAGTTTCCTCGCGATCCGCGAAACATCTTTCGCAGCGGCGGTCGGCATACGGTTCGGCAGGGCGTTCACCCAAAGAATGCGGTTGTCTCTCGCGAGCACACGCATCAAATGCGTCTTCGACAGCGGATCGCCCGTCCAATCGTGGCTAAAACACACGATATCGCGGCCCCGCAACGCCCTTTTTACCTCGTCTTTCTGCATTTTCACTGCAACTCTCGTCATCCAATTCTCAAAAAGCGAACCTAACCGGCCTCTAACCCTCTGTGTTCTCTGTGTTCTCTGTGGTTAACCCTCTTGGTCAATGAAAGTTCTGACCCACACTTCGAAATTTATCAACGCCCAGAGCTTTTCATCCGCGTTCTCGCCCGCCGCGTGTCTCGCAGCAAGCGACGCAACATACTCGCGATCGAAGATACCGCGAGCGGCGACACGTTCGCTCAGGACGTATTCATCGACGATGTGCCGATGCGTCGTCCGCAGCCATTTGCCGAGCGGTACGGGAAAGCCCATCTTCGGCCGCGTCAGGATCTCTTGCGGCAGAATGCCCGCCATCGCCTCGCGAAGTATCCACTTCGTCGTCGCTCCTCGGAGCTTCATCTCACGCGGCATACGCGCCGAAAATTCGACGAGCTTGTGATCCAGGAACGGCACGCGGCTCTCGATCGACGCCGCCATCGACATCTGATCCTGCTTCATCAAAAGTTCGTGCAAGTATGTCTTCGTGTCGGCGTAGAGGAGCTTGTCGAGCGTGTCCGCGGCATCCGTCTTTGCGAGGAGCCGCTCGTGCTCGTCATAAGCACCGGCAAGCCCGAACCGCTCGCGTGCTTCGTGTGAAAAGAGCCGCGTCTGCTCTTTTTTCGGGAAGACCGCGAAGTTGTCGAAGAAAAGATTCTCGATATCGGCATCACGCGCTAAGAATGTTCGCCCGAGCTTCCGGCCCAAACCGCTCGGCAACGCCGCAACGCCTCCGCGAACCGCACCGCGTATGAACGCGGGCGTTACCGCTTCGTAACGTTCGCCGATCTCGAGCAGCTTCAACGCCTTCGCATAACGGCCGTAGCCCGCAAGCGTCTCGTCCGAACCCTCGCCCGTCAGCACGACCTTCACATGCTCGGCCGCAAGCTTCGAGACGAAGTACAACGGCACGCTCGCAAGGAACCCGAGCGGTTCGTCCTCGTGCCAAACAAGTCGCGGAAGTGCGTCGAAGAAGTCATCCGGCGAGACGATTGTTTCGTGATGGTCGGTCCTGAATTTATCTGCGACGAGCCGAGCGTAATGATGTTCGTTGGCATTTGGGTCGTCGAACGCGACCGAAAATGTCTTGATCGGTTCATCGACAAGCTGCGACATTACGCCCGCGATCGCCGACGAATCGATGCCACCCGAGAGGAACATCCCCAAAGGCACGTCCGCCATCAAACGCATTTCGACCGCTTCGCGAAACATCTCACGCCACTCTTCGACGAAGTCCCGCTCGCTTGCACGCGAAAGCTTCGGCTCGAACGCAAGGTCCCAATATTCGCGGATCTCGACCTTGCCGTTCTTCCATTCGAGCGTGTGCCCGGGCTTGAGCCGCTTTACGCCTTCGAACAAGGTCTCATCGCCGCACGTCCCGTGATTTGCGAACTGATCCTGCAGGGCCGCGAAATTCACCGCGGGCTTTATAGCACCGGCGGCGAACAACGCCTTGATCTCCGAGGCGAAGTACAGATCGCCGTTGTCTTTATGAATGTAATAGAGCGGCTTTACGCCGAGCCGGTCGCGTGCGATCAAAAGGCTCTGCTTCGTCTTATCCCAGATCGCGAACGCGAACATCCCGCGAAGATGCTCTTGCACATCGCGGCCGTAGTGTTCGTAAAGTGCGAGGATCGTCTCGGTGTCGGACGTGGTGGTGAATTCAACGCCGTCAGCGGCGAGGATCTTACGGCTTTCTCGGTGGTCGTAGATCTCGCCGTTAAAAACGATCGCAGCGCTCCCGCGGCACATCGGTTGAACGCCGCCCTTTACATCAACGATGCTCAAACGTCGATGCCCGAGGCCGATATTTCCATCGATGAAAACGCCCGCATCATCAGGCCCGCGATGTTCCAGTACATCACGCATAGCGACGAGCCGCCGCTCATCGACCCGTCCCAAACGCAAGGCAATGCCGTTTATTCCACACATAACCGTTGAAATAAATGGCCAATAGAGTAGAATTTACAGGCTTTTGTTGATAATTGTGGATGGGAAATAGTTGATGGTTAGTTGTTCATTGTTAATTGTTCATTGTTAATTGGGGATTGTACATTGGTAACTTTGTTCCAATTGACAATCCGTCAATGAACAATTGCCAATGGATCGCGATCAACAATGAACAACTAACCATCAACCATCAACCATAAACTCACTTCTCTACTCCGACCTGCCTAAGGGCGTAGGCATAATCGAAAGCGATCTCTTTCAGGCGGTCGTATCTTCCGGAAGAGCCGCCGTGGCCCGCACCCATATTCGTTTTGAGCAATATGGCCGACTTCTTGTTCGTGTTGAATTCGCGTAGCTTCGCAGCGAACTTCGCACCTTCCCAATACGGAACCTGGCTGTCGTTGATCGAGATCTCGATGAGCATATTCGGGTACGGCTGTTTTTTGACGTTGTCGTACGGCGAATACTGCACCATGTAGTCCCACGCCTTTTTCTCGTTCGGATTGCCCCACTCTATCCATTCCTCGGTCGTAAGCGGCAGCGTATCGTCGAGCATCGTATTCATCACATCGACGAAAGGCACCTGCGCGATCGCTGCGTGAAAGATCTCGGGCGCCTGGTTCACCGCCGCTCCGACGAGCAGCCCGCCCGCCGAACCGCCCTGGATCACGAGCCTGTCGGATGACGTGTATTTATTCGCGACGAGCCATTTTGCCGAATCCACGAAGTCGTTGAATGTATTCAGCTTCGTGAACATACGGCCCGCGAGACGCCATTTTTCGCCCAATTCACCGCCGCCGCGTATCTGCGCAATTGCGTAGATCATCCCGCGATCGACGAGCGAGAGCCGCGAGGTCGAGAAATTCGGGTTAATGCTCACGCCGTACGAACCATACCCGTAAAGCAGCATCGGCGACTTGCCGTCGAGCTTCGTGCCTTTTTTCATCATTATGATGACCGGCACTTTCACGCCGTCACGAGCCGTGGCCCACACGCGCGTCGTTTCGTACTTCGTTTTATCGTAGCCGCTCGGAATTTCCTGCTGCTTTACGAGCTTGCTCTCACGCGTCTTGAAGTCAAAATCATAAACTGACGCCGGCGTGATCATCGACGCATAGTTGTATCTGACGTATGGCGTGTCGTACTCCGGATTCTGGCCGAGGCCCATCGTGTAAACGACCTCATCCGTCTTGATACGCATGTCTGCGCGGCGCGTCTTGCGGTCCATGACGCGAAGGTATTCGATCCCGTCTTCTTTTTCGGATACAACTGCGTAATCCTTAAAGAAATCTATTCCCTCGATATTCACATTCTCGCGATACGGTATGAATGGCTTCCAGTTCTTCTCGCTCGGATCTGAGGCATCGGCACGATCGATCTTGAAATTCTCGGCACCATCGCGATTCGTGACGAAATAGAACTCGCCCATATCATAATCGGGCGTGTACTGATGGCCTTCGCGACGCGGAGCGAGAACTCTCCACTCGCCGGTGGGTGTATCGGCCGCGAGATATCGGTATTCGTCCATCGTTTTGGCACCCGACCCGATAAATAGCATCTTGCCGTCGCGTGAGCGGCCGACAAAGGAGTTAAAGAGAACGTCCTTCTCGTTAAAGACCTCCGCCGGCTTTGCACCGCTGCCAAGTTCATAGCGGAAGATCAGGTCAGAGCGTTTCGAGATGTCGTCCTCTGTCCCGAAAAAGACGGTCTTGTTGTCCGGCGTCCAAACGAACGACGTAACGCGTTCGAACGTCTCCGGCAGCATCTTACCCGTGCGAAGATCTTTGAATTGAAGCGTGTATTGCCGATAACCGGTCGTGTCGGTCGAGAACGCGAGAATATTGCCGTCATCGCTCACGTCGAATTCCGCGATCGCGAAATACTCGTGGCCTTTCGCAAGTTCGTTCTGATCGATGAGAACCTCGGCATCCGAGCCGTCGCGTTTCGTGCCTCGCAGGTAGATCGGATACTGCTTGCCCTCCTCGGTCTTTGTGAAATACCAGTAGCTGCCCTTGTGATAGGGCACGCTCGTGTCGTCCTGCTTGATGCGGCCGAGCATCTCTTTGTAAAGCGAATCAACGAACGCCTTATGCTTGCCCATGAACGACTCTGTGTATTTGTTGTTCTCCTCGAGATACTTGATGATCTCGGGATTCTTCTCATCCGAACGATCCCTGAGCCACGCGTAATTATCCGTGATCTCATAACCGTGGATCTTCAACACCTTCGGAACTTTCTTTGCAATTGGTGGTTTCATATCTTGGGCAACGATCACGAATCTCCCGATAACGATGATCGTAAAAACGGCGATCGCCGCAGTAATTGCTCTTTTAATCTTCATCCTAACCTCACCTCGCGTACAAATATCATAACCTATTGAACAATATTGTGTTTAGCCGCGATCTTTGTTCCGTTCGAAGCCCGTTGTCCCAGCCAACCGCTCGTGGGACACCTCTGGGACAGCCTCTTGGGACAAATAAGTGATGTTCTATCAACCACTTACGCGATTTGCCCCAAAATATTGCAAAAAAAGATCGGACCACATTTTCCACTCTCAATTCTCCGCTTTCCCAGGGTTGCGGCCGAGACGGCCTAATCCTGGGCTATATTCTTGCGTCCCCTTCGGGGAAAAAACCTTCTTGGCTCCGTTAGGAGCCGCATGTTTGTAGCACGCCACAGCCAACGCAACGTCGGAGGCGGCTCGGCCGCCGACAATAGCCTCGCATAGCCACGTCGTTTACGGCGTGGTTTAGGACGGAAAATGAACTCCGGGAGGCGGCTCGGCCGCCGACAAATCCCTCTGTCGCTCCTAACGGAGCTCCATCGATCTGTTTTGCGACCTCTTTCCCAGGGTGGCGGCCGCGACGGCCTTACCCTGGGCTATTTTCTTGCGTCCCCTACGGGGACGACCTGATCAATCTCAGATCTGAAATTTGAAATTTGAGATCGAAACCCTTCGCGGTCTTTGCGGGGTTTCGCTTGGCGGCCTTTGCGTTTTCAAACCGAAATTCAAACGCAAAGAACGCAGGGAGATGCCGCAAAGTTCGCGAAGGCTTGGGCGAGGCGAGAACCACTGGTCAGCTGCGAATGCACGGATCGGAAGCCTATCTGAAATCTCAGATCCGAAATTTAAAATTCGAAATATGGATCCCAAACCTGAAACCTAAACATAGATTGTCAATGAACGAACGGCCGTCTCGACCATGGTGTAATCATAGCGAAACGGCGCTCCCGTTTTGAAGCACAAACCGCACAAAATGCACGATTTGCACGAAATGCACAAACGCGAGTTCCGATCATAGGCTACCGACCGCTGCCGTGCAGCTTGCGGCACGATTCCGATGATGTTTTCCGACGTTAAAACTTCTTGACCACGCACCTCTTTACCGCATACAATTGTCTTTAACAGCAACGCATCCTCCCGAATCTTCAAAAAAAGAGCGCCAACCGGCCTTCTCGGCGCATTGGACAATATGCTTCGCACGACATTGATAACTCTCTTGTTCGCAGGTATTTGCATCGCTCAGACGCTGCAGCCGACACCTTCTCTCGGCATTGGGTCGTGTTTCCGCCTCCACTGCCACGTATCGTGTCATCGGGCAGCCGGAAGATCTCGAAGGTGCGAGGAATCTCGCCGAGAACGACCGATATGGTTTCCAATGGTGGGTGCTGCCGCTCGTCGGTGCGAGGGCTTTGGGTGCCGAAGCGGGAAAGAAAGAGGGCAAAAAGGGTTCGGACAAAGGCATCGACGGCACGATGGCCTTCATCGACGACACTTCCGGCAAGTCGAAGAAGATCGTCTTCTCGGTAAAAAGCGGACACGTCAATGTCTCGCACATACGCGACCTCGGACACCTCGTCGAACGCGAGAAGGCGGCGATCGGCGTCTATATCACGCTCGAACCTCCGACAAAACCGATGATCACCGAGGCCGTCTCGGCCGGTTTCTACCACTCGGACTTCTTCAACAAGGACTACCCACGCATTCAGATACTCACCGTCGAAGATATCCTCGCAGGCCGCGGCGTCTCGATGCCGTCCGATTCCGTAACATTCAAAAAAGCCGCCAAAGAAGCCTTCTCACACAGGGCCCAACAGACAATGTTCACCGACACCGACCAATAGTATGGAGACCAACACCCTCATCACAATATTCGGCACTATACTTACCGCAGTCGGCCTTATAATCGCGTGGATTGTTGGAACTGCAAATATTAACAATGGCGAACGGCAGGCCGAAACTGCTGACGCGAAACTGCGTCTCGACCTTTTTGAAAAGCGATACAGGATCTATCTGCTATTAAGTAAAATCTTCAAGAGTTTTGGTGCACACAATTCGATAGCTGGGAACTGGAAAGAAAACCTATCTGTAGCAAGAGACGCGTCGACGTTCTTATTCGACGACAGGATTGCGGATTTTATTGATACTGTGATCCTAAATGTTAGCAATATTGATGCGTCTGACCACGGGATCGCGGACCTCGAAGCTAGTGGAAAGCTGGCATCCGACGAATGTCGCGAACTCCGTAAACTGCGTAATGAGCATGCTACGCGAATGCGAGACAGCTACGATACGTTCAATGAAATCTTCGCAGATTACATGTGCATCTTACCCCCGAAACGTAAAAAAGAAACGTTTTTTAAACGACTCTTCCGAAATGCAGTAAAACATTGATGTTTGCGGGGAACTGGACCGAGAACGGCTTGCCGCATCGCAGTGCGGTCGGGCTTGCCCGACCGTCGAGTCGCCACAAAATAAATGGAGCCCGCGTTAGCGGGCGATAGCGTTTTCCGTTTTCCGTTCTCAATTCACACGGGTCGCCTTACTACGTGCGGCGTTCAGCAGCATTCCGCATCTGACGCGACCTGAACATCTGAGACTCTCCGGGTGCATCCTACGCGGATCCGGGACGATTCCGTCGCCGCCTATAGAACATCGTAACTGCGGCACCTACACCGTCGGCCGTTCTTCCGGGAGACCCGACGCCGCCAACTTTCTCAAAAAATGGCGAAAAACGCCTTCGTTTTTTACACGTTTTGCGCAAAACTGCGTTCACGGCGCCCAATAAAAATGGGGGTTTCGCGATATCGGTGCGCAGAAGCGCGCACGCATTTTACGCGACAAATCCCGCAACTTCTTTGCGTGCAATGGTTTAGAGCAAAAAGGGCCTCGGGAATTTGGATTCCCGAGGCTTTTGGATGATTGTCACGAAGGGAGAACTATCGCTCTTCGATGGGTGTGTATTTTAGGTCGCGGGGGCCGATATATTCGGCGCGCGGGCGAATGAGTTTGTTGTTGGCGTACTGCTCAAGGATGTGGCCTGTCCAGCCGGAGATGCGGCTAACCGCGAAGATCGGCGTGTAAAGGTCGAGCGGAATGCCCATCAGGTAGTACGTCGAAGCCGAGTAAAAATCGACGTTCGGGAACATTCCCTTCTTCTCGTGCATCAGCTGCTCGATGCGCTGCGACATATCGAACCACTTGGATTCGCCGGTCTTTTCGGCCATCTGTTTCGAATAGCGTCTGAGCCAGGTCGCACGCGGGTCTTCCGTCTTGTAAACGGCGTGGCCGATGCCCATGATCTTCCGCTTCTCTTCGAGGGCTTTATCGACCCACGCATCGACATTGTCGAGCGAGCCGATCTCGATGAGCATCTTCATCACGTTCGTGTTCGCACCGCCGTGGAGCGGGCCCGCGAGTGCCGCAATGCCGGCGGTCACGCAGCCGTACATATCAGCAAGCGTACCGGCGACGACACGCGTCGTGAACGTCGAGGCGTTCAGTTCGTGGTCGGCATGCAGGATCAGGCAAACATCGAACATCCGCGCCTCGTCCGCTGAAGGCTTTTCGCCGCGAAGCATATAGAGGAAATTCTCGGCAATGGAAAGGCTCGCGTCGGGCGAGACGACGTCCTTGCCGCTGCGAATACGGTCGAATGCCGCGGCGATCGTGCCGATCTGCGCGGTAAGCTTGATCGCAGCACTCATCGCGGAATCGCGATCCGTACCTTTGCCGGCCTTGTCGTAAAAATCAAGAGAAGAGACTGCCGTCCGAAGAGCATCCATCGGATCAGCATCTTTCGGAAAACTATGCATCAACGCGACGACTTCGGCCGGTACGGCGTAACTTGCGGCAATGCGCGCCTTCAGATCCGCAAGCTCATCCGCCTTCGGCAGACGCCCGTTCCACAAAAGAAAGATGACCTCTTCGAACGTCGAATGTTCCGCGAGGTCATGAATGTTATAGCCCTGGTAAATTAGAATTCCCTGTTCGCCGTTAACGTCGCCGATCGAACTCTGTGCGGCGACAACGCCTCGAAGTCCGGCAGTTGCGGCTCCAGATCCTGTTTCAGTTCCTGTACTCATTTGATCTTATATTCCCATCCTGCTTTTCGAGCCTGTCCGATAAACAAGACCGGCCCGCCGATTTTGCCGTGGGCTTGCGATGTCGGCTTCATTCAATGAGCCGGCCGTGGCCGCAGGCCGCCGGACGAATGGTTCTTAAGGGGAAAACCCGGACAAAAACCGCCGATCCCGGCAATCTTTCATTTTAACCGATGACGCCCGTCCCTTCAAGTCATTGGTTTGATGTCGCAAACTTCGTGAGATTTGCCTGCGCCAGCTTTGCGGCGAGGCCACAACGAAATAAAAAAGCTGTCCGGAGCCATTTTCCGGACAGCTTAAGTGTCAACAGGAGGAGGATTATCCAGGGACTAACGGATCTGCGTCTCGTACGAGGTCTTTATGCGGATCTGCTGGTTTTCATTGAGTTTTATTTGCTTTCCGCGTTCAATGACCACGGCACCGACCCCAAATGCAGCTCCAACCGCAGCTCCGACACCTGCACCGACCGGCCCGCCAATGATCGCACCCGTGACCAGGCCCGCTCCGGTCGAAGCACCGATCTTGATGCCGTCGCCCTTCAGCGACGATTTTCCGATCGCGGTGCCTTCATTATCGACGGTCTTGATATTGTCGCCCTTGACCGGCATCACTTCGATGAGTGTCGCCGCAAAATTCGACCAACGCTGGTCGCTGATGACGATCCGGTCGAAAGAAAGGGTCATTTGCGAACGGCGTTTGATGCGGCCCGGCTTTACGATCTTGCTTACGCGGCCTTCAACGACCGCACCTGCGATCTCCGACGGCGAGACGATCTTTGCCAGGAACTTGTCGCCTTCGCGATTCGTCTCGGTGGACAAAGGCTGCTGGAGTTCGAGAAGGAGTTCGGTGTCGCGCGGGATGATGATGATCGCGTTCGGATCACCTGAATAGGTCGCGGTTACCGGCGTTTCTGTGCGTTGGGTGACGGCCGTCGTCTCGGGGTTCGCGGCCGTTGGGCCGACGGTCGTCGGCTTCGGTGTCTCGGTCGTCGGTGTTGCCGTTACCGCCGTTACGCCCCGGCGATGGATCTCGGACGGAAGCGTTGATTCGAACGAGCGTTTTTCGAAACCGGTCGAATAACCGCTCTCAAATCCTTGCTGGTAGCCGTCGCGGTAATCCTCGATCGGGCCATATTCTTTATTGAACGCCCGATCTGCCTTTCCGTACTCGTTATGCCGCTTGAAGTCGCGGGCTTGGTTATCGATCGTGTCACGATAGCCGGCCATATAACCATCGGAATAGCCCGTTCTATAACCACGCTGAAGGGCGATATTCAGGTTCGCCGACTGCTGGGCAACGGCAAGGCCAACACTTGTGAAAATTACACACAATCCGAGAATTGCTATGCGAATGTTTAATCTCATATTTGCTCCTAACGTTGCCTGAAATGGCAGAAATGCAGACTACTCATTAAGTTATACACAATCCCTTGACCAATTACAACAACTTTTTTAACCAGTTGCTTAAAAAGGACCCGGAATTGTGATTAACTTGTCCGCTAGAAGCTTTTGCGGAAAAGATACGACATACGAATAAATACCGTTCGCCCGTTCCGCTCGAATCCGGGCTGATAAAGATCTGTGAACCGATTGTATCCGTCGTAATTGAAATCGTCGTTATATCCGACGTAGAAAGCGGTTCCCGGGTTCGGTGTCCAACCAAAGAGCACCTGGCCCTTGGTGTTCTTATGCAGCGAATCGTAATCGACGCGCGTCCGCAGGAAGGTAAATCGAGTGAATTGGTAAGTTGAGTGGAGCGTAAACAGGTTCGATTCGAATGCGAGACGATCGGTGTCGTTCCGGTGCAAACGCGTGTTTGAATAGTCGAGCGAAAATCGCAAGGCGTTTGTCGGTTTGTACGCAACGCCGAACTCGATCTCGCGCTCGAATGCGCGGCCCGGATCCAATGCGGGGTAGGGACCGCTCATTCCGCCTTGGACCCAAGAGATATACGCCGGACTCACACGCCCATACCGATTTCCCGCACCGAAGTCGTAATCAAATGTGTCCCAGGAGAATTCGATCGACGCTTCAACCGCAAGCCGGGAATTGATCGTCTTGCTCAGACCGAACGCCAATGAAGGCTGAAGAGCATGCCGTTCCGGGGCTCCAAAGAATGCTCCCCGAATGGTTCCGCTCGCATTGCGTTTAGGGCCGAATTCTTCCTCGTAGAGATGCTCATAACCAAAGCGTGCTTCTGCGTTCAAGGAGAAATTTCCCTGCAGTTGTGCGCTAACGCTGGTTTCGCCATTTGCACCCTGAATGCGGCCGGACCAGTCATATTCGTAGCTTACGCTTTGGCGCCAATCGAGACGTATCAAACGGGCATCGCTGCGAGACTTCGTGCTCAATCGATTCGCAAAAAAGAAGCTGTTCGTATCAGTTCGGTTGGCAAAGCCTGCATCAGATCGGTAATCAGGCGATTTTCCTTCAAGGCCCAATGTCCAGCCGGTAGTGTCCTTCGTATTGTCTAGATTGATGCTGTAAGCGAGCCCGTTTCCAGTACGATATTCAACGCGGTCCCTCTCAGGAGAATAGAAATTTTTCCGTGAATGGCTGCCAAGAACCTGGTAGCTAAAGATCGTTGCATCGTCCAATCTATACTTCCCGTCAAAGCCACCGACAAAGTTCCGGCTCTTGGGAAAGGTTCTCGCCGTGCCGAAAAACCCGATGTAGTTGCTTTCCCCGAAGTCACGCTTTAGCCGAAGCACGCCAAAGAGTGCGTTCTTATCGAGAAACTCGTCGATCGGACATCGAGCGGTCGGGTCCGATTGCTGACGAATCAGACATTCGCGATTTGCGGTTCGCTCGTCCTCGGAATAATTCCCGGGAGCATTATCTGACGCCGCAAGAAGCCCGAACGTGATCTTGCCCGTCTTTCCCGTCAGCTTTGCGGCAAAATCCGGATCGACTATCGTCCGCGAATAAAATGGCGAGAGCGAGGAGTCAAATATCTCCTTACCTTCGAGAAAGAATGGCCGTTTCTCCTCGAAGAAGATCGGGAATCGCCTATTGGCCGAAACGACCGGCGCGTCGGCCTCGATCTCGGCATAATCAGGATTTATTGCAGCGTCGAACGTGATGTTCGGAGTTAGCGTGAATTTAAGATTTACACCGATGTCAGGCTCTATCGGCTTGTTGACAATGCGGCCCGGAGGAAGAAATCGATCTGCGACGCGCTCGCTCGTTTGGCGCAAGGTGACGCTCGGGACGACCTCGAGCGTCCGCTCGTACTTTATGTCATCAAGGCCCGATATCCTGCCGTGCTTGATCAGCGTGCCGGAAACATTGCGGTCATTGGGCAGCCACTGGTCAATCTCGTCGTTAAAGCGGTCGATATTCCTTGCGACATTAAAGCCCCAGATACGCTTCTTCGCCGACGCATATCGAAGCGACTTGAACGGGATCTTTGCTTCGACCGCCCAACCCCAATCGTGGATAGCACCCTTGGACTCCATGACGATATCGACGGAGAAGTCCACACCCATCGAGCCTTCAGTGAGGATGCCGTCTTGTTGAATGCCGAACGGATTGAACCCGAGAAGGTACGCACGTCGCTGGTCGTTATACGTATCAAGCCAGATGCGGACATTATCCTCTCCAAAGACATTGTCCCGCTTGGCGACCGTCGCACGGATCTTGTCCCTCTCGTCCCAGCACTTAAATGCGACGTAAAGGTAGTGCTCGTCATAGGCCATATAGACCTCGGTCGGCTTTGACGGGGCGATGTTGTCGCCGGGCTGTGTTTGATAGAAGTCTTTGAAGACCGCCGCCGATTTCCAGGCTGCGTCATCGAGGTTGCCGTCAATGACCGGCGATCCACTTATCTTTGGGATCACAACGTCCTGCATTTTCTCCGGAGGCAAAACTGGTTTTCCGGACTGAACGTTCGCAGGTGTCGGCGATGCTGAAGGAACAGTTTGAGCCGTGGCCGAAACTGAGGCCACGAATACACAAATAGCCAGAAATAAAACGTGCTTCATTAGTAGACGGAGTACTCACGGGCGGGAACACGCGACGAGTATCCATATAATACGCGAAATCGCGCGTAATGTTTCAAAACGGGAAAAGGCGAACGCCATTACGTTCGCCGGTCTCTCAGATCTTGCTCTTCTATCAGTTCGAATTTAAGAGGGTATCGGAAGATCGGATCATCAGATTTCCGTCGGTCTGCACGACGTAGCTGCGACCGCCCGCCCCGATGCTGTACACGAACCGATCCTCATTATCTTCAACGCGGGTTGCGGAAAGCCCGTCAAACTGCACAAGGCCTGCTCCGCCGGAGTCGATCTTGCCTGAAAAGTTCGAGGGCAGCGTAATGAGAATGTCTCCCAGGTCCGACCGCGCCGTAAGAGCGTCAAACTCTCCGGCCAGATCGACCGTCCCGAGCTCTGTCTCGGCGTTCACTTCGCCACGAAACCCGATCACGCGTATTCGGCCGGACGAGGACGCAACGGTCAAATTGCCGCCCGAGCCGCGCAACGTTATCGACTCGTCTTCGCCCTGAAGCTCAAGCTTTCCGGAAACGCCATCGATCCTGAGTTCTCCGTCCGTTACGACCTTCAGGTTCGTCTTTCGCGGAACAAAAACTTCCACGCGCGTACGCCACTTTTCCTCCGTGTCGCCGCTGACATTGATCTCAACTGATCTCGAGTCGGCCTTTTCCCTTATTTCGTTCGAGATATCGTCGTTCGAACTCCGGATCTGCGTAACGGTATAACGCACGGCCGACTCATCGGTCCCGACGATGCGAACGGAACAGCCGGGCGCGTTGATGGTTACCTTTGGGGTGCCGGACACCGGAAAGCTCTTCGTTTGCCTGCCAATAGACGTGTCTGCGCCAAAAACGCGTTCGTTGCCGAACCCGCTCGCGAAATCCCAGGTTTTGGACGACATTCGGAGCGCGCGACTAGCCTCCTCCGCTGCTGCCTTTCCGATATCGGCGGCCTTGATCCGATCGCGAGCCGCATCGAGAGCCTCTTTGACCGAACGCTCGACCAATGGACCGGTCAAGACCATGGTCCTTGCGGCTTCAACTTGGGCCGTCTTCAAGGCATCTTTCATCGCCTTCGCCGACCGGCTCTTCGCCTCCGCTGCAGCTTTTTCGGCTTCGGCGGCAATCAGGCGGGCATTGATGCGCCGGCCTTTTACGCCGCTAACGTTGTCATCTCCGCCGGTTTCGGATGAAAGGTCCGTAGAGGGCGCAGGTGAACGCCCATCGTTGGGATGGCCGATATAAAGCGGGCCGTTCACACTTTCGACATTCATACTCGCGGCCCCCGAACCCAATCGGGAATATAGGCTGTGGCCGACAAAATCCGCCTTTCGAACGGACAACGCAAAATCGGTCTTGATCCCGCCGTTCAACGTCTCGCCTTTCAGCGTAACATCCGAGTCTGTTGGGATGATGACCTTTACCGGGCCGTTGACGCTCGAAAGTTCGACCTGCGTTTGCGGATCGAGTTGGCCATATTCTGCCGATATCGGGCCATTCACGGTCGAAGCCTCCAAACGGCCCTTCAGGCCGCTGATCGTTACTCCGCCGTTCACGCTCGAGGCACTGACCGAATTCGAAAAACCTGAGATCGAGATTTCACCGTTAACATTCTCGATCTCATCCAGGACCGCTCGGCGAGGAAGTTTCATTTTGATGACCACCTGCACTTGCCGCTTCCCATCCGCATTGTTTCCCCGATACCAATCCTGCTTTTCCGTACGCAATCTGAACCTTTCTTTGTCCGAATCAACGATAACCTTGACCGTGTCGAGGATCTCCTTGCTCGGCCCCGTCTTCTCGACAACGAGAGCAGCTTCTTCCTTGTCCCAGGCCTCAAGTTCGATACGGCCGTTCGTATTCGATATGGAAACACGCCCCTCGGCACTGAGCGGATAGCTCTTATCGAGCCGCTCCGTAATGTCACCCTGGGAACTTGAAACTTCGATCCTCGGTGCTGCGGGCACCGGCATCGAGCCGACATCAGGCCCCGCAGAAAATATCAAACCGGAAAAAAGTATTGTGTAAAGCCACGTCATAGATCACCTATCAAAAACGGTCGAGAGTTCTCTTTCTAGATTGATTACACCGCAGACCTTGAGAATGTGACAAAAGTTTGGAAAAAGATGCGACAAAACAATGGCAAACTCATTTTTTTGTTGATTTTGCACCTTTTTTTTATTACTCTTTTCATGGCGAGAGATCTCTCTGATCGATCGTAAGGGTCTGCGGAGTTCCCTCCATCCGTTCAGCCTTTCCCCAATAAGCTCATCGTATTTTTGCCTCTTTCTCCTTAAATGGAACAGCAAGATAAGCTCATAGATCTCTATTTATTTGGTCTAGTACCATTCGCGGCATTTGCCGTTGGCTGGGCCATCTTAGATCAGCCTCTGTCGAATTTTGACGGGGGCTTTGCTGCTTTGGGTTTGCTGACCATTTTCTCGAGCTGCTGTCTAAGGCTCCAGTTGCCCCGAACCAATGTTTACGTCACGATCTCGGACGCTTTGATAATTCTCTCGCTGCTGCTCTATGGCGGGAGCATAACCGTACTACTTTCGCTAGTAGAGGTTGCCGCAGCCTCGATCAACCTTAAACTCCGCGGCGCTGACATCCGTCTTAAGACGATGGCGATCAACGTGCTGGCGGCACCGGTCGGCGTCTTTGCCGCCTATCACACGGCGAGGCTTATTTTCGGGCCGTTGGACCAGGTTGTGATCAGAAATGATTATACAAGCCTTATTTGGCTCCTGCTGACGATCTGCCTTACGCTCTTTGCCGTCAACTCCACGATCGTTTCGATATTCGCCGGCATAAAGACCGGAAAGAGCATTTGGCATCACTGGAAACGGAATCTCGTCGATGCGATCGTTCTCAACATGCTCGGCGGCATAATGGCAGGCGTTTTCCTCAAGGCCGTCACAAATTTAAACCTATATCTGGTCGCGGCGATAGTCGGATTCTTTGGCATCATCTTGCTGACGTTCCGCCATTTTGTCACGGACGCCCGGAAGTCTGCCGAGATCGCCCATCGCGAGCAGCGTGAGCGTTATGAGCAGGCGGAAAAACATGTTCTGGAGCTTGAACATTATGTTGATGAGCTCGAACGTGTCGCGGAACAGCTGCAGGAGAGCCATGAAAAATTCCGCCACGCCGCATTTCACGACGCTTTGACGGGCCTGCCGAACAGAAACTTTTTCATCGACAGGCTCAAAAAAGAGCTTTCAGACAGCGCGGAATCCGGTGAGTTCCGCTTCGCGATCCTCTTGCTCGACCTGTATAGATTCAAAACGATAAACGAAAGCCTTGGCCACTCGCTCGGCGATCAGCTTATCAAGAATGTCGGGTCGCGACTTGCAGAAATGGTTCGTGAGTCCGACATGGCATCGAGATTCTCGGGCGATAAGTTCGGGATCATACTCACCGACCTTCTCGAACGCGACGAGGCGGTCGCATTTGCCGACCGTCTTTCGAGCAGGATATCCGAACCTTACACGCTCGATGGGCGACAAGTTTTTACGGATGTTCGGGTAGGAATCGCATTCGGAAACTCAAAATACATAGAAGCTGAGGATCTGCTGCGGGATGCCGATATCGCAATGTATTACGCAAAGGATTCGAGTTCAAAGCACGTGATCTTCGACCAGAAGATGCACACGCGGGCGGTTACGCGCCTCCAGCTCGAAACTGATCTCCGGTTTGCGATCGAGCGAAATGAATTCGAGCTGCACTATCAGCCGATCGTCGGACTCGAAACGGCGCAGCTCGTCGGATTCGAGGCCCTCGTTCGTTGGAACCATCCTCAGCGCGGCCTTGTTCCGCCGAACGAATTCATCCCGATCTCCGAAAGCACGGGATTGATCGTCCCGATGACGGTTCAGATACTCGAATCGGCCTGCACGCAGGTCAAAGAATGGCAGGTCCGATATCCGATGGAGGTGCCGCTTTCGATAGCCGTCAACCTTTCAGGAAAACACTTTGCCGATCCTCGGCTTGTCTCACAGATCAAGAACGTCCTTTCGACCTCCGGCCTGGACCCTGCAAGCCTTAAACTTGAACTCACGGAGAGCGCGATCATGGAGAACGCAGAACGCGCTATCCAGATGCTTGCGCAGATAAAAGAGACCGGCGTTCAGGTCAGCATCGATGATTTCGGCACCGGTTATTCGAGCCTGAGCTATCTGCATCGATTCCCGATCGACCTCTTGAAGGTCGATAGATCGTTCGTGAGCGCGATGGAGGAGAATTCCGAGAACGGCGAGATCGTGCGTACTGTGATCGCGCTTGCAAAAGCCTTGAGGCTAAAGGTCGTCGCCGAGGGCATCGAAAGCATTCATCAATTCCATCAGCTGCGCATCCTGCAGTGCGAATACGGCCAGGGTTATTTGTTCTCAGCTCCCCAAAAGGTATCTGATATAGAAACTTTGCTTGCCGACAAAGGAAACTGGCAGAATTTCCTGCCGCAGCCCTCGCGTCCGGTACCGCAGGCCGCAAACATCTCGCCGCTTCGCTTGGCAAACTGAACCTGACAATTGAAGTGCAAATAAAATGGCCGGTCGTATTGACCGGCCTTTTCGCTTTACAGTTCAATTTACGCCCGCTACCTGCTCTTCAGGCCGTTTACGAGCTTGTCAAAAGAACCCGGCAAGGAATTCTGGTGCAAAAGAGCTTCTGCCAATTCGAGGAGCGGTGCCGGGATCGTATCCGGCTCTGTCACTTCTTCTTCGAGGTCCATCGGATATCGCGAGTAGAACGCAAGTTCTGCACTGCAAAACTCGCAGCCAACGAGGTGTTCTCGAATTTCGGCACCGCACTCGACCTCAAGGTCTCCCAATTGAAAAGCCAAGAGGTCTGCGGAAGTGGGACATTTTTCGTTCTTGGCAAAGTTGGCCATCGCGATCTGAAACAAAATAGGTTTTCTAAAATTGATAAGGCGTTTTCCGGCTCCGCAGCCGGCCAAATGGCGAGCCGCCGAAAAACTGCCTATGTTAAAAATAAATCTGCAATGAAGGCAACTTCCCAAAAAGTGACCGTCGAAATGCAATAAAAATCGATGAGCGACGGGGAAAGCCTGGGCCACAGAGAAGAGTGCGCCAAACGTCGACGACAAAGAACGTTCAAGCAGAGAAAAACTTGTTGCTCATTCTCGCCCGAACTGGTATCATCTTAAATGTAGGTAGTGAGATAGGTAATCATCTCACCCACTGCCTTTAGGATCGACCCCAGAAGCTCGGCAGTTGATCCCGCCAAATCTTTCTACCAAAGCTATAAAACTAGGCCAAAGCGTCCGCGTTTTCTGGAAGTTGTCGTGCCGGTCCCGGCATGCCTGGAGGAGGCTTTCTCCCTTTTCCCGGGACGACGCAAGAGGCCATTCAATTTAGGACGAAGAGAACATTGTAAGGGTTATGAGCGATCTCAAGACGAAGGAAAGACTCCCGCGATCGATCCAGAACAAGCAGATCAAGGTCGGAAAGTGGACCGATAGCTTGAAGAATTCTGATGTGAATCAGATCTGGACCGAACTCCATCGCATAGTCTCGTCACATCCGCTGGTCAGAGCGTCAAAGCGTGCCGGCTTTCTGGTTGAAGAAGGCAAATACAACGCATATACCGATCTCACCCAGGAGCTTTTTGTAGCTCTTCTGAGCAAGGAACGTTTTCAGCACTATCTTGACACCGGAATGACGGATGCCGAGATCGAGGCCGAGATCAGTCAGATCGAGCTGACGAATATGCTCACGGCCGAGCTTCGGAAGCGTTACCCCGAATCCTACCGTCTCGCCCGCCGCATTTCGACGCTCATTCAATCCAGCCAAACTTTCAAGCGTTTCGACAATGTCGGCAATCCCGAAGCACATCGCCGTCTCGCAGATCGCCTGTACGGCCTAGCAGACTGGAAAGTTGAAAAGACGCGCCGCGATGTCCAGGAAATGGACGAGCGCGTAAAAGCAGTTTCGTTCAAGGCTCGTGACACGCGAATGGTCGGCTGCACGGGTGATGCACAGATCGTCATCAGCAACGTCGAACTCGAAAAGCTGATCGTAAGAGTTTTCAAGGCGGTAGATTCGCCTGTCGATGTCCGTAGCCTTCGGTCGTTCGTGATGTCGAGGCTCCCGATCATGGACATCCATCTTGTACCGGTCGGCGGCCCTGCGGACGACGACGACGACCGCATGCAGTTCGAGTTTACCGACCATCGCGGCACTCCCGAGGACGATCTGCTTAGGAGCGAAGGCGAACGCGAGGCCGTCGGCTTTGTCGATGATTTCCTTAATACGCTCAGCAAGGCGGTTCGCGGCAAGGAGAAGCAGTACGACCGGATGATCAACATCCTCTGGCATTGCTATCTGATCGGCGACAGCGGCACACAACTCGAGGTTGCCGAGATGCTGGGAGTCTCCGATTCGCTTATTTCCGACTATCGAAAACGCATCGAGTCCAATCTACAGCAGCTGAGTTTCGGCAGCGTGAATGAGGCCCGTCAGTTCGAAAAGGCCCTCAAGAAACGCGTTCGTGCGATGGTCACGGTCGAACGCGAGGGAGTTCCGGCCTAGATCAAAAGCTAAAAGACGTGGAAACGACCCGGCAATCCGCATTTATTAAGGATTGTTTCGGGTCATTCTATTGTCACTGTGCGGTCATTCTCAAAAAACGAATATTCGTCCCTTTCCGGCAATGCCAGTTCGGCGCGCCGAGTTCGCGACGTTGAACCGCTATCGGCCCCCGAACCTTTAAGGAACGGCGGCACCGTGCCACAGGACGCCTTTTCGCTCAAGCCGAACGGCAGCCAAGGCAATGCCGAACCGATCACGGCATCAACGGGAACAAAGACCGCGTCGGGACCAGATAGAGTAAAAGGGCAAAAGCCGTCGCGCTCGGAACTCGACCGGGCGGCACTAGCACGCGACAACTGGCTCGTCCGCAATGGCCACGGCCTTACATTCATCGGCCTTTACCTTTTCTCGGTCCTTGTGCTCTTTCGGCCGTATGAGCTGCTGCCAAGCCTTGGCTTTCTATCGGCGACAGCCTTCTATTTCGCTCTGGCCACACTGCTTATCTATCTGCCGTCGCAACTGGCTACAGAAGGGAATGCAACGATCATCACGGCGGAGATAAAGGCGATCCTGGCTTTGACGGCCCTTGCTTTTTTTAGCATTCCGCTCGCCAAGGACCCAAAGGTCGCGTGGGACACGTTCAACGACCCCTTCATCAAAGCTGTCCTGATTTTCATCGTCCTCGTAAACGTCGTCCGAACCAGGCGCCGCCTTATGGCTCTTCTCTGGCTCAGCATCGGCATCGGCATTTATCTGGGCTACAACGCGATAAGGCTCTATGCCGAGGGCAAATTTGCGGTCGAAGACTATCGTGTCGCCGTCGATGTCGGAGGCCTTTTCGGCAATCCGAACGATATGGCTCTCCATTTCGTGATGATGACGCCCATCGTTCTCTGCCTTGCCCTTGGAACAAGATCCAAGCCGATGAAGGCGCTGTATTTTGCGATCACGATCCTCTTTATTTCGGGGAATATGGTCACATTCTCGCGCGGAGGGTTTTTAGGTTTTTTTGCAAGCGCACTCGTCTTGGTCTGGAAGCTTGGCCGAAAACACCGAGCCAAGGTGTCGCTCACATCTCTGGTCGTTGGAGGTATTTTGATGATCGCCGCTCCGGGAAATTACGGGCTCCGAATGCTCTCGATCTTCATTCCGGGCCTTGACCCCGTCGGGTCGAGCAATCAGCGGCGTGAGCTCCTCGATCGATCACTGCTCGTAACGGCCCGAAATCCTTGGGGCATCGGAATTGGAAACTTCCCGATCGTCGGCATTCACGATCATCAAACGCACAACGCATACACGCAGGTCTCCAGCGAGATCGGCATTCTCGGATTGGCAGCGTATTTGGTCTTTATTATCAGTCCGCTGCGAAAGCTCTCCGCTATCGAACGCACGCTGTTCGCACAGGATCGGCTCGACTGGTTCTACTATCTCTCGATCGGGCTGCAGGCAAGCATCGTCGGTTATATGGTATCGAGCTTCTTTGCGTCGGTCGCGTATAACTGGTTCATCTATTACGGCATCGCTTATGCGGTCGCATTCCGCCGCATCTATTCGACCGATCCGGCTCGAAAAGAGGTGCCGCAACCAACGGGCGATCAGGTTCTTGTACCGGCATAGAAGAAATGGCATTTGACGTGATTCAGATCGTATTTTGGGGCTCGCTCGCCGTGCTCTTCTACGTCTATGCGGGCTATCCGATCTTGGTGTTCGCTCTTGCATACCTTCTCCCGAAGAAAGTATCGAAGGCCGAGATCATTCCCTCTGTAACGGTTCTTATAACGGCATTCAACGAAGAGGCTTCGATCGAGGCCAAACTCAAGAACACGCTAGATCTCGATTATCCGGCCGAGAAGCTCGAAATACTCGTCGCTAGCGACGGCTCCACGGATGGAACCGACGAGATCGTACGAAGTTATGCGTCGAGCGGAGTAAAACTTTTTCGACAGGAGGGCCGAGCCGGGAAGACGGTCACGCAAAACAACGCCGTCGCAGCTGCACTCGGCGAGATCATTCTCTTCTCGGATGCGACGACCCATTACTCGCCCGATGTCCTACGCAAACTGCTTCCCGCCTTTGCCGACGAAAAGGTAGGCTGCGTTGCCGGACGTCTGATCTATACGGACCCGACCGAAACGAATGTGGGCTCAGGGGCACGCAGTTATTGGAATTACGAGACACTCCTAAAGAACGCCGAATCTGACGCTTGCTCGCTGATCGGCGCCTCCGGATGTTTGTATGCTGTCCGCAAAGCGGCATATGAACCGATGTATGCGGCCGCTTGTTCCGATTTTCTGATCTGCACACTTTTATACAGAAAGGGCCTTCGATCGGTCTTCGAACCGACGGCAACATGCTTTGAGACAACGAACGAACAAGCAGGCGATGAGATGCGTATGCGCGTTCGGGTGATCTCGCAGACCTTCACCGACCTTTGGCAAAATCGCGATATGCTGAGTCCGTTTCGCAGCGGCTTCTATGCTGTCGAGCTTATCTCGCACAAACTTCTGCGATATTGCGTCCCTGTTCTGCTTTTGGCAGCGTTCTTGAGCAATGCGGCCTTGGCCCTTTCATCCGCATTCTTTGCAGCTCTATTTGCCATGCAGACGGCGTTCTACCTGGCGGCGTTCTTCGGATGGCTTTTGGAGGCATATGGCAGGCGAACTACGCTCTTCGTGCTTCCTCTCTACTTTGTGCTTACGAACGTGGCGTCGGTCATCGCGTTTTTCCAGTTCCTTCGAGGCGAACAGTATGCCTCGTGGGAGCCGATCCGGGAGGCAAGGTGAGGTCACGTTCGCCCGAAAGTTTTACGATCAAACGCGGTAAGAATGTCCTTTCATCGCCGCGCGTTAGTGTGGTGATGCCCGCCTACAATGCTGCAAGGTTCATTCCGGTCGCTCTTCGATCTGCAGAGGCGCAAACCTTTGCAGGGCGTGAGCTGATCGTCGTAAACGACGGATCGCCGGATACAGAGCAGCTTGAGGCTGCCCTTGCGCCATTCTTCGATGACATCGTTTACGTCGAGCAGGCAAACCTTGGCGCCGGCCCGGCACGGAATCGTGCGATCAGCCTTGCCCGCGGTGAACTTATTGCCTTCCTCGATGCTGACGACGAGTGGCTGCCGGAATTCCTTGCCCACCAGGTCTCGATGATCGACGGCGGCTGGGATATGGTTTACGCAGATGCGGAACTGTTTGGCGACGCAGCACCAAGCGATCACACCTTTATGGAGTCGGCCCCGTCTTCGGACGAGGTGACAGCCTCATCGCTTCTCGATTTTCGCTGCAACGTGATCACCTCCGGCACGGTCGCCAAGAAAGCTGCCATCATTGCCGCCGGTGCCTTCGAGAAAGAAGACACTCGGGCACAGGATTTTCACCTTTGGATCAGAATGGCCAAGGCAGGCTCGCGAATCGGCTATTCAGACAAGGTCCTGCTCAGATACCGCGTCCATACTGAGAATCTTTCGGGCGACTCGATCTCCCGAGTGGAACGCGAGATCGCTGTTTTCCAACGAGTTAAAGAGACGGTTGAACTTTCCGCCAAGGAGCTTTCGATCCTCGAAGAACAGCTTTCCGGCCTGATGGTCGATCTTGAGATCGAAAAAGGGAAATCTCACTTGATAAATCGTGATTTCCCTTCGGCCCGAGATTCGTTCACGCTCGCAAGTTCAAAACGGCCTTCCGCGAAACTGAAGGCGGTTTGTCTCGCGGCTCGATTTGCTCCGTCTCTCCTGCTCCGCATCTACCGCAGTAAACATTCCGACCACCTCGGCCTGATCCGCAATGAGGCCGCAGCCTCAAGCTGGACGGCATTTTCTGTAATTTCAGCCCTATTACGACTATTTTCAGAGTGATCTTGCGGACAATTCTCCGTGCAAAGATCCAGGATCGCGTCACTTCAAGATGTTGGCAAGCCCCAAAACATCAGCTACAAGTGCGGCCGCCGGTGCATCGGCCAAAGATTCGCTGCGCAAGCAGAGCTTTTGGCTTCTGACGGCAAAGCTTGTCGGTTTTGCATTCAGCTTTTGCGTGCCGCTTGTTGTTGTCCGATATCTATCGCAGGACGAGGTCGGCCATTACCGTGCGGCATTTCTTGTGATCGCGAACGCGATCGTCGTGCTGCCCTTGGGCGTTTCGATGAGCGCGTATTACTTCCTTGCACGCGAGACCGAAGAACGCCGCTCAGCCTGCATACTGAATATTCTTGCATTCAATTTCGTCGTTGGCGGCCTCGCCGCGTCATTCTTTTTCCTCTTTCCGCAGGCGGTCGGAAATACCTTCCAGAGCGACGAGATCACGCGTCTTGCACCGCTGATCGGCGTCGTGATCTGGATCTGGATCTTCTCGTCCTTTCTTGAGACGGTCGCGATCGCGAATCAGGAAGCACGCGTTGCGACCGTTTTCATTATTTCCGCACAGTTCACGAAAGCGCTGTTCATGTGTTCCGCAGCCGTCGCCTTCGCGACGGTCGAGGCGTTCCTTTACGCGGCGATAGTTCAGGGAGCGATCCAGACGGCATTGCTTGCTTGGTATCTTGTGTCGAGATTTCCGGGCTTTTGGAGGTATTTTGATCTCAGCTTTCTTCGCGAGCAGCTCGTCTATGCGATCCCATTCGGCCTCGCGGGAACACTTTGGCTTGCCCAGACAGAGATCCATAGTTGGTTCGCCGGCCACAGATTTTCACCCGCGGACTTCGCGGTTTACGCTTACGGCTGCTTCGAGATACCGCTGATCGCAATGCTCGCAGAATCTGTTACGGCCGTTCTCATCCCGAGAATGAACGCGCTGCACGGCGACAACGACCGCGACGAAATGGTGCGGCTAAAAGCACGTGCGATGCAGAAACTCTCGCTCGTCTACTTCCCTGTGTATGTGTTCCTGCTGATCACGGCAAACACGTTCATTACGACGCTTTTCACTCAAGAATATGCGGCAAGCGCAAGCGTATTCGTGGTCAACATCACGCTCTTGCCATTCAGTATTCTGATCACCGACCCGATCGTCCGCTCATACAAAGAGCTCGGCAGAGTGTTTCTGTTCACCAGATCGTTCATAGTTGTCGCGCTGGTCTCGTGCCTCTACTTTATGCTCGACGACATCTCGATGACCGGGATGATCGGGCTTGCTGTCGGAGCTGTCATCATTGACAAGCTGATCGCCGAAGCGTTGGTCATCCGCAAACTGCACCTCGGCGTCAAGGATATGCATCTTCTTGCAAACGTCGGAAAGACCGCCTTCGCAAGCCTTCTTGCGGGAATCGCAACGTATCTCGCCTACGCGAGTTTTCACGCGGGCCTTTTCGCCGCCTCTGAAGGATTTCTTTCAAATACCGTCGGGATCGGAAAGGCGGGCATCGTGAACTTTGCGAGCGGTATCTTTGTACTTTCGGCGTCCGCTCTCGTGTTTACCCCGATCTATCTTTTGAGTGCGAATTTTCTCGGATTGATCGAAGACGATGAGAAAAACGCGTTCAGGCAGATCGCGGCACGATTCTTTCCCGCGGGCGAACGCGTAACGGACGAAGTGAGTACGACGGCTTTGTAAATATGAGCGAACCCGGAAAATTCGAAAAGCTGAAACACAACTTGCCGTGGCTGGTTCGCTACCCGCTCGATGCCGCACGTTCATTCCTTGAATCGACGGCGTTCGAGAAGAAGCACCTGATCATTACGGTCGCGAATCACTTTGAACCGGGCTGGTCGTCGAACGGAATTCTCGACCATAAGGAGCAGCTCAAACGGCTGCACGAATACGTTGAGATCGCACGCGTCACCGCCGATCTCGTCCGTGACAGCGACGGTACGAAATTCCGGCATACCAACTTCTATCCGGCGGAACAGTACGACCGGGACCTCCTCGATATTCTCGCGGGAATGCAGGCCGAGGAACTCGGCGAGGTCGAGGTTCATCTGCATCACGGCGTGGAGCGCCCGGACACATCCGAAGGCCTGCGTCGACAGCTCACCGAGTTTCGAGATGTACTTGCCGAGCGCCACAAATGCCTCTCGCGTTCGGCAAATGACACCGCGCCTCGATACGCATTCGTGCACGGCAATCTCGCCCTAGCGAACTCGTGCGGCGGGAAGTTCTGCGGCGTTGATGACGAGATGCAGATCCTCAAGGAAACGGGATGCTATGCGGACTTCACGCTGCCGTCGGCTCCCGACCTATCACAAGTTTCCGTCATTAACCGGATATACGAATCCGGGGGCGATCTGTCAAAACCGCGGCCGCACGAAAAAGCAAGAAGGTGTGCTGTCGGCGGGCAGCACCCGGCCTCGCCGATGATAATTACCGGTCCGTTAAGGCTTTGCCTTCGCAACGGAATTCGCCCGTATATAGAAGACGGAGCATTAACAAGCGCACTCGGCGACAGCATCTCTCGTCTGGGTCATTGGATGCGCGCGAATGTGACCGTCGCCGGCCGAACAGATTGGATTTTCATAAAGCTCTACGCACACGGATTCTTCGATCACGATCAGTCCGTCTCGATCGGCGAGGGTGCGCGGCGCCTATTTTCGGAGATCGTTGAAACGGGCGAAAAGAGCGGTTCCTACTCAACGCATTTTGTTTCAGCCCGCGAAATGTTTAACATCGCTACTGCAGCCATAGATGGTAAAGACGGCGATCCGAACTCGTTTCGGAATTACACCCTATTGCCGATAATGCAGGAGGCGGCACGGACAGCCTCTGCAAACGTATGACGACGCCCTTCAAAGCCTTGAAGAAGATCCGGCAGATAGGATTTGACGAACTCCGCACACGCGGCACACAGTTCGTCAGCGCCTATCGAGACCGTCTGACAGGCGTTGAGGCACCGGACCGCACGGAGCTTTTGAACCTTTTCGACACCGACATCCGCCTCGACGTACGCAGTTCGGCCGACAGTATCCGGCAGCTCTTCTTTGAGAATTCACGAGAGCGGTTCTATACGTCGATGCGTGAGGATATTTCCGAGATCTTTCCCCGATCGTGCGGATCGGCCGAGCGTGAGCATCTGATCCGGGCCGCAGATGCGATCTGCGACGGACGCGTCGAACTTCTCGGTTTCGGGCAGGTCGATGTCGGAACGGACATAGACTGGCATCGAGAACCGATCTCCGGCATTGTCTCCCAACGAAAACATTGGAAGGAATTCAACGAGCTTGACCCGACCGAATGCGGCGACAAACGCGTGCTTTGGGAGTTGAATCGGCATCAACATTTTTTCACGCTCGGTGCGGCCTATCGCCTTACGGGCGACGAGAAATACGCCCACCTTTTTGCACGACAGCTTTCGAGCTGGATCCATGAGAATCCGCCGGGCATCGGCATCAATTGGGTAAGCAGCCTTGAGGTCGCCTTCCGTTCCATTTCGTGGATCTGGGCAATGAACCTTTTCCGGGATTCGCCGGAACTTTCGAGCGACCTTCTTCTTGACTGCGTGCGCCTGCTCTATGTTCACGGCCGTCACATCGAGACATATCTCTCGACATATTACAGCCCGAACACACACCTGACCGGCGAGGCCCTTGGGCTTTATTATCTCGGAACGCAGCTTCCGTTCCTCGATGCCGCCTCGGAGTGGCGTCGACGCGGCGAAGACATTTTGCTCAGCGAGATCGGCAAGCAGATCGGGCCCGACGGCGTCTATTTTGAACAGAGCACGTGGTATCAGCGTTACACCGTTGATTTCTATTTGCACTTTTACGCTCTCAGGGAACTTTTTGGCGATACGGTTTACGACGAGCGAAATTCGACCGCGGACGAACGTCTGAACTCGGCTCTTACTTTCCTGCTGAACATGGCGCGTCCCGACGGCACAACACCGCTTATCGGAGACGATGACGGCGGAAGGCTTTTGCCGCTTACGGGACACTCCGCCGAAGACATTCGCGGCACGCTCTCGCTTGGTGCCGCCGTTCTCGGACGCGGCGATCTTGCATTCGGCGGCGATGATTCCTTGGCAGAAACGTTTTGGCTCCTCGGCACAAGCGGGATCAGATCCATTGCAAGGACCAAGGCCGCCGAACCCGAAACCCTTTCCCGCAGTTTCCCGGACGGCGGCTATTTCGTGATGAGAAATGGCTGGGCGACGACCGATGACCATTTGGTGATCGACTGCGGCGAACTCGGCGCCTTGTCAGGAGCACACGGCCACGCCGACCTTTTATCTATTGACCTCAGCTTACACGGACGGCAGATATTCATTGATCCGGGAACGTTCTCGTATTGGGCGTCCCCCGAAATAAGGGAAAGGTTTCGCGGCTCAGGTGCCCACAACACGCTTACCGTTGACGGCCGATCGACATCCACAAGTTCGGGGCCGTTCGGCTGGAAGACGCGTGCGAATGCGGCCTCAAAAGAATGGATAACTGACCCGATCTTTGACTACTTCGAGGGCCAAGGCGAGATACCGGCCGTCGGGCTTCACCGCCGGTCCGTTGTGTATATCCGCGGCGACTACTTCATCATCCATGATGTCGTCGAAACGCCCGGAGAACACCTGTTCGACCTGAATTTTCGATATGCGCCCGACATTGTGCCCGAGAAGGATCTCGAGGGCGACTTTGTTGGTGACAAGGGCCATCGGACCTTCATCTTCGGAAGCGGTGCGATGACCCTGAGCTCGGATCCTGTATCGCCCCAATACGGCCGCCTCGTTGATTCGACACGCGTTCGTTATGCGGCCAAAGACATAGATCGAACTGAATTCGTAACTTTCGTGCTTCCGACCGTCAGCGATCTTGCTCCACCGGAAGTTTTCGAGGTCCCGATCGAGACAGGCCGCATGTTCGTTGTACAATACGGCGATTATCGCGACGTGCTTCTGCTCGGACCGGGCGGCGCAAGGATCCGCACGGAATCTGTCTCCACCGATTTTGCCTTGACGTGGGCAAGAACACATTCGAAGGCGGAACTTCCCGAACAGATCGTTGCCGTAAACGGCTCTCGGCTCAGCATCGTTAATTCTCCGATCGTTCGAAGGGACGAAAGCATTCGCTTTGTCACAGCCCGCCGATTCGGTCAAGAGTTGTATGTAAATGCCGATGGTGAGCGTCAGGCCGTCAAACTCACCGACCTGCCAAATTGAAGAAGCCCAAGATATTACATCTCACAGGAAGCTTTAATCAGGGCGGGACGGAACGCCAGGCTTATGAGACCGTGAGCGGCCTTGTCGCTGCGGGTGAATTTAACGTGCGGCTCGCGACGCTGAATGCAGAAGGGCCTCTGCTTTCGGCAGCAAACGCTCTCACCGAAGGCCAAATACACGAATTCCCGATCGAATCGTTTTTCAGCCGTTCATTTGCCCGTGCGGCCTGGAAGTGCGCCGCTTTGATCAAAAGCGAGACCGCCGACCTGCTCCACACTCACGATTTCTATACGAACGTATTCGGCGGAGCGGTCGCCGCGTTGAGCGGTGTTGCGGTCCATATCGCGTCAAAACGCGAGACATTCGGGCTGCGCAGCCGTCAGCAGGAATCGATCGAGAATCTGTGCTTCAGACGATCGAACGCGATCATTGCGAACTCTCTGGCGGTAAAAGAAATGCTCGTCGATAGCGGGCTCGCCGCTGAGAAGATCACGGTCATCTACAACTCCATTGATGCCGCAAAGTTCGCAAACGCAGACGCGAACGGTATCAGGCACGAACTCCGCTTGCCCGAAAATGTACCGTTGATCACGCTTGTTGCGAACCTTCGCCACGAGGTAAAGAATGTTCCGATGCTTCTTCGAGCGGCAAAGAAAGTGTGTCTCGCAAACGCCGCCCACTTTGTCATCGCCGGCGAAGGCCCGCTCGAAACCTCCCTAAAAGAGCAAGCGAATGAAATGGGCATCGGCAGTAACGTGAGCTTTATCGGTCGGTCGATGAAGGTTCCGGAACTCCTCGCGGCGAGTTTTGTCGGCGTCCTGACCTCGGATGCCGAAGGATTTTCAAATTCGATAATCGAATATATGGCCGCGGGAAGGCCGGTGGTCGCGACACGTGTCGGCGGTGCGGCAGAAGTTATCGCGGAAGGCGAAACGGGCTTTCTCGTTGAGGCAAATGACAGCGATCAGATGGCCGATCACCTCATCTCACTGCTCCGGGATCCGGCCGAGGCGGCCGCGATGGGCGAGAATGGGCAACGTCTTGTCGAGGAAAGAATTGGAGGAACGCGACAGATCGAAGAGCTAAGCGAATTATATCGGCGAACCCTCTCGGAGGCCTTCATATGAGCCTCCGAATCGTCGAATTGGGTCCGATCCCGCCGCCCGAAGGCGGTGTAAGCCGCCATATCGCATCACTTAGCGACGTATCAACCGCACGCGGACACTTCTGCACACTTATCTCGACCACGCGGGTCGCCCCGGAAGATCGGCGGGAAGGAAACTTCTATCCGCGATCGCCGGTCGAGCTCGTATCGATCTTGCGCGAGTCGGATGCAGAGATCTTTCACCTGCACGTCGGCGGCGAGATCTCGCTTCGCGTTCTGGCTCTGGCCCTTGCGGTCGCCAAAACGGCAAAACATTCCGTTCTGACGATGCACTCCGGAGGCTTTCCCGAGGCGATCTCGCAAGCGTCGATCTTTCGGCGAAAGTTCACGGCGTCGATCCTCAAGAAATTCGATCGCGTGATCGCGGTCACGGATGAGATCGCAAATGCGATTCGCGAGCTTGGCATTCGAACAGATGCTCTCGAAACGATCCCGCCCTACGCCTTGTGCCCGCCCGATCCGAACGTTCGGATCGAAAAAGACCTCGAGGACTTTATCGCCGCGCACTCGCCGCTCATCGTTGCGATCGGCTCACTCGAGACCGAGTACGCACCTCTCGAACAGATCGCCGCGTTGAAGAGTTTGATCGAGGAATTTCCCAAGCTCGGCTTGGTCATCGCCGGTGAGGGCGAGATGCGTGAGACCGTTGTGAAGACGCTGGCCGAGGTAAGGCTTAACGAGCACGTTCATCTGCCCGGAAATCTCGATCATGACCGGTGCCTGCATCTTCTGGCGAAGGCAGATGTCGCGCTGCGGACGACTCGATTTGACGGTGATGCGATATCGGTCCGGGAAAGCTTGTTCCTCGGCACACCTGTACTCGCAACTCGCGTCGGGACGCGGCCCGATTGCGTACATTTTATCGAGGAACTTTCGCCGACAGCGATCGCAAACGGGATACAAGCGGTCCTTGCGTTGCCGCGTAAAGAGAAAGGGATCTCCCAAGCCGATCTATCTCAGATCAAGCGAGTGGTCGAAATCTACGAGCGCGTTATCGGTTCGTAAAAGGTTGAAAGTCGATCCCGGGACAGCTGTCCGGCGTGCAGTATTTGCTTCCGGGTTTCAAGCGGAAGTCCTTGTTGGATCGATCCATAAACCCAACTCTATCAACACTTTCAACGAACCTATTTCCCAACGGAATGCTAAGGTCGCCCGTTCCGACGCCCATATTGTTGAAGAAGATATTTCCGTGGATCATCGACTTGGCCGCCTCGCCTTTAACATCGATCGGCCCATGTACTCCGTAAAGGCCATGGCCCGTGACGTTGTTCGTAAACAGAAATCCACGCGGCTGATCGCCGTAGAAAGTGATTATATTTCCGCGATTGAAGACGGTGTTGTTCGAGACGGTGATCGTGTCTCCGCTTGCGATCTGAATGAAGTACCCTGAGCCTTCGAATCCGCTGCCGCCGCCGAGGTTCAAGAACAGATTGTCCGTGATATTCAAGCGTTTGAGCATTTGGCTTGGATACGTGTCGTCGCTTCCGAGAATATTGATGCCCTCGCCGGCTCCGACGATGATGTTGCCGCTGATCTCGACATCCTCGATCGTTGAGAACGGCGCATCGCCATCCTGATTCCTGACCGTAATGCGGAACGCCGAACCTTCCCAGTTGTTCGCAAGATAATTCTTAGTGAACTTGACGTTCTTTGCGTTTTTCAGCTCGAAAAGCGTTTTGACGGTGAAGCCGTTCTGCTTCCACGACCCGGGCTTGAAAAGGACATTGCCCGTGATCTCGATATTCGTTGGGATCAACTCCGCATTCGCAGGATCAGAGCCGCCGAACATAATGTTCTCCGCTCCGCCTTCGACGTAGTTGTTCAAGATCTTGACATCGCGAGTCCCCGACCAGCCGCAGATTCCTTGTGATTCCTCGCTCTTGCCGGCAAAGCCCTCGATATAACTGTTCTTGATGACCGTTCGGGCGCTGTTCAGAGCGATGCCGCGACGCGTCTTTCCCGAAGGCAGCGAGTGTATGTAACACCGATCGAATTCCAGATCGTGCGGGACACGATCCGGGCGCGTTTCCTCACCACCCAATGCCACAAGGCCGTAGTTGTACATCGAACTCGAAGGTTCGAATTCGATCCCGACGAAGCGATAGTGGTGAGCACCGTTCGACGCATAGACCGCAGCTCTGCCGAGCATACCGGACCTGATCGTCGCAAGAAGCGGTCTTTGAGCCGGCGAAATTCGTTGGCCTTCCGGAAGTTCGGCGGCGCGAGATGAACGGATCGTGACGAAATCCGTAAGCGGCTTCTCGGTCAGATCGATGCGGCCTGAATAGACTCCCCCGGCTTCGAGCTCGATCACGTCGCCGGACACGGCAGTATCTATCGCTCTTTGAAGATTTCCGCCGGAAGGCAGCTTGATGATGCGGCCGGCAGCAGTTTCCACGACCTCCGGCTTTGGTGCAAAGACATCGACCGATCCGAAAAGCCAAGTGAACAACGCACCAAAGAGCGCGCAAAGAACGACCGCTGCAAGCAGTAATTTACCGACCTTCGGACGCCTGCCCAATATGTTCTCTTTGGGCCGGACGACATTCATAACCTCGACATACGACACTGCTCTATTAAAGTGATAAAGACCGTCAGAATCCAATCAAAACGGTCGTAATTTGTAACATTTACAATGTATTGGCCATTTGGTAGCCTTTAATGTTTACATGCCTGCTTTTGCGGGCATTTGGGAAGACCGATGAATCTACAAAGGACAAAGCTGAACATCTTAAAAGGCACACCCGACCTCTCTCGGCAGGCCAAGACCGGCGTCTCATTGCATTGTCACACGGAATATTCCAAGGAGATGCTCGGCTTTGTGCCGCATTATGCCGCCAAGCTGCCCGTGATCAACCATTTCTGGCAGAAGGAGAAGGTGAAATATTTTGCTCGCGAGGGCAAATATCCCAATTTTGAGACGGGTTATTGGTCGCCTCCGCTTTCTCCGCAGGCGGTTTACGACTTCGAAAAAGGCCAGATCGAAAACGCCGGGTTGAACGCGCTGGTTTCGGTAACAGACCACGATTGCATTGACGGAAATTTCACGATCGAAGAGGCGGAATCCACGAAGACGGTTCCGATCTCGCTCGAATGGACCGTTCCGTTTGAAGAAGGATATTTTCACGTCGGAGTTCATAATCTTCCGCGAGACAGGGCAGATGAGATCTCAAAGGAGCTTATCGGGTTCAGTTTCGACAAGGCACAGCATACGAACGAAAGGCTGAATGAGCTTTTTGCGATGCTCGAAGAGGTTCCGGAGATTTTGGTCATCCTCAATCATCCGCTTTGGGATATTGAGATGGCAGGTAAAGAAGGCCACGAGCGGCTGCTTAAAGGCTTTTTGCGGACTTTCGGCCGCTGGATCCACGCTCTTGAGGTCAACGGCTTCCGAAGTTGGTCAGAGAACAAAGCTGTCATCGAGCTTGCCGAAGCGGTCGGCATCCCGGTGGCAACGGGCGGTGATCGCCACGGCTGCAGGCCGAATACGGTCATTAATTTGACAGATGCATCGTCGTTCGAAGAATTCGTTGGCGAGATCCGGCTTGATAAACGGGCCGAGATCGCGCTTATGCCCGCCTATGAACAGCCGCTGCCTTCGCGTCAGCTTCAGTCGTTCTCTGAGATCTTGAGCCATTATCCGGCGTTTCGCCAAGGCCGCCAGCATTGGTTCGATCGAGTCTTCTTTGACGTTGATAACGGCAAAGGCCTCGTTTCTCTTTCGTCGCACGGATGGAAGCGCGGCGGTCCGCGATGGCTGCGTGCCGCGATCTGGACGCTCGCTGTAATGGGAAGCCCGACCGTTCGGCCGGTCTTTCGATTGTTTAGGACGAAGGCCGATCGGGTTCCAAAGAGCATTGAAAAGACGAAGTTTCAACATCCGGAGGACAGCAGCGATCTCTCTCAGATACTGACCTCCGACACAGCTTGATCGGACGGATATTCCGACCGTCCATTAAATAGTCCCTTTGAGAGGCGGGCCGATCGAGCCCGCCATTTGTGATTGAGGGAGCAGCGATTCGCTTGAAAGTGAAAGATAATTTACGTGTAGCATTTTTTCCCGATTCTTATCTGGAGGTCAACGGGGCCGCGATGACGTGCCAGCGGCTTGTCAATTTTGCACGCGAAAAGGACCGGCCGTATCTATGCGTGCACGCCGGCCCGGAGACAAAGATCGAAACTGTCGGGAGCGTTACGCATTTCTCTCTCAAGCGGAGTCCGCTTGCGATCGCTCTGGATGAAGGCCTCGCATACGATCCGCTGTTTACACGGCATATTCCAAAGATCCGCAAGGCTCTTATTGACTTCAAGCCCGACATCATACACATCACGGGCATTAACGATGTAAGCAATGCGGCGGCGTACCTCGCCTGGAAAATGGACATCCCGATGCTCGGTTCCTGGCACACGAACGTGCACGAATTCGCATCGAGCCGGCTTCGACGAATGTTCCGCTTCCTTCCGGCAAAGGTGCTCGATCCCTTCGCTCGCATGGCGGAATTTCGGATAATGCAGGGCTGCATTCTTTACTACCAGATGCCGAAGGTCGTCCTCGCTCCCAACGAGGAACTTGTTTCCGAACTTGGCCGCCGAACCAAGCGCGCGTCGCGTTTGATGGCTCGCGGGGTCGATTCTGAGTTCTTCTCGCCGGCAAAGCGGACCGTCGATGACGGAATTTTGCGTATTGGATTCGTCGGCAGGCTCCGAGCGGAAAAGAACGTCAAGCTCCTGATCGACGTCGAACGAGCGATGCTCGATCGTGGCCTTACAAACTTTGAGTTCCTTATCGTCGGCGAAGGAAATGTCCGCGAGCACCTCGAGGAGAACATGAAAACCGCGGAGTTCACCGGCTTTCTTTCGGGCGAAGAACTTGCCGCCGCCTATGCCAATATGGACATCTTTCTCTTCCCGTCCGAGACAGATGCGTTCGGCAATGTCGCTCAGGAAGCGAATGCTTCCGGCGTTCCCGCGATCGTTACGGACAAGGGCGGGCCGAAGTATATTATCAACCCGGGCGTCAACGGCCTGATCGCTAAGACTGCCGACGAATTCATCGAGCACACGATCGAGCTTGCAAGCGATCCGACTTTGCTCGCGTCGATGAAGGCCCATGCGAGGGACAATGCGGTGTCGCGTTCCTGGGATGCTATTTTCGAGGGAGTTTATGACTCCTACCTTGAAGCGGTCGAGATCGCCCGCCACCAACGAGAAGAGGCGATGGCCTCAAACACGTCAAAACGGACGATCAAGGCGGGCAGCAACTAGTCAATGACAACCGAGACGCCCGACCTGACGACCCTAAGCACGGAACGCTTGACCATCGGAGCGGCATGGGGCCTCGTCTTCAAACATCCGGTCCTCTTCGTAAGATACTGGAATTACAAGGGTGCGATCTTGAGCGGTTTGATGCGCGCTCCGATCTTTTTGATCACGTATCTTGTAGGGCGTGAGAGCATCAAGATCGCGATCGCCGCTGCCGCGGTTCAATTCGCATTTCGCTTCGTGTTTGCCGGCTTGAGCGGTGCTCTCATCCAGGCTTTTCGAAAGGTCGAGCCCGCGTGGAAAGCACTTCTTTCCGTGATGCTCGTCGTTCCGATCATCAGCCATCTGCTCGAATTCGGCTTTCAGACGCTATTTGCCTACGCGACCTCGACTGCCGATCATACTGACCAGGCGATCGTCCGCTCGATCTGCGTCTCGATCTTTTCGGCACTTTTTGCGCTCTTCATAATGCGGCGAAACGTTCTCATCGTCGGCGAAGAAGAGAGTAAGTCGCTTCTGAGCGACGTTATGCGGATACCGAGGCTCGTTTTCGAATTCTGCGCATTTCTTCCGAACGAGATCGCCGCGATGCTGCGCCGCGGTGCGACGGTGACGGCCGCTGCGGTCTTGATCGGCTTCACGATCTTTTCGCAGATCGTCGGATGGGCGGTCGCGAACCGCGTCTTCTGGACCTATGGAGGCGGCAAAGAGATCTGGGCCCTGAAATACTGGGGCGTTGACGGCCTTGTCCTGATCCTTCTTGCGATCATCGCGTCGTCGATCGTTTACGAGGCCCGACACCGTCGCGGAAAAAGACCTTGACCGAAAAACTCACAAAAACAGTTCATATTACGAACTATTACCACAAGAATTCGGGCGGCATCAGCACTTCCTACAACGCGTTGATGGCTGCCGCGGAACGGCATCAACGCGAAATGGCGCTGATCGTTCCGGGCGAAACCGAAGAGACCGAGATCGTGAATGATTTCGCGAAGATCCATTACGTGCCCGCAAAATACTCACCTGTTTTCGACAAGCGATACCGCATCATAATGCCTTGGCAGTATCTTCCGGGGGACTCGCTGATCAGAAAGATCATGCTTGACGAAAAACCTCAGATGGTCGAGGTAACGGACAAGTACACGCTGAGTATGCTCGGCGCAATGATCCGCACCAACAAGTTCAAACAGCTGGGACGTCCGATGCTCGTGCACTTTTCCTGCGAAAGGATGGACGACAACATTTCGTCATTCCTCTCCGGCGGAAAGCTCGGCAAATGGGTATCGCGTCGTTTGATGGGAAACTACAACTTCCCTTCGTTCGATTTTCATATCGCGAATTCGGCATATACGGCGGACGAATTCTACGCGTCGGTCGCGGCCAAGAATAATCCGCGACGCTCCAAGTGGTTCATCAACAAGACATGGCGTTGGCTAAAGGCAGCGCGTGTGCCGATCGAAGACCGGATCCATGTTTGCCCACGCGGCGTTGATGTCAAACAGTTTCGGCCTGACCGACGATCAGATGCGATCCGCAGCGAGATCATCGAACGCTCCGGCGTGCCCGAGGACTCCGTACTTCTGCTCTATGCCGGACGGATCTCGCCCGAGAAGAACGTTCCGCTGCTGATCGAGATGATGAAGATCCTTTCGGCGGATACGCAAAAAGACTTTCGCCTGTTGGTCGCGGGTGCGGGGCCGCTGGCCGAAACTCTTGAGATCGAGGGGCAAAAACTTGGCGATAAGAAGGTCGTCCAGCTCGGGCATCTCGACAAAGAGACGCTCGCAAACTATTACGCGAACTCGGATGTTTTCGTGCATCCGAATCCGCGCGAACCTTTCGGGATCGCGCCTCTCGAAGCGATGGCATCCGGCGTTGCTACCGTCGCACCGAACGCGGGCGGCATCTTGTCGTACGCCACACAGGAGAACATCTGGCTGACCGAGCCGAATGCCGAGGCGTTCGCCGAAGCGGTACGTGATGCTGCGTCTAACGAACCCGCACGAGAAAAGAAGATCGCCGCGGCCCTCGAGACCGCACGGAACAACACGCGTGAGGCTTCTACCGATAACCTGTTTGCAACCTACGACAAACTTTACGATTATTTTCAAAGGAACCTTGCGCTCTTTACTGACCGAGAGGCCGCATCGACCTTCTCATTTACCGAACTTCTAGATGTTTGAGCTTGTACTTGCAAATCTTCGCGTCCGCTTTTTCCGCACGCTGATCAGCGTGATCGGCGTCGCGCTTGGCGTCATCCTGATCGTGCTCTTTACGGGCCTTGCAAAAGGAATGACCGAGGATATGGCAAAACGCTCGGCGAATTGGAAGGCCGAGATCGTCTTTGCACGTCCCGGCGGCATGGAATTCGGCAGTTCGAATATGAACGTGAGCACCGCTTACGTTCCGCGTCTCGAGGCGATCGAGGGAGTTGAGTCGGCCGTGCCTGTCGGACGTTATATCTCGGCCGACCCGAAGGCTCGCTGGGGCTTGCTTCAGCTTGACGGTGTTGATTGGGAACCATTCGCAAAGATGAACGGGATGACGATCACCGAAGGACGTCCTCCGCAGGCAAACGACGAGGTCATACTAGATGAGCGTCAGGTAAAGAACGAGAACGTAAAGGTCGGTGACCAGCTCACTCTCTTTGGCAACAAGCAATTCAAGATCGTCGGTGTGTTCGAACCGCCATCGGGTTCACGCATAAAAATGACTCTTGCCGCGATGCAGACCGTGCTCGAGGAGACGAACAAGTGCACCTACATTTTGATCAAGGTCAAGGACGGCGTTGATGTACCGACGGTCGCGGCACGCATCAACGAACAGCTGCCGGGCAACAAGGTCAACCTCACGAGCGACCTTATCATCGACGCAAAAGACCGTGTTCCGGGCCTCAACACCTTCCTGCGTGTGCTCGTGGGACTGGGCGCTTTCGTCTCGATCGTCTTCGTACTGCTTTCGATGTACACGACGATCACCGAGCGGCGTAAAGAGATCGGCATCCTCAAATCGCTCGGTGCGTCACGCGGATTCATCGTTTCCACCATCGAAGGCGAAGCGTTGATCATCGGCCTCGCGGGCATCATCATCGGCTTTCTCACCGCATTCATCGCATCACGAACGATCAGTCATTTCTTTGAACTGCAGTTCGAATTTAGCGCTCAATGGGTAGTTTGGGCGATCGCGATCGCGATCTTCGGCAGCCTGATCGGCGCCCTTTACCCTGCCCTTCGAGCCTCAGGCATCGACCCCGTCGAAGTGATGGTCAACGAATAGCCCCCGCGAAGAACCTTTTCATTTTTCGTGCATTTCGTGCATTTCGTGCAAATCGTGCATTTTGTGCGGTTTGATACATTCTGTGCGGTTTGTGCTTCAAACGGGCGCAGCAGTTTGGTTATGATAGCAACACGGTCGAGACGGCCGTTCGTTCATTGACAAGCTAAATTCAGATTTCAGTTTGCAGTGCCGGGTCTCAGGCTT
>CALMYB010000027.1 GCA_937873515.1 uncultured Acidobacteriota bacterium
CCTCCGATTCGACCACCCGTACCGTCCAATGGGGCTCCTCCGGCGACTTCCCCGTCCCCGCTTACTATCGAAGATAGGATCACGAACATGAAAAAGTTATCTGCCCTCACCCAATACACGGCAAGCCTCCTGTTAATGGCGGTGTCGGTTTTTGCGACCACGAGCACTTCGACCCAGACCTCTTCACCGGAGCGCGGGATTTTAGGAGCCCGTTCATACTCAGTGTCGGACATCGAATCGGTGGGCAACTATGCCGGCAACCTGATGCTGAACATACCGCTTGCCCAGCTCCCGTCCGGGCGCGGAGGCATTACGGGCGGCGTCCGCCTGAGATACGACAGCAAGATCTGGGATCTTTTCAACGACGACGTCGAGCGTGGCGGTGTGTCGTGGCCGGCAGGGTTCCTTGTTCCCGGAGAACGAGGCGGCTGGTCGTATGCCTACAAATACGAGCTTCGGGTTGACGGCAGAAAGCTCGGTTACGGAGTAGGTGCCTGCACTGTGGGAGTTTATGAGTCGAATTTCCCATATAAGATACAGCTTATTTCCCCGGACGGGGCAACACATTCGCTGATCGATACGGCGGCCGACGCTGACGGATTCGTCGGCGTAACGCCGGACGGACGGCCTGCCTGCGGGGGAACGGCTCCGACGCCCGGCTCCACCGTAACCTTTTTCTCGACCGATGGAACATTTCTGCGGCTCGAGGTGATCGCCGACAGCGACAGTGACTGGACGAATAATAAATGGACGCTGATCGCGCCCGACGGCACGACCGTAAAGTACGATCCGGCGGCGGGCTACACGCAGCGGATCTCCGATAAGAACGGCAACTCTATCGACATAACGGAGGTTTCGGCGGACGCGAACTATTCAAATCATCGTACCACTTACATCCGGGACGGTCTTGATCGAAGCGTTGTTATCGAATACGGGGCGGCGACCGACGAGGACCGGATACATTCTCTCGGCGTAGGCGGCGAGGATATAACTACGGCGGTCAAATGGAAGGAAATTCGCGTAAATCGCAATTATTTCGCTTGCGCCGGCGCCCCCGCGCCGTACGCCGCCAACGCGTTTCAAAATTATGCTCTTGACCGGACGTTTCAGGTGGTCGATGAGATAGACCTTCCCTCTCAGCTCGACGGCAATCTAAAATACTCTTTCGGCTACAATGCCGACGACACGGCGACGGCAGACGAGGGCTGGGGTGAGCTCAATTATCTTTCAATGCCGTCGGGTGCCTATGTCGAATATTCGTATTTCTACAGTGCATATACCGACCCGGAAGCCATTACCGTAACGGGAAACCGGCCCGTTGAAAAGCAGCTGCACTATTCCGAGGAATACGACGGATCGAGCACGCCGGTTACCGAAACCTGGACCTACGCCTATACGATGCGCGGCGACAACGACGCGGGATCGTTGACCATAACCGGCCCGGACGGCGGGACGACGACGGAATATTATGCCGATGATACTTGTACGGGCTCCTACGGTACGCCCTGCACAAGAGTGACAGGCGAGACGCTTTCGACAACGACGCCGGACGGGAGCATTTCGTCGAGCATATACGAGACAAACGAGCCGATAGCCAATACGATCAAAGCAAACCGGTATGTAAAGTACGAGTTCAATACTATTGCGGACTCTTCCGGCACCCCTTCAAAAACCGCGATAAAGGAATACAGCCGCGATAAGAACGGCAATGCGACCGAGGTCAAGGAGTACGACTTCGTTGCATATTCTTCGATACCGAAGGACGGGTCCGGATATCCGACCGGTTTGCCGAGCGGCATTTCGAGCTATCTGAAGCGGATCACGAAGACGGAGTATTACAACGACACGCCCGATGCGTCGAGCGGGACATATACGGACGCGGACAGCTATCATCTTTCGACCAGCCCGAGGCTGCTCGGTCTTGTAAAGGCGGCGGAGGTCCTGGATGCGTCCTCGACGCCGAAGTCGCGTGTCGAGATGACCTATGACTACACGGACTACGCTTCGAGCAACACGGTCGCGGGGAATCCGACGCAGACAAAGAGCTGGGATTCCTTTAAGGGCGGGAGTTCGCAAAGCTACAGCGATCCGCTTACCTCGACGAACTCGATCACGACATCTGCGACGTACAACAGCTACGGGATGCCGCTGACGGCGACGGATGCGAACGGGAATGTAACGCAGATCACCTACGGCAACGTGGCGGGGCCGGGCGGGAATGTGACCGACCTTTATCCGACACAGACGGTGGCGGCATACGGGACGGCGGTGGCGAGGACTTCCGTTGCGGTTTACGATTTTTACACCGGCCTTGTGACGACGGCGACGGATGCCGACAACGGCGTCTCGACGGTTACGACCTATGACGATCTTGGAAGGCCGACGAAGGTTGCGGCCGCTTCGGGAACCGCGCTCGAGAGCTGGACGCAGACGGAGTATCACGACGCGGACAGGTTCGTCGTGGTAAAGAGCGATCTTGAGACAAAAGGCGATGGGCGCAAAGTTGCGACGCAGTTCTACGATCAGTTGGGACGAGTGCGGCTTGCAAAGACGCTCGAAGACGCCGCAGCTCAGTCCGCGACGAACGAGACCGACGGCATCAAGGTACAGACACGCTACAAGAGCGTTTCGGGCTACACGTATCAACTCACCTCGAATCCGTATCGGGCATCGACCTCATCCGGTGCCTCGGGCGAAGACACGATGGGCTGGACGCGCTCGAAAGCCTGGGCAACGGGACACGAGAGCCAGGTAGAGACGTTCGCGGGAGCAACTCTGCCGCAGCCTTTCCTGACCTCGGGCTACAACACGAGTTCGACCGGCGTGGTCGATACCGTAACGGACGTAAACGCCGCAACCGTTACAGATCAGGCGGGCAAGTTGAGACGGTCGATAACGAATGCTTTGGGTCAACTCGTCCGCGTAGATGAACCAAACTCAAGCAGCCAACTCGGCTCGGTTTCGAGCCCGAACCAGGATACGAGCTATGCGTACGACACGCTCAACAACCTGACAGGCGTAACTCAAGGCTCCCAGTCGCGAAGCTTTAGCTATAGCTCCCTTTCACGGCTTATATCCGCAACAAATCCCGAAAGCGGCACGATCGGTTACGTCTATGATTCGAACGGCAATCTGACGAGCAAGACCGATGCGAGGTCAATCACAACGACATATACATACGACTACCTAAACCGCATCACCGACCGTGATTATTCGGATTCGACGCCGGATGTCGACTACACCTACGGCACGACCGCACCGAAGATCGGAAAACTGACGAAAGTCGATTCAACTGTCTCGACAACGGAATACACGTCATTTGACATCTTAGGACGTGTGACGGGTTCTAAGCAGACAACGGATGGAACGGATTACACTACCAGCTATACGTATAAGCTGAACGGATCTTTGGATGAAGAAACATATCCATCAGGCAGAGTTGTGAAAAACGTGCTCGACAACAACGGCGATCTTTCGATGGTTCAGTCTAAAAAGGATGGGAATCACGGATTCTTCAACTATGCCAAGAACTTCACGTACAACGCCGCGGGAGCAGTGACCTCGATGCAGTTGGGTAACGGCAGATGGGAATCCACAACATTCAATTCCAGACTTCAGCCGACGCAGATCGCTTTGGGAGTAACTCCGCAAGCCACCGATCTGTTGAAGTTGGATTACAGCTACGGGACGACGGACAATAACGGCAACGTTATGTCGCAGACGATCACTGTGCCGACCGTCGGAACCAATACAGGTTTTACTGCGGTTCAGACCTACAATTACGACAGCTTGAATCGTTTGCAGGACGCCACGGAAAATGTGACGCCAACGGGCGGCAGTGCATCGCAATCGTGGAAACAAAGCTTCACTTTCGACCGTTATGGCAACCGCAACTTTGACGAAGCAAACACGACGATGCCTTCGTCATTCTCGAATCCGGCGGTGAGCGATCCAACGATAAGCGCTTCGACTAACCGGATAACTTCGAGCGGCTGGACCTATGATTCGAGCGGAAATACTACGGCGGACGCTGGCGGACAAACTTTTGTTTACGACGCCGAAAACAAGATGGTTTCAGCCTCTAACGGCAGCGGCACTCTCGGCGAATATTCATACGACGGTGATGGAAAGAGAGTAAAGAAAGTTGTCCCCGGTTCCGGTGAAGTAACCGTTTTTGTCTATGACACGAGCGGAAAACTCGTTGCCGAGTATTCGACGATCGTGGCGTCAACAAACGATGCGAAAGTCAATTACCTGACTTCGGATCATTTAGGTTCTCCACGAATAAACACCGACCAAAACGGTGTGGTTATTTCGAGGCACGACTATCTCCCCTTCGGCGAGGAAATAGACGGAACAGGCGGCCGCACCACAGGCCTCGGCTACGGCACCGACTCCGTCCGCAAACAGTTCACAGGCTATGAACGCGATAATGAATCTTCGCTCGACTTCGCCGAGGCGCGAATGTATAACTTCCAGCACGGCAGGTTCACGAGTCCGGACGATTTCTTCAAAGGTGCTGATCATTCTCAGCCGCAAAGCTGGAATTTATACGTATACGTTACAAATAATCCACTGTCGTTGACTGATCCAACGGGAGAATCGCCCACTGATTTTATAGATATTGAAACAGGTGATCGAACTCACATAGAGGATGGGAAAGATCAAGTGATTGCTGCGACAGGTGCTGACGTTACCCGGTTGCAAAGCGAAATTGCGAAAGATCGAGCGACCTATGACAAAGATTTGGCGCAGTTCGAACAAAATTCGCACACCAATCTTCACATGACCACAGCACAATTTAACGATCTGGCAGGCGTAGTTTATGCTGAGGCATCGAAAAATGCAGGGGCTGCAGAGGCTGCTGGCATTTATGGCGCATTGAATAACCGAGCAACAGCAAATGGCACGACGATACAAACGGAGGCTAATGCTCCGGGAGTCTATGGAGCGGCCCATAAGAATGATGCATTCAGCCCCAATGCCTCTCAGTCAAAGCTTAAGGCCGTATACCAAGGCATTGCTGTTTCGTATGCGACAGGTCGTGACTTCTCAGGCGGAGCATATTATTGGCAGGGAGTCGATTTTAGTCGACACTTTAATGGGATGCACGCTTATGAGAGTTTTTATAAAGTGGGCTTCCATTTCACGTCTCCTTCTCACGATATATTCAAGATGGGGGACCACAAGTCAGGTAACAAAAAGTGGGATTTCAAATACGAATCAACCGCAGGTTACGGAAAAACGGTTTTTATGAAGTTGACGCAAGCATGGCAGAAAGCTAATGGATCAACCAAGTGGAATGGCCAGTAGTCAACAGGAGATTAGGGATGAAGTGTCGGATTGTTTTGATTTTTTTATTTTTCATTACGACTATGAGTTGTTCGGCGGAAGTCTCGACCGATTCTGTAAAGGTAAGCCCTACGCCTCGCCAAACTGCGCCCGTAGCAACGACCTCTCAACCTGTCGAGACACCAGCTTCGCGTAGCGAGAATCGACCTTCGCGTGTAATCAAGGGCGGACCGCTTTGTGAAAACTACCTTCTAACGAAAATCGGCTCGTTGAAAGCTCCTGGTACTCAGCTATTAAAGCTAAAGGGGTTCAGTGTCAAAAACGAGGCCTTATCGCCTGATCTAAAGAAATGGCTCAAAACTGCTGATGCAGAAAAGCTGGTTTCTTTTGAACTAAAGAGCGACGTAAAAAAGGTGTTAGTCTTAGGTTCTCGGAACATTGAGGCGACGGGCTTAGCGTCAAATCTTGAATATTGGGCAATTGAGGTTGATGATCATTTAATAGAGTTCCAAAGCTTGTCGGACAATCCGCGACTTATCTTTTGGGATAAAAACGGTTTTCTCAATTATTTCGTTGTCGATTTTAGTTCTGAATTTATCGAAGAACGAGATTTCGATCATCCTTCATTGGACTTGCGTATGTTCATAATGAATGACGAAGGTAAACCTCAATTGCAAAACGAAGAACGAAACGTAAAATGCAGATAATTACTGGCGGTTAGCAATAATGCTTCTAACCGAAAGGCAGATTGAAAATTGTGAATAAGACTTGACAGCTTTTTTCGAGAGGCTGTCTTTTTCGTTGTTCAGGCGTTGGCCCAGCGTTTGGCTTCGTGTTTGAGGATCATGCCTTCGAGGAGTGCTTTGACGATATTCTTTTCATCATCGGGAAAGCGTGAGACGGCTTCGAATTGGAGTTTGAAATCGTCGGACGGAGAGCGCTCGTCCTCGCCGAAGATCAACTCATCGGAAGAAACTTGAAGGACCTTCGCCAGGTTCTTGATAACGTCGAGCGTCGGCTGTGACCGGGCCGATGCGATGAGCTTTGTCTTCATCGGGTTCGAGACAAGCACTTTTGCGGGCGAGAGCTCTTTGAAGAGTCTCGCTATCGCAAACGAATTGGTGGTCATCTCGAAACAGACGGTATCGTGTTTTGTAAGCTGTGCTGCGATCTCTTCGAGTTTAGCGGGCGTGGTCGAAAAGCGGCGTTCTTCGAGAACGTCGCCGTCCGCGTCCGTTACGCAGAGTTGTGACTCGCGCTTGGCGAGATCAATGGCAAAAAAGCGTTGAATACTCTTGCTCTTTGACATATCATTAAACCTCCTGTTAGTGAATTGAAAGGTTGAAAACATTACGCACGAGTGCGTGCACAAATACTGATACGGGTTCTCGAGAGAAAGACGGGACCGAATATCGTTCGACCGAAGTCAATTCGGCCTCCGTCTCTCTCCTTGACCCAAGCGGGCTAGTGCGAATGGGACCTCCAGCTACGACAGCAGGCTCTTTGCGGCCTATAAGAATAACCGGAGTGTCCGTGGCCTTCTCTTCACTCGCACGGGGCGAGGCTCAGCGACTACCACGTGTCCGTGCCCGTCTTACGGGCCAGTTTGTCAAACCAAACTTGTGGAGTCCACCCCGCCCCACCTTCTTTCATACCAGCTATGATAATGATGGGCATAGCTTACTTTAAATGCATCAAGGGGGAACAGTGAATCGTATGAAGTTGATCGCGTCTCTTTTTCATCTGATTAGAGTTTCGATTTTGTTGGTTTGGGTCTTGCCGATTTTAGGCTGTTTGGGACTGATTTCAGAACGATATTCTGACAAGGAAATGATTGACTTTTTTCTTAAAAATGAGAACAGTTTCAATGAACTAGCAAAAATGGGGGATGCTGAATCGGACGTAATACGAGTCGCGGATTCTTTCACTCGAACCAAGAAATCGTTTGCATGGCCGCGCCCAGAATCGGAGTGGGGAATCACGAAGACACGTTGGGACGAGTATAGAACGCTGTTTGCTCGGCTTGGAATCAAGGGAGGAATGGATATAGCCGACACCGAAAAGTTTGGAAGATTGACCTTTTTTGTGATGCGCTCCTGTGGCAAATTTTCGGATTGTAGTGAAAGGGAGAAAGGGTACGTCCATTCAACTTCGGATCTGAAGCCGTTAGTGGAAAGTATTGACAGTATTCCCAAAAGTGCGAGAAGAGAGGACCGGATTTATATGAGTATCTCGCCTAACTGGTACATATATGAAAATCGCGATTAATGAAAGATGTTCCTATACTTAGTAACACGATTTTGTAAAAGAATTATGATGTGAGCGGAAAATTGGTCAAGAACAAGGATGACTCGAATAATGTCCTCGAAACCTACATATACGGAGCCCGACAGGAGTCTGCTGTTATGCGAAACCAATGCGGTGAGAAGAACCTACTACGCATTGTGCGGTTCAATATTTTGAAACGACATTCGGGACATCGCCTGTGTATTCCGAGTCTTATGTTTACACAGGAACTAAAATCTTTGCTTTTATATTTGTACTTATTGGCGGCTCTGCAATTCGGGTTATTTGTTTCGCAATAGTAATAAATTTGTTTTTTGTGGTTACGCTTCCTTTTGAAAAGTCCTCTGGATCCGGATAGTCCATAAGTTCTTTGCGTCTCGTCTGGCAAGGACGATGGGCTGCCGATATCGAGTACTTTTCCCCTTGATTTGCATCAACATCACTGTTAAAGCATTGCCGGGAATTGTCTTGTTCGCTCTGCTGTGAACTATGAGGCCAACCGACCCAGATAATTCAAGTTGAGCATCGACGGTCAAGATAGGATAGATGGGTGGATCCTCGTTGGTATTGCGCCACAAGGAACTCATGCCGGTTTTGAATGTTTTACTCCTGTCCTTTTCCCATCCGCGCCCGATATTATCTATAGTCGCCAAGTAATGTGAAAGCGGCCCAAAAGTATGGCTCGTGCGATTCCGACGATTTGTCTTTGATCATCGCGATCGATGCGGCCTGCAATGCTTTCGCCGCCGATTTACCCTTCTTATACTGTTGATAAAATTTTTCCGTAAAGATCTCCGTTGATCGGTCATTTGCCTCCCATTGTGATGATATGACCGAAGAGTTTCCGGAACCCAGTAGAGCCCAAGCAAGACTTACCAACCCTTCACCGTTAAGGACATTGTTCGACTCGCACGAGGCAAGAAAGGAAAGGCTCTGCTTTTTGAGTTGAACGTTTAAAAGGTTTCCCACTGTAACCTTGCCCGAATCGCGACCGTTACTTTTAAATGCCAGAAAAGAATCAAGCGGTTCGTCCGCATCGGTCTGTGCGTGCATGGAAAAGTGAAGCAGGTCGGATCTCCCGGCAGTGCTCAGGAATTGCGTTCGCGTTGCGTTGATCAAAGGTCTTGAGGAAAAGACCCGGGCGACATTTGCCGCCTCACGATTGACGTAAGTCAGGTAGCGACCCTCGAACGAATCGTTTGCAAAAACCTGCATAGTTTTTCTTATCGGAGCAGGTCTCTTGAGTTCATTCAGAAGCATCGAGACCGAGGGCGCATAACTGATCGTTCTCTGTTCGATCAAATAAGATACTCCATCCGAACTCAGGGCGTGAAACGGTATCTTCCAAAGGGATTTATCCGGGACGACGATTATATGCGTGGCCGTCAGCGATAAAGGGGCAATAAGGCGGTCATAGATCTCTTTCCCGTCTCTTTTGAAGAATATCCGATCTCGGATCTTGGTGCGGACGGATGTTGCCAGTTTGTCAGCCTCATGTTCCGACATCGACAGCTTTACTATGCGAACGTCCTTTCCGTTTTCGACAACATACGCCAGAAGCTCGCCTTTAGCCGTGAATAGATACGAGACCAGCGACACTCCGTCGAGTGATCTCAAATCACCAAAAGCACCAAGATCGAGCTTTGGTTCGAGTTGTTCAAAGACCGAAAGCGTGGCGGATCTCTCTAATTCCGCAAGTTTGCTATCGACGTCATCGCCGCTGATCAATCGGGAAGATAGGTCGGCCGCTTCCTGCCTAGTCGAGGTTCCGATATCCGGCCGTGGTCGAAGTGCGGAGTTATCGATACGGTCTTTCAGCACCTGCGCCTTTAGGCGATCGGCGAGCTCAAAAGAGGCGGTTGCATGACCCCGTTTCTCTTCGATCTCAGCCATCAGCCGGTAGACCGAATGATAGGTCTCAAGCAGTGAAAGCGATAAAGGAGCATCGCCGGACGGACGATCGCTTTCAATGATCGTGGCAGCGAGTTTTGCATGTTCAAAAGCCTGGTCTAATTTCCCGAGACCGTGATAGCCTTGGGCGAGCTCAAGCTCAATGCCTGGCAGGTCGTCGCGGAAATTACCTTCCTCGGCTACTTTTCGCAAAATATTTGCCTGTTCGATCAACCCTTCCCAGTCCTGCCTTTTCTCGGCCAATGTTGCCTTCCAGTACGGGATGATATGTTCGGAATAGTTTTTAAGCGATGCGAGCTTTGTAAAATACTCTTCGGATACGTTCCTTTGTCCTTTGAGTCCTGCGACCACTGCCTTTCCAAGAGTCGATTCAAATAAGAATCGATTACTTGTATCAACTCGGGAGAGCGTCGAAAGGTGCTTCTCAGCACTTGAGATGTCACCGTTATATAGAGCCGTAAGCAGCAAAGTCGAAAGGAAAAGGCTGCTCTGGTAGTCGTTCTTCGCGGACATCGATAATACGACGCCTTTTTCGAGAAGGTCCTGAGCCCTTCGCTCCTGACCGATCGAGCTTAGCAGATTGGCGAGTTCAAACAGTGCAAGACGATGCCTATATTTGAATTCGGACCTTTGGCTCGCTTTGACCAGCTTTTCTGCATATCCGACTGCCTTTTGATAGTTGAATTTTGAGGCCCAGGCAAAGCTTAGATGGCCGAGGACATCAAGACGGACCGCTGATGCGGGAAGAGCCTCTGACAGTTTCTCCGCCTGTTCAAGCCAGACTATAGCAGCTATATCGAATTCGGATGAGTACAGTATTCGGCCGATCGCCAGACTGTATTCCAGTTTGACTTGCGGGTCATCAGGTGCGGCGGATAATCCGCTTTTAGCATTCTGGATCGCCGTCTTAAAGTCACGCTGTAGGCGGAACAGTCCCGCTTCCGTTAAGTAAACCAACGCCAGATCGTTCTTACGCTTCGACTTTTGGGCATAAGACAAAAGCTCGTCAAGCAAATCCTTCGCCTCGTCGTACTTTTCAAGTTGTATCAAGGCGCGGGCCTTTAATAGACCGGCTTCGAATGCGGCGCTAAATGCACCCTTTTTTCGACTGTGGGCAATATTCAGTTCTGCGAGCCGCACAACATCGCCGAAGCTGCCGTTATTGAAAGCCTGCTGCAACGAGATCGACGAAGCTGTTTGAGCTTGGCTGTAAACGGTACATATCAAGAGCAGCAAGCCGGCCAGTATAGACCGGCTTGCCGATGCAGATATGGGAGTCCGCCATATTCCAAAGCGCCGGTGCATTCTAGTTATCGCGCGGGCGACAATGGCCATCACCGGTTCCATCGACCAAGTTGTTTGGTCGGCACGTCTGACACTGCCGTAACGGACAGTCGTCAGGACCGAACCCCAACAGTGAGTAAATCTGTTCGACTGCGATGGATAGAGCAGCTGAAACCAGTCCGTCGGCCGGACCCGAAGGCCCGATCGCGAATGTATTGCCACCAAGCGCAACGGAAAGAGCCAGTGCAAGAAAGAGCATTTTCATTTTTTTCATTTATTTTCTCCTCAGTTGTTTTTTCAGAAACTCATACATCGCCGCGGTGACATAACGGCCGCTAACGCCGTGTCCTGCCTCCTTGGCGTATATGAACCAAACCTCGTTACCTTTTTCCTGCAATTGGGATTTAAGGTCGAGAACATCCCTTTCGGGATTCCGTGCGTCGAGTTTGCCTCGCGTAAGAAACAATGGGGCACCGCCCCAGCGATCCGTATTATTCAGAGGTGAAAGCCAGTCCAGCTGCTTCATTAACTTTTCGTCTGCCGGATCGCCGTATTCGTTCTTCGCGAACTCGTCGATCCAGCTCTGCGAAAGAAAGCCTCTTATTGACACAAGCGGGTATTCAGCGATCACCGCTTTTACCCGCGTTGGCTCCTGCAGACCGGAAGATAGTGCGACGAACCCGCCGTAGCTTTCACCGCGGACGATCACTTTCTCGGGATCGAGATCGGGTTGCTTTTCGATCCAGTCGAGCAGCGCGCTAATGTCCTTAACCGAATCGCCCCGCTTTGCTCCGTTATCTGCGTCCATAAATTCGATTCCAAAACCTTTCGATCCGCGAATGTTCGTATGGATCGTAGTGAGTCCGAGAATTGCGGCGAATCGTATGTCCTGCAGGTCGAACAGAGGGCGGTCGATTATCTGAGGTCCGCCGTGAATATAGATGAGGACAGGTGATTTGCCTTCGATCTTTTGGGGCTTGACCATATATCCAGAGATCTCTCTTTCGTCGAAGGACTTCCATTTGACTATCTCCGGTGGTTTCACCGTGTTCCCGAATTGTGGCGGGATTTGTCCTTTCGTCCACGAAGTGGTTCGCTTGGATCTCGTATCGAAAACTTCGATCGATGCCGGCTTGGATATGTTCTCGGTCGTATAGACGATCTCCTTATCCGAAAGCCATCTGGTGTTCCATATAACGTAGGAGCCGTGTACGAAAGACGGAACGGTTTCGACGATCGCATCTTTCTTAAGTTTTCCGATTCTGAGATTATCGATCCCGTCGCGCATTTCCTGGATAAGGAATGACTTTTTATCCGGTGAGATCTTCACCTCCTGGAGATTCAAAACACCTTCGGGAAGTCTTATTCGAGACCTGCGACCGCTCCTAATCTCCATCGACATAAGGCAGTTTTCGGAACCGCACTCGGGAGATCCTTCCGAAAGCCAGAAAACCCTATCCTGTCCAAAGAATCCTCTTGTCGAATTACCTTTTTCCTCGATAGTGGTCAGCTTTTTCGATGCCAGGTCATAGACGTAGAGGCTCTGGTTCGATGACGACTTCCAATACTTCAGAAGCAGCTTGTCAGAGCTCAAGTCAATGACATTCCAAATTCCTTTCAGATCGAGATCAAAGCACGCGTTGGCTGACAGATCGTGACGGCAGATCTTTGTGGTCTTTGATTCGTAATCAACCTGCGAGTAGTAGATCTTCTCGCCCTTTTCATCCCAGACGAGAGATTCCACCGATTCGTCTTTTCCGGTGAACGCTGACAGCTTTCGAACCTGATTATTTTCGTCGCGCAGATATAGCTCGAAATTGTCTCTATCCTCTTTGTCGTCGATAAACGCGAACACGCCGCCTTTGGGGCTGACCCGAACCGTTTCGGGCGATCGTCCGTCGATCAGGTTTTGCGGCTCTCCCGTCGGCGAATCGAGACGATAGATGTTGGATCTATCACCCGTTATCAGGATCGAGTGATTTTTTCGGTCCACATCCCAAATTAGATTACTCTTTACCTGCGACGGATCGACGAAGAGATGTTCGACATCCGAGGTTTTTATTGCAGGGATCCCTTCGACATCGAAAGTCGGTGGAATCGGAAGATCGTCGCGGTTCTGGGCGCGGATCGAAAGACCGACACCCAAAACGATCGCCACAAGAACCAGACACACCGGGAGCCCGTCCAAGAGCGAGAAAGAACGAGTATTCGGAATTCGTTTGTTTCGTATGTGATGAACCGATTGCTTCATTGTCTTACCTCCAAGCAGCGAACGGCCGCCGCTGTCCTTTTACGAAGTGTTACCGCCCCGCGAAATTGAGATCCTTTTTTGAGATCACTTATTCTGAAATTCTGCGATTCGCTTACGATCCGTTCTCCGTTCTCAAGCGTTGCGATCAACCGAAGTCGATAGAATGTCTCGTTGTCCAGAGTCCCCGTCACTAGATAGGAGGTTTTGCTGTTGGTCTCAAAATGATCGAGTAGCCGTTCGTCAAGGTCCGAAAGATAGATGTTGTAAGAAATTGCTCCCGCTAGTTTGTCCCACTTCAGCAGGAGACCTTTATCGGTATACCTTGCATCGAAACTCATATACAGGATCCTTCCGCACGGGGTTTTGCCGCGTGTCTCTGCTTGTGTTTGAGGTCGAGTTCGAAGGATCGGACTACCGTTCTGTTTTTTCGACGTTGCTTGGCTGGGAGCATTGACCGACTTCGCCAGTTTGTCAATACCGACATGGGAATCACTTTTGTCGGGCGTGCGAGACGCTGTGGAATTAACACTGTTCGGAAACTTATTTTGCACCTGGCTTTCGCGTATATCCTCATCGAGAACAACCGGTGAATAGCCATCGGAAACCTCGGAGACCAGACTCTTATCCCCGGAGAAACCTCCCTGCAGAAGCATAAACAATGAAAGCCCGACAGTCGCAGCCAGTAGGAATGCGGCGAAAATGATTTTTCTTGTCACAATTCGACTGTATAAGCTTTCCGAAAGACGCTCTTTTATGTATACCCAGGGAGAAATCCGGTTTGCGGTCTCGGATCGTTGCAAATCGTCACCCATCAGAGAGTTCCAGAACTCGTCGGCGGACGGTAGGGGAAGTCGATCTCTGCATTCTGTACACACGAGCAGATGGCGAGCCGCCGCGTTGTGTTCTTCCGCCGAAAGGCGCTTTTCACGAAACCCGAGGATCTCATACATTTGAAGGTGTTTTTCACTTATCATTTTCTTAACCTTTCAAGTCTCCGGCGAGCATCATACCTTGCTTTGCCTATCGCCCGTGTCGCTGACTTCGAGTCGCCGCCCGTCTTGGAACATCGTGCGATGGCAGCTATCTCCTTGTCTGAAAGAGGCAATCGTGCGGATATGCCTGCCCAATCTTCTTTTCTGATCTCAATGGATGCGACGATCTTGGTTTCGGCTATACCGAACTGCGCGAGATAAATGATCAGTTCAGGTGAGCCAAGAAGTAGTGCTCGTCGCTGGTACAGCGTCAGCCTGCAAATTTCTTGCCACACGTTCCGGATAAGAGAATACATTTCCGAATCAGCGTGGCCTTCCGGGGTCGTGACCTGCAACGGACCGGTTTCGTCCAATGGAATTTCTCTTATACGCTGTTGACTCGATAAGCGCCTATTTAGCTCGTTGTGAGCTGTCTTCGCGATGAACGAATCCCACTCCCGGTCGGTCATCTCATTCGCCTTCTCTTTATACTTTTCCTTCCATTTCCATAGCCGGAACGCTGCCTCCTGAGCGATATCCGGGATTTCCGCATCTGGAACCGCATAACGGCGGCCTGATAGAACGCGCCATATGAGGCTGAAAGCGGAGATAACCGACCTGTCATTATTGAGCGGCACCGGTGAATATTTTCGTTCGCCATTGATCGGCGGAGGTTTGGGGGGTAACTTTTTCATCTGCAAAAAAACAAATCCGGGAGTCTGTAAATGGCTTAAAGGACACGAGCTTCTCGGTCCGAGCATCGTAAATGAAACAAATTACGAGCAAGATTTATACCACAAGGCTGATAACACCATTCAAAAGTATCTTGTTGGAGTTATCCGCAACAATTAGGTTGTTTTAGACTACATTATCAACAGGTTTGACGTTCCTTTATATCTGGAGCTTTCCGGACTTCGTGAAACTCACGCCGAGTGGCCCCACCGTCGACAAAGCATTGGAAATATCATCCGAAAGTATAAAAGCTAAACTATAAGCCCTGCAGTGATCGATTCCTTATTGGTTTATTTTTGATGACATGGTGCAAAAATAAACCAGTTTTTGGTGCAAAAATAAACCAAAATATCTTTTACGGCCGACTCCTCAGGCACGTCGCGGCCCGTATCGTTGGCTATCTTTAGTTGAGTCTCAGGTTGTTCGATAGCTTGCGCATAAACGTGACCGGCAGCTCCGTTCGATACAATATGCCTTGCAGTGTCAACGAGCCAAGTACGCGTTGTATCACTCGTCGTTCGGTCGGATTGTCAGGGAACCGAGCCGCCACCAGGATGGAAGGCAAGTTTGCTGTCACTTCACTTTGAAGCATTTTCAGAATGAGATTTTTGGAGTTCCGCTTGCTTTGCATGATCGATCAGTAAATGGCGAAATCTCATAATGGGACACTATCGTGAAAATCCAATGTCACGATATTCGCAGTTCTGGATTATCAATAAGAATTTTCATCCATCGCTTTTTTTGTGAAGGGATCTGGAAATATTGGGAGATCGGCCTAGTGCAAATTCAAGCTGGGACGGTGCAAGAAATAAATCACTTGTTTTCGACGCAGTAAAAAAAATGAGCTAGCGGATGTTGACATTCGGGAGAGACAATAGATAGACTTCCTCAAAATTGCTCATGCTTTGATGATTCCGAACAATTGGACGACATTGGCGACGGGGAGACGCTCGATGTTCCAGCCAGATGCAAAAGGAGAAGCTCCATGTCCCTTTTCCCTATAAGTGTATTTAAAGGCTTAAAGTTTAACGATATCGGCCGAGATCGGATTATCGCGGTTGCATGTCTGCTCGGGTTTGCAACGATTGGCTTGTTCGCCCGGAACGGGTGGCTGCCGAGAACGGATGCGTTATCTGGGAAGAAGACGGGCTGGTTCGGGAAGGAGCTTCCTAAGAATGCGGGCAGCACATGGA